>CAWAXR010000010.1:0-163901 GCA_963786045.1 uncultured Alphaproteobacteria bacterium | reverse complement strand
TGCCCTGGCGGTTCTCCAGCAGCTCCGCGAGACGGCTATAGACGTTGCGGTCGAGGATCGCCTGTTCGTCGTCGCGGTCTTTCGCGAGACGCTCGATCTCTTCCCGCTCGATCGCCAGCGCGCGCTCATCCTTGTCGACGCCGTGCCGGTTGAAGACGCGGACTTCGACGATCGTGCCCTGCACGCCCGGGGGCACCCGGAGCGAGGTGTCGCGAACGTCGGAGGCCTTTTCGCCGAAGATGGCGCGCAGCAGCTTTTCTTCCGGCGTCATCGGGCTCTCGCCCTTCGGCGTGATCTTGCCGACCAGGATGTCGCCGGCGCGGACTTCGGCGCCGATATAGACGATGCCGGCCTCGTCGAGGTTCTTCAGCGCTTCTTCCGAAACGTTCGGGATGTCACGGGTGATTTCCTCGGGACCAAGCTTGGTATCGCGGGCCATCACCTCGAATTCCTCGATGTGGATCGAGGTGAAGACGTCGTCCTTCACGATCCGCTCGGAGAGCAGGATCGAGTTCTTCGAAGTTGTAGCCATTCCACGGCATGAACGCGACCAGCACGTTGCGGCCGAGCGCGAGCTCGCCAAGGTCGGTCGACGGACCGTCGGCGATGATGTCGCCTTTCTTGACGGTGTCGCCGACCTTCACCAGCGGGCGCTGGTTGATGCAGGTCGACTGGTTGGAACGCTGGTACTTCATCAGCCGGTAGATATCGACGCCCGATTTGGTGGGATCGAGATCCTCGGTGGCGCGGATAACGATACGGGTGGCATCGATCTGGTCGATCACGCCGGTCCGGCGCGCGGCGATCGCCGCACCCGAGTTGCGCGCGACCACGCCTTCCATGCCGGTACCGACGAACGGCGCTTCGGCGCGCACCAGCGGCACGGCCTGACGCTGCATGTTCGAGCCCATCAGCGCGCGGTTGGCGTCGTCGTTTTCGAGGAATGGAATCAAGGCGGCGGCGACCGAAACGAGCTGCTTCGGCGACACGTCCATGTAATCGACCTTGTCAGGCGTAATCGGCAGCACTTCGCCGGCATGACGGCAGACGATCAGGTCTTCCGTGAAACGACCCTTGTTGTCGAGCGGCACGTTGGCCTGGGCGACGCGGTAGCGCCCCTCCTCCATCGCCGACAGATAGACCACCTCGTCGGTGACGCGGCCATCCTTGACCTTGCGGTAGGGCGTTTCGACGAAGCCGTATTTGTTGACGCGCGCGAAGGTCGCGAGCGAATTGATCAGGCCGATGTTCGGGCCTTCCGGCGTCTCGATCGGGCAGATGCGGCCGTAATGGGTCGGATGCACGTCGCGCACCTCGAACCCGGCACGCTCGCGGGTCAGACCGCCCGGACCAAGCGCCGAGAGACGGCGCTTGTGGGTGATTTCCGACAGCGGGTTGGTCTGGTCCATGAATTGCGACAGCTGCGAGGAGCCGAAGAACTCGCGCACCGCGGCGGCCGCGGGCTTCGCGTTGATCAGGTCCTGCGGCATCACGGTGTCGATGTCGACACTGGACATGCGCTCCTTGATCGCGCGCTCCATGCGGAGCAGACCGATACGGTACTGGTTTTCCATCAACTCACCGACCGAGCGCACGCGCCGGTTGCCGAGGTGATCGATATCGTCGATCTCGCCCTTGCCGTCGCGCAGGTCGACCAGCGTCTTGATGACGGCGAGAATGTCTTCCTTGCGAAGCGTGCGATGGGTATCGGGCGCATCGAGCTCGAGGCGCATGTTCATCTTGACGCGGCCGACCGCCGAGAGGTCGTAGCGCTCGGAATCGAAGAACAGCGACTGGAACATCGCTTGCGCCGAGTCGATGGTCGGCGGCTCACCCGGGCGCATCACGCGGTAGATGTCGAACAGCGCGTCCTCGCGCGTCATGTTCTTGTCGGCATGCAGGGTGTTGCGGATGTAGGCGCCCACATTGACATGATCGATGTCGAGCAGCGGCAATTCCTTGTAACCGTGCTCGTTGAGCGACTTCAGCGACTTCTCGGTGATCTCCTCGCCCGCTTCGGCATAGATTTCGCCGGTCTTCGGATTGACAAGATCCTCGGCAAGATAGTTGCCGACCAGTTCGTCATCCGACAGCCGCAGCGCCTTGAGGCCCTTTTCCTGCAACTGGCGCGCGCCGCGCACGGTGAGCTTCTTGCCGGCCTCGAGCACCACCTTGCCGGTATCGGCATCGATCAGGTCGTTGATCGTGGAGTAGCCGCGGAAGCGGTTGGCATCGAACGGAACGCGCCAGCCCTCCTTGGCCCGCTTGTAATTGATCTTCTTGTAGAACGTCGACAGGATGGTCTCGCCATCGAGACCGAGCGCGAACATCAGCGACGTCACCGGAATCTTGCGGCGGCGATCGATGCGCGCGTACACGATGTCCTTGGCGTCAAATTCGATATCGAGCCAGGAGCCGCGATAGGGAATCACGCGCGCGGCAAACAACAGCTTGCCCGACGAATGGGTCTTGCCCTTGTCGTGATCGAAGAACACGCCGGGCGAACGGTGCATCTGCGAGACGATGACGCGCTCGGTACCGTTGACGACGAAGGTGCCATTCATGGTCATGAGCGGGATGTCGCCCATGTAGACGTCCTGCTCCTTGATGTCCTTGACCGACTTCGCACCGGTTTCTTCGTCGATATCGAACACGATCAGGCGCAGCGTCACCTTCAGCGGCGCAGCATAGGTCATGCCGCGCTGGCGGCACTCGTCGACGTCATATTTCGGCGGCTCGAATTCGTAGCGGACGAATTCCAGCATCGAGGTGCCGGAGAAATCCGAGATCGGGAACACCGAGCGGAACACGGCCTGCAGGCCCTCGTCCAGCCGCCCGCCCGGGGGTTCGTCAACCATCAGGAACTGGTCATAGGACGCCTTCTGAACCTCGATGAGGTTCGGCATCTCCGCCACTTCCTTGATATGTCCAAAAAACTTGCGAACGCGTTTGCGACCGGTGAACGTCTGCTGCGCCATCGTGGCCTCTCATTTCGTCGCCCGTCGGGGCGAACCTTCCGGAGCGCGATTGGCATCGCCCCCGGGTTGAATTTCGATTCGTTCCTAAGCCTGGGAGCCCAATTTCAGGATTTAAATCCTAAATCGAAGTATCAGACCTAAAGAACGCAAAACGACGCGCGGGGCGCTTGACCGCACCCGCCCGTCTAAAGTCGCCTCGTCACGGACTGAAAAAGCCCGAAATTGCCTGTCTCCCAACGGCCTGCACAGAACCGTTACCGTTCCTGACGCTAACCGTGCTTTCGTGCTACCGTCCCGATATGGGATGGCAGTCGTGGAAATTCGAGGGGCTAGCCCGCTAATCCCCACACATTCCTGTGTATAACGTGCGCCGGGTTGCCCCGGCGGCACGTTTTCTCCGAAATCCCGGGTTTCGCGTGGCCCGTCCGGGATTTTGCTCAGGCAAGCTGCGCTTACTTGAGCTCAACCTTGGCGCCAGCCTTTTCGAGCTGGGCCTTGATCTTGTCGGCCTCGTCCTTGTTGACGCCTTCCTTGACCGGCTTGGGCGCACCCTCGACGAGGTCCTTGGCTTCCTTGAGGCCCAGGCCGGTGATGGCGCGGACTTCCTTGATGACCTCGATCTTCTTGTCGCCGGCGGCGGCAAGCACGACCGTGAATTCGGTCTTTTCTTCAGCGGGAGCAGCGGCGGCGCCGCCACCGGCGGGACCGGCAACCGCGACGGCGGCAGCGGCGGACACGCCCCACTTCTCTTCAAGGAGCTTCGCGAGTTCGGCAGCTTCGAGCACGGTGAGGCTCGAGAGGTCGTCAACAATCTTCTGTAAGTCAGCCATTGATCTGTTTCCTTAAGCGTATCGGTTCGAACCAGTTTTGAGTTTTGCGAAGGGCGTCAGGCCGCTTCGCTCTTTGAGGCATAGGCCTGAACAACGCGCGCGAGCTTGGCCGCGGGCGCCGTGGAGAGCTGAGCGATCTTGGTCGCCGGCGCCACCAGGAGGCCGACGATCTTTCCGCGCAACTCGTCAAGCGACGGCAGGGCGGCAAGCGCCTTTACGCCATCGACATTCAGGACGGTTTTACCCATCGAGCCGCCGAGAATGACGAACTGTTCGTTCGCCTTGGCGAATTCGATGGCAACCTTTGGCGCCGCTACCGGATCGTTTGAAGTCGCGATCACGGTCGGCCCCTTCAGCAGGGATCCGATGGCAACGACGTCTGTGCCTTCAAGAGCAATTTTGGCGAGACGGTTCTTCGAGACCTTCACCGATGCACCCGCCTGCTTCATCTGCATGCGCAGCTTCTGCATCTGGGCCACGGTGAGGCCGGAATAATGAGCCACGACCGCAACGCTGGTGGTCTTGAACAAACCGTTCAGCGCCTCAACCGCGTCTTTTTTTGCCGCTCTTTCCACAGCAAGCTCTCTCCGGTTGGCGGCCTGTGCCCAAGTTTTGCGTCCAAGGGCAGGACCGCCGGGTTGCACCCATCGTCCCGCCCTAAACCTGACCTCGAGACACTCAGTCCCAAGAACACGCCGGGCAGAACGACATATGAAAAGCCTGCCCTCCCGAACCTGATGGCGCGGGGTGTCGAGGTTCGAACCATATCCGCCATTGGCCGCGACCAGCGCGGCGTAAAGCGAAATCCGGTCTTCACCCGTCTATGCAGGCCAATAAATTAAGCCATTGAAGAAACTTGCGTTTCAACTCAGGCGCCTGCAGTCTTGGACAGGATCGAGGTGCGCCGGCAAACCGACCCACCCCTGCCCGCATCCAGCCAAAACGACGATTTTCCTTCCTTTCGAGCAATCCATGCGGACGTCCTGAAAGGAATCTCCTGTCGTATCGGGTTTTCGGAATGCGAGCACGGACGTGCCAGCAACAGCCAGCACGCCCGGAAGGCGCTCTTTAACGAGTCTTTCCCGGATTGCCAAGTGCTAATTTCCGGGCATTTGAGGGCGCTGCGAAGATGGCCTCGGGGGTTGCGCCGGCAAGGGGCAAAATCCGTCACTTGACCGGGTAGACGAGCGGCCTGCCTGCAAAAAACGCCTCCAGATTCGCGATCACGCAGTCCTGCATCGCGATATGCAACTCGATGGTATGGCCGCCGACATGCGGGGTCAGCACGACATTCGGAAAGCCGGTCAATGCGTCCGGCGCGTGCGGCTCCGTCTCGAACACGTCGAGACCGGCGCCGGCGATCGCATTGTCCGCGAGCGCTGCGACCAACGCCCTCTCATCGATCACCGAGCCGCGCGAGATGTTGATGACATAGCCGTCCCTGCCGAGCTTTTGCAGGATGGCGGCATTGACGGCGTGGTGGGTGTCGCGGCTTGCGCGAACCGCGATCATCAGAACGCTGCACCATTCCGCCAGCGCCTCAAGGCTCGGCAGATATCGATAGGGGACGTCATGCTTGCTGCGGCTGAAATAGCCGACCTCGGTCTCGAAGCCGGCTACCCGCGCGGCGATCTTGCGGCCGATCTCGCCCATGCCATAGACGCCGACGCGGCGGCCGGGATTGCCGGGCTGCGGCCGGAGCAGCGGCGAAGGTTTGGCCGCCGACCAGCTGCCGTCGCGCACAAATTTGTCGGCCGGAAGCAAGCGCCGCGTCACCGCCAGCATCAGGGTGACGGCGAGGTCCGCAACGGCGGCGGCGTTGGCGGCCGGGCTGTGGCCGACCGCGATGTTTCGCTTGGCCGCGGCCGCAAGATCGACGCCGTCATAACCGGTGCCGTAGCAGACGATCGCCGCGAGCTTCGGCAGCATATCCAGGGCCGTCGCGCCCAGCGGCGTGCCGCCGGCCGTGATCAGCGCACGAACGCCGGAAAGCTGTTCGGCCGAGAAAACCTCGGCAAGCGGCTTGCCGGCGGCATCCATCAGGTCGAAGCGCTGCCCGATCCGCGCCATCAACGCCTTGGGAAAGCGCGAATAGATCAGGACCTTCTCGGGCATGCTTTTCCTTTCTCGCCAGCGCCGCCCCCGGCATGTCGGCAATAAACGAAAGAGCGGAATCGGTTGCCCAATTCCGCTCCTGTTTTGTCTCAAGCCGCTCCGGCAAGCTCTAGCCGAGCAGACTTCCCGGCTCGACCTTGACGCCCGGTCCCATGGTGGAGGAAACCGCGACGCGCTGGATGTAGGTGCCCTTTGAACCGGCGGGTTTTGCCTTGGCGACCGCGTCGGCGAGTGCTTTGACGTTCTGCACCAGCTTCTCTTCCGAGAACGAGGCCTTGCCGATGCCGGCCTGCACGATACCGGCCTTCTCGACACGGAACTCGACCGAACCGCCCTTGGCGCCCTTTACGGCATTGGCGACATCCATCGTCACCGTGCCGATCTTCGGGTTGGGCATCATGCCGCGCGGTCCGAGCACCTTACCGAGGCGGCCGACCAGCGGCATCATATCGGGGGTGGCGATGCAGCGGTCGAAATCAATCGCCCCGCCCTGCACCTTCTCGACCAGGTCCTCGGCGCCGACGACGTCAGCGCCCGCGGCCTTGGCTTCTTCCGCCTTGGCGCCGCGCGCGAACACGCCGACGCGCAGGGTGCGGCCGGTGCCGTTCGGCAGCGTCACCACGCCGCGAACCATCTGATCGGCGTGACGCGGATCGACGCCGAGATTGATCGCGATCTCGACGGTTTCGTCGAACTTCGACGTGGCGCGTTCCTTGATCATCTTGATGGCATCCGCGAGCGGATAGAGCTTCTCGCGGTCGACGCCCTCGCGGGCCTTCTTCAAACGTTTTCCGATTGCCATGACCCGTTACCCCGCAACTTCAAGACCCATCGAACGGGCGGAGCCCTCGACCATCTTCATGGCCAATTCGATGGTGTCGCAATTGAGATCCTTCATCTTCTTCTCGGCGATCTCGCGCACCTGCGCTTTGGTCACCTTGCCGGCGCTGTCGCGGCCCGGGGCTTTCGACCCGGACTGGATTTTGGCGGCCTGCTTGAGGAAGAACGACATCGGGGGGGTCTTCATCTCGAAGGTGAACGAACGATCGGCATAGATCGTGATCACCACCGGGATTGGGGTATTCTTCTCTTCCTTCTGCGTCTGCGCGTTGAACGCCTTGCAGAATTCCATGATGTTGAGGCCGCGCTGACCAAGCGCGGGTCCGATCGGGGGCGAAGGGTTCGCAGCACCCGCCGGCACCTGCAATTTCAGGTATCCGGTCACTTTCTTTGCCATATGTCACTCCTGTTATGCCGAGTAAAAACCGGCTGTTTCAGGTTTCGTGGTTCGGACCGGAACGGCTGGCGACCGCCCTCACCTCCCACGACCTCTTACGTGAATACGCGCTTCGCGCTCTTGCACGCGAGACGCGCTTCCCGCCTTCCCGATCAGACCTTTTCGACCTGACCGAATTCCAGTTCCACCGGCGTGGCGCGTCCGAAGATCGACACCGCGACCTTCACGCGCGAGCGCGCCTCGTCGATTTCCTCGACAACGCCGGAGAACGACGCGAACGGCCCATCGGCCACCCGCACATTCTCGCCGATCTCGAACGACACCGACGCCTTCGGGCGCTCCACGCCTTCCTGCACCTGATGCAGGATCCGCATGGCTTCAGCTTCCGAAATCGGCATCGGTTTGTTCTCGGCGCCGAGGAAGCCCGTCACCTTCGGGGTGTTCTTGATCAGATGAAAGGCCTCATCGGTCAGCTTCATCTTGACCAGGACGTAACCCGGGAAAAACTTGCGCTCGGCATCGATCTTGCGGCCGCGGCGCACTTCGGTGACCTTTTCGGTCGGCACCAGCACCAGCTCGAACAGTTCTTCAAGCCCGCGCTGCTTGGCCTGTTCGCGGATCGACTCCGCGACCTTCTTTTCGAAGTTCGAATAGGCGTGAACGATATACCAGCGCTTGTCCATCGTCTGTGTTCCGGCGCTTGCCATCAGTGAATGCCGAGCAAAAAGGTGACGAGAAGGCGGATGATCTGATCCGCGGCGAAAAAGAAAATTGAGGCCACCGCCACCATCACAAACACCATGATCGTGGTGATCGTGGTCTCGCGACGCGTCGGCCAGGTAACCTTGGCGGTCTCCGAACGAACTTCCTGCAGGAATTTGAACGGGCTGAAAGCCATCGTTGATATGATCCGGTCGGTTAAGGCGATTTTCGGTCGTTTGTGGAATCCGAACAGCCCTCCAGCGCCCAGCCCTCGTCTCGAAGGATGAGCCGCCAAGCGGGCTCGATTGTTCGGGGGAAATCAAAGCCGCGCCGGATATCCGTACAAACGGGCCGACAGCAGGTGGCGGCTATGTACTGCGCAACCCGGCAAAGGTCAAGGTGCGGGGAACCGGCCGGGCCCGCCCCGACAAGCCGCAACCGGAACAATCAAATTCAATGGCTTATGGTCTGGCAGGTTGGGCTGGCAGGAGTGGCAGGGCTCGAACCTGCGACCCCCGGTTTTGGAGACCGGTGCTCTACCAATTGAGCTACACTCCTGTGGGAACCTGCGTCGCCACCGTTCCGCGCCGTTTCAAGCATAGGCAATGGCCGGATTGCAAGGGCGATGCGGCTGATGCCCTGTTCAACCCGGCTCTTCTCCGCCAGACTTGGTCGACCAATGCGACACAATAAGAGCAAAAGGGAGAGAAAATGACCCCGCAACCCGCCGCCAGTCAGGCCCCCGCCCCGCAGACCCCGCCGCTCCCGCAGGCAAAGCCGGAATCGCTCGGGCTTTCACATTCGCGACTGCAGCGCATGTCGGACGCCTTCAAGCGCGAGATCGACAAGGGAACCATCCCCGGGGTGACCGTCATGGTGGCGCGCCACGGCCAGGTCGGATGGTTCGAGGCGCTCGGCCGGCAAAGCCCGCTTGCCTCCGCACCGATGGCGCAGGACACGATCTTCCGCATCTTCTCGATGACAAAACCGATTGTCTCCATCGGCATCATGATGCTGCTCGAGGACGGCCATTTGCTGCTCAACGACGCCATCGCCAAATACATTCCGGAATTTGCGAACCAGAAGGTCGGCGTCGAGAACCACGGACAGCTCGATCTCGTGCCCCTGCAGCGGCCGATCACGATCCAGGATCTGCTGCGGCACACCTCCGGCATTACTTACGAACATACCGGCAACGGTCTGGTGCAGCAGCTGTATCAGCAGTCGCGGCTGCGCAGCCGCAAGATCACCAATGCCGAGCACGCAACGCTGGTCGCGAGCCTGCCGCTGATGTGCCAGCCGGGCACCGAATGGAATTACAGCCGCTCCACCGACATCCTTGGCCGCCTCATCGAAGTCGTCACCGGCAAGACGCTGGCCGCTTTCCTGACCGAACGCGTTCTCGCGCCCCTGCAGATGGCCGAGACCGCGTTTCATACCGGAGAAGCGAATGCCGATCGCCTCGCCGAGCCGTTTGCGACCGATCCCTGGACCGGCGAGAAGGTGCAACTCTTCAACATGCTTGAAAGGCCGGTCATGGAATCCGGCGGCGGCGGTCTCGTCTCGACCACCATGGACTATGGGCGGTTCTGCCAGATGCTGCTCAACGGCGGAACACTCGATGGCGTCAGGATCATCGGCCGCAAGACACTTGAATGGATGGCGTCCGATCATCTCGGACCGAGCGTCAAAATCAAGGGCACGCTGGTGCAGCCCGGCCACAGCTTCGGTCTCGGCTTTGCCGTGCGCACACAGGCCGGCGTGGCGTCCTTCCCGGGCTCGCTCGGCCAGTTCTTCTGGAGCGGCATGGGCGGGACGTTCTTCTGGATCGATCCGAAGGAAGACCTGTTCGCCGTGTTCATGTCGCAGGGCCCCGGGCAGCGCGAATATACCCGCACGCTGGTGCGCAATCTGGTGTACGCGGCGGTGGAGTGACGGATCAAAAGCTCAGCTGATCGTCGCGCCGCCGTCGATCACGATGGTCTGCCCGGTCATGAAAGTGCCGGCGTGTGAAGCGAGAAACACGGCGGCGCCGGCGATCTCATCGGGCTCGCCGATACGCAACAGCGGCGAACGCGCGGTTGAGGCCTTCAGCGTTTCCGGATTTTCCCACAGCGCCCGCGCGAAATCGGTCTTGATCAGGCCTGGCGCGATGCAGTTCACGCGGATGTTGTGCCGGCCGTATTCGCAGGCGAGATTGCGCGCGAGCTGCATGTCGGCCGCCTTGGAAATCGCATAGGCGCCGAGCACCGTCGAGCCCTTGAGCCCGCCGATCGACGAGATGATGGTGATTGATCCGTCCCTGCGCTCGATCATCTGCGGCGCCACGAGCGAGATCAGCCAGTGATTGGCGACGATGTTGTTGTCCAGAATCTTGCGGAACTGCTCGTCGGAAATTCCGGCCTGTGGTCCGTAATAGGGGTTAGACGCGGCGTTGCAGACCAGCGTGTCGATCTTGCCGAACACGCGGTTGGTTTGCTCGACAAGATGTTTCAGATCGTCCTTGGTCGATATGTTGGCGGCGAGCGCTAGCGCGACCTGTTTGCCGGCCTTGTCGTTGATCGCTTGTGCCACCTCGTCGCAGGCCGCCTGCTTGCGCGAGGAGATCACCACCCTGGCCCCATGCTCGGCCATCCGCTCGGCGATGGCGCGGCCGATGCCGCGCGAGGAGCCGGTGATGACGGCGACTTTTCCCGACATATCGAACAACGTCATGTCTCACTCCCGTTTCGTTGATCCGGCCGCGAATGCGCCGGTTTTTGTCTGGTTCAGCTCATGCCGCGTTCATGCCAGTTTGTTTTCTGTTGCGACCTCCGGTCCCGCCGGCTGATGCATCGCGCCATGCGCGACGTCCGCGATCCACGGCTGCTGGTTGACCATCGGAAGCCGCCAGCTCGAATGGCTGACGCTTGCGAAGTGATCGAGCCGGGTCACCGAACAATTATCGATGTCGAAGGCGAGGCCCTTTTCAGGCTGGCCGCCGAGCGCAAGACCGATCGCCGCCTTGATCGTGCCGCCATGGGCCACCGCGATCACGTCCTCGCCGGCCTGCTCGGCGTTGATGCGCTCGATCGCGCCGCGAACGCGATTGTACAGATCGAGAAAACTCTCACCGCCCGGCGCGGGCTCATCGATATCGGCAAACCAGTGGCTGCCGACCGGCCGGCTGGCGAGGAACGCGGCGCGATTCATCCCCTGCCACTGTCCGAGATGCTGTTCGGCGAAGGCCGCCTCCTTCGTCATCGTTGCAGGCCTCGGGAACCCGGTATCCCAGATCGCGTCCGCGGTCTGGTGCGTACGCTTCAGGCTGCTCGCATACCAGATCGCGCCGCGCGGCAGGATTTTTGCCACCGCCGCGAACACTTCGCGATCGCTGGTGTCGCAGCCGATATCCGTTTGCCCGTAAATATTGCCGCCGTCGCTGCGCACCGGCGCGTGGCGCACCCACCACCATCGCGTCGTGACGATTCGTGGTTTGCCTGGATTGGACATCGCGGGAACCCTTCAATACTATCGTGTGTCCTACGTCAGGGCACGCGTTACCTCAAGCGAATCTGCCTCAGATAACTGGCCTCAGACGGCTTTCTCGCGTTTGAAATCTTGTTTGAAATTCCGGGACGCGGCAAGCCAATCTATCCTGCACGCCTGTCTATCTTGCAAACCATCTATCTCGATTGCGTTTTCCCGGCGCTTTGCTGAATAAGGCCATGGACAAAAATCAGGCAGGGAGAAACTCATGGGCCGCCTCGAAGGCAAATCAGTCATCATCACCGGCGCCGGCAGCGGCATCGGGCGCGCGGCTTCGCTTCTGTTCACCAGAGAGGGAGCAAGACTGATCGCGGTCGACCGCACTGAGGGCGTGAAGGAAACCGTCGAGCAGGCGCGCAAGGCAGGCGGCACGGCGGAAGCCGTGATCGCCGATGCCGGTTCCGAAAAAGACGTGATCGCCTTCATCGACAAAGCGATTTCCAGTTACGGGCGGCTCGATGCGATCTGGGCCAATGCCGGAATCAGCGGCGGACTGGTGCCGCTTGCCGAGCAGACCGTGGAACATTGGCAGGAGATCCTGCGCATCAACCTGATCGGCCCGTTCCTCGCCATCAAACATTCGATGCCGCACATGACCAAACAGCGATACGGATCGATCGTCTGCACCGCATCGGTGGCGGGCCTGAAGTCCGGCGCCAGCGGCCATCCCTATGCGGCGAGCAAGGCCGGCGTCATCAGCCTGGTGCAGACCACAGCCTATTCACTGTCCGGCACCGGCGTACGGATCAACGCGGTCTGTCCCGGCCTGATCGAGACCGGCATGACAAAACCGATCTTCGACAATGCGAGGGAACGCGGCACGCAAGACAAGATCGGCCAACTCAATCCGCTCAAGCGCGCAGGCCAGCCGCATGAACTCGCAGCGATGGGACTGTTCCTCGCGAGCGACGAGGCCTCCTACGTCAATGGTCAGGCGATCCCGGTCGACGGCGGCCTCACCGCCTCGATGCCGTATACGGGGAAACCGATTTGATGTTGGCGCGCCGTCCCGCCAGAGGTTGTCATGCTCCGCGAAAGCGGGACGTCCAGTGCGCTGCGGCTTCACCGTCCTGCTGGCCTTCTGATGCATGACAGCCAAATCGAGACCCGCATCAGGTGTCGTTCGCAGCTGCGCTCGTCAACGTCTGCAGGACGGCATCTCCAGTCTTTCGCGTGTGTGAGCTCAGCGCCGCGGCAAATCCGGCCGCATCGCGCGCACGCAGCAGAGCCATGAAGGATTCGTGCTCTTCCACGGATTCGGTCCAGCGCCGGGCATCGTAATTTGCGACCGCGCGCGCGCGAAAGATATTCGCGTGCAAGGTCGTCCAGATGTTGAGAAGAACGGGGTTGCGAGCCAGTCTCGTGATCTCAACGTGAATTTCCTGGTTCAGCCGAAAATAGGCTGTGCGCGACGCATCATGGTGAAGCCGAATCAACTGTTCGTGCATGGCATTCAGTCTGGCGATGTCGTCGGTGGTAGCCAGGGTCGCGGCCTGGACCCCGACAACGCCATCCAGCGCAACCATGATGTCAAATATGTTGGCAATTTCCGCGCGATTGATCGGGGTGATGATCGGAGTCCGATGGGAGCGGAGTTCGATCAGGCCCTCGGACGCCAGTATCTTAAAGGCCTCACGCAACGGCGTCCGCGACACGCCGAACGTCTCGCACAGCATTCGCTCGGGCAACGCAGCTCCCGCCTTGAGCTCGCCGTCCACAATCATCTCGCGGACCTTCGCAACGAGCTGATCGTGAAGCGACATTCGCTCGAGTGGTCTTTTCGAATGGTCCGATGACAATTTCAGCCGAATTGGCTTGAACCGCGTGCGAAGCCTGGTCGGTGGCGCGAGTTCGCTCATTATAAGAATCCCTGGTCGCCGTGAGCTGCCTCAAAACTGCACTTTTCGCCCAACGAAGCAGCATCAGCCCCTTGACTGAATACCAAATATCCATTGATTTTACTATCATAAAGATTGATTGCATATCGTATTCAATACGGCACAAGGCTTGCTACGGAGATCTCACGAACCCGGAATTCGCAACTGAACCGATTGGGGATTAGCCGTGAAAAAATTTCTGTTGTCCGTCGTCGTCGCCCTTGGAATCGCCTCGCTAAACGCACCGGACAGCTCTGCTCAGGCGGAATCCGTGATCAAACTGGGTTACGCGAAGTGCGCGCACTGCACCCCCATGTCGCTCACCCCGCAATATGCGAAGGGGGTTCAGATCGACGCCATCGCCTTCAACACAGGAACGGACGCCCTGACGGCGCTGGTGTCCAAAAATATCGACGTCGCACAGGCCACGTACCTTCACTACGCGATCGCCCTCGACAAGGGCTTCGATGTCGTCGCCATCTCAGGCCAGGTGAATGGCGGGTCGGCGATGCTGGTCGGCAGCGATCTGGACGTCACTCCAAATGACTGGGTTTCTCTCAAAAAAGTCATCGCCGAATACAAGGCGGCCGGTAAGCCGTTTCGCGTGGCGGCGTCCCGCGGAAATGCGCAGGATCTTCACATGCGCGGCGCTTTCGCCAAGCAGGGCATCGATATCAACAAGGACGTGCAGTTCATCAACATTCCAAATCCTTCCGACCACCTGCAGGCACTTCGGCGCGGTGAAATCGAGTTGATCTGCACTGTCGAGCCCTTTGCAACGCAGATATTGCAGGCCAAGGCGGCCAAACTGTTCGGCCTTCCCTACGATCAGGCCGCCGGCAAGCTCACAAACATCATCCTGACCCGCCCGGATGTGGTCGCCGCCAAGCCCCGGGAACTCGAAGAAACCGTTCGCGCGGTCGTCAAGGTCGACGAATTCATTTCGAAAGACAAGGCAGCACTGGTCGATGTGATCTCAAAGGTCACCGGTCTCGACAAGGCCATCGCGACAGGTGCCGTCGAAAATCTGGACCCGGATCCGAAGATGTACCGCGCCTCGGCGATAGCGATCGCCGGCATGATGCGCGACCTGAAGTACATCAATTCCGATGTTTCAGCCGCAGTCGAGAAGAACATGGATTACAGGTTCCTGGAGGCTGCGACCGGCAAGCCCAAAACCGAGTTGGGTTATTGAGTCCGGCGATGCTCAACATCCAGCAACTCAGAAAGCTTGATCGCTACGTCGTGCCAGTGCTGGTTCTGGCGGGGTGGGAAGCGTTCTCGCGGTCCGGCACCCTCCCCGCCGCCTTGCTCCCGGCGCCCTCGACCGTGCTTTGGGCATGGGCGGACTGGGTTTTTGGCACCGACGGCAACACGCAAACCTACAGCGGCCACTGGGTATCTGATATGGCGGCCAGCTTTTCCCGCGTTCTCGCAGGTTTTGCCATCGCCACCGCGCTTGCCGTTGCGCTTGGCGTCGCCATTGGCTGGTCTCGCGCCATAGAGGTTGTCATCGAACCGACGCTGCAAATGCTGCGGCCTATTCCGCCGGTGTCATGGATCCCGCTTGCGATCATCTGGTTCGGAATCGCCAACAAACCTGCGATATTCCTTGTCTTTCTCGGCGCGTTTTTCCCGATCCTGCTTAATACGATTCACGGCGTAAAAAACTGCGATCGCAATCTCATCCGGGCCGGAGCGATGGTTGGCGGCAACAATCGCAAGCTGCTGCGCTTTATCGTGCTTCCGGCGGCGTTGCCGAATATTTTCGCCGGCTTGCGCATCGGTATCGGGTCGGCATGGATGCTTACCGTTACGGCCGAGATGGTCGCGGTAAAGAGTGGCCTCGGCTATGTGTTGTGGGATTCATACTATTTCCTGCGTTACGACCTCGTCCTTGCGGCAATGGCCAGCATCGGACTGCTGGGCTTTCTGAGCGATCTCGGCATCCGCGCCGTTATGGCGCGTGTCCTTCACTGGCAGCGCAACACCACCATCCAGGGTGGGGAGTAGGACATGGCGACCATCGAAGTCTCCCATCTGTCCAAAACATTCAGGGATACAAAGCGGAAGTCCGATGTCGTCGCCCTCGACGATATCAATCTTGAAGTGGCACGAAATGATTTTCTCTGCCTGCTCGGACCGAGCGGATGCGGAAAATCCACTCTGTTGAACATGATTGCCGGATTTGAGAAGCCGACTTCCGGCAAAGTGACGGTCGACGGACAATTGATCGCCAGTCCCGGATCCGATCGCGGTGTGGTGTTTCAGCAAGCCAATCTGATGCCGTGGTTGCCGATCTGGGAGAACGTCGCCTTTCATCTCTTGCTGCGCGGCGGTCAGAAGGGCGAGCGTCGGGCCATCGCTCAGCGCTATATCGACATGGTCGGACTGACCGGCTTCGAGAATCACTACCCTTCCGAACTCTCGGGAGGAATGAACCAGCGCGTCGGTATCGCGCGCGCCCTGCTCATGAATCCACAAGTCATTCTGATGGATGAGCCATTTGGTGCGCTCGACGAGCAAACCCGGATGGACATGCAGAATGAGCTGGTCCGGATCTGGCAGCAACATCAGGGCACGATCGTTTTTGTGACCCACGGCGTCGACGAGGCTTTGACGCTCGGCACCCACGTCGCGGTGATGAGCGCGCGTCCGGGCCGCATCCGGGAGATCATCCGCGTCGACCTTTCGCGCCCGCGGGATATCACAAGCCCGCAGTTCAACCAGACCAAACGACACATCCTCGATTTGCTCCGCTCCGAGCGGGCAAATTCAACCCTGGAGCCGATGGATCACCAATGACAAAGCGTATTCTTCTCGGGATGCTGACGCCATCGTCGAACACGGCCCTCGAGCCGATCACCGCCGCCATGGTTGCCGGGCTGCCCGAGGTGTCAGCGCACTTTTCACGCTTCAAGGTCACCGAAATCGCCCTGTCGACCACGGCGCTCGCGCAGTTCGATAACGACGAGATCCTGCGTGCCGCCGAATTATTGGCGCATGCCAAGGTCGACGCCATCGGATGGAACGGAACATCCTCCGGCTGGCTGGGCTTCGAAGCGGACATCCGCCTGTGCGAACAGATCACGGCCGAAACGGGCATACCCGCCACGACTTCCATGCTGGCCCTTAACGAAATCCTTCAACAGAAAAAGGTGACGAGGCTGGGCTACGTCACTCCCTATCTCGACGATGTTCAGGCCAGGATTCTGGAAAATTATGGAAGGCTCGGCATTGCCTGCCAGGGCGAACGGCATCTTGGCCTGCAGGACAATTTTTCATTTTCGGAGGTGCCCGTCGCACAACTCGAGGCGATGACCCGGGATGTCGCGAAGGACAAACCGGAGGCCATCACGATCATCTGCACCAATCTGAAGGTCGCGCCATCGGTCGCGAAGTTGGAACGCGAGACCGGCATTCCGATCTATGACACCATTGCCACCGTGGTCTGGAAATGTCTCAAACTCGCCGGGGTCGATACCAGGCGCGTAACCGATTGGGGTTCGCTCTTTCAACAAGTCGCGTGATCGCATCCAGCAGCCGCCGTAACCGGAGAGATATGAATCATGGCCGCTTTCGATACCGTCATTCGCCACGGGACGATTGCAACCGCGAGCGAGACCTATAAAGCCGACGTTGCGGTCAAGAACGGGCGCATCGTCGCCATCGGCGACTCGTTGACGGATGCGGACGAATTGGTCGACGCCGCCGGCATGCTGGTCCTTCCCGGCGGGATCGACAGCCACGTTCATATTTCTCAACCCTCCGGACCCGGCATCGTGATGGCAGATGATTTTGCCAGCGCAACGCGAGCGGCCGCCTTTGGCGGGAATACGCTTGTGATGCCCTATTGCCTGCAGGCCAAGGGGCAACCCTTGAGGGCGGCACTGAAGGACTATCATGCTCTCGCGGAGCAAAACTGCCACATCGACCATTCCTTCCACCTCATCATCGCGGATCCCACCGAGCATGTACTGGGACAGGAACTGCCGGCATTGGTGGCCGACGGTTACACCTCGCTGAAGATCTTCATGACCTATGCGGATCTCGCGTTAAACGACTTTCAAATCCTGGAAGTGCTCTCGGTCGCCCGGGAGACCGGAGCACTGGTTCAGGTTCACGCGGAAAATTATGATGCCATCCGTTTCCTCACCGATAGACTTGAACGCGCCGGAAGCACCGCACCCTATTTTCACGGAAAGTCGCGCCCTGTCGTCGTGGAACGGGAGGCCACCTACCGCGCGATCTCACTGGCCGAATTGATCGACGTCCCCATTGTCGTCGTCCACGTCTCCAACCGTGAAGCAATGGAGGAGATCAGGCGCGCACAAACGCGGGGATTGAGGATTCACGGGGAGACCTGCCCGCAATACCTGGTCTTGACCGAGGATGATCTGAGCGGCCTGGGCATGGAAGGCGCGAAATACGTTTGCTCGCCGCCACCGCGAGACCGCGCGAGCCAACAGGCGTGCTGGGAAGGGCTGCAACAAGGCGTCTTCTCGCTGTTTTCCTCCGATCATTGTCCGTTTCGCTACGACGATGAAGCCGGAAAGCTAACTCCCAACGCGCGAACCGGTTTTCGCTGGATTCCGAATGGCATTCCTGGAATCGAGACACGTCTTCCAATCCTGTTTTCGGAAGGGGTCGGCAAAGGGCGCATCACGCTCAACCAGTTCGTCGCGCTGACGGCCACCAATCATGCCAAAACCTACGGCCTGCCGGGAAAAGGCTCGATAGCGATCGGTTACGACGCCGACATTGCAATCTGGGATCCAGGACGAACCGAAATTTTGTCGCAGGCTAACCTGCATCACGGCGCCGACTACACGCCCTATGAAGGCCTGGAAATCACGGGATGGCCGATCGCTACAATGTCGCGCGGCCGCTTTATCGTGCGTGAGGGACGACTCGTTGGCGACAAGCGTCACGGCCGCTATGTCGGTCGCGGAAGACCGTTCGAGCCCTCGTTTCCGCAAGCCCGTCAATGACTGCGCCGAATGACCGTTTGGCGGCTCCTGACGGACACGCGAGACAGCGCCTGTTTTACGCGACGTGAACGGGCTCGCCGCCCGCCGCCGAACCAACGGCGGACGAAACGGCAAACGTCTCCATCGCGGGTCGTGGGATTGGGCACGGCCTGACGGCGGCGTCCTAGTCCGCCCCCGCCTTCCGCGCATATTCCCAGGAGGCTTTTGAGAGCGGCACGGTGCGCTTGGCCGATTCCATGGCCTTGGCGCTGGCCGCGGTGCCGTCGCGGATGCGTCCGGCGATGCCTTGCGTGATGCAGGCGAGACGGAACAGATTGTAGGAGAAATACCAGTTCAGATCCGGCACCGCGCTGCCGGTGGCGTTGCAATAGACCTGCGCGGCCTCTTCCAGGCTCGGAATGTTCAGCGCCTTGAGGTCGGCATTGGCGAGACCCGGCATGGTCCATTGCATCAACAGATAGGTGAAATCGGCCATGGGATCGCCGAGCGTGGAGAGTTCCCAATCCAGCACCGCGATCACCCGCGGCTCGGTGGCGTGAAAGATCATGTTGTCGAGACGATAGTCGCCGTGAACGATCGAGACGCGTTGCTGCTGAGGCACGGTGCGCGGCAACCACTCGATCAGCCTCTCGACTTCGGGAATGGGTTGCGTCTCGGAGGCGCGGTATTGTTTGGTCCAGCGATCGACCTGACGCGCGAAATAATTTCCTGGCTTGCCGAAATCTCCGAGCCCGATGGCTTGCGGATCATATTTGTGCAGTTTCGCCAGCGTCTCGATCTTGCTGTCGAAGATCGCGCGGCGCGCCTCTCGCGTCTGGCTGGGAAGCGTCGGGTCCCAGAATACCCGCCCCTCTTCCATCGACATGATGTAGAACGCGGCCCCGATCACCGCATCGTCGGTGCATAGCGCATAGGCTTTTGCGACCGGAAAGCCCTGGCGGCCGAGCGCCGCGATGACGCGGAATTCGCGATCGACCGCATGCGCCGACGGCAACAGCTTTCCGAACGGCTTGCGCCGCATCACGTAGGATCGCGCAGGCGTATCGAGCCGGTAGGTCGGGTTCGACTGCCCGCCCTTGAATTGAAGGACGGTCAGCGGCCCCTGATAGCCCTCGACGTGGTCGCGCATCCACGCCTCGAGGCGCACCTCGTCGATCCGGTGCCGCTCCTCGACCGGCTTGGTGCCGGAAAATTCCTCGTCGGTCCTGACGCCTTCGGCCACAGTGACGCTCCCCCGGATTTTTTGGGGAGCGCCAGCTGGAAGCTCCCTTTAGTGCGTAGCGGGAGCGTTTGCATACTTCCGAAGTTCAAGTCTGGCAATGGCGCGGTTATGGACCTCGTCCGGCCCGTCGGCGAGCCGCATCGTGCGCATCGAAGCGTAGTCCCGCGCCAACCCGGCGTCGTCGGAGACGCCGGCGGCGCCGAATGCCTGGATCGCCTGGTCGATGATCTTCAACGCCATGTTCGGCGCCGCCACCTTGATCATGGCGATTTCGAGCTGCGCGGTCTTGTTGCCGACCTTGTCCATCATGTCGGCGGCCTTCAGGCACAACAGCCGGTTCATCTCGATGTCGGTGCGGGCCTCCGCAATGCGCTGCTCCCAGATCGAAAATTCGATGATCTTCCGGCCGAACGCGGTGCGCGAGGACAGCCGCTTCACCATTTTCTCCAGCGCTTCCTCGGCCTTGCCAATGGTGCGCATGCAGTGGTGGATGCGGCCGGGACCAAGACGGCCCTGCGCGATCTCAAAGCCCCTGCCCTCGCCGAGCAGGATGTTGCTGGCGGGAACCCGCACGTTCTCCAGCAACACCTGGGCGTGGCCGTGCGGCGCGTCGTCGAAGCCGAACACCGGAAGCAGCTTCTCGATGGTGATGCCCTTGCTGTCGAGCGGCACCAGGATCTGCGACTGCTGCTGGTGGCGCGGCGCCGTCGGATCGGTCTTGCCCATCAGGATAGCAATCTTGCAGCGGGGATCGCCGACGCCCGACGACCACCATTTGCGGCCGTTGATGACGTAGTGATCGCCGTCGCGCACGATACGGGTTTCGATGTTGGTGGCGTCAGAGGAGGCCACCGCAGGCTCGGTCATCAGGAAGGCGGAACGGATTTCGCCGTCCATCAGCGGCCGAAGCCATTGCCGCTTTTGCTCCCTGGTGCCGTAGCGCATGAACACTTCCATGTTGCCGGTGTCCGGAGCGGAGCAATTGAATACTTCCGAGGCCCAGCCGATGTGGCCCATTTCCTCGGCGAGCAGCGCATATTCCAGGTTGCTCAATCCCGCGCCGCGAAATTCGTCGTCCTCATGCGACGACGGCGGCATGAACATGTTCCACAACCCTTCCGCCCTCGCCTTCTTCTTCAACTCCTCGACGATCGGGATCACCTTCCAGCGTGCGCCTTCCTCGTCCTGCTGCCGGTAGATCGGCACCGCGGGCCGCACATGCTTGGTCATGAACGACTGCACGCGATCGAGCCATTCCTTCTGCCTGTCGGACATCGTGAAATCCATGGGACGCTCCTCGCTAGGGTTCTGAAATAGTTGGCGGCACTGTCTCCCCGCCGCCGGTCCGCCGCAAGACCGGTCGTCGCGCCGGCAAGCGGCAGAGCGGCGATGCCGCCATACGCATTGACATGCCAGCCTTCAAACCATAGTTTCATACACCTGTTTGAATTGCAATGCCTGCCCTGCATCGGGGTTATGAAATGGCGTCAGACCAGACCCGCGCCTCCATCCTCGACGCCGCCGAGCGGCTCTATGCCGATCGCGGTTTTGCCGACGTCACGCTGCGCGATATCGTCGCAGCGGCGAACGTCAATCTCGCGGCGGTGAATTATCATTTCGGCTCCAAGGACGAACTGATCGCCGAACTGTTCGTGACCCGCAGCCTCGCCACCAATCGCGAGCGGCTCAATCAACTGAAAACGGCCGAAGCCGCCGGCGGCGGACGCGCCGATATCGATGCCATCCTGCGCGCCCTGGTGGGGCCGACGCTGCGCGGCTGTCTCGGACCGGAAAGCGAGCGCTCGACCGCGGCGCGCTTCATGATCCGGGCATCCATTGAATCGGTGCCGCCGATTCGCCGCATCAAGAATCGAGAAATCGATCATTTGCGGAAATTCGCCGGTGCGATGCGACGATCGCTGCCCGACCGCAGCGAGGTCGATCTCTATTGGGGCCTGCATTTCGCGCTCGCCATGGCGCACCAGACCATCCGCGACAGCGAGCGGCTGACGAAGCTCTCGGAAGGAAAGTGCGATCTCAACGACGTCACTGGCGTCATCGAGCGCATTGTCGCGGTGTCGGTGATGGCGCTGACGGGGCGCACGGCCGAGAGCAGGAATTCCGAGACACCAGCGGTGCGGCGCATCGCGCCACACCGGTAAATGTCAGGAGAAGCCGAGCATCGCCCGCGCTTCGGTGGCCGATGCAATGGAAGCGCCCAGGCTTTTCAGAATACCGGCGGCGTGCGTCACGAGTTCGGCGTTGGTTTTGGCCAGAACGCCCTTGGACAGATAGAGATTGTCCTCCATTCCCACCCGCACATGGCCGCCGAACAGATAAGCCTGCGCCACCATCGGGAATTCGGAGCGGCCGATGCCGAAGCCGGTCCAGATCGCGCCCGGCGGCAGCAGGCCGCGGCCGTAGAGCATGGTTTCGGAGGAAGCGTCAAAACCGTATTTGACGCCGAGCACCAGCGAGAACAGCCCCGGTCCCTGCAACACGCCCTCGGCGATCAGGTCGCGCGCCAGATGGCAGTCGCCGGAATCGAACAGCTCCAGTTCCGGCATGACGCCGGCCGCGCGAATGCGATTTGCCATCTTGCGGACGTTGGTGGGCGTATTGATCACGACCTGCCCGCCCGAATTCATGGTGTTGAGATCGAGCGTGCAGATTTCCGGGCGCAGGATCTCGACATGCTCGACCCGCTTCTCCGGCGCCATCAGCGTGGTACCCGGACCGGCCACCTTGGGATCTTCCTCTGATGGTACGAACCGTCCGCCGGGCCCCGTGGTCAGATTGATGATCAGCTTTGGATTGCGGGCGCGGATGCGATCCATCACGTCGCGGTACAGGTCGATCGACATCGAGGGACGGCCGGTTTCGGGATCGCGCACATGAATATGGGCGATCGCGGCGCCCGCCTCGGCCGCCTCAAGCGCGCTCTCGGCGATCTGCTGCGGCGTGATGGGCAGATGGGGCGACTGCTCCGGCCGCGTCAGATTGCCCGTGATCGCGCAGGTGATGATGACCTTCTGGTGAGGTGCGTGTGCCATCTGACTATGCCTTCCGCCGTGAAGTTCAATGAGCTGAAACGTGGAATAGCCTGACCCGGGCGCACGGGCGAGCGACCTTTCCGGACTGCGGCCGACGTCAGCCTTTCTTCTTTTTGGTCGGCCTTCTTTTCGACGGCCTTCTTCTCGACGGCCTTGCTGGCCGCCATTTCTTCCGCCGCCTTCTTCATCGACCGCGCGTAGCTGTCGGCCGCATTCTCGGCCGTGATTTGCAACCGCCTTGCCGCGGCGCCCGCCAGCATCAGCGTGTCTCTGGCGACCTGTTTGTGTCGCGCCCTGGTCTCTTTATCCCTGGCCTTGGCGGCCAGCCCCATCAAACGGCCATGCCGCTTCCTGGCGGCGTCCATCAGGACCTTGTGCTGCTTTTTCGCGATGGACCGAATGATAACGTCGAGGTCGGCTTCGGCCATTTTTGAACCTTCGGGATTTGAAACGAGACTGGGCGGGACGAACTTGAAAAGGGCGCTGCCGCGGGCGGTGGGAATCGAAACCTCGGATCCAGCCTGGAAGGGTTTCGACGGTTCCATACTATCAAGGCCTATCCGGACAAAACAACCTATTTTGGCGGAACCGGGCGGCCTCTGCTGTCCCGTGAACGCCGACGATAAGAATTTATTAGTTGACGTATCTCTGGCCGCACCTAAAGAACGCTTTGCCTGCTCGCCCGGCCCGCGGCGCGTCTGCCGTTGGTGTCCAGCATTGCTTGCGTGTAGGCTTCGACTTTTGGGGGAGATGGACGAATGCGTAATCTGGCGATCGTGGCGGCCTTGGGCCTGGCCGGCTGCTCTAACTCCCTGGGCTTCGATACCGCCCGAAACGATTTCAAGGGGAAGCCGCTCAGCGCCGTCCAGGCCACGCTTGGTACTCCGGAGCAACAGGAAACGTTCGGGGCACAAAAGGTCTATACATGGTTCAAGGGTCAGTCCCTCAACCCATGCAAAATTCGGGTCGTCACGACCGGCGATGTCGTCGACACCTATGAGACAACGGGCGCCGCTAACATTTGCTCCCCGTACGATTACCGCCCCGGATAAACAATCCGCCGACTGAAATTCAGGGCGACGTTGGCGCGGGACGATGCTTTCACCGCCCCTTCGGACAAACCGCCTTCAAGACGCGCTGAAAGAACGTTTCTCGGGTGTCCGCTTTGGCGCGCGTGCCGGACTCAGGTCGGACATCGCGCCCAACGCGGAGCCTGACGCACCAAGACTCGTTTAGATCCGGATGCTACACTGGAAGCCGCTGGTTCAATGATGAGGTGAGCCGTGGCGATCCCCAATATTTCCGACGAGCAGATGCGCGTCGCGCTGAAGGAACTCGAACAGGCCATCTACAACCACGAACAGTGGGCCGAAACGCTATACGGCACATTGATTTGCCATCTTTCCCCCGATGAGCGGGACATCGGCTCCAATACGCATCATTTATGCCGGTTCGGCCAATGGTATTACAAATCCAACGGAGCTGCGCTGAACAAGTTTCCCGGCTTCGCCGAAATCGGGTTTGAGCATGAGCGTATGCACCAATATGCCGCGAGCCTTCTGCGGTCGTCCATGGACGGCATACCGATTTCGACCAAGGACTTCGACCGCTTCGTCTCGGCATTGAAACGGTTGCGGCTGGAAATCGCAAGCGTCCAGCGTGAACTCCAGGGGGCGCTCTTTAATCTCGATCCCTTGACCGGGGTACCAAACCGCGTCGAAATGCTGAGCAAGCTTCGCGAGCAACAGGAATTTGTCAGACGCAATCATGCTTGCACCCTGGCGATGATGGATCTGGATCTTTTCAAGTCCGTCAATGACAAATATGGCCATGCCGTCGGCGACCAGGTCTTGATCGGTTTCGCGGGCTACATCATGGCGCACCTTCGCCCCTACGATAAGGTGTTTCGTTATGGCGGCGAGGAATTTCTGATCTGTCTGACTGATACGGACATGGAGACCGGCCACGCCATCGTTGACCGCCTCCGTGAAGAACTCGCATCCTTGCCGTTCGAGGCGAGCGGCAAGGGAATATTTCACGTAACCGCCTCGTTCGGGCTGGCCGCGTTGGACCCGAACATCGCCGTGGAGCGATCCATCGACCGCGCCGACAAGGCGCTTTACCTCGCCAAGGCGGAAGGACGAAACTGCGTGGTCGGCTGGGATGCGTCGATGGTTGAGTAAGCGCCGGACCGAATCGAAATCGTCTGCGTTGACCGAATTGCAGTTAATGGACAAGGCCAATGGTCGTCAGCGAATGCGATGGGCAATTGCCTGCACGTTGACGACGCGGGCAGGCAAGACGCGCGGCTGAAGCGGATCAAACGGCGCAAACAGACGACCCGAAAGCGGACATCCGTACGAATGAAAATGAACGATAAGTGTGAACCTTTGGAGCGCTTGCCGAACTCGAACTCCAATCGCCGTGTGATACCGCAGCCGCCTAAATGCTCTCACTTTGCCGGTGTTACCGCCTCAATGCGATAGCTCGCGTGGCATGCGACACAAGCCGAAAGCTGCGTGCTGAGGCTTGCGAGCATCTGCTCGCGGCTCGCGCCCGAAATCGGCTTCGGCCGCGATTTCATCAAAGCGTTTGTGCACGCTGAGTCCGAGTTCCTTGAACTCGAGCGGCAGCTTGGCCATGAGCGCCGGATTCACGTCCGCGGCCGCCGCCATGCCGCTAGCACGCGCCGCCTGCGCGACCTGCTTCAAGTTCCCCCCTTTCACCCCGTCGACCATACCTTGCACCGTACCGAGCATGCCGCGCATTTCGGTGAGCACGAGATCGCGTTCGTCCGGCGCCAGCAGAACGACCGTGCGTCCGTCGGGCGCCACCCGTGTCTGACCGTGAACGAAGAAAAATACAGCGACGGCAATCGTAACCAGCCAAAGGGTGATGGCGATGATAGAAAGCATACGTGTACTCATGGGGTCATTCTCCACGATCCAGATAGATGATATCAAAAACTGCTGTTGGGATTTGCGTTGGAACAAATACCCGTATGGGGACTGGCGCCGCGGAAGGCTTTGGGTGAACTTAACTTAATCGCGCGACACGTCAGGACGCTTGGACGCGTCGGCGGAACCCTCACCGAGTCCCCCGAGTGGTAGCGAGAATCGACGCTTCTGGATCACCATCTCATAGAACGATAGGGGCACATTTGTCCAAATGAGCAGCCAGCTTTTCCAAATGAAACCGGATGCCGGAAGTGCCTGATTTTATTGGAGCGGGTGAAGGGAATCGAACCCTCGTATTCAGCTTGGAAGGCTGCTGCTCTACCATTGAGCTACACCCGCGCGCGGCCGATCAACTAACACGCCCTTCGAGCCGCCTCAACACCCCTACGCCATGACGACCGTTAAAAGGCGGCCCTTAACAGGCGGCAATTCCCTGCCTATATTGATGTTTCCACCAACAACGAAAGGAGGTGATCCAGTGTCTTATTCCAAGCGCTGTCACCTCGCTGGGATCGCCCGCTAAGCCTTCGAGCTTGGCTTCAGGGCGCTCCCGGCGCCTGGACCAGCGAGTTTCAAAAAGTCGGGGCGCGACGGGAGTCATCCCGCCGCGCCCTTTGTTTTGCCGCCTGGTGGTGATGCCGGAGCGTGCGAATCGCGACCCGCCGGGGGTGGGCGCTGATTGGCGTTGATGTTAGCGTCCGCCGCTCAAGAACAGGGGGCGGTATGACCTTCACTTCATGGCAGTTCGGGCTGTTTGTTGCGGTTGTTTTCGCAACCTATTACCTGCCACAGGTCAGGCCCTTTCAGGTTCACCTCCTGGTGCTGTCGAGCCTGTTCTTCTACGGCTATGGGCAGGTGGAATTGCTGCCGATGCTCGCGGTCGCGGTGCTCGGCACCTACCTGTTTCTCATCCTCGCATGGCGGGCGCGCGCGATCTGGCTTCCGGTCGGAATAGCCTTCAACCTCGGCCTGCTTGCATTTTTCAAATACAAATTCCTCTTCTTCGATCCGCTGGCGGTTTCGACCGGATCTTCAGCAGCTGATTTTCTGCTGCGGCTGCCGCTCCCGATCGGGATTTCGTTCTTCGTCTTCCACAACATCAGCCTGCTGGTCGACCTGACCAAGGACGGTCAAGTCCGCCGCCCCGATCTGACCGAGGCATTTCTCTACATCATCTTTTTTCCGCAACTGGTTTCGGGGCCGATCACAAGGGCGGAGATGTTCCTGCCGCAGATCCGGGAAAAGCGTCTCGCCGACGTCGACTTCGTGGCGGCCGCGAAGTGGATTTTGACCGGATATTTCTTCAAGCTGTATGTGGCCAACAACCTCAACGAGATGACGGCCTATATGGACTTTCCGCTGTACGAGACCGTCCGGCTGGAAGACAAATGGGTGCTGGTTTTCCTTTACAGCTATCAGATTTATGCGGACTTCTTCGGCTACACCGCGATCGCGATCGGGCTTGGCCTCTTGTTCGGATATCGGCTGCCGGTCAATTTCAACCTGCCCTACATCTCCGCATCCTTCTCCGAATTCTGGACGCGCTGGCACATCTCGCTTTCGACGTGGCTGCGAACCTATCTCTACATCCCGCTCGGCGGCAACCGCCACGGCAGGTGGCGAACCTATCTGAACATCATGATCGTGATGGGGCTCGGCGGCCTCTGGCACGGCGCCGCGCTCGGTTACCTCGCCTGGGGCGCCATGCACGGCGCACTGCTGGTGCTGGAGCGCATGATGCAACGAAAGATCGACGCCAATCCTCGATGGGAGGTTGTCACGCGGCCATTGCGGATCGCCGTCGTGTTCTTTTGCGTATCCATGCTGTGGATCTTCTTCAAGCTTCCGAACTTCGGTCATGCGCTCGCCTATGTGTCGGGAATGTTCACCGCCAGCGCCGTTCCCGGCCAGGCCAAGCTGTTCAACAACCTGGCGCTGCTTTACTCATTGCCAGTGATCATCCAGCACCTCGCCCCCGCTTCGCTGCTCGAGGCGCCGCGCCGCAGGGCGGAGCCTTATCTCTATGGCTTGATGGCCGCGCTGATGTGCGTGGAGGCAGGTCCCAGCAGCTCCTTCATCTATTTTCAATTCTGACAGATGACCCCGATCTCCCCGCAAAGCTGGTTCCTCAAATGCGGCATCGCGGCCGCGCTGGCCCTGCTCGTCTACGCGGCGATTGCGTTGGCGGGGCCGAAGGCACCGCCGCTGCCGACGAGCCGTGACGGCGCCCTGACGATCCTGGACCGCTATGTGGGAGAACCGGTTCCGGACGTGCTTCTGGTCGGCAGTTCGCTCACCGCCCGCCTGAACGAAGAGTATTTCGATACGCCGAATCTGAAGGTGTTGGGTCTCGCCGGCGGATCGCCCATCACCGCCCTCGACGTGGCGCTCGCGCGCGACCGCCTGCCCGGCACGATCCTGATCGAGATGAATATCCTGGATCGCGGCGCGGATCCCGCGCTGGTGCAGAAGTTCAGGCCCGGCAGCGCGCCGATTTGGCCACGCCCGATCCGGTCGGCCGTCGCCTTTTACGAGCGATGGCATCACGCGCCGCCGGATCGCGTCCGCGCAAGAGCCTTCGCGGCCGCCCTGCTTCAGGGGCTGCCGAGCGATTTCGACAACCGCATCTACGTTGAGCGGGCCTTGCGCGAGTGGGGTACCGCCCCGTCAGACGTGATAATGACCGACAATCTGGCGACGCTGCAGCGGCTCGTCGACAAGATCGCGGCGCGCGGCAGCAGGGTCTATTTCTACACCGTGCCCCTTTCCGTCCCGCTGCAGGATTCCGTTACCGCGAAGGCCACGGCCGCGGCCGCGCATGCGGAATTTTCGGACGATCGGCAGTGGATTCATCTGGATGGTTCGATGCCGGATTTGCGCTGGGCGGACGGCGTTCATCTCGACGAACGGTCCGCCGTCATCATCGCGCGGCAGATCGATCGTTTCCTGGAGCATGATCCGGAAAAAGGGGCACCGGTTTTCCCTCGCGACAAACGCTAAGCGTTTGCGCGGAGATCATGCTCAACAAAAAGATGGAGCGAGATGACGATTCAGCGAAAAATCATCTCGCTCTAACCGACTCTGCGGTCGTCGCTGAGGCACGTCGAAAGACGAAATTGTTGCAGTAATCCTTGCGCTTCCAGAACCATTCGCCGTCCTGGCGCTGATGCACGGCGGCGTCGAATTGGGAGATCGGCAACACCTGATCGCGGCAGATGAAGCTGCCCTCGTAGCCAATTCCCGCAAGGTAGGAAAACACATCGCCGACGTTGCCGGGCGCGAGGTGGCGGTTCTCGCATTCGAAGACCAGCAATGGCGCGTGCTGCCGCAGGATCCGCTCGGCGCCCTTGAAGACCCCGAGTTCCGCACCCTCGACATCGATCTTCAAAAGCGTGATTCGGTCGTTCGCATCGAAATAATCGTCCAGCGAAACCAGCGGCACCGACAGCGTCGTGAAGCTTTTCGCCTCCGCCGCCCTGTGCGTGAGCGAGGCGCCAGGCGAATGGCCGGCGGGAACGAACAATTCCTGCTGGCCGGAATGCGAATAGACCGCCTTGGCTTCGACGGTCACGTTGTCGAGCCCGGTGGCGCGGCACACCTCGGCAAGGCGCCGGGCGAATTCCGGCTGCGGTTCAAAGGCGACAACCCGTCCCGTCGCGCACCAGCGCGACAGCCAGGGAATGAAACTGCCCTTGTTGGCGCCGATGTCGCAGGCGATGTCGCCGGGGCGGAGGTGCCGGCAGATGACGTCAAACTCAGCGGCTTGATCGCGGAACCTGGCTTTCAGGGCACGAAGGCGAAACCGGAGGCTTTCGCGGGTCAGCCAGGCTTGGAAAAGGGACACCGGTCAACTTTCGGGGCGCGTGGGGCGGGATAGCTTGCGGAGCGATAGCTTCCGTCTAGCAGCCCGCTTTCGCCCTTCGGGCTTCAGCGTGGCAGCCATCGCCACACTGGGGCTAGCCGAGCCGTAGCTTGCGCAGCAAGCGAAGGCTGGTGGGGGAAGAAGGACTCGAACCTTCGAAGTCATAAGACGGCTGATTTACAGTCAGCTCCCTTTGCCACTCGGGACACTCCCCCGTCTAAACCCCATCGCAGGCCCACCCGCCCAAACGGCGGCAGATAGCCCATGGATGGCGTTAACCGGGCGCCGATGGCGGGCTCCCGGTAGGCCGCGTTATGGGCGAAGGGCCATGGCAAAGTCAACCGACGCCGCGGGCAAAAACGCAACCATTAGAGCACCAAATTGCCATTATCCGGAAGCCGTGACACAAGCTGGCCCATGAGCGATCGCGATCGAAAGCCAAGGTTCAGTCGCGGCGGCGGAAAAGGCCCCGACCGGGGCCGTGAATCCGGCCGCCGGACGCCCCGGCGCGGCCACGACGCCGGCGCGGACGAGCCGGTCATCCTGTATGGCTGGCATACGGTCGCGGCGGCTCTGGCCAACCCACAGCGGCGGATTCGCAAGCTGTTGCTGACCGAAAACGCCGCCCGGCGCCTTGCCGAGGACCATATCGACACCCGGGTGACACCGGAGATCGTGCGGCCGAACCTGATCGACCAGCGCCTCGGGCCGGACGCCGTGCATCAGGGCCTGTTGGCGGAAGCCGATCCCCTGCCCTCGCCCGACATCGATACGCTGGCACAGGAGGGCATCGTGCTGGTGCTGGACCAGATCACGGACCCGCACAATGTCGGCGCGATCATGCGCTCGGCGGCGGCGTTCGCGGTCAAGGCCATTGTCACGACCGCGCGCCACAGCCCCGAAGCAACCGGCGTGCTGGCGAAGTCCGCCTCGGGCGCGCTGGAACTGGTACCGCTGGTGACCGTGCAAAATCTCGCGCGCGCGCTCACCGAAATGAACGACCAGGGTTTTTTGACGGTCGGGCTCGACAGCCAGGGCAGCGAAAATCTCGGCGCGGTCGCCCTGCGGCAGCCATTGGCGCTCGTGCTCGGCGCCGAAGGCAAGGGCTTGCGGCAGCTGACGCGCGAAACCTGCAGCCTGGTGGCACGGCTCGACATGCCCGGCGAAATCAAGAGCCTGAACGTATCGAACGCCGCCGTGCTGGCGCTCTATATCGGGGCCAGCAAGCTCGGCCTGATGGGCTGAACCTTGCAAGAAGGATGACGCCCGCTCGCGGGTCGCGAACGGGCGCCCATCTGTTCCGTTAAATGCGCGATCAGTAGTAGCGGCGCAGCACCGGCCCGTGGCCATCAGGCGCGCGATGATAGGAACGATGGCGATAGACGCCCGGTCCGGATACGGCGGCTTCCCGATACGTTGGATAAGGCGCGAAGCTGGCTGGGCCGCTGTAGGTCGGGCCCTGATCGACGTAGTAGTACTGCGGCGACCCAACCGGGGCCGCATGATACTGCCGCACCGGATCGGGCAGCCGCTCAAAGCCCAAAACGCCGCAGCCGGTATAGCAGCCTGAATACGTGTAGGCGGGCGCGCAGGGGCTGGCATATCCGCACGGCGAGCACGAACCGTCGAACAGTCCGCCGCACGCCATCGCGGGCGCAACGCTCGCGGCCGCCACGGAGATCGCCGCTAGCAATCCTGAAATCGTCTGACGCATTACTTTCTCCTGCGGGTATGTCTGTTATGGCCTTGGAGGCTGCCGTGGGGTTCGGTCCCTGAAATCCTGCGGCATGCCGGCCCCACCGTAGGGCGGCGCGACGATCACCGGCGGCGGATAAAGCGGCACCCCGGGATCTGCCAGTTGCGGCGTGGATTGCGCGGACCACGATTGATGGAAGCTCTCCGCTGGCCGCGGCTTGCCGGCTGGTTCGATTTCGAGGCGCCCGTAACCCGGCTCATGGCCGGAACTCGGATAATAGTGACCGACATGCGGATCGGGATCGACGAAGCGGCCGCCATAGACCGTGGGCTGAACGTGGATACCCTTGCCAAGCCCCCAATCGCCCTCGACGACAGCATAGGATGCGTCGACGCCGTTGATGATGATGGGCACGCCCGGACGGCCTGGAATCACGATGACGGGGCTGCTGCTGCCGGCCAGCGCCATCGACGTCGTTCCGATCAATATCGCCAGTGCAAATGCCGCGCGCATCGCCACGAATTCCAATTGCTCGCCGTACCCTAGCCGAAGGAGCGGACCCAATGGTTAAGGCGCCGGGCCAAACTACGGGTAAGCCTAACGCCTGAGCCATCACGCTCCGTTAATTGCGGAGAATCGCGATATGAAAAAATTAACGGGGGGAGCGCGTGTTCCATAAAAGTGGACCACGGTTCTGTGATAAGAGTACGCTTCTACGACAAAATCCTCGCGCCGGGGTCACCCCAGCACGGTTTCCACGATCGTCCTGGCGCCGATCGCCATGGTAATCATGCCGACGGCCCCTTGCAGGCCGCTGTTGGCCCAGGTCAGCCAGCGCGCGGAAAGTGCGAGCGGCACGGCAATCACGGTCGACAGCGCGCCCATCCCGATCATCGAGCCGATCCCGAACAGCGCGACGTAGCCGAGGCCGACCGCGACGCTGGGCGCCTGCGATACCGTCAGCACCAGGAGTGCCGCCGAGCCGGCCATGCCGTGCATCAGTCCGACCAGCAGCGTGCGCCAGCGGAAGCCATGCTCATGCGCGTGAGGCGCGCGGGCGTGCGCGATCGTTTCGCCGGCATGGCTGTGCGCGTGGACGTGCACGGTGCCGTCGCCGTGGCTGTGCTTGTGGAAATGCACGCGGTCGCGCCAGAGCCGCCACAGCACGTGGGCACCGAGACCGACCAGCATGATACCGACGCCGGTTTCGACCGAACGCGCAAAATATTCGGGGATGACATGCCCAAGTCCAAGCGCGACGCCGGCGAAGGCGAATAACGTCAGCGTATGTCCAATCCCCCAGGTCAGGCCATGTTTGACGACGTCGGCGACCTCGGTCCGGCGCGCGGCGATGCTGGAGACCGCCGCGACATGGTCGGCCTCGAGCGCGTGCTGCATGCCCAGCAGAAATCCGAGCCCCAGAATTCCAAACATGCCTACCGCGCCCCGCCCTCTGTCGCCCGACCCGATCGCAAACTTCACCCGGGGGTGGAGACCGCACCGGGCCAAGGCGAAATAACAGCCGATGCGGCTTGCGCTTGCGTGGCCGTAACCGCCATTTGAACCGGTTGAGCGTCAAAATGGAATAAAAATCGAAACGCCTTGTTCGTGGGAGTAGGATTGCACGACCTGGACCGCCGGCGGAGGCGAGGCAACTGCGGCAGCTTGTACGAGAGCACCGTCAGGCCTATTTGAAGATCCGCGTTGGGACGCGTTGTGGCTCCAGAGGAGAGACAAATGACGAAGTTCAGACTGCTTGGCGCCGGGGTTCTGTTTTCCGTACTGATGGGCCCGGCTGTGGCGCAGCATGTCGTCACCGGCCCCGACCCCTACGTCCGCAGCGGTCGTTGCGGGCATCACCAGCTGGGGAATCCCTATACCCAGGAACAGGACTACATGGCCTGGAGCGCCTGGCGATCCAGGGGTAGCTGGGCTGACGCACCATACGATCCCGCCTGTTCACGTGTCAGCCATCGGCACCGCCGTTGGCAAAGCTACTAGAGAGCATATTCAAGGGAAGCGTGCCCTCGGACTTGATCCGTGGGTGGATAGCGGCTCGCCTGAAGCAAACGCGTCAAAAGAACGGAGCGCGGTTCTGATTTAACCGGAACCGATCCCTATCTGACTTGATCATGCCTGGATCATTCCGATCCTCGCGCCAGCCGGCAGCCGGGCTGGAGCGCATGCTGCGGTGCGCCATATCTCGCAACAATCACAACGATTTGTATCCGCTGAGGGAACCAAAATCGGAACCTGTATTCGCCGTTCATGTTTTACCTCTTGCTCTTGGCACAACCGAATGGAGGTAAGCATGACCAAACTTGCATTGTTGGGCGCTGCTGCAGTCCTTTCTTCCGTGCTGGCAGGGCCTGCACTGGCGCAGCACGTCGCCGTAAACCCCGACAACATCATCCAAAACGGCTTTTGCCCGGGCCACGAGCCGGGAAATCCCTACACCAGGTCGGAGGATTACATGGAGTGGAGCGCCTGGCGCGCCAGGGGCGGTTGGGACGACCGCAACGATATGACTTGTTTGCGCGGCGGTTATCCGCGCCACCACGCAGCGGGGTATTAGAGCGCGACTGATTGCGCCAGAACCCACGCTCCAGTTCTGTGCTTTGATGCAATTTCTTCAGACGAGCCGGTATCCGCTTCGCACGAAAACGCTCCGGCCCGACGACTGCAAGCATCGATTGCCTTGCGTCGGCATGGAACATCACAAGATCGAAAAAGGCGGCCGCGAGGCCGCCTTTTTCGTCCACTCCAGCCCGCCACGAACGAAGCCTGTAGCTTACCAGCTGGTCGCTTCGGCAAGATCGATTGGAGTGGATCGACTGCGAGATCGCACCGCTCTACAGCGACAACGACCGGCCGAGCATCGAGACCAGCTGCATGATCGATCTTTTGTTGCTCAAGCACATTTATGGGCTTTCCGATGAAGGGGTGTGCGAGCGCTGGGTCCACGACCCGTATTTCCAGTTCTTCACCGGTGAAGAGTTTTTCCAGCACGCCTTCCCGCACGAGCGCTCGGACCTGAGCCATTGGCGCAAGCGGCTCGGCGACAAGCTGGAACTGCTGCTGGCCGAGAGCCTGCGGGTGGCGCACGGGGCCGGCGCGTTACGTGGCCAAGACCTCAAGCGGGTCACGGTCGACACCACGGTGCAGCCGAAGGCCATCACCTTTCCGACCGATGCCAAGCTGCTGCATGCGGCCATCAAGGGGCTCAACCGCCTGGCGAGAAGGCACGGCGTCAGGCTGCGGCAATCCTATTCTCGCGCCGCCAAGGCCGCCGCGATGATGGCGGGCCGCTACGCCCATGCCAAACAGTTCAGGCGGCATCAGCGGCAGTTGCGTATCCTGAAGAGCCGGCTCGGCCGGATCATCCGCGACATCCGCCGCAAGATCGAGGGACAGCCAGCACTGGAGGAGGCGTTCGCCCTCCCGCTTGGCCGGGCCACGCAGATCCGCTCGCAGCAGCAGCGCCAGCGCGGCTGGAAGCTCTATTCCTTTCATGCCCCGGAGGTCGAGTGTATCGGCAAAGGCAAGGCCGCCGCGCCTTACGAGTTCGGCGTGAAGGCTTCCATCGTCACCAACAACCGCCGGGCTCCCGGTGGCCTGTTCGTGCTGCACGCCAGGGCGCTACCCGATAACCCGTACGACGGTCACACCTTGCGGACGTCATTGACCGCACCGAGATACTCACTGGCTGTCCGATCGAGCGGGCCTATGTCGACAAGGGGTACCGCGGCCACGACGCGCAAAATCCCCGTCGCGTCTTCATCTCCGGCCAGAAGCGCGGCGTCTTCGGTGTCATCAAGCGCGAGCTGCGACGCCGCTCCGCCATCGAGCCCATCATCGGACACCTCAAGGCTGAAGGTCACCTCGGCCGCTGCTACCTCAAAGGCCGCGCCGGCGATGCCGCCAACGTCGTCCTCTGCCGTGGCCACAACTTCCGCCGCATTTCGCTGACCGGGACGGCCTCCCAGGAACCGCGCGCGCGGAGTTCCGTCGGATCGGCCTTGGCAAATTTTGACCCTGGCGCTCTCGATTCCCGGGGCCACGCTTTCCCCAACGCACGGAAGGCGAATGGGGGGAAACGTAGTATCCTGCGGGCCCCCGTTAAGGCGGAGTTTCTGCCAGTAGCCCTTGCCCCACAACTCTGATATCTGACGGCGCCCTGCCCCGATCGGCCACCGGCTGCGGCGGGCAAGAGCGATGACGTTGGATTTTGCGGGTCGATCAATTGCCGGTTTAGCTCAGCGGTAGAGCAGCGGTTTTGTAAACCGAAGGTCGGGAGTTCAATCCTCTCAACCGGCACCAGCACCTTGACAGGGAATCACTTTGCGCCAGAGACGGGGCGGCATTACGAGCCTCGACATTTCGCACGGCGTAACAATCCGCGCAAACCGATTTTCGCCATGTGCGTGCTTCGGCGTTTGCCTGCCTGCCGACCGCGCGCCTTCCAAGTGGCTGGACGCTGGCTAAGAGAGCATCGATTTTTTGTTTACGGGCAACTGTTTTATCCGAGCTGCTAGGAGCCGAAGCGCTACAGTTCCACGTCTGTCCACCCGATAATCATCCCCGTTCGGCATGACGCTTCCAAGCATCGCTCGATGATCTCGAGTGCGCTTGCCGGCCGCACCAGGAATGTCGTCCTCGAGCACCAGTGGGCTTGTGTTCGACTTCATTCTCCCTCACCTCGAACTGGCTTTCCGAACTCTCGTCCGCATTATGCCTCCATGTTCAATGCTGCCGAAGACGGAGTGCGCTGCTGCCGGTTTGATGGACACCAAGTTAAGCTAATCCCACCTTACGCTCGAACTCAAAAAGACTGACGTATCCGATCGTGGGATGCCGTCTTGTATTGCTCGACGCCCAGACTGGCAAGGAACCGATGAGCGCCTCGGTGAGCAAAAGAGAACAGCGCCGCCTGATCGAATCTGATCCGCTGACAACGGAACGCAGCGTGATAACCCCACGTTTGTTCCCGGCCCTGGCGCATCGTCCCCAGAACTCACAGCGCCGGGGCCGTTTTTGAATGATCGAGAACCGGCCGTCGCGATAGCTGAGCTGCGTGGCCAAGGCGGTCCCATTTTGGACTCAAATCCGCCAGCGACTCAATCGAGACTGTCGGGGATACGACAGGGGGTACCTCCTGAATAGAGGGACTTGCCGTGGGCATCGAACATCCGCCGCGCAACAAGAAAGACCGCCGTCCCGGCGCCGGCAACATCGTATCCCTGCGACATCAAGGCGAGGAATTTTTCGACGTTTTGTCGCCACTGCTTGAAGAGGCCGCGACCTTTTCGGACGATGAACCGCCGCGTCAGGGAATCCACAGCGCTCCGTCGCTGATCGAGGAGAATGCCCGGCTTCGCGTCCTTGCGGTCAAGCTGTCGAACCTCGTGGGAGACCTCCCTGTTCAGAAGTGGGAGAATGCCGTTCGGTCTTGCCGCAATAAAGCTGAGCGATTTTTCCTCGTGAAGAAACTGAGGTGATCCTCCCTATCCCGTTCCCGGCGCGATAGCGCAGGGATATGGCGGGATCTCGATGCGCCGGTCGACGTTGTTCGCCGCAGGTCATCCGACTTCCACTCCGGAATCGTTGCGTTGGCCCCGTGCTCTTTCCTCGCTCCGGCGAGCATCGGCCTGTCGAGCGCCTCACCCCAAATTTCACTGCCTGCTCAAGAAATGCGGCTGCAGGTACAGCGCCTTCTCGCCGACATCAGGCGGCCCCTCTTCAGGCTTGCCAATCCTCAAGGCCGTATTGTCGATAGATGTCACCTCGATCAATGTCGGGGAACAACCTGCACTTTGCCTGGGCCAGGTGCAGGTTGACGGTTCCGGACTGGCAGGCGGCGGCCAACAGCTTTCTGATCTCGTTCATGTGAGTGGACGGCTGGTGTTTCGGTGGAAGCTGCTCCAGCGCGATCAGCGCTGTTGCCAATGCTTCCGTGACAACCCATTCGTCGTGGCCCGTGATTCCCTTTCTTGGCATTCAGACCGCCTCCCGTTCTGCCGCCTGGGATCCGAAGCTTTCGCCGTTCCCACAGGATGCGAAAATATCAAGACGAATTAGGGAGAGTTCAAGACCGAGGGGCGATCCCGAGGAGCGCTACAGGTGTCTCCTGCACATTCCTCGCCGCCGACGTGTCAGCCGGTGATGAGCGTGAGTTCTTATTGATGCATTGGGGACGCCAGATGCCTTGGGGCGACGCTCTTCAAAGGCTACCCTCCAAGTCTTTGCCGCCTAATGCAGAATCACTTACAGCTGACCCAACAGGGACCATTTTTGAAATGCGCCGATGAACCGTCGTGAGCGCCGGGCCGCCGCCAAGAAAGCCGGAGCCGGTCTTACGACTTCGGGGACAGCAACTGTTGCTGCTCTTCACGGGGCCGGCCTCGGCCACATGCAGGCGGGGCGGCATCTCGATGCCCAGCTTTGCTGCCAACAGGCCCTTGCGATGGATCCCAACCACGCGGACGCCCTGCACTTGATGGGTCTTCTGTCCTTCCACGCCAAACAATACGACCATGCCGTGGAATGGATATCGCGTGCGATCAGGCAGGAGCCGAAAACAGATTACCTGACGAACCTCGGCGCCACGCTTGTAAACCTCGGGCGGCACGAAGAAGCTATCAAGGCTTTCGACAAGGCCGTGCAGATCAAACCGCTTGACGCGGATCTATGGAGAAATCTCGGCAACGTCCTGCTCGATGCTGAGCGCCCGGCGGACGCGATCCTGAGCTTTCAGCATGCGCTGAAGCTCAATCCTCGCCATTTTGACGCGGCCTACAAGGCCGGGCAACTACTCCATCAGTCGGAGCGGTTCGAGGAAGCTCTCGTTTGCTTCAACCTGTGCGACGAACTCGAGCCCGACCACCTGCCGACGCTGCACATGCGCGCGCTCACGCTGCACAAGCTTAAAAGGTTCGAAGAAGCGCTGGCGGGCAGCGAGCGGGCGCTGGCGCTTGATCCTGCGAGCGTGGACACCTGCAACAATATCGGCAACATCCTCCGGTCGCTCGCTCGGAGCGAAGAGGCTCTGCCGTGGTTCGACCGATCTCTGGAGCTTCGGCCGAACGATGCGATGACGATCACCAGCAAGGCTGTCACGCTGGTAGAGCTTCACCGCTTCGATGAAGCTTTCGCCGCATACCGTCTGGCAAGGGTCACCGATCCCGGCTGCGCCGCGGCCGAGTGGAATTTGGCGCTGCTTGAAATGCTCGCCGGGAATTTCGAGGCCGGCTGGGCGGGGCGCGAGGCGCGCTGGAAGATCCCCGCTCTTTCATTCCACTATCCAAAATTTTCCCAACCGATGTGGCGTGGAAAAGAGCCCATCGACGGCAAGACCATCCTCATCAATGTGGACGAAGGGCTGGGAGATACAATTCAGTTTTCCCGCTATGTCCCCATGGTGGCCGCTCGGGGCGCGCGCGTCATTCTGTGCGTGCAGGACGCTTTGTGCCCGCTGTTGTCGGAGCTCCCCGGTGTCTCTCAGTGCCTTCCGTTGTCGACCAGCGAGCGGCCGGCGTTCGACACCTATTGCCCGGTATCCAGTCTTCCGCTCGCCTTCGGGACGAAACTTGAGACGATCCCATCCGCGACCCGCTATTTGCCCGCTCCCGCGGAGTCCCGCGTGCAAGTCTGGGAAGAACGGCTTGGTCCCCGCGACAAGTTACGGGTTGGCCTTGTCTGGTCCGGCAACCCAATGCATGACAACGACCACAACCGGTCGATCCCGCTGCGCGTGCTCGCACGCATCCTGGACGTCGGTGCGACCTTTGTCAGTCTGCAGAAAGACCCGAGACCGGATGACAAGGCCACGCTTGTCGAACACCCCGGGATCGTCGACCTCACCGCTGATCTAACCGATTTTGCGGAGACGGCGGCGCTGGCTTCATGCCTCGATCTGGTGATATCCGTCGATACCAGCATCGCTCATCTTGCCGGCGCGCTTGGACGCCCGGCCTGGATCCTTCTCCCCTACACGCCCGACTATCGCTGGCTGCTCGATCGGGACGACAGCCCCTGGTATCCGACGGTGCGGCTGTTCAGGCAAACCGAAACCCGCGAATATGAAAGCGTTCTCGATTCCGTGCGGACCGAGTTGCTTGCGATGATTTCCGCCGGGAAGACTTTTTGATCCAAATCGCCTGCCCCTTCCGGGTCCTCACCCAAATCCTTCAACCGAAATCTGAGCAGCGAGGCAGGCGGGCGACGTGCGCGCCAACAAATTCATTCAAACCTCCGCTCTGCATGTTCTTGAGCTGAAGTTCGGTGAAGATCGCAGCCGGCCGCGACTTTTTACTTTTGATAAGCGTTGGCGCGAATGTAGTGCCAGACCTGATCGATCTCTTCGTCGGTCAGCACGCCCCTCCACGGCGGCATCTGGTTCTTGCCGTTGCGCACCGAGTTGTCAAAGCGCGCACGCTCGTTGTCTTTCAGACGGCGCAGATCGAACGTCTGGCCCGTGCTGACCAATCGATCGCCGTGGCAGACCGCGCAATTGGTGTTGAAGACGTTCTCGCCAGCCTCGATCCTGGCGTTGTCTTGTGCCCACACCGTCGTAACAGGCGTCAGTGCGGCACCCAGCACGACCATGGCGCCGGTACATGCGCGCACGCGCCGGGTTGCGTTTTTCTTCTGGATTGGCATTTCGATACCGCCCAAGCGTTGTCGTCGGTCTGCCTCCCGACATGCGGCAGAAAGACCGAATAAGCCGATGATGAAGGTTGGTGGTGGAGACGGAGGCCACTGCACGTGGCCTCCGTTTTCGAGTCACTTATCGAACAGTGCGAAGGTCCACAGCGAGACGCCGGTAGGCAGGTTGTTGAGGTTAGGGTCCCCTGCCCGCTGCGCATAGACGCCGCCGATGCCGCTCATCACGGTGACGTATTGCTTGCCGTTTCGTTCCCACGTCACCGGCTGACCGATGATCCCGGACGGCGTCTGGAAGCTCCACAGGATCTTGCCGGTATCGGCGTCGAGCGCCTGGAATTCTCCGGTCATGACGCCTGTGAACACGAGATTGCTCGCCGTCACCATGGTCGACGAATAGTTCGGGCTCTTGTAGGGCGTCTCCCACTTCGACTTCCCGGTCAGGGGATCGACGGCTTTGAGATAGCCGCGAACGTTGGGGTCGTCGACAACGGTCGTCCGCTTGACGGTCGGGGGGCCGGCTGGGCGTCCAGGCGCCAGTTTCGGCGGATCGGGCGCCTCATAGGTCATGCCGACATGCAATGTGTTGATGTAAAGCATCCCGGTCCGCGGACTGAATGCCAAATGTTGCCAGTTGGTCACCCCGGAGATCGACGGCCAGACCGTGACGTTCTTGCCCTCCAGTGCGCCGTTAAAGACGTCCGTCACCATCGGACGCCCGGTCTTCATGTCGATCCCGCTCGCCCAGTTCACCTTGCCGTAAGGGTTTGCGGCAATCAGCTTGCCGTCCCTGGCATCGAGCACATAGAGGAAGCCGCCACGGTTGGCCTGAATGACGACCTTGCGCGGCGTGCCCCCGACATCGATCGTGGCGATGACCGGCGTCTGCACCGCGTCATAATCGAACGGGTCCTGCGGTGAGGTCTGGAAGTACCATACGCGTTCGCCGGTCTTTGGCCGGATCGCGAACACGGAGTTGGTGAAGAGATTGTCGCCCTTGCGGGCGCGCGGATTCCATGGCGCCGGATTGCCAATGCCCCAATAGACGAGGTCGAGTTCGGAATCGTAGGTGCCGGTGAGCCAGCTACTGCCGCCGCCGGTGAGTTGGGAATCGCCGTCCCAGGTCTCGGACCCCGGTTCACCCTTGGCCGGAACCGTGTAGAGCCGCCACAGGTGCTTGCCGGTCCTGGCATCGTATCCCTCGAGAAAGCCACGATGGCTGTACTCGGCACCGGCCACGCCGGTAATGACGACGCCGTTGACGATCAGCGGCGCGCCGGTCATCGCGTAGCCGTTTGCGGGGGTCGCAGGCTCCGGCGAACTCACTATCCAGATTTCTTTGCCCGTCTTGGCGTCCAGCGCAACGAGCCGGTCGTCCATGAGAGCCCGGATCACCATGCCTTCGTAGATAGCGGCGCCGCGATTGACGATGCCGCAGCAGACGACGCGCAAGGTCTCCGGCGGATAGTCGTGAAGGACCCGCCAGATCTGCTTGCCCGTCGAGGCGTCGACGGCCACCGTCGCGTTGTGGGTCGTTGCGTAGACGACACCATCCTTGACGAGGGGAAAAGCTTCGCCCCCCTGAAGGTCGGCGAGCGAATAGGCCCATACCGGGACCAGCTTGCCGACGTTCTCCTTGTTGATCTGGGTAAGCGGACTGAACCGGTTTGCCGAATACCCCATGCCGTAAACGAGCACGTCGCCGGGTGTATTCTCGTCGTTCTTCAAGTCATCGGCCGTCTGGGCGAGCGCCGCAAAAGGGACGGACGCACTCAGCAATAGGGCAAAAAGCATCGATCGCATCACGAAATTTCCTCCCCTGGTTTTATTGCTTGACCAAGTAGTATTCGATTTTTGCGATCAGCACCAATGCCGCCTTGACGTGCCCGCCTGCGCGCGAGCGCCGAGGCTTGTCAAACGCCGGGCTTCAAGCTCTGCATGTTCTTGAGCAGCAGTTCGGCGAAGGTCGCCGCGGCAACCGGCAGGCTGCGGCCCCGCAACTGGCACAGCACGAGGTCGGCCGTGGGGATATCGCGCACATCGACCGGGCGGCCGGTCAGGCCCATCCCCAGTTCGCCGGCCGGCGCGCCGATCTCGATCTGGAACGAGATCATGTTGCAGCGGTAAACCAGCGCCCTCAGCATTTCGAACGAGTTTGATTCCGCGAGCGTGTTGAAGCGCAGGTCTCGCCGTGTAGTGACCTCGTCGAGCACCTGCCGGCCGCTCAGCGTTCGATCCGGCAGCGCCGCGGGGTACTCGGCGCATTCCGACAGGCGAACGGTTTTCCTGGCGGCCAGCGGGTGATCGGAGCGAACGATGACGACCAATCGCTGCGGAATGCTCGCGATCACGCGGAGCGACGGCCACATCGCCGGGCGATACACCAGTGCCAGATCGACCTCGTAAGCCGCGAGCGATGCAAGCGCCCGCTCATGGTCCATCACCTTCAGATCGAACAGAACCTTCGGATGCTGCTTCTGGAATTCCGCGATGCGTGACGGCAGGAAATCGAGCGCCAGGGCCTGGCTGCAGGCGATCTGTATCGGGCCCCGCCGCAAGCCTCTGAGGTCTTCGACCTGCGACAGCATCCGCTCGGCTTCCGCGATCTGGCTGCGCGCATAGCGCACGAACATCTCGCCCGCGGTCGTCAGTCGCACGCCGCGGGGACGGCGTTCGAACAGCGGCGTTCCGACCTCGGCCTCCAGGTCCTGAATGCGGCGGTTCATCGCCGACGGCGTCAGGTTGAGGCGCTCGGCGGCCTTCCGGATCGAGCCCGTGCGCGCGACCTCGACCACATGAGCCAGCAGCTTCAAATGTCGCATGGCGTCTCCAGTGATGCCTTTTATGCACCACTCATGACAAAAGTTAGCAGCAGATTAGGTCACTGAAAAGCGCTAGGTTGAAGAGGACAACCCGGCAAGCCTGGCCAGCGGCCAGACGATCGGGAAGATCGATCCCAGACCTGACAGGAAAACCGAGATGATCGGACACCACGCATTTCGTGGAATGAAGGCGCTTGCGTTCGCACTGGTCTTCACCACCGCCGCCACGGCGGCACAGGCCGACACCAGGATCAAGCTTGTTCTGAACTGGAAGTACGAGGGGCCGCAGGGAATGTTTTTCCTGGCCCAGGATCGCGGCTACTTCAAGCAGGCGGGCCTCGATGTCGCCTTCGATCAGGGCAACGGGTCCGGCGCGGCGGTGCCGCAGGTCGCCAATGGCGCCTATGACATGGGCTTCGGCGACATCAACGCGCTGATCGAGCTTGCGGCGAAGCAGCCGGACCAGGCGCCGATTGGCGTCTTCATGCTCTACAACCGCCCGCCCTTCGCGGTTGCGGTCAAGGCGGACAGCCCGATCAAGACGCCGGCCGACTTTGTCGGACGCAAGCTCGGAGGCGCAGCCAACGATGGCGCGCTGAAGCTGTTTCCGGCGCTGTGCGCAACGGCCAGGATCGATTGCGCCAAGGTCGAGATCGTCAATATGCAGCCCAGCCTGCGCGAGCAGATGCTGATGCAGGGCCAGGTCGACGGCGTGTTCGGCTACGTTACCACCATCCGCTTCAGCGCCCGGCTGATCGGTGTCGATCCCGACAAGCAGTTGCGCTTCATCAAATTCGGCGACTACGGAATGGACCTTTACTCCAACGCGATCATTGTCTCGCGCAAGTTTGCGAAGGAACATCCTGAGGCCGTCAAGGGATTCCTGGCCGCGCTCAATCACGGCATCAAGGATGCGATGGCCGATCGCCAGGCCGCGATCGATGCGGTTGCCGCGCGCGAACCGCTGATCAAGCCAGCGATCGAACGGGCGCGACTGGATGCCACCCTGGCCGACGAGATGACCCATCCAGAAATTGCAAGAATCGGCATCGGCGACATCAGCGACGACCGGATGGCGAAGGCGATTGATATTCTGGTCAAGGCCAAGGAATTGCCCCGCACCCCGAATGTCAGCGAAATCTTCGACCGCAGCTTCCTGCCGCCGGCCAGCGCGCGCCCGACGGCGATCCAACCGGCGATGTGAAACGCGATCTGCGCCATCAGTTATACCAACCCAACACGGATGAAGTTCCATGAAGCTTTCGCTTGGAGATCGAGTCGCGCTTATCACCGGCCCAGCCAAGGGCATGGGCGCGGCCATTACACATGCCTTCGCCGCCGAAGGCTGCAAGCTGGCGCTGGTGGGACGGGACACCGCCGCCATCGAGCCGGTTGCGGCAGAGGTGAAAGCCGCGGGCGGCATGGCGATCGTCATTCCCTGCGATCTCACCGACACAAGACAGTGTGAAGAGGCCGTCGAGGAGACCAAGGCCCAATTCGGCGACCGCCTCGACATCCTCGTCAATGTCGCCGGCGGCTCGGGCCCGATCGGCAAGACCGGCGTGCAAACGACGCCGGAGGAATTCGACGAGATCGTCACCCTCAACATGAATGGATGCTTCCACACCATGCGCGCGGCACTGCCGACCATGATCGAGCAGCGCTACGGCAAGGTCGTGAATGTCGGCGGCACGTTCGGCATGCGCGGACGCGCCGGTCGCGTGGCCTATTCGGCTTCGAAATGGGGCCTGCGCGGCATCACCAAAAGTTTTGCGCTCGAAGTCGGGCAATACAACATCAACGTCAACTGCGTTGCCCCTGGGATGGTCGACGGTCCCCGCTTCCGCGAGAAGGTCTGTCGCGACATGGCGCAGAAGCTCGGCATCACGGAGGCAGAGGCCGCCGAACGCCACGCCGCCGACTACGCACTCAAGCGCGTCACCGTGGATGCCGACGTCGCCAATGCCTGCCTGTTCCTGGCCAGCGACGTCTCCCGCCAGATCACCGGCGTCGATCTGCCGGTCGATGGCGGCTGGGCGATGTTGTGACGGGAGCCGCTGCCATGTCGGAAACGGTGGATCTGGTCATCAGCGGCGGAACGGTCGTATCGCCAGACGCGAGCTACCCTGCCAGCGTGGCCATCAAGAACGGCGTGATTCACGCCATCGGCGCGCCGGCGGCGATGCCGCCGAGCCGCGAGACGCTGGATGCGACCGGGCTCCATGTCCTGCCTGGGGCGATCGACGTTCACGTGCATTTTCGCGATCCCGGCTATCCCCAGAAGGAAGACTTTGCCAGCGGCACGGCTGCGGCGGCCTTCGGCGGCGTCACCACGGTGTTCGACATGCCGAACACGCTGCCGACCGTCGGCACGCCGGAAGCCCTTGCCGAAAAGCACGGGATCGCGGCCGGGAAGGCCTATGTCGATTACGGCCTCTATGCCGTGCTGGGCGAGGACAGCATTGAGCATGTCGGCGCGCTGATCGACGGTGGCATCATCGGCTTCAAGCTTTACATGGGCAACACGTTCGGTCGCATCCCCTCCCCCTCGACAGGCGCGATGCTGGAAGCCTTTGAGGTGGTCGCGCCTACCGGCAAACGCATCTCGCTGCATGCCGAGACCAATTCGATCATGGAGCGGCGGGAGTCGCGGCTGCGTGCCGCCGGCCGCACCGAGCCGATCGCGCACCTCGACGCGCGGCCGGCGGTCGTTGCGGTCGAAGCCGTCGCGCGGGCGGCCATTCTGGCTGAATGGACCGGCGCCCGCATTCACGTGCTGCATATCTCCTCGGCCGCCGAACTGCGGCCGCTGGCCGAAGCCAAGGCGCGCGGCGTCGACATCACCGGAGAGACCTGCCCGCATTATCTGCTGCTGTCCGAAAAGGACTACCAGAAATTCGGCGGCGTCATCCGGGTCAATCCGCCGGTCCGCGAGGCCACCAACCAGCTTCCATTGTGGACCGCGCTGATGGACGGCACGATCGACATGATCGCCACCGACCACGCACCCCATGCGCCGGACGAAAAGACCCGCGCCGACATCTGGGCGGTCGATTGCGGATTTCCGGGGGTCGAGACGCAAATGCCCCTGATGCTGACCGAGGTCAATCACGGCCGCGCCAGCATCGAGAACTACGTACGATGGAGCGCGGAAAGCCCGGCGAAGGTCTGGGGTCTCTACCCGCGGAAAGGCACGCTGACGGTGGGCTCGGACGCCGACATCGCCATCGTCGACCTCAGCCGCGAATGGACGATCGACGACGCCAGGATCCAGTCGCGTTCGAAAATCTCGCCCTGGCACGGCCGCAGAGCGAGCGCGTTGCCGATCCACACCATCGTGCGCGGGCGTTTCGTGATGAAGGACCGCACCCTTCAGGAAAGCGCGCGCGGCAGCGGTCGCTCGGTTCATGCGATCCAGGACATGCCGGCCGCCTCGCCGCGCAATACGGCGACGACCATGGCCGTCATCACCTCCCGGAGAGAAGTCTAGGCCGATGAACCCCTCGCCAGAAAAGCCTGCGTTGCCAGTGGGCAACGTGATCGACCTGGAGAAGGTCGGGGTCACGTTCGGCGGCATCAAAAATCAGGTGACGGCGCTGGCCGAAACTTCCTTGCGCATCCTGCATGGCGAGTTCGTCGCGCTGGTCGGTCCTTCCGGTTGCGGCAAATCCACGATACTCAAGCTGGTCGCGGGAACGTTGATGGCCTCGCAGGGCCATGTGTTCGTCGCCGGCCGCGAGGTCGGCGCGAACCATGTGCGGATCGGGATGGCGTTCCAGAATCCGACCCTGCTGCCATGGCTGAACATCTGCGACAACGTCATGCTGCCGCTCAAAATCGTGCCGCCCTTCAAGCAGGCCTTCGCGCAAAAGCGGAAAACTGAATACCGCGACCGCGTCGAGGCCTCGCTGGCGCGGGTCGGTCTTGCCGGATTCGGTGAGAAATTTCCCTGGCAATTGTCGGGCGGCATGCAGCAGCGGGCTTCGCTTTGCCGGGCACTGATTCATGATCCGACGCTGCTCTTGCTCGACGAGCCGTTCGGGGCGCTCGATCAGTTCACCCGCGAGGAATTGTGGGAGATCATGCAGAACCTCTGGATCGAAAAGCAGCCCACCGTGCTGCTGGTGACCCATGATCTCAAGGAGGCGGCCTATCTCGCGTCGCGGATCTGCGTCATGCAGGCGCGTCCCGGCCGTATCGTCGACGATAGCGTGGTTCCGTTCGACCGGCCCCGCACCATTGAGGTGTCTTTCGCCCCTGAATTTGTCTCGCTTACGCAGCGGCTACGTGAACGCATCGTTGCCGCGCGCGCCGTCCAGGAGGCCGCGTCGTGAACGAAATCCTGCGGCGCCGCATCCTGTCGATGGCCTGTATCATCGGCTTTTTCGTGGCCTGGGAGCTGTTGTGTCTCCTGTTCCATGTCTCGGAGATCGTATTGCCGCGGCCGAGCCAGATTCTCGCAACACTCTGGACCCGCTTTCCCGCGATCTGGCCGCACGCCCTGCAGACGCTCTTTACGACGCTGGTCGGATTTGGCCTCGGCATCCTGATCGGCGTTCTTCTCGGCATGCTGATCGGCTCCTCGCGCCTTGCCTATGAGGTGGCCTATCCGATGCTGGTCGGCTTCTCCTCGATCCCGAAAGTGGCCGTGGTGCCGATCTTCGTGCTGTGGTTCGGCGCCGGCACCGTTCCGGCCGTCCTGACCGCGATGATCATGTGCATCTTTCCGATCGTCGTGAATGTGGCCACAGGGCTTGCCGCGACCGAACCGGAGCTGCAGGACGTGATGAAAACGCTACGGGCCACCAAGCTGGAGATCCTCTGGAACGTCGGCCTGCCGCGGACGATGCCGTACTTCTTCGCCTCGCTGAAGGTCGCCGCAACTCTCGCCTTCGTCGGCACCGTGATATCCGAGACCGTTGCCTCCAACCGTGGCATCGGCAATCTGATGATGATCGCAAGCTCGAGTTTCGACGTCCCGCTGGTGTTCGCCGGCCTGTTCATCCTGGCAGCCCTTGGCGTCGCGCTCTACGTCGTCTTCTCCCTGATCGAGGGCCGCGTCACGGGCTGGGCGGTGCGCAGCGACAGCTTTGCGACCGGCGGTTAACTGGCGGCGCACGGCCCCCCTGCCGCTAGAGCCAGGCGCATACCAGCGCCAGATTGGCAATGCAGGCCGCCAATAACGCGACCGACAGCGTCATATACACGCGCTCGCAAGAGGTTCGGAGAATCGTTTCCATGGCGGGCGAAAACATCGGACGATTCTATCCGGGGAGTCCCGGGGATTATTTCTCCGCTGATTCAGGACTCGTTTACGACTCAGGCATTCTCGCCAAAGACCTCCCCGACACACCCTCTGCCCTCCGCCGCAAGGTCCCCTTCGGCCCTGCAACCCTCGACGGCCTTCTGCGTTAGGGTGTTTCGCGGAGCCAAACGATGCCGTACGCGCTGTTTTGCAATGATGCCAAGCTAAGCAAGGCTTACCCGACCGAGGCGGATGTCTGGAAACTCGCCAGGAAAAGCGGGCTGGTCGTCGATGCGGTATCCGAGGACGACAAGTCGGCGCCGCAGCCGGTGCTGGACAATGACTACGAAATCAGGCCTTGCCGGCCGGACCCGCAGGAAGATCCAGCCAGGAATCAGGCCGACGCCGAGCGCGAAGCCGAACGCGAGTTGCAGTTTGGTCCCTCGGAGCCAGGTTAGCTCTCAGAGTCAAGCTCTTCAAATTCCTCTTGATCCGGACAATTCGCGGATTGTTCAGAACGTACCCGCTGATGAGAGCTAAGGTGAGGCCCCAGATCTGAGGCCCCAGATCTAAGGCGTCGTCGCCGTCAGCGACGCCTGTTCGGCGGCAAGCGCCACGCAGATTTTCCGGCGATGAAGCCCCCTGATCGCCCCGGTGACCTTGAGGACCTTCCCGCGAGGACAGGAGGCGTCCTGCACAAAGGCGACTTCATAGGGCGCAAGCATCAGGGGTTCGGATTTCAGCGCGGTTTGGGCCAGGCACGGCTCCGCCATCGCGGAGAAAATCAACGCTAACATCAAAACACGCATGTCTATCGTCCACCAGCCGGCGAAGCCATAATAACCGATCGCGCGTAAAAGTTTCACGAACGGTGAAAATTATTTTTTCGGTCCGACGACGACGGGTCCGGCTTAACTCCCGGGTCAAAGCGCCGGCCTGAATGCGAGCCGAACAGGCGGCAACCCGGTGGCAGGAAACCGCCAGGGACCGGCCACTCCTGTTCGCCCCCCGAACTACTTACCGCGGGTGGAAGAGGCTTCCTTCGATGGTTTCGACCAGGAACCTGGAGCCGGCGTCCGACAAATGCACGATATCGGTCGTCACCACGTCGTCCGCCGTCGGGCCTACCCGTGTCAGGCACCCTTCGCCGTCGCAAAGCGCGCGCCACGCCGAGATATATTCGACGCCGGCCGTCCGGCTGAAAGCTCGCATCTGCTCGTCGCTTCCCGCTCCCGTTACCCCCGACGCAATCCTGTCGGCGATCACATGCCGAAACCGGTAGGTGTTCACCAACGAATGCGGAAGCGTGCGCTTCCAAAGCGGCACCGGCCCCAGGATGACAATTCTCGAGATGTTAAGGGCCTTTAATTGCCTGACGGTTTCGCCAAGCTTGTCGAGATTATCGGTCCGGTCCCACATCGCATGCAGCAGGACGATCTCGGGATGCGATGATTTTATGAAGCCAAACACCAGATCATTGACTGCGTCGCAATTGACGTTGGCCGCAAGGATCGGCGCGCAGCCCGGGGCCGCAAAATGGGCCAGCCGAAACGGGATCGTCTCCTCCGCCTTCTTCAATCCGGGATAAAGCGCCGCCGCGGTGGAATCCCCCCACAAGAACAAAAGCGGCTTATTGCCCTGCTCGATGCAGTTAGCATCCAGCCTGGCACCTTTTGCCTCCAGGAAACACTTGTCACGAAATCCGACGTTGTTCTGCGGCGAGAGCATCGCGATGTCACGAATTTCAGCCGGAAAACGGAAGCCAAAGCCTGATCCAGCGGCTGTCGCGATTCCCATCACGCCGACCGCCAGCAATGCGAAAGACAGCCGCGGAACGGCATTCGGATTTCGACGAAGCGGGATTTCGACGAAGCGGAATGTCAGCCAGGAGAGGATAACCGCGACAATGACGGCAGCCCAAATCTCCACGACATTCGGCACGCCGTTCCGCATGATCGCCAGATACGACAAGAGCGGCCAGTGCCAGAGGTAAAGCGGATAGCTGATCAATCCGATCAGGACCATCGGCCGGCTCGACAGCAAAATCCTGTTCACGGTCGAATTCGGCGCGATGATAATCAGCACCGCGCCAAGCACCGGCAGCAACGCATAGGCGCCGGGAAACAGGCTGTCCTTGTTGAGCGTGATCGCCGCAACGACGATCGCCGCGACGCCGATCGCCGCCTTGAGGTTGTCGGTATGCCGACAACCTCGCGTTCCACCTTCGGGGCGCTCGATGAGGTGGTTGGCAACGATGCCGCCGGCCAATAATTCCCACGCCCGCGATATCGGTGAATAGAACGACCATTCCTTGTAGCCGAGGAATATCATCAGGCTGATGCCGAACGAGGCAACCGCGAAGGCCGCCATCCAGAAGCGACGGCGTTTCGAACCGAACATCAGCACGAGAAGCGGCGGCCAGAAAATGTAGAACTGTTCCTCGATCCCCAGCGACCAAAGGTGGAGGAGCGGATTTTCGGCGGCGTCCGGCGCAAAATATCCGGTCTGACCGAGCTGGAACAGATTCGATACAAACGCCACGCCGGCCGCGGTAGAGCGGCCAAGCAAGGCAAAGCCATCCGGCAGCAGCACAAACCAGCCGATCAGGTAGGTGACGGCCAGCACGGCGATGAGCGCCGGGAATATTCGCCTGATACGGCGAGCATAGAATTGCAGCGATGAGAATGTGCCGGCCCTGGCCTCGGTGAGAATGATGCGGGTGATCAGGAAGCCGGAAATGACGAAGAAGATATCGACCCCGATGAACCCGCCCGGAATCAGCCAGGGCTGCGCGTGATATCCCACCACCAGGAGGATCGAGACCGCGCGCAGGCCGTCGATGTCCGCGCGATAGGGAGTATCGTTTTCGCCCCCGGGCCGACCAATCGGCCGTATTGGGCTCCCCTCACCGATATTTCGTTCCAGCACCGATCGCGACCCTCGCATGGCCGGTTCCCGCGGCCGCTCGGTTGCTCTTTGCACCAGATTTCGGGATTGCAGAAGCCCTCCGGCTCCGGAGCCGACCTGCGCGAGGGGAAGTCTCCTCCGACGGCCCAACAAAAAAGGGCCGGCGAAGACCGGCCCTTTTCTGATTGGTCCAAATCCTGATCAGTACTTCGCGACCACCGGGCCACCCCAGCCGAAGCGGTAGTTGATGCCCAGCTTGACGGTGTGCTCATCATCCCGGAACCGTGAGCCGATAATCTCGGGTGTCCCGCTGGTAAAGGTCGTGTTGCCGAAATTATAGTACTGGTATTCGGCTTTGACGGACCAGCTCGGCGCGAACATGTATTCGATGCCAGCACCCACGGTATAGCCGTCGCGGTGATTGCCATCGGTCGTGAAGGCCACCGGCACGCCGCCTAAGCTGACGCCGATGTTGTCGTTGCCGCGCCAGGCGTAGCCGCCCTTGGCATAGACCAGCGCCGGACCCCAGGTGTAGCCGAGCCGGCCCGTGACCGAACCGATCTGGTCAGTGTTCGCATTGACCAAAGTTCCCGCCGGGAACAGCACGCCATTCCCGCTGTTGCCGGTCAGCCAGCTGTATTGCGCCTCGGCACCGATCACCCAGTTCGTGGCAAACTGGTAGTCGAAGCCGCCCTGTACGCCGCCCAGGAATCGGCCGTTGTTGTTCTCCAGGCTGTTGTCACCCGGGAACGCACCGCCGATATGGCCGCCAATATAGAATCCGGTCCAGTTATAGACCGCCGCGGGCGCCGTATACGCCGGAGCTTTGGTATAGGTTCGCGCCGGAAGATCGGCCGCGAATGCGGGCGCAGCGAATGCGATACAGGCGGCTGCACCGAGCAGAAGTTTTTTCATGAGAATTCCCCGTTATTGGCGTCGTTGAGATCAATCAACAACGTGGCGCCAATTTGGTTGCTTCGTGACGGTGAGGTAGCGCGTTTGTTTCATGATGTGACTGAACGGCAACAATGACAATTGGTTCCCGCACGATTGCGCGTTTTTCGCCGGCAAATGTCTACTTCCCGCCTGCCAAATATGTCTGGCGAGGTCGCGATCAGGTTCAAAGCTCGCCGGAATGTGATCGAGGTTTCCGGTGCCGCTACAAGCGATCCGCCGTGAAATTCGACTGGCAAGACGGCGAGACGTTATTTTGCCTGCGCGAACCGATGTTACCGCGTCATCTTTTCCAGTTCGGGAAACGGTGCATAGACCGCGCCGGCGCAGAGCTCGCCGACTTTCTCGATCATTCGGTCGAGTCGTCCATTGACGTACAGAATCGCACGCTCCTGAGCCTCGCGATAGCTGCCATCGGAATCGCGCGCGGCATAACGCAGGCAGCTGACATAACGCATTTTGCCGCTGACGTCGCGTTGTACCGGTTCGGCCATCCCCGCGTCATGCACGCCGACCGGGTTGTTGAGATAGGTTCGCATGAACGCGAGCACTTCGGAGCGGTAATTATTCGGGAACGGCTGGTTGGCCGAACTGCCGCTGCCCATAAAGCTGATGCTTCGGCTGTCGTCGCTGCCCGCGCAGGCCGCGAGCGCGACCGGCAACATCAGGATCGCCACACGCTTTGCCGATATTCCCAACTGCAACCCGTCTTTCGAAAATCCTGCATCTGGAGAGGTTCTAGACCTTCCGCAGATGAAAGGGAATCTGCATTTCAGCGTCTGCCCAGATGCCTGCGCTGATGCGAGGCCGGCCCAGCGCCGTGGGGGATGCCACGGTGTGGGCCGGCCCTGATATCCGACGGGAGCGGCGGGGGCAATGGATCAAGCCGCTCCCATCGGATCGGTATCAGCCGCGCTTGGCGGGGTGGGTCACGTGCTTGGCCGCGATCTTCGAGGACTGATGCGCCTTGCGCGTGGCCATCTTCTTGTGGAAGCGATGATGGCTGGCATGCCGGACATGGTGGCGGCCCATCTTGACGTTGGCGTTCAGGGCGCTCTGATTGACCGGCGCGGACTTGGTAACAGGCGCCTGCGCCGTTTTACCGGCATCGGCCGCGAACGCGGGGGCAGCGAGAACGGAAACGGCAAGCAACGCTGCTGAAATTGTCTTCAACATGGTATTCTCCTCCAAGATCTTACGGAGTGGCCGGTCGGATGGCCGGGCTCGTCGATCATGTCGCGACCTTAAGTGCCGCCCGCTGAACCCATCCTGAAGCGCGGCAACAGACTTCGTTCATCTGGATGACATCTTTGTCATGTTCCCCAATCCGGCGAATGCGGTCCGGCAAAAAATTCCCAAAAACTCAAAAAATGTTCCTGGAATGATTGATTGCGGCGGGTGTTCAAAACAGCGGGCCTGGATAGAGGATTTCCCCAATAGACATCAGGAGAGACGCATGACCAAATTTGCGATCCGGCTTTTGACTCTGGCAATGTACGCGATGGCGCTGATGGCAGTGCCCATCGTCAATGCAGCCAGGGCCGCGGGCGGCGACAGTCCGTCACCTCCGGCAACCGACTCCACCAAGGACAAGAAGAAGCACAAAAGCTCCAGCATCGACGATCCCAGGTTCATTGAAGGCTATCGCGCGGCCTATGCCGCGATCTACGATCGCAACGACTACCCCTCCGCCATCGAGCAGTTGAAGGCGCTCGGCCAGGACGACCGCGCCGATGTCGCCAATCTGATCGGCTATTCCTATCGCAAGCTTGGCGACTACAAGGTCTCGCAGATCTGGTATGAGCGCGCGCTCAAGGCCGACCCCAACCACGTGCGGACCTGGCAGTATTACGGCTTGTGGCAGCTCGAACAGGGTAACCGTGATCAGGCGCAATACCACCTGACCCGTATCGGCCAGATCTGCGGCACCGATTGCGCCGAATACCGTTCGCTCGCCTCGGCGCTCGAAAAGCCGACCGGTACCGGCCTCGTTTACTGATTGCAGAGGCAGAGCCCAGCCGGCGCGAACTCCTCGGGTTTGCGCCGGTTTCGTTTTGGCTTTGCTTTACTTCATCAGCGCCTCGGCCTCGGCCCGGAACGCCTGGCGCGCCGCATCACGCGAATAGAACATATGCCCGCCGGGATAGACGACGAGCTTGACCCGCTCGGGCGAAGCATAGGCCGGCAGTTGGTCGAGCAGAATCTTCGAACCGAAATAGGGCGTGGCGAGATCGAACAGACCGTGCCCTACGAGCAGTTTCAATTTCGGATCGAGCGCGAGAATCTGCCGTAGCCGGGAGGTCGACTGGGGAGGATTGAGGCCACGGCCGAAATCCCAGGCCTTCTCGACCGCGCCGTTGAGCAGGTGATAGGACCCGTCGGGCCGCCAGTTCAGCGTTCGCGTGGTGAGATCGACGATGGCGCTGGTCAGCGGGGCGATCAACGGTTCGCCGGACGGGTCGTCGAAATGATAGGCGCTCGAATCCGGATCAGGATCCAAACCCAGGACCGACGCATCGTAGCGTCCGGTCACCTTGCCATTGCGCCGGTCGTATTCGCGGCGGAACTCGGAGACGGCGAAGCGCCCGGCCAGCCTGCGGCTCACGGCCCGATCGATCCCGGTCAGGGCCGAGACCCGGTCGGCCAGGCGCGTCGTGGCCTCGGCGTCGGCCTCGCCCCTGACGAGATCGCTCAGGAAATCGCCACGCGCATAAGCTTCGACGTCGGCCATGTCGGCGCGGGTCGCCGGCCCCTTCGCCTCCCGCGCCACCGCCGCCATGGTGGGCAGACTGGCGACATATTGGAGAATGCTGGAGCCGCCATACTCGCGAAAATCAAGGACCGGAGAAACCAGGATCAGTCCCCTCACGCCAACGCCCTGCTGGGTCTGCAACTCGTGAACGATCATGGGTCCACGGATGCCGCCATAGCTTTCGCCGACGACGAATTTTGGCGACAGCAAGCGATCGGACTTCTCCAGCCAGCGTCGGACCGTGACCGCGAGCGCGCCCACATCTCCGTCAATCGAGAAAAGTCGCTTGCGCACATCCTCGCCCGTCGCGATGAAGCGGCTATAGCCGGTACCGACCGGATCGATGAAAACGAGATCGGTGAAGTCGAGCCAGGTCTCGGCATTGGGTTTCAGATCGGGGGCGGCGGAGGAAATCGCCGCGTCGCCATAGATCGCCAGCCGCCAGGGGCCGGCATTGCCGAGCTGCAAATAGGCCGAGGCCGCGCCCGGCCCGCCATTGAAGAAGAAGGTCACAGGCCGGCTACGCTGGTCAACACCATCCAGTTGATAGGAGGTGTAGGCAATATCGGCTTGCGGCTCGCCCTTGTCGTCGAACAGGCGGATCGAGCCCGCGGTGGCGGCGAAAGCGAGCGTGCGCCCGGGGAGCATGACCGTGTGTTTTGTCGTGGAATCCGGTGGCAGCCGGTGTTGCTCGGCAGCGGCCTGCGAATTTGCGGCGTTGCCTCGCCCGCCGGCGGCTCCGGATTTCTGCTCCGAAGCCGTGGCGGCAGGTTGGGACGCCGGCGGCTGCGACGCATCTTCGGCGCGGGCTCCGGTCGCCATCCAGAACGCGGCAAGCGCGAGGGCGACGTGCGCGTAGCGCAGCATGATGGAATGGTCGGCCATATCTGATCCTCCCTGCCCCGGCGATTGACCGGGGGTCCCGCACGTTGATCCCTGCAAAAGCAGGCTTTTTTCCCGCGAAGGACGGGATTCCGGCCCAAAACTGCGACAGATCGGCAAGCCACGCAACCACCGGACGATCATCTCGACAACCACCGGCAAGGTCGTATAGACGACCTCGGCGCCCCGCTTTCATCGGCGCCAGAATGAGCCTGCGTTCCCATGACCAAGCCCAAGCGATATGAACGGATCGCCTTCGTCGCGAAGGACGGCGCGGAGGCCCAGCAGGCGCTTGCGCAGCTGGTCGCGCTCTACGGCAATCACGATCCCGCGGATGCCGATGTCGTGGTGGCGCTCGGCGGCGACGGATTGATGCTGCAAACGCTGCACCAGCACATGCGTACGGGCAAGCCGATCTACGGCATGCATCGGGGCACGGTTGGCTTCCTGATGAATGAGTTCTCGACACACGACCTGCACGCCCGGCTGGCGGCCGCGAAGGAATCGGTGATCCATCCCTTGCTGATGCGCGCAACCGACGCACACGGCGTCGTGCATCTGCACCACGCGATCAATGAAGTCGCGCTGTTTCGCCAGACCCATCAGGCCGCGCGGCTGCGGATCCTGATCGACGAACGCGAACGCATGCCGGAACTGTTCGCCGACGGCGTCCTGGTGGCGACACCCGCGGGATCGACCGCCTACAATCTTTCGGCGCAGGGGCCGATCATCCCGATCAACGCCGCGCTGCTGGCGCTAACCCCGATCAGCGCGTTCCGCCCTCGCCGATGGCGCGGCGCGCTACTCCCCAACACCGCCTTTGTCGTCATCGAAGTGCTGGAGGGCGACAAACGCCCGGTCGCGGCGGTGGCCGATCACGACGAGGTGCGCGATGTCCGCCGCGTCGAGGTGCTTTCCGACAAGACCATCTCGATGAGGATGCTGTTCGATCCCGGCCACAGCCTGGAAGAGCGCATCCTGAGCGAGCAATTCGGCTATTGATCTCGGTGTCGGCCCGGCCGTGGAGCCGCCTCCCGCCCTGCGATGTTTGATGGCGGCCGCACAAGGCTTCCCTCACCGCCCGGCCCTTCCCATCGCAACCATTCATTAACGGGCACGGGATATGGTTAACGCCGGGTGTACCCGCATCTGGGATGCCCCCAGGGCCCGGCCATGTTTCGCATCGATTTCAACAAGCTGCGATTTCTCGTCTGCGACGACAATCCGCATATGCGCCGCATTTTGCGGACGCTGCTGCATTCGTTCGGCGCACGTGAGGTCTATGAGTCCGAGGACGGCGCGACTGCGCTCGAGATGTATACCCATTACGTTCCCGACATCGTCATCACCGACTGGTCGATGCCGATTTTCGATGGGCTCGAACTCGCGCAGATGATCCGGCAGCCGGAATCGAAGGGCAATCCCTATGCCCCCATCATCATGCTGACCGGCCATTCCGAGAAACGGCGTGTGACGGTCGCCCGCGACGCCGGCGTGACTGAATTTCTCGCCAAGCCGATCTCCGCCAAAGGGCTTTATCAGCGCATCCTGAACGTCGTCGCCAATCCGCGTCCGTTCATCAAGACCAAGACCTATTTCGGCCCGGACCGCCGGCGCAATACCAGCAACGCCTACATCGGCCCGGAGCGCCGTGTCGGCGGCGAGGTTGAAGTCCTTCAGCAACCGTCGCTGCTCGACAAGGCCCGTTCCACCATTTAGCGCCGGAGACCGAAGGAAACATCATGGCGAAAAACCAGCGCGGCTTGGTCGAGGTCACGAAATTCGCCGATCATCACGTCATCACGCAGCCCAATCCCCTGCGCAAGGTGCTGCGGCGCGTCGCCGAGGAGGATCTCGACGATCCCGTCGCACGCGCCGAACAGGCGCTCGCCGGCCTGTCAGGCGAATTCAAGAACTGGATGGTCATCGAATCGGACCGGCTTGTGGCCGCTCACGCCACCCTTCTCAAGGAAGGAGTAACCGACGCCACGCGCGATGAACTTTTTCGCGCCGCCCATGACATCAAGGGCGACGCCCTGACTTTCGGTTTCCCATCCGCCGGCGCTGCTGCCGAAAGCCTTTGCAGGATCATCGAGCACGCCCCGGATCTTGCCAGGGTGCCCTCGGAGCTGATCGCCTATCACATCAACGCCATTCAAGCCATCGTACGCGAACGCACCAAGCTCGATACCCTCAGCGTGGCGGGCGAACTGAGCCGGCGATTGCGCGGTGTCGCGGACGAATACCTCACCCGCGTCAATCGCGACCGGCCCGAGCACCTCGAAGCAATCCTGGCCCCCAGCATCGCGCCAACGGATTGATTCCGAGACACGCCGTCAGGCGTGAATCCGGACCCCCGAAATCAATGCGACGAGAATTCCGGGTTCGCGCTAACGCGCGCCCAGGAATGACGATCGGCAATCGGACATCAGGTTCACAAGCGCTGCTTACGCCGCGATCAGGCCATGCTGGATCGGCGCAACAGCCTCTTCGGCCATCAGTTCGTCGCAGAACATGCGGGCTTCTTCCCGGGCCAACTCCGTCGCAAAGCGCCGCAGCAGGATCAGGAGCGGTTCGGCGGCCTGCTGGCCGGTTTCGCACTGCGTCAGCACGCGTTCGACCATGCGGCGACGCAATCTTGCAGCGCCGCCGAGCGTGTCGGCAAATCCGGTTTCATGACTGACTTCGAGCGCGACCCGGAATGCCGCGAATGTCGATTCCGGAAATCCGGCGCGCTGCAGCAACGCATGCAAGCTCGCCTCACCGCGGTCATGAAGCAGTGCGGAGACGCGGGCTGGTGACAGACCTGACAATTCCACCAACGCGGCTTCGAACAATTCGACATTGCCCGATAACAGCGCGCGCAGGATCAGCCCTGCCGTCAGCTGGCCGGTGGCCCGCAGGTGCCGTACCAAACCTCGCATGTCCTCACCGCGCGACACGGCCGCGATATTCACCGCCGAGCGATCGCGTGCTTCGCTTGCGACCCGCACCGCCCGGTCGGCGCTCAGCCAATTCCGGGCAACGACGAACTGCGCCAGCGTATCGGACAATTTGGCGACCAGCGCGATCCTGGTCGCCGCGGGCAAGTCTTCCAGTACCAGCATCGATTCCCGGATCGCGGCGAGATGGCCGTGACGCTCGACGATGCGGTCCCACGAAAATGGTGCGAGTTCCGCATAGGCATTCTCGATCAGTTCCAGCGCCGCCTCGGGCGCACCGACCTCGGCGATCGCGGCACAGACGGAAGCCGGAAGATTGACGCGGCGGGCGACGGCACATTGCGTTTCGCAATTGCCGGTCGCAACGATGTCGACGAGATCGGCATCGATCAAGAGCGGCGAATGCTCCAGAATCGGGAGGGCGACCGACGGTTGGTCGAGCGACAGCGCCTGTACGATGGCGGCCGGGGCTTCCGAACTGCGCGCAAAAACTTCGGCCATGGCCCGGCGAACGAGCGGCGAGGCGTCGTCGAGGAGCATCAGGAGTGCGCCTTCCGCAGCGGCACGGTCGTCTTCGGTGAGATCGGAAATCAGCCAGGCCCGCGCCAAAGATCGCGTGGCTTCGGCCCGCTCGCCTGCCGGAGCCGTCTTTATCCAATTGATGAACTGCCGAACGATCATTGCCCTGCCGGCTTACGCAACCTGAGACGACACCGTGACGCGGTGCCACTGCAAGACAAAATAAACCACGACGCTTAACAAAGCGTTCACCATAAGGGGCTGGTTTTATTGACGTTTTGTTAAGTGCTGTGGCGGGAGCCGTCGAAGGCCGGCTGATCCGATCGAGGATTCCAGCTGGGCCGCTACCCGCTGTATGTACCGCTGCGGTCGCTGAAGAGATCAAGCGGCTGCGCCTTCGACGCCTGCCCGGGCGGCGAATTGCCCCATAACGCGCGAACCGTGGATGAGACCGGCTGAGACTGATCGCCGACCTGAAACAGCGATCGGAATACCGGCACGCTCGACGATGAATCGCCGCCCGGCGTCGACGCGGACGCCACCGTAACCGGCGCGGCCGCGCTGACATTCGGGAATGTCGAGAGATAGGCGGCGCTATCGATCGCCGTCGTCGCCGGCGCAGCGTTCGCGACCGCGGTACTCGCCGGCGAACCTCCGTACATCGCCAATGCGCCTTGGGTTACCGGCGAGGCCACGGCGGCGGCATAGCGCTGCGTCAAGACCGAATAGACTTCGGAGATGCTGCGCGCGCGCCCGGTGCGGTCATAGAAAATCGAGCGGTTCGCCGCAGCGGCGTTGGGAAACAGCCGCGCGCCTGAGGCCTGCGGGTTATCCTCCGCATTCGATATCAGCTTGGCCGCGCCGCCAACGCCCATGAAATGCGCCATATACAGCTCGCTGTCGGTCGGGCGGCGGCCGATCATGCCGGTGAGCTTGAAACTGTTGGACTGAGTCAGAACTGCGGCCATCGACGAGGCGGCGGCGGGATCGTCGCGCAGCTTCATGATCGCGACGCGCGCGGCGGGATCGCTGACCGAATAACTGCCGTCGGATGATTTGCTGATCGCGTCTGCGTAATTGCCATAGCCGAGCTGGGCGCCGGCTTCCTTCACGGTGCCGAGCCATGTCTGGTCGATGAATTGAAAGAGCCCGTGCGCCGACGAGGTCGAGGCGCCGGCCGTCGGATTGAAATCCGATTCCATCTTCGCGGTTGTGAGCAGATATTCGAAGCTGGCGCCGCTGGCGTTCGAGGCCTGCTTGATCGCGCCGGCAATGCGGGCGCGCGAGGGGTCGACACCTGCCGTTGCCGTGGCGTTCGATGTGTCGACTGACATGTTTTGGTTTCCGCTCCCCGCGAAACGACCCCACCCGGCCTGTTCGAGAGCTCCCACTAACGTCCAGGCCACCATCACACTGGGGTGATTATGGTTAATGGCGGGTTAATCGGATCCGGCGACGGTCATGCCGGAACGCCGCACGGGATCTGACGATCACTTCCGGTAAACCGCCTTCGGATCAAACACCTTGTCGGCGTCGACGAACGACAAACGCGCCCCGCCCTCACCCGAGTCGATCCTGCGATAGAAACAGGAGCGCCGGCCGGTGTGGCAGGCTGCGCCCGACTGCTCGACCCGGATCCAGATCGCGTCCTGATCGCAATCCATGCGCATCTCGACAACCCGCTGGACGTGACCGGAGGTTTCGCCCTTTCGCCACAGCGATTTGCGGGAACGGCTGTAGTACCAGGCTTCCCCGCTCGCGATGGTCTTGCGGAGCGCCTCCTCGTTCATATGCGCGACCATCAGCACCTCGGAGGTCGTGGCGTCGGTCGCGACGCAGGTCACGAGACCGGCGGCGTCGAATTTGGGCTGGAACGCCAGCCCTTCCTCGATATCGTTGATACCAGATGGTGTGGACACGGGCAGTCCTCGAAAAATTCAGGCGAGGACTAGCGCTGCGGCCCTCGCAACATGGACATGAAACGCGCCTGCTCCGCCGGATTGTCGCGGAACATGCCGGTGAAGCGGCTGGTGAATGTCATCGCGCCGTGCTTGGCGACGCCCCGCACCGACATACAGGTATGCTCCGCCTCGATCATCACCGCAACGCCGCGGGGTTTGAGAATCTCGTCGATCGCGGCTGCGATCTGGGCGGTCAGATGCTCCTGGGTCTGCAGGCGGCGGGCGAAAATGTCGGTGAGGCGCGCCAGCTTGGACAATCCCACAACCCGTTCGACCGGCGTATAGGCGATGTGCGCCTTGCCATAGAACGGCATCATGTGATGCTCGCATTGCGAGGTGAACTCGATATCGCGGACCAGGACGAAGTCGTCATAGCCGGCCGTTTCGCCAAAGGTACGATTGAGCACCTCCGCCGGACACAGATGATAGCCTTGATACAATTCGTCAAATGCCTCAACCACGCGGCGCGGCGTATCCAGCAAACCTTCGCGATCGGGGTTCTCTCCGATATAGCTGAGCAGGGTCTGCACCGCCTGCTCCGCTTCAGCCCGCGACGGACGGGGCTGGTCGGGGCGAACTGCGGCGGCCAGGAATTCGGAGGGGTCGAGTTCGGCCGGCCGGACTTCCGCTGGCTTCGCGTCGGAAGGCTTTCCCGGGCGGAGGGATTTGATTAATGCGTCCATGTCAACTCCGTTCGACCGGTCATAATGAGACCGGAGTGTCACCGGCAGACGGCAGCGGTGCACCGCCGGACGCCTGAATCCTACAATCCTATACCAACGCGGCCAAATCGGTTTCTATCTCAAGCCGCAAATGGCCAGGCTGTATTTCCGCCATTGCCGGCCATATATAGGGCCCTGGACCGCGGCCGCCAAGGGTGATCGCGAGGACGATCAAGCCTTTGGGCCCGAGATCTCGACCTATGCTGAACGATATTTACAACAAGCGCATCATCGAACTGGCCGGCAACATCCCCCGGCTTGGCCGCCTGGCCGCGCCGGATGCCAGCGCCACGGCACATTCCAAACTATGCGGCTCGACCGTCAAGGTCGACCTCAAAATGGACGGGCCTGTTGTCACCGACTTTGCCCATGACGTGAAGGCCTGCGCCCTCGGCCAGGCCTCGTCCTCGATCATGGCGAGCCATGTCATTGGCTCGACCGCGAGCGAACTGCGCGACCTGCGCGAAACCGTCCGCAAGATGCTGAAGGAAAACGGCAGCCCTCCGCAGGGCAAATGGGCGGATATCGCATTGCTCGAACCGGTGCGCGACTACAAGGCCCGGCATGCCTCGACGATGCTGACCTTCGACGCCGTGGTCGACGCGATCGGCCAGATCGAGGCGAAGGCCAAGCAGACGGCATCGGCGTAACGGGTCAGAGTCAACGTCGTCATTCCGGGGCGTGCAAAGCACGAACCCGGAATGACGAGTTCCAGTCTCGGCTATTGCTTGGCCGGTGCCCCAGCGACACCGCCGGTCGGAACGACCGCCTCGGCGGTCTTGGTGGATTTCGCCACGGCGGGCTCGATGGCTTCGTCATCCGTGGTGCTGCTCGCAAAGCGATCCTGCAGCGGTTTTCCGGTCCTCGCCGCCACGGGCGTGACCGAATCGCCTGGCTGCGGCAGTACCTCGGCGACAAGCTCGGTAGTGATGAGATTGGTCAGCCGCAATTCTTGCCGGGAAAGTTCATGCAGGTCTTCCCATGGCGGCACGTTGAGCGACAAAGAAAGCAGGTCGCCCGCACCACCCATATCGAACGTATATTTGGCAAGGCGCCCGATATCACGCTCCACGATCATCAGATCGTCCGCGGTGTAGCTTGCGGCCCTTGCATCGTCGGCCCGGTCTCCCATCCAGATCTGATGCACCCTCACATGCGCGGCCTCCGGCACATAACGGGTCTTGCCCGACAGCAGCAGGAACACGCACATCGACTCGCAATAGGCTTCCGGCGCAACACTGGCACGATCGCCGTGCGCGGTGTGGGTCTGGATACTGGTACCGACCGTGGTCATCAGGCCGAGATCACGAAAACGCCGGCCGAGCGAGATGGAGTCGTTGACCGAACCGCCGCTGGAATCCAGCACGATGGTCGCGCCGCCGAGTTCGCGTCCGCGCGCGAAGTCATCGAAATTCCTGGGGCTGTCTGATGTCACGATGCCGACTGCGCTGATCCAGCCGCGGCAATCCGGCTGACACGTCACCCAGCTAAACCGCATCGGCAGTTTGCGTTCTTCGAGGCTGCCCGCAGCATGCGCTGAGCCGCCTTGCGTGGCGATGATGCCGAGCAGCGGGATACAGAGGGCGGCAGCGCCGAGCAGCGCCAAACCGCGAAAGCGAAGCGATGTCACCAGCCTCAATTTGGTTCCTTCCCCGCAAGCCCCAAAACGAACAGCCAAGACGAGCAGTGGCAACGGTCCCATTCAACGCAAAATAATTCTGTCATCTCGACGTTACGAAAAGGGTAAACGCAGCAACTCTCATCGTCTATAGAAGCTTTGCTGCACCGCCGCGCAAACCATTGATATTTCTCAAACTGTGGCACAAATATTCGCGAGCGAGGGTTCCATGCCCGGGAACCTCGCAATCCACGCCCAGAATTCCAGCAGAACGCCCATGAAGCATTCATCGTCCCAGCATTGTGTGGATTGCGCCAACGCAGCGGCGCGACTGCCGCGCAATGCGGGGCGCGCGATGATCTGGATCTACCGGCATACATTGTCGCCGCTGGTCGGGTTCAACTGCCGTCACCTGCCGACCTGCTCGGCCTACGGCGACGAGGCGATCGAGCGCTTCGGGCTGTGGGGCGGCGGTTGGATGACGCTGGCGCGACTGTTGCGCTGTCAGCCCTGGGGCACCTCGGGAATCGACAATGTTCCGTTGACAAGGCCCGCGGGCGCGCGCTGGTACCTGCCATGGCGGTACGGGCGCTGGCGCGGCGTCAACGCCCCTTGAAACCCCGGCTCCGTTGCAATGCTTCAGGCGAAATGCGCATTGCTGCCGGGAACCGGCGATTTGCCGCCGTATTGGTCCGATGTCTTCCAGGACGTCAACAATGCGCTGGAAAATCCGTCAAAGGAGCCACGACCGTCGGCTGATCGATCTGTTGGCGGCGCTGGCAATCGTCATCGCCATCGTCGCAATCGGCCGCTACTTCAGTCAAAGCCACGAACTGCCGGCCACCAGCGCCTTCATCGAACCAAGCCAGAGCGTGCACTGGTGACGCGCTTTGGCTTAACGCGAAAACCAGAGGAAACTCCGTGGCGTCGGCTCGACGGGCGCCGGAGGCCGCGGTTTTCGCGGGAGCGGCGGTTTCGGCGGCAGCGGCGCGTCGGTCGATGACGTCGTCTCCGGAACGGCCGAGCCGTCGTCGGACACCCTGACCGACAGCAGCAAGTTCGATTCATAGGTGCGCCAGCGATAGCCGATGCCGAAATCGATCGGCTGCGCCCGCCGGAACAGTTCGGCATAGGACTCCTGATATCTTCCCGGGAATTCGGCGATCGGGCCGGCATAACGGCCGAACGGGAAGAAGCGCCACTTCTTCGGGCTGTAATAGCCAAGCGGAATCCCCGAATTGTCCTGAATAATCGTCGAGCTGTTGGCGAGAAGGAAGTCGCGCACCGCGGTGAAGTTGCCGGCATGCAGGAGGTACGACGCGCTCTTGATCAGGCTGTTGCCGGGGGCGAGCGTCGCGCAGAATTTCAGGAAGCCAGAGGCCTTGACGCCGGGATTGGAAAGATCGGTCGAGAAATAATACAGCGTCTTTTCCACGCCATCGCCGCCGGCGAACACGATCCGCACCCCGCGTGTCGCGTTCGAACCGGGATTCTCGTTGGCAAAATACGCCGTCCCCTTTTGATCGACCGCGACCGGGCTCACGTCGCGAATGGTTTTTCCCGAGCGCGCCAGGAACACATAGAGGATAGGCAACGTTCCGTTGAGCTGCCCCGCACGCAGGTCCACCTTCATCTTTTTGGTGATGAAGAAGGAGAAGCTCAGGATTGAACCAAGCGACCGCTCGACATTGTAAAGCGCGGCATCAACGCCGCCGGGCGGCAATCGCGTCAGATCGGGCACGGAACCGGGCGGTTCGAGCGCGCTCAACACATAGGTCGAAGCCTTGGAGTAGAATGTGTCGGCATAGAGGAAGTCCGGACCTGAGAACATGTAGAACATGGTCGGCCGCGGCGCGGCCAGATTTGCGGCAGCCCATGCCCGGATTTTCGACAGCTGGTGCTGCTCGAGCTGCGCGAACGCTGCATCGAAAAATCTTGCGTGATGCTGCCAGGCCGGATCTCTGGTCAACGGCATCAGCGGTGAGTTGGCTGACGGCGGCATTCCCGCCAGGAAACGCGCGGTGTCATCGGCGGTCACCGTGTCGGCGGCGCGTGCGGGCAGCGAGGCTGCGAGGAGCATGGCCGCAGCTACTGCAGCGATTTTCATGATATAAAGCATCTCTATTCGCGACCCGATGAATGGCCGGGGAGTTTGGCGTGGCCTGGCGATATGGTCGCGGAGCCGGCAGCGCCCCGCTTGCGGAACAGGGCGTAGATCAAAAGGCCTGAAACCATTATCAAAACACCGAGAAACGACTGCAGCGGCCGCTCAACCACAAGATAATACATCATGAAGAGGGTCACGAGCAGGAAAACCACCGGCGTTATCGGGTATCCCCAGGCGCGATAGGGCCGTGGAAGATCGGGCTGGGTGATGCGCAGCTTGATGACCCCGAGCACGGTAAAGAACGAACAGAACAACAGCGCGAACTGAATGAAATCCAGCACCGCTTCGAAACTGCGGGTGAACAGCATCAGGCTCGCGACCGCGAGCTGGAAGATGATGGCATAGGCCGGTGCCCCCTGGCCGGTTTTTCGCGAGAATACCTGCAGCGCCGGTATGTCCTCGCCCATCGTCATCATCACGCGCGGACCGATCCACATCATTGCGCTGATGGAAGACACAAGCCCGATACAGATCATCGCGCCGACGATGCGGCCGCCGAACTCGCCGAAGATGCTGCTGCCGGCAATCCGCGCGACATCGAGTTGCCCGGAAAGCCTGTCGACCGGCGTGGTGTGGAGAAACACCGCATTGAGCGCGACGTACAGCACGAGCACGATCAGCGTTCCCGCGAGCAGCGCGCGCGGCAGGCTCTGCTGCGGCGTGTGCATCTCGCCGATGATGTAGGTCGCCGCATTCCACCCGGAGAAGGAATACATGACGAAGACAAGGCCGATCGCGAACGGCGCGCTGGCGATATGGCCGACGTCGGAGATGTGGGGCGCGAAGGAAATCGGCTGCGGCGTGCCGATGACAAATCCCGCAATCAGGAAGGCGACGATCAACACCACCTTCAGGATCGTCGAGATCAGTTGAAAGGTGGAAGAGTGCCTGACGCCGCTGAGCTGCACGATCGAGACGAGCCAGACCGCGCCGACGGCAAGCACCAGCGGCGGAGCGCCTGGAAACACCGACTTGCCATATTCCCCGAAGGCCATCGCGGCCAGTGCTACCGGCGCGGCGAAGCCAACCGTCGCCGACACCCAGCCCGCCAGGAATCCGAAGGCTGGATGAAAGGCACGGCTGAGGAAATTGTACTCGCCGCTCGAGCGTGGAAACATCGCGCCGAGTTCGCTGTAGGAAAAGACGCCGCACAAGGCGACGATGCCGCCGACGGTCCACAGCGAGAGGATCGCAAAGCCCGAGGGAATGCCGCTGACCTGGAAACCGAGACTGGTGAAGACGCCGACGCCGACCATGTCGGCCACGACGATGGCGGTGGCCACAACCACCGAAACCGTGGACCCGCCAGGGAGCCGGCCACGCCATGCCGCGCTTCCCGTTTCCATTGCCGCCATGCCAGTCCACACTTCGGGCATCATGCCCCTGGTCTTTGGATGGTGCAGATTGCCCCCTGCCAATTCAAGCCGGCTTAACGACGACGTGAACCCAGGGCGCAATTCGGTATCCTTATACTCTTTTTGCTTCTCAGCCCGTTCCGTCCCACAATCAGGACACGATTGCGTGTTCTCTAAGGCGTTCCGGGAATGGGGAGAAATTCCCGGAGGATTAACGTCACCGCAACTCAAGCGAGCTGACATACGCCGTGAACCGGCGGATATGGGGCATTGGGGTGAATGGTCGGGGCGCATCCGAAATTTAGGACATATGAACGCGCAGGCCCGGTGAGTTTACCGGGCGCGACGCGACATGTGCCGGCGCGCGCTCCCCGACTTCAGGCCGGTCCGCATCGACTGCGCTGGATCGCCATGCTTTCGGTGTTCATCCCGTTGTCTTTCGTCCTCGTGCAATGCGGCCAGGCACCGGGCCCCGCTACGCTTGCCGCCAACGTGCAGGCAACCAAGGGTGACACGTTCGACGACAGATTCCCGAAACCGCAATTCACAGATCGCTTTCCGACGCCGGGCGAGAGCCTGATGCAGCGGCAAGCCTCTACCTCGGACGCGCAGAGCCGGCGGACGGCGCAGGCGCAGCCCGCCCCCTACCGGGTCGCGTCGCTGGCGCCGACGGTGCCTTACCAGCGCCCTCCCCGGGAAGATCTGACCACGCTGGTCAGCCTGAAATCCTCGGCGTTCCCCTATTTCGGCAATAATCCACATACCGACGAACCATTCCTGAACATTTCCCGGGGCGAACGACGCGGCCACCGCAGCTACAGCGGGCGGGTCTACTGGCAGGACGAGACCTACAACGACAACCGCGTGCTGATGCATGTTCCCGAGAATTTCGATATCCGCAAACCCGGCGTGATCGTCGTATTCTTCCACGGCAACGGCGCGACGCTCGAGCGCGACGTGCGCGATCGGCAGCTGGTGCCGCAACAGATTTCGGATTCCGGCGCTAACGCCGTGCTGCTGGCGCCCCAGCTTGCCGTCGATGCCGCCGATTCCAGCGCCGGAAAATTCTGGCAGCCCGGCGGGCTCAAGCGCTTCGTGACGGAGTCAGCCGATCATCTCGCCAAGCTTTACGGCGATCCGGCCGCCGCCAGGGCTTTTGCAAACATGCCGGTCATCATTGTTGGCTACAGCGGCGGCTTCGTCCCGACGGCCTGGAGCCTGGAAGTGGGCGGTCTTGGCAATCGCGTGCGCGGCGTGTTCCTGCTCGATGCGGTGTACGGCGAATTGGACAAGTTTGCTTCCTGGATTGTGAACAACCGATCGGGTTTTTTCGTGAGTGCGTATACGCGTTACACCCAGCGGCACGACCAGGAACTGATGCAGATGCTGAGGAACAAGGGCATCGCCATATCGGATGACATGGATGGCCCCTTGCGTCCCGGCAGCGTCGTATTCGTGAAGACACCCGATGGCGTGACGCATCGCGATTACGTTACGCGCGCCTGGGCCGACAAGCCTGTCAGGGAAGTGCTGGCGAAGATGACGCCCGCGCTGACGCGGGTTGCGGCAAGCACCGCTGACACAAGATAAAAACCAGATCCTGACTTATCGCGTCAGTTTCGCGTCGTGCCGAAATCACGCGTGGAGATCACCGTGATCAGCGCCAGCGCGACAAAGACCATCGCGGCGTATCCTGAACCGTGCAGGAGATCGCGCGAATACAATATGCCACCGATCGCCGAGCCGACGGCCTGTCCGACGTAGAGTACCGAGGTATTGAGCGACACCGATGCCGACGCCAGCGCGGGCGCCGCACCGACCAGCCGAACCTGCTGCATCGAGTTGGTGGAGGCAAATCCCAGTCCCCAGATCGCGACCGAACAGGCCATCAGCGGATAAACGCCGGCGGTCAGGGCCCAACCGGTGATACCCGTCAGCAGCAGGACCGTGAACAGTACCGACGTCTTATAGGCTCCCCAGACGTCGACGATGCGACTGGCGATAACAACGCCGATGAAGCCGCAAATCCCGTAGATCGCAAATACCAGCCCGACCGCGTCGGGGCCGGCATGGGTGAGCTTGACCAGGAGCGGTCCCATGAAGGTGAACACGACGAACTGGCCGGACATCTGCAACGTCGTGATCAACAGCAGCACGATGATCGCCCGGTTACGCCCGACCTCGGTCCAGGTCTTCAGATCCACTCGCGCGCCGATCAATCCAGCCGGCAGCCGCCAGACCAGCAGAAGAAAACTGAGCGTGCCGATTACACCGATGCTGCCATAGGCCGCGCGCCAGCCGTAGCGGCTCGTCAAAAATGTAATCAGCGGCAGGCCGACCGCCGCGGCCAGCGACCAGCCAAGAAATACATAGGCGATCGTGCCGCCGCGCTTGTCCGGTGGAACGATGAGAGCGGCGGTGCCCGCCGCCTGCGGCGTGTAGAGGGCGCCGACCGCGAGCATGATCAGGCGAATGACCAGAAGGGTCGCGTAGTCGGGTGCAAAGGCCGACGCGGCATTGGCGAGCGCGAACACCGCGAGCGTCGCGGTCAGCAGCGTGCGGCGCTCGATCCGGCTCGTCAGCCACGCCGTCAACGGTGAGCCGACGCACAGTACCACGGCCCCGAAGGTGATCAGCAGCCCCGCCGTGTGGACAGTGACGCCGAGATCGGATGACAACTCGATCAACATGCCTGCCGGCGCCAGCACCGAGCAGCCGGTGACGAGATTTCCCAACATCAGGGCGGTGGGCGCGAAACGGCGCCCGGCGCGGGAGTCTTCAGGCAGGTTTTTCATGCATCTGCATGTAGAACACGCCCGTCCCGAATAAAAGGGCGCCAGCGGATTATTTCGCGCGCGCCCTGGTTCGCCGGCGAGCTCAAAGCCACCCGTCGTGCGGCCTCACGGTGCCGGAGCAGGTGCGAGATCGGGAGACACGATCGCGGGCCGCGTATTGTTTGGGGAAGCGGGACACGACGCAGAAAGCTGCATCCAGGCCGGCTCCAGACCACGAGTATCTATTTCAAATATTTCCTGGTTGGTTTTGCCATCCGGCATCAACCGCCCCTCCCCCATCTGCAGATGAGGGGCCGTCAGCACCACTTTCATGGCAGTGGACGCAATCGTCCCACTCCAGGCTTCGTAAGCTCCTATTCGCGCGGGGAAAGTGCCGAAGGCCACCGGCCTATCCGAACCCACCATCATGACCACCGAGTTCATGCCTTCGGCGGCCTTGTCAAACTCCCGGGCAAACATCAGCCGCGCGCGGTCCTTGTTCTCGCAGAACAACCGCCACTCCATCGTTCGAAACGCATCACCTTCGTCTTTCTTCGCGAGGGCGACTTTGCGGATGAAGGGACGGGATTCGGCTTCCAGGGTCCATGCGGTTTCGGCGACGGGCCGCGTGTCGATGCCGAAGCGATAGAGCTCGGGCCTCGTGAGTATGTGCGCATTCTCGAATTTCACGGTTTTGATCAGATCGACGAGCTCGTGGTTGATGCCCATCGCCGCAACAAAGGCCGTCCTTTCGCGATCCGCCCGGGCCAGGCCGCGGTTGGTGGCAGCCGCGATCAGTTCCGGCGGGGCATGTCCGCGAACGAGCAAAGTGAATTTGGAATTGTGGACAGCCATCGTGGCATCGGGAGCCACCTCGCGCGTCGTGGCTCCGAGAAACAGATAACCGCAGGCCGAATTGCATATCGCCTGACGCGTCACGATCTCGGCCTGGACTTCGCCACCCCCCGTCTTGATCTTGAGGCACGCGTCGTCGACCTGCGCTCCCGGAGCACAGGCGGAGACAATCGTCCGCCCTACCCGGGCAACAGCCTTCCGGCTGCGCAACAAGCGCCCAATAACGAAGGCCTGTTCGACCGAACCACCCGGCGAATGAAGATAGATCGGACGTTGCGTGTCTTTCACATCCTGCAGGAAGCGGCGAATGCGCGGGGCGGCGTTGCGATCAACATTGCCTTCAACGGCGATCCAGCGATCGCAACCAGGCCCGCATGAATTTGCCGGCCCCTTTGCCCGATAGATGATCAGGTTCGGCGCGAACCCGTTATTCTTGGGGAGAGGTGTCGCGCGCAGCTCCCCCTGGACCAGCAGCAGGCTTGCGAGCACGAGGACGCGAAAGATCATGGGAAATGGTGGGGTTGGAAAAATACCGGAAGGACGGAAGCACACCGAGGCTAAACAACGAATGGCCAAAGCGCAACCTTAGCGGGCATAAATCATCCTGACCTGAAGGCGAGTTCAAGCCCGCCAAAACCATGATTTTTGCCGGTTGCAGGAGCCGAATCGCCTGCTATACCGCTCGTCGACGCTTACCTGCGCTCGTTCGCAGGAGTGAGCCACAGGAGACCGCCATGCCCGACAAGAATACGCCCGCGTCAGGATTCCAGTACAGCCTCTCGAATCTGAAACCGGTCGAGCCCGTGCACAAGATCAGCCTCACCTTCCCCGACGGCGCCAGGCGCGAATTTCCCAGGAACATCACCGGGATGGAGATTGCCAAGGGCATTTCGCCCTCGCTCGCCAAGCGCACCGTGGCGATGGCGCTCGACGGCGCCATGGTCGATCTCGCCGATGGCATCGAGCATGACGCGAAAATCGAATTCATCTCCCGCGACGATCCGCGCGCGCTGGAACTGATCCGGCACGACGCCGCCCACGTGCTAGCCGAAGCGGTGCAATCGCTGTGGCCCGGCACCCAGGTCACGATCGGTCCGGTGATCGAGAACGGCTTCTATTACGACTTCTTCCGCAACGAGCCGTTCACGCCGGAAGATTTTTCCGCGATCGAAAAGAAGATGCGCGAGATCATCGCGCGCGACAAACCGTTCACCAAGGAAATCTGGGATCGCGAAAAGACCAAGCAGGTGTTCCGCGACGCCGGCGAAATGTTCAAGGTCGAACTGGTCGATGCGATCCCGGCGGATCAGACCATCAAGATCTACAGGCAGGGCGACTGGTTCGATCTGTGCCGCGGCCCGCACATGACGTCGACCGGCAAGATCGGCAACGCCTTCAAATTGATGAAGGTGGCCGGTGCCTATTGGCGCGGCGATTCCAACAATCCGATGCTGACGCGCATCTACGGAACGGCGTTCGCAAAACAGGAAGACCTCGACGCCTATCTGAAGCAGATCGAGGAAGCCGAAAAGCGCGATCACCGCAAACTGGGACGCGAGCTCGATCTGTTTCACTTCCAGGAGGAAGGCCCCGGCGTGGTGTTCTGGCACCCGAAGGGCTGGACGATCTTCCAGGCGCTGATCGCCTATATGCGCCGCCGCCTCACCGGCGATTACAGCGAGGTCAACGCGCCGCAAATTCTCGACAAGGTGTTATGGGAAACCTCCGGCCATTGGGACTGGTACCGCGAGAACATGTTCGCGGCCCAATCCGCCGGCGACGAGGCCGAGGACAAGCGCTGGTTCGCGTTAAAGCCGATGAATTGTCCCGGCCATGTGCAGATCTTCAAGCACGGCTTGAAGAGCTATCGCGATCTGCCTCTACGTTTAGCGGAATTCGGCGTGGTGCATCGCTACGAGCCCTCCGGCGCGATGCACGGGCTGATGCGGGTGCGCGGATTCACCCAGGACGACGCGCACGTGTTCTGCACCGAGGCCCAGCTCGCCGACGAATGCCTCAAGATCAACGATCTGATCCTGTCGACTTATGCCGATTTCGGTTTCGAGGGCGAACTGACGGTAAAGCTCTCGACCCGGCCCGAGAAACGCGTCGGCACCGACGAAATGTGGGATCACGCCGAGCGCGTGATGGCGACGGTGCTCAGCGAGATCGAGGCGAAGAGCCACAATCAGCGTATCAAGACCGCGATCAATCCCGGCGAAGGCGCCTTCTACGGGCCGAAATTCGAATACGTGCTGCGTGACGCCATCGGCCGCGACTGGCAATGCGGCACCACGCAGGTCGACTTCAATCTGCCGGAGCGCTTCGGCGCGTTCTACATCGACGCCGACGGATCGAAGAAAGCACCGGTTATGGTACATCGCGCGATCTGTGGCTCGATGGAACGCTTCATCGGCATCCTGATCGAACATTATGCGGGCAACTTTCCGCTCTGGCTGGCGCCAATCCAGGCCGTCGTCACCACCATTACCTCGGAAGGCGACGAATACGCCAAGGTGGTCGCGGCTGCGGCGCGGCGGGCCGGCTTGCGCGTCGAGATCGACCTGCGCAACGAGAAGATCAACTACAAGGTCCGCGAGCATTCGCTGGCGAAAATCCCTGCGCTGCTGGTGGTCGGCAAGAAGGAAGCCGAAACCCATTCGGTCTCGATCCGGCGGCTCGGCAGCGAGGGACAAAAGGTGATGACGACCGACGAGGCGATCGCCGCGCTGGTTGAAGAAGCCACGCCCCCGGATGTGAAACGGGCGCATGCGGCTTAACTGAGGGTGGAAGCCTGCCGGCCCGGCGTCGCTTGCCGCAGCCTCCCTCTCACCCGACATCAGGGTGGCCGTTCGGCTATTCTGAAATGATGGAATGCATATGCCCGATGCCCTCGAACTCCTGAAATCCCGCCGCTCGGTGAAGCCGCGCGAGATGACCGGCCCCGGCCCCTCGGCGGCCGAGCTCGAGACCATTCTCACCATCGGCGCACGGGTGCCCGATCACGGCAAGCTGGTACCGTGGCGCTTTGTCATTTTCGAGGGCGATGCCCGCGTCCGCGCCGGCGAAGTCATTGCAAAGGTGTTCGCAGGGAAAAATCCGCAAGCCTCCGCCGCCGAGATCGATGTCGAGAAACGACGGCTCACCGATGCGCCGCTGGTGATCGGCGTCGTCAGTTTTACCAGACCGCATCCCAAGGTGCCGGTCTGGGAGCAGGAACTGTCCGCCGGCGCGAGCGCGATGAACATCCTCACCGCGGCGACCGCGCTCGGCTATGGCGCGTGCTGGCTCACCGGCTGGTTCGCGTTCGATCGCGATGTGCTCGACGGCCTCGGATTAAAGGCGGACGAAAAGCTTGCCGGCTTGATCCATATCGGCACGCCGTCGAAAACAAGCGAAGACCGGCCGCGCCCGGCGCTCTCGGATATCGTGACGCGCTTCTAACCCTGCCCTCACGCCGCCTGCGACGCACGCCCGCCGAACTTGAACAGCAGCGCCTCGATCTCGGCCGCCGGCTTCGCCGCGCTGAACAGGAAGCCCTGCACCTCATTGCAGCCTTCGGCGCGCAACCAGTCGAGCTGATCGACGGTTTCCACGCCCTCCGCCGTGGTGGTGATGTTCAGGCTGCGGCCAAGGCCGGAGATCGCTCGCACGATCGCGACACAGTCGGGACGCTCCGCGATATCCTTTACAAACGACCGGTCGATCTTGATCTTGTCGAATGGAAAGCTTCGGAGATAGCTGAGGCTGGAATACCCGGTGCCGAAATCATCCATCGAGATGCTGACGCCAAGCTCGCGCAGCTGATGCAGGATTGCAAGATTGGCCTCGGTCTCCGCCAGGAATACGGATTCGGTGATTTCAAGCTCGAGCCGCAGGGGCGACAATCCGGAATGCGCCAGCGCCGAGATCACCGCCTGGACCAGATTGCGGCTGCGGAACTGCACCGGCGACAGATTCACGGCCACCTTGACATCCGCGGGCCATTTCGCCGCTTCGGTGCAAGCCTCCCGCAACACCCATTCGCCCAGTGACACGATCAATCCGATATCCTCGGCGATCGGAATGAAATCCGCCGGCGAGATCATGCCCTTTTCAGGGTGACGCCAGCGCAACAGCGATTCAAATCCGCTGATCCTGTCCGCGGCGATGTTCACCAGCGGCTGATAATGAACCTCGAACTCGCCATTGGCGAAGGCGCGGCGAAGGTCAACTTCCATATCGCGGCGCTTTTGCGCAAGCCGATCCATCTCGCGTTCGAAGAACCGGTGAACGCCGCCGCCATCGGACTTCGCCCGGTACAGCGCCATGTCGGCGTTGCGCATCAGCTCCTCGCTGGTCGTGCCGTCGCCGGGCGAAAGCGCGATGCCGATGCTGGCGCCGATGACGACCTCGATTCCATCAATGTCATAGCTGTCGCTCAGTCTCCTGATCAGGTGGGCGGCACAATCGCTCACCTCGTTCGGCGTGACATCGGAGGCCAGGATGATCGCAAACTCGTCGCCGCCGAGCCGCGCCGCGAGACTGTTGCCGCGAGCCTGGGACCGCAGCCGGTCGGCCACCTGCCTCAGCAGACGGTCGCCGATCGGGTGGCCGAATGAATCGTTGACGTTCTTGAACAGGTCGAGATCGACGCACAGCACCGCCACGCGCTTGTTTTCGCTCTGGCCCTGCTCCAGCGCCTGCCGAAGACGGTCCTGATAAAACTCCCGGTTTGGCAGATCGGTCAGGCCGTCGTGATGGGCCATGTAGGCGATCCGCGCCTCGGCCTTCTGCCGTTCGGTGATGTCGACAACCGCGACGAGGTAGCCATCGCGTCCCTCGAACGTCACGCGCCGTCCGAACGTCAGTACGTGAATCTCGCTGCCATCGGCCCTGATGTGCCGCCAGTTGCGGTCGGATTCATAGGCGTCGCCGATCTGCTGCAGCGCCTCCTTGTGGCTTGTCCACTCATCCTTCGGCCAGATCTCCTGAAGCTTCATGCGCAGAAAAGCCGTGCGGCTATAGCCGTAGTGATGCACGGCGGCGTCATTGACGCTCAGAAACCCGGTGGTCTCGGCGTCGAATACCCACATCGGCATCGGGTTGTTGTCGAACAGCAATCGAAACGAAGCTTCGCGCCGCTTGAGCGCCGTGACGTCGGAAACCGTGAGCGAGAGAATGTCACCGAAAGCGGTCGCGCCCAATTTCAGGTTGCGATCGTCGCTGTCGATTTCGAACTGGTCGCGATCGCCGCTCTTGACGACATCAAACAACCGCTGAACCACCTCCTCGGAACAGAGCAGATTGCCCTTGGCGCTGAGCCGGTGCCAGAGCAAGCCGGTCGAGGGCACCTTCAAAAGCCGCGAGGCTCCCTGATTGTGGTGAACGATCTGGAAATCAAACGGCCGCCCGTCGGAATCGCGAATCGTCGCGAGCGAGAGCACACCCTCATCGGTCGCGGAAAAGATCGCATCGAGCAAATTGTATTGCGGGGCCCGCTCGTTGACATAGACGCCGATCAGCGTGTGGCCCCACCGTGAAGACGTGGGAAGCGCCAGCACGTCATAAGTCTGGACCAGGCCATCGCGTACGCAGTGCGCGGCGGCGAGATAAGGCCGGCCGTTCGCAAGCGCGCAGCTGGCTGCTTCGCCGAGCGCGGTCGCGCAATCTGGCGACAGCGCACTGACGGGAATGTCCCAACGCTCGTCGCCTAGCCATTTCTGGATGTAACGCCCGCTGCGGGATACCTGGAGCACATTATTGGTGTCCTTGAGCAGGACGATGTGATCGGCGAGCCGGCCGAGGCTTCCCAGCATCACATCTTCATAACGCGGCAGCTTTTCTCCCGGCTGTAGCCCGGCTTGCCATTTGCGCTGCAGGACCGGGACATCGTCGAACATTTCCGTGTTGAGTTTCCCCGACAACTTCCTGGCAGCAAGCATGGCACTTCCCAACGATACGCGACAATTTCGCGCGTCATCCAATGCAGCCACGCTTAAGGCGGTGTAAAAATTGCAGACGGGAAGCCCCGAACCATTGATTATGACAGTTTAAAGTCGCGCGATGGTTAGGACGCGTTAGAGACTATGACAGCTGTCGATCACTGCGGCGCATGGCGGGTCTGCCTTGCGCAGACTACGTAAACTTGCCTGCGCACCCGTCAATCCATCATCTTTGGGACAGCGCTTGTGAAAGAGCATGGATGCCCGGGCATGACGAGCGTGCGGCTAGCGCGCGACGACTTCGACCTCGCCATCGACCCCGTTGACGACATTGAAGGCGCGCTCGTACACCTTGCCCTCGTTCTTGGCGATGGCGCGATACTCGCCCTCGGACAGAACGACACGGGGAAACGCGCCGATCGATTCCTTGATGACGTCGCCACCCGGCGTGATCACGGACCATGCGGTGTTCGCCAGGGCCTCGCCGCCGCCGTCGCTGACCAGCTTCAGGGTAATGACCGCCGCGCGATGGGTAATGATCACGTCCGTCAGCTTGCCGGCCTGAACGCGAATGTCCGAACGCACCACGGAATTGGCGTCGCCGTAATTGGAAACGATGTAATAGGTTCCCTCCGGCACCAGCGCGACATCGCCGGCGGCGACGTTCGGCAACAGCGCAGCGCGCTCGCTGGCTTCAAACTGGCTGCCCTTGTAGATCGCGAACGAAATCTGGTTCTGCGGAATCTTCGATGTGCCGACGCGGCCTTCGATGCGCAAGCCACCCGCCGGAAGCACGAACGATTCGCGATCGGTCTCGGCCTTCAGCGTCACCGGCCGCACCGCGCTGACCAGTCCAAGCGCGACATGGACCACATAGTTTCCCGGCGGCAGTACGATATTCGGCGTCGCGCCACGGTCTTCGCGGATCAATTTGACATTGCCGGTCTCATCAGGCCGGTCTGAAAATACCCGCCATACCAGCCCGCTGCTGATGACCGGCAGGTCCTTGCCGTAACGCGCCGTGAGCGCCAGCACGGCCTGGTTGGGCGCCGCGACGCCCGGCGGCACGACCGCGGGTGGCACGGCAGCGACCGAGGGCTGCGTCAACGGCGCCGGGAAATTGGGGACGGACGCCGGGCCCGAGGACGGCGCCAAATTCATCGCCGGCCCTGCCGGAGCTTCCGGGACCGATGCCGGGGGTACCGGCGGCGGCCGATCGCTGAACATCTGAGCGGAAACGGAGGCAGGAACCGCTGCGGCGAGAATCGCGGCAAGCGCGAGCGTGGCGAGCGGTCGTCCGCCCTGCCTCAATTCGTTGATACCCCGACACCCAATTGTCATGGTGGATGCTTTTCACTGAAAACGCGGCAAATTCAAGCCTCCCGCTGCGCGGAAAGGATCCGGGGAACCGGCTCGGAACCCAAATGTTACCCTTCTCAATGCCGCGGTCCCGTCACAATCTTTCCCTCACCCGCGGCATAAACCGTGCTTGTCGTGATTCCTGGCGGCACCAGACCGCAACGGATAAGCTTGTGTCTGAGGAGATTGCCTCGGTGCTGGAAAATTTGATCGGACGCGGCCAAAACGGCTCCAATGGCCGCGACAAGGTAGGGCTTGGCAGCATTCGGCGGCCGGTGATCGGGTTAGCGCTCGGCGGCGGGGCCGCACGCGGATTCGCCCATATCGGCATCGTCAAGACATTGATTGCCCACGGTATTGTGCCCAACGTCGTGGTCGGCACCTCGATCGGTGCGGTGGTCGGCGGCGCCTATGCCGCCGGCCACCTCGATACACTTGAAGAATGGGCACGCGGCCTGCAGCCGCGAAATGTTCTGGGCTATCTGGATATTCGTCTCAACGGTTCAGGCCTGATCGGCGGCGAGAAGCTCGCCGCGCAGCTGGAAGCCGCCATCGGCCAGACCCTGATCGAGGATCTGCCGCTGAAATTTGCGACGGTGGCGACCGAAGTTCGCACCGGCCACGAGATCTGGCTGACCCATGGCCGCATGGTCGACGCGATGCGCGCCTCCTACGCGCTGCCGGGAATATTCTCGCCGGTGCTGGCGGGCGATCGCTGGCTGGTCGACGGCGCGCTGGTCAATCCCGTGCCGGTGTCGGCGGCGCGCGCGCTTGGGGCGGAAATCGTAATCGCCGCGAACCTCTCAAGCGACGTATTCACGCATTCCACGACGATCTATTCCCACAGCGCATCTGCTGCGGCGCGGGAGGCGCCGGTCGAGCCCCCTCCGCCGAAGCGCGGCCTGGGCAAGTTCTTTTCCCCGGAACGAACCGTGAAGCGCGAGTTTTTCGGCAGCGGCGGACGGCCAGGCATCTCCTCGGTCATGATCGATGCCTTCAACATCATGCAAGATCGAATCACCCGGGCGCGCCTCGCCGGCGATCCGCCCGATCTGTTGATCTCGCCCCGGGTCGGTCAAATCGGCTGGTTTGATTTCCACCGCGCCGACGATCTGATTGCGCATGGCGCGCGCGCCGCCGAGCGGGCCATCATCTCCATCCAGGAAGCGATCCACATTCTGGCGCCGGATGCCGCCAACCCGGAGGCGGCTTCGAAACCGGCCGTCAACAAGGTCCGCTGATCGCCCTCTCGCCCGGATTCAGGCCGTCTTGATGTAGTCGCGCAGCGCTTCCTGCTCCATCTCGTATTCGCGGACGCGCCATTTGACGATGTCGCCGATGGAAATCAGGCCGACCACCCTGTCGCCTTCGACCACGGGCAGATGCCGGAATTTTCCCAGCGTCATCATCTCCATGATCGCGGCGACCGTATCGGACTGCTTGCAGCTGATGACCTTGCGCGTCATCACCGCGCTGACGGGTTCGTCGAGCACCGCCGCACCGCGCTCGCCGAGCACGCGGACGATGTCGCGCTCCGACAGGATGCCTTCGATGCGGCCCGCGTTCATCACCAGGACGGCGCCGATCTTCCGTTCCCCCAGGATTTTGACGGCGGAGGAGAGTTTCGCTGCCGGCTCGACGCTCTGGATATTGTGACCTTTGGAATCGAGAATTGCACGTACCGTCATTGTCGTCTCCCTGAAGCCGATCGCGCCCCTTCAGCGAGCGCGGTCTTCATTCACTTGAGTCTTCAATCAACAGTTCAGCGCCGGTTTGGTTGCGGGCGCATTCGACGGGGCACGGCTGCCAAAGCACGTCGCAGGCTCACGTCGTGCCGCCGATGGGCGAGATGATGGATGAAATCGCACCATGTCGCAAGCGGCGATCAGCCGCGGTTCGTACCGTCGTGCGAGGACGCATCTGCAGCATGGGACGCCGCGCGCGGAACCGGATCGAACAGCGAAAACAACACCAGGCCCGCGAGAAAGCCGCCGATATGCGCCTGCCAGGCGACACTGGCGCCGTCCGCGCCGATGGCGATCGAACCGACGCCGAAGATGATGTTGACGCCAAACCAGACGCCGAGAAAAGCCAGCACCCGCCTGTCGCGCAACGCGCGCGTCAATGGAAGCGCCGGCACCTTTGCGGCGGCTTCCGCATCGCCGCGGCTGAATGACAGGAAGCTGCCGCGCACGAAGGCAAAGCGGATCGCGGCCGCCATGGTGCCCGACACCGACGCCGAAGCGCCGATCATCGGCGCCACCGCATGCTCATGGCTGACAAGATGCGCGAGCGCGCCGGCCGCGGCGGTCACCGCCATAAAAACAAAAAACCGGATGGCGCCGAAGCGGCGCGCCAGCGCGCTGCCGAACGGCAACAGCCACAGCACGTTGAAACCGATATGGCTGAGATTGGCGTGCAGCAGCGAATAGGTCACGAAGGTCCAGACCTTGGCGCCTTCCCCGCCGGGAAAGTCGATCGCCAGCAGCGTCGAATCGTAGCGTTTCGGAATGAAGCCGAAGACGTCGATCGTCCAGTTCTCCAGATCGGGCGGCAGCAGCACGCGCAGATGAATGACCGCCAGCAGCAGAACATAAGCCGTCAGGGCGCCGGGCAGCGTCAGGATCGGCTCGCGCGGGGGGACCGGCGGCAATTCGGCCTGGTTTTCGGATGGAAATTCCAAGGGGTCAAAGACCTCAGGCGGGGCTCACGGGAGCGATGGCGCCCAATTAGAGCGTTTTGATGCGAAGTGGAAGCCGGGTCGGCTGAAGAAACGCATCAAAAGGTGGGCTACCCGCAGAAGATGCCCCCCGGCCACGCTTAATCCGGCGCCGATCGCGCGGCTTCGGCGGGCAAATGGGTGATCTTGCCGGTTCGGATTCGCTCAACCATCGAACTGAGGCCCATGATGATGAGCGGGACCACCAGCGCCACGTAGGCATTGTCGATACCGAACGGATTGCCCATCACGAACCACGCGATGGTTGCGACCAGAGAACAGAGGATGCTGACCAGAGCCCCGGTTTTGGTGCCAAACCATGGCGCGTAGAAGACGAGCAGCACCAGGACTGAAAGCGAAGCCCTGATCGCCTTGGCCAGGAACGTCATCTGCAGGATATTCGGCGTGTAGATCGCGAGCAGGATCGGAAGCAGGCCGACGAAAATGGTCGTGACGCGAATGAAATTCAGCGATCGCTGCTCATCGGCCTCCCTCGCCACGAACCGGGTGTAGAAGTCCTTGTAGAGGAGCGTCGCGGTTGAAACGCTGATCGCGGCGATGGTGCCGAACAAGGATGCCGCCAGTCCCGCCGCGACCACGCCGGCCATAACCCCATCCATATTCGCGATCAAGGCTGAGAACGCGTTGATGGATTTGATGTTGGGAAACAGCGCGAGCGAGCACATTCCGACCAGCGCGGTCGCGATGCCGAACGGCACCAGCAGCAGCGCGGTGTACAGGCTTGCGGCTTTCGCCTTTCGCCCGGTTTCAACCGTGTTGATGGCCTGAATGACGTATTGCGTCGAGAAGGTGGCGCCAACGCCGGCGATGAACCAGGCAAAGATCTGGCCCCAGCCTACGTTAGTCCAGGAAAACATTTCGCCGGGAAGACGGGCTTGCAGTTCCTGGAAACCTCCGACTTTCGTGATCCCGAAGTACAATGCGACACCGATGCCGATGTACTTCATGAGCGAGTGGATAACGTTCGTGTAAACGACGGACCTCATTCCACCCATGAAGACGTATAAAACGGCGACAATGCCGCAGATCACGGTGGCAAGCGTGCGATCAACGGCAAGCAGCGCACTCAGTATCGCGCCTCCGCCCGCATACATCGCTACGGCGACGATCTGCAGGGCAAAGATCATCACCAGCGACGTGGCGATTTTGGTCTGCGGTCCGTAAACGTCGGCAAAGACCGCGGAGATCGTATTGTGTCCCAACTCTTTATATTTCCCGGCAAGGAAATAGGCATAGAACAGAAAGCCGGCGGCCAGCGCGATAATGTTCCACGAGGCCGAGATGCCGAACCTGTAGGCTTCCTGGGCCGTACCGACGCTCGCCGACGTCCCGATGAATTCGGACATCAACATCAAGCCGACCAGAACGGCGGGGATGCCCGAGTGGCCGCCCGTGCCCGCCGTAAAGGCCCTCGTCGTGGTGACGGACCGTTGGACGACGGTCGTGAGGAGGCCGAGACCGGCCATGTATCCAACGACGATCGCCAAAGCCAGATAGTTGGTTTGCATTCATCGGTCCCTTCCAAGCCATTGCCCGATCATCGGAGACCGACAGGCGAACAAGCTCGCGCATCAGGATGCTTGGACATGTTCCTTAGCTCCGAGGCAGCCGCGGCGCAGGCGTTTTAGCCTGTCCCCGCCCCGGGAGCGATGCAAGGGCGAGCCTCCAAAGTCTAAAATGTCAATGAAAACAAAAAGGGAGGACTCTGAGAAAGCCCTCCCTCGCTTGCTGCTGATCTTCTTGCGCAGAGCCCCGGGCGACACTCCCACCCTTCGCCGCGCAACGACCAAACTGTTCGACGCCACTGTCACAACCCCGCCGGAACCTGAAAACCGGCGAAAGATCGAGTGCGCCGACACTAGCAGGCTACCGCGGATCGCCAACTCCATAGTTAACTTAACGTTAACGGCGCAAAGCCGGCGCCGACAGCGGCTGCGGCATGGACGCTGCACAGTCAGTCCTGCACAACCAACCAAGGGATGCGCGTGCGTGAAAGCGGGACACATGTGTCCCGCCGCGGCGGACGCGGAGGCAAAGGCCAGGACATGAAACATCCGTCAAACCGCGAATTTTTCGCATACTGGGATGAGAAACGCGCCGGTGCGCGTGCGCCGGACCGCAGCGAGATCGAACCCGACGCGGTACGCGAGCTGCTCGGCGATATCTTTGTGCTGTCCTACGACAGCGCCGCCGGCTACCCGTTCCGCGTCGCCGGCACAAGGGTCAGCGCCCTGCTCGGTCGCGACCCCAAGGATCGAAGCTTTTCGGAATTGTTCGTCCGGGATGGCCGCCGCGAGATCGAAGACATCATCACGGTGGTGACCGAGGAAATGCTGGCTGCTGTCGCCGGCATTACCGCGACGTCGGACGATGGCGCCCCGGCGCATCTGGAATTGCTGCTGCTGCCATTCAACAGCCGCGCGCACGCGCCAATCAGCCTGACCGGATTGCTCGCCCCGTTTGAGAGCGGACATCGCGTGCTCAGGGATTTCAGGCTGACCTCGTGGCGCTATCTCGGCCACCAGCAACCGGAGCGTCTCGTTCCCCGCGTGGTGCGGAAGCTGAAGATTGCGCGCGGGCTCATGGTCTATGAAGGCCTGCGCTAGGCACGGGGCTCATCGCGGCACACGGCGGAGACGGCGCGGGATTGGACGACGATACCCTCCGATCAGAGGGAGTTCGTCTGGACAAACCTGATGCCCACAGGCACCTTCCCGGAGTTGGTCCGCGCCGAGGGTGCCTTGAGCGCAAGGGCCTGCTGATCGGGAAAATTAAATTTTCAGATATCGTCGTGTGATCGTTCATCGGAGGAAACCATGGCCCGGCGTCTTTTGATCATCGCATGCATGTTTCTGGTTTCAGTATCCGGCACGTCCGCGCAAACGCCCTCGCCCGACGCGATGACTGCGGCGCGCAGCCTGGTGACCACCATGAAGCTGGCCGATCAGTACAAGGCGCTGCTGCCGGCCATCCTGCTCAGCCTCAAGCCTGCGCTGGTACAGGACAGGCCCGAGATCGAACGCGATTACGAAGCGATGATGCCGATGATCGCCGATGTGTTTACGCCATATTATTCAGCGATGGTCGACGATATCGCCACCATCTATGCCAACAGCTTTACGGCCGGAGAACTGCGCGAGATAGAGGCGTTCTATCGTCAGCCGGTCGGACAGAAGCTTCTGGCAAACGCGCAAGCCATCGCGCTGAAGAGCGCCCAGGTCGGCCAGGATATCGGCCGCAAGGCGAGCGACGATCTGCGCGGTCGGTTGACCGAGGCGCTGCGCCAGAAGGGACACAAGCTGTAACGGCATGCCGGGAATCAAGCTTTCCCGTGTTCCAGTACCGCTTTGCCTTCTTCGAACTGGGCCGCGTCGACGAACAGGTTGGGCACCTTCGCGGACCGATCCAGAAGCCACGCCAATCCGATCATGACGAGGATGCCGCCGGCGCTGACCGCCAGCTGCTCCCAGACGCCCCTTGTATATTGCATCAGGATCCAGTGCGCGGCAAAGGACAGGAACACGCCGAAGCAGAAAATTGGAAGCGAATGCTGGCCGCACAGGATCACCGGACGTAACCATTTGGACGCAAGCGGCGCCCAATGGCGTGGCAGATATCGCGAGACGATGAGCGCCAGGGCGAGGAAGTGCGTGAAACGCAGCATATCGAGATCGGTCTTGTCGATCGGATAGATCGCCTTGATCATCCATTTCGGCACCATGGCGTCGAGAAATGCAATGTGCCAGGTCATGACGATCAGGAACGCGAAGACAATCCATGCAACGGCCAGGAGCAGCGCCGCGCGGGACTGGATGATGGACTGCAGTTTGACGACGCCCCCGACGCCACACCATGCCGCGAAGACAAACATCAGTTGCCAGGCGAACGGGTTGAAGTACCAGGTTGTCCCGGGCGGATAGGAAGCGAGATTCCAGTCGAACCAGCGCGCCGCGACATACAGGATGACCGAGCCGAGCAGGGTCCAGTTCGGGCGGCGCACCAGGCACCACAGAATGAGCGGTGAAGCGGCGATCAGGGTTATGTAAAGGGGCAGCACGTCGAGGTTGACCGGCTTGTATCGCAGCGTGAGCGCCTGCCCTATCAGCACGTCGGGGTGTTCAAGAAAATTATGGACGTTGAATTCGTCTTCATACATCGGGTTGTCGAATTTCCTGACGGTGCGGGCGATCTGCGCCGTAAAGATCAGGAACAGCATGATGTGGGCGACGTACATTTCCCCGGCCCGCTTCCACAGCCGTTTGATGGCGGCGAGAAAATGGCCAGCGCGTATGATCGGACCGTAGATGAATCCGGCCAGGTAGCCGGAAATGAAAACGAAAAACTCGGCCGCGTCGCTGAAGCCATAATTGCGCAGGGTCAGCCAGGAAACGACATCGTGCGGAATGTGATCGAGGAAGATCATCCACAGCCCTACGCCGCGGAACAGATCGAGCCGGAGATCACGTTCGACGGCATGCGAGAGATATATCGTGTCCTGATTGGCCATCGTGCCATCCATTTTGTCTTGCTGGGTATCGCGACAAGCGTAACAGAGACTCTTCTGGAATACCTGCGAAGAGCCGGCGCGTGGCCCAAAATTCCACCGCGTTCGCGGCTCACGGTCGATCGTCTGAAATAAATCGTCGGCTAAAAAAACGCTCCGCCCTTATTGATACGTACGGGGATACTTGCGTCAACGTCCAAGTCGGGTCAAAGGCTGCCCGGACTTGCCGAGCCCCTCCAGGGCGAACACCAGGCAGCCGCGCGACGCTTCGGCAGCGAGCTTGCAGGTCTACTCCGCCAGTTCCGGCCACGGCACGATGGTGGATTTCACTGTCTTCATCGCCATCGCGTCCGCAACGGCGCGGCCGACGCCTTCGGCGGAAAGCGGATATAGCGTCTGCATCTCGAGCCAGGGATATTTGCTGCGGGTGCGATAAAGCATATCGACACCGAGCGGCAGATCGTTGCCGGTAAATCCCCACGAGCCGAGCACGTTGAGGTCCTTGGTGCAGATGCGGTGCCAGGATGTATTGATCGAGCCGGCATCGGTGAACTGGCCCATCTCCACATAAGTGCCGCCGTCGCGGAGCATTTCAATGCCTTCCGGACCAGCGCTCGGATGGCCCGAGCAATCCATCACCAGATCGGCGCCGAAACCGCCGACGATGTCGCGCACGCGCTTGATGCGTTCCTCCGGCGTTCCGCTCTCCTCGATATTGACAGTTGCCTCCGCGCCGAATTTGCGCGCCAGCGCCAGGCGCGGCGTCTCCGGTGCACCGACGCAGATCACCCTGCCCGCCCCCATCTCGCGCGCGGCAGCGACCGCGAGAATCCCGATCGGGCCGGAACCCTGGATCACAACGGTGTCGCCCCAGGTGAAGCCGCCGGCGCGGGTGGCACGGTTGAAGGCGCGAATGCAGGAGGTCAGCGGCTCCGACAAGGCCCCCAACCGCAACGACATGTCGTCGGGCAGTTTGTAGATCTTGGTGCCCGGCAGCATCTCGAGATCGACATAGACATATTCGGCCCAGCCGCCCCACAGATGCGGCGCCTTGTCGAAGCCGAGATAGCGGCCGTAATAGACAGGGGTCAGGCACTTGTTGGCGCTCTGTGGATAGTGAATGCAGTAGTAGCAATGGCCGCAAGGCATCAGCGGCGGGATCATCACCTTCGATCCGACGCTGAGCGGCTTGCTCATGAAGTCTTCCCTGAATTCCGAGCCGACCTCGACCAGCACGCCGCCGATCTCGTGACCAAGCGTGAACGGCCACGGCAATGGCCTGGGCCAGTGACCTTTCAGGATATGCAGATCGGTGCCGCAGACGCCGCAGGCGCCGACCTTTATCAAGGCCGCCTTCTCTGGAATTTTCGGCCACGGCACGGTGCGAATGTTCGGCTGCGCGCCGGGACCGTCATAGGTGCATACGCGGATCTGTTGCATGGGCTCCCTCGCGTCTCTTTTTCTTTCCAGATGACGCGGGCGAAACGTTATTCGAGCCGAGGCGCAATGCCAACATCGCTGCCTTGCCGACTGCTGGCCCAGCCACCGGGATGCGCGCCCCGGTTGAGACAAGCCGGCCGCCGACACTTCATGCAGTCATTGCTAACGGCTCATTAACCTTGCTGGCCGTAGGGTCGAACGACTGGTTGTCGGGTGGCGAAGATGGCGTTGGCGCACAAAAAGTCTGTTCTTCCGTCCGCCGAAGAGCGACGGCGATTCCAGCGGGTGAGGGTTCATCTGCTTGGGCGCTACATGCTGCCGGACCGCCGCGAATTTCCTTGCCAAATCATTAATATGTCGCCGGGTGGACTGGCCCTGCTGGCACCCGGTATCGGCAATGTCGGCGACCGCGTGATCGCCTATCTCGACCATATCGGCCGGGTTGAGGGCAGGATAACCCGCATTATCGACAACGGTTTTGCCATGACCGTGGGCGCGACCGCGCGCAAACGCGACAAGCTTGCGGCGCAACTGACCTGGCTCGCCAACCGCGACATTCTCAACCTGCCGGAAGACCGCCGCCACGACCGTATTGTGCCGCGCAACCCGATTGCGTTGCTGACGCTCGAGGACGGCACCAAGATGACCTGCCGGATTATCGATATGTCGCGGTCCGGCGCCGCCATCGCGGCAGAGAACCGCCCACCGCTTAAATCGCTCGTATTGCTCGGCAATGTTCAGGCCCGGGTGGTTCGAAACCTCGAGGAAGGCTTCGCGCTCGAATTCATGCACGAGCAGATCGCCGAAACGCTCGAAGAAAGCGTGACTGCGCGGTAAGCTCTTTCGGAAACGCCCCTTCCGCGGTTCACCTGCCGCGCGACGCCGGCTTCGACAAATACTCCCGTGATTGCGCCTCGCTCTTGAGGGGCGTCACCTTGTCGGGGTCGATCCGCACCATGAGATAGTCGATGTGATCCTCTATCCTGGTGAACCAGTGGCCAGTGCCGGCCGGAATGACGACGACGTCGCCGGCCTTTATCTCATAGGCGATACCGTCGCGAACCTCCGAACCGTTGTTTCCGGGACCGTTGAATTCGACCACAGTCCGCATGGTCGCCGGACGTCGCTGCCGGTTGATGATGTCGGGGCCCAGCACCAGCGTCGCCGCGCCGGAAACCACATGATAGACCTCGCTGATCTGATCATGTTCCGCCACTGAATCCGGGGCCGGTTTGTCCAGCTTGCCGCGATGGACCATGCCGATGCCGATGTGCGCCTTGCCGATATCGATATCCCGCACCTGCTGGTCGATCAATTTCTCCGCGAGCGCCTTCTTGGTGTACTCCTCAAGTTCAGTCCGCGGAATGTAGGTTCCGGGGCACATGATGCAGGTCGGCTGCGGGTCGGTTGGATTGATCCGGACCTGATCCTCCGCCCACGCCGGCGGGCCGATCACGATCCACAGGACCGTCGAAAAACTCAAGAAGACACGTTTCATGATCACCTCGCTATTGCCGGCGACATGCATGCACGGACTTTGCCCCTTGCCAAGTTCGTCCGATGTCCCCGGAGACAGCGTTACCGCGTGGTAAAGCACGGGCCCCCGCGAAATCGTCCGTTTCAGCGGCCCGAACACGGGTTCCGCGTTGCCGGATGCCGCCTGCCGCCGTCCCGGACACGCCCCGGCCGAGTTAATGCGGCCGGCCTTTGCCGCCGCCAACGCTGGATTGACGGGCGCGCGGTCCTTAATGCCTAAAATTTGAATCAATTACAGATCTCTAAAATTCTAATCGATTTTTATTCAAGTATAGATCGTATTATCTCCAGTATTTATCTGTATTAAACTCAATTGTATTCGCCTGACTTAGCGGCGGCGCAAAACCTTTGTGCGAAACGTGGTCCCAACAAGAAAACGGGGGCCACAATGATCGGGTTCAGGGAACAGGGAAAGGGATTGGCGGTCGTCGCCATCCTGTTGGGATTAAGTACTTCGGCGCGTGCCGCCGACGAACGAACACTTTATGCAAGCCTTGGCGACGCCACGCGCGCGCCGATCGGCTGGGTTGAATTCTGCGCCGAGAATGCCGTCGAGTGCCGGGGCGGTCTGTCGCAACCGCGCGATATTGTGATGACGCAGGCCGCATGGCGGGATCTCTTGCGGGTAAACCACTGGGTCAACGAAACCGTCAAGCCGATGACCGACATGGATCATTGGGGCGTCGTCGAGAAATGGTCGTTGCCGACCGACGGCTACGGTGACTGCGAAGACTACGTGCTTTTGAAGCGCAAGATGCTGATCGATGCCGGATGGCCGCGCGAGGCGCTGCTGATCACGGTGGTGCGCGACAAGATGGGCGAAGGCCACGCAGTACTGACCGTCAAGACCGACAAGGGCGAGTTCATTCTCGACAACCAGAACGAAAACGTCGTGGCCTGGACCGAGACTGGATACCGCTTCGTCAAGCGCCAGTCGCAGAGCGACCCCAATATCTGGGTCTCGCTTGGCGACGCCCGCCCCGCGGTTTCCACGGCCAGCGCCCGCGATCGCCAGTAAAACCGCAACGAGACAACAGGACACGCGACCCGGTCACATCCCCACCCCTCCCCGTCCCAGACCGGATCGCGCGCGGCCAGCTCTCCCCCAAGGGCTGGCCGCAACTTTTTTGGGGTCCGCGAAAGCCGTTGAAATCATCATACCCCAAGGGGCGGCAGTCCCTGAATGCGGTTGGCGGGCGTTCCAAGGCAGCGATTTCAACCTTTCACGCTGCCAAACAGGCACGCACCAGCGCTGGTTTTGGTGAAATTGCCCTCAAAATCGATCGTCCGGCCATCGATCAAGCCGTTCATGGACGGTTTCAAGCTGGCCAATGGCAAACCGCCGATTATCGGACCCGTGTCCCCCGAACGAAGGGGGCACCATCTTGGGGGCGTCTCGCCTGAGCTAGATCCGTTCACCCCGATCATGGATCGACCTCGCCGAGATTCGCGTCAATAGAGCGGAATCACGGTTCGCATCCATTCTCAGTGCTCAAGCGAGCTCAAACGGACAATGCGCGCAACTACGAGAGCCGCTTTGCTCCCCAGAACTGCCATCATGCGTTGCACGGCAAGGTTCCGTCAAACATGGGCATGATTGGGAGGGCCGGTCGAGTTCTCTTGGGTCGGATTAGGGTGTCGGCAGGCGAGGCGCGCTGGCCGCATCCCTTTCGCGAACCGTGCGGAGCTCATACCATAGCGCATTGAGGATGCCGACGGTGGCCGCAAGTCCGAGGCCGAGGATCCAGGCAAAGTACCACATTGTCTTGTCTCCGTTTTCGCTTGCTCAATAAGCCGACGATCCGGCGTTCACGACGGTGTTCGCGCTGACCTTGCCCCACAGGACCTTGTAGACCCAGGCGGTGTAGGCGAGCACGACCGGCAGGAAGACCGCGGTCGCGATCAACATGTTGCGAAGCGTCGCACGGCTCGACGAGGCGTCGAACACCGTCAGCGAATTGTTCGGGTTGGTGCTCGACGGCAGGATGATGGGAAACATCGACAGCCCGACCGTTGCGATGATGCAGGCCACCGCAAGTTTCGAGGCGAGGAAGGTCAGCCCCGCGCGGCGCGTGCCAAAACCTGCCGCAGCCAGCAATGGCGTGACGACGCCGAGCAGCGGCACGGTCGCGAGCCACGGTGTGGCCCGGAAGTTTTGCAGCCAGGCGGACGAGTTGATCGCGACCGTCTTACCCAGCGGGTTTGAGGGACCATCCCATACGATCGGGCTTGTCACTTGATAACCGCCGAAAGCGCCCAGCCAGATCAGCACGCCCCCACCGGCGAACAGGACCGCGGTGATGAGCGCCGCCTTCATTCCGAACGCCGCCGCACGGTCAGCCACCGGACCCTCCGACTTGAAGCTGAGCCATGCTGCGCCGTGCATGACCAGCATCGCGAGCGACACCAGCCCGCAATATAATGCCAGCGGATTGAGCAGGCCGAACAGCGTGCCTTCATAGATCGGCCGCAGATCGTCGGTGAAATGGAAGGGCACACCCTTGAGCGTGTTGCCGACCGCGACCCCGAAAATCAGCGCAGGAACAGCACCGCCGACGAACAGGGCCCAGTCCCAGTTCCGGCGCCAGGCAGCGCTCTCGCGCTTCGAACGGTACTTGAAACCTACCGGGCGCAGGATCAGGGCGAACAGCACCAGAAACATCGCGAGGTAGAAGCCGGAAAAGCTCAGCGCATAGAGCGCCGGCCAGGCTGCGAAGATCGCCCCGCCGCCCAGAATGAACCAGACCTGATTGCCTTCCCACACCGGGCCGATGGTATTGATGGCGACGCGCCTCTCGGTGTCGTTCTTCGCGACAAAGGGCAGCAGCGCGCCGACGCCCATGTCGAAGCCATCGGTGACGGCAAAGCCGATGAGCAGGACGCCAAGCAGCGCCCACCAGATCAGGCGCAGCGTGGTGTAATCAAAGAGAGAATGGATCATGACCTTGTTTCCTAACCTGACATGTGCGGATCACTCGGCCGGTGCGTGAGCACCGGCTGTCGTTGCGAATTGACCGAGGGAGCCCAAGTCACTCACCGCTTCGGGACCCTTCCCGATCGCATGCAGCATCAGCCGGCATTCAATGACGGCGAGCACGCCATAGACCGCCGTGAAACCAACGATCGTCAGGATCAGATCGACGACACCAAGCTCCGATGTCGCCAAAAAGGTGGGCAGCACACCGTCGATGATCCAGGGCTGCCGTCCGAACTCGGCGACGAACCAGCCCAGTTCCGCGGCGAGCCAAGGCAGCGGAAAGGCAAATAGCGCGAGCCGGAACAGCCAGCGCGGCGCCTCTGCTTCCCGCATCGTGTACCAGAGCGAGATCAGGAAAACGGCAAGCAGCACGAAGCCGAACACGACCATAAAGCGGAAGCCGAAGAAAATGTAGGGAACGCTGGGTACGGTTGACCACGCGGCATCGTGGATTTGTTCCGGCGTCGCCTGCAACGGGTTCTCGACAAAGCGCTTCAGCAACAGCGCAAAACCGAGATCGCCTCGGGTCTTGTCGAAGACGCCACGTGCTTCCGCGTCGGCGTGGTTCTTCTTGAGCTTCTCCAGGGCGTCATAGGCGACGAGGCCGTTCCGGATCCTCCCTTCGGCCGTCTTCACGAGATCGAAGATGCCGGGGATCTGCTGGTCGATTGAGCGCGTGCCGATCAACCCCATCAGCCACGGGATCTCAATCGCATAGTGCGTTGCACGCGCCTGCATGTCCGGGATGCCGAATGCGGTAAATGAGGCCGGCGCCGGCTCGGTCCGCCACATCGCCTCCAACGCGGCCAGCTTCATTTTCTGGTTGTCGGTGATGGTATATCCGCTTTCATCGCCCAGCACGATGACCGACGAAGCGGCCGCGACGCCGAAGGCAGCCGCGATCACGAATGACCTCTTTGCGAGTTCGATGTGACGGCCGCGCAGGATGTAAAAAGCCGAAATGCCCAGCACAAAGGCGGCACCGCAGACATAGCCCGCGGATACGGTGTGCACGAACTTCGCCTGCGCCGTCGGGTTGAACAACACCGCGACGAAATCCGTGACTTCCATACGCATCGTATCGGGATTGAAAACAGCGCCGGCCGGATTCTGCATCCAGCCGTTGGCGATCAGGATCCACAGCGCCGACAGGTTGCTGCCAAGCGCCACCATCCAGGTAACGGCAAGATGGGCGCGCGGGGACAGTCTGTCCCACCCGAAGAAGAACAGGCCGATGAAGGTAGCTTCCAGGAAAAAGGCCATCAGCCCTTCAATCGCGAGCGGCGCGCCGAAAATGTCGCCGACATAATGCGAGTAGAAGGCCCAGTTCATTCCGAATTCGAATTCCATGGTGATGCCGGTGGCAACACCAAGCGCGAAGTTGATGCCGAACAGCAGACCCCAGAACTTGGTCATGTCGCGCCAGATGGTTCGCCCCGTCATCACATAGACGGTCTCCATCATCGCCACGAGAACCGACAGGCCGAGCGTCAGCGGCACGAACAAAAAGTGATACATTGCGGTCAGCGCGAATTGCAGCCGCGAAAGCTCGACGAGCAAGGGATTGGTCATGGAGACACCTTTCGGGAGGTTTGGTATGACCTAACCGGTCCGGGGCGCGGATTGATTGACGTGGATCAATGGGCGATCGCCGAGATCACGGCATGTAATAAAAATGCAAATATCAGACGATGGAACGCGGGCTGAGCGCCGCTGTAGCCGGGCGATCACGGCTCACGCAGTGGACATGTCAACTGACCATCACAATTCACAAAATCTTGATGCACTGAGTCTCGCCCGGGACGCCGGCGCTGCGGGACTGCGTGCCACGCTAGGCTGGCAAATCGTGCGCACGTTGTTCCGGATCGGCTTTGCGGGGTCGCTTGCGGTGTTCGCCGGGCGTCTGATCGAAGACGCCACTTTCGACACGATGGCGATTGCCGGTGCGCTCGCCTGCCTCGCTTTGTCGAGCGGCGCCGGCCTGTTCGCCGATCTTTCCGCGGCGGGCGCCGAGGAACGGGTCGTCGACAGGATACGAACAGCACTGCAGGACGCGCTTTCTCGAAGCCCGCCCGCTCGCATTCGCACCAAACCCGCCGGCGCGCTGGTCGCCGGCCTGCAGCGTTATCCTGGCGCGCTTGCCAGCCTCGTGATCAGCCACAGCGCGGCGAAATCCATGCTGGCCATCGGTCCGTCGCTCGCGGCAGCGGCAGTGGCGCTGGTGTCATGGGAGGCGGCGCTCACGCTTTTTCTCGCAGTTCCGGTCATGGTTGTTTTCTTTGCGACGCTCGGCGGCATCATCCGCGGCAGAGCCGAGGCGCAAGAGAAAGCCTTCGGCCGACTGGCGGCGCAATTCTCGGACCGCATCCGGACGTTGCCAACCATCCTGGCCAATCAGGCCCTGCAGGACGAGCACGGCAAGCTCGAACAGCGGATGGCCCTCTATGCCGACAGCACGATGGGCGTGCTCAAAGTTGCGTTCCTGAACGCCGGTATAATCGACTTCTTCTCCGCACTGGCCATTGCCGTGCTCGCAGTATTTCTTGGCCTCGGCCATCTCGGGCTCGTGCACATCCCTGGATTTTCCGGTCTGGCACTCTGGCAGAGCCTGTTCATTCTCATCATCGCCGCTGAGTTCTTCACACCGTTCCGCCGTTATGCCGAGCAATATCACGTCAAAGCCGAGGGGCAGGCCGCTGCCAAGGAATTGGACTGGTACTTCGCCGGATCCGACGCGCCAGAGCAGAAGCCTTTTGCTATCGCCGGAGCGTTCGACACGGCAGGTCTCCCTGCGGCCGGTCTGATAGCGATTTCGGGGCCGAGCGGCTCCGGGAAATCGACCTTGCTTCGTATGCTCGCCGGAACCGAAACGCCGTCGTCCGATGTCAAATCCTTGCCTCAGGTGTCGGCCGAAGGATGCGATTGGATATCGACGGACATCTATGTGCCGGCGGGTACGCTGGGCGAAGCGATCGCCTGGAACCGCATAGCCCGTGACGACACCGAGTTGCGAGAGGCGGCCAGCCATGTCGGACTGCTCGACGAACGGCTTCTGCCGGGCGGACTCAACGCCCGCATTGCCGAAGGCGGTGAAAATCTCTCCGGCGGGCAACGCATGCGCATCGGTGTGGCCCGCATCCTGCTTTCTGATGGCGTGGTCATTGCTGACGAGCCGACGGCCAAACTCGATCCGCAGACGGCGAAGCTGGTCCGGCAGGTGCTGACGGAGGTGGCCGAGCGACGTCTGGTCATCGTCGCCACGCATGACGGGCAGTTAATTGAACGGGCCAGCCGGCATCTCGTCCTGCAGCCTCGAGCCGAGCAGGCGTTTGCCGCATGAGCATGCGATCAAACGCCCCCTCGTTCGTCGCAGCGGTACCTCCCTCGTTGCCCCTGCGCTCCAACTCAACGTGGCGGACGGCCATCGTGCTCGCCGCCGCCGCCTCAGCCTCCGGGATCTTGCTCACCGGCATATCCGCCTGGTTTCTCGGCGCGGTTGCGCTGGCGGGCCTGGGACCGGCCGCTCTTGCTTTCAATTTTCATACGCCAGCAGCCTTTGTGCGGCTGTTCGCGCTGAGCAAGACGCTCGGCAAATATGGGGAACGCGTGGTAGGGCACCGCGCCGCCCTTCTCGATCAGGTGAAGCGGCGCGCGCGACTGTTCCTCGCCATGGCGCAAGCCCCGGCCACCCGCGCTGCAGGCTGGCAACTCGGCAATCAGGACCGGTTGGCGGACTATATGGAGGACGTCGAGGACGTCGACTACGCGCGCTTGCGCGTCGGGATGCCGTTAGGAATTCAGCTGGCGGGAATCGCCCTGCTGGCCGGGGCGACGGCGTGGCTGGCCCCCCTGGCGCTTCTGCCAATCGCGTTATTGTCGGTCGCGGTGATGGCGGCGTTACGACGCCTGGTGCCGGTGGCACGACAGCAATGGATGGCCGTGAGAACCTCGCAGCGAACGGCAGGTCGTTTGCTGGGGTCCGCGCTGGCCTCAGTTGTTCCACTACAGGCCGAACGAGCCTTCCCGGACATCCTCGCCCTCGCCTTCGGTCATTTCGGCAATGCGGAAGCCGGACGGCTTGCTCAGCGTCGCACACTTGCTGTGCTGGACATGCTTGCCGGTCTTACCGGCCCATTGGCGTCGATCAGCATATTGGTCGCCGCCTGGCAGACAGGAAACCGCGGCAGCGCTCTTCTCATTCCCGCTTTCCTCGGGTTTGGCTGGCTCGCCCTTGGCGAGACTGCACATAACGTCTCGCGTATCGTACTTGGACGTGTGCGAGAGCAGGCTGCCCGCGAAGGGCTCAAGGAGTGGTCCACCGTCGCCGCCCCGGACACGTCGCCATCTTCATCAGCCATCCTGCGCGAGCTGATACTCGGGAACGTCCCCCGGCAGGCTCCTGACGGCCGCCGCCTCGGTGGAGCGATCAGCCTAACTTTCCGTGCCGGCCAACCTACTGCACTTGTCGGCGCGAGCGGCACGGGAAAGACAACCCTGCTCAAACAAATAGCCGGCTGGATCGGCGCCGACAATAATGGCCAATTCGCTGGCGACGGATTGGTGATGCTCAGCGCTTACCGTCGCGCGATATCGCATCTCTGTCTGCACGATGCCGCTATTCTTTCCGACACTGTTCGTGAGAACCTCTTCGCGCCCGGCGCATCCGAAGCGGAATGCTGGCTGGCACTTGCTGACGTAGAACTCGACGGCCGGCTCATGAGCGCAGGCGGGCTCGACGCCTGGATCAGACAGGATACGCTGTCTCTCGGAGAAGCGCAGCGGCTGAACCTTGCTCGCGCGCTGCTCAGCGATTCTCCACTTGTCCTTCTCGACGAACCTGTTGAACATCTGGACCACGATCAGGCATCGCGAATCCTGAACCGGGTGCTGTCACGGCTGGAGAATCGAATTGTTATCTATTCGAGTCACGCCGAACATGCCGCGCCCGACGCTGCCAAAATCCTGCTTGGCGCTGACCGGCAATCATCTGATGGCGCTGGAACCGGTGCGTGACCTCCGAAATCGGTAAAACCAGAAATATTCGCTGCGTTTGCAAGCCCCCTCAAGCCGACAATCGACCTCTCGATAAGCTAGCCAGCTCAACCGGCGGATTGTCGAATGGCACGCGTCATAGAACCGAGCGAAGTCGGCAGGCCCCGCTCCTGCCGCCCGTCGAGCAATGCTTCCTGCGCTGATGGCCGGTCAGCTTCCGCTTTCGGCCAAGGATTATTTGGAATTTTCCGGTTAAGGCAAAGGCTCAATCCACCCTTGGCAGGCCTGGTCCTCCCCCAAGAGCTGGCCGCACCTTTTTGGGGTCCACGACAGCGTTGCTTCCTTTTGGAGCGGCGTTCAGATACCGCCACAATTTCGAATACCTCCGCCCCAATGATTCCATTGGCTGCATTCACCGCCGGAAAACCGCTATTCGACCTCGGCTTGATTTGGATCAATATGGCACGCATGCCTCATGGCCAAGTTAACCAATGGGCACAGCCGCAAATACGCAGCCGGTCTGCAGCGCTGACGAGGGCAGCGGACGGCTGCCGTCGGCCCTGCCTTTTTTGAATTCCGCGCCCCCCTCGATCGAGAGCTACGAGCGCGAGTTGATCCGGTGCCGATCGATGGAAATGCGCCTTCGCGATGCGTTGGCGAAAAGCGAGGCGCGGCTTCGTGAAAAAGACGAATTGATCCATCGACACGAGCTATTGAAAAAGGAGTCGGACCACCGGTTATTGAACGAGATACAGATGACCATCAGCCTGCTTTCATTGCAGAGCCGGGGTTCGGCGAATGCAGAAGCGGCCGCGCAATTGGCCGTCGCGGCCAATCGCATCGCCATGATTGCGCGAATCCACCATCGCCTCAATTCCAGCGACGGTGTGCAAACCATAGAATTCGAAAAATTCCTTCAGGACTTCAGCCACGATTTTTCTGCGATGATTTCCTTGGGAACATCCCCGGAGCAGGTGATCGTCGAGAGCATCGAAATCAATCTGCCGGCAGCCACCGCCATTCCGCTTGGCTTCATTGCCAGCGAGTTGATCACGAATGCGGCGAAATACGGCAAAGGCCGGATCGCCGTGAGGCTGCAGCCTGGTCCGGAATATGGCTACGCGCTTTCGGTTTCCAATGACGGCCCGGCTTTGCCGGAAGGCTTCGACCCCAACGCCAGCAACGGACTGGGGATGAGGATTATTCGATCTTTCACAAACCAGATCGGCGGTGAGCTTCGGTTCGGCCGAGGCGACGATGGCCGGGGCGCGCGATTTACTGTCCTGTTTTCCTGATGGCTCACAATTCGGGAGACTGATCGCGTTCGCGTCGAGATCAGCATCGCCGCGCGGCCTACAGCCAATTAATTCCCGCCAGCGGCAGCACACGTTGAAGGATCGCCGCCAGGCAGAGCAGCGCCACCAACAATTTGAGAAGGCCTGCCAAGCGGGATTCATTGACAAACCTGTCAATGGCCCAAAAACAAATTGCACCGACGACGCAGATAATCACAATCCCGATCAAGAGTGAAAGCATGGAAGCCCCCTGTGCTGGTGCGGCAACGACACTCGCGTGCCACTCCGGATGAAAAGTAAGATCAGCTTTGGCACGTGTGACGGCCGCAGCTCCGCTATGTCTCCGATGAGGCAGTCTGTCCAGTTAGCGCATGCTCACGTTGCGCTAGATCAATTGCGTGGAGCCCTTCCGGGATCATCCTTAGTTTTTCGAATACGACGGCTCCGCCGAAGGTTGTGGTGCTGCTCAAAAAAAATATGGAGATCTTGTCATGAAAAATTCGTCCCGAACCATGCTTCTTGCGCTAATGGTCGCCACCACGCCGTGGCTTGTCGCGCCTGTCATCGCGGCGCCCATAACATCCCCGCTGATGCTGCGAAACTCGGTGGGACCATCGGTAGAGACCGTGCAATACCGCCGCGGCTATGGCTACGACGGCGGCGCAGCCGTTGGGCTCGGCATCGCAGGCGCACTGATCGGCGGGGCGATTATTGGTGCAACACAGCCCTACGGCTATTACGGCTACCCGACCGGCTATTATGGTCCGGCCTACGGCGCTCCGGCCCCCTACATTGGTGGCGACGCAGTTGCCTATTGTGTGCAACGCTTCAGGTCATATGACCCTTATTCCGGCACTTATCTTGGCTACGACGGCCTGCGGCATCCATGCCCGTGATGTTGTTAACCTAAGTCTCGGCCGGGCTAGCGCGGTGAACGAAGTGGCTACTAAATTGAATTGCGAGCAGCCACGAGGGCTGCTCGCAATCAGAAGATTCCAATGAACGGAGGGTCCAGTGCCTAGATTACTCTACGTCGGCGCGGCTGCGATGGAAACGCCGCCGGCGCGCACGAATTCAGAGTTTGCCTAGCAATAGCAGAATCAACAGAATGACGACGATCAGGCCCAGACCTCCGCCACCATAATACCCGGTGCCATAAAATGGCCCGCCACCTATTCCGCTAAAGCCGCCGAGCAGAGCTATTACAAGAATAATCAGTAAGATTGTCCCGATCGACATCTCAGCCTCCGTTTGTTTGTCGTTCAATCCTAACTTTGAATTCCAGGTACCCGCATCTCGAATGAAGAAGAACTTCGCAAGACGTCATCAGTCAGCAACTTCTGCAAGAACCTCAATCCGTTTTTCGGGTATGGTGCAGCCTCTGCTGATCCAGTCATACGCAAACATTTGCGTGCAACCGTTCCGTCGCTCGCAATGCAGAACCGATTTAATTTACGATTCACATATTTCCGACTGCCTGCCTTGATTTGGCGCAATCTCCGCGTGAATTCGGACGCTTGCTGCCAAACCTCAGGGCGCCGGTCCCGGAATTGGGAATGGGGCGCGAACAGTTGACGCGGCGGCACACCCAATAAATTTCCAATCCAGCTCGCTAAACTCGGCGCAGGCCAACAGCAAGCGCCAACACCGGGATTGCCTTGCAATTGCGCGCCTGCGGTTGACGCGCCGATCAGGGTTGACTTCTGCTACTTGGCCATTCGCCAACCGAACAGCACCACGGCGGCACCGGCCGCGGCGGCAATGACTGACGTCAACAGCGCGCCGCCGAACACAAGCATGGCGATGTGATAACCGACGAACGCGCCAGCGACGCCCACGAGCGCACTGGTGATAACGCCGCGGGCCGATCCCGAAAACTGCCGGGCAAGCCAGGACGGTCCAGCCAGCCGGTCGAAGAGAACACCGGCAACGATGCCTATTACGAGAACCAGAAGGAACGTTACAACGGGGTCGGTGGCGCGCATGGCTCAGATCCTCCGCACAGAATGGCATCAAAGTATCATTCGTCGATAACCTTGCTGCAAGAGCAACGGGTATTGCATCCGGCTATCATGCAAGGCGCCCGCGCCATGCGATCGCAGCAATTCCCCGATTGCCGCTGTCATTCGTAGCTATTCTAAAGTGATCGGCGGAATACGGTTGACCCAAATCAACGACGACCGCCGGTTCCCGCCGCAGCTTAAACTTCCCCGTTGAGGGATTGAGTATCGGAGGATGCACCTATGGACAAAGACCGGGTCATCGGATCGGCGAAGCAAATCAAGGGCGCAGTCAAGCAGGTGGTCGGCAAGTCGGTCGGCGACGCCAAGCTTCAGACGGCAGGCAAAGCTGATAAAATTGAAGGTCAGGTTCAGAACGCCGTCGGCGGCCTCAAGGACACGCTCAAAGGAAAATAGACCAGGTGCGAACGTCTCGCGAGACTCGGGGAGCGTCGTGGATTTGCCGTGGCAGTGGGCGTCCAGCACAATCAGCAGAACGGGCATTCGGCTATCGTAAGGATCACCGATCGTGGCCCTTTCGTCAGCGGGAGGATAATCGATACCGGCGACCTTTCCGATCGCTCCGTGTTTTCAGTCCAGAGCGATCAGCAGGCGCGGCCCGGAACTCTAGTAGGGCCGATAATAATAACGGCGACCATAATATGGGCCACCACCGTAATAGTATGGTCCGCCACCATAGTAGTACGGCCCACCGCCGTAATAGTACGGCCCGTAGCCGTAACCATAGTTTTGCTGGGCGGCGATCGCGGCCATGGTTCCAAGCGCCATTCCGAAGAAAGCGAGTCCGGCAGCGTCGCCTCGACGGTAGTGGCGGCGACGGCGGGCCGAACTGAAATCGGTGGCGTCGCTGAACACCGTCGTGGCGGAGACCCCTTTTGACGCGGGAGCTGCCACGGCAGACGGCGGCTCGCTGATGGTGACAACCAGCACAGCAATCGTTGCCAATACGACGCCTCGACCGATCGCAGAAAGCGATCCATTGCAAACAAGCATTTTCGCCACCTCGTCCTTTGCGGAGACTAATCGATTGATAAGTTTGCTGCGAATATGGCCAAGTCAGCTTGACCCAAATCAAGGAATGGACGCGTTCTGCCAGCGAGGAATGGAAGCGAGCCGACTTGGTTGTCCTCGGTTGGAAAATCTGCGGGCTCGACCCTGAAAATGCGAAAAATCAAGATAAATCGATGATCCGTTGACCCCTCAAGGGCTTGCCGGAACTTTTTTGCACCGTTTGTGAAATGGATCACATTTGTCGCCGTGCGGGTCGGCCAAGGTGAGGCCCGCCGGATGGCGCAAGCCAATTTAATATCCGGGGCTGGCAAGGCCGTTGGCGTCATACTGCGCCGACGGCCTTGTTTTTTCGACCCCCTTTCGTCGCGGATTTGCCCTAACCCATTGGCCCGATCGGCGCCGGCTACTCGCAGTCTGGTGATTTGCGTCGGACTTGAATTGCCTGCTGTATGCCTGCCTCCACCCAGCTGAGGAATCCATCATGAGTGCCGAACCCCTGCTCACGTCAGATGTCGTCGGACTGACAAAAGTCGCGCCGTTTTCGCGCCGCGGCTTCATGACCGCATCCGCCGCCGTAACGGCGGGCTACACGCTGGCCGCCGGCCCGGTACGAGCCGACGTGATCAAGACCGACACCGAAGGTCTCGTCGCGGGCGAGATAAAAATCAAAGTCGCCGATGGCGAAATGCCCGGCTATTACGCGCGCCCGAAGGGCGTCGCCAACCCGCCGGTCGTACTGGTCGCGATGGAGATCTTCGGTGTGCATGAATACATCCGGGACGTCACGCGGCGTCTGGCCAAACTCGGCGCTTTCGCCGTCGCGCCCGATTACTATTTCCGCAAGGGCGTCGATCTCACCAAGATAACGGACATCCCGCAGCTCTTGCCGGTCGTGAACGCCAAGCCCGATGCGGAGCTGTTGTCTGATCTCGACAGCACCGTCGCCTGGGCCAAATCGCAAGGCGGCGACACCGGCCGGCTCGGCATCATCGGATTTTGCCGCGGTGGACGAACGGTCTGGGAATATGCCGCCCATAGCAACGCCCTCAAGGCCGGCGTTGCGTTTTATGGCCCGCCGGTCGATCCGCCGAACCCGCTGTGGCCGAAGAGTCCGACCCAGCTGGCCCCCGAGATGAAAGCGCCGGTGCTGGGATTGTACGGCGAAGCGGATACCGGCATTCCCCTCAAGGACGTGGAGGCGCTGAAGGCCGCGCTCGCCGAGGGCAAGAAGACGGCCGAATTCAAGATCTATCCGGGCGCACCGCATGGCTTCCACGCCGACTATCGCGCAAGCTACCGCAAGGAAGCCGCCGAGGACGGATGGAATCAGATGCAGGCCTGGTTCAAGAAATACAAAGTACTCGGCTGAGCCTCATGAATCTCGCAAGGCGCGTGGTTTCTGCCGCAAGCCAGCCTTGCGTGACGCCGGCGCAGCCCTCCGAAGCGACAGCTGTTGCGATGCCACCTGGATATTTGGCTCGACTTCCCACAGCGTCCAGACAAAGGAAACGTCCCAGTCGACGACGACACCAGGGAACGACAACATCAGACCGGGCTTTGAGCATCCAAAAGAAAACGGCCTCGGTGCAAGATACACCGAAGCCACTTTACTTTTTTCTCCCCGCCCTGCGCGATCCTCAACGAGTTGACCGGGAGCAGAAGCGTTCCGCGAGCCAACCTCTGCTGGATCACCCGCAGACTTGGACCGGCCGAATACGCCAGCCGTGCCTGGTGTGCACGCGGCGACGCACGACGTAGCAGCCGCCATCGTCATAATAGGAATCGTCAGCGGTGTAGTACGGATAGTCATAGTAATCGTCGTAGTAGTAGCCGGGGCCCCAGAAGCCGCCGACAAAGAACCTTCGCCCATGGTGGAAGCCGTGGTGGAAACCACCGTGGTGGAAGCCGCCATGGCGGAAGCCGCCGCCTGCAAAGCGGCCGCCCTGAAATCCTGCGGCACCGATTCCCACGGCGCCAACTCCCGCGGCACCGATCGCAGCCGATCGCGCGAAGCTGCCGCCAACCCCTCCGGTGCGGAAGCCACCGCCGCCGAACCCACCGCCGCGGAAACCACCACCTCCAAACCCGCCGGCATGGCCGCCTCCGAACCCACCACCATGGCCGCCGCCTCCGCCGCCGTGGCCACCACCTCCGCCGCCACCACGTGCCAGAGCTACGTCTGGTGCCAGCACGCCGATTGACGCAACTGCGAACAAGGCGATCATCGTTTTGCGAAACATGGCTATATCCCTCCTCCGGACAACACGCCCCCGCAACTGACTACTCTTCCGGTGCGAGGCCGTTCCAAAAATGTAGGGATGAACTTTCAGGATTGCTGGAGTTATTCTGCTCACTTCTGCGCGACCGGCAAGCCATCGCCGTGAATTTAACCGGCGCGGCAGAGCGTTTTCGAGCGAGGCACGCCGTCAGGGTTTTTCCGAGGCGCGCGAGACGCGTCGGTCGCGCCTCATCAGGCGTTTGGCGCGGTAGACGATTCCTGATAATCCTCCCAAAAGACCTTCACTGTTGCCTCTTGAACCGGCCTGCCTCCGGCAGCCGAAGGAGCCGTCAACACGTGCGCAAATTGATCGCCTTCGACGACGACACCTTGGACAAGCTGAAGCAGCTCGCGCGCGACAGGACGGCAACCCTTCAGGAGCTGGCGGACGAGGCATTCGCCGATTTGCTCAGGAAACACGGCATTCCCATCGACCTCAAGGACGCGCTCCGCAAGAGCGCATCGCTCGCGGATGCTCGGCGGAAAAAGGGCGCCAGACCCGCCTCGCCGGCAAAAGTCAAATCATAGGTATTGCCAGGACATTGGCCCGTGACTCCGAGGTCACGTTTTAACCGATCTTCCTCAGGCCCTTTTTGAATCGCGGCCCGTTGCCGACATAAAATTTCGCGGCGCTTCCCATCGCCGCCACCTGCGCGGGGTCGAGGGTGCGGATCACCCGCGCCGGCGCGCCGATGATCAGCGAGTGCTCGGGAAATTGCTTGCCTTCGGTAATCACCGAACCCGCGCCGACGATACTGTTGCGGCCGATCCTTGCGCCATTCATCACGATCGAACCCATCCCGACCAGCGCGCCGTCTTCGAGCGTGCAGCCGTGCAGGATGACGTTGTGCCCGACCGTGCAATCCTTTCCAATCGTCAGCGGAAAACCTCGATCCGTGTGACAGGTTGAATTGTCCTGCACGTTGGAATTTTCGCCGATCTCGATCCACTCATTGTCGCCGCGCAATACCGCGCCGAACCAGACGCTCGCGCTGTCCAGCAGGCGGACCTTGCCGATGACCGTGGCCGTATCGGCGATAAAATAGTTGCCGTCCAGGGGAAGCTCGGGCGCCTGCCCGTCAAGTTCGTAGATCGCCATCCGCTATTGGTCTCCCGTTCCAGGGAGACTCTGGCATAGCCAACAGAGCGTTTTCAATGCGAAGTAGCGGTTCGCGCCAGGAAAACACGCGTCAAAAACAAAAAACTCAGGCCAGCACTCCCGCCGCGCGCAGCGTCATCACGAAAAACGTTCCGGACATCAGACTCCAGAACCCTGCAAGAACCGTCGCCATCATCACGAATTCGAAGCGGCGGCGTTCGATCCGAGCCCCGCGCAAGGTATTGCGCATGATGATGAAGGGAGCTGCGAAAACCAGAAACGGCACGGCGGCGAAAGTCCTCGGCGCCACGCCCTCCTGCAGCAATCCGAAGCCCGCCGGGCGTTGCACCACGGCCTGATATCCGCTGGTCAGTGCGCCGGCCAGCGCGAAGCCGATGCACAGGGAGAACAGGGAACTCAACGCTTCAGGCGACATTGCAGGCTCATCCGCTACACCACAGTAACCGGGATGGCTTCGCAAAATTGGCCGCCGGGCGCCACATGATCCTTAAGGAAAGGTTAACGCCAGCGGATCGGACCCGCGGCTTGCACATGGCTCGCACGGCGCTCCATGACGGGAAACCGTGGGGAAGTGAGATGCCGCATGGCATATTCTGAAATGATTCGGGGCCAACCGCGCCCCCTTACGATTGCCTGTTCATGACGCTGCTATCGACGGCCCAGCATTTCGCACGCAATACGCGGAAGAATCCTCGCGGCCACATGCTTCCGATCGTGCTCGCTTGCGCGGTCGCAGCCGGCGCGATTGTCCTCGTCGCCTATCTGCTGTGGCCGACATGGGAACCGGAGGCTTCCAGTGGTCCGGCGCGGTTGCCGGTAAGCATCGGGGGCACCCTTTTTAACGTTCCTGCCGCGGCGATCCGCATGAAAATCCAGCGCCACTCCGGACCGCAGGAACGCATCGATCTCGGCTTCTCCTTTCCTTCGCTGAAAGCGCCCGAAGCTCCGAAACGCGTCAGCGCGAGCAGCGTGGAGGAAGGGACGCAGCCCATCGACCGGATATTTCTGTCGATATCGGCGCATCATGACTCATTGGCGCCCGATTTGCGCACGCGCACCATCTATCCGCGCTACCTCGAGCAGAAATCAACGTCAGGCGAAGACGGATTGACGATGCGCGCATTTCGCGAAGGCTCGCCTTACGGCAATGAGGATCTGTTTTCCGCGAATGCACCAAATATCGTGGCGCGCTGCACCCGCGATGCCGCGACCCCCGGGATGTGTCTGAGCGAACGCCGCGTCGAGGGGGCCGATCTGACGTTTCGCTTTCCGCGAGGCTGGCTCGCGCAATGGCGCGACGTGGCCGACGCGATGGATCGCCTGACCCAGCAGTTACGCGGGCCGAAGGGGATAGCCGGGTTGTAAAAGATCTGTCGTTGCGAGGAGCGCAGGCCGCAAAGCAATCCAGCCTCGAACCATGTACGAGCGTCCTGTGGACTGCTCCGCTGCACTCGCAAAGACGTCGCGGGCCGACCCAAACAACCCTAGCCCTGCTCGACCAGATCGTCCTCGAGGATCGCCATCTGGAATTGAAACGAACGATCATCGTCTTCGTCGTCGACGAACAGGACGCCGATGAATTCCTCGCCGATATAGACCTCGGCTGAATCATCCTTCTTCGGCCGCGGCACTACGCGTATTTTGGGGTTGCCGAACAGGCGCTTGAGGTAGGCATCGAGTTTCCTGACTTCCTGAACGTCCACGGCGGTCTCCAATATGATCTCTGGATGATCTTGTTTGAGCGTGATCTTTTTCGGAAAACCGGTTCCCGCTTTTTGCGGATCACGCTCTGGGTTTCGGGAAGTATTAGGACGGGACGGAGCGAACCGCCAGCCATATCCCTTCAGTCTTATACGAAGTCAAAGGCTTATAACTTGCGCGCCGTCCAATCGCAAAACCGTTATTCGGCCGCGGATCAGGTCTGACGCCCGGCTTTTCGAAAACAGGTCGGAAATCAAAGTCCAATCGCGTTGAGCATTTGATCCATGGTGCGTGACGGCTCAGCGCAGCCCGCCTCGCCGACGATCTTGGCGGGAACGCCAGCCACTGTCACGTTGTGCGGCACGGGCTTCACCACCACCGAGCCCGCGGCGATCCGGGCACAATGGCCAATCTCGATATTGCCGAGAATTTTCGCGCCCGCCCCGATCAACACGCCGTGGCGGATCTTGGGATGGCGGTCCTCGTTCTCCTTGCCGGTACCGCCAAGCGTGACGCCGTGCAGGATCGAGACGTCGTCATCAATGACCGCGGTTTCACCGCACACGAAACCTGTGGCGTGGTCGAGAAAGATCCCCCGGCCAATTCGGGCCGCCGGATTGATATCGGTCTGGAACACCGCCGATGAACGGCTTTGCAGGTAATAGGCAAAATCCTTGCGGCCCTTTTGGAAGAGCCAATGCGCCAGACGGTGGGTCTGCAACGCATGAAAACCCTTGAAGTAAAGCAGCGGGTCGATGAAGCGCGAAGTCGCGGGATCGCGGTCGTAAACCGCGACCATGTCGGCGCGAAAAGCGTTGCCGAGATCGGGATCGTCCCGCAGCGCCTCATCAAAGGTCTGACGGATCAGATCGCCTGACAGCGCCGAGTGGTCAAGACGCTCGGCAATGCGATGGACGACCGAATCTTCCAGCCGGTCGTGATGCAGCACGGTCGAATAGATAAAGGAGGCAAGCTCCGGCTCGCGGCGAACAATATCTTCCGCCTCCGAGCGCACGCGATCCCAGACCGGATCGAGGGCCGAGAGCTTCGTGCCACCCTGCGGATTGATCTGATGTTTTGCCATGCTGCTCTCGCAAATTCTTCGACTGCGCTTTTATAGCACGACCGGCAGGCTTCTGTCCCGGTGCACTCACACCAGGACGAACCTCGGCCCAAGCTCTAAATCCGCACTAAGATCTTGAAACAACTAATCTTCTTTATCCGAGCCAGACCGGCCTTTGCTTGAACGATGGCTGAGAAGTGGTCGGAAATTCCTGGAAATCAAGCGGCGGCCGATCCGACTAATGGTGGATTTCCGCGCCCCGTCCAATCCGGGCATGGTGTCCGAAACATCGGGGGTAAAGCATCACTACGCAAATCGTGCGCGCGCGCGCCGCAGACCCGGTCCTGGTCTGGGCAACGGCCGTCGCCATTCCCTTGATGTTGCTCGCGCCCGCGCTCTGGAACGGCTATCCGCTGCTCCAGTCGGATACCGGTGGCTATCTGGCGCGGTGGTACGAAGGCTATCTCGTCCCCAGCCGATCCACCGTCTTTGGCCTCTACCTCCATTTCGGCGAGGACACCTACTTCTGGCTCAACCTCGGGATCCAGGCGCTGGCGACGATGTGGATCCTGCACTTGACGCTGCGGGTGTTCGGCATGGCCAGGCCATGGCGGCTTGTGACGCTGACTTTCGCGCTGACCCTGACCACCGCGCTGCCGTGGCTCGCCAGCATGCTGCTGACCGACATCTTTGCCGGCCTGTCGGTGCTGTCGCTGTTTCTTCTCGTGCTCCATGGCGACAAGTTTTCTATAACTGAAAAATTCGCGCTCTTCGTATTTACCGCCTTCGCGGCAGCTACCCATAGCGCAACCATGGCTGTCCTATTGGGGTTGTGCTGCGTCGGTTGGATCGCGCGCCCTTTCCTGCGTGGGCGAATTGCGATAGCGGGCCTCGCGCAAGGCACCCTCACGATCGTTGCCGGCGCAGTCATGTTGCTGTCGGCCAATTTCGCTCTCTCTGGACAATTGGCGTGGACGCCCGGCGGCTATGCGATTGCGTTCGGGCGCATGCTTCAGGACGGCATCGTGACCCGATATCTGAACGATCATTGTCCTGACCAGCATTTCAAGCTCTGCCCCTACCGCGACGACTTGCCGGAAACGGCGGATGATTTCCTCTGGAGCCGCGAGACAGTGTTCAACAAGCTCGGTCGTTTTCCCGGGTTGGGCGATGAAATGGGATACATCACCGTCCACGCGCTGGCGGAATATCCGCTATGGCAGACTGAGGCGGCGTTACTGGCGACGGGCGAACAGATGCTCAAGGTGGCCACCGGCGAAAACACCGACCGTCCGACGACCCCCCACACCTACGGCATTATCAGGCACTATCTGCCGCAGCAGTTGAAGCTGATGAACGCGGCGCGGCAGCAGACCGGCTTCATCACCTTCGGCCCGATCAACCTGATCCACGTCCCCGTCGCGCTGATTTCGATGTTCCTGGTCTTCGGCATGTTCGCAACTGCGATCTGGCGGCGGCGGCTCGACGAATTCACGCTGTTTATCGCAACCGTGTCATTGGCGTTGCTCGGCAATGCCTTTATCTGCGGCGTGATATCCGGGCCGCACGACCGCTACGGTTCGCGTCTGGTATGGATCGCAACTTTGGCGGTCTTGATGGCTGGCGTCCGTCGCTTCGCGCGTGGCGAAGATCCAGCCGATAGTTCACTTCCGTTGTGAGAGAAAATCCAGCACCCCGGCTTTATAGACCTTGTCGCCCACCGCCCGCATATGATCGCGGTTGGGAATATTGAGCACTTGCGAACCGGGAATGATTTTCCCAAGTGCTTCCGCCGAACCCGCGATCTCGTCCGAAGTGCCGACCGCGATCAGCGCGGGCACGGCGATGCGCGCGGCTTCGTCTCTTGTCATCAGCCGCCGCGAGCCGCGCAGGCAGGCCGCCAGCGCCCGGCGATCGGAACGGGTCTGATCCGCGAAGGCGCGGAACGTTCGCCCCACCGGATCGGTCACATCATCAAGCGATTCGGCCTCCAGCGCTTCGGCAACGTTCTCGCCGGGCCCACCCCCCTCGATCAGGCCGATCCCGATGCCGCCAAAAATCGCCGATCGCAACCGCGCCGGCTGGCTCAGCGCGAGCACGGCCGCCATCCGCGATCCCAGCGAATAGCCCATGACGTCCGCGCGCCCGATATCCAGATGATCCATCAGCGCGACGATATCGCCCGCCATGGTGGCTATTTCATACGCGCTTGCGTCGTAAAGCTTGGCGGAATCGCCGTGGCCGCGATTGTCGAGCGCGATGACGCGCCGGCCGTCCTTCCTCAGCTCCGAAACCCAGGTCGGGTACACCCAGTTGACATTCTTGGTCGACGCAAAGCCATGCACGAGCAAGATCGGATCGCCCTCGCCTTCGTCGAGATATGCGATTTCAACAGCGCCGTTATGAAAGCTCGGCATCGGTCATTCCATGTTTGGAGAAGCACGGGAATCGTAAGCTTGGCCGAAAACTAGCCGGTTACGCCGGCGCTTGTCATCGCCGGCGCAGACAAGGCCGCCATCTGCATTCGCAACCGCCGCGCCTTCCTGCGATTGAGCCACGACTGGGTCAGGCGCTCGGTCATGGCCTTGATCGACGCGAGAAACCCGAACAGCGAAAACAGCGCGCCAAACACCCAGAGCGACAGATCGAACGCACCGGCCGCCAGCAGCAATCCGCTGCGGCCCAGCATTTTCAGGATCGCACGGGTCTGTCCACCCTTGGTCTCCGCCAGCCGTGCGGCGCGCGCCACATCCTCCGGCCGCTCGGCGATCCTCAGTGTATCGAGTGCGCCGCGCGCGCCAGCCTTTTCTCCGACCCGTCCGACGTCCTTGGCAAGCCGGACCAAAGCGCCGGCCTTCTCTGCATGGAAGGCGGCTCTGATGGCGCTCACAGTCTGCCCGGGATGCATCACCGAGCCTGTTGCGACGGCATTCTGCAGCATCGGAGTATCCACAACCTCGCGCGCCGAGCGGGCAGCCCATTCGGTCAGTCCCTCGCCCAGCCGACCGACCTTGCGAGCGTCCTTGACCAGCGAAAGACCCGCGCGCACGGGTGCTGCGCCACCGACCGCGACGTAGGTCGCCGCCGTCACCGCAAGGCCGGCGGTGGCAAGACCCAGCACAAGCTGGTCCGTGTCCTCGCCCATGACGAGGTGCTTGCCTTCGCGGACGACATCCCGGATGTCGCCGAACACGAAAAGGTCGCCGGCGACAGTTCCCGACAGGCTCCCGACATCGTCGGCCGTACCGGTCACAAGCCCGTCGGCAAAGCGCTTTACAAAGTGCGCCGAGGAATTCTCCTCTCTGACGGCATCGCTCACCCGCCGGGATAAGTCGCTCGCCAGCGCAATGTTTTTCTCCCGGGCGAGATCGACAAAGCTATCGGCAAGACCCGCGTCACCGGTGGCAAGCGCGGCCTCGATATTATCCACGATAACTATTTGGTTACTCCGCAAAGCGGAATTGAGCAGGAGATCGGACAATTGAGCCGGGTCGTCTTGCGCGGCCAGGACGGCACCGGCGTCGCGGGCGTTCGGCCATAGCACGGCCGACGCGGCACCGCTTACCGCCATGACCGCCAGTAGCCAACCGATCCGCAACCGTTTCATCCCGAAATTCCGGGGTTTCCGCCGTCCCTGAAATGGTATGCCGCTTTTAGGACACAACCGTCCCGACGAAAGAAGGGCTTCTCTGGGACGATAAGATTGTGTCGAATTTGTATGAGCAAATCAGCGGTCGGGGCTGCCGTCTGGTATTCGAAACCTGGGGTTCCGGGCACTAGGAATCAACTGCAGCCGCCACTATGGTCGTGTCGCATTTCGACTGTGCGGCGTCGCGTTGGTTGCGCTGTCTCTGCCGCTTACAAGGGTGAATTCGATGTCCGATCATGTCGTCCCGCACTTCCACAACGATGCCGGCGTTTCCGTCATTGAGATCGGCTCGCAGGAGTTCATGTGCGTGGGCGCCAATCCGCCCTTCGACCACCCGCACGTCTTCCTCGATCTCGGCAACGACAATGAGATCATCTGCCCCTATTGCTCGACGCTCTATCGCTATGCCGCCGACCTCAAGGCCGGCGAGGCGCGACCGCCGGAATGCGTGCTGAAAGACAAGGTCGCCTGACCGGCTGGTGGCGGCTTCACGCACTATCATCGTCGCGGGTGCCGGGATCGGGGGACTGACGGCATCGCTGGCACTGGCACGACAGGGTTTTCGCGTCATTGTGCTTGAGAAGGCCGAGCGCCTGGAGGAAGTTGGCGCCGGCCTGCAGCTCTCGCCCAATGCGAGCCGTGTGCTGATCGATCTCGGCTTGCAGCCGCGGCTTGCCTCCCGCGCAGTTACACCGGATGCCATCAGCCTCATGAGCGCGCGAACCGGGGGCGAGATCTCCCGCCTGCCGCTCGGTGACGCCGCGATGTTTCAGACCGGAGCCCCCTATTGGGTCATCCACCGCGCCGATCTGCAGGCAGCGCTGCAAGCCCATGTCAACGATTGTCCCGACATCGAATTGCGGCTTGGCTGCCAGTTCGAGGATGTCGGCACCCACGCCAGGGGATTGACCGTCGCCCAGCGCTGCGGCACGGCGCGCCAGCAGGAAACGGCGGTGGCGCTGGTCGGCGCGGACGGAATCTGGTCGGCGGTCCGTCATCACCTGTTTCCGGAAGTGCAGCCGCGATTCTCGGGCCTCATCGCCTGGCGCGGGACGCTCGATACGACCCAGCTGCCGCGCGAATATACCTCCCGCCGCGTTCAGCTCTGGATGGGGCCCAACGCACACCTCGTCGCCTATCCAATTTCGGGAGCACGCCAGATCAACGTCGTCGCGGTTGTACCGGGAACCTGGAACAGGCCGGGCTGGAGCTCACCCGGCGAGGCCAACGACGTCAAAGGCGCGTTCGCCTCGGCGGGATGGCATGCCGCCCCTCGGATGTTGATCGGCGCCGTGGAAGGGTGGAGGAAGTGGGCGCTGTTTACCCTCCCCGACGGTGGCGAATGGACGGATGGATCCGCGGCCTTGCTGGGGGACGCGGCCCACGCCATGTTGCCTTTCGCCGCACAGGGCGCGGGAATGGCGATCGAGGATGCCGCCGTGCTCGCCAAATGCCTCGCGGAAACCCAAAGCCTGGGCGGACCCGCCATCCCCGCCGCGCTGAGACGCTACGAAGCTCTGCGTCGGCCGCGGGTGGCCCGGGTTCAGCGCACCGCACGGCAGGCGGGGCGCATCTATCACCTCGCCGGCCCCCTGGCTCTCGCGCGCGACCTCGTCATCAAGGGGATGGGTGCAAAGCGCATGCTGGCGCGGCAGGACTGGATCTATGACTGGCGCGCGTGAAATGGCCCCGCGCCTGCGTTTGCGGTCTTTGCTCAGTAGACCGCGTTGCCGGACCGCATAGGCGAGCGCCCCGGCTTGGCGTTTGTCGGCGGGGCCGGTACAGCCGCGGGCTTGGCCGCCGGTGGCGGTGTCTCATGGCATTTGTTGCTCTGCCAGGCATCTTCGGCAAACTTCGCCTGCCCGCGCACCGCGATGTATTCGTTGCGATAGGCGATCTCGGCCACCACGGCACCGCCGGTGCCCGTCCGCGCCTTCGCCATCAGGCCCTGCAATTCCGCAGCCCGGTTGGCGAGGCTCTTGCGCTCGCTCTCAAGTTGCTTGCAGTCGTAAAGATCGTATTTCGCGGGGTCGGCGAACGCGGACGTCATGCCATCGCTCATGTCGGCGCAGCCGCCGAGCCAGGAGCCGAGAGCAAACAGCGCCAGGACCGCAACGGTGCGCGGCAAGAGCTCGAAGCGGGAAAGCGAGGCGATCATGCGACCTTGGTAAACCGACAACATTGAGGTTGCGTAAAGCAGGCGCTGGTGTCCGGATTGAGGCTTTGCCTTGTCGTGCGCAGTCGCATAAGGAAGGAGCGGTGCTGCAGGGCCGCCCAATTCCACCGGCTCAAAAAACGCGCTAAGTATCTGATCCTGTGACCAAAGCGGACGTGGCGGAACTGGTAGACGCAAGGGACTTAAAATCCCTCGATGGCAACGTCGTGTGGGTTCGAGTCCCACCGCCCGCACCAATCGCTCCCAAGCTGGGACATGGCAAGGGTTTTGCGTTTCAACCATCGCATCGACAGCAGGCCATTCCAATTGATTAGGTTGCGCCCTGAGCATTGCCAGGAACGCCCGGACTTCAGCACCGGCGAAAGCTGCCGGATCGCGGTCATTCCTGGCGTCACGCATCCGCCGCGAGGGAAATAGCGTTTGACCACCTTAACCATTTGGACTGTTGTTTAGGGTCTAGATTGAACCGTAAACCTCACGAACCAGCAGGTAGCAATCATGGCTGACAATAATCTGACCAAGAAAATGCCGGTCGTTCCTCATCATGAAATTGGGGAAACGTTCGCCGACCAAATCGGATTTATTATCTGCGATGGTTCAACGCTCAAGATTGACTTTGAAGTTATTCGCATGAGCGAACCCACGTCGGCAGCGCCACCGGAACGACAGCGTCACGTAGTCGCGCGTTTGGCGTTGTCGATGGGTTGTGCAATCGATCTGATAAATCAGGTGAAGCGACTTGCGGATCAATTGGCCCAGTCGGGGCTCATAAAGACGACGGAGCAAGGCCAAGTCGTGCCGCAGGGCAAGCCAAATTAAGGCCGTGCCTGCCATGAGGGTATTCGCAATGCTGACCGGCTTCGCCGGTTTCGACGTTGTTGCATGTCAAGGGAGGCGTAGCCGGGCAACCTGATCCATGATCATCGGGTTTGAACGATGACAATTCGGAGGGAGTAGATATTACCCTCCAGATCGAGAGTGACGGTGACGGGGCTACCGTCATTCATTATTGCTTTGCCTCGCCAGATTCCATGATTGTCCTTTTGCAATCCGGAAACGTTTGAATACCCCTTCCCCTCAATTCGCAGCTTCACCTGATCCTCGTCGAGGCTGGCTGCCCCCGGCGAAGTTCGCCGATTTTCCATTTTAGGAAATTCGAACGGCTCCATCGCAGAGTAGGACGGATAGATAGTACCAGTGTAACATGAACTGGTGGGATTGAATGACGAGTAGGGATAGCAAGGACTGATAGCAGCAGTCGGGAAGGACGAGGGCATCGTCGGGAGGGTCGCATAGGCAGACGGACGCGTAGGCTGCGTCTGCGCGAATGCGGGCCAGGTCATCGATACCACTACTGCCGCCGCAATAATTTTTCGCATGCCCATGCCTTTCGCATGAACTACTTCATATCCCGCTCTCGATGTAAGTAGCCACGCTCGGCGAATGTTCCATACCCGCCCGTAACGGGCGTAGCTGGCTACCACCGCTTCGCGCTGGTCCCGGTATTTTCTTGTTTTCCGCTTGATCGGCCCTCACTGGCTTTTTTCCGGAAGCGCTGAACGCCCGATTTGATCGCAATTGCAGGTTCCGAAGCGTCTTAAAAAGGCCAGATTAAAACATTGGAATACCTGCAGTTTACTTGACTCGTGATGGTTAGTTTGAAACGCGAGGGCGGATCAAATGGCACCGGGGTTTGTAAGAGTTGTTATTTGCGCAATGGTCGTCTTGACGACGGGCGCCGCGTTACCGACCAGCGCATCAGCGGTCACCTTGTCCTACGAGTATTCCGGGGCGGGCGATTTGAGTTTTCAGCAGGACACAAAACTCAACATCGGGGGTACATGCTCATCTCCATGCGTTGTTGCCGCATTGATGACGATAAGCGGCAATGGTCCAGTATGGGACCCCAGCATACCCTCGGGGTGGGGCACGGGTGCATCTGCAACGGTCACGGATAACCTTGGTGACGTAATGTCGCTGGGAGTCACCACGGGTAACTATACAACCGGTACAAAGCACGAAATATTTGGCGCAGTTCTTTTCGCATCTGTCTTGCCAAGCATTCTCGATATCTCAACCTCGAGCTTTGGGGTTTTCACGGGCGGTCCCGGGACCGTGGACTACTCAATCAGCATCAGCCTTCCCAACGGGGCGTACGTCACACCCCTGCCCGCAGCTCTCCCGCTCTTCGCCACCGGTCTCGGCGCCCTTGGTCTGCTTGGTTGGTGCAGGAAGCGAATTGCCGCGGCTGCGTGATCCGCGACAGCACCGAAGCCGGGCATCGCGTGTGTAACTTGAGCACCCAACGCCTCTTGAGGAGCGACTACGTTCCTCAAGAGCGTTCCGCGAAGCCTCCTTCAGAGACTCCTGGCAAGAAAATGGTTCACGTCGAAGGCCAGGCGCGAGCGTGAAGCAATATCGGCGATATCCCATCCATTGCAATGTGCCGCCGACATCAACGGAGGAAAGGATTGCTCTCCGACGATGCAGCCAATTCCGAAACCCTGCTTAGCGAAACCGGCTCTGCCGGCGGCTTAACAGCATTCGTTTCGCTATCGGACGGCAGGGCGGAACCCTGCGACGGCACCAACCCAGGCGACACCAATTCTTCGCCGAGCGACAATCGGGCGACGAATCTTCCGCCATCCCAAACCTCAACATCGTGCTTATCGGTAAGTTGCTTGGCAGCATTCAATGCGGCAACATCATCCCGGTGGTTGCTCAAAAATTCGTCTACCCGAATAAAACGATGGTCTTCGATACCGAGGATGTAGGCCCGATAATCACGCATGGCACATGCTCCCTTGTGAGATAAGGCTGGCAGACAATACGCCTGTTGTTCGGCTCCAAATTAGGCCATTGGGTGGCTAAAATAGGCTCATAGGTGCGAACGCGCCGTCAGGAATGGGCGCAGAAAGACAATCGGAAACGCACCTGCGGACATCCGGCGCGAGCGCGGCTACACCAAGCGACTGGCCATTCGGTTTCGTCGACCTGCAGGATGCCGACCGGATCACCTCCGAATGCGGCGACCTGATCGCGCAGCACGCGCGCGATGCCGGCAGGCGCGCCCTATCGTCATTCGAGGCGATGCTCGGTGACCAGCCGCTTCCCCTGAAGGCAAGCGTATAATCTACGTTCTGAAACGCTACTCGCCCTCCCCTACTCCGATTTGTCGATATTCCAGAAGACCGGCGTCGCCGGCCCGTCGAGCACGCCCGAGAGCGATTTGCGCCATGCGCTCGGCGCCAGATACTGGCCGAGCGGGATATAGATCACCTGGTCGTAATTTTCCTTCTGGATCTCTGCCGCGATCTTTTTCTGTTCCTCCGGCGAGGACGCCCGCGCGAAGGCATCGCGCATGGCTTCCATCCTGGGATCATCCGGCCATCCAAACCAGCCGCCATTCTTGCCCTTGCCGTTGATCGACAGATTGGCGACGGGGTTGACGACGTCGGCGCCGACCCAGTTGGTGAAGAACATGTTCCAGCCGCCCTCCTTCGGCGGCTTCTGGCTGGCGCGGCGGGTGACCACGGTCTGCCAGTCGGTGGCCTGCACATCGACCTTGAAGCCGGCATCGCGCAGCAATTGCGCCGCGACGATCGGCTGCGCCTTCAGCGTCACGACATCGCCGGGCGCCATGAGCACGACCGGCGTGCCGTCATAGCCGGATTCGGCGAGCAGCTTTTTGGCTTCCGCCATGCCGTTGCCTTTGACCAGCGATTCCGAACCGACATCCGACGCAAGCGGTGTGCCGCAGACGAAGACGGCGCCGCAGATCCGGTAATATTCGGGGTTGCCCACCAGCGCATCCAGCACGTCCTTCTGGTTCATCGCCATGAAGGCGGCGCGGCGCACCTTGACGTTATCGAAGGGCGGATAAAGGAAGTTCATCCGGCCCAGCGTCTGGAAGCCCAGCTTGTTCAGGGTGTCGACCTTTATCTCCTTGTTGGCGGCGAGCACCGGGAGAAGATCGAACGACGGGTTTTCCATGAAATCGATGTCGCCGGACTGCAGCGCGTTCATCGCGGTCTGCGCATCCGCCATCGTGATCCATTCCACGCGATCGACCTTCACCACCTTGCCGCCGGAGGTCCAGCTCGGCGGCTCCTTGCGCGGCACATAGTCGGCGTTCTTCACGTAGACCGCTTTCACGCCGGGCTGGAATTCGGCCTGAACGAACTTGAAGGGACCGGACCCGATCTGCTCCTTGATCTGCTGGCCGGGCGGCGTTTCCGCCAAACGCTTCGGCATCATGAACGGCACCAGCGACGACGGCTTGCCGATCGATTCCAGCACCAGGCCGTACGGCTCCTTCAGTTTCAGGGTGATGGTCCGGGCGTCGGTGGCCTCGATGCTGGCGGTGAAATCCATCAGCTTCTGGCCCATGCCGTCGTTGCGGCCCCAGCGCTTGAGCGAGGCCACGCAATCTTCCGCCGTGACCGGCGTGCCGTCATGCCACTTCAGGCCGTCGCGCAGCGTAAAGGTGTAGGTGAGCTTGTCGTCGGAGACTTTCCAGTCGGCCATCTGCGGCTGGATCTTGAAGTTGGCGTCTTCCGCCAGCAGCGTGTCATAGACCATATAGCCGTGGTCGCGGGTGATGTAGGCGGTGGTAAAACCGGGATCGATGACGCGCAGATCGGAATGCATCACCGCGGTGATGGTCTTGGCATCGGCCGGCGGGGCCGCCGCCAGCGCCACCGAAAGCGCCGCCAGGGCGATGCTGGATGCCATCGCCGGACGTTTCCAGCGCAAGATGTGGAACATTCGTATGTCTCCTGACGCGAAACCGGTCAAATGCCGATCATTCGTTATGCAAGCGGTGCGTTATTTAGACGCAGTAACTCGCTGTAACTCCTGAATATTCGAGACTTGCATTGGGCGGGGTGCGCGTCAATCGGGTTGTGAAGAAACGCGTCCCGTCCCTTCGTTCATGTTTCACTTTACAAATTCGTCGCCGATCATTCACCTAGCCGGCGCGACGGCGACCCGCCGATCGCGCCATGTCGCATTCGAGAGCCTCCCGATGAACCCCGCCAACCTTCCCTTCGATTCCGAGACCATGCTGCAGGGGTTGCGCGGCTGGGTGGAATGCGAAAGCCCGACCTGGGACGCCAGCGCGGTGGATCGCATGCTTGATCTCGCCGCGCGCGACATGGCGATCATGGGCGCCTCGATCGAGCGGATCGCCGGCCGGCAGGGTTTTGGCGGCTGCGTCCGCGCGCGGTTTCCGCATCCCAAACTGGGCGAGCCCGGCGTTTTGATCGCCGGCCATCTCGACACGGTACATCCGGTCGGCACGCTGGAGAAACTGAAGTGGCGGCGCGAGGGCAACAAATGTTTCGGGCCCGGAATCTTCGACATGAAGGGCGGCAACTACCTCGCGCTGGAAGCGATCCGGCAGTTGGCGCGCGCATCCTTTACGACGCCGCTGCCCATCACCGTGCTGTTCACGCCGGACGAGGAAGTCGGCACGCCGTCGACACGCGAGATCATCGAGGCCGAAGCCTCGCGCAACAAATATGTGCTGGTGCCGGAGCCCGGCCGTCCCAACAACGGCGTCGTCACCGGACGTTACGCGATCGCGCGGTTCAATCTGGAGACCATCGGAAAGCCGAGCCATGCCGGCGCCACCCTGTCCGCGGGACGCTCGGCCATTCGCGAGATGGCGCGCCAGATCCTCGTCATCGACGGCATGACATCGGAAGACTGCACCTTCAGCGTCGGCATCGTGCATGGCGGCCAATGGGTCAATTGCGTAGCCACCACCTGCGCGGCGGAAGCGCTGAGCATGGCCAAGCGCCAGGCCGACCTCGATCGCGGCGTCGAGCGCATGCTGGCGCTGTCCGGCACAACGAACGATGTTACGTTCAACGTCACCCGCGGCGTGACGCGGCCGGTATGGGAACCTGACGCGGGCACCATGGCACTGTATGAAAAGGCGCGCGGCGTGGCGAAGGCGATGGGCCTCGAACTTCCGCATGGCAGCGCCGGCGGCGGCTCGGACGGCAACTTTACCGGCGCGATGGGAATCCCGACCCTCGACGGCCTCGGCGTTCGCGGCGCCGATGCGCATACGCTCAACGAGCACATCGAGGTCGACAGCCTCGCCGAGCGCGGCCGCCTGATGGCCGGACTTTTGGCGACGCTGGAGTGAGGGATTAAGCACGGCTCTGGACGATCGGAACCCGGAAACCAAAGACACGTCCAATGGCACAGGATTTGCTAAAAGTTGCCCATTGGGCGGCGGAGAGCGAGAGTAAGCGCATGATGGATTCTTCTAGCGTTCCGCAAATTTTACCCGTCGTCCCTGCGAAAGCAGGGACCCATAACCACAGCCTCCAATTGTTGCGCCAAAGTCGTCGAACAGCGTCTCGCAAACGAGGAGCCGCAGCGTATGGCTCCCTGCTTTCGCAGGGACGACGCGATGGGTGGGGCTTTTGATAGGATATCTGCTCCGCCGTGCGCTTGCCGCCATCCCCGTGATGGGCGTGGTGGCGCTGTTCGTGTTTCTGTTGTTACGGCTGACGCCGGGCGATCCCGCTGCGATCCTGGCAGGCGACAACGCAACCCCCGAACAGCTTGAGCGCATCCGCACCTCGCTCGGCCTCAACGAACCGCTCTACACCCAGTTCTTCACCTGGATCGGCAAGCTCCTGCATGGCGATCTCGGCGTGTCCCTGATTTCCAACGTGCCGGTGCTGAAAATGATCGGCCAGCGCGTCGAGCCGTCAATCTCGATCGCGATCTCGACCATCGTCCTTTCCATCCTGATCGCGGTGCCGCTCGGCGTCATCGCGGCCTGGAAGCACGGCACCTGGATCGATCGCTTCGTGATGGGATTGTCGGTGGTGGGCTTCTCCGTCCCGGTATTCGTGATCGGCTACGTGCTGATCCAGATCTTTGCGATCGACCTGCGCTGGCTGCCGGTGCAGGGATTTCGCACCATCACTGCCGGCTTCGGCCCGTTTTTCGAGCGCATCGTTCTGCCGACCTGCACACTGTCCTTCATCTACGTCGCGCTGATCGCGCGCATGACCCGCGCCGCCATGCTGGATGTGCTCGGCGAGGATTATGTGCGCACCGCGCGCGCCAAAGGCATCAGCGAGACCGGCGTGCTGCTCCGCCACGCGCTGCGCAACGCCGCGGTCCCGGTCATCACCGTAATCGGCACCGGCTTTGCGCTGCTGATTTCAGGCGTCGTCGTCACCGAAAGCGTGTTCAACCTGCCCGGCATCGGCCGCCTCACCGTCGATGCCGTGCTGGCGCGCGACTATCCGGTGATCCAGGCGATGATCCTTTTGACATCCGGCATCTATGTCGCCGTCAACCTTCTGATCGATGTCGCCTACACGCTGCTCGATCCCAGAATCCGCTATTGAGGCTCGATACTGATGGCGGTCGAAACCCTCCCCGAACCCACGATCCCGATCACCACCCCGCTGCGGCCCAGGCTTGGATTTCTCGCGGCGACGCCGATTATCGCCGCCGCAACGATTTGCCTCGCGCTGGTGATTGTCTCCGCTGTCCTGGCGCCCTGGCTTTCGCCGCACGATCCGCTGCTGCTCGCGCCGGCGCAACGACTGAAACCCGCAAGCGCGCAGTTTTGGCTCGGCACCGATGGCTATGGCCGCGACGTGCTGTCACGGATCCTCTACGGCGGGCGGATATCGCTCTTGATCGGCCTTGGCGCTGCCGTTTTCAGCATCGGCATTGGCCTGGTGATTGGTCTTGTCTCCGGATTCTTCAAATGGATCGACGCGATCTTGATGCGCGTCATGGACGGCCTGATGGCGATCCCGAGCATCCTGCTCGCCATCGCCGTGGTTTCGCTCTCGGGCGCGAGCCTGACGACGGTTCTGGTCGCCATCACCATCCCCGAAATTCCGCGCGTGGCGCGGCTGGTGCGATCGGTGGTGCTGTCGGCGCGCGAGGAGCCTTATGTCGAGGCCGCGATTTCCGTCGGCTCGTCCTTGCCGAAGATCATGTGGCGGCATTTGATGCCGAACACGATCGCGCCCTTGATCGTGCAAGGCACCTACGTCTGCGCGTCCGCCGTCCTCACCGAGGCGATCCTGTCGTTTCTCGGCGCCGGTATCAGCCCGGAGACCCCGACCTGGGGCAATATCATGGCCGAGGGCCGCGCCTATTTTCAGATCAAGCCATCGCTGATCTTCTGGCCGGGATTACTGCTGTCGATCGCGATCCTTTCCGTCAATCTGATCGGCGACGCCGCGCGCGACGCGCTCGACCCCCGCATGAAGCAGCGGGAGGGCGGCAAGTGACTTCTCGTTGCCAGCGAAGTGCCGTCATCTCCCCTCGTCATTCCGGAATGGTCCGAAGGACCAATCCATGGTCTCGATTCTCGCGATGTGCAATTGCACATCGGATTGCTTCGATGCTTCGCATCGCCCCGGAATGACGGTCAGAGAGCGATGAACATGACCACCCCCGTCCTCGACATTCAAAACCTCGTCGTCAGCCTCGGCAGCAACCCGCAAGGCACGCGCGTCCTCGACGGCGTCTCGCTGCAGGTGCGCGAGCGCGAGACGCTGTGCCTGGTCGGCGAGAGCGGATCGGGCAAGTCGGTGACATCGCTGACCGTTATGGGGCTATTGCAAAAGGGTTCGCTTGTCCCCTCAGGCGGCAGCATAAAACTCGTCGGAGAAGAGCTGCTCGGTGCCGGCGACCGCCGCCTGCGGCAGCTGCGCGCCACCACCATGGCGATGATCTTCCAGGAACCGATGACCGCGCTCAACCCGGTCGTGCCGGTCGGACGCCAGATCGACGAGGTACTGCGCGTCCACACCGATCTCGATGCCCGCACGCGGCGCCAGCGCATCCTCGCCATGATGGAACAGGTGCGGCTGCCCGAGGTCGAGCGCATCTTCGCTTCCTATCCGCACCGGCTGTCAGGCGGTCAGCGCCAACGCATCATGATCGCGATGGCGCTGGTGCTGGAGCCGAAGCTCCTGATCGCCGACGAGCCCACCACGGCGCTCGACGTCACCACGCAGAAGCAGATTCTCACCCTGATACGCGAGCTGCAACGGGATCACGGCACGGCGGTACTCTTCATCACCCACGACATGGGCGTGGTCGCGGAAATCGCCGACCGGGTCGCGGTCATGCGTCAGGGACGGCTGGTCGAGACCGGGCCGCTCGACACCATCCTGCGCACACCGGCCATGGAATACACCCGCAACCTGCTCTCGGCGGTCCCCAGCCTGGTGCCGCGCACGCCGCGCCCGGAATCGAAAGAGCCCGTCGTCCTTGAGGCCAATGAGCTCGGCAAGGTCTATCGCGAGCGCTCCTTCTTCGGCCGCACCCGCGAGGTCGCGGCGGCCCGGAATGTCACGCTGACGCTGCGCAAGGGGCGCACGCTCGGCATCGTCGGCGAAAGCGGCTCCGGCAAATCGACGGTGGCGCGCTGCATCGTCCGCCTGATCGATCCGACCTCCGGCGGCATTCGCCTCGGCGGACACGAAATCTCCGAACTGTCGCGCCGGCTTTTGCAACCGCACCGCAAGAAGATCCAGATCATTTTCCAGGACCCCTATCGGTCGCTCAATCCGCGTATCACCGTCGGCGAGACCATCGCCGAGGGGCCGATCAATTACGGCATGCCGCGGACGCAGGCGCTCGCGAAAGCCCGCGAACTGCTCGAACTGGTCGATTTGCCCGTCGACGCCATCTCGCGCTATCCGCACCAGTTCTCCGGCGGCCAGCGCCAGCGCATCGCCATCGCCCGCGCGCTCGCGCTCGATCCGGACGTACTGGTGGCCGATGAGGCGGTCTCGGCGCTCGATGTCTCCGTACAGGCGCAGGTGCTGGAACTGCTCGACGAAATCCAGACCCGACTCGGCATCGCGCTATTGTTCATCACCCACGACCTGCGCGTCGCCGCGCAAATCTGCGATGACGTCGCTGTGATGCAGCACGGCCGCATCGTCGAACAGGGTCCGGCGGCGCGAGTCCTGACAAATCCGCAACAGCCCTATACCCGCGCGCTGCTTGACGCCGCGCCCGGACGGGGGTGGGATTTTGCCAACTTTCGGCCGGTGACGAGCAAGGTCGTACCTGCGCTTTGACATTCGGCAAGAAGGTCCTAGACAAGTCGTCATTCCAGGGCGCGTCGAAGACGCGAACTCGAAGATGTGCATATTGCACATCTGAAAGTCATCGGAGATTCCGGGTCTCGTCCTTCGGACCATCCCGGAATGACAACCTCGGTATCTGCTGCTTGAGAAATTCTTCATGACCCGTATCGCCGTTGGCGGCTTCCTGCACGAGACCAATACCTTCGCGCCGACCAAGGCTACCCATGCCGATTTCGTGCATGGCGGCGGCTGGCCGGCGATGACGCAAGGGGCCGACGTGCTCAAGACCATGCGCAACATCAATGTCGGGTTGGCCGGCTTTGTCGAGCAGGCGGAAGCCCGAGGCTGGGAGCTGGCGCCGACAATCTTCGGCGCCGCCAGTCCCTCGGCCCATGTGACGGAAGACGCCTTTGAGCGCATCGCCAGGGTGATGGTGGACGGCATCAAGAATGCCGGCCCGGTCGATGCCGTGTATCTGGATCTGCACGGCGCCATGGTGACCGAGCATCTCGACGACGGCGAAGGCGAAATCCTGCGGCGCGTGCGCCAGGTCATCGGCAACGACCTACCGCTGGTGGTCAGCCTCGATCTGCATGCCAACGTCACGCCCGAGATGGTTGGGTATGCAGATGCGCTCATTGCCTACCGCACCTATCCCCATGTCGATATGGCCGACACCGGCCGCGCCGCGGCCCGGCACCTCGCGCTGCTGTTGGGATCAAGGCGAAAATTGGCAAAGGCGTTCCGGCAATTGCCGTTCCTGATTCCGATCAGCTGGCAATGCACCAGCGATCAGCCGGCCAAAGGCATCTACCAGAAACTGGCGGCGCTGGAGAGCGAGGCGGTGCCGACGCTGTCGTTCTGTCCGGGATTTCCGGCGGCGGATTTTTATCACTGCGGACCGAGCGTGTTCGCCTACGGCCAGACGCAGGCCGATGCCAATGCTGCGGCGGACAAGCTTGCTGCCCTGATCGAGGGCCACGAGAGCGATTTCGACGGCCGCATCTACAGCCCCGACGAAGGCGTGCGCCACGCGATGGAACTCGCCAAACGTGCGCAAAAGCCCATCATCATCGCCGACACCCAGGACAACCCGGGCGCCGGCGGCGATTCCGATACCACGGGCATGCTGCGTGCGCTGGTCCGCAACCAGGCCAGCAAGGCCGCGATCGGCGCGATCTATGACCCTGATTCAGCGAAGGCCGCCCATGCCGCGGGCGTTGGCGCGACCGTGACGCTCGCGCTCGGTGGCAAGTCGGGCATCCCGGGCGATGCGCCATATGAGGCGACTTTCATCGTCGAGACATTGTCCGACGGACAGTTCGTGGCGCCCGGTCCCTATTACGGCGGCCGCGATATGGATATGGGTCCGTCGGCGTGTTTGCGGATCGGTGACATCCGGGTGGTCGTGAGTTCGCACAAGGCCCAGTTGGCGGACCAGTCGATGTTTCGCTATGTCGGCATCGAGCCGCGGCAGCAGGCGATCCTCGTCAACAAGAGCTCGGTGCATTTCCGCGCCGATTTCGAGCCGATCGCGGAAAAGCTTCTGATCTGCGCCGCCCCCGGCGCGATGCCGGCCGACTCGGCCGCTCTGCCCTGGACGCGGTTGCGTCCAGGCATTCGTCTCAGGCCGAACGGCCCCGTCTTCGTCGCCACCGTCAAGTCATCTTCCCCCTCTCCCGCCACCGGATAAACGAAATGCCCAATATCGACCGCATCGAAGGTTTTGCCGACGAACTCACCGCCATCCGCAGAGATCTGCATGCCCATCCCGAGATTGGATTCGAGGAGGTCCGCACTTCGGGGATCGTCGCCGAGAAGCTCACCCAATGGGGCATCGAGGTTCATCGCGGCCTCGGCGGCACCGGCGTGGTCGGCGTGCTCAAGGGCAAGGGATCGGGCGGCAGGCGCATCGGGCTTCGCGCCGATATGGACGCGCTGCCAATGGAAGAAAATACCAATCTGAAATGGCGCTCGACCATTCCCGGCCGCTTCCACGGCTGTGGCCATGACGGCCACACCACGATGCTGCTCGGCACCGCACGCTATCTCGCCGAGACCCGCAATTTCAATGGCACCGTGCATTTCATCTTCCAGCCGGCGGAAGAAGGCCTTGGCGGCGCGCGCGCCATGATCAAGGACGGCTTGTTTGAAAAATTTCCCTGCGACGAGATCTATGGGCTGCACAACGCGCCCGATCTCAACCACGGCGAACTCGCGATCCTTCCCGGACCGGCCATGGCGGGCGCCGACTTCTTCGACATCAAGATATCAGGCTACGGCGCGCACGGCGCGATGCCGGAACGCTCCAGGGATCCGATCGTCATTGCGATGGCGCTCGGACAGGCGCTGCAAACCATCGTCAGCCGCAATGTCCCCCCGACGGACGCCGCCGTGCTGTCGATCACGCAGATTCACGCCGGCTCCGCCTATAACGTGATCCCCGGCGAGGCGAAGCTTGCCGGCACCGTGCGCGCTTTTTCCGACGACGTGCGCGCGCTGATCCGCGAGCGGATGCGCGCCATTTGCGCCGGCATCGCCGCCGCCTACCAGGTTGAGATCGATGTCGACATCCGCGACATCTTCAGTGTGCTGGTGAACCAGGAGGAACACTCCCGGGTGGTCGCGGAAGTGGCGCGAACGGTCGTCGGCCCCAACAATATCTCGACCAGGTCGCAGCTGAAGATGGGCAGCGAGGATTTCGCCGACATGCTGCAGGCGGTGCCGGGCGCCTATTTCTGGCTCGGCCACGACGGCTCGGTGCCCGTGCATAACCCGGGCTTCACGCTCGACGACAAGATTCTCCCGGTCGGAGCGAGCATGTTCGCCCGCATCGTCGAGACCCGTTTGCCGGTAGGTAGCCATGCATGAACAGGATTCGCCGGATGCGGTTTCGCCGCTGCATGATCTGAGCGCGGTTGACCTGATCGCGGGTTTCCGCGGCAGGCAGTTCTCCCCGACCGAAGTGCTGGAGGATGTGCTGGCGCATATCGCGGTGTGGGAGCCCCACATCAAGGCGCTATATGCGTTCGATCCGGAAGGCGCGCGCGCGGCCGCAAAGGCCTCGACCGAGCGCTGGCAAAAGGGCGAGCCTATGGGCCCGCTCGACGGCGTTCCCGCCACGATCAAGGACAACATCGCCACCAAAGGCGTGCCGGTGCCGCTGGGCGCCGCCACCTCGAAACTGGTGCCGTCGGCCGTGGACGCGCCACCGGCGGCGCGCCTGCGCGAAGCGGGTGCCGTGATTTTCTCGAAAACCACCATGCCGGATTACGGCATGCTGTCATCCGGACTGTCGAGCTTCCATGCCCTCACGCGCAACCCCTGGGATCTCAGCCAAAACCCCGGTGGCTCCAGTGCCGGCGCAGGCGCGGCTTGTGCCGCGGGTTATGGCCCGCTGCATCTCGGCACCGACATCGGCGGCTCGGTGCGGCTGCCGGCCTGCTGGTGCGGTATCGTCGCGCTGAAGCCAAGCCTTGGTCGGGTCCCCGTCGATCCACCTTATGTCGGCCGCGTCGCCGGGCCGATGACCCGCACGGTCGATGACGCCGCATTGATGATGAGCGTCCTGTCGCGGCCGGATCGCCGCGACGGCATGAGCCTGCCGCCGGATAATATCAACTGGAAGGCGCTCGACAAATCCCCGCGCAAACTGCGCATCGGGCTGATGCTCGATCCCGGTGTCGGCCAGGCGCTTGAAGAGGAAGTCCGCGACGTTGCTGTAAAGGCGGCGAAGGCTTTCGAGTCCGCGGGCGCCGTTGTCACCGACGTCAAGGGCATATTGACCCGCGAGATGCTCGACGGGCTCGACAATTTCTGGCGCGCACGCCTGTGGGACGATCTTTCGAAACTTGCGCCCGCCGAACGCGCGAAGGCCCTCCCTTATATCGTCAAATGGGCGGAAGCCGGCGCGAAGCTGTCAGGCGTCGACGTCATCAGGGGATTCAACGGCACCATGGCGATCCGCGCTGCCGCGGGCAAACTGTTCACCGATATTGACTACGTCATCTCGCCGGTATCGCCGGTGGTGAAATTCGCAGCCGAACGCGCCGCCCCGCTCGACGATCCCGACAAACCATTCGAGCATATCTGCTACACCGTGCCGTGGAACATGGCGGAAAATCCGGCGATCTCGATCAACGGCGGCTATGACGCCAAGGGCTTTCCGATCGGCGTGCAAATCATCGGACGCCGCTTCGACGACATCGGCGTGCTCGGCATGGCCAAGGCGTTCGAGGGCTTGCGGGGTGCGCAAAGGCCGTGGCCGGTGGCGCCCGAGTGACTTCCTTCGTCATTCCGGGGCGCATCGAAGATTCGAACTACGATGTGCAATTGCACATCGGAGAATCTCGCGCCGACAACTTCTGGATTCCGGGTCTGGTCCTTCGGACCATCCCGGAATGACGGCATAAAAATCAAGAAGCAAATCAGAGGAAACCCCGATGGCGTATGAGACGATCAAATACGAGATCGCGGAGCAGATTCTCACCGTCACCCTGAACCGTCCCGACAAGCTCAACGCCTTTAATGGCGTCATGCAGAGGGAACTGATCGAAGCCTTCGATGCCGCCGACAAGGACGATAACGTCCGCGCCATCATCGTCACAGGTAGCGGCCGCGCGTTTTGCGCCGGTGCCGATCTTTCCTCCGGCGCCGACACCTTCGACCGCGACGCGCGGCGCGGGCCGGTCCGGCGATTGGCCGACGGCCGCGTCGATTACAGCGATCCCAACATCCGTGACGGCGGCGGCCAGGTGACGCTGCGGATCTTCAAATGCCTCAAACCCGTGATCGCCGCGGTGAACGGACCTGCCGTGGGTATCGGCGCCACCATGCTGCTCGCCATGGACGTCCGCATCGCCTCCGAGGCGGCGCGCTTCGGTTTTGTGTTTTCCCAGCGCGGCATCGTGCCCGAAGCAGCCTCGAGCTGGTTCCTGCCGCGCATCGTCGGCATCTCCCAGGCGCTCGAGTGGTGCTACACCGGGCGGGTCTTTCCGGCGCAGGAAGCGCTGGCCGGCCGCCTCGTCAGTAAGGTCGTTCCGTCAGACGAATTACTGCCGGCCGCCCGCGCCCTGGCGCGCGAAATCGCCACCAGGGCCGCACCGGTATCGGTGGCGCTGATCCGGCAGATGATGTGGCGCATGCTGGGCGCCGACGATCCGATGGAGGCGCACAAGGTCGACAGCCGCGGCATCTATGCCCGCGGCCGCTCCGAGGATGTGAAGGAAGGCGTGATGTCGTTTCTGGAAAAGCGCGCACCGGATTTCAGGAACAAGGTGTCGAGCGACATGCCCGATTATTTCCCGTGGTGGGATGAGCGGGAGTATAAGTAACGCAGTTCCCTTCTCTCGTCGTCCCGGCCAAGCGAAGCGCGAGCCGGGACCTATAACCACCAGCTTTGGTTTTGCGAAGAGCGTCTACCACTTTGCCCTCTCCATAGATCACGTGGTATGGGTCCCTGCTTTCGCAGGGACGACGGCCGAGAGAGTCACCCCATCATCAGCGCCACGCGGCCGATTGCCTTGCGATCGATCAGCAGTCGCATCGCCTCCGCATAATCTTCCAGCGGCAGCCGGTGCGAAATGTGCGGACCGATTTTGCCGGCTTCCGCCCATTCCAGTAACGTCCTGATCCGCGCTTCGCCGGCGGCCGGATTTCTCCGCGCCGCTTCGCCGGCGCGAACGCCGAGCACACTCGCGCCCTTGATCAGCAGCAGATTGGTGCGCGCCAGACCGATGCCGCCGGTGAACCCGATCACGAGGATGCGCGCGCCCCAGGCGATGCAGCGCAGACTGCTCTCGAAGATCTCGCCGCCGACCGGATCGAACACCACATCGGCGCCGCGGCCATCGGTGATGCGTTTGACGGCGTCGCGAAACGGTTCGCGCGTAGTGAGCACGAGGTGATCGGCGCCGCGCGCCTTGGCCACGCCGAGCTTTTCCTCCGATGAGGCCGCCGCGATCACGGTCGCTCCCAACAGTTTGCCGATCTCGACCGCGGCAAGACCGACGCCGCCGCCGGCGCCGTGCACCAGCAATACTTCACCCGGCTGAACCCGGCCACGATCGACCAGCGCGTGATGGGCGGTGCCGTGCGCGGCCAGGAACGTCGCGCCTTGCGCAAAGTCGAAATTCGACGGTAACCGCGTGAGCTGCGTGGGCGCAACGACAACCTCGTCAGCATAGGCGCCGTGCCGCATCCGAACGATCACGCGCTCACCGATCGCGAAGCCGGCAACACCGCGGGCGATCTCACTCACCTCACCGGCCGCCTCCACTCCGGGCGTGAACGGCAGTTCGGGCTTGAGCTGATATTCGCCGGCCGCCATCAATATGTCGGGATAGTTGATCCCGGCGGCATGCACGGCAACCCGCACCTGCCCCGGCGCCAGCGGCGCGGAGGCAAAGCCTTCCAGGCGCAGGCGCTCGGGCGGCCCGAGTTCGCGGCAAACGACTGCCTTCGGCATCAGGCCGCGCTCGTCTTCCGCCGCTGCAAGGCTTCACGAATCAGCGGCAACCGGTCATTGCCGAAGTACATGTCGGTCTTGTCGAGAAAGATGGTCGGCGAGCCGAACCCGCCGCGCGCCATCACTTCATCGGTATTGGACTTGAGCTGATCCTTGATCGCCTGCTCGCCGATGCCGGCAAGGAATTTTGCCGGATCGATACCAAGGCCCTTGCAGATCTCCGCCAGCACGTCGTCCTTTGAGATATCCTTGTCTTCGCCCCAATAGGCGGCGAACACCGCGCGCGCGAACGGCACCATGTCCCTGGCCAGCCAGATGCAGCCGCGCATCGCCTTCACGCTGTTCACGGGGAACACCGTCGGCGGCATCTTGATCGCAAGGCCCGCGCTACGCGCCCAGTCCGCGAGGTCTTTCTGCATGTAGCGGGCCTTCAGCGGCACCGGCGCCTCGCGCGAGGCGTAGACGCTCGGGTTGACGGTATTGAAGATGCCGCCAACCAGGATCGGCCGCCACGAAATCTCCACGCCGAATTCCTTCGCCAGGGGCTGGATGTTGTGGAAGGCGAGATAGGTCCAGGGGCTTGAACAGTCGAAGAAGAATTCGATCATGGCGTTTCCTTTTTGTCTTTCGCGGTCCTCATCCTGAGGAGCGCGCTTTGCGCGCGTCTCGAAGGATGATCGACGTTTCAGCGCTATCCTGGCCTCATGGTTCGAGACGGCGCAAGCGCCTCCTCACCATGAGGAACCGAGACTATTTCCTCTCCGCCATCTCCTTCGCCTTCTGCCCGAACATGTTCTTGCGCGCCTCCTCGTCAAAAGGCTCCTTGACGAATTTGCCGATCGCGAGCCCCGCCTGCACCTGCGGGCGGGCGCGCACTTGCGCGTACCAGCGCTTGACGTTCGGATAGTCGTCAAGCGTAAATCCCTGCGCCTTGTGGGTCATCGTCCATGGAAAGCAGGCGATGTCGGCGATCGAATAGTCGCCGGCGACGTAGGCGCCGGTCTTGCCCAGTTGGGTGTCGAGCACGTGGTAGAGCCGCGCGGCCTCGTCGCGGTAGCGCTCGATCGCATAGGGGATTTTCTCCGCGGCGTAGAGCGCGAAATGCCCGTGCTGGCCGAGCATGGGGCCGAGGCCGCCCATCTGCCACATCAGCCATTGCAGCACGACCGAGCGCGCGCGCATTTCCGTCGGCAGAAAGCGGGCGGTCTTGTCGGCGAGGTAGATCAGGATCGCGCCGGTCTCGAACACCGAAAACGGCGCGCCGCCGTCGGCGGGCGCATGATCGACGATCGCCGGAATGCGGTTGTTCGGGCTGATCGCCAGAAATTCGGGCTTGAACTGCTCGCCGGCGCGGATGTTGACGGGAACGACCCTGTAGGGAAGCCCCAGTTCCTCCAGCATGATCGAGATTTTCCAGCCGTTCGGCGTCGGGGCGTAATAGAGGTCGATCATGGGTTGTTCCGTAAAGGTAGAGGCCGGTTCCGATCCTACCCCCTGATTTCGGCGCATTCCACCACCCGAACCCATGTACCTCTCGCCCCGGACATGGCATTAGACGGCCACACCGAACCGGAAAAACCTGAGGATACGCTCAAGATGCTGTTTCCAACCACGATCGCGGGCTCCTTGCCGAAGCCGGAATGGCTGGCCGAACCCAATACGCTGTGGGCGCCCTGGAAATCGAAAGGCGACGAACTGGCGCGCGCCAAGCGCGACGCCACCTTGCTGGCGGTGAAGATACAGGAAGACGCCGGCATCGACATCGTCACCGAGGGCGAGCAGGCCCGGCAGCATTTCGTCCACGGATTTCTGGAGAAGATCGACGGCATCGATTTCGCCCACAGGGTCGAGATGGGAATCCGGAAAGACCGCTACAAGGCGATGGTGCCGCAGGTCGTGGCGCCGCTGCGGCTGAAGGGCCGCGTCCATGCCGACGAGGCCCGCGTCGCGCGTACCCACACGACGCGCAAGCTGAAATTCACCCTGCCCGGCCCGATGACGATCATCGATACCATCGCCGACCAGTATTACGGCGACCGCGTCAAGATGGCGTTCGCCTTTGCCGAACTCCTCAACGAGGAAGCGAGGGCCTTGCAGGCCGACGGCGTCGACATGATCCAGTTCGACGAGCCCGCCTTCAATGTCTACATGGACGAGGTCAACGATTGGGGCATCAAGGCGCTGGAGCGCGCCGCGGAAGGGCTGACCTGCGCCACCGGCGTTCACATTTGTTATGGCTACGGCATCAAGGCCAATACCGACTGGAAGGAAACGCTCGGCGGCGAATGGCGGCAGTATGAAGATATCTTTCCGGTGATCGCCAGGAGCCCGATCCAGCAGGTCGCGATCGAATGCCGCAATTCGCGGGTGCCGCTCGAACTGCTCGGCCTGCTCAAGGGCAAGGTGGTTCAGGCCGGCGTGATCGACGTCGCCAGCGACACCGTCGAGACGGCGGAGGACGTCGTGAAAGTGATCGATGCCGTCTCCAAATTCGTGCCGAAGAGCAACATCATCGCGACCACCAATTGCGGCATGGCCCCGATGCGCAGGGATATCGCCGAAGCCAAGCTGATGGCGCTCGGCGCGGGCGCGAAGCTGGCGCGACAGCAATTGGGGTGAGCTTATAAGCGCTTCCAGGGCGCTCGCGAGAGCAAACTACGATGTGCAAATTGCACATCGGAGAATCTCGAGATTCCGGGTCTGCGCTTCGCGCATCCCGGAATGACGACGACCTACCCCACCAGCTCCTTCACGCTTCCATGCAGCACCGGCCGGTATCCCGCCGATAAGGCACGCAATGCCGAAGGCGGCGTCAGCAGCATCGCGGCTTCGATTCTACCCTGCGCCGCGCGATAGCCGGCCGGCGACCACATCAGCGCCCTGCCTTTCGCGATCAGAAAACTCTCCGCCCCGACCTGCACCATCGCGCCATCGGGCAATCCCTCGGGCCGCATCGGCAGCGGGTGCAGCCGCTTCTTCGTACCCTCGAGCCGCTCCCGGTGCAGGACGGTGTCGATATCGTCCGCGCGTACATCCGAAGCGCCGTTGCCCTCCTCCCACGCCCCGCGAAACCGGTTCGCATCGTCGCGGCGGCAGAAGAAACACGGGCGATGACCTGCCGCCAGCGCGGTGGCTTCGTCGAGAAAGAACAGTTCCGTCCAGCTGCGCCCGCCCATGACGTCGCGCCGCCGGCCCTTGAATTCGCAGACACAGGTGAGCCAGGCGCGGCTCGTCCAGCGCCGCCTCAGCAAGGTCCTGGTTCGGGGATCGTGAATGATGCCGCGGTTGCCGGTGAACATCCCGCGATCGGCAATCGCGATGATGTCGCCTTGCGGCGTGACGCGGTTTTGCAGCGGCATCCGTGCCCCCATTCTCACCGCTATTGTCGCCCGCCGCCAATAGTGAGTAGCGAATGGCGAATGGAACCGCCCTATTCGCCACTCCCTACTCGCTATTCGCCACCCTCACGCCGCGCCGTCGCGGATCGGCGGCTGGAACGACAGCGCGGTGTCCCAGGGAAAGAAGATCCAGGTATCCTGCGACACCTCGGTAATGAAGGTGTCGACCAGCGGTCGTCCTTTCGGCTTGGCGTAGACGGTTGCGAAATGCGCATCCGGCAACATGTCGCGCACCAGCCGCGCGGTCTTGCCGGTGTCGACGAGATCGTCGACGATCAGGAGTCCCTTGCCGGTCCCGTCTCCGAGGTTCGCGGTATCGACTGACACGTGTTTCAGCACCTGCAGCTCGCCCTGCGTGGTGTGGGAGTAGCTGGCGATGCACACGGTATCGATGACGCGCACGCCGAGTTCGCGCGCGACGATCGCCGCCGGCACCAGCCCGCCGCGGGTGATCGCGATGACCGCGCGAAACGGCCCGACTTCATTGAGCCGCCAGGTCAGCGCCCGGCAATCCCGGTGAAACTGGTCCCATGAGACCGGAAACGCCTTGCCCGCCCGTTCCTGCGCGCTCAGTTCCGGATGCTCCGCCATCATTACTCTCCCCGCGCTCGCTCTGCCTTGAATCATCGCTTCCCTAGCGGACCACATTCAATCCCGCCAGCATCTCCTTGACCGCGGCCATCGCGGCGGCGAGTTTTTCCGGATCGCGCGAGCGGACCACCAGATTGGTGTTCGGCTTCTTGTCCTCGTCGGTGAAGGGATAGCTGCCGATGATGGTGTCGGGATGGGCGTTGGCGATCTCGCGCAAGGGGCCGCCGATATCGCCCTCCCGCGCATTGGCGCGCACGGTATCGGACAGCATGCGAACGCCGGATTTGAGCTTCGGCGCCACGATATCCATCATCGCCTGCATGATCGAAGGAACACCCGCCATCACGATGACATTGCCGATCTTGAAGCCGGGCGCGAGGATGGTCGCGCTCTGGATCAGTTCGGCGCCGTCGGGAATGCGCGCCATCCTCAAGCGAGCCTCGTTCAGGTCCTCTGCGCTCCAGCGCTCCTTGAAGCGGGCGACCACCTCCGGGTGATAGCCGATGCCGACGCCAAACGCTTTCGCGATGCTGTCGGCGGTAATGTCGTCATGGGTCGGCCCGATGCCGCCGGTGGTAAAGACGTAGGTATAGCGATGTCGCAGCGCGTCCAAGCCTGCGATGATTTCGGCCTCTTCGTCGGCCACGACACGGACCTCCTTGAGATCGATGCCGATATTGGTGAGGTATTCCGCGATAAAGCCGATGTTCTTGTCCTTGGTACGCCCGGACAGGATCTCGTCGCCTATCACCAGGATTCCCGCCGTGACGATTTCGCTCATGATCTCTCCTTCAGCCGCAGGGGCGGATTACACTTGGCCAAAATACACGCATTCCCATCCCTGTCTGGCCAACACATTGAAGTTCGGCAGATTTTGCTTCCGAAATAAGCAGCCGTCAGCCGCTTTTCCGAGCAATGCCCCGGTCATCCCTGGCAAATGCTCAGGTCCAATGCATATCCCGCTGGCCCGAGCCTTGCTACCATCCCGTGAAGTCATGCACTGTGGCGTACGGCTTCGAGGGGCAGTCGGGATTTATGGCAGTTGCGTTCGATGAAATGAACGGCCTCGGCGGCGACATTCGCCCGGCCTACCAGGAGCTCTCCCGCTGGCTGAAGGAGACGCCGCCGGACGCCCTCGAATATCGCCGCCATGAGGCGGAGCTGCTGTTCCGCCGGATCGGCATCACCTTTGCGGTCTATGGCGATGCCGAAGCCCAGGAGCGGCTGATCCCGTTCGACGTGATCCCCCGGATCCTGTCGGCGAAAGAATGGACCATCCTCGAAAAAGGTCTCAAACAGCGGGTGCTCGCGCTCAACCTGTTCCTGCGCGACATCTATCACGGCCGCGATATCCTGCGCGCCAACATCATCCCCGAAGACCTCATCTTCCAGAACCCGGTGTTCCGCCCGGAGATGAACGGCCAGGATGTGCCGCACGACGTCTACGTCCACATCGCCGGCATCGACATCATCCGGGTCGACGCGGAAAACTTCATCGTGCTGGAGGACAATGCCCGCACGCCATCGGGTGTTTCCTACATGCTGGAAAACCGCGAAATCATGATGCGGCTGTTTCCGGACCTGTTCGCCCGCCACCGCATCGCGCCGGTGGAAAGATATCCGGACGAATTGCTGTCGGCGTTGCGATCGGTGGCGCCGCTCAGCGCGACCGCCGAGCCGACGGTGGCGCTGATGACCCCCGGCGTCTACAACTCCGCCTATTACGAACATTCATTTCTGGCCGACAAGCTCGGCGTCGAACTGGTTGAGGGCCGCGACCTCATCGTCAAGGACGATGAGGTGTTCATGCGCACCACCGAGGGGCTGAAGCGCGTCGACGTCATCTACCGCCGCGTCGACGACGACTTCCTCGACCCCCTCACCTTTCGCCCGGATTCGGCGCTCGGCGTCCCCGGACTGATGTCGGCCTATGCCGCCGGCAACATCACGCTCGCCAACGCGGTCGGGACCGGCATCGCCGACGACAAGGCGATCTATTCCTACATGCCCGAGATCGTGAAATTCTATCTCGCCGAGGAACCGATCCTGAAGAATGTGCCGACCTGGCGCTGCCGCGAGCCAAAGGACCTGGCCTACGTGCTCGACAATTTGAGCGAATTGGTGGTGAAGGAAGTGCACGGCTCCGGCGGCTATGGCATGCTGATCGGACCTGCCGCGACGAAGGCGACGATCGAGGCGTTTCGCGACAAGCTAAAGCGCGAGCCGGAAGGCTTCATCGCCCAGCCGACGCTGGCGCTCTCGACCTGCCCGACCTGCACCGAGTCCGGCCTCGCCCCGCGCCATGTCGATCTGCGTCCCTTCGTGCTGACGGGAAGCGACCACGTCACCATCGTGCCGGGCGGCTTGACGCGGGTGGCGCTGAAGGAAGGCTCGCTGGTGGTGAATTCGAGCCAGGGCGGCGGCACCAAGGACACCTGGATACTGGATGAATAGATCAAGCCTCAATAGAGCGATATCCTTGCATGCTGTCGCGCACCGCTGAAAACCTCTACTGGCTCGCCCGCTACGTCGAACGCGCGGAATATCTGGCGCGCACCATCGAGGCGACGCTGCGCGTCACCGCGCTGCCGAATGCCTATATCGGCAAGACCAACGAGTGGGATTCGGCGCTTCTGACCGCCGGCGTCAGCGCCAGCTTTTACGCGACCCACCAGGAAGCCGACGAGCAAAGCGTCGTCGATTACCTGTCGTTCTCGCCGGCCAATCCGTCCTCGATCAGGAACTGCATCGAAAATGCCCGGCTCAATTCCCGTTCGGTGCGAACCGCGCTGACTGGCGAGATGTGGGACACCATCAACTCGGCCTGGATCGATCTTCAGGAAGTTTGGGGCAAAGGCACCAATACCCGCGAGGAACTGACGAAGTTCCTGCGCTTCGTGCAGGAAACCTCGCTGCGGTTCGATGGCTCGGCCTACCGGACCATGCTGCGCAACGACGCTTACTGGTTCTCACGGCTCGGCCTGCACCTTGAGCGCGCCGACAACACCGCCCGTATCCTGGATGTGAAGTACCATGTGCTGTTGCCCGAAGAGGAACATGTCGGCGGGCCGCTCGACTATTACCAGTGGACCTCGATCCTGCGCTCGGTGTCGGCGCTGACAGCCTACCACTGGGTCTATCGCGAGACGCTGAAACCGTGGCTGATCGCCGATCTCTTGATTCTCAACGATTCACTGCCGCGGTCGCTGGCGAGCTGCTATGGCAACCTGGTGCGCAATCTCGACCAGATCGGGGTCGCCTACGGGCGCCAGGGCGCCGCCCAGCGCCACGCCCGCGGCGTCCGCAACCGGCTGGAACACAGCCAGATGGATGATATCTTCCAGCACGGCGTACATGAATTCATCCAGGAATTCATTGCCGATAACTCAAGGCTCGGTGAAATCATCGCAAGGCAATATCTGACATGATGGATTTGATATAACCACTGCCAAATACCGTTATTGCGAGCCAACGGGTCGCGCGAAGGCGCGCCCGATGGTAAACTTGGCGAGGCAGTCCACGCTTACGTTGCCGCCCGATGGATTGCTTCGTCGCGGAGCCTGTCATCGGGCCGGCCGAAAGGCCGGACCCGTTGGCTCCTCGCAATGACGATCCCCTGAATCTCGAACCCTCGCACCGTCCCGGTATCCCATGCGCCTGCGCATCGCCCACTCCACCACTTATCGCTACGAACCGGCGGTGACCGGCGTGATCCAGATCCTGCGGATGACGCCGGGCAGCCACGACGGGCAATATGTCGCCGAGTGGCAGATCGACGTCTCCACCGACTCCCGGCTGCATGTGCATCAGGACGCGTTCGGCAACGTCACGCATGTGCTGACCGAGGGCGCGATCGCCGATCTCACCATTCGCGTCGAAGGCCTGATCGAGACGCATGATACCGGCGGCGTGCTCAGGGGCACCGACGAACGGTTTCCGCCAAGCCTGTTCCTGCGCACAACCCCGCTGACCGAAGTCAATCCGGCGATGGCAGCATTTTCGCGCGAGCTTCGTTCGGAATCCGAAGACGACGCGCTCGGCTTCCTTCACGCACTGATGCTGCAGATCAACGATCACATGACCTTCGATGAGGACCCCACGAACAGCGGAACCTCGGCGGCGGAAGCCTTCGGGCTGAAGCGCGGGGTATGTCAGGACTACGCGCATATCTTCATCGCCTGCGCGCGATCCGGCGGCGTGCCCGCGCGCTTCGTCTCCGGGCATTTCCTGCGCTCCGACGGCATGATCCACCAGCAGGCGGGACACGCCTGGACCGAAGCCTTTGTGCCGGATCTCGGCTGGGTCGGGTTCGATCCGGCCAACGCCATCTGCACCACGGATGCCCACGCCCGCGTCGCCATCGGCCTTGACTATCTCGGCGCAGCGCCGGTACGCGGCACCCGCTACGGCGGAGGCATGGAAACGCTGACGGTCGCCGTCAAGGTCGAGCAGGCCGGTCGGCCGGGACAGTGGCAGAGCCAGTCCTAAGGCCAGGTGGCTGCGCTCCACGTCGAGGCTGGCTGACGACGTCTGCCCTTGACGGTAGGGCGGACATCCGGCGCAAGCGGGGATGCTTCCGCTTTTGGGTAGAGTCGAGGTGTGACGCGGTAACTTTAGGTTCGAACATATCTGTTGCCGCCCCTTTCGTCCGGCGGAGCCTCACTGGTTCGACCGTGGTCCCGTTTTCACACCCCGCTCATCGAACCGGACAGGCAGATTTCCCGCATCCGGCTCTCGGACAAAACTTTCACGCCTTCACCCATGGCACGTCGTGCCCAAGCCTGCTCAGGCGTACGAGACCGAAGTGCCCGTAAAGATGCGGGAGTGGATAGTTCCCGCCTCTGCGTCGCCTGACCTTGTGCTTGATGCGCAACCACCGGCGCAACCGCATCGCGGTGTAGCTATCGAGTGCCCGATATGCCTTGCTGACGGTGCCTACTTGGAAGTAGTTCGCCCATCCGCGCAGCGTTCGGTTCACCTTGCCCACCAGCTTTGTGGTTTCTTGCCATGTCCCCGTTCGGTCCGTCAGTGCATGGATTTGCTCAACCATGCGCTTGATGCTCTTCTTCGATGGCCGGTAACCCAGGCGCGCCTGGCCGGTTCTCGCTGAGTACATCCGTCCGAACGTGTAGCCCATACTCTCCTTCCGGCACCTTGCATTCTGTCTTCAACGGTGAGATGGGTGAACCCTGCGGAATGCCGCGGCGGTTGTCCCGGGCTTCAGTCGTGCGTATCTTCCTTCCTCGATCATCGGTTTCTTCCACGGGGCATTCCAGCCACATCTTGAGCAGTTTCTGAACAGTTCTCGGAGTTGATAGGTTGCCCAATCCCCAAATCCCTCACTACTTGTTGCGTCTGTCTTGAACTGAGGTCCCTTCCCTCCACCGGCGTTACCCGGCTTCAGCGGTACTGCGAACCTCTCCGCCACCCCAAGGCGCCCGACCTGTCCCTCACGGGCGTTCGGTTGATCATCGCTGACCACGCCATGCGGCTTCCCGTGTTGCCTACGCTTTCCTTGTGTACATGCCGCCGCCACTACCCCGGCGCAGCGGCTGGGCGTACTCTTCGCTCTGCTTCACCCAGCCGTATCAGCCTTCCCCGAAAGAGTTGTCGGGTCGGCCTGCGCATTGTCCTTTTCGAGGTTTGCTCGGCGTTCACTCAAGTTGCGGCCTGCACACTCGCGCTGTCACCAATTCATGACACGCTAATCGAAGGCTTCAGCCACTTCGTTACCTCCATGACTGCTCCGATTGCTTCCGGCTGGAGCGGTTGCCGGGTGGGACTTGCACCCACTGGAAAGCGCCGCCTTTCCACGGCGCACACCCAGAACGGACATCCCCGCAGCGTTCACAGGCAGCTATCTAAACCGCAGATTTTCACGAGAGAGCTGGTTGATTGCTGTACACCCCATTAGCTTCATTCCCCGCTCGATCTCAGCCCGTAACAAGCCAAGTGCCCGCTCAACGCCGGCCTGACCTGCCGCCGCTAGCGGATAGAGATAAAAGCGTCCGACCCCAACCGCTTTGGCCCCAAGCGAAAGCGCCTTCAGTACGTGGGTTCCGCGCTGAATACCTCCGTCCATGATCACATCGATTCGATCCCCGACGGAATCCACGATTTCGGCCAGCTGATCGAATGCTGCCCGCGAGCCATCCAGCTGCCGGCCCCCATGGTTGGACAGTACGATGCCGGTGCAACCGATCTGAACTGCGCGTTTGGCATCTGCCACCGACATAATGCCTTTCAGACAGAATTGACCATTCCAGTGTTGAACCATTTCAGCCACATCGTCCCAACTCATGGAAGGGTCGAGCATCTCGGTAAAATATCTGCCAATCGACACGGTCCCGCCACTCATGTCCACATGTTCGTCCAGTTGGGGCAGCTTGAATCGCTCGTGAGTGACGTAGTTGATGCCCCACAATGGCTTGATTGCGAATTGTAACATCCCGCCAAGCGTCAGTCTGAACGGAATGGAAAACCCGGTGCGTAGGTCGCGTTCGCGGTTTCCGCCTGTGATGCTATCCACAGTTAGCATCATTACCTCGACGCCAGCTTCTTTCGCCCGTTGCATCATGGCGCGATTGAGACCACGGTCTTTGTGATAATAGAATTGATACACTTGCGGTGTTTCGTGCGCCTTACGCAATTCCTCCAGACTAACCGTGCCAAGCGAGGACACGCCGAACATTGTGCCGTACTTCGCCGCCGCTGCTGCCACGGCACGTTCGCCTTGAGGATGGAACAGGCGCTGTAGCGCGGTAGGAGAGCAATAGAACGGCATTGCGAGCTTCTGGCCCATGACGGTCACTGAAAGGTCGACGGATTCCACGCCACGCAGGACGTTGGGAACCAGATCGCAGCGCTCGAAGCTTGCCGTGTTTCGGCGAAGGGTGAACTCGTCGTCAGCCGCTCCGTCGATGTAGTTAAAAATCGGACTCGGCAAACGTCGTCGGGCAAGCTGGCGGAAATCATGAAAGTTGTGACAATCGCGCAAACGCAATATTGCCCCCCATTCGCAAGACCGGAGTTTAGAAATCGATGCTATCTTCGAAAGCCCGAGGTTGCACTGCAGCGATATCCTTCGGCAACCGTACTCCCGCGAACATAGCAAAGAGGCGCTTCAGTTGGCGGCCTTTTTCTTGTTCACGACGTCGCCTATCGGCACTTTGCGGACCCGATGGGCTGGGCCGGCGACGTCTGTTCTTGGGGGTAAAGCGGACCGCACGATGCGCAGGCCCACTTCCGAAAAACTTTTGACGACGCTGTTGGCGCGCCAAGCTTGATCCGTATCAAGCCGTCCGAACCGAAGTCGCTGGACAATTATTGCCGGGCTCCGCCGCCGGCATCACGACTTTGCGATAATCAGATATGGTCAATTTGAGCGCTGGCCCAAGCCGCAGTCGGCACGGAGCTTGTCTTGGTGACCGGTCGTAGGGCAGGTTGACCGGCGAATATGCAACGCCAGGCTGCCCAACAGTCTGGCGTTCTCGGACATGCTGTGCATGTGCGCCTGGAGGAGAGCAAGGCTTTCTTCGAGTGCGGCGAATTGCTCGAGGAACCGTTCCTCGGTGAGCTCCTGTTCCGTGCAATTGTCGTTGCTTTCATCTCGAGCGTCGATTGTTTCTTTCATGACGTCCTCGTTGCCGAAAAAGCGCACGGGGCCCTATCACGTTAGGGTCGGATTGTTCGCTGGCGATCATTGCCTGTCGTGTGGTCTGCTTCGCGATGTGTCAGATCGCGAAGCAGACGTATTCGCCGGCACTCGCATTGCGGCGGTCACTCGACGAGCAATATCGGTTTGAGCGCGATGGGCCGGGAGATATTGTAGAAGTTCGGCGAAGTCGCAATGACCGCAGTGTGAATTTCGGCGAACTGCTCTTTCGTGCCGCTGCCCTTGATACGGACGACGGAGCGCAGATCTTCGTAGCCGGCCGCCACCCCCGGATCAATGCCGAGGAAGCCGCGCAAATCGATCTCGCCCTCGGTCTCGACCGCGAGGCTTTCGACGGTGATGCCGCGGACCGCGCACTGCGCCGCGTATCCGACCACCATGCAGGCATTGAGCGCTGCAATCAGATATTCCTGCGGATTGGCGAAACGGTTCGAGCCGCCGAGCTCAAGCGGCTCGTCGACGTCGAAAGAAAATTGTCGGGATATCCTTTGTCCGCCGATCGCGAAGCCGTCAACGTGTGCCCGACTCCGCGTCTGGCCTTGCCAGGTCGTGGTCACGCGCCAGCTCGTCTGGCCTTTCGCGGCGTTCTGTTTGACGTCGCCGATCAGGTCGAGCAGGTCATCGACGTTGATGCCGTTGACGACTTTGGCTTTGATCTTCGTTGCTTGGGTAACCATGACGAAACCTCCATTGAATCGATTGTTAGTGGTAACATGGGGCGGCTCAGTTGAGCATCGCGAGGGCCGACCGGATGCACTCCCCCTGCGCGTCGGTGATCAGGCTGGAGAGCACCTTGACGAACTGCGGGTGCTGCACCCCCGAGTGGATGTACTGCCAGCGATAGGCCTTGAGGAAACCAGCCTCGATGGATTTGGCCTCGGCCTCGCCTACATCGCGAATGCAGTTCGCAACGAAGTAGCAGGCATCAGCCCTTGCCTGGGTTTGCAAGATGCCGTCGACGGCGCCGACCAGTTCGATGAGTTCGGTGACCGCGCGGTCTCGTTCCTCTGCCGTCAACGTCGCGTCGTGGCGCTTCAATTCGAGTTCGTCGAGGATTGCGTGCTGGCTTTCTTCCTTCCAGTGGAAGAAGAACACGTCCTTGAACAGTTCGGAGAGTGCAGGGTCGGAGCCGATGCTCTCGCGATAGTGGATCTGGGTGAACAGCTCGATATCCAGCGTGAGCGCCAGCACGGCCCAGGTGCTCTTGCCGAGCACAGCGCGGGCGACGCTATTGGCATCGACGTCGAACCGGTAACCCTCCGGCAGGACATCGCCGATCATTGCGTCGATCAGTCGGAACAGCGCCTGATGTTTCAATTCTTCGTCGCTGAACCTGACCAGCGCCTCGAGCGCAATCTGATCACCGAGCCAGTGATCGTTGCTCAGTTCGAGGACCTTCGCATTGATGAAGCGTTCGACCAGCCCGAATATGTTGGCATAGGTACGGCCCTGGATCTGGCTCACGAACCGCTTTTCATTTGCCGAGAGCGTAGTGAATTCATCGGCGAGCGAGAGGCTGTCCGGGAGAAACTTGGTGGCGGTGTCAAACAAGCGCCCGCGAATGACATCCTTGTTGATGTCCCATCGCACCTTCTTGGATGACTGAATGCAGCGCGCGTAGCGCTCGTGATCATCGATGGTCTGGATTGCATCCATTTTCGCGTCCTTTCCTGAAAGGCTTGTGCCGATGATCGATCGGCTGATGCGGCAATATGTAGGTTGAGGGCTTGTTTGCCGTCTATGATAGGTTCACCGTCAGACATGACCGGGACACCGGAGATGGATTGAGGAGCCTTGGATGGACGCATTATCGGACGTCTTGAGGGTGGCGCGTTTGACCGGCGGGATCTTCCTGCACGCGGAGTTCTTCGCACCCTGGTGCATGGCGGCGCGCGTTGGGCCCGAACATTGCACGCCCGCTCTTGGGCCAGCGTCGCAGCTGATTCTCTATCACTACATTGTCGAGGGTGAGGTCCGGATCCGGGTCGGCGAGGAGGATGGAGATGGTCTCGTGCTTGGCGCCGGCGACGTAGTCCTGTTGCCACGCAATGACGTGCATCTGGTTGGGAGCGATCTCACGCTGCCCCCGGTGACGGGGGCCGATATTATCCAGCCGCCGAAGGACGGCGGGTTATTCACGATCCATCACGGCGGCGGCGGAGAACGCACACGCATGATCTGCGGATATCTGGGCTGCGACGACATCGAGGAAAATCCGGTGCTCTCGACCTTGCCGCCACTGCTGAAGCTCGACGCCGAGCAGGGAGGGGCGGCCGAATGGATCCGCTCGACCTTCCAATACGCGGCCGACGAGGTCGCCAGAGGCCGCCCGGGTTCGGAGACCGTGCTGGCAAAGTTGTCAGAGCTGTTGTTCGTTGAGGCCGTGCGGCGCTACGCTGAAACACTGCCGCAGAGCCAGACCGGTTGGCTCGCCGGCTTGCGCGACCCCTACGTTGCGCGCACGCTGGCGCTGCTCCACCGTGACGTCACGCGGGATTGGAGCGTCGACGACCTCAGCCGTGAGGTCGGCCTGTCACGTTCGGCGCTGGCCGACCGCTTTCTCGGCTTGATAGGAATGCCATTGATGCACTACCTCGCCAATTGGCGGATGCAGGTCGCGTCGCAAAAGCTCCGCAACACCAGCGCATCGCTTGCCCAGATAGCCGACTCCGTCGGCTACAGCTCCGAGGCCGCGTTTTCCCGCGCCTTCAAGAAAGCGTTCGGGACAGCGCCCGCCGCTTGGCGACGTTCGAGCAGGTAGCGGCCCAGGGTTTCTGTTCGTGTGCAGTGACCATCGCTACTACGTGCTGCAATGCGAGAGTCCATTGTCCCCAAGCCGCCATCGACCTTTGGTGGCTCTGTTGGCGGGCCGAGCTTGATCTGTATCAAGCCGTCCGAACTGAAGTCGCGAGACAAATGTCACAGCGCTCCGCCGCCGGCATCACGACGAATGCAAACCCAATGGAATTTTGGTCATGAAAAAACATCTGATCGCGATACTGGCAGCTTGTGCTTGCCAGCTGCTCGCCACGGCTGCCGATGCTCGCTCTCCGTATGACGGCCAGTGGAACATCACTTTTGTTACGCAGAGCGGAGATTGCAGTCCGACCTACAACTATTCGGTCAACATCGAGAACGGCGTGATAACGTCGCCTGGCGTGGCGACCTTCAGGGGAAATGTCGCGGGTTCGGGAGCGGTTCGTGCGTCGGTTACCGTGCAGAAACAACACGCCTCCGGGACCGGCAAGCTAAAGGGCGTTCTGGGCCGAGGGAGCTGGATCGGCTGGTCCGAAGGCCAGCGCTGCACGGGATCCTGGTCAGCCCAGCGGACCTGGTAGTCACCCCGGTTGAGCGTATAGTTTGACGCTCGCGCCGCGCCGGCACTGCACAGTCTCGCCTGTTGGCGATTTTCAGAAAAATCCGGGGCTCAAATCCAGACCATAGGTTGCCATCAGCAGCCACACCGCCAGTCCAGCGCCACAAAACAGCGCAAGCTGCCTGAGAGCGGCGCGCCGGAGTGACGTTACGGGAAACGCACGGGAAACAACTCTCGTCATGGCAATCATTTGCGACCTCCAAACCAGCCAATCATGGGTCGCTCCTCATGGCATGAAGGTTCAGCGAGAAACCGTTGAGTGAGGGAAGCCGAAGGCAAGCGCGGCTTTAAAAGAACTTGATCACGCGAAAGCGAAACAGATCACATTAGCTGCCCGGCAATCGGAATAGCGTCCCGAGCATTGACTTTGAGCGCTGAAGATTACGCTTGGCGCGCGATGAACATTTTCGCTCGCGTGAATGGCGCTCCGAAATGACAGCAGCCAATTTTGAGGAGATGTCATGGACAGTGATCGTCAGGATTTCGCGTGCAGCAACACATCCAGTCTGTCCGATACGATTTTTAGACCGCCAACATCTGACGAGACGAACACTTATCGTCGCTGGCGGCGCGCAATCCTGGTCTTTTATTGCTCCCTGTTGTTGCTCGGCGGATTTGCTGTCGTGATTTCAATCCCGATTTCGAGTCGAGAAGTAGCGCAAGTCTCTTCGCCACGAAGCACCCCCTGAATCGATTGTTCCAACAATTATCCGAGGCAGACTACGATGAGTTTGCTCGATTTATTAGGCTTCTCGGCAGCGCTGGCCGTCCTGGCCGGATTCTGCATGGATTCTATCCGACCTCTCCGGAGGTTCGCCCTCGCGAGCAATGTCTTAGTTGTACTTTACGGCTTGTTGGCGCACCTCTACCCGGTGTTTTGTCTTCACATCATTCTATTGCCAATTAATCTGGTCAAGCTTCTGCGCATCGATGCAAAGGCCCGCTGAGTGGAGCGTACTACCGCCTCACCCGCAACATCATATTCCGCAAACTCCGCGTTACGGTCCTGCGGCGCGATTGCGTCGGTCGAATAGGGTTCATTGATTGGCTGGCTCTGATGAATGTCTGACTTTCGGGTAGAAGCGGACACGGTGACGGCGACCGAATGATATCGCCGCCGCTTCAATCGAGCAGCTGATTTGCCCGGCGGGCCCGCCGCGCAAAATCGTGTCCAGCCCTTCCAGAAAAAATATTTCGCTTCGCCGTTTGGTAGAAGCAGCTTTATTGATTCGCCGTCCCGCCTCGGACACAAGGGGCGTACGCGTCGTCACGGACGTTGGGTGCGGGATGCAGTGGACGCGACAGCGACGCATGACGAGCGGCGCTGCGGCGGACGGCGAAGTCGTGTGGTTCTGATGCCCCGACGCTGGCATCAAGTTCCTGATAAGCAAGCTTCTCAGGGGCGACGGTGGCAAGAAAGCCCGGTCACCGGGAAGAGCGCGAAATAAGCCGTTAAAACCATTGCGCAGGGAAGGCCGGATGATTCCGCCTGCACCTGTGGTTCTACCCCGTGTGCTACCTTTTTTGCACACGGGCCATGGGTGTGAGCTGAGCACCCGGCCTTCCCTGCGCCCTCTCGTTTTGATGGGCGGATGAATTTGCTGGCAAAGCTCGGGCGCATCGCGCCGCGGGAATACGGACGCATATCCAGCGTCATCGCCTGCCAGCCGCTCCAGCCTCTCGTCGGGCGGATGACAGGCTCCGGTCGTAAAAAGCGCCGGCATTCGGGATGGTCCGAAGGATCGGTACCGATTGGGGTTGGACGCGTCGGCGAAATTGGCTAGTAATTCCACGCCGTTGATGCGTATCGGGGATACGGAAATGACCTATTGCTGCGGAGTGCTGGTGCGGGACGGCCTGGTCATGATCGCCGACACCCGGACCAATGCCGGGCTCGACAATGTCTCGACCTTCCGCAAGCTCCATATCTTCACCAAGCCGGGCGAGCGCATCATGGCGATCGCGAGCGCGGGGAATCTCGCGATCAGCCAGTCGGTGCTGTCGACCCTGACCGAAGGGTTGGAGGACCCCGACACCGGTGAGATCGACACGCTCATGAATGCGCCGACCATGTTCCAGGCCGCCCAGCGCATCGGCAAGGCGATCCGCTCTGTCCACGCCACCGAAGGCACCGCGCTGCAGTCCGAGGACATCAATTTCGACGTGTCGTTTCTGTTCGGCGGCCAGATCAAGGGTTCGCGGATGCGGCTGTTCATGATCTACCCGGCCGGCAATTTCATCGAATGCACCACGGACACCCCCTATTTGCAGATCGGCGAGCACAAATACGGCAAGCCGGTGCTCGACCGCGCCATGCATTATGATGTCGAACTGTATGAAGCGCTCAAGACCAGCCTGATCTCGATGGACTCCACGATGCGCTCCAATATCGGCGTCGGTCTGCCGATCGACGTTCTGGTGGTGAGGACGGACGTCTGCGAGGCCGATCTCAATCACCGCATCGAGGCGGGCGAGCCCTATTTCCACGACCTGCGCTCGCGCTGGTCGGCGGCGCTGCGCGCGGCGCATCAGAATATTCCACGACCGCCCTACAAGACCGAAAACTCAAAAACATAAGAAGGCAGGAAACAAATGACCGAGGCAAAGAACAAGATCGCGCTGGTGACCGGCGCCGGCACCGGCGTCGGACGCGCCGCATCGCTGGCGCTGATGGGCGCCGGCTTCACCGTCGTGCTCGCCGGACGGCGGCTGGACAAGCTGGAGGAGACGCAGAAGCTCGGCGAGAAACTCGGCAAGAGCCTCCCCGTTTCCGCCGACATGACCGATCCCGGATCGATCGCCGCCCTGTTCGCCAAGGTGATGGACGCCTATGGCCGGCTCGACGTCCTCTTCAACAACGCCGGCATGGGCGCGCCGCCGGTGCCGTTCGAGGATCTCGGTCTGGCGCAATGGCAGGCGGTGGTGTCAACCAACCTCACCGCGCCGTTCCTGTGCACGCAGCACGCGTTCCGCATCATGAAGGACCAGACGCCGCGGGGCGGCCGCATCATCAACAACGGCTCGATCTCCGCCCACGCGCCGCGGCCGTTCTCCGCAGCCTATACCTCCACGAAGCACGCCATCACCGGCCTGACCAAAGCCACCAATCTCGACGGACGCGCCTACGACATCGCGGTCGGCCAGATCGACATCGGCAATGCCGCAACGCCGATGACGGACCGCATGGTGGACGGCGTGTTGCAGCCGGACGGCCGCAAGATGCCGGAGCCACGGATGGACGCCAAGGCGGTCGGCGACGCCGTCGCCTATATGGCAAACCTGCCGCTCGACGCCAACGTGCTGTTCATGACGGTGATGGCGAGCAAGATGCCGTTCGTGGGACGGGGGTGATGAGACACCGCACCCTCGTCGTCCCCGCGAACGCGGCGACCCATAGGCCATGTCGGTGATGATACGGAAGGCGGGAGTCATTTTCGGAGGCTTTGTCGCAATAACGGCCGCCTGTGGTTATGGGCCCCCGCGTTCGCGGGGACGACCAGCCTGAGGGCTGCGGGCGGGGGATCATGCTTCAACTGCAATCCTTGTTCGGCGTATTCGCGTTGCTGGCGATCGCCTGGGCATTTGGCGAGAACCGCCGCGCGGTCTCGCTGCGGCAGGCGGCTATCGGTCTGGTCGCGACCGTTCTCACCGCCGTGGCTCTCATAAAGCTGCCTTTCGTGGCGCATGCGTTCGGCGCGATCAACGATGCTGTCGGCGCGGTCGCGTCCGCCTCGCGCGCCGGCACTTCCTTCGTGTTCGGCTATCTCGGCGGCGGCACGCTGCCGTTCGACCTGAAAGCGCCCGGCGCGGATTTCATCCTCGCGTTTCAGGCCCTCCCCATCGTGCTCGTGATGAGCGTGCTCACGACGCTGTTGTTCTACTGGCGCGTGCTGCCGCCGGTGGTGCGCGGCATGGCCTGGCTTCTGGAGCGCACGCTCGGGGTCGGCGGCGCGGTCGGGCTCTCCACCGCCGCCAACATCTTCCTCGGCATGGTCGAGGCGCCGCTGTTCATCCGGCCTTATCTGGCGCAGCTGACGCGCAGCGAATTGTTCCTGGTCATGACCGGCGGCATGGCGGGCATCGCCGGCACCGTGCTCGTGCTCTACGCCACGCTGCTGGCGCCCTTGATATCGGACGCGGCGGCGCATTTCGTCATCGCCTCGGTGCTGGGGGCGCCCGCGGCGATTCTCGTCAGTTTGATCATGGTGCCGGAGATCGGCGACAGGCGCACCGGGGGCGCGTTGACAGATCCCGAGATGGACGCCTCCTCCACCATGGATGCGATCGTCAAGGGCACCACGGCGGGCCTTGAACTGCTGCTCAACATCGTCGCGATGCTGGTCGTTCTGGTGGCGCTGGTCTCTCTCGCCAACGCGCTCCTCGGGCTCTTGCCCAATATCGGCGGCGCCGGAATTACCCTGCAGCGGCTGCTTGGCTACGCGATGGCGCCGGTGTGCTGGCTGATGGGCCTGCCGTGGCCGCAGGCGATCACGGCGGGCAGCCTGATGGGCACCAAGACCGTGCTCAACGAGCTCATTGCCTATGTCGATTTGTCGAAACTCGGCGCCGATGCGCTCGATCCGCGCTCGCGGCTGATCATGCTGTATGCGATGTGCGGCTTTGCCAATTTCGGCAGCCTCGGCATCATGGTCGGCGGCCTCGGCACCATGGCGCCGCAGCGCCGCGACGAGATTCATTCGCTCGGATTAAAATCGATCGTTTCAGGCACGCTGACCACCTGCCTGATGGGCGCGATCGTGGGGGTGCTGACCTGACGCCTCGGGCGTCATTCCGGGACACGCGTCAGCGTGGACGGCGGAATGACGCGTTTAACCATCGGCGCCACCTTGTCCATCACGAAAGAGGATCCCTCCGCGGTGAGATGCGCGTGATCCCAGGAAAGCGGAATGCCACCGTCGACCGTCAGCGGACATTTCCGCGCCGGGCAGACGGCATCGACGACCGAAACGTAGGCGAACTTCGCGTGCGGCGGGAGCGCGGTTTTCATCATTTGGTCGAGTGCGAAAATTTCCGGCAGCACAAAGTCTTCAGACCGCGCCTCGATCTGCCGCAGATGCGCGCGCATCAGCATCGAGGGCAGCCTCGCCCTGAACTGAACGGCCGGGCCGAGCAACACCACGGCCATGCCACGTTCGTTCAGCCTCGAGATCGTTTGCCTGAGGTCGGCGATCATGCCGTCGAAGCGCGGCGGCCGGGCATATTCCAGCCAGTCCGCGGACATGATGACAAGGTCGGGCTTGCGATCCCGAAAGAAAGCCTCCATCTGCGCCGCAAAGCCGCGGCAGGACGCATTGCCCTGCGCGGCCGTGTTGAGCGTCGGCATGCAGGCGGCCTGCGTCGCCTGCATGATATTGACCGTTTGCGGATCGGTGGCGTTGCGCAGGCCATGGAAATAATGCGCGGCCAGGCTGTCGCCCCACAGCAGCCAGTTGGTTTTGCCGGCCGCGGGCGCGAGGCAGGAATCGCCGAACACGCCGCTCTCGGGCGCAAAGCAGCTTCCGAAGCGATAGAGCGGCTGATAATCGTAGGCGTTAAAGGACTCAAGCTGCAGCGCGGCGCGGTCGGCGTCCGACGGTGTCCGGCTCAACCCGATTCCGACCATGCTGCCGGCGAGCAAAACTACAGTCGCGAGGCCAGCCATGCGGAACGCGGCGTGCCGGCTCGGCGCCAGTGTTTTCTCACGGAACGGCTGTTCGATAAATCGCCACGACAGGTACGAGATCAACACCGTCAGCGCGAACAGCGCGACTTTGTCGAAGCCGTCGAGCACCAGGCTGTTCTTCGAGAAGCGGGCGAAGGTGAACAGCGGCCAGTGCCAGAGATACAGCGAATAGGAAATCTGCCCGAAGAATTTTGCGACATTGAGCGGCGAAATGGCGCTGCGCTTCAATGAGGGCACGCCGATGCCGCTCCAGATGAACATGGCCGCGCCGATACACGGCGCAAGCGCGTTGAACCCGGGAAACCCCGGACCCTGTCGCAACGAAAAGATCGGGATCGCGATCAGCACCAGCGCGATACCGCGCGCGATGCGCTGCGCCAGCGCGTGGCGAAGCACCGGGAAGCCCGGGGTTGCAACGAGACCGCCGATCAGGAATTCCCAGGCCCGGGGCGGGCTCATGAAGAAGGCGTTGGCGGAACGGTCTGAATTCATCAGCCAGATGGAGAGCGCAAACGACGCCAGTCCCAGCGCGCCGAGCATGGCTGGAAGCGCGATGCGGCGGCCGCGTGCGACGCGCGCGAGCCCCCACAGCATCAGCGGCAGCGCCAGGTAAAACTGCTCCTCGACCGCGAGCGACCAGGTGTGCAGCAGCGGCTTCTCCACCGCGGCATGGTCGAAATAGCCGGTCTGGAACCAGAAGAAGAAGTTCGAGGTGAAGGTCACGACCGCGGCGACCGAACGGAAAAATTCCGCGCGTTCGGAGGTCAAAAGGTAATGAAAGGACGGGATCGCCGTCAGCGCCACCATGGCGTACAGCGCGGGCAGCAGACGGCGCACCCGCCGCTCGTAGAATCGCGCAAGGGAAAACGCGCCGCTTTGCAGTTCCGACTGGATGATCCCGGTGATCAGATATCCGGATATGACGAAGAAGATATCGACGCCGACAAAGCCGCCGAACACCGCCGGCGCCTCGAAATGGAACGCGACCACCGCCAGCACGGCGATGGCGCGCAGCCAATCGATGTCTTCACGATAGTCGCGCCTCACGATCGCGATGCCGCCCTTTTCCGGCTGCGCGTCGAGCACGCGTCGAGGCGGGCCTGCATCATGCCGCGAGTTCGACGGTCTTGAAATCCGCGGGCAGGATCACCTCGAGCAATTCGACGTCGTCGGAATAGTCCATGATCAGGTGCCTGATGCGCGGCGGCTGGGTCCAGCTCGAGCCTTCCTTCATCAGGGTCTCGCCCTGCCCTTCCAGGTAGGTTTTGACCCAGCCCTTGAGGACATAGACCATCTGGAAATCGACGTCGTGGAAATGCAGTTTTGAAACTTCCGCCGGATCACATGGCCCGATCAGGCGGATCACATGCGCCCGCGCCAGACCCTGGCTCGCCTCGGCGACGCCGAGATCGCGGTATTTCGCGTAGGCGCGTAGCCCATCGGCCTTGAAATCCTCGTCGCGGTGATGGCTGACGGCGATGCGCTGCTTGGGACGGACGCGCTTGACCGGGGCTGGCGCGCGCCCCTTGGCCTTGAGTTTCTTGCGCGCGGTGGATTTTGCGGCGGTCTTGCCGGCAGCTCTCTTGCGGGCCGGCGACTTCTTCTGCGCGGCGGCGCGGCTTGCTGCGCGCGATTTAGGCTTCTGCTTGGCCATTGGCGTTCTCCCTTTCGATAGTCAGGGAAAACGTTAGCACAGATCGCGCGTCGTCGTATCGCAGGGTGGATTAGCGAAGCGTAACCCGCCAATCCCGGGACAAATGGTGGGTTACGCCTTCCGCCTTCGCTCTTTGAGCTACGGCGGACAGGTCGGCTAATCTAACCCACCCTGCAGATCTGCTTCAGTGCAGCCGGAACACGCCGTCGACGGCGCGGAGCTCGGCGGGCTTGATCAGCTTGGAATGGGCAACGGTGACGGCGTAAAGCGGCCCTTCGAGCTTTTCCTGCCAGAAGCTAAGGAAATCCTTCAGCGCGGGGAAGTTCGGAAACAGATCGTAGTTTTGCCAGACGTATGTTTGCAGCAGTGAGGGATGATCGGGCATCCGGTAGAGAATTTCCGCCGTCGTCAGCCCGTAACCCAGCACCTGTTTCCGGAAGTCTTCGGAAACCCCAACCCGCGAGACCATGCCAACCTCCATTGCTGGAGCGCATTTTCCGAGATGGCCACCGACCGGGAGCCACCCGGTGGAGATGCGCTCACATGAGAGAAATGTGACGCACGCGACCTGCCCATCACAAGCCTAAATGTTTAACGATCTGTTGAAAAATGTTGCGTTAGCAGCAACTTACCGCAGGTGCTAATATGGCCTTTGGCCTCAGCCCGGCGAAATTAAGGATGCTGAACGAATTTGGCAGGCGTCATATTTGAGTGCCATTTTTTCTGCTACACGCCCTTGTCCCCCGCACAAGTCTGGCTTATCTCCAAAGCGCCCGCTGGCACTCGCCGGCGGCGACTGCCAATTTTTCGAAATTCGAAAACATCTTCAAAAGCTTAGGAGGACTGCATGAAATTCCGTCCGCTTCACGACCGCGTCGTGGTCAAGCGCATCGACGCCGAAGAGAAGACCGCAGGCGGCATCATCATTCCGGATAGTGCCAAGGAAAAGCCCTCGCAGGGCGAAGTCATCGCCGTCGGCCCGGGCGGCCGCGACGAAGCCGGCAAGCTGATCCCGATCGACATCAAGGTCGGCGACCGCGTGTTGTTCGGCAAGTGGTCAGGCACCGAGGTCAAGCTCGACGGCCAGGAGCTGTTGATCATGAAGGAGAGCGACATCATGGGCGTTCTCACCGACGTTCCCGCGACCAAGAAGAAGGCCGCTTAAGCGCCTTTTCCCCCATCTAGATTTCAAGGAAGCAAAACATGTCAGCTAAAGAAGTCAAATTCGGCGTCGATGCCCGCGACCGCATGCTGCGCGGCGTCGACATTCTCGCCAACGCGGTCAAGGTGACGCTCGGCCCCAAGGGCCGCAACGTCGTGCTCGACAAGTCGTTCGGCGCTCCCCGCATCACCAAGGACGGCGTCACCGTCGCCAAGGAAATCGAGCTTGACGACAAGTTCGAGAACATGGGCGCCCAGATGGTGCGCGAAGTCGCCTCCAAGTCGGCGGACGCTGCCGGCGACGGCACCACCACCGCGACCGTTCTGGCGGCTGCGATCGTCCGGGAAGGCGCCAAGGCGGTTGCCGCCGGCATGAACCCGATGGATCTGAAGCGCGGTATCGACCTGGCGGTGGAAGCCGTGGTCGCCGACCTCGTCAAGAACTCCAAGAAGGTCACCTCGAACGAGGAAATCGCCCAGGTCGGCACCATTTCCGCCAACGGCGACGCCGAGATCGGCAAGTTCCTCTCCGACGCGATGAAGAAGGTCGGCAACGAGGGCGTCATCACGGTCGAGGAAGCCAAGTCGCTCGAAACCGAACTCGATGTCGTCGAAGGCATGCAGTTCGACCGCGGCTATATCTCGCCCTACTTCGTCACCAACGCCGACAAGATGCGCGTCGAATTCGATGACGCCTACATCCTGATCAACGAGAAGAAGCTCTCCAACCTGAACGAGCTGCTTCCGCTGCTCGAGGCCGTCGTGCAGACCGGCAAGCCGCTGGTCATCGTCGCGGAAGACGTCGAAGGCGAAGCGCTCGCCACCCTCGTCGTCAACCGTCTCCGCGGTGGTCTGAAGGTTGCCGCCGTCAAGGCTCCGGGCTTCGGCGATCGCCGCAAGGCCATGCTGCAGGACATCGCCGTCCTGACCGGCGGCCAGGCGATCTCGGAAGATCTCGGCATCAAGATGGAGAACGTCACGCTCTCCATGCTCGGTCGCGCCAAGAAGGTGATGATCGACAAGGAGAACACCACCATCGTCAACGGCGCCGGCAAGAAGGCCGACATCGAAGCCCGCGTCACGCAGATCAAGGCGCAGATCGAGGAAACCACCTCGGACTACGACCGTGAGAAGCTGCAGGAGCGTCTGGCCAAGCTCGCAGGCGGCGTCGCGGTGATCCGCGTCGGCGGCGCGACCGAGGTCGAGGTCAAGGAGCGCAAGGATCGCGTTGATGACGCGATGCATGCGACCCGTGCGGCCGTGGAAGAAGGCATCGTGCCGGGCGGCGGCGTCGCCCTGCTGCGTGCCTCCGAGCACCTCAAGGGGATTCGCACCAAGAACGACGACCAGAAGACCGGCGTCGAGATCGTGCGCAAGGCGCTGTCCTGGCCGGCCCGCCAGATCGCGATCAACGCAGGCGAGGACGGCTCCGTCATCGTCGGCAAGATCCTCGAAAAGGATCAGTACGCCTACGGCTTCGACTCGCAGAGCGGCGAATACGTCAACCTGATCTCGAAGGGCATCATCGACCCGACCAAGGTGGTTCGCGTGGCGATCCAGAACGCAGCTTCGGTTGCGGCTCTCCTGATCACCACCGAAGCCATGGTGGCCGAACTGCCGAAGAAGAACGCCGGCGGCGGCGCTGGCGGCATGCCTCCGGGCGGCGGCATGGGCGGCATGGATTTCTGATCCACTCGCTCTGGCGATTATCCAAGAACGCAAAACCCCGGCAGCGATGCCGGGGTTTTTGTTTGATGGAGAGCGTACCTCGGATGAAGCGAAGCGTAACTGAGCCAAAATTTCATTCGTCATTCCCGGACGCGCCGGCTGGCGCGGGCCCGGAATGACGAACTATAAGAATTACGATCTGTCGAAGATCAACGATCGAGGGATGTTCGCGCGCGCCGTTCGCTATTGCGCCCTACTTGCCCCGCCTCACTCCACCCGCGCCACCACGGCGAGCCGCTTGATGCCCTGGTTGCGGTAGGCGTTGAGGAAGGCGTTGTAGTCCTTGAAGGACACGCAGCCGTTGGAATCGCCGTTGGGGCCAAGCATGTAGGTATGGGCGAGCAGGCCGGAGCGTCCATAGATCGCTTCCTCGCCGCCGATCGGATTCAGCCGCAACGCCGGCACGCCGTGAAACAACGCCTCGCGCGGTTTCAGTTCGTAGATATGCGGCGGGGTCACGCCCCGCATCCTGATATTCGCCGAGCTCGGATCGTCGAGCTTGGAGCCGAGGCCGGAATGCGCCTCAAGCCTGGTGCCGTCGGGCAGGTAAACCATGTGGGCGGAGATATCATAGACCGCGGTCGATTGATCGTAACGCGGCGTGCTGCCCGCCAGCGCCGGATTCTGCGTCGGGCCAAGGCTGCCGGTGACGCTGGCGTCGGCGGACGCAAACGACAACAGCGACGATCCGCGCGGCTGCGGCCTACCCCAGAGCTTTTCGACGATCGTCTGCCTGTCGTTCGAAGCGATCGACATCACGGCCGCCTTGGCGCGTTGCGCCATGTCGTGGATCGACGCCACCGCCGGCTTCTCCGGCCGCGGCTCGGCGGGGCGCGGCGGCGCCGGCGGAACCGCAGCCACCTTCACCGGCGCTGCCGCCGTTTCCCTTGGCTTGGGTGCGTTTGCAAGCTTCGAGGTTTCGGGCTGCGCCTTCGGTGCTTCAGCGAGCCTCGAAGGTTCGGCCTGCGGTGCCGGCGCGACACCTTGCGGCGCGGCGGCCGCAAACCGGTCATCGAACGAAAGCGAGGGGCCCGATGGGGCGGCGGTCGGCGCGGAGATCGACGGCGGCGGTTCGAGCTGGGCAACCCGGGTGCTGTCGACCGGCGGCGCGCTGCGAACCGCAACGCTCGCCCAACGTCTGTTCACGGGGTCATCGAGGCCGGCGTTGCCGAGCTGCGGATAGGGACTGGCAGCGAAAATATTGGCATAGACCGTCCAGGCGCAGCCAAGCACGATGGCCGTGACCGCCGCGCTGGCGAAAAAGCTCTGAGAGGTGGTTTTCCGGGCTGACCTTCTGGGTTTGGACGCCAAAAAACTGTAACACGCAACTGTACTGGTACTCATCCGCCTCGCATCCAGACTCGTTCCACCTTGATACCCCCGCAGCCGCCGTTCGATGAGGCAGGTTCCTCAAACACATTCGAACGGCGGCCTGCGCGCGGTGGTCCGCCGAAATTCCGGTGAACCATCTCGCAGAGGCGCGGAGCGTCATTAAGGCGATTTTTAGTTAAATGCGGATTAAGTGCGGGCGGTTGTTGGGCAGTCCCATTTTGATACGAAATGCGCGGTTGTTGCCGGCACATTTGCAGAACAAAATGCTGGCGGTTTCGCTCTAATAACCCAGCTTCGGATACCAGTCGGTCCCGCGCCCCTCGGGCGTCACGTCGAGGATGGTCCAGAGCGGCATCAGATCGGGCGCGCCACGCGGATCCTGTCCGGGATCCGCGGACGCACCATTCATCTCGCCGCCCCAAAAATGCCGGATCGTACCGTCCTTCCGCGTGAAAACATTGAATCCCGCGTCGTCACCGCCGTTTTCGGTCATCCCGTAATAGTCGCGACTGAACTCGGAGGAGATATCCTGGTAGAGCGGCAGATAGCGCCAGCCGCGCTCGTGCTTGAACGCAACAAGCCGCTCGATCGGCGATCGCGCCACCACGGCAAGCGCTACGCGCTGCCGGATATCCGGCACTTCGCCATCCCAGGCCGACAACAGCGAGGTGCACATCGGGCACGGCCGCTCGCGCTGCGGGCCGAACATGTAGCTGTAGACCACGAGCGTATTCTTGTCGCCGAACAGGTCGGCGAACGATGCCCGGCCGCCTTCACCCGTGAAGGCATATTGCTTCTTGACCTCGCCGCCCGGCGGCAAGGCGCGGCGCTGTTCCGCGACACGCTCGATGTGGCGGCGAAGCTCGATTTCCTCGACCAGCAGCGCCTCGCGGGCGCGGCGATACTCCGCGCTCTCGTTGGGAAAACGAAAGCCGCTGGCGCGCGCGAGTTCGGCGGCGGGCTTCAGGGCGGGACTGCTGGCGGATGTCACGGTGGAATTGCTCATGGAATGACCTCGCTTCGGCGGAATTCAACGGGACACCGATGGAAGACGTTCCGGACCGGGCGGGTTCGACACCTCCCGCAAAAAAATTGGATGCAGCGGCCTGGCGAGCCCAGCGTGGTCGTCCCCGCCAAGTCCTAGTACACTCGCCCAACGCGATTCGCGTGGCGCTCAGCTCAAAATGGTCGATGGCGCCACCCCTCCCAGTCCTTCAGGAGACACCGATGCAAAGCGTGGGGCGCAAGCTGGCATTCGTACTGGCCTCCTCCAATCACGGAACCATGATCGTCAACCGACTGGACTATCGCATGCTCGATTCGCAGCACGGTTATGGCGTCGGCTTTCAGATCCTGGAAACGTCCTTCTTCGATCCTTCGGAAGTCCAACTGGCGGTTAATTTGCTCGCGCTTCGCCGCAAGCACCACGGCGACGGTGTGGTGGCCATCGATTGCGGCGCCAATATCGGTGTCCATACCGTCGAGTGGGCGAAGTCGATGACAGGCTGGGGATCCGTCCTTTCCATCGAGGCGCAGGAACGCATTTACTATGCGCTTGCCGGCAACATCGCGATCAATAACTGCTTCAACGCCATCGCGGTGCATGGCGCGGTGTCGTCGGAAAGCGGGATTCTGAAGATTCCGAATCCCGACTATCTCACTCCGTCCAGTTTCGGCAGTCTCGAGCTGCGCCAGCGCAAAGGCAATGAGTTCATCGGCCAGCCGATCGACTATGAGAACACCGTCAGCGTCAGGAAACTGATGCTCGACGAATTCAGCCTGCCGCGCGTCGACCTGATCAAGATCGACGTCGAAGGGATGGAACTGGAGGCGCTCGAGGGAGCAAGCGCCACGATCGATCGAAGCCACCCGATCATGCTGATCGAGAAGATCAAGACAGACGCTGGAAAGCTGCATCAATGGCTGGGAGAGCGTGGATACGAGATCATCGAGGCCGGGATCAACATGCTCGCCATCCACAAAAACGACAGGACGCTCGCGGAGATCAGGCCGAAGCTGCCCTCAGCTGCGCAGCCCGCAGCCTGAACGCCCGCTCACGGCTGCAATTCCGGCGGCGGGGAATTGTCGAGCACGGCGCTTTTGGCGCCTTCGAGCAGATCAAGCCCGTAGGTTTCGATCGTGAGCGGCCCGCGCATGCGCTTCAGCTCGGCAACTCGCTCGACCCGCGCAAACCTGTCTTTCAGGTAGGGCTGCACGGCCGGCCGCGCCTCGTCGACATATAGCAGCTTGCCGGACAATAGCGCCGGATCTGGCTCGGGCATGTTGACCCAGCGAATGCGCTGGGTGGGCTGCACCACGCAGGTACCTTTCGGAAGATAGAAGGCAAGCCAGCTCGTGGTGCCGTAGTCCGGCGCCAGCACGCAAGCGGCGCCCGTGCGGACACGAACGGCCTCGATTCCGGCGGCGAGCGCGGGCCAGCCGACGCCGACGCTGCGAACCGTCGCATCACGGCGGAATCCCGAAAGCGCCCCGGTGTTAGCCTGCACGATCAGGAGCGCGAACATCAGGATGCCGACTGGCGATGCCCAGCGCAGGCAAAAATCAACGACGCGTTGCCCGCGTCTTTCCCATCGCGTCAGGTTCGCAGCCACGGCGGCCGCGATCGCGAAAGCCGGATAGACCGGCGCGAACCAGTTGGCCTCGACGCGGGCGTGCAACGAATGCCACATGAAATACAGCACGACGGTCCAGAAGATGGCGTTGATCAGCGCTCGCGCGGCCAACGCGCCGCCATCGCGCATGAACAATGCGTAGAGCCCCATCGCCCCCAGGATGAACACCAATGGGGTTGCGAATGCGATCTGGGTCGGGATCAATTCGCCGATGAATAACGGCTTGAAATCCTCGATCCGGGACCGCCCGATCTGCTTGATGAAGGAGACCCAATGGTGATCTGCATTCCAGAGAATGACCGGCGAAAATATCGCAAGTGCCGCAACCCCGCCGAGATAGGGCCATGGCGAGATCAGCCAGCGGCGCAGTTTTGGAACACTCACCAGCCAGATCAGGATCGCCGGGCCAAAAAACAGCGCGGTGTATTTCGACAACAGCGCCACGCCGACGGCGGCGCCGACCGCGAGCCACCATGCGCCCCGCCCGGTCTCCAGCACCTTGGCAAGGAAGAGCAGGACAAGGCTTGAGGCCACCAGCAACGGCGAATCCGGCGTCACGATCAGCGTACCGACCGCCGCCATCAGGGTGACGTTGAGCAGAATGGTCGCGGTTGCCGCCACGCGCTGGCCGCCGAACAGGATCGCGGCCGTGCGATACACCGCAAAACTCATCGGTAGTGCCAGCAAGATCGACACCAGCCGCACGCCGAGCTCGGTGTCGCCGGCAATCAGCGTGCCAAGGCGGATAACGACGGCGACGCCGGGAGGGTGATCGTAATAACCGAACGCGAGATGCTTCGACCACATCCAGTAATAGGCTTCGTCGAAGGTCAGCGGCGTCCAGGCGGCGCCGACCAGCCGCAGCGCCACCAGCGCCACTACCGTGAGCGAGGTGTTGCGGACGAGCCGGGCCTCGTTCGGACTCATGGGGAATTCATCGGTTGCGCCAGACGAACAGTCCGGACATCGCGTAGTTCCAGACCACGCCCATCAATGCGCCGGCCGCGCCCGCCAGCCACCAGATCGGCTCCTGATCGTAGACGGAGAACGCGACGCCCACATTGGCGAGAAGGCCGACGCTGCAGACGAGATAAAACAGCAAGAGGCCGCGCAAAATCGCAAGTCCCCTCAGCCGCTGGTCGCGATAGGTGAGAAAATTGTTGAGAATGAAGTTGCTGGTCATGGCCGACAGCGCGCCGCAGGCCTGCGCTTCCGGAAACGGCCAGTCGAAGGCTTCGAGCGCGATGTACAGCGCCACGAAATGCACGATCAAACCGATCGATCCGACCATCGCAAACAGGAGGAAGCGCAGCGACACCACGTCGCGGGTCAGCTTGGCCAGCACGAGGCCCAGGAAATCCAGCGCCACCATCGAGTTCGAGCTTGCTCTCACCGTGCTGCCGCGAGCCGAAGGTGTAGGGAATTTCCTTGACGCGCAACTTGCCGTGCGCGGTGGCGACGATGTCGAGCAGGATCTTGAAGCCCTGGGTGGAGAGCTGCGGCGCCAATTGCTCGAAGCGATCCCTGCGGATCATGAAGAAGCCGCTCATGGGATCGGCGATCTTGACCCGCAGCACGCGTTTGGCGACTTCGGTCGCGAGCGCGCTGGCCCCTGCCCGCTGGCGATCAAAACTGTCAGCGCTGCCGCCTTCGATATAGCGGCTGCCGACCACGAGGTCGAACTCGCCGCCCTGCAGCAGCGCCAACATCTTCGACAGCTGGGTCTCATCGTGCTGCAGGTCTGCGTCGATCACGGCGGCGCACGGCGCGCTCGATGCCAGAATGCCCTCGATGCAGGCGCCAGAGAGGCCGCGCCGCCCGATCCGCCGGATGCAGCGAACTCGGCTATCCCCGCGCGCCAGCGCCCGCACCACTTCCCAGGTACCGTCGGGGGAGTTGTCGTCGACGAAGATCACCTCGAACGCGGTGCCGGCCAGCGCGGCCTCCAGCCGCCGAAACAACGTGGTGACGTTGTCGCGTTCGTTGAAGGTAGGGACGATGACCGAAAGCTGAGGGAAACCAGCGGCCTGCGGCGGGTTCACGGGCCCCGGTTGGATGGCGTCGTTCATGCCGCCAGCGTATATCCGATCACTTGAGGGGATGCCAAGGGAAGGGCCAAAAACAGCGGTGCGGAAAGGGTCAGAACCCGCCAAAACGGGCCCGGATTTTCACCCGGTGGTGTTTTGCCCGGATCAATCAGGGGGGCCTGCTTGGCTGAAATGGCCCTGAAAATGCCAACGACCACGAACAGAGGGCGCGCGTACATCCGGCGCAGCCGAGCTATTCAGTGGTCGTCCCAGCGCCGGAGCTATGAAGCATCGACGTCGCCGTTAAAGACCAGATAGGAATGGTTGGGGCGCTTCGCAAGGGGCAGCACAGGGTAAGCGGCGCGCATCGCCGGTATCCTGCGGCACGGCCAGCCGACCTACCGGCGAACTGGCAAATTCCGCATGATTTGACTAGGCTTCGCCCGCCCCGTGCCCTTTCGCGACGAGACCCCCGCCGGTGACCAAGCCCCTCAATACCGCCAAGACCGCCTCCGGGAAATCAGGGAGCATCTATATTGGCGTCGGCGGCTGGACCTTCGAGCCGTGGCGCGGGGTGTTTTATCCCGAGAAGCTGGCGCAGGCCAAGGAGCTTGCCTATGCCGCCTCGAAGCTGACCTCGATCGAGATCAACGGCACCTATTATGGCTCGCAGAAGCCGGAGAGCTTTCGCAAATGGGCGCGCGAGGTGCCCGACGGTTTTGTGTTTTCGGTGAAGGGCCCGCGCTTCGCCACCAATCGCCGCGTGCTGGCCGAAGCCGGCAATTCCATCAAACGATTTTACGATTCCGGCCTGCTCGAGCTCGGCGACCGCCTGGGGCCGGTGCTCTGGCAGTTCGCGCCGACCAAGAAATTCGACGAAGCGGATTTCGGCAAGTTTCTGGAGCTGCTGCCGCGCAAGCTTGACGGGCGCGCGCTTCGACATGTGGTCGAGGTGCGTCACGACAGTTTTTGCGCGCCCGGTTTCGTCGCGCTGCTGCGCCAATTCGAAACGCCCGTGGTGTTCGCCGAGCACGGCAAGTATCCGGCGATTGCGGACGTCGTCGGCGACTTCGTCTACGCGCGGCTGCAAAAGGGCAATGACGAGATCAGGACCTGCTATCCCCCGAAACAGCTCGATGCCTGGGCAAGGCGCTTGCAATTGTGGGCCGATGGCGGCGAACCGGACGACCTGCCACGCTTCGATCCGACCAAGCCGAAGCAGGTCCCGCGCGACGTATTCGCCTATGTGATCCACGAGGGCAAGGTCCGCGCCCCTGCCGGCGCGATGGAATTGATCGCGCGCGTCGCGTAACCAAAGTATCACCATGGCCAGGCCCAGGAAGCTCTTCACCATCGGCTATGAACAGACACCGGCCAAATCGGTGCTCGACGAGCTCGAGCGCGCCAGCGTGAAGCTTTTGGTGGATGTGCGCGCCGTCGCCGCCTCGCGCCGCCCCGGCTTCTCCAGAAAATCAGCTTGCGGCGGGACTCGATGAGCGCGGCATTTCCTACTTGCATCTGCGCGGGCTCGGCACGCCGAAGGACGGCCGCGAGGCCGCGCGCAGCGGCCAGTTCGACGCCCTCCACAAGATATATGCCAGGCATCTGAAAACACCGCAGGCGAGAGAAGAACTCGACGAACTGTCGGCGCTGGTCAGGAAATCCGGGCCGGTCTGCATCCTCTGCTACGAGCGCGACCACAGCCATTGCCACCGGCAGTGGATCGCCGAGATCATCGAAGAACGTGACGGGGTCAAGGTAGAGAACCTGGCCGCGAAGCAGGGTTGATCCGGCAGCACCGCCCGATCAATCCAGCGTGCGACGGAAGCGCATCACCGCGATTGTCATCGCCAACAGCATCAGAGCCAGCAGCGACAACGCGTCATATCGCAGATTTGGCAGTTCAGCGCCTTTGAGCATGATGGCCCGCACGATCCGCAGATAATGCGTCAGCGGCAGGCCCTCGCCGATATATTGCGCCCACACCGGCATGCCCATGAAGGGAAACATGAAGCCTGACAGCAGAATGCTCGGCAGGAAAAACATGATCGACATCTGCATCGCCTGCAGCTGGTTCTGGGCGATGGTCGAAAACGTGTAGCCGATCGAAAGATTGGCGGTGATGAACAGCGTCGACAGCAGCGCCAGCAGGATCAGGCTGCCGCGCACCGGCACCCCGAACAGCAGCACGCCGATTCCGATGATCAATATGGCCTGGATGAAACCCACCAGTACATAGGGAATGATCTTGCCCAGCATCACCTCGACCGGCGTGATCGGCATCGACAGCAGGCTTTCCATGGTGCCCCGTTCGATCTCGCGCGTCACCGAAAGCGCGGTGAAGATCAGCATGGTCATGGTGAGAATGGTGCCGACCAGACCAGGCACGATATTGAGCCGCGACGACGCCGCCGGGTTGTAGCGCGCGTGCGCCCGGATCTCGAATGGCAGCGACGGCGGATCGCCTGTGAACAGATCGTGGGCCAGCGCGGTCTGCACCACGACACCAAGCGCCGAGAGCGCCGAGCCTGCGGCCACGGGATCGGTGGCGTCGGCGGCGACCAGCAGCGCCGGGTAGTCGCCGCGCCGCACCGCGCGCTCGAAGCCGCGCGGAATTTCCACGCCGAACAGCACCTTGCCCGACGTCAACAAGTCGTCGAACTCGGCGACATCGTGCACTTCCCGGGTAAAGCGGAAATAGGAAGTGTTCTCCAGCGCCTTCAGGATCGAGCGCCCGAGATCGCTGTCTTCCTGCAGCAGCACCGCGGCAGGCAGGTTGCGCGGCGTGGTGTTGATGGCGTAACCAAACAGCAACAGCTGCATCACCGGAATGATCACGATCATGGCGAACGACACGCGGTCGCGCATGAGCTGGATGAACTCTTTGGCCATCATCGCATAGCTGCGCCGCAAGAAGCCGAAGCGCGGCTCCGGGACTTCGTCTCGATGGTTCGGCGGGCTCGTCATGCTCACTGGAAATTATCCTTCGAGCGGGTCATCAGTTCGATGAATACATCCTCCAGCGACGGCTCGCCGTGCTGCCAGTGCAATTCCTTGTACTCGCGCCAGGGCGCGATGGTGGCATCGAGCGCGGCCCTGTCGCGCCCGGACACATGCAGGCTGGTCCCGAACGGAGCCACCATGTCGACACCGGGCTTGCCGGTGAGCTGATCCTGCAGCGCATGGAGGTCGTTGCCCGTAACGGTATAGGTCGACAATGCCGATTTGGCGATCACCTCCTCCACGGTGCCGTGCGCCAGCAGGTAGCCGTAGGCGATATAGGCGATCTCGTGACAGCGTTCGGCTTCGTCCATGTAGTGGGTGGAAACCAGGACCGTCAGCCCCTCCGCTGCCAGCGCATGGATCTCGTTCCAGAAATCGCGGCGTGCCTTGGGGTCGACGCCAGCGGTCGGCTCGTCCAGGAGTAGCAACTGCGGATTGGGCAAGGTGCAGGCGCCGAGCGCCAGACGTTGCTTCCAGCCGCCTGAAAGTTCGCCGGCGAGCTGATCTTCGCGACCGCTCAGCCCCAGCCGCTTGATCATGTCGCGCGCGGCGCCGCGCGCATCGCGCACGCCGTAGAGCCGTGCGACGAACTCCAGGTTCTCCCGCACCGACAGATCCTGGTACAGGGAAAAGCGCTGCGTCATGTAGCCGACCAGGCGCTTGATCTTGTCGGCGTCGCGGCGGATGTCATAGCCGAGGCACCTGCCCTCGCCGCTGTCGGGCGTCAATAGACCGCAGAGCATGCGGATGGTGGTGGTCTTGCCGCTGCCGTTGGGACCGAGGAAGCCGTAGATCGTGCCACGCTTCACCTGCATGCTGAGGTCATGCACCACCTCGCGGCCGTCGAATGATTTCGACAGTCCGCGGACGTCGATCGCGATGTCGGAGGCGGACGCCGGTATCGCGGTCATCGCCTGTCCGCAACGGGTGTCTTGGGGTTGAGAAATACGCTGATCGGCTGGCCGACCCGCAACACGTCGGGCCGCGAGGGCCGCGCCTGAATCAGGTAGACGAGCTTGTTGCGTTCATCCAGGCTGTAGATGACGGGCGGGGTGTATTCGGCCGACGTCGCGATGAAATAGATCTTCGCGGTGAGATCGGCGG
>CAWAXR010000009.1:0-529662 GCA_963786045.1 uncultured Alphaproteobacteria bacterium | reverse complement strand
CACCCGGCTTTCCCTGCGCCCTCTTTAATCGGGAGGGACAAGGTTGATGCAAACCTCGGGCGCGATCGCGCCGCGGGAAGGGCGGGGTGTGTCTGGAGGATCGGTTCGGGGCTACATCCTTCGAGACGCGGCGAATACGCCGCTCCTCAGGATGAGGTTTGCCAATCCCTCATGGTGAGGAGCGCGGCAAAGCCGCGCGTCTCGAACCACGAGGCCCGGACGTGCGGTCATGGCATCATTGCTTGTCTTTTTGAAATTCGGATCAGAAAACGCGTGCTACTTGCCAGTCCCTAAATCCCGAGCGCGTCGAGTGCGGCGGCGACGTCGGCGGAAGATTGGACGTGAACGGCCAGAAGTCCCCGGGCCCTGGCGCCTTCGATGTTCTCGGCGAGATCGTCGAAGAACACGATGCGCGAGGCCGGCACACCGATCGCGTTGACGACATGATCGTAAGCCGCCGCGTCGGGTTTCCGCAGCCCGATCGCCGAGGACAGAAAGATCTCGCGGAAATGGCCGAGTAGGTCGGCATAGGTCGGCAAGAAATGTTCGACGTGGGCGCCGTTGGTGTTGGAGAAAGCGTAGAGCGGCAGGTGTTGCGCGGCGCGCGCCAAGAGCGGCGCGATGCCGGGAATTTCGCCCGCGAAGATCTTATTCCATCCTTCCAGGAACTGCGCGTCGGAGAGTCTCGACGCCGAACAAGGCGCGGAGCGCGGCAAAAAATTCGCCGTCGCTGATCTCGCCCTTCTCGTGCCGCTGATAAAATTCGTCACGCCAGGAGAATCGTCCCGCGAGATGCGCGGGCTCGCAGCCGGCGTGACCGGCCCAGCAGGCGACCACCTTGCTGAAATCGATATCGAGCACCACGCGGCCGAGGTCGAACAACAGCGCATCGGCCGCGCCCGGAGACAGCAGGAGAGGGCTCATCGGCCCTCAATACCGGTACGGCTCGATGTCGAGCAGCGGGAAGGCGCTCAGGACATGAGGCAGGTTGGTCGGCGTCGCCGCATGCAGATAGGATTTGTCGAGTTCGGCAAATTTCGTGACCCCAAGCAGCCCAAGGCTCCGGATCACCTCGTCCTCCAGCAGCTCCAGCATCCGCACGATTCCGGCTTCGCCGGCGGCCGCCAGCGCCCAGCATTGCAGGCGGCCGATGCCGACGAGATCGGCGCCCATCGCGATCGCCTTGACGATGTCGCTGCCGCGGCAGAACGAACCGTCGACCATGATCTTCGCGCGGCCCTTCACCGCGCCGACGATCTCCGGCAGCACATGCATGGCGCCGCGGCCGTGGTCGAGCTGGCGTCCGCCATGGTTCGATACGTAGATCCACTCGACGCCGTGATCGAGCGCAACGCCAGCGTCCTCAGCGGTGGCGATCCCCTTGAGGACCAGCGGGATTTTGTACTTGTCCTTGATCAGCTTGACGGTGCGCCACTCCAGCCCCTTCTGGAAGTCGCCGCCGGTGGCGCGCAGGCGGCTTTCGCGGACGTAACGCTTGGCGATATCGCGCTCGCGGCGGCTGTAATGCGCGGTGTCGACGGTCAGGCAGAACGCGGTATAGCCGCTCTTGATCGCGCGGCTGACGCGATCCTCGACAAAGGCATCGTCGCCGCGGACGTAGAGCTGATAGATGCGCAACGCGTCCGGCGCGGCCTCGGCGACCTTCTCGAGGCCCGGCTCCGAGACCGAGCTCAGCATGTGGGCGGCACCGAACCGGCCGGCGCCGCGGGCGACGCTGGCCGCAGCGCCTTCGGGATCGAAGATCTCCAGCGCGCCGACCGGCGCCATCATCACCGGCAGGCGCAGTTTGCGGCCGAACGTCTCGGCGGAAGCATCCACGCGAGCGACATTGCGCAGCACGCGCGGCCGGAAGGCGATCTCGTCCAGCGCCATGCGGTTGCGGCGCATCGTGGTCTCGGTCTCGGCGGCGCCGACGATATAATCCCAGGCATTCTGGTTGAGGTTGGCGCGCGCCTTGCGCACGAACTCGTGAAGGTTCTGGAATTCCTCCTTGCTGGCGCCGAGTTCGCTGGTCGCGGGGATGCGGGTCGCTTCGTTCATCTTGTTCTCCTGCAAAATCTCCGGCCGCGCTTGCCCCGGAAGCCGTCCCGCCAATATCAGATGCTTAAGGCCAGCGCATCCGGCGCGCCCATGCGGGAAATGCACAGCCGGCAACCAAACCGGCTGTGCATGAACCGGAGCGGCGGGTTATTCGATTTTCGTTACTCGCTCGTCGCTTGTTCGCTACTTGGCGTTTGCAGCCATCACCGACATCGGCCTGGACAGGCGCTTGGCGACCATGTTGCCCGTGGCCGCCATATATTTCTTGAAATGCTCGGTCTCGCGGTGCGCCTTGAATGCCGCTTCGCTCTCGTAGACTTCGTAGAGGAAGAAATGGTTCGGATCGCTCGCAAGGTTGAGGATGTCGAACCGGCGGCAGCCCGGCTCTTTGGCCGCCGCGGCGCCATTCTCGGTGATCGCCGCCAGATACTTCTCGCGTTCGGCCGGCACGATATCGAGGTCCACGGCGTTGACGTACATTCCGGCCGATTGCGCGGCCACGCGCTGGCCGGGCAGCGGCAGAACGATGACGCCGATAGCGCCAAACGCGAGCGCGGCAGCAGCGATCGAAACAGATTTGAGCATATGGTGATCCTCCCGATGTCCGCCCCGGAATTATTTCCGGTGGCAAGCGCCGGCCGGTTCTCGACGAACCGGCCTTGCGCCTTGAGAATATCCATAACTGATTGCGCGGGCTCAGGTAAGCCGTCGCCGATCGCTTCCGTCATCTCCCATGACTTGCCCAACTTCCATGTCATCCCGAAAATTGCTACAACCTGTGCAAGTACGGGACCATCCAACGAAGCCTGGCTTATTAGGGGAGACGAATTGTCATGACAAAACTGGCGGTCTGGATCGCAGCGCTCGGTGTGGGCGTGTTGGGCGCGAATTTGGCGAATGCACAGAGCATGAGCCTGACGAGCTCCGAAATCAAAGAGGGCGGCACCATCGCCAATGAGCAGGTGTTCAAGGGGTTCGGCTGCACCGGCGGCAACGTCTCGCCGTCCCTGAGCTGGAGCGGAGCGCCGAGCGGCACCAAGAGCTTCGCCGTCAGCATCTATGATCCGGACGCGCCGACCGGCAGCGGCTGGTGGCACTGGGTTGTGTTCAATATTCCGCCGGCCGTCGCGTCGTTGCCCAAGGGCGCCGGCGATGTGAAGAAGAAGTTGATGCCCAAGGGGGCGATCCAGAGCCGAACCGATTTCGGCTCGGGCGGGTATGGTGGCCCCTGTCCGCCGGCCGGCGACAAGCCGCACCGTTACCAGATCACGGTGTTTGCCGTCGACGTCGACAAGCTGCCGGACGCAAAGAACGATGCGGCATCGGCCGCGCTGGTCGGTTTCGATCTGCACTTCCATACGCTGGCGAAGGCGACATTGACCGGTCTCTACGGCCGCTGAATCCCGGTTGGCCGGAGCGAACCACTTCACGCCAATTACAAATTGGACAGGAAGGGGAATTCCGGTTTTGCCGCAATGGCGCAACGCCTATATTCGCTGGCGGTGTCTGAGGCTGCTCCTTGAGCAGCCTCAATGACACCCAAAAGGTTTGGCCTACTGTCCGGTCCGCAGGACGCGTGTCTTGTTACCGGCCGTATCGGCCGCCATCGACAGCGAGAAGGTTCGCCATCCATGCGCAAGAATTCCCTGTTCTTCCTCGGCGCGGCCGCGGGTGTCTGCCTGACCCTTCTCGTCACCGGGCCCCAGGGCGCGCAATGGGTCGCGACGGCCAGGGCCATGGTCGGCACCGATACCTATTCGCAACTCAATCTGTTTGGCGAGGTGTTCGAACGCGTCAGGACCGACTATGTCGAAAAGCCCGTCGACGCCAAGCTGGTCGAGGGCGCGATCAACGGCATGATTTCCTCGCTCGATCCCCATTCGCGGTACATGAACGAAAGCGCCTGGCGCGAAATGCAGGATACGACCCACGGCGAGTTCGGCGGGCTCGGTATCGAGGTCACCATGGAAGACGGCCTCGTCAAGGTGGTTGCGCCGATGGATGGCACGCCCGCGGCGGAGGCCGGCATCATGTCCGGCGATCTGGTCACCCAAATCGATGACGAGCCGGTTCAGGGGCTGACCCTGGAGCAGGCCGTGAACAAGATGAAGGGGCCGGTCAATACGAAAATCCGGCTCAGCATTACCCGCAAGGGCGCGGCGTCACCGATCAACGTGACGATTGTGCGCGAAATCATCCGCGTGCGCCCGGTCAGCTACCACACCGACGGCGGCAATATCGGCTATATCCGCATCAGTTCGTTCAACGAACAGACCACCGATGAACTGAGGAAGGCGATCGTCGACATATCGAAACAAATCCCGTCGGAGAACCTCGCCGGTTATGTCGTCGACCTGCGTAACAACCCGGGTGGATTGCTCGATCAGGCGGTTTCCGTGTCAAGCACGTTCATGGCGCGAGGCGAGATCGTATCGACGCGGGGCCGCAGACCGGAGGAGACCCAGCGCTTTGCCGCGCGGGGTGGGGATCTTACCAAAGGCAAACCGCTCGTCGTTCTGATCAATGGCGGATCGGCCTCCGCGTCCGAGATCGTCGCGGGCGCGTTGCACGACCACAATCGCGCGACGCTGATCGGCACCCGCTCGTTCGGCAAGGGCTCGGTGCAGACGATCATCCCGCTCGGCTCCGGCAACGGCGCATTGGCGCTGACCACCGCGCGCTATTTTACGCCGTCCGGCCGATCGATCCAGGCGAAGGGAATCTCGCCCGACATCGAGGTGCGGCAGGATGTGCCCGACGCGTTGAAGGGCCGTTCGGAAATCAAGGGTGAGGCGTCGATACGCGGACATCTCTCCGCCGAAGGGGCGGAGGAGAGGGGGTCGCAATCCTATGTCCCCGCGGCCGAGAAGGACGACAAGGCGCTCGCCGCCGCCTACAATCTGTTGCGCGGCGTCACCGTCAACGCGGGCGGGCCGGCGCCATCGCCGCCGGAGGCAACGACTCGAAACTGACCTGATGCGACCGAATGCCGATGTGGCCGGGGCGGCGTGACGCCTGCCTCGAAGTACCCGAAACTCAGGCCACGGCAGCCGGCCGTGCGCGGTGCGCAAACAAAATTCGTTTGGCTTCCGCGGCCGGAATTGGCGCGCTGAACAGATATCCCTGCATTTCGGTGCAGCCGAGCGCGCCCAGCAGTTCCTGCTGCCGTTGCGTTTCAACGCCCTCCGCCGTGGTCGTCATATGCCGCGCCGCGGCGATGTTCACCACCGCCTGAACAATGGAGGAGCCGCCGGGCTCGGCGATATCGTTGACGAAGCAGCGATCGATCTTGATCTTGTCGAAGGGGAAACGCTGCAGATAGCTCAGCGAGGAATAGCCGGTGCCGAAATCGTCAAGCGCGATCCGCACACCGATGGCGCGAAGCTGGTGCAGGATCTCGAGGGCGGCATCGTCATCGCGGATCAGCACCGCCTCGGTGATCTCCAGTTCCAGCCGGCTTGCCGGAAGTCCCGAGGCCGCCAGCGCCGCAACGATCTTCAATGCCAGCGTGCCGCTTCTGAACTGGACCGGCGAGACGTTGACAGCGAGCTTGACGTCGTCGGGCCATGTCGTGGCCTCCGCACAAGCCGTGGCCAGTACCCATTCGCCGAGCTCGTTGATGAGACCGGTCTCTTCGGCGATCGGGATGAATTCGGCGGGAGAAATCATGCCTCGTTCGGGGTGCCGCCAGCGCACCAGCGCTTCGCAGCCGGTGATCTTGTTGCTCTGCAGACCGACGCACGGCTGGTAGAAAACCTCCAGCGCCCCGTCCGCGAGTGCCTTGCGCAGGTCTGTCTCCAGCATTCGGCGTGCCCTAACGTGCGCGTCCATGGCCGGGTCGAAGAAACGCCAGGTCCTTCGCCCCGCCGATTTGGCGGCATACATCGCCAGATCGGCATTCTTGAGGATTTGTTCGAGGTCGGCTCCATTCTGCGGTGCCAGGGCAATGCCGATGCTGGCGTCCGATGTAAGGTGGTGGCCCAGGCACTCGAAAGGAGCGCGGATCGCGTCGTATGCCCGCGTGACGAGGTCGACGACTTCGGCCGGGTCCGTGACCGCGGTCTGAACGATGGCGAATTCGTCACCTCCCAGCCGCGCGACGAAGTCGGAGCCGTCGATGCACTGGCCGAGCCGCATGGCCACGGATTTCAACAACTCGTCGCCAATCATGTGTCCGAGCGAATCGTTGACGCTCTTGAATTCGTCGATGTCGATATACAGTACCGCCAGTTGCTCTCCCGGCGGGATATGATCGAGCTCCTGTTTCAGTCGTTCATGAAACAATGCGCGGTTCGGCAGGTCGGTCAGCGCGTCGTAGTGCGCGAGATGTCTGATACGCTCCTCGGCGCGGGTGCGCTCGGTGATATCCTCGTGGGTTGCCACCCATCCGCCATCCGTCAACGGTTCGTTTATGATCTGAATCGAGCGTCCGTCCGGGGTGTCGATGACCCTGGAGTTTCTTTGTCCGATCTCGCGCAGAATACGCGAGCAGTATTCGTCGATGTTGCCCTCAAAAGATCCGGTGGCCTGGCGATAGGCGACAACATCGCGAAACGTGCAGCCCGGTTTCAGTATGTCGGCCGACAAGCCGTACATTTCAAGGTAGCGCTGATTGCAGACGACCAGCCGCTGTGAGGAATCAAACAGCAGCAGGCCTTGCGTCATGTTGTTGATCGCGGTGTCCAGGCGCTGCTTTTCCATTCGATGTTGCTGCGACAATTTGCGAATGACGAGGAACAGCATCGTCGTTATCACGAGCACGAAGAGGCCGGCCACGGCGATCATAAATCTGGTTTGTTCCCGCCATTCACCGAGCGCCGCCGATATCGTCGTGGTCGCGACAACGACAATTGGAAAATTTGCCAAGGCGCGGGCCGAGACCAGCCGGTTCTTGCCATCGATCGGGCTGGTCAGGCGCGCGGAGTCATGGTCGCTGGTAAAAAGCGTCTGCTGGCGGATGATGCCTGTCTTGAAATTCCGTCCGATCGCCTCGGCGGCCTGGGGGTAACGCGCCAACAGCGTACCCTCGCGATGGTGCAGGGAAATCGTTGCATCTTGCTCAAGCGCCGCGGATGCGAAGAATTTTTCGAAGGCGGCTGGCGCAATGGCCCTGGTAACGACCCCGAGAAACTCGCCCTTCGGCCCGGTCACCTGATTCGCGATGACGGTTACCCAGGCCCCCGAGAAGTGGCCCTGTACCAGTTCGACCGAAGGCGCGGTTGCAGCACCAGACTTGAAGGCCTTGAAATAGGCTCTGTCATTGATTTTGATGTCCGCGACCGGCCAGGCCTGCGACGAATTGATCAGCATTCCCTGTTCATTAAACAGATTGATGCCACCGAAACCGGAATCGGTGCCGACTTTCGCCCTCAGCACTTCGTGCCATTCGAGGGTGGCCAACTGCCCCTTGAAAATTTCGGACGAATTTCGGGCCGACTGGATTTGCGCGACAATGTCTCTCTGAATGGCGGTGAAATCGTCGAGTTGCTGGTCGAAGTGACGCGCCAGCAACAGCACGGTGTTTTGCAGTTCGCGTTCGCGGTTGGTCAACGCGCGCTCGCGAAAAATTCCGGCCATGATCGTGGTGCCGATCGTGATTGCGGCGATCAGGAAGACGCCGCCGACGACAAGCCAGCGGATCGGATCGCTGCGAACGAATGCTCTGACATTCAATTTGAAATTGAAGAAGGCGGTACCGTCTGCCGTCATGGGACTTATCGCTGCTGCCGGTGTTCGACGCCGAAGCGGTTTCTCAAGCCTCGGCCGACACATAGCTACATTGCCGGTATGGAGGTGAGGTTAGCGATTTGGGTTAATCGTCAGTTAATCTGACTTCAGATCCGCGCGATAATTGCGGACATTGCGATTCCGGTCAGGCGTTTTCCTGAAGGGAGGCCTTCGACATCACGGCCACGATGACAGCGGCGATGATGTTGGCGCCGGCGCTGGCCATGATCGGCAGCACATAGCTGTGGCTGAGGTCGAAGGCAAAACCGGCGGCGCTCGGGCCGACCAGCGTGCCGAACGCCACGCTGGTGTAGAGCACGCCGATGATGCTGCTGACGTGGCGGCCGCCGAAATAGTCCATCACCACGGCCGGAAGTACTGCGACCCAACCGCCATAGAACACTCCATAGAGGAGCGCGAAGGCGGTCAGCGACCAGATGTCCACCGAAATTACCCAGGTCACCAATGCGAGCGCCATTCCCGCGAACATCAGCAGCAGTGAAAACGGGCGGCCCATCCGGTCGGCGATGCCGCCAAGGAAGAAGCGCCCAGCTGTGCTGCCGACGCCGATCACGCCCAGCAGCAATACCGCCGAGGAGGAGCGCAACACCATGGTCCCGAGCATAGGGTACGAGATGAACGAACGGTACAAAAACTCCGAACGAGCAGATCAAACAGCTGGCGTAAAGACCAATGAAGCGGCGCGATCGGATCGCTTCGCGCACCGAGGTGCCCTCCCGCCGCAGCGGCTGGGCGCCGGGTCGCTGCGGATCACCGTCGGGCCGGAGCCCGCGGTCGCGAGGATCGTTCTCAATCAGGAGAGCTGCCCCTGCGCCCATGGTGGTGGCAAGACCTCCGAGCACAAGATAGGCGTCGCGCCATCCCAGCAATTCGATCAACTGCGAGGCCAGCGGCGGCATCAGCAGCGTTCCGACTCCGATACCGCTCACGGCCAGACCGGAAGCAAAGCCGCGACGGCGGACAAACCAACGCTGTACCGCGCCAATGGCCGGCACATAGGCGCAGCCGACGCCGAGCCCAACACCAAGTCCGTAAGCGGCGTATACCTCCAGCAGGTTGCGGGCGGCGCTTGCGGCTGCCAGCCCAAGTCCGGTCAAAATCATGCCGGCAACGGCGAGACGGCGTGCACCAAAACGATCGGCGAGGGGGCCGCTGACGATCCCAAGGCCGAAGTAAAGGAATCCGGCCAGCGAGAACACCAGCGACACCGATCCGCGCGAGGCGCCGAATTCCCGCTGCAGCGGTTCGACAAAGGCGCTGAACGTATAAGCGCTGCCGAAGCCGACGAAAGTTACCGCGAATGCGGCCAAGACGACGAGCCAGCCATAAAAAAATCGTGGATCAGTCGATGCAGCGTGATTGCTCACAGATCGCCTCCGTCCGAACGTTCGTCATCTGACACCATCATAAGTGTTATACTGGTGTTTGTTGCTGTCAACCGGTAAATGTGATTTACTGGTGTCAAGATGTCGAAAGAATCCAGGAAATTCAAAATTCCGGACGAGCTGGCAAATCTCTATGATTTCGCCAATTCGCTCGACATCAGGCATTTCGCGCATCATGGCGTGCAGCATGTGCAAAGTGACGCACTGACGGATCCGCGTGAACTCGCGGCGTGGATGTCAGAGCGCGGGCTGCTTGTCGTGGGTGCGAGGATTACGCCCGCGATGTTCGACGCCGCGCTACAGCTGCGGAAAGGCATCCGGGCATATCTTGCGTGCGATCCAGCCGAACGACGAAAAAACAAGGATGCCATTCGATCATTCAACAGCGCCCTGCGAGCATTTCCACTGGTCGTGGAAGCGTGCAATGACCGCGACATGACGCTCGTTCCGGCGCGAGGCGATCCCCTGGCCGGGATGTCGGAGATAGCGGCCGAACTCTACGTTGGTTCCGTCAAGGGAACTTTGGGGCGGCTCAAGATGTGCGCAGCCGAGGAGTGCCGCCGCGTGTTCTTCGACAGGTCGAAGCCGGCCACCCGGCGGTGGTGCATGTCCACATTGTGCGGGAACCGGATGAAGACCCGCACCTATCGCGAGCGGCATCGCAACGCAGGCTGAGCGTGAAGCGGGAGGGCTCCGCCTTTTTTCCGCGGCTCAATCCCCGGCGCGATAATGCCCGGACTTGCCGCCAAGTTTTTCGACCAGATGAATGCCTTCGATGCGCACGCCGCGTTCCACTGCCTTGATCATGTCGTAGATCGTCAGGCAGGCGACCGAAACCGCAGTCAGCGCCTCCATCTCGACGCCGGTCGGGCCGGTGACTTTCACGGCGGCACGGACAATGCAGCCGGGCAGCTTTTCGTCCGGCGTAATGTCCAGCGTAACCTTCGACAAGGCCAGCGGATGGCACAATGGTATGAGGTCCGCGGTGCGCTTTGCCGCCATGATGCCGGCGACACGCGCGGTGCCCAGGACGTCACCCTTTTTTGCATTGCCCGAAACGATCAATGCGAGCGTCGCCTTGCTCATGACGACGCGGCCTTCGGCCACCGCCATCCGTTCGGTCGCAGCTTTGGCGGATACGTCCACCATCCGCGCTTCGCCCTTCGCGTCGATATGGGTGAGGGCAGAGTTGTCCTTGGATGACCCGCGCGCCATGTCTCAGTGCGTCCCGGTCGCGTTCACGGCATCGCCGCGCGCCAGCAGGGCACGGGTTGCCGCCGCCACATCGGCCTGCCGCATCAGGCTTTCGCCAACCAGGAATGTCGACATGCCCAGGCGGGCCAGCCGGGCGAGATCGGCGGGTGCGAAGATGCCGCTCTCGCCAACCATCAGGCGATCTTTCGGGATCAGCGGCGCAAGCGCCTCGCTGGTTGCAAGCGTGGTCTCGAAGGTGCGCAGGTTTCGGTTGTTGACGCCGATCATCGGCGAGCGAAGCTTCAATGCGCGGTCGAGTTCGGCGCGGTCGTGGATTTCGATAAGGATGTCCATGCCGAGCGCAATGGCTGCGTCCTCGATGTCCCGCGCCGTGGCGTCGTCAAGTGCGGCCATGATGATCAGGATGCAATCGGCGCCATAGGCGCGGGACTCCACCACCTGATAGGTATCGTAGATGAAATCCTTGCGCAGGACCGGCAGCGCGGTCGCCGCGCGGGCCGCCACCATGAAATCGAGATGGCCCTGGAACGATGGCGCGTCGGTCAGCACCGACAGGCAGGTGGCGCCTCCGGCCTCATAGGCTTTGGCAAGCGCGGGCGGATCGAAATCAGCGCGGATCAGACCTCTCGATGGCGAAGCCTTCTTCACTTCGGCGATGAGCGCATAGCCGCCGCGCGCAAGCGTTCGGCGGATCGCGGTGACAAAGCCGCGCGGCGCCGGTGCCGTTTTGGCCCTGGCTTCGAGGCCGGCCAGCGGACAGGCGCGCTTGGCGGCGGCGATCTCCTCGCGCTTGTAGGCCTCGATCCTGGTCAGGATATCGGACATCGGAGGATCCGCGCTCAGCCGTTGGAGACCGCGATGAGATGTTTCAGTCGCGCCATTGCCGCGCCGCTGTCGATCGACCTGGTGCCGAGCACCACGCCTTCCTTCAAGCTTTTCGCGCGGCCCGCCACGATCAGCGCCGCCGCGGCGTTCAGCACCGCGACATCGCGATACGGGCTCGGCATTCCGTCCAGCACGCTTTGCAGCGCGACCGCGTTGGCATTTGCATCGCCACCCTTCAGCGCCTCGCCGGCGACGCGGGCCAGGCCGGCTTCCTCCGGCGTCACCTCGAAGGTGCGGATCGTGCCGTTTTCCAGCGCCGCGACGAAGGTCGGGCCGGTAAGGGTGATTTCATCAAGGCCGTCGGAGCCGTGCACCACCCAAACCGATTCGGCGCCGAGATTCTTCAGCACCTGCGCCAGCGGTTGCACCCAATGCTTCGAAAAAACCCCGACCATCTGTCGTTTTACCCCGGCGGGATTGGACAGTGGCCCCAGCAGATTGAAGATGGTGCGTGTTGCCAGTTCGACGCGGGTCGGACCGACGTTTTTCATGGCGGGATGGTGCGATGGCGCGAACATGAAGCCGATTCCAGCCTCGGCGATGCAGCGGCCGACATGCTCGGGCGCGATGTCGATCTTCACTCCAAGTGACGACAGGACGTCGGCTGCGCCCGAGCGCGACGACAGCGCGCGATTACCGTGTTTGGCGACGGGGACGCCTGCGCCTGCGATAATGAAGGAGGCGCAAGTCGACACGTTGACCGAGCCAGAGCCGTCACCGCCGGTGCCGACGATGTCGACTGCATCGGCGGGTGCCTTGACGCGCAGCATCTTGGCGCGCATCGCCGATACCGCGCCGGTGATCTCGTCGACGGTTTCGCCACGGACGCGAAGCGCCATCAGCAATCCGCCCATCTGCGAGGGAGTTGCCTCGCCGGACATCATGCTGTCGAAGGCGGCCGCCGCCTCGTCACGCGACAGTGTCGCGCCGGTAGCGACCTTTCCGATGATAGATTTGAGGTTGTCCATCACGTGCTTTCAGGAAAACGCAAATACAAAACCCTCACGGTAACAATGAGGAAAATTACATTTCATGTGGGTGACGGCACTTTCACTCATGGTTCGCTGTTTGCGCCAGTCGCCTGCGCGAAAGCAGTCTGGTTCACGCTAGTGCCGATCTCCGATTCAAGCCTGGTGATGTATTCCGCAAGCTGCTCGTCGGTCAGGCCGCGCTGGACGGTTTCCTTCAGTTTCTTCATCTCGTCCGAGGCAAGGTCGACCGGCGGCACGTTGATATCGGTGACGCGGAAGACGATCCACGCGTTGGAGGCAATGTCGGGAGTTTGTCCGACCCCATCCTTGGCGACGCGGAACGCTGCCGCGATGACGCTGGCGGGCAGGCCAGGCTGAGATGCATCGCGCTTGAATCCGCTGGCGGTCTCGACACTCAGTCCGGCCTGGGCAGCCTCGTCGGCAAGTTTACCGCCCTGTTCCAGCTTCTGAACCATGTCGGTGGCCTTGGCGCGCAGCCGGCTTGCGGTCTGGTCGTCGCGCCATTTTGCCTCGACCTGGTCTTTGACTTCGTCGAGGCTGCGCTCGCGTGACGGAGTGATGGCCAGAACATCGTACCAGACATAGCCGCCGCCGAACTGGATGGGGTCGTTGTCGACGCCGACGTCGCTGTTGAAGGCCTGCGAGACGACATCGAGACCGGGGGGGATGTTCGATGCGGGCTGGCCGCTGGGAAGGCGGCCCGAGCGATCCACGGTGTCGATGGTGACGGCGGCGAGCCCCAGTTTTTGCGCAGCTTCGATAACGCTCGCGCCACCGCCACGCTCGTCTTCCACCTTGTCGCGGAGCTCCGCGACCTTGGAGCGCGCGCGTTCGCCGGCAATCTCCTTCTTGAGCTCGGCGGCGACACTTTCATATGTTGGTATGGCTGCCGGTTCGATCTTGCCGATCTTGACCAGGGCGTAGCCGAACTTGCCCTGCTCCGGCTGACTTACCTCGCCGGACTGCAGCGAGAAGGCGGCGTCCGCAATGGCGACATCCACAATCGCTGACTTCGCAATGACGCCGAGGTCGACGTCGGACGGATTGAGGCCGCGTTCCTTGGCAAGATCCTCGAACGATAATCCGGATGCGATCCGGTTGCGCGCCGCCAGGGCTTCCTCCGCATTCGGAAAGACGATCTGCGAAACCTGACGTTTTTCCGGCGTTCCGAGCTTATCCCGGCGCTGCTCGAATGCTTTCCTGGCATCCTCGTCGGAGACCTCAGACCACTTGCCGATCTCTTCGGGCGTAACCGCGACAAAGGATATCTTGCGGTATTCGGGCGCGCGAAACAGCGTTTTGTGATCGTCGAAATAGGCCGCCAGCGCCTCGGGCGACGGCGGATCGATAGTTCCGGCCTGCGTGGCGTCGAGCCTGACGTATTCCATGGTGCGCTTTTCGTCCTGAAACCGCGCCATAGCGTCGAGCAGGACTTTCGAGGGGGCGATGCCGGCGCCTATCGTCCCTGCAATTTGACGTCGCAGCGACACGCGCCGCTGTTCGGCGATAAAACGCTGTTCGCTGTAGCCGAATTGCCGGATCACCGTCTGGAAACGCGCCGGGTCGAAGTTGCCGTTGACCCCCTTGAAATTGGGATCGTTGAAGATCATGCGCATGGTTTCGTCGTTGGACTGTCCAAGTCCAAGCCGCCGCGCTTCCTCGTCAAGCGCTGCTTCCGCGATGGTTTGCTGCAGCACCTGGCGATCGAGCCCGAAGGCGCGGGCCTGATCCATGGTCAGGGGACGGCCGAACTGGCGGCCGATTTGCTGCAGCCTTTCGGTATAGATCTGGCGGAACTGCTCGGCCGAAATCTCGGTTCGGCCGACCTTGGCCAGCGTCGACTGGCCAAAACCCCGGAAAATGTCGGCGATGCCCCAGACGCCGAAACTGACGATCAGGACGCCCATCACGGTGGCCATAACGATTTTGCCGAGCCAGTTTGATGAGGCTTTGCGCATTCCTCGAAGCATGGGTCCAACTTGTTGGCAGGAGGGAACCGGGGCTCGCCCAAAGGAAATTCATAATCGAATTCCGCAAACGGGCGTCACCGAGTTGATAAGGCATCATAAAGTGGCGGCCGCCTCGTCGCAACCTTGGCGCCGTGGGCCAATCGGACCGGTTAACGGCGAGGGGAACCTCGTCGCCGGTATCTGGCACAGCCGTGCGGGCTCTGCTAGCGCTTGGTGGTTCCACTCATTGACGGAAATCTGGACATGACCAACTCCATTCGGCCGCTGATCGCCGGCAACTGGAAAATGAACGGCCTCAAGGCGTCCATGGCTGAGTTTGAGGCGATGCTGGCCGGCGCGTCCAAGGTTGCCGGCAAGGCGGATTTGCTGGTTTGCCCGCCGGCGACGTTGATTGCCGGTTTCGCAGAAAGGACGCGCGCTTCAAAAGGGCTGGCGATCGGAGGGCAGGATTGTCACCCGAAGGTTTCCGGCGCCCACACCGGCGATCTTTCCGCCGAAATGCTCGCGGATGCCGGCGCCAGCGCCGTCATTGTCGGCCACTCGGAACGCCGCGCCGATCATGGCGAGAGCGATGGGCTGGTTCGGCAGAAAGCCGAGGCCGCCTGGCGCGCTGGCCTCACCGCCATCGTCTGCATCGGCGAAACCCAGCAGCAGCGCGATTCCGGGCAAACCCTGGATATTTGCCGCGGCCAGCTCAACGGCTCACTGCCGGATGGCGCGCGCGCCGATAACCTGGTCGTCGCCTATGAGCCGGTCTGGGCGATCGGCACCGGCCTGACCCCGACTGCGGGAGATGTTGAGCAAATTCATAAGTTTATACGAGATATTCTGGTCGGGCGGTTTAACGGAGAGGGGGCGAGGATTCGCATTCTCTATGGCGGCTCGGTTAAACCCTCGAACGCCCGGGAATTGATGGCGGTGGCCAACGTCAATGGCGCCCTGATCGGCGGCGCCAGCCTCAAGGCGGCCGATTTTCTTGCGATTGCGGGCGATTGTCCCTAACTAACGGCAAAGCGGTGCCGGGGGGAATGGTGATCCCCCGGGGGTGACAATGCCCCGTCGGATCGTGTAACACCGCGCGACTTCAAACCCCGCAAGCCCGAGATGCGGCCGGTCGCCGGCGGTTTTGGTTTGCGACGGAAGGTAGAGAATGCAGACTGTTGTTATCGTAGTCCATTTGATGATCGTCGCGACGTTGATCGCGACCGTGCTGCTGCAGAAATCCGAGGGCGGCGGCCTCGGCGTCGGAGGTGGTGCCGGTTTCATGTCGAGCCGGGGCACCGCGAACCTGTTGACGCGCACGACGGCGGTGCTCGCCGTGGGATTCTTCATCACCAGCCTGTTCCTGTCGTGGCTCGCAAGCTACGATCGCAAGCCGAGTTCGATCATTGCTCCTGCGTCGCAGCCGGCAGGCGGAGCGACACCGGTAGCTCCGCCGACCAGCGGCGGAGGTGTTCTGGATTCGTTGAAGAAGTCCGACGAGCAGCAGAATCAGCCCGCACCGTCCGGCCCGCAGGCACCGCGTTCGCAATAAAGCAGGATCGCCATGCGGGATGGCACCTGTCGTCCCGCATCAGAAATTTCTATCAAGATCCTGATAACGCTTTAATTTTTACGTCACCCACAGGCTGGCAAAATGTTCGTTGCGACCAAGCGATTCGCTTTGGCGAATCGCGCCGGCAGCCTTAAAGGTTAGGTCCCATGGCGCGGTATATCTTCATCACCGGCGGCGTGGTTTCTTCGCTCGGAAAAGGTCTGGCATCGGCGGCTCTCGGCGCGCTGCTGCAGGCACGTGGGTACAAGGTCCGGCTGCGTAAGCTCGATCCCTATCTCAATCTCGATCCCGGAACGATGTCGCCATATCAGCATGGCGAGGTGTTCGTGACCGATGACGGGGCGGAGACCGACCTCGATCTCGGCCATTACGAGCGCTTCACCGGGCGTCCCGCCACCAAGGCGGACAACATCACTACCGGGCGCATCTATCAGGACATCCTCACCAAGGAGCGGCGCGGGGATTACCTTGGCGCCACCATCCAGGTGATCCCGCACGTCACCAATGCGATCAAGGATTTCATTCTCGACAGCAACGACGATTTCGATTTCGTGCTGTGTGAGATCGGCGGCACCGTCGGCGATATCGAGGGCTTGCCGTTCTTCGAGGCGATCCGCCAAATCAAAAACGATCTTCCGCGTGACCACGCGATCTACATTCATTTGACGCTGCTTCCGTTCATTCCCAGTGCCGGCGAGTTGAAGACCAAACCAACCCAGCATTCGGTCAAGGAACTGCGTTCCATCGGCATCCAGCCGGACATCCTGCTGTGCCGCACCGACCGTCCGATTCCCAGGGAAGAGCGGCGCAAGCTCGGCCTGTTTTGCAACGTGCGCGAAAGTGCCGTGATCGAGGCGCAAGACGTCGACAACATCTATGCTGTGCCGGAGGCTTATCACGCCGCCGGCCTCGACGACGAGGTGCTGGCGGCGTTCGGCATCGCTCCGAAGCTTCCGCCGGCGCTGCAAAGCTGGCACGTCATCAACGAACGGATACGCAACCCCGAAGGCGCGGTGACGATTGCCATCGTCGGCAAGTACACCGGGATGAAGGATGCCTATAAATCGCTGATCGAGGCCTTGTCGCACGGGGGTATTGCGAACAAGGTGAAAGTCAATCTCGACTGGATCGAGAGCGAGGTTTTCGAAAACGAAGATCCTGCGCCCTTTCTTGAACACGTCAACGGCATCCTGGTGCCGGGTGGCTTCGGTCAGCGCGGCGCCGAGGGCAAGATCCGCGCGGCGCAGTTCGCCCGCGAACGCAACGTGCCCTATTTCGGCATCTGCTTCGGGATGCAGATGGCGGTGATCGAGGCCGCGCGCAATCTGGTCGGCATCGAACAGGCGAATTCGACCGAATTCGGTCCGACGCCCGAACCGCTGGTTGGCCTGATGACGGAGTGGCTGCGCGGCAACGAGCTGGAAAAGCGGTCAAAAACCGGCGATCTCGGTGGCACCATGCGCCTCGGCGCCTATCCGGCGGTGCTCACGCGGGGCAGCCGGGTCTCCAGGATCTATGGCGGCGCCACTGAGATTTCGGAACGCCACCGCCACCGCTACGAGGTCAACACCGCCTATAAGGAGCGGCTCGAGCAGCATGGCTTGCGTTTTTCAGGCCTGTCACCCGACGGCGTGCTGCCAGAGATCGTCGAATATGACGACCATCCGTGGTTCATCGGGGTGCAATTCCATCCCGAACTGAAGTCGCGCCCCTTCGAGCCGCATCCCTTGTTTGCCTCCTTCGTCGGGGCGGCGATGGTTCAGTCGCGGCTGGTTTGATGCCATGCATCGGCGGCCTTTGACGGGCGAGCCGAATGTTGCGACAAACCGATCCTCATCATCGCATTAAAAACAGATCAGGGAGTTACGCCAATGATTTACGAAACCCGTGTCTATCGCTGCCTGCCGGGACGGCTGCCGGCGCTGCTGAAGCGATTTGAAACCATCACGCTGAAGCTGTGGGAGAAGCACGGCATCAGGCAGGCCGGTTTCTTCACGACACTGGTAGGAGAATCGAACCAGGAGCTGACGTATCTGCTCGCCTGGGAGTCGCTGGCGGAGCGCGAGAAAAAGTGGACGGCCTTTCAGACCGATCCGGACTGGATCGCCGCACGCGCGCAAACCGAAGCCGATGGCCAGATCGTCGGCAATATCGTCAATCAATTGCTGGTGCCGACCGCGTTCTCAGCGGTGAAGTGACCCGAACTCGGAGGGCATAGGTTTCTCCGGATGCCCCACGGTCTCGACCACATCGTGCACGCGGTCCGCGATCTCGATGCCGCGGCGGAATTCTATGGCCGCGCCGGCTTCACGGTTGGCGCGCGCAACCGCCATCCCTGGGGCACCCACAACCGCATCGTGCAGCTGAAGAACTGCTACATTGAGATTCTTGAAGTCGCCGAGCCCGAAAAGATCGTGCCGCACGCCGCGCGCTCATTTTCGTTCGGCGCCTTCAATCGCGACTTCCTCGCTCACCGCGAGGGCTTCTCGATGCTTATTCTCAACAGCAGCGATGCGGTCCTCGACGCGCGCGCCTTTGATGCGGCCGGCATCGGCGGTTTCGATGTGTTCGATTTCGGCCGCGAAGGGAGAAGACCGGACGGGGCTCCGGTCAAGCTCGCGTTTTCCCTGGCTTTCGCCGTTGATCCAGCATCAGCCAATCTGCGCTTCGCCGTGTGCCAGCATCATTTTCCCCAAAATTTCTGGGACCCGGCGTTTCAGACCCACGCCAACAGCGCAAAGAACGTGGTGGGCGTGGCAATGGTGGCAAGCAATCCGGCCGCTCACCGCGATTTCCTGAGGGCATTCACCGGTGTCGGCGAACTGCATTCGAGCGCGATCGGCGTGAAGGCGCGCACCGAGAACGGCGACATCGAGATTCTGGGGCCGATTGCCTATCGCGATCAATTCGGCCGCTCGGTCGAGCCGACAGGCGAGGGGATGATACTGAACGCGACGCGCTTTGCCGTCGCGGATATGGCGCAGATCGAAGCCTTGCATAGCCAAAACGGAATCGGTTCGCAACGGCTTGCCGGGCGTCTGGTCGTCCAGCCGGACCTCGCCCATGGCGCAACCCTGATATTCGAGACCGCATAGATATTGAGGGCGTATTCCAGCGCAGATAAGGCTACGCAATTGGGCGTAAACCACGCTGGGAAAAGCGTGAGCAAGGGTTGATCCGGTCGACGCCGCCCGGCATGGTCACGGGGCGCGCAAAAAAGGAAACGTTTTGAACGCCACGATTTCAGCTTCGCCGGTCGTCTCCGTGGGGTCGGTCGAATTCGGCAATCATCTGCCGATTTCGATCATCGCCGGCCCCTGCCAACTCGAGAGCCGCGCGCATGCGCTCGAGGTGGCCGGCGCGCTGAAGGAGATCGCAGGCCGCCTGAAGATTGGCCTTGTCTACAAGACCTCATTCGACAAGGCCAATCGCACCAGTGCGTCCGCTACGCGCGGTATCGGGCTTGCCCAGGCACTGCCGATCTTTGCCGAGATACGCGCCTCGCTGGGCTTGCCCGTGTTGACCGACGTCCATGAGGTCGCGCACTGCGCGGAAGTGGCGCAGGCGGTCGATGTCCTGCAGATTCCGGCGTTCCTGTGCCGGCAGACCGATCTTCTGCTGGCGGCAGCCGCAACCGGCAGGGTCGTGAACGTCAAGAAGGGGCAGTTCCTGGCGCCGTGGGACATGGCCAATGTCGTTGCCAAGATCACCGGCGCCGGCAACCCGAACGTACTGGTTACCGAGCGTGGCGCGTCGTTCGGCTACAACACGCTGGTATCGGACATGCGGGCGTTGCCGATCCTGGCGCGCACGACCGGCGCGCCCGTGATTTTCGACGCCACCCATTCGGTACAGCAACCCGGCGGGAAGGGCACCTCGTCGGGCGGCGAGCGCGAATTTGTGCCTGTTTTGGCCCGCGCCGCGGTCGCTGTCGGCGTCGCCGGGGTCTTCATCGAAACCCATCCCGATCCCGACCACGCGCCATCCGACGGTCCAAACATGGTGCCGTTGCGCGAGTTCGAAGGTCTGGTGCGCAAGCTGATGGCGTTCGACACGATCGCGAAGAATTTTGAAAAGAACGTAGCGGGCTGATGCCGCAAACGGGATTGCGGCCGCATGAACAGCGCATGCCGCCGGCGATCAATATCATTGCGATCGCGACGTTTGCGGCCAGCCTGTCGGCCCGCGCGCTCGATCCGGTATTGCCGCACGTCGCCGATGAATTCAGCGTGAGCATCCGCGCCGCGGCAAGCTTCGCCGCGGTGTTCGCCTTCACCTTCGCGATCGTACAACCCGTGCTCGGCGCGGCGGCGGATATGTTCGGCAAGGCGCGGCTGATGATCGTCTGCCTGGTGCTGCTTGGCCTTGCGAACATCCTGGGGGCAATATCGACGTCGTTTCCAATGCTGTTTGCGACGCGCATTCTTGCCGGCGTCGGCTCCGGTGGTGTCTTTCCTGTCGCGCTGAGTTTGACCAGCGACCTCGTCGGCCCTGAGAAGCGTCAGGTTGCAATCGGGCGGACGCTGGCGGGCTCCATGACCGGCAATCTGCTGGGTGCGTCGTTTTCCGGTGTCATCGGTGACTTCCTGGGCTGGCGCGGCGTGCTTGCGGTGCTGGGTCTGTTGGTTGTCGTGGCGTCGGTCGCGGTCGCCGCCGGCTTTCGCGGCGCAGCGTTCGCGCATACGCCAAGATCCAGTCTGTCGACGCTCGGTCAGGGCTATCGCACCATCTTCTCCAATCCGAATGCGCTTTGTTATGCCGCGGTCTTCATCGAAGGCTGCTGCGTGCTGGGATTGTTTCCCTACCTCGCCTCGTTCCTGTTCGAACTCGGCGAAACCAGCCTGTCGATTGCGGGGATTGTCATCGCCGGATTCGCCGTCGGCGGCTTATTTTACACGATGACGGTTTCTCGCTTTCTTCCGCGGCTCGGCGTCAACGGCATGATGATCACCGGGGCGACAATAGTTGGACTGCAACTCGCCGCCATTGCGTTTGGTCCCGGCTGGAAAATCCAGGCGACCAGTCTCTTGTTCATGGGTTGGGGTTTTTACATGATCCACGGGTGCCTGCAGGTGTTCGCCAGCGAGCTTTCGGTGGAAGCCCGCGCCACCGCGCTGTCGCTGCACTCGTTCTTCTTCTTCATGGGCCAGACCGTCGGCCCGATCGTCTACGGGTTCGGCATCCAGACCGTGGGCAAGGTACCGACCTTGCTGACCAGCGCCGTCATCATCACTTTGCTTGGCTTTGCCTGCGCGCGGCTGTTGCGTCAGACGAGGTCGGCGGATTCGGGAATCGCATAGGACGCGCGCTTATGATGCGGAATTGGCTGGCGGCTGCGGTTCGGCGGTACTGGTTCACTCCGACGGCTGGGGTTCCTGCAGAGCCCGACGAAAGAAGGCGATCACCTCATCCACAGCGGCGCGTGCGGCGTCCCGCATCCAGCGGCAAAAGCGCGCCAGGGTCGGAGCAAAGCCGTAGATTTCGTGGACAATGATGACGGCGGGACCGGTCGTTCCAGTCAGCAGGACGGGCTTGGTCTTGCCGAGCAGGCAAAGGTCGCGTCTCGCGAAGTCGGCGATGTCAGAGGACAGAACCATGCGCGAACCCTTGTCGGGCTTCCTGCCCGCAACAACCGAGGCTTCCCCGGATTAGCGCATATTGACGCCGCGATTTGAATTCGGCCAAGGAAATTCAGCGCTCGTGCCGCCAACTAATCGCTGGCGCGCTTAACTGCCAGGCCCGGTTTCATGGAGCGATTTGAACAGGGCCTGTTCGATGCGGCTTACATGCCGTTCCTTGTGCCGCAAAATGTAGAACGAGCGTCGCGGCAGATCGAACTTGACGCGGTGCAGGGTCTTGGCGGTGATCGACTGAGCCACGACCAGATCCGAAATCGCGGTGGCGGCTTCGCCGGCTTCGACGGCGGTGCGGACCGCCTCGTTGGAGGGGAGTTCCAGCGCGATCCGAAGATCGGACAACTTGATCCCGGATTGCCGAAGCGCCGCTTCGAACATGGACCTTGTGCCGGAGCCGCGCTCCCGCAGCACCCAGGAGGTTGCCGGCAAATCCTTCGGTGAGATCTTCGCCCGGCTGACCCAGGGGTGTTTTGCGCCAACCACCACGATCAGCGAATCTCCGTCGATCCTTCTGGCCGCGAGCTGGGCGTCATTGATATCGCCTTCGACGAACCCAAGATCGGCGCTTCCCTGAAGAACCGCGCGCGCGACCTGCTCGGTGTTGGCGATGGTGAGGTGCAGGTCAATGCCGGGATGGGCCGCATGAAAGGCGCAGATGCGACCCGGCAGCCAGTAGTTTCCGACCGTCTGGCTTGCGGCAATGGTCAACGAACCGCGTTTCAATCCGGCGAGATCGTCGAGAACCTGTCCGGCAGCCTTGGCGCGCGCCAGGACGGCGCGGGCCTCGATCAGGAAATCGCGACCGGTTTGCGTGAGCACGACACCCCGGCCGATCCGGTCGAACAGCTTGATGTCGTAACGGCTTTCGAGCGCTGCGATGGCGGCGCTCGTCGCCGATTGCGTCAGGTTCAGTTCGCCGGCTGCCTGGGTGACGTGTTGTTTTTCCGCAACCGCGACGAAGATGCGAAGCTGTTCCAGGGTCATGAGACGCTATCCGATGAGTTTGATGAGCCCAAGGCTGAAGCTTGCAATAAAGAGGAAGGCCAGCAAACCCAGCAGCGCGGGTCGAACGCCCTTTGCCGTGAGCTTTCGGAAGTCGGTCTCCAGTCCCATTGCCGCCAGGGCAACGGATAGCAGGAAGGTCGTGACAGCCGCGATCCATACCTTATTGGCGGCCGGAATGGCGATCAGGCTGTTGAGTCCCACCAGCGCCACAAAACCGAACACGAACCATGGCATCGGGGGCCGCGACGCTGACACCGCCATTGCGTCCGGATCGCGCTTCGCCGTGTTTCGCGCGGCCATCCATCCCAAGGTTAGCACAACAGGCGCCAGCAGCATGACCCGCGATAGCTTGGCTATGGTTCCGAATTCTCCGGCCGTCGTTCCATCCTGGAAAGCCGCGGCGACGACCTGGGCGATCTCGTGAACCGAGGCGCCCGTCCAAAGCCCGAACGCGTGCGGATCGAGATGCAAAAGTTCGGGGAGGAGCGGGTATATAAACATCGCCACCGATCCGAATACGGTCACGCAGGCGACAGCGTAGGCGACGTCTTCATCATGGGCGTTGGTCACCGTGTTGGTGGCGATGACAGCCGACGCGCCGCAGATGGAGGTTCCGGCGGCGATCAGCTGCGCCAATTTGCGGTCGACGCCCAGCAATTTGCCCATCCAGAGGGTAAAGGCGAAAGTGGCCACCAGCGTCGCCGCGATGATGAGGATGCCGCGGTTGCCGACCTCGATCACCTGCGTGATAGTCAATTGAAGCCCGAGCAGGATGATGCCGATCCGCAGCAGGCGCCGCAGGCTGAACGTGACCCCCGACTTGGCGAATGCAGGGGTGCCGATGAGGTTGTGAAAGGCCATGCCGAGCAGGATGGCGAGGATCATCGGGCTGAATGTCGTCATCCCCGGCAACCTGCGGAGCAGGTATCCGGAAGTTGCGACCGCCGTCGCCAGAAGCAAGCCCGGCAGAATAGCCAGGATGGCTCGACCGGGTTCTCGCTGCGGCACTGATGGCGCGATCTGGGTGGCATTTCGGTCAAGCGAAACTACGCGGTCGGTATGCAAAATGTGGGACGTTGGGCTGGTCATGGGTCGGGCTCCGTCGGTACCCAACCAATATCGACGTCTCCAATTAATCAATCCAACAGATTATAATGATATAATCAATCGATTATTTCGATCAAATGACGCTGGCGGGGCATACCCATCGACGCGCGGCTTGCAAGACATCTCGTTACAGCAGCGACCGGATCAGCCGCGGCCGCGATAGGGCGCGACGCCCTGATCGGGAATCCACATCCCCTTTGGCAGCTTACCGGTCTGCCAGAATACGTCGATCGGAATGCCTCCACGTGGATACCAGTAACCGCCGATACGCAGCCATTTCGGCTTGATCTCCGCCGAGATCCTTTTGCCGATGGCCACCGTGCAGTCCTCGTGGAAGGCGCCATGATTGCGAAAACTCGCGACATAGAGTTTCAGGGATTTCGACTCCAGCAGCCATTGGCCCGGCACGTAGTCGATCATAAGATGTGCGAAATCCGGCTGGCCGGTCACGGGGCACAGGGAAGTAAATTCCGGCGCCGTGAACCGCACCACATAGTTCGTATCCCTTTGGGGATTGGGCACGCGGTCGAGCTTTGCCGCATCGGGCGTTGTGGGCCATTCCACGGCGCGGCCGAGCTGCAGGCTGGCTGAAACCGACACCGATTTTGACGATTTCCGGGGCTTCTTGGGCATAATTGTTCTCCGTTGCCGCGTTATTAGACAATTCGTCGGGCGACGTCACGGGCAAGGCAACCTTTTCCGTCAACTTGGCTTGCTGTAGAAGCTGCGCCAATCGTTCAAATCAGACATTGCTAATGAGGCACTCATGACCGCCATCGTCGACATCATCGGCCGCGAAATTCTCGATAGCCGCGGCAATCCCACGGTCGAGGTCGACGTGGTGCTGGAGGACGGTTCGGTGGGCCGGGCGGCGGTCCCGTCCGGCGCTTCCACCGGCGCGCATGAGGCGGTCGAACTGCGCGATGGCGACAAGGCGCGCTACCTCGGCAAGGGCGTCCAGAAGGCGGTCGCGGCCGTCAACGGCGAAATCTTTGAAGCACTCAACGATACGGCCGTCGAGGAGCAGGTTCAGCTCGATCAGGTCATGATCGATCTCGATGGAACGGCGAACAAGAGCCGCCTTGGCGCCAACGCCATTCTCGGCGTTTCGCTCGCCTGCGCGAAGGCCGCCGCGGAATCCTTCGACATGCCGCTTTATCGTTACGTCGGCGGCACCTCGGCGCGGACATTGCCGGTGCCGATGATGAATATCATCAACGGCGGCGTGCATGCCGACAACCCGATCGACTTCCAGGAATTCATGATCATGCCGGTCGGCGCCGGGACCTTTGCCGACGCGCTGCGCTGCGGCTCGGAAATCTTCCATACCCTGCGATCGGAACTGAAGAAGGCCGGTCACAATACCAATGTCGGTGACGAGGGCGGTTTCGCGCCGAACCTGCCGTCGGCGGATGCGGCGCTGGAATTCGTCATGGGAGCCATCGGCAAGGCCGGCTACAAGGCGGGATCCGACGTCATGCTGGCGCTCGATTGCGCGGCCACCGAATTCTTCAAGGATGGTGTTTACGTCTACGGCGGTGAGAAAAAGACCCGTTCCCGTTCCGAGCAGGCTAAATATCTTGCCGATCTCGCCGCTCGATATCCGATCGTCTCCATCGAGGACGGCATGTCGGAAGACGACATGGACGGCTGGAAGGAATTGACCGATCTCATCGGCGGCAAATGCCAGCTGGTCGGCGACGATCTGTTCGTCACCAACGTCACCCGGCTCGCCGACGGCATCAAAAACGGCCGCGCCAATTCCATTCTGGTCAAGGTCAACCAGATCGGCACCCTGACGGAAACGCTCAGCGCGGTCGAGATGGCCTACAAGGCCGGCTACACGGCCGTCATGTCGCACCGCTCCGGCGAGACCGAGGATTCCACCATCGCCGATCTCGCGGTCGCTACCAATTGCGGGCAGATAAAAACCGGCTCGTTGGCGCGCGCGGACCGCACCGCCAAGTACAATCAGCTGCTGCGTATCGAGCAGGAATTGGGAAGCCAGGCGAAATATGCGGGCAGGGCGGCGCTGAAGGCGCTCGCCTGAGCCGTTGCCCGGGAATGGCCGAAGGGTGATTTCGCCGGAGCCATGAGGCTTGCCTTTCCCGGTCAGCGCGAGAACACTCCCGGCCCAAATTTGGTTGAACCAAATGGGAGGATTGTGATGAGCGCCGACGGCACAACCGGGCTACAACTTCGTTCGCTGATCAAGAAGAGCGGCGAGCTCGAGATATCGCTGGTCAACGTCCCGATCCCGGAGCCGTCGGCCGACGAGGTCGTGGTGCGCGTCGAGGCTTCGCCGATCAATCCGTCCGACCTCGGCCTGCTGATCGGAGCCGCCGACATGACGACGGCCAAAGCCTCCGGCACCAAGGAGGCGCCCGTCATTACCGCAAGAGTCCCGGAAGCCGGGATGAAGGCGATGGCGGGCCGGCTCGACCAATCCATGCCGGTCGGCAATGAGGGCGCCGGTGTCGTCATCAAGACCGGAACGTCCGATGCGGCGAAAGCGCTGATGGGCAAGACGGTGGCGATGATCGGCGGCGCCATGTACGCGCAATACCGCACGATCAGAGCGGGTGACTGTCTGGTGCTGCCCGAAGGCACCACGCCTGCGGAGGGGGCTTCCTGTTTCGTCAATCCGCTGACATCGCTCGGCATGGTCGAGACCATGCGGCGCGAGGGTCACAAAGCCCTGGTGCATACCGCGGCCGCATCCAACCTCGGCCAGATGCTCAACAAGATCTGCCTCAAGGACGGCATCGCCCTCGTCAACATCGTTCGCAGCCCGCAGCAGGTCGAGATCCTGCGCAAGATAGGGGCGAAATATGTGGTCGATTCCACTTCACCGACCTTCATGGACGATCTGACCAGCACCCTTGTGGAAACCGGCGCGACACTGGCGTTCGACGCCATCGGCGGCGGCACGCTCGCCGGGCAAATCCTCACCTGCATGGAGGCCGCGATCAACAAAACGGCAAAGGTCTACAGCCGCTACGGATCGAACGTGCACAAGCAGGTCTATATTTATGGCGGACTTGATCTGCGTCCGACCGAGTTAAACCGCGCGTTCGGGATGACTTGGGGCATCGGCGGCTGGCTGTTGTTTTCGTTTTTGCAAAAAGTCGGCCCGGCCGATTCTTTGAAGCTGCGCCAGCGGGTCGTTGCCGAGCTCAAGACGACCTTCGCCAGTCACTATACGCAGGTGGTGTCCCTGCAGGAGGCGCTTCAGCTTTCCCACATTGCCATCTACGCCAAGCGCGCGACCGGTGAAAAATATCTGATTAATCCGAACAGGGGTAGATAGCGCGCCGAGCCGTTCGGCAACGTCGCGGTGATCGGAGTTTTTTGGGAATTGGTCAAGTAGTTCGTTAACGCACGCGACGTATTTATCGGTGCCGACAGGCTTTTCGACGCCAAAAGTTGCGCGAGCGCGTAACAAAGAGACTTGCGTTTGGCAAGCAACGGGAGAACATTTGTGTCGAAAAGCAGTGTGCAAAATGCGCAAACACAGACCAGGGGAGAACCTTCCATGAATGATCTGAACCGCCGCCACCTGTTAGCCGGGGCAGCCGCCGTCGGTGCCGCAACCGCCCTGACGCCGCTAGGCGCGCTGAGCGCGCGCGCCGCGGTGCCGCCAGCCGCTACGCAGGCGCCGGGTTTCTATCGCTACAAGGTCGGCGCCTACGAATGCACCTCGATCAACGACGGTGCGCGCTCGTTTCCGTTGCCTGACACGTTCGTCAAAAACGTTCCGAAGGAAGAGGTGGTTGCGGCCGCCGAAGCCGCGTACATGCCGAAGGGCATGGTAACGGTGCCGTTCAACCCGCAACTCATCAATACCGGCAGCAAGCTGGTCCTGATCGACTGCGGCAACGGGATCGCTACTTACGAGCCGACCAAGGGCGCGGTCGGACGCACGATGCAAAATCTGGCGGCCGCGGGCGTTGATCCAAAAAGCATCGATGTCGTGCTGATCTCACATTTGCATCCCGACCACACCAACGGCATTCGGGCCGCCGACGGCTCGATGGCCTTTCCGAACGCCGAAATCATGGTGCCGGCGAAAGACTGGGAATTCTGGATGAGCGACGAGAACGCCGCCAAGGCCCAGTCCAACGAAATGATGAAGAATTATTTCAACAATGTGAGAAAGATCTATGCGGGTATCGAATCCAAGGTGACGAAATATGATTGGGGCAAGGAAGTTGCGCCCGGAATCACCTCGGTTGCGGCGCCCGGCCATACGCCAGGCCATACGGCCTTCGTGATTGCATCAGGCAGTTCTAAAATCCTGATCCAGTCCGATGTCACGAACATTCCCGAATTCTTCCTGCGCAATCCGGATTGGCATGTGGCCTACGACGCGGATCCGGTCCTGGCGCAGGAAACCCGGCACAAGTTTTACGACATGGCGGCGGCCGAGAAGGCGACGGTGGTCGGATTCCACTTCACCTTTCCGTCGATCGGACATGTCGAGAAGGATGGCACGAAATACCGGCTCATTCCGTCGGCCTGGAATCCATTGCTCTGATCGCGTCTTCCCGCGTTTGACAAGTCAGGCCGCCGCAAAGGCGGCCTGATTTCTTTGCGGCACGGTTTCTTGATGCGATCCATGCACTTGCATCTTCTGCCGACATCGTTAGGGTAGGGTGCAAGCCGATCTGGCGCTCCCGTGAATAAAGGAAATCCCATGGCCACCCCACACAACATTCTCGTCATCGTCGGCAGCCTTCGCAAAGAGAGTTTCACCCTCAAGATCGCCAATGCCTTGGCCAAGCTGGCGCCCGGCACGTTGAAGCTCGACGTCATCACGCTGCATGGTATTTCGTTTTACGATCAGGATATCGAAGGAACCCCGCCGTCCGACTGGTTGGCATTCCGCGAGAAGATTCAGAAGTCAGATGGCGTATTGTTCGTCACGCCCGAATACAACCGATCAATTCCGGGTGTGTTGAAGAATGCCATTGACGTTGCGTCGCGGCCGCCCGGGAAGAGTTCGTTCCTCGGCAAGCCAATCGGGCTTGTCGGCAATGCACCGGGGCAGTTGGGTGGCGTCAGCGCGGTAAAGCACCTGCAGAATATCCTGCCGAGCATTTCGGGTCCGATCATGGGTCAACCCGAAATCTACCTGAATGGCGTCGGCGACGCGTTCGACGACAAGGGCCACCTTGTCAAGGAATCGCTGCAGGCTGTGCTCAAGCAATATATCGACGCCTATGCGGCGTTCGTCGAAAGGCATAATAAATAGGCGAAGGCGGTGCGCGAACTTTTTGGAGGGCACGCTATCCCGCGAGTTAGCATTCCATTAACCGGGGCCGTCGCATGCTTGGCCCATGGTCTCCCGCAGCCGGCTTAAATCTCTCCTCACCGGGCTCGCCCTCTATACGATGGTGGCGGGGATGGTGGGCTATTTCGGCGTTAACGCCTATACGGGCAAGTATGGGTTGAATGCGAGGCAGGAACTCGATCAGGAGATCATCGCACTGACCTCCGAACTGGCGCGCCTGAAACGGGAGCGTGCCGAGGGAGAGCAGCGGGTCTCTCTGCTGCGATCCGACCGGGTCGACCCCGACATGCTCGATGAGCGCGCGCGCTATCAGCTCGATTACGCCAACCCAAGAGACCTGGTTCGGACGGTCAATCCGAACTGATCGTCAAATTACAAAAACCTGCGAAATCAATTTCGAAAATGTCGCATCGCATTGCACTGCGGCATGGCGAATGTTTCGCAATCGCACGCAATCCTTTCATGGCGGTTTGAGTTGGGTTAGAGAGAGCTAGTCGTTCTCTCATCCGGAAATGCCATGGCCGCACCCAAGAAAAGCGTCGCAAAAGAAACCGCTCACGAAAAGGGAAACGGTGCCGATACCCCCCCGGAATTCACCAGGGAACAAGAATTGAGCGCGCTGCGCGACATGCTCCTGATCCGGCGATTTGAGGAAAAGGCCGGCCAGCTCTACGGAATGGGCGCGATCGGGGGGTTCTGCCACCTCTATATCGGTCAGGAAGCGGTCGTCGTCGGCATGCAGATGGCCCTGAAGAAGGGTGATCAGGTCATAACCGGATACCGTGACCACGGGCATATGCTGGCTTGTGGGATGGACGCGAAAGGCGTGATGGCCGAGCTGACCGGACGCCATGGCGGCTATTCCAAGGGCAAGGGCGGCTCCATGCATATGTTCAGCAAGGAGAAGAACTTCTTCGGCGGCCACGGCATCGTTGGTGCCCAGGTTTCCCTTGGCACCGGACTGGCTTTCGCCAACCGCTATCGCGGTAACGATTTCGTTAGCCTGGCCTATTTCGGCGACGGCGCGTCGAACCAGGGACAGGTCTATGAAAGTTTCAACATGGCGGAGCTGTGGAAACTTCCGGTGATCTACGTCATCGAGAACAACCGCTACGCGATGGGCACCTCCGTGACCCGCTCCTCCGCCCAGACTGATTTTTCCAAACGCGGCATCTCCTTCAACATTCCGGGTGAGCAGGTCGATGGCATGGACGTTCGCGCGGTGAAGGCCGCGGGCGACAGGGCGGTCGCCTGGTGCCGCGCCGGCAACGGCCCGTTCATCCTGGAAATGCAGACCTACCGCTACCGGGGCCACTCGATGTCCGACCCGGCGAAATATCGTACCCGCGAAGAGGTCGAGAAGGTCCGCCACGACCAGGACCCGATCGAGCAGGTTCGCAACCGTTTGCTGGCCGCTGACATGAGCGAGCAGGAATTGAAGGCCGTCGACGCCGAGGTACGGGATATCGTCAACGCCGCCGCCGACTTCGCGCAGCATGATCCTGAACCCGACGCGTCCGAATTGTGGACCGATGTCTATCGTTAAAACGCCCGAACTCGCAAAGGGCGGTCCTCGGATCGGATCCGAGAGAAAACCGGTTTTGCGAACGGGATACGCGCAGCTTAAAGAGTGAATTTCCGGAGCTGATATGCCAATTCAAGTACTGATGCCTGCGCTCTCGCCGACGATGGAGAAGGGTAACCTCTCCAAATGGCTGAAGAAGGAAGGCGAGCCGATCAAGTCGGGCGATGTCATCGCCGAGATCGAAACCGACAAGGCAACAATGGAAGTCGAGGCGACCGACGAGGGCACTCTCGGCAAGATACTGATCCCCGAGGGCACCGCCGACGTCGCCGTCAATACGCCGATTGCGACTATTTTGGCTGACGGCGAGAACGCCTCCGATCTCGGCAAGGCAGCCGCGCCGGCGAAACAGGACAAAGCGGCCGAGTCGGCGCCGCCCGCTGCTGACCTCAAGTCCGCGCCCGTGCCTAAAGATGAAGCTTCGGCTCCCGCTGCCCCCCAAACCCTCGTCGAGCCCGATCCGGAAGTGCCAGAAGGCACCGAGATGGTGACGATGACCGTCCGCGAAGCGTTGCGCGACGCGATGGCCGAGGAAATGCGCCGGGATCCCGATGTGTTCATCATGGGCGAAGAGGTTGCGGAATATCAGGGTGCCTACAAAGTGAGCCAGGGATTGCTGCAGGAATTCGGCGCCCGCCGCGTGATCGATACGCCGATCACCGAGCATGGCTTTGCAGGTATTGGCGTCGGCGCGGCGATGGCGGGCCTGAAGCCGATCGTCGAGTTCATGACCTTCAACTTCGCTATGCAGGCGATGGACCAGATCATCAACTCCGCCGCCAAGACGCTCTACATGTCAGGCGGACAGATGGGCTGCTCGATCGTATTTCGCGGCCCGAATGGCGCGGCCGCGCGAGTCGCTGCCCAGCACAGCCAGGATTACTCCGCCTGGTATTCGCAGGTTCCAGGTCTCAAGGTGATCGCGCCGTTCTCTGCCGCCGACTACAAGGGGCTGTTGAAGGCCGCGATCCGCGATCCCAACCCGGTGATCTTCCTCGAAAACGAGGTGCTGTACGGTCATTCCGGCGAGGTGCCGAAACTCGATGACTATGTGATTCCGATCGGCAAGGCGCGCGTGGTGCGAACAGGCGGCCATGTCACTATCATCTCATGGTCGAACGGCATGACTTACGCGCTGAAGGCTGCCGACGAATTGGCGAAGGAAGGCATCGAGGCTGAGGTCCTCGATCTGCGGACGCTGCGCCCGCTGGATACCGAGACCATCGTGTCCTCGGTGAAGAAGACCGGTCGTGCCGTTACCGTGGAGGAAGGCTGGCAGCAAAGCGGCGTCGGAGCCGAGATCGCAGCAAGGATCATGGAGCACGCCTTCGATTACCTTGATGCGCCGGTGGCGCGGGTGTCGGGCAAGGATGTGCCGATGCCCTATGCCGCCAATCTCGAAAAGCTCGCACTGCCCTCGGCGGCCGAGGTGGTCGCCGCCGCCAAGGCCGTTTGTTATCGCTAGTCTCGAGCGGGGCGTGACCTGTGACCGTTGAAGCCTATCATTTCGACTTCATGGCTGAGGCCATCCGCGAGGCGGAGCTGAGCATCGCCGAAGGCGGCCTGCCGATCGGAGCGGTGTTGACGCGCGACAGGAAAATCATCGCGCGCGGTCATAACCGCAGGGTGCAGGAGCAGAACGTCATCCTTCACGGCGAGATGTCGTGCATGCGCAACGCTGGACTGATCCCGTTTCATGACACCGTCATGTATACGACGCTGTCGCCCTGTTCGATGTGCGCGGGTGCGATCGGGCTTTTCAAGCTTTCGCTTCTTGTCATCGGCGAATCCGTCACGTTTCCAGGGAGCAAGGACATCCTGACGCAATTCGGGATTCCCTTTATCGATCTCGAGGACGAACGATCGGTCAACATGATGAAATCATGGCGATCGATTCCCGCTAACGAGCGCCTCTGGCAGGGCGATATCGGCAACTGAAGTGGGTTTAACAGCATGATCCGGAAAAGTGGGAGCCGGTTTTCCGAAAAGATCATGCTCAAACAAATAGAAGTAATGATGCGATTTGACTTAATCGCATCATTACCTCGGCTTTCATCGGGTTGCAGTGGCACCCAAACGGTTTTTGGTTGGCTTCCGCAATGGATGGAAGACAACGAGCAAGAATATCCTGTGAGGTCAGTATGCCGATCAACATTCTGATGCCCGCGTTGTCGCCGACGATGGAGAAGGGCAACCTGGCCAAGTGGCTCAAGAAAGAGGGCGACAAGGTCAAGTCCGGCGACGTGATCGCGGAGATCGAGACCGACAAGGCGACCATGGAGGTCGAGGCGGTCGATGAGGGCACGCTCGCGAAGATCCTGATACCTGAGGGTACCCAGGACGTCGCGGTCAATGATGTGATCGCGGTGCTGGCCGGCGATGGCGAGGACGTCAAGGCGGCAGGCGCAGCGAGCGCGTCGCCGAAGGCCGCGCCTGCCGCACAACCGCCCGCTGCTGCAACGCCGGCCGTGCCACCACCGCCTGCGGCCCCGGTGGCAAAGGCCTCTGCGCCCGCCGCGGGCCCGGCGCCTCAGCTGGTGGCTTCGGCTCCGCAGGCCAACGGTCATGCACGGACCTTTTCATCGCCGCTCGCCCGTCGCCTCGCCAAAGAGGCCGGCATCGATCTCGATCGCATCAGCGGGTCGGGCCCGCATGGCCGTGTCATCGCCCGCGATGTCGAGGAAGCCAGGTCCGGCAAAGGGCTGAAAGCGCCAGCCGCAGCGCCGGCCGGTGTGCCGGCGCTCGCGCCCTCGATGTCGGACAAGCAGATTCTCGCGCTGTTCGAACCGGGTAGCTACGAGATCGTGCCGCACGATGGCATGCGCCGCACGATTGCCCAAAGGCTCACGGCCTCGGTGCAGACGGTCCCGCATTTCTATCTGACGATGGACTGCGACATCGGCAAACTGCTCGCCGCGCGCGAGGAGATCAACGCCGCGGCACCGAAGGACAAGGAGAAAAAGCCGCTCTACAAGCTTTCGGTCAACGACTTCGTCATCAAGGCGATGGCGATCGCATTGCAGCGGATCCCCGACTGCAATGTCAGCTGGACCGAGGCCGGCATGGTCAAGCACAAGCATTCCGATATAGGGGTGGCGGTTGCGATGCCGGGCGGCCTGATCACGCCGATCATTCGCTGGGCCGAAACCAAATCGCTGTCGACGATCTCCGGCGAAATGAAGGATTTCGCGGCGCGCGCGCGCGGGCGCAAGCTCAAGCCGGAGGAGTATCAGGGCGGTACCACGGCGGTGTCCAACCTCGGCATGTACGGGATCAATCACTTCACCGCCGTGATCAATCCACCGCATGCCACGATCCTCGCCGTCGGCACCAGCGAAGAGCGGCCGGTTGTGCGGAGCGGCAAGATCGAAATCGCGCATATGATGAGCGTGACCTTGTCCTGCGACCACCGCGCGATCGACGGCGCACTTGGCGCAGAGCTGATCGGAGCGTTCAAGATGCTGATCGAAAACCCGGTCATGATGATGGTGTGACGTAGAGGGACGTGTCTCGTCATAGCGGGCGAAGCGAAGCAATCCAATGTGACGCGGGCAGGCTGGATTGCTTCGTCGCAAGTGCTCCTCGCAATGACGAACAGAGCATTCTAATACCGAAGAGCGAGTAACCATGGCCGACACATCCTACGACATCATCATCATCGGCTCCGGCCCCGGCGGCTACGTCACCGCCATCCGCGCGGCGCAACTCGGCTTCAAGACCGCGATCGTGGAGAAATCCTATCTCGGCGGCATTTGCCTGAACTGGGGCTGTATCCCGACCAAGGCGCTGCTGCGCTCGGCAGAAATCTATCACTACATGCAGCACGCAAAAGACTACGGGCTTTCGGCCGAGAAAGTCTCTTACGACGCCAAGGCGGTGGTGCAGCGCTCGCGCGGCGTATCCAAGCGACTCAATGATGGCGTCGGCTTTCTGATGAAAAAGAACAAGGTGACGGTGATCTGGGGCGAGGCCGCTATCGATGCGCCCGGCAAGATCACGGTGAGGAAATCCACTGTCGAGGCGCCGAAGGGCGCGCTGGGCGAGGGTGCCTACCAGGCCAAGCACATCATTCTGGCGACCGGTGCGCGGCCGCGGGTGCTGCCGGGACTCGAGCCCGACAAGAAGCTGGTCTGGACCTATTTCGAGGCCATGGTGCCGGAAAAGATGCCGAAGTCGCTGCTGGTCGTCGGCTCCGGCGCGATCGGCATCGAATTCGCCTCGTTCTTCCACACCATGGGGGCGGATGTGACCGTGGTCGAGGTGCTGCCGCAGATCCTGCCCGTCGAGGACGCCGAGATCGCAGGGCTGGCGCGCAAGCGCTTCGAAAAGCAGGGCATCAAGATTCTCACCAACACCAAGGTGACGAAGCTTGAGAAGAAAAGCGACAGCGTGGTCGCTACCATTGACGACGGCAGGAAGCCGCAGACGGTTGAGTTCGACCGGGTGATTTCGGCGGTCGGGGTGGTCGGCAATATCGAGAATCTCGGACTTGAAAAACTCGGCGTCAAAACCGAGCGCGGCTGCGTCGTGATCGACGGCTACGGCAAGACCAATGTGCCCGGTATCTATGCCATCGGCGACGTCGCAGGTCCGCCGATGCTCGCGCACAAGGCCGAACACGAAGGCGTGGTATGCGTCGAGGCCATCAAGGGCCTGCATCCGCATGCCATGGATAAAAATCTCATTCCCGGCTGCACATACTGCAATCCGCAAATCGCTTCAGTCGGTCTGACGGAGGCGAGAGCGAAAGAGGGGGGGCGCGAGATTCGCGTCGGGCGTTTCCCGTTCGTCGGCAACGGCAAGGCGATCGCGCTCGGCGAGGATCAGGGGCTGGTCAAGGTGATCTTTGACAAGAAGACCGGCCAGTTGCTCGGCGCGCACATGATCGGCGCTGAAGTCACCGAACTGATCCAGGGTTATGTGGTGGCCATGAACCTGGAGACCACGGAAGAAGAACTGATGCACACCGTGTTCCCGCACCCGACGCTGTCGGAGATGATGAAGGAAGCGGTGCTGGATGCCTACGGCCGCGTGCTGAATGTCTAGCCGGAATCTTTTTTGAACAAGGAATGGGCCCGCTGCTTTGTGATTCCCGGGCTCGATAATATTCGTCGCTGCCGATCCTATCTCCCTTGAGCACAGCGCGAGACGCAAGGCGCGGCGCTTTGCGTCCGCGGCTCGTCAAGGGAGAATGAAAATGAGAAAAAAACGATCCTGACGATTGCCGGTTCGACGCGGATTTCCGTCGCGGCGGTCCAGTTCGCCGCTGCCTCCGGGCATCATCAAGCAAGGTGCGCAGTCGGCGTGGTCGGCTTACCGCCACTCCGACGGCATTTCGGTGCCTGCCGGCTACTTAATAAGGTTAGCATCGTCTGGCGAAGGCTGCTCCACAGACGGCAAAAGGTTGCTCCATCGCAACGATTGTGGCTTGGGTGCAACAGTTCCGGAACATTTAACCTTCATTCAAGCCCGTTCTTGCCTGCGCCGCTTTTTGGCCACACCCCTCCATGAAATCTCTCGTCGTAGGCTAAGGGCCACGGTGCTCGCGAAGGCGATGGGAAGTTCGACGATTTCCCGGGTTCAAAAGAGGATGGCCGGGGAAACTAGGTTCGCGATGGACGCCAAGACCCGCATCAAGAAGAAACTACCAAGCCGTCACGTGACCGAGGGCCCGGAACGGGCGCCCCATCGATCGTATCTCTACGCCATGGGATTGACGACCGAGCAGATCCACCAACCGTTCGTCGGGGTGGCGTCCTGCTGGAACGAAGCCGCTCCTTGCAATATTTCGCTGATGCGCCAAGCGCAGGCGGTCAAGAAGGGGGTAGCGGCCGGCGGAGGTACCCCGCGCGAATTCTGCACCATTACCGTGACCGACGGTATCGCCATGGGCCATGACGGCATGCGCTCGTCGCTACCGTCGCGCGAATGCATCGCCGATTCCGTCGAATTGACCATCCGCGGCCATGCGTATGATGCGCTGGTGGGCTTGGCCGGCTGCGACAAGTCGCTGCCGGGAATGATGATGGCGATGGTCCGGCTGAACGTGCCGTCGATCTTCATCTATGGCGGCTCGATCCTTCCCGGCAATTTCCGCGGCCAGCAGGTCACGGTGCAGGACATGTTCGAGGCGGTCGGCAAGCATTCGGTCGGTGCGATGTCGGACGCCGATCTCGACGAAATCGAGCGGGTGGCTTGTCCGTCAGCTGGCGCGTGCGGTGCACAATTCACCGCCAACACCATGGCGACGGTGTCCGAAGCCATCGGCTTGGCATTGCCCTATTCGGCCGGCGCGCCCGCACCGTATGAAATTCGCGACGCGTTCTGCATGACCGCCGGCGAACAAATCATGGAGTTGATTGCCCTTAACATCCGGCCGCGTGACATCGTGACGCGCCGCGCGTTGGAAAATGCGGCCGCTGTGGTGGCAGCCTCCGGCGGCTCGACCAATGCTGCATTGCATCTGCCGGCGATTGCTCACGAATGCGGTATCAAGTTCGACCTTTTTGATGTCGCCGAAATCTTCAAAAAGACACCTTATGTCGCGGATTTGAAGCCGGGCGGTCGTTATGTCGCCAAAGATATGTTTGAGGCTGGTGGCATACCGCTTCTGATGAAGACGCTGCTCGATAACGGCCACTTGCATGGCGACTGCATGACAGTGACAGGCCGGACGATCGCCGAAAACCTCAAGAGCGTGAAATGGAATCCGCACCAGGATGTGGTGCGGCCCGCCGACAAGCCGATCACCGTCACGGGCGGCGTTGTCGGTTTGAAGGGAAATCTCGCGCCTGAGGGAGCGATCGTGAAAGTCGCGGGTATGTCGAACTTGCAATTTACCGGTCCCGCCCGTTGCTTCGATCGCGAAGAGGATGCCTTCGAGGCGGTGCAGAAGAAGACCTACAAAGAAGGCGAGGTCATCGTCATCCGCTATGAGGGACCGCGTGGCGGTCCGGGCATGCGCGAAATGCTTTCGACCACGGCAGCGCTGACCGGGCAGGGCATGGGCGGCAAGATTGCCCTCATCACCGATGGGCGGTTCTCGGGCGCTACCCGCGGCTTCTGCATTGGCCATGTCGGGCCGGAGGCGGCCGTCGGCGGGCCGATTGCGCTGTTGCAGGACGGCGACATCATTGAAATCGACGCCGTTATCGGGACTCTTAACGTAAAATTGACTGACGCCGAACTGGCCCAGCGCCGAACCAAATGGCGCCCTCGCGAGACCAATCATACGTCAGGGGTTCTCTGGAAATACGCCCAGCAGGTTGGGCCGGCGGTCGCCGGTGCGGTAACCCATCCCGGCGGGGCGCATGAGAAATTGTGTTATGCGGATATCTGAGCGTATCATTTTTGCGCTGATTTTGGCGGCCACGCCGGTGGCCACGGAAGGATTCGCCTTCGACGGAGCGCCGGTCAATGCGGATGCGGCCATTCCGGTGGTTTCGGGCCAGCCTGGCGCTGCGGCGGCCTTGAAGAAGGCCATTCCCCAGCCCACGCCCGACACCTCGCTGACCTCGCTGCAATATGCCGCCGAAGGCGGGCATCCCATCGCCCAGTGGAAGCTCGGACGGATGTATGCGGACGGCGACGGAGTCGCCCAGGACGATCAGCGCGCCTTCGAGTATTTCAGCAGCATTGCCAACGCGCACGCGGAAGACAGCCCGTCGGCGCCGCAGGCGGCGATCGTCGCCAACGCCTTCGTGGCGCTCGGGCGGTACTACCTCAACGGCATTCCGAATTCGAAGATCAAATCCGATCCGGAGCGGGCGAGGGAGATGTTCTCCTACGCGGCCTCCTATTTCGGCAATGCGGATGCACAGTATGATCTGGCCCGGCTCTATCTGAAGAGCGCCGGCTCGTCCCGCGACGACTTCCGCTATGGGGCGCGCTGGCTCGGCCTTGCTGCGCAAAAGGGCCAGCATCAGGCGCAAGCCATGCTCGGTCAGATGCTGTTCAATGGCGACAAGCTGCCGCGTCAGGCCGCCCGCGGATTGATGTGGCTGACGCTGGCGCGGGACAGCGCCACGCCGGATGAGACCTGGATCAAGGAAAGCTACAACAAGGCGATCGCCAAGGCATCCGACGACGACCGGGCGATGGCGCTGCAAATGCTCGAGCACTGGGTGCAAGGCCGCAAGGACTGACCATTCGTCCGCGGGCGGAAGTTGGTCGGGCCTTACACCGCTTCAAGATCGAGATCGATCCAGACCGGCACGTGATCCGACGGTTTCTCCCAGGCGCGCACATAGCTGTCGATCCCCGCATCGATGAGCCGGTCGCTGGCCTGCGGCGACAGCAGGAGATGATCGATGCGCAAGCCCTGGTTTTTCTGCCAAGCCCCGGCCTGATAATCCCAGAAGGTGTATTGGCCCGGCGCGTCGGTGACGGCACGCAACGCATCTGTCAGGCCTAAACCGAGCAGCGATTGAAAGCTTTCGCGGGTGGCCGGTCGAAACAGGGCATCATTGACCCACGCGGCCGGATTGTGAACGTCGTCGGCCTTCGGAATGACGTTAAAGTCGCCGGCCAGAACAAGGGGCTCCTCTGTTTTAAGTCGCTCTTTCGAATACTCAAGAAGTCGAGACATCCATTTGAGTTTATAGGGGTATTTCTCGGTTTCGGGAGGGTTGCCGTTGGGCAAGTAAAGGCACGCGACGCGAAGCACGCCGCGCTTCAGCGTGACCACGCCTTCGAGAAAGCGCGCATGGGCGTCGTCGTCATCGCCGGCAAGGCGTGGCTTGGTTTCGTCGAAGCGCAGCTTTGAGAGCAGCGCGACGCCGTTGAAGGTCTTCTGGCCGTGGGTGACGACGTTGTAGCCGAGAGCCTCGATCTCGAGCCGTGGAAACGCCTCATCGACACATTTGATTTCCTGCAGGCAGACAATGTCCGGCGAGCAGTCCTTCAGCCAGGTCAGCAAATGATCGAGCCGCTGCCGGACCGAATTGACATTCCAGGTGGCGATACGCATCGGGACTAAAAATCTCTCAGATCGAGAAACTGGTGCCGCAGCCGCAGGATGCCGTTGCGTTTGGATTGACCACCCGGAAGGACGCGCCGATCAGATCGTCCACGAAATCGACCTCGGAGCCTGCGAGGAACGGCACCGAGGCTGGATCGACCAGCACCACGGCGCTGTCGCGCGCGATCACCAGATCGTCCTCGGCGCGGGCGTGTTCGACGTCGAATTTGTATTGGAAACCGGAGCAGCCGCCGCCCTCGACGCTGATCCGCAGCATGGCGCCGTCGCCCTCGGTCTTGAGGATTTCGCCAATGCGGCGGGCCGCCCGCTCGCTGATGGTGACGGCTGTGGTCATGTGAGAATCTCCGATTCCAGGCGCCCGAACCAATTTATCTGGCATCCGGCGCTCAGCATAGTTAAGTGCGCCAGACACCGGAATCAAACCTTTAGGAGATGAATACGCCGTGTCGGTCGGAATGGCTGCCCCTCGTGCGCTCTCAGCCTGTGACCCCGACCGCAGCCGCGGGCGGCAGTTCGTGGAGCCGCCAAGCAGGACCCGCAGCCCGTTCCGGCGCGATTGCGACCGGGTCATTCATTCCACCGCGTTCCGCCGCCTGAAGCACAAAACCCAGGTATTCGTGTTCCATGAGGGCGATCACTATCGCACCCGGCTTACCCACACCCTGGAAGTGGCCCAGATCGCCCGCGCCCTGGCCCGGCAGCTTGGCCTCGACGAGGATCTGACGGAGACGCTGGCGCTTGCCCACGACCTCGGCCATCCCCCGTTTGGCCACGCCGGCGAGCGGGCTCTGGATGCCTGTCTGCAAACCCATGGCGGCTTCGATCACAACGCGCAGACCTTGCGCGTCGTTACCTCGCTGGAACATCGCTACCCCGATTTCGACGGGCTCAATCTGACCTGGGAATTGCTGGAGGGCATCGTCAAGCACAACGGCCCGCTGACCGGACGCGACGGAGCGGCGGTCGGACGCTATCGCGACCACGGCATTCCCGCCGGGATTTCCGATTACGTCAGGACATACGACCTCGAATTGTGGAGTTTTGCCTCGCTTGAAGCGCAGGTCGCCGCGATCGCCGATGACATCGCCTATGATGCTCACGACATCGACGATGGCCTGCGCGCCGGCCTGTTCCAGGTCGACGACCTCAAGGTGATCCCGCTTGCCGCCGAGATCATCGCTGATATCGCCCGACGTTATCCCGGTCTCGACGACAACCGGCGGGGCGCGGAACTGGTGCGCGAGCTGATCTCGCGCCTGATCGGGGCGGTGGTCTCGGAAGCGCACCGGCGTCTCGAGCTGGCGCGGCCCACTTGCGTCGACGATGTTCGCAATCATGACGAAATGCTGATCGCCTTTCCGGCCGGGATGGCGCAGGCGGAAGCCGGGATCAAGGCGTTCCTGAAGCAAAGGATGTACCGACACCCGCGGGTAATGCGGGTGATGGGGGACGCCGAACAAATCCTGTTCGACCTGTTCGCGCGTTACCAAAATCATCATGGCGATCTGCCGGCGGAATGGCTGCCGCCCGGCGGCGACCACAGCGAGACCGAAACGGTGCGGGCGCGGCGGATCGGCAACTTCATCGCCGGGATGACCGATCGCTTCGCGCTGACCGAGCATCAGAGGCTTTTTGACTCGACCCCGGATTTGCGTTAGGCGGCGGCCATGGCTGGCAAATCGTCGACACAACATCTTTTCGCCAACGTGCTGACGCGCGTGCGCGCCGTCTGTGCGGCGGAGCTTGGCGCTGGCGCCGATCTGTCCCGCGTGGTCGTCGAGCCGCCCAAGGATCCGGCCCATGGCGATATGGCGACCAACGCTGCGATGGTGCTCGCCAGGGAAGCGAAGGCAAAACCACGCGATCTTGCCGAAAAGATCGCAGCAGGGCTGCGGTCCGACGACTTGATCGCCTCCGTCGATGTCGCCGGTCCCGGCTTCATCAACCTCACTTTGAAGGTATCGGTCTGGGCGGACGCGCTGCGCGCCGTGCTGCGCGAGGGCAATTCGTACGGGCAAAGCGCGATCGGCGCGGCCGAGAAGGTCAATGTCGAATACGTCTCGGCCAATCCGACGGGTCCGATGCATGTCGGGCATTGCCGGGGCGCGGTGTTTGGCGATGCGCTGGCCAGCCTGCTTCAGTTCGCCGGTTTCGATGTCACCCGCGAATATTACATCAACGATGCCGGAGCCCAGGTCGATGTGCTGGCCCGCTCGGCCTTCCTGCGCTACCGCGAGGCGCTCGGCGAGAGCATCGGCGAAATTCCCGAAGGGCTTTATCCCGGCGACTATCTGAAGCCGGTCGGGCAGGCGCTCTCGGCCGAGCATGGCGATACGCTATTGACGATGCCGGAAGGCGGATGGCTCCCGATCGTGCGTGCCAAGGCCATCGCCATGATGATGGAAGCGATCAGGGGCGATCTCGCCGCGCTCAATATCAGCCACGACGTGTTTTTTTCCGAGAGGTCGCTTATCGACGGCGGAAAAGACCGCGTTGGCGAAACCATCGACTTTCTTCGTTCCAGGGGCGACGTCTACGAAGGTCGCCTGGCGCCCCCGAAGGGGGCGCCGGTCGATGACTACGAGGATCGCGAGCAAACGTTGTTTCGCGCCACTGCGTATGGCGATGACGTCGATCGGCCGCTGCTCAAATCCGACGGCAGCTATACCTATTTCGCCTCCGATATTGCCTATCACAAAAACAAGTTCGATCGCGGTTTTCGCAACCTCGTCGACGTCTGGGGCGCCGATCACGGCGGCTATATCAAGCGCGTGGAAGCGGCGATCAAGGCCGTGACATCGGGCACGGCGTCGCTGGACGTGAAGATTGTGCAGCTCGTCAAGCTCTTGCGCAATGGCGAGCCGGTGAAGATGTCGAAACGGTCAGGCGACTTCGTCACCTTGCGCGAAGTGGTCGACGAGGTCGGCAAGGATGCCGTCCGCTTCATGATGCTCTACCGCAAGAACGACGCGGTGCTTGATTTCGACCTCGCCAAGGTGATCGAGCAGTCGCGCGAGAATCCGGTATTTTATGTCCAGTACGGCCACGCCCGCGGCCATTCGGTATTCCGTAACGCGCGGGAGGTGATCCCGGACTTGCCGGAGGAGGCTGGCGCTCGATCCGCCTTCGTGGCGGACGCGGCGCTGGAGCGCCTCACCGATCCCGCAGAACTTGACCTGTTGCGGCGGCTCGCGCTTTACCCCCGGACGGTCGAGGCGGCGGCGATCGCACACGAACCACACCGAATCGCTTTTTACCTCTATGATCTCGCCAGCGAATTTCACGCGCTGTGGACGAGGGGCCGCGATTTGCCCTATTTACGCTTCATTATCAATAATGATGCAGAAATGACAAAAGCACGGCTGGCATTGGTCCAGGGCGTCGTTTCGGTTTTGGCGTCTGGGCTTGCCGTTCTCGGTGTCGATGCTCCGGACGAGATGCGGTGACAGGGGCGAGTGCCACTCATTGGGGATTTTGTGAGAGGCGTCCGGCAGGAGCCGGTTGGTCTATAGAGGCGGGGTTAGCGGCTTTCCCGAAGGGGACGCATCATCACCATGGCTGATCGATATCAGAACAGACCTTTTCCCGCTGGAGACGATTATGGTCGGGGTGGGGAATCCCACGCGTCCGGCAAGGACGAGAGCGATCCCTTGGCTGAGCTCGCGCGGCTGATTGGTCAGACCGATCCGTTCGGCACCATGGGGCGGGCCAATCTGCCGCTACAGCCGCGGGCCAGGGAGCCCGATCCTTACGATCCGCCGGATTTATACGAGCTGCCGCCGGAAGCCGATGGTGGGCCGGTCCCGAGTCAGCCATCCTGGATGCAACGCGCGGCCAGGCAAGAGACACCACCACCACAACAGCAGGATTATCCGGACGCCGTGCATCCGTTGCACCGCTATGCGGCCGCGCCGGAGGTGGATTATAACCACGCGCCGCACCCGGCCGATGCCGATCATGAGCCTGATCTGTCGCGCTACGATGACGCGCTGTATGGCGAGCGCGAATTGGACGCGGCGGACCCGCCGTACAATCCTGCCTACGCGGACGACGCCTACGCCTATCAAGATGACTACGACGAGGGCGCAGAGCACGAAGTTCCCAAACGCCGCGGCCGCATGGGCACCGTCGTTGCTGTGCTCGCGTTGGCGGTTGTGGGGACGGGCGGGGCCCTAGCCTATCGCACCTATATGGGATCGGCTCGCAGCGGCGAGCCGCCGATCATCCGGGCTGACGCCGGCCCGACCAAGATCGTTGCGCCTCCCGCCGATGGCAACGCCAAGGTGCCCGATCGGATGTCGCCCGGCGACCGCACCGAGAAAATCGTTTCGCGCGAAGAAGCCCCGGTCGACGTCAATGCGAAGTCCGCTCCGCGCGTGGTGTTTCCTCCGCTGAACTCGAATGGCAATCCGCCATCGGCGGCCGGCGTGGCGCCCAGCCCGCTGCCGTCGGCAAATTCCGGAAATGGAACGCTACCCAATAATGAGCCCCGCAAGATCAGGACTTTCTCGGTCCGGGGTGACCAGGCCGACGCTGCCCCGACCGCGGTAACAGGCCCGCCGCCCGCGGCGGCAAAGCCGGCGGCGACCGCGCGAACAGCGGCGCCGGTGGCCCCGCATCCCCCATCGGCGGCCAATGCAAGCGCGGCAAGTGCGAATGCGCCAATGTCGCTCTCGCCGCAGCCCGCCCAGCCGGTTGCGGAACCTCCGACCCGGGTTGCCTCGACCAGCCCCGCCCAAAACGCCGCTGGCAGTGGCGGATTCCTTGTGCAGGTGTCCTCACAGCGCAGTGAGGCCGACGCTCAAGCCTCCTACAGGGCCCTCCAGGGCAAGTATCCAAGCGTGCTCGGCTCACAAGCGTCTGTGGTAAAGCGGGTCGATCTCGGCGAAAAGGGCGTGTATTATCGGGCATTTGCCGGTCCGTTCAGCTCCGCGGATCAGGCGACGCAGCTTTGTAGCAGCCTGAAGGCGGCCGGCGGGCCGCAATGCCTCATCCAAAGGAATTAACGGGCAATTCCTTGGCTTGTGTTGACCCTCGGGCTGTCAGAGGGCTAATCGGCCGGCATGAGCACGCGGGCCTTCATCACCGGTGTATCCGGAACCGAATTGGACGTTGCCGAGCGTGAATTCATCCGCGCGGAACGGCCCTGGGGTTTTATTCTGTTCAAGCGGAATATTGAAACCCCGCAGCAGGTAGCTCTATTAGTTCAAGAAATGAGAAAAACCGTGGGCATCCCCGACGCCCCGGTTCTGATTGACCAGGAAGGCGGCCGGGTTCAGCGCCTCGGCCCGCCGCACTGGCCGGCCTATCCGCCCGGGGCCCTCTTTGGTGCGCTCTACGACGTTGATCGCTCGATCGGTCTGTCTGCGGCGCGGCTAAGCGCCCGTTTGATTGCCGCCGATCTCGGGGATCTCGGGATAAGCGTCGACTGCCTGCCGCTGGCGGATGTGCCCGTCGCCGGCGCCGACGCGGTCATCGGCAACCGTGCCTATGGAACCGAGCCCGAAAAGGTTGCCGCGATTGCCCGGGCCGTGACCGAGGGGCTCGAGCAGGGTGGCGTTTTGCCGGTCCTGAAGCACATTCCCGGGCACGGGCGGGCGACCGCGGACAGCCATTTCGGGCTTCCAGTGGTCAATACATCCAAAAAGGAGCTGGAACGCACTGATTTTGCGGCGTTTCAACCGCTTGCGGACCTTCCGATGGCCATGACTGCACATGTTGTGTTTAGTGCGCTGGACCCGGTTCATCCGGCCACGACTTCTGCGACAATCATCGAACAGGTGATTCGTGGCGTGATCGGGTTCCAAGGTTTGTTGATGAGTGATGACGTTTCCATGAATGCGCTCGCGGGATCGATCGCCGAGCGGACCCGGGCGATCTTTTCTGCAGGTTGTGACTTGGTCCTCCACTGCAATGGCAAACTCGACGAGATGCGTGAAGTCGCCGCCGAGACGCCGGAATTGTCAGGCAAAGCGTTGGAACGCGCCAGGCGGGCGCTGGCGTCGCGTCGGCTCCCGCAGCCGTTTGATCGGGCGGCGGCACGGGCGGAGTTGGATGCGTTGATGAGCAGGGCAGGGACAACAGGCGCATGACCGCGGAAATTCTATCCTTTGAAACCGGGCGCCCGGCCGAACTCACCGAGGACGAGCCCTCGCTGGTTGTCGATGTCGAGGGCTATGAGGGCCCTCTCGACCTCCTGCTTGCGCTGGCGCGGCAGCAGAAAGTCGATCTCGCCAAGATTTCCATCCTGGCTCTGGCGGACCAGTACCTTGTGTTCATCGAGGCCGCCCGAAAGATCCGGCTTGAGCTTGCCGCCGATTATCTCGTGATGGCGGCATGGCTGGCGTATCTGAAATCGCGGCTGTTGCTGCCCGAACCCGCAACCGCGGAGGGACCGAGCGCCGAGGAAATGGCCACCGCGCTCGCCAACCGGCTTCGCCGGCTGGAAGCTATTCGCGAGGCCTCGAACCGGCTGATGAACCGCCCGCAGTTGCAGCGCGATATCTTTCCGCGCGGTAATCCGGAAGCCATCGCCGAAATCCGGCATCCCAAATATACAGCGACGCTGTTCGACCTGCTCACCGCCTATGCCGCGCAGCGCCAGCAACGGGTGCTGGCGACGGTGCATTTGGCCAAGCGAACGGTCTGGTCGCTTGCGGAGGCCCGGGCCTCGCTGGAGCGTCTTGTCGGAATTGCCGAGGAGTGGAGCTGCCTCGACGAATATCTGATCAGCTACGTTGTCGATCCCTCGCAAAAGTCGACGGTCTTTGCCTCCAGTTTCGCAGCGGCGCTGGAACTGGTGAGGGAAGGCCACGTTCAACTGCACCAAAAAGAGCCGTTCGCGCCGCTGTATTTTCGAAAGCGTCCGCCGCAGCAATTCACCGACGCGATGACCGCGCCGGATCTGCCGGCCGAGTAAGTGGAAGAAGGAGACCGTGCCATGGCAAGCCTGGCGGAAAAACGCAAAGTCGATGCCGAGGAGCACTCTGTAGATCCGCAAGCGCGGCCGGAGGAATTGCGGCTGCTGGAGGCGCTGTTGTTTGCTTCCACCGAGCCGCTCGACCAGGCCACGCTGGCCAAACGGATGCCGGAGGGCGTCGACGTCAAGGCCGCGCTGGCGCAATTGCAGGCGGACTATGCCGCGCGCGGCGTCAACCTCGTTCGCATTGCCAACAAATGGACCTTCCGGACCGCGGGCGATTTGGCCTGGCTGATGACGCGCGAGAGCACGGAGACACGCCGGCTGTCGCGCGCGGCCATCGAGATGCTCGCGATCATCGCCTATCACCAGCCGGTCACCCGCGCCGAGATCGAGGAAATCCGCGGCGTGGTCACGTCGAAGGGGACACTCGACGTGCTGCTGGAAACCGGCTGGATTCGCCCGCGCGGTCGCCGCAAGACGCCGGGACGTCCGCTGACCTTCGGAACCACAGAGGCCTTTTTGTCGCAGTTCAGCCTGGAAGCGCTTGGCGATCTGCCGGGCCTCGAGGAATTGAAGGGCACGGGTCTGCTGGACTCGCGGCTGCCGTCCGGCTTCAGCGTACCGACGCCCTCGGATGACCCGGCGTTGCGCGAGGATGAGGATCCGCTCGAGATCGGCGATCTCGAACTGGCCCTGGCCCCCGCGGTCGAGCCGGAAACAGGCGAGGGAAGCTAGTTTCGGCTCGCCTGTGACAGCTCCGCGATCGGCGGACCGATCCGCATTAACGGTAGCGGCGTAGCACGGATTTGACGCGGCTTAAGTCCTTGTTTTTGACACCTCCTGAGCCTACTTTCGGGTCAGGTTAGGCTGAGGTCGTCGGACCTCGCGTGTTTGGAGGATTGCAGGATGGGTTCGCTTAGCATTTGGCACTGGATCGTCGTGATCGCAGTCGTCCTGCTGCTGTTTGGTCGCGGCAAAATTTCCGACCTGATGGGCGACGTCGCGCAAGGCATTAAGGCCTTCAAGAAGGGCATGCAGGACGATGAAAAGACTGCGGAAAAGGCCGAGCCCGTAAAGACGATCGATCATAACGCTGCGCCTTCCGCGGCGGCGCGGTCGGATGTCGGCAGCAAGGCTGTCTGATATCCCGGCGCAGATTTTCGGCAAACCCCTGGCGGCGCGTTGATCTTGCGACGGACGTGCGGCAAGACGGTTGAGGAAAGACGCGGGCGGCCCGGATCTTGTTGATGGATATTGGGCGCCTCGCGTGAGCGGAATCTTTCATGTTCGACATCGGGTGGAGTGAATTCGTCGTCATCGCGGTTGTCGCGCTGATCGCCATCGGCCCGAAGGAATTGCCGGGCGTGTTGCGCATGGTGGGGCAATGGATGGGCAAGGCGCGCAGGATGGCCGCCGAATTCCAGGGCCAGTTCCAGGAAGCCATGCGCGAGGCCGAAATGGCCGACCTCAAGAAGAGCTTTGATGAAGTCAAGGAAGCCGCAACCGGCTTCGCCGGCGGTAATATCGTCAACTCGCTGCACAAGGACGTCAGCGAGGCGCTGAAAATCGATGACCTCGACAAGCCGGCGGCAAGTGTGGATGCGCCCTCGGCGTCGGACACGTCCACCGACACCCACGCAGCGGCGTCCGAACCTCTCGCGATCACGCCGGAAGATCAGCCGCAGCCCGCAACCCAGCCTATGCTGCCGGCGACCGCCGGGGCCGAACTCCCACCGGACGCCAAAGCGTCATGAGCGCCGAGGATATCGAGGCCAGCAAAGCGCCGCTGATGGATCATCTGATCGAGCTGCGCTCGCGCCTGATCAAGGCGCTGCTCGGTTTCGGCGTCGCCTTTATCTTCTGCTTCTTCTTCGCCAAGCAGATCTACAACGTGCTGGTGTGGCCGTTCGTCTGGATCGCGGGCGCGGAGAATTCGAAGTTCATCTACACCGCGCTGCTGGAATACTTCCTGACCCAGTTGAAGCTGGCGCTGTTCGGCGCCGGTTTCATCTCGTTTCCGATCGTGGCCACGCAAATCTACAAATTCGTGGCGCCCGGCCTCTACAAGCACGAGCGCGGCGCCTTTCTGCCCTATCTGGTCGCGACCCCGTTCTTCTTCGTGCTGGGATCGATGCTGGTGTATTTCGTGGTGCTGCCGATGCTGGTGCGGTTCTCGCTCGGCATGCAGCAGCTGGGCGGCCCGGAGACCGCGCAAATCCAGCTTCTGCCCAAGGTCGGCGAATATCTGTCGCTGATGATGTCCCTGATTTTCGCGTTCGGCATCGCGTTCCAGCTGCCGGTGATCCTGACCCTGCTGGGGCGGATCGGGATCATCACCTCGAAGCAGCTGCGCGAGAAGCGGCGCTATTTCATCGTGGTCGCCTTCATCATCGCCGCCGTGCTGACGCCGCCCGACGTCCTGAGCCAGGCCTCGCTCGCGATCCCCCTGCTGGCGCTGTATGAAGGCTCGATCGTCGCCGTGCGCATGGTCGAAAAGAACGCCGCGGCCGCCAAGGCCACCGCCGCCACGCCGCCGCCGGCGAGCCCGCCGCCCGATCCGACGCCGGCGGAGTAGGGGCGCAGCGGCGGGGATTGTTGGTAATATTGTCTCGATTCTCGCCATCATCGCCCGCGCAGTCGGACGATCCAGTATTCCACGTCGCCAGACTGTTCCAAACCGCGCCTGTTCGGGTTACTGGATGCCCGCCTTCGCGGGCATGAAAGCCCTAAATCTTGCGATGCCTCAGGACCGAACGCCATGCACGATATCAAATGGATCCGCGACAATGCCGATGCCTTCGACGCCGCGCTGAAGCGGCGCGGACTGGGGTCATTGTCGAAGTCGTTGCTGGCGATCGACGAGAAGCGGCGCGCGGCGATCATGGCGTCGGAGCAGGCGCAGGCGCGGCGCAATTCCGCCTCGAAGGAAATTGGCGACGCCAAGAAGGCCAAGGACGACGCTCGCGCGGCTAAACTGATGGCGGAAGTCGCCGAACTCAAGACGACCATGCCGCAGCTGGAAGCCGCGACCAAGGCGGCTGACGAAGAGTTGGCAAAAGAATTGGCGGCCATTCCGAACCTGCCGCTCGACGACGTGCCTGACGGTGTCGACGAGCACGGCAACGTGCGACGTCACATATTCGGCGCGGCGCGCAGCTATGCCTTCACGCCAAAACCGCACGACGATCTCGGCGGCGCGCTCGGCTTCATGGATTTCGAGGCGGCGGCGAAACTGTCAGGCGCGCGCTTCGTGGTTCTGAAGAAGGGCCTGGCGCGGCTGGAGCGCGCGATCGGGCAATTCATGCTTGATCTCCATACCAACGAGCATGGCTATACCGAGATCAATCCACCTTTGTTGGTGCGCGATGATGTGATGTTTGGCACCGGGCAGCTACCCAAGTTCGAGAATGATCAGTTTTGGGCGGTCGCGGGTGAGCTACTGACAGCCTATGACGATGGAGTGCTTGCGCAGGCGGACCGCTTTGAGGCTCAAGCGATTTTTGCTGGACGCCTCGGTGAATTGAGAGGCCAACGTCTCGGCCTCATCCCCACCGCCGAAGTCCCCCTGACCAACCTCGTCCGCGAATCCATCCTCGATGAAAAAGAACTGCCGATGCGCCTGACGGCGCTGACGCCGTGTTTTCGCGCCGAAGCCGGCGCTGCCGGCCGCGACACCCGCGGCATGATCCGCCAGCATCAGTTCACAAAAGTCGAGCTGGTCTCGATCACCACGCCGGAGACCAGCCGGGACGAGCACGAACGCATGCTGGCCTGCGCCGAGGAAGTGCTGCGGCGGCTCGATCTGCATTACCGGGTGATGACGCTGTGCGCCGGCGACATGGGCTTTGCCGCGCAGAAGACCTACGACATCGAAGTCTGGATGCCAGGACAAGGGGAGGGCGGCGCGTTCAGGGAAATCTCGAGCTGCTCGGTGTGCGGCGATTTCCAGGCCCGGCGGATGGATGCGCGCTATCGCGGGCCCGACGGCAAGCCGCGCTTCGTGCATACCCTGAACGGCTCCGGCACCGCCGTCGGCCGGGCGCTGATCGCGGTGATGGAAACCTACCAGCAGGCGGACGGCTCGATCGCCGTGCCCGACGTGTTGCAGCCTTATATGGGTGGGATAAAGGTCATCGCCCGCGACAACTGATGTTGCGATAATTTATCCAGCCCGGTCGCGCGTTCGATGTTGCGAAGGCGCGGCGTCGCGATATCCTCATTTTCCGCCGTGGCGAGAGCTTCTTTTTCGGAAACGACGACACGCAATGGCCCTGCATCGCGATATTTATTGGGTGGGCAGACAATGGGCTGTCACCGGTTACGGCATCCAGGCGTGCGACCAGAAGCAGAAGGGCCAGTTCGACATCGAGGGCTCAAGGCTGTGGGAAGACGGCGTGCAGGAGCTCGTGCGCGCGCAGAAATGGTTCAATTCCGAGGATTTTGACAAGGCGGTTTCAGTCGCCCGCAAATATTATCCGGAACCGTCCCGAGAGAACCCGCCGGAGGAACCTGTTTTGCAGCCGACGCAAGACGTTTCTCCTCCGGAACCACCGAGGCCGCTGGTTGAAGAATTGGAGGTGCCGAGCAAGGGCTTGAGCGCAAAATTCCTCCGCGTATGGCGCATCCGCATGCGCCTCAGCGGTCGTTGAGAGGTATTACCTGGCATTTGGGTCGCTGACTTGCCTTATTTTGGGCTGAGACGTTTGGTCACCTCTACCCAGAATTGAGTCGCATGCCCGACATAACGGGGGTATGCTGGCTTACCGAACGACCAGCAGCTCGCCGGTGATTGAGAGTGTTGCGCTCCCGCCTTGGCAACGGACCAACACATGCCGAACACACAGTCGTCTCAGGTCAAGCACGCATTCGACACCCAGCTTTTTCTGGGCAGGACCGGCGCGGGCAAAACCATCGAGCGCTATACCAAAAACCAGAAGATATTCGGCCAGGGCGACGTTGCCGACGCGGTGCTTCTTCATCCAGAAGGGCAAGGTCAAGGTCACGATCTTGTCCGAGCACGGCAAGGAAGCTGTCGTCGGGATATTCGGCGAAGGACAATTCTTCGGCGAAGGGTGTCTTGAGGGGAACGATTTCAGGACTGGCACGAGCCAGGCCATGGAAGAGAGCCTGATCACGTCCATCTCGAAGAGAGCGATGCTCGCGACGCTTGGCGCGGAGCCGAAATTCGCCCAGTTTTTCATTTCCTATCTGCTGTCGCGAAACAGCCGCATCGAAGATGACCTGATCGACCAGCTGTTCAACTCCAGCGAGCGGCGGCTTGCGCGATTGCTCCTGCTGCTCGCGAATTTCGGCAAGGAGGGCGATGGGCAGCCGATACCCGTCACCCTCAGTCAGGAAACGCTTGCGGAAATGGTCGGCACCACGCGTTCCCGGGTCAGTTTTTTCATGAACAAATTCCGCAAAAAGGGTTTCATCGACTACAACGGAAAGATCGAGGTTCACCGCTCGCTGCTCGACGCGGTGCTGCGCGAGAAGCCTCAGATCGAACAGGACCAATAGCGGCGTCGGCTGGAAGTCGCATGCGAATTCAGTGTCGCTGGTATCGCCGCTTCGCCGAATGCGAAGTCGGCATGACGGGCAGCAAGCGGTTTGCCTCATGCGCGATAGCCGGATAAGACGGGCACCTCGACCCCGGTGGAATCGATCGAAGAGGGCCTGTCTGCCAGATGCGAATTCTCTGCACCAATGACGACGGCATCCATGCCCCCGGCCTGAAAGTTGTCGAGGAGATCGCGCGGGCTCTGTCTGACGACGTCTGGGTGGTGGCGCCCGAACTCGATCAGTCCGGCGTCTCGCATTCGCTGTCGCTCAACGATCCGCTGCGTTTGCGCGAAGTCGGGCCGCGCCATTTCGCCGTCAGGGGCACGCCGACCGATTGCGTCATCATGGGCGCGCGCCACATCCTCGGCGAGAAGCTGCCGGACCTCGTGCTGTCGGGCGTCAACAAGGGCCGCAACGTCGCCGAGGACGTTGTTTATTCCGGCACGATCGCAGGCGCGCTGGAAGGAACGATCCTCGGCTTGCCGTCATTCGCGCTGTCGCAGGAATTCACGATCGAGTCGCGCGAAAAGCCGCTGTGGGACACCGCCCTGAAATTCGGCCCGCCGATCCTGCGCAAGGTGATTGGCGCCGGCGTGCCCAGGAACACCGTTATCAATGTCAACTTTCCGGCCTGCGCGCCCGACGATGTCGCCGGCGTGCGCGTGACGCGGCAGGGCAAGCGCAATCTCGGGTTTCTGAAAGTCGACCAGCGACGCGATGGCCGCGGCAATCCGTATTTCTGGATTGGATTCGAGCGGCTGGCACAGGTCGATGTGCCGGCCGAGGGCACCGATCTCTGGGCGCTGGCGTCGCGCTATGTCTCGGTGACGCCGTTGCGGCTCGACCGCACCGACGAGGCGTTTTCCGAAGCGCTGGCGTCGACGCTCAGGTAAAATTACTCCGAATGGCGGCCCCGGCGCGAGCAGGGACGACGGTTGCGCCGCGCTATACCGCCGCGCTCTTCAGCGTATCGTCGATCATCCGCGCGAGTGTTTCGATCTGGAAGGGCTTTTGCAGCGCCGGACGATCGCGGTATTCCTCGGGAAGGCCCGACGAGCCGTAGCCCGTCGCGAAGATGAAGGGGCGATTGCGCGCCTTGATCAGGTCGGCGACCGGCGAGATTACCTTGCCATTGACGTTGACGTCGAGAATGGCCAGGTCAAATTCGGTCGACTGCACCAGCCTGATGGCCTCGCTGATTTCACCAGCCTCCGCGGCAACCCTGTAGCCCAGTTCCACCAGCATTTCGGCGACCATCATTCGGATCATGACCTCGTCTTCCACGAGGAATACAGAACCGCCTGGCGGCCGTGTCGCAGTCATCAACCAAGTCCTTGCCTTGTCCCGGAACCGAAGGTTCGCAAATAACGACAACCAGCGCAATCTCGACCTGCGCAATGAGCCGTACGCGCTGTTTCGGCCCCGAACTCATCGGTCGGGCCTGATCGCGCCGGTCCGGTAACGTCCGGCGCTGCCTGTTGGGTTCCCCGGCGGGAACTCCGATTTGGGCTGAAATATTTACCTAAAGCCGGCAGTCCTTATAGCATCAACTTACCATGGACTGGCGGCCGCCGGCCGGCAAAGTGACTTCAGGGGACCGAAATGGCCACTCCTCAAAATCCGCCGCAAAAGATGATGTTTCAGCTCAATCTGCGGCGGCGCGGGATCAGTGACCAGGCCGTGCTCCGGGCCATGGAAGAGAATTCCGCGCGAGATGTTCGTCGAGGCGGCCGATCGCGACGATGCCTACCGCGACAGCGCGCTCGGCATCGTCTGTGGACAGACCATCAGCCAACCCTTCGTGGTGGCCTACATGACGGAACAGTTGCAGCTCCAGAAGGATCACCGGGTGCTCGAGATCGGCACCGGCTCCGGCTACCAGGCCGCCATTCTGTCGCGGCTTGGCGGTCACGTCCTGACCGTCGAGCGGTACCGGACGCTGGCCGACCGTGCCCGGGCGCGGCTTGCAGAGCTCGGCTGCGACAATGTCGAGGTGATGCTGGGGGACGGTTTTGACGTCCCCGCCGATGCCGGTGATTTCGACCGCATCCTCGTGACCGCGGCGATGGAGCAGATCCCGGACGCGCTCGCGCAGCGGCTTGAGCCGGGCGGCGTCCTGATCGCCCCGGTCGGGCCTCAGCAGGGTACCCAGACCCTGATCCGCATGGTCCGCACCGACGCTGGTTTCGAGCGCAAGGAGCTTGTCGAAGTGCGTTTCGTGCCCGCGCTGCCCGGTATTGCCCGCGAGCTGTAAAAACCCGGATTGGCTGTCTCGCCAACATCTTATTCGTAACCTTAAGCGGTTGTTTACTCGGCGACGTGTTTACTCAAAACAGTAATTTGTTGCGTACGAGTGAGTAACCATGTCCCGTGTCGTCGAGTTGCTTTGCTCGCGTCGCGTACCGCACGTCGCGGCGCTGGCGCTGATGTCGATCGGTTTTGCCGGCTGCAGCGCCGACATGTCGACACGTCTTTCTCAAAATCCCTTTGCCTCCCAATCTGACGCCACGGGCGCCGTGCCGCCCGCTGCGATCGAACGCCGCGAGCTTCCGCAATATGCCCGCCCGCAGTCGCAGGCCCTGCCGCCCGCGATCTCCGCCCCGCAGTCCTATCCGGCGGCCGGTGGGGTCTCCGGAGGAGGGCGCGGACTAGCCTCTTATGCTCCGCCCGCGCACCCGATCGAAACAACCGGCAGTGTCCCGCGCTCGGTTGCGGCGGCTCGTACCCCGGCCCAGGGGACCACCATCATCGTCGGCACCAGCGACACGCTCGAAATATTGGCGCGCCGCTACAACGTTTCGCCCGCAGCGATCCTCCAGGCCAATGGATACAAGGGACCGCGCGTCCTTTCTCCCGGGGCAGCAGTTGATCATTCCGCATCCGACCGCGGCCGGTTCCACGCCCGCACTGACGGCGCCCGGCGAGCAGGCCCGTTGCCGCCGCGAGCGCGGCGCCTTCTATTATTCATGTCGTCAACCACGGCGATACCTTGCTCAGCATCGCGCGACGCAATCATATCTCCGTGGCTGAACTCGCCAGAGCCAACGGCATCGAACCAACCGCGAAACTTCAGCTCGGCATGAAGCTGACGGTGCCGGCGAAGAGCGCCGCGGCAGCGCCGGGCGCCCAGCCGGCGGTTGCTGCGGTCGCGCAGCCGGCTGCGACGTCGGTGCCGCCTGCGACCAAGGTGGCCGCGGTGACCACCGATCCCCAGCAAAAGGCGCGATTGGCGCAGGCAACAACGGTCGAGGACACTGCGGCTGAAACGCCGGTCAAGGCCGCCGAGGCAACCGGCGCGTTGCCGACCTTCCGCTGGCCGGTGCGCGGCAAGGTCATCACCAGCTACGGTGCCAAGACCAACGGCAAGGCCAATGACGGCATCAATCTGGCGGTGCCAGAGGGCACGCCGGTCAAGGCGGCCGAAGACGGCGTCGTCGCCTATTCCGGAAATGAGCTTAAGGGATACGGCAATCTGGTGCTTATCCGCCACTCCAATGGCTACGTCACCGCCTACGCCCACGCGAGCGAGCTCCTGGTGAAGCGCGGCGACACCATCAAGCGCGGCCAGATCATTGCCAAATCCGGCCAGTCGGGCGAGGTCGGATCGCCGCAACTCCACTTCGAGATCCGCAAGGGATCATCCCCGGTCGATCCGCTTCAATTCCTCAACGGGGCGTAAGCGCAAGCGGTTTCGCTGCGCATACAGATGTCATCGCCGCGGCTTGACCGGGCGACCTGGTATTCCAGCGTGCTTGCGATTGATCCGATAGGCGGGCACTGCGTCCCCCGCTTTCGCGCGAGCCACTTAGCCTTGATCCGCACCCCGAGCCGTCCCGCCAGTTCCTGCGTGAACTGCCAGGCTACTCGTCCCGAACGGGAGCCGCGGGTGGTCGACCATTCCAGCGCCTCACGTTCAAGCTCTTCTTCGGCGAGCTTGATGCCGAAATGGCTGCAATAGCCTTTCACCATCGCAAGGTATTCGTCCTGGCTGCAGCGGTGGAAGCCGAGCCACAATCCGAACCGGTCCGACAGCGAGACTTTTTCCTCGACGGCCTCGCCTGGATTGATCGCGGTCGACCGTTCGTTCTCGATCATCTCGCGCGCCAGCAGGTGCCGGCGGTTGGAGGTCGCGTAAAGGATCACATTGTCGGGGCGCCCTTCGATACCGCCCTCCAGCACCGCTTTCAGCGACTTGTAGGAAGCGTCATTGCCGTCGAACGACAGGTCGTCGCAGAATACGATGAAATGGAAGGGCGAGCCGCGCAGCAGATCCATCAGGGCCGGCAGGCTCTCGATATCTTCGCGATGAATCTCGATCAGCTTCAACCGCTCGACGGGTTTGCGGCTGAGGTTGATGCTCGCATGGGCCGCCTTCACCAGCGACGACTTTCCCATGCCGCGTGCCCCCCACAGCAGCGCGTTGTTCGCGGGAAACCCATTGGCAAAACGTTCGGTATTCTCGATCAAGATATCGCGCATCCGGTCGATGCCCTTGAGTAGTCCGATATCGACGCGGCTGACACGCGGCACCGGCGCCAGCCGTCCATCGGGATGCCAGATGAACGCGTCGGCTTGGCCAAGCAGGTCGGCGGCCGAGGCCGCGCTCGATGGGGCCGAAAGGTGCGAGGCGATGGTTTCGAGCGCGTGCGCGATCCGCTCCGCTGCATCGCGCTCAGGGGACGCCGCCAGGCGTTTTGTCGCTGATATCCGCGTTTTTCGCCGAGCGGCCCTTGGGGCGGGGCGAGGGGCTGTTTTACCGGGCTTTTTTGACATCTTCGGCCTTCCTGACGACGCACCCTTAACGGGCCTTACTGGGGCCCGCAAGCGTTGCAAATGAGAGGTCTGGCAGCGTTGCAATTGGGACCGCGGCCGCTATAGTCCGCGCGAATTTGCCCGGGCCGGCCTGGCGCTCTGGCGCTGCCGGTTCATTCCCGTTCCACGAGGATTACACGATGCTGATTACCCCTGCGTTTGCCCAGGCCGCGGCCGGTGGCGATACCAACAGCATGTTGATGTCGCTGCTGCCGTTCGCGCTGATCTTCGTGATCATGTACTTCCTGATTCTGCGGCCGCAGCAGAAAAAAGTGAAGGACCACGCGGAACTCGTGAAGAACATCCGCCGCGGCGACACCGTGGTGACGTCCGGCGGCCTGGTCGGCAAGGTGACAAAAGTCGTGGACGACGACCAGATCGAGTTCGAGATTTCGGACGGGGTCCGCGTGCGGCAGATGCGGCAAATGATTTCAGGCGTTCGCGCCAAGGGTGAGCCGGCCAAGGAAAAGAGCGAGCCCGTCAAGGACGAGACGTCCGCGAGCTGATTTTCGGCGCCGCATTCGCAGCGCATTCTCCTGGAACTGACGGGTCAACTCGATGTTGTATTTTACACGGTGGAAGGCGCTGGCGATCATCCTGTTCGCGCTAGCGGTTTGCCTTTGCGCCGTGCCGAATTTTTTTCCTCAGGCGACCGTAAAGACCTGGCCGGTCTGGGCGCAGCGCCACATCGTGCTTGGCCTCGATCTGCAGGGCGGCTCCTATCTGCTGCTGGAGGTCAACTCCAACTACGTCAGGAAGGAGAAACTCGATCAGGTCCGTGATGACGTCCGCCGCGCGCTGCGCGACGCCAAGATCGGCTATACCGGCCTCAATGCGCGCAACGACGCCGCCGAAGTGCGCATCTCCAGGGATACCGACCTGCCGACTGCGCTGACGAAACTGCGCGAGCTGTCGCAGCCGCTTGGCGGTTTGCTCGGTTCCAGCGGCCAGCGCAGCCTTGAGGTCAGCGATGCCGGCGGCGGGTTGATCCGTCTGACCGTGCCGCAGGCGGCCATTACTGACCGCATCCGGCAAACCATCGAACAATCGATCCAGATCGTTGAACGCCGCGTCAACCAGCTCGGCACGGTCGAGCCCGTGATCCAGCGGCAGGGCACCGACCGTATTCTGGTGCAGGTGCCGGGCCTGCAGGACCCGACCGAGCTCAAGCGCATCCTGGGCAAGACCGCCAAGATGGAATTCCGCATGGTCAATTCGACCGTGCCGCCGGATCAGGCCGCGCAAGGCCGGGTGCCGCCGGATTCGGAAATTCTGATGAGCGCGCAGCCGCCCAAGATACCTTACGTCATCAAGAAGCAGGTTCTTGTGTCGGGCGGGGAACTCACCGATGCCCAGCCGGGGTTCGATCAGCGCTCGGGCGAACCAATCGTCTCCTTCCGCTTCAATTCAGCGGGCTCACGCAAATTCGCGCAGGCGACCTCGGAGAATGTCGGGCAGCCCTTCGCGATCGTGCTCGACAATGAGGTGATCTCCGCACCCGTGATCCGCGAACCCATCACCGGCGGTTCGGGCCAGATCTCCGGCAGCTTCACGGTGCAGGCCGCCAACGAACTTGCGATCCTGCTGCGCGCGGGCGCCTTGCCGGCGCCGCTCACCGTGATCGAGGAGCGTACCGTCGGTCCCGGCCTCGGCCAGGATTCGATCGAAAAGGGCGAACTGGCGGCCTATGTCGGCTCGATCATGGTCATCGTATTCATGCTTGTGACGTACCGGTTGTTCGGTGTGTTCGCCAACATCGCGGTCGCCATCAATGTCGCCATGATCTTCGGGATGTTGTCGCTGTTGAATGCCACGCTGACGCTGCCCGGCATCGCAGGCATTGTGCTGACCGTCGGTATCGCGGTTGATTCCAACGTGCTGATTTATGAACGCATCCGTGAGGAAATCCGCGGCGGACGCAACGCGATTTCCGCGATCGACGCAGGCTTCAAGCGGGCGCTGGCGACTATTCTCAACTCCAACATCACCACCTTCATCGCCGCCGCGGTGTTGTTCTATATCGGCACCGGGCCGGTGCGCGGCTTCGCCGTAACGCTCGGTATCGGCATCCTCACCACAGTTTTCACCGCCTTTGAGCTTACCCGACTAATCGTCGCGACCTGGGTACGGTGGAGACGGCCGCAAAATGTGCCGATCTAGGGGAATGCGGCTTTGACTCACTTCGTTCTCATTGCGCTGGGCATTCTGATTGCCGTGCTGACTGTGGTCAGCGCGCTCGACATTCTGCCGCCGTTGCGGATCGTGCCCGATAACACGCACTTCGATTTTACGCGCTTTCGCCGCATCAGCTTTCCGATCTCGGCACTGCTGTCGATTGTCGCGATCACGCTGTTCTTCACCCACGGGCTGAACTTCGGCATCGATTTCAAGGGCGGTACGCTCATGGAAATCCGGGCCAAATCCGGCACCGCCGACATCGCCTCGATGCGCGCCACGCTGGGCGGCCTTGGCCTCGGCGACATCCAGTTGCAGCAATTTGGCGGCCCGGAAGAAGTATTGATCAGGGTTGCCGAACAGCCCGGCGGCGACGCGGCGCAGCAGGAGGCGGTGCAGAAGGTGCGCGGCGCGCTCGGCGACGCCGTCGAATACCGGCGCGTCGAAGTGGTTGGACCGCGCGTCTCCGGCGAACTGCTCGCCTACGGCATGCTCGGGCTGATGCTCGCGATTATCGCGATCCTGATCTACCTGTGGTTCCGGTTCGAATGGCAGTTCGCGCTCGGCGCCATGATCGCCAACGTCCACGATATCGTGCTGACGATCGGTTTCATGTCGATCTCGCAGGTTGATTTCGACCTCACCAGCATAGCGGCACTGTTGACGATCCTCGGTTATTCCTTGAACGACACGGTCGTCATCTACGACCAAATCCGCGAAATGCTGCGGCGGTACAAGAAGATGCCGATGCCGGAACTGCTGAACGAGTCCATCAATTCGACCCTGTCGCGTTCCATTATCACCCATGTGACGGTGACGCTGGCCTTGCTGGCGCTGCTATTGTTCGGCGGCAATGCCATCCACAGCTTCACGGCCGTCATGATGTTCGGCGTGGTGCTGGTCGGCACCTATACGTCGATTTTCATCGCGGCGCCGATCCTGATCTATCTCGGAGTCGGCACCAACCGGGCCGACGCGCCGGACACCCCTCGAAAGAAGTGACACGGGCATGATCCCGAAAAGTGGGAACCGGTTTTCGGACAAGATCATGCCCAAACAAACAACGAACCGGTCGGACGCTCCACATCTTCCGAGGTCGGCGCCGATCGACGCTTACGGTAACGGCGGCTTTGCCTTCGCCGAGATGTCGCATCGTGGCTCCCTGCTGTGCTTGCCGGATGCCATCTGGGCTTGGCCGGTGACGAAGGTGAGCGATATTGACGAGTATTCTCTGGCCCGCGTCTTCGCGGCCGCGAATGCCGTCGATACCTTGATTATCGGCACCGGCACGGATGTCTGGATACCTCCCAGAGGTCTGCGCGAGGCGCTGCGCGCTGTTGGTATCGTGCTCGATCCGATGCAGACGGGACCTGCGATCCGCACCTACAACATCATGATCGGCGAGAGGCGGCGCGTCGCGGCGGCGTTGATCGCGGTTCCATGAGCGATCCGGTCGGAAGCAGGGAGGCGGCCACCTTCTGCGCGGATCTCGTGCGCTCGCACGATTTCGTCCGCTACGCATCCACGCTGTTCGTGCCTGCTCCCCAGCGCCGCGCGTTGTTGGCGGTATATGCCTTCAACGTTGAGGTTTCCCGCGTGCATGAGCAGGTGAGTCAGCCGCTGCCTGGCGAAATGCGGCTGAAATGGTGGACCGACATGTTGGCCGGCGTGGGCCATGGCGGCGTCGAGGGCAATCCGGTGGCGGCTGAATTGCTGCTGGCGATCCAGACCTGGCGGTTGCCGGTCGAACGGCTGTCGCGCCTGATCGAGGAACATCAGTTCGATCTCTACAACGATCCGATGCCGACCATGGCGGCGCTGGAGGGTTATCTCAACGACACTTCGTCGGCCTTGTTTTCAATGGCCGCGCAGATCGCCGGGCAGTCGTCGGAGGAAATCGAACACCTCGCGCGCCACGCAGGGCTCGCACAAGGTCTGGCGCAGGTGATGGCTTCGCTGCCGCTCGACGCTTCGCGGCGCCAATTGTTCGTGCCGCAGCAGGTGCTGGAGAGCCACGGCTGCGGGATTGAGGACGTCTTCGGAGGCAAGGAAACCCCGAAATTGCGCGCCCCGCTGGATCATCTGCTCGGCGAGGCGCGGGGGCATCTGAGGATGGCCCTTGCCTTGTTTGCGACCGTATCGCCCGAGGTGCGGTCCATGTTCCTACCGCTGGCGCTGGTGCGACGCGACCTTGCGCGGATGTCGCGTGCCGACAACGATCCCTTCATACCACGGTCCACGTCCAGATTTCGGACGTTGTGGACCTTGTGGTGGGCCTCGCGGTCACGGCAGTTCTCAGCTTGAGGACGAGTTCAAATCTGCCGTTTCGAAATTAAACCGGTCGCGCAAGTTCTTGCGCTGCTCCAGAATGTTTTTCAGGAAGGCGCGATCCGTTTCGCTCGTCATCATCGGCTCGATCAGATCGAGCTGATTGGTTGCGACGAGTTGCAGGACCTCGATGCGAGGTTTGCCGCTTGCATCGCGCGGCAGGGCCTGAACCACCTGGATATGCTCCGGCGGTTTTGGGCCATTCGCCGCCGCAAGCTCACTCCTGATCTGCGCTTCAAGGGTCGCCTGTTCGGCCTCGACGAAAGCATAAAGTCCCACGCCGGAGCGCCGGTCGGCGAAAGCCACAATGGCCGCATCGCGCACGGCGGGGTTCTTTCTGATCAGATCGATCAGCAGCGGCGCGTCATTGACGAGGCGACGGCCGCCGCCTTCGCGATCGGTGAAATTGAACAGGCCGCGGGTGATGGCGCGGTACACCTTCTTGCCGGTCGCAAGCCAGATACTGGCGACCAACGACTTGCGCGCGAGAATCTTGCCGTTCTTTCGGCGTCAGCGCGGATGGTGCGTAGCTGCGCTTGTGCTTCAGCAGATGCCGAAGGTCCTCGTACGCCGCGATCCGGAACAGCCGGCCGCGCGTGCGGAAGCAGGCCGCGAGCTGGAAGTCGGTCACATAGGCGCGGCCGTCGCGGCCCACGAGCCAGTTCTGCTCCTTGGCAAGATCATTGTGACAGATGCCCGCGCGATGCAGCTTCCGCAGCGCCTGCTTGGCGGATCTGAAATAGGCGGCATTGTCAAACGGCTTGGCCAGGTGCAGCGCCACCCCGTCGATAAATCCGCGCACCAGCGCCTGCCGGCCGGCCCACAGCAGTTCGGGTCCGACACGTAGGTCGCGCGCCAAGGCAAGCGCGTGGCGCTCGCGCCCGAACAGATGGCGCGCCGGAAGGTAGGACCACCACGGAACCTGATCGATCCGGCGCAATACCGCCTCGACGTCGCCGTCGGCCTTTCGAAAGCGGCCGCGCTCGACCGTGGAGAACACGTCGCGCTTGAGCAATACGCCTTCGGTCCATCGCGCCGACAGAACTTCGGCGTCATCCCTGGGCAAACTCATGAAATGCTCACGCCGCGGCTGCTACGCGTAGATGATCGGCGATCCAGCGATCGAGATCCGACAGCGCGCGGGCGCTGATGGCCCGCCGTTTTGCGATCGTCTTTTCGTTGCCGCGCAGACGCGTTCCGTCGGGGTGTCTGGTGGGCGGGGTCGCCAGCGGCGGAAATAATCCGAAATTGACGTTCATCGGCTGGAACGAGCGAGGGCCGCTATCGATGGTTTCGATATGGCCGCCGGTGATGTGGCCGAGCAGCGAGCCGAGCGCCGTGGTCGAAGGCGGCTGCGGCAGTGACCGGCCACGGGCATCGGCGGCGGCATAGAGGCCCGCGATCAGCCCGATGCTTGCGGACTCCACATAGCCTTCGCAGCCGGTCATCTGACCGGCAAAGCGCAGCCGCGGATCTGCCCGAAGGCGCAACTGCGCATCCAGGAGTTTCGGCGAGTTCAGGAAGGTGTTGCGGTGCAAACCGCCGAGCCGCGCGAATTCGGCGTTTTCGAGCCCGGGAATCATGCGGAAGATGCGCTGCTGCGCGCCGTATTTCAGCTTGGTCTGGAATCCCACCATGTTGTAGAGCGTGCCGAGCTTGTTATCCTGGCGCAATTGCACGATAGCGTAGGCCTTGACGGTCGGATCGTGCGGGTTGGTCAGCCCAACCGGCTTCATGGGTCCGTGACGCAAGGTCTCGCGGCCACGCTCGGCCATCACCTCGATCGGCAGGCAGCCATCGAAGTAGGGCGTGTTGGTCTCCCACTCCTTGAAGTCGGTCTTTTCGCCTGCGATGAGCGCATCGACGAAGGTGTCGTATTGCTCCCTGGTCATCGGGCAATTGATATAATCGGCGCCAGTGCCGCCGGGGCCGATCTTGTCGTAGCGCGACTGAAACCACGCCGCCGACATGTCGATGGAATCCCGGTGCACGATCGGCGCGATCGCGTCGAAGAACGCCAGCGCCTTCTCGTCGGTCAGTTCGCGAATGGCGTCGGCCAGCGGCGCCGAGGTGAGGGGGCCGGTCGCGACGATGACGTTGTCCCACTCCGCGGGCGGCAGGCCGGTGATCTCGCCGCGCCGCAGTTCGATCAGGGGATGGTCGCGCAACGCCCTGGTGACGGCGGCCGAGAATCCGTCGCGGTCCACGGCCAACGCGCCACCGGCAGGCACCTGGTTGGCGTCGGCTGACGCGCATGATCAGCGAGCCCAGCCGGCGCATTTCGGCGTGCAGTAGCCCGACCGCGTTATTGGCGGCGTCGTCGGAGCGAAACGAATTGGAACACACAAGTTCGGCAAGACCGTCGGTACGATGCGCCTCGGTCATTCGGTCCGGGCGCATTTCGTGCAGCACGACGCGAAGCCCGGCATTCGCCGCCTGCCAGGCCGCTTCCGAGCCAGCGAGGCCGCCGCCGACGATATGCACGGTTTGAGAAGGAGTATTTGGTGGCTGTCATAGGCACAGAGGTAGCGCGTTTCGCAGCGCAGTGGAATGCGCGTGGCTGCGAACGACAACGCCCGCGACTGGCGGGCGTTATCCGTCTCGACAGTCAGCTGAAACCGTTTCAGCCGTTGTAGTTACCGGCTGCAACGCGCGGAATATCCGAGCGATCAAGGCCAATATCGGCCAGTTCGCGATCGCTGAGCTGGGACAGTTCAGCGACATTGCGCTGATAGTCCCGGAACGCCTGGATCATGCGGATGAGCGAGAGCAACATGGGTAGTCTCCTTGTATCTTCGATTCAGTCCTTGAAGGAGGACCTCATCGTTGAAATGAATATAGGGGAGTATTTTGCAGTGCAGAAGTTCCGATGCTGCGGTGCAGCTAATCATAGAGCGCATAGCTCTGGTAAGAAACGATTAACCGTTCGGCATGGCTGCCCAATAGATCCTCGAAAACAGGCAGCATCGCGCCCGGCTGGCGCAAAAGCTCCGTAGAAGGCCGGGATTTGCGAACCGAGACTGTGTCGGCAGCCGGTCAAAAGATAGGAGCAACTTTGCGTCCCGCCAAGGACAGGTCAGTGAGATAGCGCTACCTGCAGGGCTTCTTTTCAGACAAAAGACGCCAAAATCCATGCGTGATTCGCATGTGATATAAAAGTGAACACAAAATCATTATTACAGTCAGAACGACTTACGGCATGTGGGCGAGCTGGGTAGCAAAATAGCCAATGGTTTTCGCGTAAACCTCGCTCTTGTTCCATTGCTGGAGGACACCGAAATTCGCGCTGCCGGGCTCCCAGTCCTTGCCGCGCTGCCAACCGTAACTGGCCAGGAAATTGGCCGTTGATGCCAGCACATCGGGTGCGCTGCGCAGCAGGTCACGGCGGCCGTTGCTGTCGAAATCCACCGCGTATTTGATGTAGGACGACGGCATGAACTGGGTCTGGCCGATCTCACCGGCCCAGGCGCCGCGCATTTCCGACGGTGCGAGGTCGCCACGCTCGATGATGCGCAACGCGTCCATCAGTTCGCCCCGGAACATCTCCGAGCGCCGGCAATCATACGCCAGCGTCGCCAGCGAGCGCAGCGTCGGAAATTTTCCGATATTGACGCCGAAGTCGGTCTCCAGTCCCCAGATTGCGACCAACACCTCTCCGGGCACGCCATAGCTTTGCTCTATGCGAGAGAGCACCGAGCCATACTGCTTCATCATATTGGCGCCACGCGTAAGTCGCGGCGGGACCATGCGGCCGGAGAACTCCTCGAAACTCTGGTTGAAGACCTTTTGTGAGCGATCCCGGGAAAGCACCCCTTGATCGAGCGTCACGCCGTTCAGGCCGGAGGCGATGGCCGCTTGCGAGATCCCCTTCGCGGCGGCTTCAGTTTTGAAATCGTCGAGCCAAGCCTGAAAGCTGCCGGTACCGCAGGGTGTCGCGAGCGCAGCGGGTGCCGCGATCGTGAGGGCCGCGTTCACCGCGAGGACGCAGCGGAGGATCATCGAAATTCGCACGGGATCGATTCGCTCTTCGAAAGAGTGACCGGACGATTCGATATGTCGGGGGCAACCGCGGCTAAAACAAGGCTTCTTGCCAAGCCGCCGGTCAACTGTCGACCGGCGGCACGATTGCGATCGCGGGTCTTGAGGTCTATGCGCCGTCCTTGTGCTGCCATGGAAACAGTGCGGCCGGGAAATCCGCCGCGGAGCGCCGTTCGCGCTGGGGCCGAGGCGGGATCGGCCGGGGATTGGGATCCGGTGCGACGACCTTGCGATAGAGATGCCAGGTGGCGTGCCCGAGCAGCGGGATGGTGATGGCGAGACCCAGGAAGAACGGCAGCGATCCCAGCACCAGCAGCGCCGCGACGATCAAGCCCCAGGCCGCGATCGTCACTGGATTTTTTGCCACCACCCGAAGCGAGGTGACCATGGCTTCGCCGGCGCCGGCGTGGCGGTCGAGCATCATCGGGAAAGAGACCACGCTGATGCAGAGCGCCACCAGTGCAAACAGGAAGCCGACGCCGCAGCCGACGCCGATCAGCCACCAGCCCTGCGGCGTCGTCAGCACGCGCTGGACGAAGTCGGAAAGGCCGGACGCGCCCTGATACCCGAACACCGCGATATAGATCGCCTGGGCGGTCGCGACCCAGGTCACGAACAACGCCAGGAGCAGAGTGGCTAATCCGAGCATGGCGCCGAATGACGGTGAGCGCAGCACGTCAAGGGCATCCCAGGCGGAAGCCTCTTCGCGGCGTTCGCGTCGGCGGCTAAGCTCATAGAGACCCAGCGCCGCGAACGGGCCGAGCAGGGCGAAGCCCGCGGCCAGCGGAAACAGGAGCGGCAGTACCGCGTAGCCAGAGACCGCGCGCGCCAGCACCAATCCGAGTACCGGATAAATCGCGCAGAGAATGATGGCATGGCTTGGAACCGCCTTGAAATCCTCCCAGCCGAGCCGCAACGCTTGATGCAGATCGGAAAAGCCTATCTTGCGGATGACAGGCATCGACGCGGTATCTTGCGCCGGCTGAGCCAGCGGCGTGACATTGCCCGAGTAGGATGTGGCCATGGTCGCTATCTCCCTTGACGCAGCGGCCGCATTTCGCGCCTGCACAGGGCGCGTGGGACCGCCTGCAGAAATGATCACGATCGGGCCAGACGCGAAGACAGGGAAACCAAAACTGGCCGTGTCGCGAACTGAGTTCGCAGCGTACTCTCAAATGCAGTTGCTGTCGCTCACGCTTGAGTGAATTTTGTATTTCGGGGCGGAAAGCCGCAGGGCCATGCCGCCGTCATTCCGCCTCAGTTAAGCTAACTTCGGGGCGTCTGTCTTGCTTTGGCAGTTGCTGCCGAGGCGGCTAGCTTTGCGGCGACCCGGCCCGGTGCTGCCGTGAGTTGAGAATGTGCTGTTCAAGCCTTCACACGATCACAGGGTTCATTGGGAGAAAACGATGAGTATTTTCGGAAAAATCATGAACGCGATCTTTGGCACCAAGGCTGCCGCAACCCCCGCAGGCGGCGGTGCTGCCGCTCCTGCTTCCGGATCGGCTGCGCCGGCCGGCGGATCGTCCTCTGCAGCGGCTGCACCGGCACAGACCGTCGATGTCGCCCCGATCCTGGACAAGGCGGTCGCTGCCAAGAAGGAAAAACTGGAATGGCGCACTTCCATCGTCGATCTGATGAAGGCGCTCGATATCGATTCCAGTTTCGCCGCGCGCAAGGAACTGGCGAAGGAACTCGGCTACACCGGCGACAGCAATGATTCCGCCAGCATGAACATCTGGCTGCACAAGCAGGTGATGGCCAAGCTGGCCGCGAACGGCGGCAAACTTCCCGCCGACGTCAAGTGGTAACCGATCCTTTCGCGCCGTCCAGAAGGCCCGCGTTGTCGCGGGCCTTTTTTCATGCCGCGGGGTAAGCCGTTTCATTGTCTTGCCCGGCGCGTAACGCGGCGCTAGATACGCTTTCGGGAACGATCAACAGACAAGAAGCCGGAGCATAGTCATGGATACCGTCGACCGCAGGACAATTCTCGCATCGGGCGCGCTGGCGCTGGCGGGCACCGCTACCCAGAGTGCCTCGGCGCAGGCTCAATCCGGCCCGAAACCGATTTTCACCGTGCCTGCGATCACGATCCCGATTGCCGGCCAGACCGACGTGTTTCCGGTGCGCCGGATCTATTGCATCGGGCGCAACTATGCCGCGCACGCGATCGAGCGCGGATCCGACCCGACCCGCGAGCCGCCGTTCTTTTTCCAGAAGCCGACCGATGCGATCCAGAACGTCGCGGTCGGCGAGGTGGCCGATCATCCCTATCCCTCGCTCACCAAGAACTATCACCACGAGGTCGAGCTGGTGGCGGCGTTGAAATCCGGTGGCAGCAATATTGCGCCGGAGAAGGCACTCGACCACGTCTATGGCTATGCGCTCGGCCTCGACATGACCCGGCGCGATCTGCAAAACGGCATGTCGGCCGAAAAGAAGCCGTGGGAAATCGGCAAGAGTTTTGACCACGCCGCCGTGATCGGTCCGATCCACCCGGTGACGAAGACGGGACATTTCAGCAAGGGCGCGATCTCGCTCGCCGTCAACGGCACGGTGCGGCAATCCTCCGATCTCGACAAGATGATCTGGAGCGTCGCCGAGCAGATCGCCAAGCTGTCGGAGGCGTTCGAACTGAAGGCCGGCGACATCATCTATTCCGGCACGCCCGAAAACGTCGGTCCGGTGGTGAAGGGCGATGTGCTGTTGTGCAAGCTCGAGGGTCTGCCGGACATGTCGATCCGGATTGTGTGAGTTCCATCTTGTCATTTCGGGGCGCGCCTCGGCGCGAACCTCAGATGTGCAAATTGCACATCGGGGAAATCTCGAGCTAAGGTCCTCCAGGTTCCGGGTTCGACGCGTCGCGTCGCCCCGGAACGACTGCACAGGCTCATCCCGCCAGATCCGCGTGCTCCGGATGCTTGCGCAAATAGTCCACCACAAAACTGCAGCCGGCGATGACCTTGCGGCCGTCGGCGCGGATCAGCTCCAGCGCCCCCGCAACCAGTTCCGAGGCGATGCCGTGGCCGCGAAGCGCGCGCGGCGTCTCGGTGTGGGTGATGATCACGGCCGAGGACGTCAGGCGGTAATTGGCGAAGGCGAGCCCGCCCTCGACATCGAGCTCGAAACGGCTTTGCGCCTTGTTGTCACGGACTTGATTCATGTCGATCTCGTTCAAGAAAGTCCTGCAAGCAAATCCTGATAGGCCGCATTCTTCTCGATAAAGGCCTTCACGAACGGACACTGCGCGATCACCTTCAGGCCATCGGCCCGCACCTGGTCGAGCGCGCCCTTGATCAATCGCGAGCCGATGCCCTTGCCGCCAAGCTCGGGCGGCACCTCGGTGTGGATGAAGGTGATGACGCCGTCTGACATCTTGTAATAGGTCGCGGCGAGATGGCCGTCGACGGTGAGTTCGTAGCGGTGATGCGCCTTGTTGTTGACGACTTCGGTCATTTCGTCTGCTTTCCCGGGTTTCATCAGGCCAGTCTTTTCGTGGAATCGGCCGAGGGTGTCGCGGGTCACTATGGAGGTCAAGAAGAGACGTCCAACTCAACGATGATCCGTCAGCCCATTAACAAACGCGCCTGAATCTGGTTCAAGCTTGCGGACGAAGGGACGTGGCCAGCGATGCCAGGCCGGCCGATGCCCGATTGTTGCAAAAGGGATTCATCCATGAAGCTCATCCTCACTCTCCTCGGCGTCGTCCTGCTCGTCGTGGCCGGCGTCTATTTCCTGATACCTGGGGAGCAGTTGCCAAGCTTCTTCCCCGGACATGAGACCGGCGTGATGCGCATTCATACCAAGCACGGCATTGTCGCTGGTGTGGCGGGTCTGGTGCTGCTGGCGGCGGGGTGGTGGATGGGGCGAAGGTGAGGGGACCTTCGGTTCGCGCCGGTTGCGCGCGCGCAGAGAGTTGCGGTGGTCGCTTTCTTGTTCGAATTTCAAACAGCCAGGACCTGACCCGTCATTGCGAGCGTCAGCGAAGCAATCCATTTTCTCCATTCCAAGAAAGAAGATGGATTGCTTCGTCGTTTCACGCCTCGCAATGACTTCTGGATACGTGTCCGCGATCCCGCGACGCGACGCGCCCGAGTTGTGCATGACCTTTCCCCTCCAAGAACAGAGGGCGCAGGAAACGCCGGGTGCCAGCCGCACCCGAGGCCTCGCGTGGTGTGTAGAAAACACGCGAGTTAGTCACCACAGGTTCGGCCGGGATCACCCGGCGTTTCCTGCGCAATGGTTTTACGGTTTATATCGCGCTCTCCCTGGTGACCGGGCTTTCTTGCCACCATCGCCCCGGAGAAATTTTCCCAAAGCTTGACGCCAGCGTCGGGGCGTCAGGACCACACGACTTCGCCGTACGCGACGGCGCCGCTCGTCTGGCGTCGCCAAGCGCGTCCATCGCATCCCGCACCAACGTTCGTGACGACGCGTAGCGCCCCTCTGATCGAGGCGGGACCCATCCGCTCTATTGCTGTTTCTACCAAATCGAGAAGCGAAATATTTTTCGCGAAGGGGCTGGACAGCCGATCTGCAAAGCCGGCCCGCCGGGCAAATCAGTTCGCAAGGTGGGGCTTCGCGGCATTTACGACGAACCAAGGCGTGCCGTCGGACATGTCGCTCAATCCGGCGCTCTCGTTGTCGTGTCAGGCCCGCGATGTTAAATCGCGTTCGGACCGTTCCGGCGTTTGCCCCCTGCCGGGATGGGCCGCGATCGTCCTGGCGCCGCCGTATCTGCCGAAGCCTTGCCTTGGCGTGGGCGCGCTTCCTTCGTCAGAGGGTGGGCTTGAACTGGAGCTCCCATGGCTGGTTCGTCGCGTCGTCGTCAACAGCTTGAAGACGAAATGCTCGCGTTGGGCGAGGATGCGATGGTCATCGAGGAATTCGACGGCTTCGTTGCTGGTCTGCTGGTATGTCCGGAACTGATCATGCCGGGTGAGTGGCTTCCGATCGTGCTGAACCAGGAGGGGCATGATCGTCCGCCCGCCCTCGACGACGTGGACCATGCCAACCGGGTTCTCGGTCTCATCATGGATCACTACAACGACGCCGCGCTCACGCTGATGGAGCATCCGGAACGTTATCGTCCTCTGTTCCCCATCGACATGCGCAACGGTGACGTCCTCTGGGAGATCTGGATCGAGGGCTTTGTCCGGGCCGTCGACCTCCGGCCGGCGGCCTGGCAAAAGTTGCTGGACAGCGATCCCGACCCGGCCGCGGCAATGCTGGGAATGCTGATGCTCGCCGATATCGCCAGCGGCGATCACGATATGCCGCGGGAGGAGGCTGATCGCCTGACCGCTGCCGCGCCAGGCCTGATCCCCGACTGGGTCGTCACTCTCAATAACTGGCGGATCGGCAATACCCGGCCCGCGTCGGTCGTTGAGCAGAAGGCAACGCCGTTTTCCGCTCCGAGAGGCAAAGTCGGCCGCAACGAACCGTGTCATGCGGCTCGGGAAGAAATACAAGAGATGCTGCGGCCTTAAGTGAGCGGCGCCAATTCCTGCCACTTCCATCCCCATAATGTTCCTGTTATGTTCCAGAGTTGAAGAGGCCTTGGGCCTCAACCGGGGGGCGTGAGTATGAGTTCAAGGCGAAATCGCAATATCAACTTGCCCGCACCTTACCTCAGGCGCATCTGGCTCGATCCGGCGCGGATCGCCGATCGCAAGGCCTATCCGTTCTGCCTGCCGTTTTTGCACGATGATTTCGAGTTGAGCCTGGATCGCGCCATTACCATCATCGTCGGCGAAAACGGCACCGGAAAATCGACGCTGCTGGAAGGCATCGCGGTGCTCACCGGCTTTGACGAAGCCGGCGGCGGCAAGGGCTACAGGCCGGTCGATCACTCCAACGCGCTGGAAGTCATGGGCGGGGAGCTTTCGAAGGCGCTGCGCGCGAGCTGGCTGCCGAAGATCACCAATGGCTGGTTCTTCCGTGCCGAGAGTTTTTTCTCGGTCGCGCGATATCTCGACGAGGCTGCGCGTGACGCCTTCAGCGGCGGTCCGCCACCGGACTTCCTTTCCCATTCGCACGGCGAGGGCTTCATGCGCTTCTTCGAGGAACGCTGCCGGCGGCAGGGCATCTTCATCTTCGACGAGCCGGAATCGGCGCTGTCGCCGGCGCGGCAGATGGAATTTCTGAAGCTGATGCGGCGGATGGAGCAATCCACGATCTGCCAGGTCGTCATGGCCACGCATTCGCCTATGCTGATGGCCTATCCCAACGCGCGCCTGCTGCGGCTGTCGAAATACGGCCTGGAGCCGGTGACCGTCGAGCAGACGGATCACTTCAAGGTCATGCGCGAGTTCTGCGGCGATCCGGTGGGGTTTGTGGAAGCGGTGATGGCGGAGTGAGGCAATGCTGAAGCTGCGGCTGTCGTAGGATGGGTGGAGCGCAGCGATACCCATCGGGTCCCGCATAGGATGGAGAGCCATGACCAACTATCGCCGCAATTTCCTTGCCGGAGGCAGCTTCTTCTTCACCGTCAATCTTGCAGAACGGCGTCTGCGGTTATTGACGGACCATATCGGCAAGTTACGGACGGCGTTTCGCGAGACGCGACGACGTCATTCGTTTACGATTGCTGCGATCGTTGTGCTGCCCGATCACCTGCACACGATTTGGACCCTGCCTGAGGGCGATGCCGACTTCTCTACCCGCTGGCGGCTGATCAAGTCGGCGTTTTCACGCAACCTGGCGACAGGAGAGCGGATTTCACAGAGCCGTGCTGCGAAAGGCGAGCGCGGTATCTGGCAGCGGCGCTATTGGGAACATACCATTCGCGATGACGACGATTTCGCGCGTCACGTCGACTACATTCATATCAACCCGGTCAAGCACGGGCTTGTGGCGCGGGTCAGGGATTGGCCGCATTCGTCGTTCCATCGCATGGTGAAGCTCGGCATCTATCCTGCGGACTGGGCGGGCGATGTCGTGAATGATGACGGAGCTTTTGGAGAGCGCGTTCTAAACACGTGTCGGAGGCGATGGGTTTCGCAAGTGCTCAACCCATCCTTGTAATAGCGAAATCGATTACTGTCAGTGTGTTCCGAAAGGAATGGCCTGCCGCGGATTGCACTCCGCGGCAGGCCGCTGGCGATCGGATCGAACCCATCCTGAGCAGTTTGTGGCTGCCCCGTAGCGTGATCGCGCCAGCACCTTCATCGGACCCGGATGGTTGCCGGAACAACTTGGTTCGCTTTACAAGGCAGGGTCGAGGAAGATGACGAAGATTAACACAACGACGGCCGGAATCGATACGTCCAAAGCTAAACTCGATGTCGCGGTTCATAATCGAACCGAACGCTGGCAAGTCGCCAACACCCTGCCTGGCTGGCGCGTGCTGGCCGCCAACCTGGCCAAGGCTGGTGTCACCCGCATCGGTATCGAGGCGACGGGTGGGTACGAGCGCGGCGTGGTGGAGCATTTGCGCGCGGCAGGCTTCACCGTACTGGTGCTGCAGCCGATCCAGGTCAAGGCATTTGGCCGGGTGCATTTGCGTCGCGCCAAGAACGATGATCTCGATGCGGCGTTGATCGCGGCGTGCGCGGCAACGCTCGATCAGCCGAAGATCGCGCCCGATCCGAGACTGGCGGAATTGGCCCGAAACCTGACCTTTCTCGAGCAGATCGAGGAGGACATCGCGCGCTTCAAGACCCGGCTCGAGCATATCGATGAGCCCAGGCTGCGGCGCCTGGTTAGCAGCGACATCGTGCGGCTGAAGGCACGACGGGCGGCGCAGATACGGGACATTGCCAAGCATCTTCGTGGCCACGACGACCTCGCCAAGAGGCTTGCGCTTGTGCTGAGCATTCCCGGCATCGGCGAGCGCACCGCGCTGGCGCTCATCATCCGTATGCCCGAACTTGGACAAATCAGCCGTGAGGAAGCTGCGGCCCTCGCAGGGCTCGCACCGTTCGACGACGATAGCGGACAACACAGGGGCCAACGCCACATCGCCGGCGGCCGTGGCCGCTTACGCCGGTCCTTGTTCGCGGCCGCGCTCCCGGCCGCCTTCCGCTGGAACAAGGCCTTGATCGCTCTCTATGCTCGCCTCATCGCAAAAGGCAAAGTCCACAACGCAGCCCTCATCGCATGCGCCCGAAAGCTTCTGATCTACGCCAACACCGTCGTCCAACGCGGAACGCCATGGACCGAAAAAGCCGCTTAGCCTTTAATGGTTGCTACGGGCTTCGCATCCTCGCGATCGAAATCGTACTCAAATTGCCAAAATTTGATCTTCACGATCCATCACCATCGGATCACTCCGCCGCCTCGCTCGCGCCGCTCTTCCTCGGCTTGCCCGCCTTCGCCAGCACCGGCGCCAGAAACTTCCCCGTATAGCTCCTCGGTGCCTTGACGATGTCCTCCGGCGGGCCCCAGGCGACGATTTCGCCGCCGCCGTCGCCGCCTTCGGGGCCGAGGTCGATCACCCAGTCTGCCGTCTTGATGACCTCGAGATTGTGCTCGATCACGACCACCGTATTGCCCTGCGACACCAGCTCGTGCAGCACTTCGAGGAGCTTCTTCACGTCGTGGAAATGCAGGCCCGTGGTCGGCTCGTCCAGGATATAAAGCGTGCGGCCGGTGGCGCGCTTTGACAGCTCCTTTGCGAGCTTGACGCGCTGGGCTTCGCCGCCGGACAGCGTGGTCGCCTGCTGGCCGACATGGATGTAGTCGAGGCCGACGCGGTGCAGGGTTTTGAAGGTTTCGCGCACGCGCGGCACCGCCTTGAAGAACTCGGCGGCTTCCTCGACCGTCATGTCGAGCACGTCGGCGATCGACTTGCCCTTGAACAGCACTTCCAGCGTCTCGCGGTTGTAGCGCTTGCCCTTGCAGACATCGCAGGTGACGTAGACATCGGGCAAAAAGTGCATCTCGATCTTGAGGACGCCGTCGCCCTCGCAGGCCTCGCAGCGGCCGCCCTTGACGTTGAAGGAAAACCGTCCCGGCTCGTAGCCACGCGCCTTGGACTCGGGCAGGCCGGCGAACCATTCGCGGATCGGCGTGAACGCGCCGGTATAGGTCGCGGGATTCGAGCGCGGGGTGCGGCCGATCGGCGACTGGTCGATGTCGATGATCTTGTCGATATGCTCCAGCCCCTCGATGCGGTCGTGCGGCGCGGCGCCTTCGCTGGCATTGTTGAGTTTGCGCGCGATGGCCTTGTAAAGGGTGTCGATCAGCAGCGTCGACTTGCCGCCGCCGGAGACTCCCGTCACGCAGGTGAACAGCCCCAGCGGAATTTCCGCCGAGACGTTCTTCAGGTTATTGCCGCGCGCGTTGACGACCTTGATGGTGCGGCGATGGTTCGGCGGCCGGCGTTCGGGGATCTCCACCGTCAACTCGCCGGTGAGATATTTTCCGGTCAGCGAGTCCTTGTTGCGCATGATGTCGGCGGGCGTGCCCTGGGCGACGATATGGCCGCCATGCGTCCCGGCGCCGGGACCGATGTCGAGGACATAATCCGCGAGGCGAATGGCGTCCTCGTCGTGCTCGACCACGATCACGGTATTGCCGAGGTCGCGCAGCCGCTTCAGCGTATCGAGAAGCCGCGCATTGTCGCGCTGGTGCAGGCCGATCGAGGGCTCGTCCAGCACATAGAGCACGCCGGTCAGGCCTGAGCCGATCTGCGAGGCCAGCCGAATGCGCTGGCTTTCGCCGCCGGACAAGGTGCCGGAGGCGCGCGACAGCGTCAGGTAATTGAGGCCGACATCGAGCAGGAACGACAGCCGCTCGCGGATTTCCTTCAGCACCCGGCCGGCGATCTCGTTCTGCTGCGCGCTGAGCGCCTTCGGCACGGTCTCGAACCATTCGCCGGCGCGGCGCACCGACAGCTCGGAAATGTCACCGATATGCTTGCCGCCGATCTTGACGCAGAGCGCCTCCGGCTTGAGGCGATGACCGTGGCAGGCTTCGCAGGGAACGTCGGAAAAATACTTGCCGAGCTCCTCGCGCGCCCATTCGCTTTCGGTCTCGCGATAGCGGCGGTTGATGTTGGTGATGACGCCTTCGAACGGTTTCTTGGTGTCGTAGGAACGCACGCCGTCTTCGTAGGAGAATTTGATCTCGTCTTCCCCGGAGCCATGCAGGATCGCGTTTTGCGTCTTTTTCGACAGGTCCTTCCACTTGGTGTCGAGCGTGAACTTGTAGAATTTTCCGAGCGCGGTCAGCGTCTGGATGTAATAGGGCGAGGAGGATTTCGCCCACGGCGCGATCGCGCCCTTGCGCAAGGTCAGGTCCTTGTCGGGAATGACCAGATCTTCGTCGATGTGCTGTTCGACCCCGAGGCCGCCGCAGGCCGGGCAGGCGCCGTAGGGGTTGTTGAACGAAAAGAGTTCTGGGCTCGATTTCCGGAATGGTGAAACCGGAAACCGGGCAGGCGAATTTCTCCGAGAACAGGATCCGCTCCGGCCCGCTCTTGTCGTGGATTTTTGCGACTTTCTTTGTCGTGGCCTCATCCTTCGAGACGGCCCTTTGGGCCTCCTCAGGATGAGGGGAGGCGCCTCGCCTGGCCGCCTTCGATCGTCGGGCACTGTCCTCATCCTGAGGAGCGCCCGCAGGGCGGGTCTCGAAGGATGAAGGCTGCGGAGCCGGCGCGTCGGCGTACTCAATCACCGCGAGACCTTCCGCGAGTTTCAGCGCGGTCTCAAAACTTTCGGCCAGCCGCTGGCCGATGTCCGGCCGCACCACGATGCGGTCCACCACCACGTCGATGTCGTGCGGGAATTTCTTGTCGAGCGCGGGCACTTCGCCAAGCTCGTGGAACGCACCGTCGATCTTGACGCGCTGGAAACCCTTTTTGAGATATTCGGCGAACTCCTTCTTGTATTCGCCCTTGCGGCCGCGCACGACCGGCGCCAGCAGATAAAGCCGCGTGCCTTCGGGCAGCGCCAGCACGCGGTCGACCATCTGCGAGACGGTCTGGCTCTCGATCGGCAGACCCGTCGCGGGCGAATAGGGCACGCCGACCCGCGCCCACAACAGGCGCATGTAGTCGTAGATCTCGGTGACGGTGCCCACCGTCGAGCGCGGATTCTTCGAGGTGGTCTTTTGCTCGATGGAGATGGCCGGAGACAGGCCGTCGATCTGGTCGACATCCGGCTTCTGCATCATCTCCAGGAACTGGCGCGCATAGGCGGAGAGCGATTCGACGTAGCGCCGCTGCCCCTCGGCGTAAATGGTGTCGAAGGCGAGCGAGGATTTGCCCGAGCCCGAAAGGCCCGTGAACACCACGAGCTTGTCGCGCGGAATCTCGACGTCGATGTTCTTGAGGTTGTGCTCGCGCGCGCCGCGAATGGTTATCGCGCGCAGACCGCTGGCACTCTGTTGGCGCTTCGCCCTGATCACTTCGTCCATATCGGCATTTCCAGGCGCGCAAGACGCGCGACGTTTCGGGCGCGCATCGCCGAAGAACTGCGATCAGACGCCAATGGCTGACTTCGGAACATAGGAAGAACAGGGATGGATTTCCAGTGCCCTGTGCAAGCCATCAACGGTTTGTTTCGGGCATGGCGTTTTCAGGGGCGCGATGGCGGCAGCAGGCAGCAGCGCCGCAGGGAACGCTAACAAAAGGGAACACAAATTAAAAAGCCGGCGCGAGGCCGGCCTTTTCCAGATTGAAGATGCCCGTGTCGCGATCAGTACTTCGCGACGACCGGGCCGCCCCAGCGATAGTTGACGCGAACGGTGACCATATCGGTGCCGCCGCTGATGCGGTCGTTGCTGAAAAGCGCGGCGGCGGGTGTGGTGAAGGTCGTGTTGTTATTGGCGATGAAGAAATGGTCGTATTCCAAGGCCGCCGACCAACTCGGTGCGAAGCTGAATTCCACGCCGGCGCCAACTGCGCCACCCCAGCGGTTGTCGCCCGAGGACGTCGCCACAACCGCGCCGTTGGAAAGGATATCGTTGCGATCGGCGACGACGGCCGCGCCGCCCTTCAAATAGAGCAGGGCGGTGTTGAAGGCGTAGCCGACCTGTCCGGTGAACAACCCGAACGCATCCATCCGGGAGCGATTGACGTTTGCGGGGTTGAGGATGCTCACATTGCTGCCGCGCAGATCGGCCCAGTCGCCCTGGAATTCCAGGCCGAACACCCACGAGTTGTTCTGGAAGCGATAGCCGATTTGACCGCCGGCGACGCCACCGGAGGTGTCGTGGCATCCGTCCGCCGCAATGAAGGTGCCCGCAGCTGTAATTGAATCGAAGCAACGATGTTCGGTACCCCAGCCACCGTTGACGCCGAGGTAAACGCCGCTCCAATCGTAAGCAGCGGGGATCATTACCGGCGTCTTGGTGTAGCCCTGCGCTGGCAAGTCAGCGGCCACAGCGGGAACGGCGACGCCCATCGCGACGAGACCGATCGCGCCCAGCAAGAACCTCTTCATCCTATTCTCTCCGGCCTTTTCCTTCGCTTCGTTTCATACGGAAGCGTTTTGCCTCGACCCGCGATCGCCAGGCGATCTGATTTCGGAACCAACAATAATGCCACCAGCGGCCAAATGCCGTCTCCGAAATGCAACACTTTCGGGCGAAGTGGATCGCGCGGAAGTGAATGAATTATCAGGTCTTTCTGCGGGAGCTCGCCCCGTTGATCCGGAAGGCACGGCGGCGGCAATCCTGATCTTCCCCGCCGTACACCTTCTGCGGAACAAAACTGGAACATTTCGGGATGAAATGCTATATGTGGATAACCGCCGATCCGGCGGCTCGCGGGACGGGCAAGCGTATAGGGTCGGCGCGAGACGGACCCAAGAGTTTCGGACCAAGAGTTTCGAGACGAGAGTTTTCAGAAGCGGCGACCGGAGCTTCGGCCGATGGCTGGGGGTCACGGGCCAGTTCAGTGATGATGAGAGTGGAGAGCGGCGATGGCGGGAAGCGTGAACAAGGTGATTCTGGTCGGAAATCTCGGCAAGGATCCCGAGATACGGCGCACGCAGGATGGGCGTCCGATCGCCAATCTCAGCATCGCAACCTCGGAAAGCTGGCGCGACAAGGCCACCGGCGAGCGCAAGGAAAAGACGGAGTGGCACCGGGTCGTCATTTTCAATGAAGGTCTTTGCAAGGTCGCCGAGCAATATCTGAAGAAGGGCGCCAAGGTTTACATCGAAGGCCAGTTGCAAACGCGCAAATGGACCGACCAGAGCGGCGCCGAGAAATATTCCACCGAGGTGGTGCTGCAAGGGTTCAACTCGAACCTGACCATGCTCGACGGCCGCAGTGGCGGCGGCGGCGGTGGCAATTTCGGGTCCGATGATCAAGGCGGCGATTTCGGTGTCGGCGGCCCATCGGCTGCCGCGCCGCGTCGCGCCGTCGCGGCAGGCGCCCGGAACAGCGACATGGACGACGATATTCCGTTTTGATTTTCACCTGGAGTCGGCTGTTAAAACCGGCTCTCAATATCCTGGAATCACGCCAGAATAGGTGGTGCGTTACAAGGTGCGCGCGTGGGCGCCCTTGGGGCTCGTGCGACGCCGCGCCCCGCGCGAGCCCCGCCTCGTCCCACGCTGGTGCCCCGTTTTTGAAGTTCGTGATCCTATGCGGAGCCACCTGCCGGCATGCGGTGGGTGGTCCGCGGTCGTCCGAGCCGCCGACCAGAGACCTCGCGCGGCGCCTTTCTGCGATCCCCACGGCAGGGCCCGCCGCACCGGCCCCGATGGCGGGTTTCACGGCGGCCGGAACGACGGCCTGGGTACCGCCTAAGTCTCTGGAAAAACGAAGGGAAAAACCCCTCGCCCGATCCAGTTAAGGGTGGTTTCGGTACGCCCGATGCGATATATGATTCTCAACCAGAACCGACCGGATTCCCCCTTTGTCTGACCCTGAAGATAAGAAGCCCGGAGAGCCGCCGGCGCCCTCGGATATTCGTCCTGTATCCATCCTCGACGAGATGAAGCGCTCCTACCTCGATTACGCCATGAGCGTGATCGTGGCCCGGGCGCTGCCGGATGCGCGTGACGGCCTCAAGCCGGTGCACCGGCGCATCCTCTATGCGATGCATGAGAACGGCTTCGAATGGAACAAGCCATACCGCAAGTCGGCCCGCACCGTCGGCGACGTCATCGGTAAATACCATCCCCACGGCGACCAGTCGGTCTACGACGCGATGGTGCGCATGGCGCAGGATTTCTCCATGCGCGTGCCGCTGATCGACGGGCAGGGCAATTTCGGTTCGGTGGACGGCGATATGGCCGCCGCCATGCGTTACACCGAATCCCGCCTGACCAAGATCGCGCAGTCGCTGCTCGACGACATCGACAAGGACACCGTCGACTTCCATCCCAACTACGACAATTCCGAAAGAGAGCCGTCGGTTCTGCCGGCCAAGTTCCCGAACCTTCTGGTCAACGGCGCCGGCGGTATCGCCGTGGGCATGGCGACCAACATTCCGCCGCACAATCTCGGCGAAGTGATCGATGCCTGCGTCGCGCTGATCGACAATCCCGGGCTTTCGATCGACGAACTCATCAACATCGTTCCGGGTCCGGATTTTCCGACCGGCGGCATCATCCTCGGGCGCCAGGGCATCCGCTCGGCCTATCATCTCGGCCGCGGCTCGATCGTGATGCGCGGCAAGGTGACGATCGACACCATCCGCAAGGACCGCGAAGCGATCATCGTCACCGAAATTCCCTATCAGGTGAACAAGGCCACCATGGTCGAGCGCATCGCCGAACTGGTGCGCGAGAAGAAGATCGAGGGCATTTCCGACCTGCGCGACGAATCCGACCGTGACGGGTTCCGCGTCGTCGTCGAGCTCAAGCGCGATGCCGTCCCGGATGTCGTGCTGAACCAGCTCTACAAGTTCACGCCGCTGCAGACCAATTTCGGCGCCAACATGGTGGCGCTCGATGCCGGCCGGCCGCAGGTGATGAACCTGAAGGACCTGCTGACGCTGTTCATTGCCTTCCGCGAGCAGGTGGTGACGCGCCGCACCAAGTTCCTGCTCAACAAGGCCCGCGACCGCGCCCACATCCTGGTCGGTCTCGCCATCGCGGTGGCGAATATCGACGAGATCATTCACGTGATCCGCACCTCGCCCGATCCCAACGCCGCGCGCGAAACCCTGATGTCGCGGGACTGGCCGGCAAAGGACGTCGCGGCGATGATCACGCTGATCGACGATCCCCGCCACAAGCTCAACGAGGACGGCACCGCGCGGCTGTCGATGGAACAGGCCAAGGCCATCCTCGACCTGCGGCTGCAGCGGCTCACCGCGCTCGGGCGCGAGGAGATTTCCGAGGAACTCGACAAGCTCGCCGTCGAAATCGCCGATTACCTCGACATCCTGCGTTCGCGCGCGCGCGTCCAGGCCATCATCAAGGGCGAACTCGCCGACGTGAAGTCGGAGTTCGCAACTCCGCGCAGGACCGTCATCATCGAGCAGGAAGGCGAGGTCGAGGACGAAGACCTGATCCAGCGCGAGGATATGGTGGTCACGGTCTCGCATGCCGGCTACGTCAAGCGCGTGCCGCTGTCGGCCTATCGCGCGCAGCGGCGCGGCGGCAAGGGCAGGGCGGGGATGCAGACCCGCGACGAGGATTTCGTCAGCCGCCTGTTCGTGGCCTCCACCCACACGCCGGTGCTGTTCTTCTCCTCGCGCGGACAGGTCTACAAGGAAAAGGTCTGGCGGCTGCCGATGGCGGCGCCGAACGCCCGCGGCAAGGCCATGATCAACATCCTGCCGCTGGAGCAGGGCGAGCGCATCACCACCATCATGCCGTTGCCCGAGGATGAATCCTCCTGGGGCAATCTCGACGTGATGTTCGCGACCACCGGCGGCAACGTCCGCCGCAACAAATTGTCCGATTTCGTCGACGTCCGGCGCTCCGGCATCATCGCCATGAAACTCGATGACGACGAGGCGATCGTGGACGTGCAGATCTGCACCGAGCGCGACGACGTGCTGCTGACCGCCGCCGGCGGCCAGTGCATCCGTTTTCCCGTCACCGACGTGCGGGTATTTTCGGGGCGCACCTCGATGGGCGTGCGCGGCATCGCGTTGCCCGCAGGCGACAGACTGATCTCGCTTGCGATCCTGCGGCATGTCGAAGCGACGTCGGACGAGAGGTCCGCCTACCTGAAGATGCGCCGCGCCGCGGCCGGCGACGGCGCGGCCGAGGAGGCAGCGGAAGCCGACACCGAGGAGACATCCAGCGCCATCCAGCTCAGTTCCGAACGCCATGTCGAGATGTCGGCGCAGGAACAGGTGGTGCTGACGGTTTCGGTCAACGGATACGGCAAGCGCACGTCATCCTATGAATACCGGACCACCGGACGCGGCGGCAAAGGCATCGTGGCGATGTCGGTCAATAACCGCAACGGCAAGCTGGTGGCGTCGTTCCCGGTCGAGGACTCCGACCAGATCATGCTGGTAACGGACAAGGGGCAACTGATCCGCTGCCCGGTGCAAGGTATCCGGATCGCCGGCCGTTCGACCCAGGGCGTCATCGTCTTCGATACCGCCGAAGACGAGCATGTGGTGTCGGTCGAACATATCGGCGAGGAAGCCGAGAGCGGCAATGGCAACGGCAACGGAGGCTAGGCCACCACGGCCCAGCCTCGACCCGCGATACTCCCATTCAATCCGGGTTTGAGCCGGACGCGGCGCCCTATGGCGTGCGGTCGGCCGTGACCAGACGCGCCTGCCGAATCGTGGTCTTGGCCCCCGCCACGCGCAGGCAGGAAGCCTCGAAATTCGGCCACGCCTGTTTCGAGCAATCACGACCCACCGGTCGGACGTCCAGCCGGTCGCCCTTGGCGAGGGCGTGCGGCACGCTGGCTTCGACCTGGGGCGCAAATCCGGGAAATACGGCGAGGGCGGCAGCAACAAACGCAGCAATGGCGACTGCAGAAAGAGCCTTGATCATGACGGTCCCCTGTCAGCGGGCCTTGGTGGCCCTCGTTTCGTTGGCAAACTGATACAAAACGCCCGTTTCCGGATTTCTTCGCCAAGTCCGAAAGTGATGTCGTCGCGGCCCGGTTTTGTTTCGTCGCCTGGCCCGGGACGAAACACGGCCGCCCTGCACAGGAGACGCGCCGGCCAGGGACGTGGTTCAACGGCCGACGAAAAATAAAGGTTCGGCCGTCGGAGCCGATCAGCGGAACCGGATCGGCTTGCGGGCCCGCCCGGGGCGGGGTAGACGGATTTATGTCCCGCATCGCGCTTTATCCCGGTTCCTTCGATCCCGTTACCAACGGCCATCTGGACGTGGTCAGGCACGCTGTCGTGCTTTGTGACCGGCTGGTCGTCGCCGTCGGGGTCAATTCAAGCAAAAAGCCGCTGTTTTCGACCGATGAGCGTCTGGCCATGGTTCGGGCGGTGTTTGCGCCGGTGGCTGCCAAGGCCGGGTGCGCCTTCGACTGTACGACCTATGACAATCTCACTGTCGCGGCGGCGCAAAAGCATGGCGCGACGATCATGGTTCGCGGCCTGCGCGACGGCACTGACCTCGATTTCGAGATGCAGATCGCCGGCATGAACGAAACCATGGCGCCCGAGGTGCACACGGTGTTCGTTCCGGCCTCGGCGAATGTCCGCCCGATCACCGCCACGCTGGTACGCCAGATCGCAGGCATGGGCGGCGACGTGTCGGCGTTTGTGCCGAAAGCGGTCGCGGCAAGCCTCAAGACCAAATTCACCGCCTAGTTTTCACCTCTCTTCTGGAGTCGTCATGATCCGAATTCTTGCCGTTCTCGCCGCGCTGATGTGCTTCGCCCCCGCGATCGCACAGCCGCTTCCCGCCGGTCTCGACAAGCAGAACGCGATCGTCATCGATACCACCCAGGGGCGGATCGTCATCAAGCTGAGGACGGATATCGCGCCTCAGCATGCCGAGCGCATCAAGCAGCTGGCGCGCGAGGGGTTCTACAACAACGTTCCGTTCCACCGCGTGATGGACGGCTTCATGGCGCAGACCGGCGACGGCCAGAACTTCAACGGCACCGGCGGATCGAAATATCCGAACCTGAAACAGGAATTTTCCAAGGTTCATTTCAAGCGCGGTATCGTCGGCATGGCGCGGCGCGGCGACAGTGTCGATTCCGCCAATTCGCAGTTCTTCATCATGTTCGCGGACGGCGCCCCCCTCGATGGCCAGTACACCGTGATCGGCGAGGTGGTGCAGGGCATGGACGTGGTCGACAAGCTCAAGAAGGCCCCGCCGGGATCGCAAGGCGGCGCCGTCACTGATCCCGACAAGATGGTGAAGGTGCAAGTCGCATCCGACATCAAGTAAGCCGTGGCGGACCGGCCTCGCACGCAGCGGTTCCGGTATGCAGCCGCCCTGCTGCTTCTGTGGCCTACGTGTGCTCTGGCGGAACCGGCGCAGGTCAATACCATTCGCGACGTATTCGCGAGACTGGGCACCTGCTGGAGACCGCCGGCGCCGTCAAGCGCCAATCCCGGTATCGACATCACCGTGATTGTCAGCTTCAACCGGGCCGGTGAGATCCTTGGCCATCCCCGGATCACCTATGAATCGGAGCAAGCGACCGATAACGACAGGCTGCAGTACCGCATCGCCGTCATGGAGACGTTGCAACGCTGCACGCCGATACCATTTACCGAGGGTATGGCCGGCGCGGTTGCCGGCCGGCCGTTCGCAATCCAGTTTCGCAGTCGGAAAATTCCACCCCAACCCGTAGAGAAGAGAGCATGGCTGACACCGAAAATACTTTGATCCTCGAAACCACGCAGGGACCGGTCAAGATCGAAATGCGGCCCGATCTTGCGCCCGGCCACGTCGCGCGGATCAAGGAACTGGTGCGCGAAGGATTTTACGACGGTATCGTTTTTCACCGGGTGATCGAAGGTTTCATGGCGCAGACGGGCTGCCCGCATGGCACCGGCACGGGCGGCTCCGGCAAGAAGCTCAAAGCCGAATTCAACGACGAGCCGCATGTGCGCGGCACGACGTCGATGGCGCGCGCCGCAAGCCCGGATTCCGGCGACAGCCAGTTCTTCATCTGCTTTGACGATGCGTCCTTCCTCAACAAGCAGTACACGGTCTGGGGCAAGGTGACGTCGGGCATGGAGAACGTCGACAAGATCAAGCGCGGCGAGCCGGTGAAGGACCCGGACAAGATCGTCAAGGCGCACATGGCGCTCGACGCGGCTTGATGCCAAACGCCTCGTCATTCCGGAGGTCGCGCGAAGCGGGGCCATCCGGAATCTCGAGATTCCGGGTTCACGCTTCGCGTGCCCCGGAATGACGTTGTGAGATAATGCGGGAGCGCATCGGCGCCATGCGCACTGACCTGTTCGACTTCGAACTTCCCGCCGACAGCATCGCGTTGCGCCCGGCGAGCCCGCGCGATTCCGCGCGGATGCTGATCGTGCGGCCCGGCGCTGAGTTGGGCGACCGCCGCGTTTCCGATCTTCCGCTCATGCTTGAGCCCGGAGATCAGTTGGTGGTGAACGACACCAGGGTCATATCGGCCCAGCTCAAGGGCCGACGCATCGGCCGCGACACCGAACCGAAGATCGAGGCAACCCTGATCAAGCGGCTCGACGGATCGCGCTGGCAGGCGCTGGTCAAACCGGCCAAAAAGCTGTCACCGGGTGACGTGGTTCGCTTCGGCAATGAGGGCAAGGTCTGCCTTCTCGGCCATCTCGACGCCCAGGTGGAGCACAAGGGCGAGGATGGCGAGATCACGCTGTCGTTTTCCTTTCACGGGCCCGCGCTCGATTCCGCCATCGCCGATCTCGGCAGCCCGCCGCTGCCACCCTATATCGCCGCCAGGCGTGCGCCCGATGAGCGCGACGCCTCCGACTATCAGACCATGTTCGCCGCCAGCGAAGGCGCGGTCGCGGCGCCGACGGCGGGATTGCATTTCACGCCGCAGCTGGAATCCGCGCTCCGCCAGCGCGGGGTCGGAATTCACCGGATAACCCTGCATGTCGGGGCAGGGACCTTCCTGCCGGTCAAGGTCGAAGACACGACGGGGCACAAGATGCATTCCGAATGGGGGACCATCTCCCGCGACACCGCCGACGCGCTGAACGCCGCGCGCGCCAGCGGTGGCCGCATCGTCGCCGTCGGCACCACCTCGCTGCGCCTGTTGGAGAGCGCAGCGGCCGAGGACGGCACGATCGCACCGTTCAGCGGCGAGACCGCGATCTTCATCACGCCGGGGTATCGTTTTCGCGCGGTCGACATTCTCCTGACCAACTTTCACCTGCCGCGTTCGACGCTGTTCATGCTGGTGTCGGCGTTCAGCGGGCTTGAAACCATGAAGCGGGCCTATGCCCACGCCATCAAGAGCGGCTACCGCTTTTACTCCTACGGAGATGCCTGCCTGCTGTTTCGCGATAGGCCGCTCCGATGACATCAGCCAATCATTTTGAATTGCTCGGCAGAGACGGGCAGGCGCGCACCGGCCAATTGACCACGCCGCACGGCGTGGTGCGAACGCCGGCCTTCATGCCCGTGGGCACCGCTGGCGCGATGAAAGGCATGCACTGGCGCGAGGTGCGCGACGCCGGCGCCGATATCGTACTCGGCAATACCTATCATCTGATGCTGCGGCCCGGCGCGGAACGCATTGCCGCGCAGGGAGGCCTGCAGACCTTCACCGGATGGAACGGTCCGATGCTGACGGATTCCGGCGGCTTCCAGGTGATGTCGCTGTCGGAACTGCGCAAGGTCAGCGAGCGGGCGGTGACCTTTCGCTCCCACATCGACGGCGCCCTGGTGGAATTGTCGCCGGAGCGCTCGATCGAGGTGCAGCGGCTGCTCGGCTCCGATATCGCGATGCAGATGGACGAGTGCGTCAGGCTGCCGGCCGAACGCGGCGATGTCGAGCGCGCGATGCAACTCTCCTTGCGCTGGGCCGAGCGAAGCAAGCGTGCGTTCGAGACCGCGCCCCCCGGTTATATGCTGTTCGGGATCGCGCAAGGCGGTGACGTGCCTGAGTTGCGCCAGGCCAGCGCCCGTGGTCTCGTCGAGATCGGCTTTCACGGCTATGCGATCGGCGGCCTCGCGGTCGGCGAACCTCAATCGGTCATGCTCGCCATGATCGAGGAGGTCGCGCCGATCCTGCCCGAGGGGCGCCCGCGATATTTGATGGGCGTTGGCACACCCGACGATATCCTGGAGGCGGTCGCGCGCGGCGTCGACATGTTCGACTGCGTGATGCCGACCCGCAACGGGCGTCACGGCGTGGCGTTCACGCGCTTCGGTCAGATCAACCTGCGCAACGCCCGTCACGCCGACGATCCGCGGCCGCTCGATGAGGAGAGCTCGTGGCCGTCAACGCGCAACTATTCGCGCGCCTACCTGCACCACCTCGTCAAATCGGGCGAGACCCTGGGCGCGATGCTGTTGTCGGAGATCAACATCGCCTACTACCAGCGCCTGATGCAGGATATCCGGCAGGCGATTTCGCAGGGAAGTTTTGCAAGTTTTCGCGAGCTTACCCGTGCTGGATGGGCAACGGGCGATATCGCGCCGCGCTGACCGGCACACAGGATGAGACTTCTCAGGGAGAAGTACGGCGTGCTCGCCTCACCGGTGGCCGGGACAACCCTCACGCTATTGCTGCGTTCCAACGCGCGCGCTAGGCTCAGCCGGGTTGGGACAGGAGGGGCGCGTGACCACATCGGACGACAGCAAGATTTCCCAGGATCGCCGCGAGGCGTTGCGTTACGCCTTCGCGGCCGGCAGCGGTGCGGCGCTGGCCTCCGCCCTCGTGAGCCCGGCATCGGCGCAAGCAAGCCCGGATAACACGCTCGACCGCATCCGCGCCAACAAGGTGCTGCGCATCGCGGTGCTGCCGGGAGAGCTGCCCTATTTCAACAAGGATCTGGCCACCGGGAAATGGTCCGGCTTTTCGATCGAGATGGCCAACGACATCGCCAAGCTTCTCGACGTCAAGCTCGAATACACCGAATCGACCTACGGAAACTCGATCCTCGACCTGCAATCGAACAAGATCGACCTCGGCTTTGCCCTCAATCCCACCCCGCAGCGCGCGCTGGTCGTTGATTTCACCGCCACCGTATTCCCGCATCCCTTCGGCGCCATGCTGAGGAAGGGACTGGAAGCCAGGACCTGGGCGGACATCAGCAAGCCCGAAGTCAAGATTGCGGTCGACGTCGGCTCCGCCAACGAGACGGTCGCCCGCCGCTTCGCGCCGAATGCGACGATCAAGTCGCTGAAGTCGCGCGATGAGGTGATGCTGGAGATGTCGTCGGGGCGGGTCGATTGCGTGGTCAACGCGCTGGTGCTTGGCCTGACGGCGATCGCCAAAAACCCGAACCTCGGCACCTACCGGATCCTGCAATCGCCCTCCGTCGCCATTCCCTCGAGCATGGCGGTCCGGCGCGAGCCCGACAAGCGCTGGCGCGATTTCCTGTCGGTATGGGTCGATTACAACCGCGGCATCGGGCAGATGCGCGAATGGTTCATCAAGGGATTGGCACTCAGTGGCGTGAAGGCGGAAGACGTGCCGGTCGAACTCAACATCTGAGGGGGGCTGGAGAGACCTTCTGAACCGCCGCATTTATTGCGCGCGTTTTCACGAATCGAGATTGATCTAGCGAGCCCTGCTCGATGTCCGCTATGCGCCGATAGCGATCAATTCAGCTAAACCGACGAAATGTCGCGATGTGCCAAAACCGCAAGTCACCGCTTTATTCGATCACCTCGTCCAATGGAGGGCGGCGTTGACGGATTGTCGAGGCCGAGCACCTTTGGAGGGCCGGCGTCAAATCTCGCGTCGTGTTTTTATTTGTGGGCGAAGGCCCAGCATTCCAACTCCACCTGGGCACCCAGAGCCAATCCGTTAGCGCCAAGCGCGGATCGAGCAGGCAAATGCTCAGGCTTGAAATAGGTTACGTAAATCTTGTTGAACGCGCCCCATTTTGACATGTCCGCAAGCATCGCGGTGCATTTGAACACGTCATCGAAAGTCAAGCCGTTCGCCTTCAGGATATCGCCGATGTTCTCCATCATCTGTTTCGCCTCGGGTTCAATTCCGCCGGGAGCCAGCTCCATTTTTCCCGGTAATACGCCGATGGCACCCGACATATACAATATGTCTCCGACCCGCACCGCTTGACTGAATGGCAACTTTGCAGCGGCTGCCGCCGACGAGTTGTAGAAGTGAACTTTTTGGCTTTCAGCTGCGACCGGCGTCACATACGGCAGAGCGAATCCAGCGATAGCAACCAAAAGCCGTGCAGCCTTAAAAATTTCATCCATTTCATTTTCCTAAAGCATGGGAATGGGTCTTGAAAATCTGGCATGCAAAACGGCCAAGCCAACGCGCCGCAGACCACCGTGATGAACTCGCGTCGTTTCATTGACCATCGGCCCCGATGGTCTCGGGGAGCGTAAGCAATTTTTCGGCAATGGTCCAAGGGATAGATTTCCGAGATGGCTAGCCAGTCGACGCCCCGCTCACGCCTTGTCGTAGGTCATGCCGCGTTCGAACCTGCGCGCAACCAGCGTGGCCGGGAACAGGATCGCAAAGTAGATCAGCGCCACGATCGTATACACTTCCAGCGGCCGATAGGTGTCGGCGTTGATCAGGGTCGCGTTGTAGACGAGGTCCGGCACGGCGATCACGGACACCAGCGAGGTGTTCTTCAACTGCGTCACCGACTGGTTGACGTAGGGCGCCAGCATCGGTTTGAGCGCCTGCGGCAGGATTACCAGCCTCATCAAGCGCCAGGGCCGCAGTCCCAGCGCACGCGCCGCATCCCACTGTCCGCGGTGCACGCTCTCGATGCTGCCGCGGACGATCTCGGCGTAGAACGCCCCGCCGTAGAGCGACAGCACGGTGACGGCGGCGACATGCGCCGGGATGTTCACGCCGATGACGACCGGAAAGGCGTAATAGAACCAGATGATCTGAACCAATAGCGGCGTGCAGCGGAACAGTTCGATATAGGCAAGCAGGAGCCAGTCGATCACGGGCAGGCGCCTCAGGCGCAGGATACCGACGACCAGACCGAGCAAGGTTCCGAGCAGGACGGTGCCGATCGTGTAAGCGAGGGTCCAGCCGAGCCCGAGCCAGAACAGATGGCTGTATTTGCCGAGGATCGCGAAATCCCAAACGTAATTCATGCCGGCCCCCGTGGGCTGCGCGCCCGCATGTGCCGCTGGTGGCGCATCAGAGGTAACGGCTCGGCGCAAACGGGCCGACGTCGAAGGTTGGCGCCGCGCCGCCAATCATTGCGGCGATCGCGGCCCCCGTCGCGGGCCCGGTCGTGAAGCCGATGTGCTGGTGACCAAAAGATAGCCAGAGACCGGAATGCCGTGGCGCGGGTCCGATCATCGGCAAGCTGTCGGGCAGGGTCGGCCGCGCCCCGCGCCAGGGTTCGTCCACAGCCTCGCCGAATTCGACCACGCCCCGCGCGACCGGGATCACCTGATCGAGTTGCGTGAACGACGAGGGCGCATCGCGGGCGGTCAGCTCGACCCCGGTGGTGACGCGGATGCCCCGTTCCATCGGCGTCATGAGGAAACTGCCTTCAGCGTCATGGATCGGACGTTGCAATGAACGTGCCGGGTTCGGCTTGAACTCGCGATGGTAGCCGCGCTCGAAGGCGAGGGGAACGCGATAGCCAAGCGGCCGCAACAGATCCGCGGACCACGGTCCGAGCGCGACCACGACATGGCGCGCCGAGATCCCGCCGTCGGCGAGCGCCACGCGCCAGCCCTCGCCGTCGGGCACGATCGCCGTGATTTCCGAGTGACGGATTTCGCCACCGGAGCCCGCGAACATCCGCGCATAGGCCTTGACCACGGCGCCCGGTGAATCGACCGAGGCGGTCTGCGTGTGCAGGAGGCCGACCCTGTAGACCGGCACGATGTTCGGCTCGATCGCGGAAATGGCCTGCCGGTCGAGAAGCTGGCTTGCGATGCCATATTCGGCCAGGAAGGCTTGCTCTTGCATCGCCGCGCCAACCGCGTCGCTGCGCCATGCCTTCAACCAGCCGGTCTCACGGATGCGCTGCGCCGCATCGGCTTTCACGATCCACTCGCGATGCAGTTTCAGCGATGCACCGATCAGCCCGTGAAGGGCCGTCGCCCGGGGTTTGATGCGGGACGTTGTCGCATTGGCAAGGAAGCGGACGAGCCAGTCGATATTCCGGACAGCCCAAGCAGGGTTCCAGCGCAGCGCCGCGTGCCGGTTGCTCATATAGGTCGGAAGGTCGCTCCAGAGCGACGGCTTGTTGAGCGGCAAGATCGAGCCGCTGGAGAGAATTCCGGCATTGCCGTAGGAGGTTTCGCTGCCCGGCTCACGCCGATCGATGAGAACGACCGACAGACCACGCTGCCGCAAGGCATAGGCCGCCGATACGCCGACGATGCCCGCGCCCAGCACGATGACATCCGCTTGCTTGCCCGTGACGCTATCCGACATCGCCCCGCCCCCGGAAACACTACATCAGTGTAAGGCCGCCATCGACCGGCAACAGGGCTCCCGTCACGTGTCCGGCCTCCGGCGACAACAGAAAAGCGACCACCGAGGCCACCTCGTCGGGTTCGGCCAATCGTGCGAACGGATTGGCCCTGGCGGCCAGTTGCCAGCTCTGGGCGTCCAGCGCGCCCGTCAGCCCGGCATCCTTGCGCGTATAGCCGGGCACGACGATGTTGGCCGTGGCGCCCGAGCTTGCAAGCTCGATCGCAAGACACCGGACCAGCACCTCGAGCGCGGCCTTGGCCGCCGCGGAGCCCGGATACGTCGCTTCCGGCGTGAACCGATGGGCGGCGAAACTGGAGATCGCGACGACGCGTCCCTGTCGTCCACGCGTCAGATCGGGCAACGCGGAGGTCGTCAATTCGTGAAACGCGGTGGCCATCACGGCGAATGACCGTTCGAGCCCCGCGCGCGGCAAATTCATGAAACCGCGGCGATCCGCAAACCCGGCGGCATGGACGACCGCGTCGACGCTCCCGAATGCGTCGCGCGTCGCGCGAACAAGCTCGGCCGCCGTCCCGGCATTCGCCAGGTCGCCGGTGCACCATTTGGCGTTGGCGCCAGCATGCTGACAATCCGTGGCGACCGCTTGCAATCGCGCCAGCCCGGCCGCGTCGGATCCCTGCCCATGCAACATCAGGCACTCATCCCGAGCTGCCAACCGGCGGGCGACCGCGGCTCCGATTCCAGACCCGCCGCCGGTGATGATCGAGACGCGCATAAAATTTCTTGTACCCAAATGCTTTTGATCGAGCAAACTATAGGTGCCGCACATGCGAATGCCAACTATCGCGATGGCTTCGCCGGCAATCGCAGCGAAGCGGTGCGACAGATGCGAGCTTAAGGGAGAGATCGCCGGCGTCGGTCCGGGTTTCGGTTGGATCATTCGCGACCGAATCTCGTCAGCGGCAGGTCCGGCCTTTATTCGCTGCGCCCCGAACGCGGAAGTGAGTGGGCTGACAACTCACGACATCTGGCTGCGCACCATGAGTCCGCACGTGCCGCGACAAGCTGGAATTCACCGAAGGAGTCAGTTGCAGGTCAAACGCTTGAGCGAATGCTTGGTCACAAAGCCATAGCCGCAGGTGTCGCAGGTCCAGAGATAGCTGATGAAGTTGTCAGCCAGATAGGCCGACGCTTCCGCGGCTACCATTGAATCGGCGCAAACAGGGCAGCGGGGCAGATCGCAACCACGGGGATCTGGTTGAGGCGCGACGGTCGACATGATTTCAGCAATTGCTGGCATCGTGACCTCCTTTGCGATCTGAGGCTAACATACACCAATTTTCTTGACGATGTAGCAACACAAATGCGTTGGTTTTAAGTTACTCGGCAAACCCCGGATTTTGCAATGCAGCGAATGGTCACGCGTAGAATTCGGACTTGCACACCGGCGCACGCTGCCCCTAATGAAAGAAGCACCTTCAAATCATATCACAGTGCTGTCAGAGGAGTGCGTCATGGACGTATCGTCAGCTACGAGTGCAGTGCACCGTCCCGGTCGTGGCCGCGTTTTTGACAGCATTGTGGAAGCGTTCGGCGATACGCCGATCGTGCGCTTGCTCAAGCTGCCGCAGCAGCATGGGTCGAACGCGACCATTCTCGCCAAGCTGGAATATTTCAATCCCGCAGCGAGCGTGAAGGACCGCATCGGCGCGGCCATGATTGTGGCGATGGAAAAGGCGGGCATCATCCATCCCGACACCGTGCTCATCGAACCCACGTCGGGAAATACCGGGATCGCACTGGCGTTCGTCGCCGCCTCGCGCGGCTATCGGCTGAAACTCGTGATGCCGGAATCGATGTCGATCGAACGCCGCAAGATGCTGGCGTTCCTCGGGGCTGAAATCGTTCTGACGCCGGCCGCCCAGGGTATGAAAGGTTCCATCGCGACCGCCGAAGAGCTTGTGCGCACGACGCCCAATGCGGTCATGCCGCAGCAGTTCAGGAATCTCGCCAATCCTGAAATTCACCGCCGCACCACCGCGGAGGAGATATGGAACGATACCGGCGGCAACATCGATTACTTCGTCGCGGGAGTAGGTACCGGCGGCACCATCACGGGGGTGGGGCAGGTGCTGAAGCCACGCAAACCATCGCTGCGTGTCGTCGCCGTCGAACCCGAGGAGAGCCCGGTGCTCTCCGGTGGCCAGCATTCCCCGCACAAGATCCAGGGGATCGGCGCAGGATTCGTTCCCGAGATTCTCGATCGTTCCGTCATCGACGAGATCGTCCGGATCAACAGCGCAACCGCGATCGAGACCTCGCGGGCATTGGCGCGAACCGAGGGTATTCCGGGCGGCATCTCCTCGGGAGCAGCGATTGCCGCGGCGCTGGCGATCGGCAAACGTCCGGAAAGCGCCGGCAAGACCATTCTGGCCATCGTGCCATCGTTCTCCGAGCGCTACCTGTCGACAGCACTTTTCGAAGGAATTTAGCTTTTTTCGAAGGAAATCAGCCTTGCCGAACCAACCAAGACGACCGCGAACCCTGAACGACGCCCGCACCGAAGCGGAGGCCGTGTTCAAGAAGGTAACCACGAAGGCACCGGAACCGCCCCCGAAGAAGGCAGCACTTCCAGGTGTGAAGGAACTGGTCTCGCTACGGATCGATCAGGACGTCCTCGAGCACTTCCGGGAAGGGGGACCCGGCTGGCAGGATCGGATCAACGATGCGCTGAGGAAGGCGGCCGGGAAATAGCCCCGGCACGCCCTATGTGGTCGTGGGGGGCCATTTCCCATCTGGCGCTGGTCGTCGGCCTGCTTTCGGCGCCCGCATCGGCGGAGCCGGTTTCCTTCAACTGCGTCATCTTGCCGGGGGAGGAGGTCGCGAGCGTCACGCTGACGAATTCGCTGAAACGCGACGCGTCCTGCATGGTGACCTGTAAATTCTCGACCACCAGATACGGCAACAATCCGCAGATCACCTGCGCCAAACCGGTGCCGGCCGGCAAGGAAGTGGAGATGTGCCGGCTGACGTCGGGGGGCGACAAGATGGTGAAACTGATCGAGGGATACGCGGAGTGCACACGATAGAATTGCCCGCGGCACAAAAAAATGCCCGGCACGACCGGGCTATTTGCTGTCGGTCGTCCAGTGCGATCGCAATGGCGATCAACGCCGGAACATGCTGCCCACCACGCCGCCCATCACGCCGCCGATGAAGGCAGCGGGATTGCCGCCGCCACCGCTGCCATGGCGGCGCCGCGAGCCCCTTTCGCCGGAACTCGCTTGGGGCGTCGCGATGATTTCGGACAGCAGCGCCTTGTGCTGCAGTTCGTTGAGAAAGCCGCTCTCGGGATAGCCGCGCGCCGCCTGCCAGCGCGCGATCGCGGCGCGGGTTTTCTGGTCGAACCTGCCCGTTATCCTGGCGCCGAAGCCAAGGCCGTTGAGCCGCCGCTGCACGTCGCGCCGCTGGCCCCGGTCGAGGCCGATCTGGTCTTCCGTCGTTTGATTGGCCTCCTCGGTGAAGGTGGCGGGGTCGACGCCCGCCGACAGATTGCGGGTCGTGGTTGACGGACCGTTTTCCAGGGACGCGATCCGGGCCAGCGCCAGTGACGTGAACTGACCATCGGGATAGGCGGTCAGATAGGCGTTGAGCTCTTTGGCCTTGTTCGATTGCTTGACCGAGCGCCAAAATTCGAGCTCGACGTCACTGGAGCCGGAGGTCGAGGCAACCGCCGCCGCGGGCACTGCAGCGGGGTTCAGGTAGACCGGGCCGGTCAGGTTGGTTTGCCCCCAGGGCAGCTGGCCCTTGTTGGTCTCTTCGTTTACCTGGGCGCGGACTTCGGTCATCGCCTGCTGAATCTCCACGCCGGGCTGGGCGATATGGGCGATGAGCGCACGCGTGAACGGGCTGTGGGTGCCTTCGGCACCGTCAAGTGCGGTCTGCCCGGGACCGGTCGCAAATGCGATCAGGGTACCTTCGCCGGACTTCATTTCGATTTCGGCGAGGCCTTGCCGCACCCGAACGCTCCGGGAGGCGTTCGTCTCGATCTTGGCGGCGAACGGATTGTCACGGCAGGCATCGAGGAACACCAGCTTGACCTTGGAATCGCTCATGGCCCGGTCGAGCGTGAGATCGATATTGATCGCGCTGCCCGACTTAACGTCCCTTTCGGATTTGATGTCGGCGTCGACGGGCAGCAGGTAATTGGTACCGCCGATGGCGATGCCATGGCCGGCGTAGAAAAATACCGCCACGTCGGCGCCTTGCGCCTTCTTGCCGAATTCGAGCAGCCGCTCGGTCATCTTGTCGCGGGTGAGGTTGGTGCCTTCCACAACTTCAAAGCCGACGTTCCGAAGCACGCTCGCCATCGCCCTGGCATCAATTGGTGGATTCGGAATCTGCGCAACGTTCTTGTAGGCGCCATTGCCGACGACGAGGGCCACACGTTTGTCGGCCTTGGCCGTATGCGCAGTGACCAACACGCAAAACAGGGAAAGTATGACGGCGAGGTAGCGCATTGAAAAATCCCCTTGTGAGATCGGGTATCTCCTGGCTGCAATGCTGCGTCGCAGGTTACACGAAAAGATCAGGCTTCGCGCCAGAAAAACTCCCGGCGTTGTGCCCGGACTTCGTCAATTCGCCGACGATGGCGGACGTTCCACCGGCGCGTCAAATCCCGCGCGATCCGGATCACGATGGTGATCCACACTCCAATAGATGATCAAAGGCGTGGACGGACCGTTCAGGCTCCAGCCCGTACCTCGGCGGGACCCGAAGGCTTCAGGTTCAAGAGATTGCCGGTCAGGATCAGCGCCGCGCCAAGCACGGTAAAAGCATCCAACCGCTCCGAATAAATCAGCCAGCCGGCGGCGGCCGTCAGGGGAACGCGAAGGAAGTCCATCGGCAACACCACCGTGGCATCGGCGTACAGCATCGCGCGCGCCATGCAGAAGTGAGAAAATGTGCCGCTGAAGGCAATCACGACTGTACAGCACCAGATGTACGGAGAGGGCCATTTCCAGACGTAGAGCGAGGGGAAAAGGCCTGCCGCGGACTGGATCACCAGCATCCAGAAAACGATTGCAACGGTCTTTTCGGTGCGGGTCAGGGATTTCATCATGGTGACGGAAATGCCGAATCCCACGGCCGCCGCAAGGGCGATCAGTTGGCCCGGATTGATCTCCCCGGTCGCCGGTCGAACGATAACGATGACGCCAACCAGACCGAGCGCCGTCGCGGAGATCTTCCAGATCGTCATCCGCTCGCCCAAGAAACTCGCCGCCAGGATCGCGGTCCAGATCGGCATGGTGAATTCGATCGAGACCACCTGTCCCAGCGGAATCAGGGTCAACGCGAAGAACCAGCCGAGCTGCGCTGCGTAGTGAACGAGATTGCGCATCGCATGCTGCAACGGCCGCGACGTCTTCAGCGCCGCGGCGCCTCCGTAATAGCGGATCAACGGGTACAGCATGAAGAGGCCAAGGACGGAGCGCACCTCCATGATCTGAAACACGTTCAGTTCGCGCGTTGCCTCGCGGCCGGCGACGGCCACCACCAGCATCAAGCTCAGCCAACCCGCCATCCATAGCGCGGCCATTGGTTTGGAAGGGGTTCGGTCCATCAGTGGAGGATGCCAGACATTGCAAAGCGGCGTGTGAGGGATTGGCGGCAGGCCGGTATCGGCGACCTCGCGCCCGTTTGCAACGCGCAAATATGCGGATGCTGCGATGCGCCCAAATTCGTCTCGGTCTGGAGACGCGGGCGCGATTGGTGGCGGGACTTCTCGCTCGACATTCCCCGATGTGCGGTGCACATTTTTGGGCGCGAAAAAAGAAGTCAAATCCAGTATGGGATTTCTGGCCGTTCCGGAAATGACGATTGATCCCCGACGCGGAGGGCGTGCTCATGCGCATCTTGCAACCGGCCGACTGGTCGAAGCCTCGCGGCTTCTCGCACGGCGTCGCGGTCGACGGCCCAGGCCGATGGATCGTGCTGGCCGGCCAGACCGGCGGCGACGAGAAGGGCGATTACCAACCCGATATGGCCGGACAGGTTTCCGTCGCACTGCGACGAATTATCCGGCTGCTCGGGGAGGCCGGCGCTGGTCCCGAGCACATCGTGCGTCTGACCTGGTATTTGACGAGCCGGAGCGAATACGAGACCGCGGGCGCCGGCGTTGGTGCGGCCTGGCGCGAGACGCTCGGGAAAAACTTCCCGCCCTCGACGCTGCTTTACATCAATGGGCTCGTCGATGCCCGCGCCAAGGTCGAGATCGAAGTCACCGCGTTTGTTCCAAACGCATAGGCGCAGCGGGACTATTTTCGACGGAGATTTCCGCCCGCCTGCCGGCGGAAACTGATCTGAATCCGCCGCTGGTTGCCGCGCTCAGGTGCGGGATAGCGAAATTGAGGCGCCCTTGAACTGGTTCTCGGCCCTGATCACAACGGATTGTTTATTGCCGCGCGTCGTCAGTGAGAGGTTCGCGGTGAATCCGGGCGAAGACGCCACGACCTGAAAATTGCCGCTGCTGGCGCGTCCTTCCAGGTTTCCATTGATATTCCGGCTGCTTTCGCTCCAGGTCCCGGAAATCGACGAACCCTGGGCGATGATATTGCTGGCAAGGTTGAATTTGTAGCTGTCGCTTGCGCAGGTCAGGGTCTGATTCAGACCATTTCCTCCGGCGCCAACAGCGTAGCTCGCCCGGCAACGAATTCGTTCGGTCGATCCGTCGTCCAGCGTGACCGTACCTGAGCCAGACCAGTTACCGGCCATGCCGGCAAACGGTCCCGATTGCGCATGGCTTGCCGAGCCCCACACCGAGGCGACCAACAACGTCGCAGCGGCGAATATCAGACGCCGGGCAAACGAGAGTGCAGGGGCCATTTGGTCTGCCCTACTGCCGCGACGCTTCCCATCGGCCGCTACACGGGACACCTGCAGATGCTCCATTCCACTTCCCCCATCCGGCATTGCCATTGAGTTGACCGTTCGCATATGCACCATTGATTGATACCCGCACAAGTCCTTCCCGACCGATGCTACCGGAGACGTCGGCACCGGGAGCGGAAACCTTACCGTCCGCAACGGTAAGCGTCGAGTTCACGGACGGTTCGCACGAACCCGCCTTGGTAATAATCGTCACATTCCACAGCCCGTCATAGGGCGTCTGAGCGAGGGCGGAAGCCACGCCGAAACCGGAAACAGCGACCAGAATGAAACCAAAAAAAGCCTTTTGAACGCGACGATGGCGCATGAAACATATCCCTGATTTTTATGATGAGGGCATATTTCGGGACAATGTGTTTAAACTTTGATCCGTCGAGCACTCGCAACAAAATTGTAAATAAAAACAAATACTTATATCATTTTTTACAGGTATTTTGAGAAGGTTAAATTGGGCCGCGCAAGCTCCCAAATGCCCAGTAGGCCTCTAGTCGCTCAGACTGGGCGCGCTGGTCGCAAATTGCTCGTCCTGTGGTTTGCCGGGCAGGGCGTCGTGGAGTTTGGCGTAGTCGATAACATCGCCCAATAATTTCTGTCCAAGCGGCGCCAGCGCGCGTTCCCACAATTCCCGGGCAGTTTCGTTCTTCCTGACGAAGCACCACTCCTGGGCCGCGATCGCGCCCGCATCCATGCGATCGGCGAGATGGTAGACAGTGCCGCCAGCGATCGGATCCTTCTCCCGAATCGTCCATTCGACCGCGGCGATGCCCCGATGCCGCGGCAACAGCGACGGATGGTACCCAATACCGCCGAGCCTTGCGGCGGCGAGGGCTTCCCTGCTGATGCGGGCGTGACTGTGGGCAGTGACGATAAGGTCGGTTCCTTCGGCGATCTCCGAGGCCACGACAAGCCTCGGATCGGCCTGCACGGTAACCGGAATGCCGGCGGTGCGGGCAGCGGTGGCGAGCCGATCCTCGGCATCCGCAACGACAACCCTGACGATGTCGACACCGTGTTGGCGCAGCATGTCCAGGGTCGTCACGCCGAAATGGCGGGAGCCGACGAGGGTGATCCGCATGGTGGTTCTTCCGTCAGATATGATGTCAGTCGTCCGTCGATAACACGCTGCCGGCTTCTGTCACGCCGCCGGGATTGGCGACAGGGGGTTATCAACAGGCCCGGCCGAGACCGGGAACCCTTAAAAGCCGGAAGACCGCCCGACGGCGGTCTCCGATGGCAGCGGCGCGCTAGCGCGAAGAAAATTTCGGGATTTTTTCTGCGAACCCGTTGAAGCAGGCCAGCCGTTCGTCTTCCTCTTTGACGTAGCGGCAGTCCATGACGCCGTTCGCCGGAGCCGATTTGGGCTTCGGCTTCGGCGGAAGGATGGCGTCGTAGCAATCCAGCCGATCCTTTGTCTCGTCATCGATTTCCAGACATGCCAGCAGCTTTTCGGCCATGGATTTTGGAGCGGCGTGCGACTTCGCGTGCGCTGGAGGCTTCCCCCCGGCCGGTGGAGGGCTGGTTTGTGCAAACGCTCCCGCGGAGTACAGCACAGCGATCAACGTAAGCGTTTTCTTCATGTTGGCTCCTCTTTGCGCGGAGTTTTAGCTCTACAAGGCGAACGATAGGCATGGCAACACGCAGAAACGAGCGCGGAGAGAAATCTGGTCTGGAATCGACGACTTTACCGATTTGTAACAAGACAAAATGCGAGAACCTCGTCAGCAATATTCCCGACGCCTTGTTCAGCACAATTTGGGGTGGCGCTGGCCAAATTTGCCTTCTAGAATCATCGCATGGCAGCGGAGGTCGTGTGAATATGAGCACATCCAGGCGCTCTCGGATCGGTCTTCCCTTGATTTTGGTCGTGACCGCTTTTGCACTGTCGGCGCAGGCGCAGGAACAGAACCATTCGCCATCGGGTGCTGGGCAGGGTGGGGCGGCGGCCCAGGCGGCCCGTCCGGGTCCTGCACACGCGGCGCAGACGCGCGCGCGTGGGCCGCAGGACGGACGCTACGCGCGAGGCGGTTTGCCGGAACGCAATTTTGGCGGACACGTCTATCATGGCCGGCAAACCTGGGAGGGCGGACGCTGGCGTCATGAGGCCCACAATGGACGATATGGCTGGTGGTGGGATGTCGGGGGCGTCAGGTATTTTTACCCGCAACCGATGGAGGGACCGCCCGCTTATGTGTCTGACCTCGAGGTTGTAGGCGATTACGGTGGACCGGATGGACCGCCGGTCGGCGCAGCCTATCCGCCGCCGCCTGTGGCTTATGCGCCTCCACCGCCGCCACCTCCTCCACCGGATCCGGCCGCGGGCGCAGTCGGCGGCGCCATTATCGGTGGGTTGTTGGGAGGCCTTATCAGCGGACGACCGGGTGGTGCGATCGCCGGCGCGGTCGCCGGGGGCACGGTCGGTGCCATTGCAGGCGCGCAGGCCGCCGCGCGCCCAGGCTATTATCTGGCGCAAGGCGATTGCTACTATCGGTATCCGTCAGGACAGTACGTTCAGGTCGACCCGCGCAGTTGCTACTGATGCGAACTTGAAGCGCCCGGGCATCGCGAGTCCGGCAAGCCCCTTGGCTGCCGGACGCCGAGATTTCCTTGAAACAAGAAAATTGCCGTCCATTGCCCGGACGACCTCTGGCATTGCAGCCGTCGACAGGGAGGGGCTAGAGTCAGTCTGATCAACGGAATGAGTCTGCCCAACATGCGAAAGTCTTCCACGACATCGCTCCCATCCCTGAGTGTTCGTATCGATCTGGACACCGAAGGCCGCATCGGGCCCGGCAAGATCCAGTTGCTCGAGAATATTCGTTCCTGCGGCTCGATCTCGGCCGCGGGCCGGGCCATGGACATGTCCTACAAGCGGGCGTGGGACCTGGTGGACGAGATCAATCGCATCTGCAGACGCGCCGCCGTCGAGCGGCAGGCGGGCGGCAAGAACGGGGGCGGCGCTATCCTCACGCCGTTCGGCCTTTCCCTCGTTGAGCGCTACCGGAAAATCGAACGTTCCGCAGAGAGCGCAGCCCGCAAGGAGCTTCTGGCGTTGCGGGCCGACATGGGCGCTCGAAGAAAAGCCTGAATGCCGGGAAGGTCGATGACCGATCGGCCGCCCCTCATCTTTTACAGATCAAGCCTTCGCTCGCGGACCCAATCCCGCAGGGCGCCACCGGACGACCATCGCCCGGGGCCAGCCGCATGGATCAAGGCGGCGAGGGGCGTGCGCCCAGGCGCGGACAGCTGCGCCGCGCCTGCTTCGTCCGACGCTGCGGGGTTCGAATTTGGCTTCGCCGATGTGACAAGAGCGGCCAGAACGCGATTTTAATTGTCGAGTGTTGCTCAATTGCACTTTTGTGGCGAGTTTCACCTCCGTTATGTATGATGGTATATAGCGATTCTATAGCCCGTGCTATACAGCGCATCTATATCCGTTCGTATACAGCGAAAATCAGGCAGCGTTCAACGCACCGTCCGTTTAAATGATCAATCCTGGGGGTAGTGGAGATGAGAAGAACGATCGTATTCGCGCTCGCGTTGGCGGGCTTGGCAGCTAACGCGCATGCCGCGGACATGGGTTTGTTTACAAACCCGCCGCAGTTCAAGGATCCGCTCCCGGATAGCTTGACCTGGAATGGCATCACGCTCTTCGCGACAGTCGACGTCGGTTATGCCTATCAAACCAACGGTCGCCCGCTCGGCGCCGTGGTCTCAGGCCTTGAATTCATTCCGTTCACGACCACCAGGAACTACACCGGCCAGAGGATATCGACGATCGCCGAAAGCGGTCTGACGCAATCGAATATCGGCCTGAAGTTCGACGTGCCGCTTGGCCTCGGTTGGAGCGCCGTCGGCCGGGCCGACACGGGTTTCGATCCGTTGACGGGAAAACTCTCCGACGGTTGCAGCTCGTTTATCCAGAATGCCGGCGTCGTCTATAACCAGCAGAACTCGAATGCCGATACCGGCCGTTGCGGCCAGGCGTTTAACAGCCAACTCTTTGGCGGTCTCAGCAACCAGCAATACGGCACGCTGACCATCGGCCGGCAGAATTCGTTTCAGCTCGACGCCATCGCGGCTTACGATCCGATGGCTCTGTCCTACGCCTTCTCGCTGCTCGGCTATTCCGGCACCAACGGCGGCTCCGGCAGCACGCAGGCAGCCCGCTGGGACAATGCCGCCAAATATGTTTACGATTTCGGACCCGTCAGTGCGGGTGCCATGTATTCAAACGGCGGCTCGAACACCGGCATGTTCGGCAGCGGCTACGGCTTCTTTGTCGGCGGGGCCTACGGTGGCTTTTCGGCCGAAGCGGTCTATACCAAGGAGCACGGCGCCGTAAACCTGCAGACGTCGGTCAACGATGTGTTCGGTAGCCAGACTCTCGCCGCCAACATTTCGGACAACACAGCCTGGTCGGTCATGGGCAAATATACGCTTGAGCTCGGCGGACATTCCTTGGGCAGTGCTTATCCAACCAAGGCCCCAAAGGCTGAAGCCCCCACCGACAAGCTGACATTCTTCGCCGGTTACACCCACATTGACCAGGCAAATCCCAGCACCCCGGTTGGCTTCGGTGGCGCGGCAGGCGGATATCTGCTGACCGTCTCGCCGACCCTGCCTGACAATGACGCGTTTACCACCGACAAGATCCTGCAATTCTTCTGGGTCGGCGCGAGGTATGATCTGGCTTGGGGTTTGAATTTTACCGGCGCCTATTATCACGTGAACCAGAATTCCTACGTGGCTGATGGCGTCGCCTGTACGGCCGGCGGAGCCAGCAAGCTCTTCTGCGCAGGTACCTTCGACCAGGCCTCGTTCCTCGCGGACTACATCGTCACCAAGCACCTCGATGTCTACGCCGGCATCACCTATGGCAAGGTGACGAACGGATTGGCTTCCGCTTTCCCCGGCACGCCGGGTGCCAAGTATGGCTTCGCCGGCACGGGGACCAGCGTCGACACGACTTCGATGATGACGGGCTTCCGCATCAAGATCTAGACCGATTGGCCGGGAGATATCCTGGTTCTTTTCGAACGAAGGCCTGCGCCGGACTTTATCCGGAGCAGGCTTTTGCTTGCGCCACGAGCGGAGTTCGGCACATTCGGGAGAAGGTCATGACGGTTGCTATCTCGTCAGGCAGCGGGTCTCGACTCGGTAGGGATGGCGCGCGTCGGGATTGAGCAAAAGTAAGGGCTGCGTGCAATGAGCAGGAGGGGAATCGCGAAATTCAGAGGGCATCTTGCATCGGATGTTGCCCGGGCTATCCAACAAACCAGGCGTGCCTGTCCAAATTCAGCCGGTTGAATGGCGTGTCTGGCGGCAGAGCAAATAGCTGTCCCTCGCCAGTCGTCGATTTTCGCTCCATGGACATGGGCGGCTCGCCGCAGGGCCCGCACGCCCGAAGCTGTGCGGTGCCGACGTCAGCTTCCTCGGGCATCCTTTTCCTCAGGCATCCATCGGGCCCGCCGACCAGATTTTGGATGGGGCCGCGCAATCGGAAAATGCATTTTGGGTTTGTGGGATTCTTGACACAAATCAATCGGACTTCCCGGGCGTTGGATTAGCTTGAAACAGTTATCCAACCGTGGAGCGATTTTCATGAGAATGATTTCATTGGCGGTCGGCATGTTGGCCGCCATCGCAGCCACCGGGGCGTCGGCGCAGTCCGTCAACCTCAGCGGCAAGTACAAATGCATCCAGGTGTGCCGGATGGGCCTCGTTGGCTATCCCGCCTACATCACCCAGAATGGTCCTGAACTGAATCTCCTCAACGAAGCCGGCGAGGCATCCCGTGCCTGGCCCGATTGGTTCGCGCCGGCCACCCGGATCTGGATTGAACGCTATGACTCCGGAGCGGTCTATTCGCCGGATGGCATGGCCATCCAGTTCGACAACGGGACAATATGGGAGCGCGACCTCGGACCGCCGCCGCCACTCCGGCGCCGCGGATAAGCCGCGGTTTCTGCCCAGTGGACTGCTGAGGGATTCTGTATCTTCATTCGATCTGTAACGACTCGAATGATCGGAGAGCGCGATGTCCACTTTCCAGCTTAGTCTTGTATCGCCCGAAACGTTGCTGTTTGCCGGACAGGTCGATCAGGCCGACTTGCCCGGCAGCGAGGGGGACTTCGGCGTTCTCGCCGGTCACGCACCAGTGGTTACGTTGCTTCGTCCAGGAATCGTGACCGCAATAGCCGGGACCATCCGCGAGAAGTTCGTCGTGTTCGGAGGCTTGGCTGAGTTTTCGGAAGGAGAACTCACGATCCTCGCGGACTCGGCGTCATCCGTAGAAGACGTTGATCTTGCTGAATTGAAGACGAGGATTCAGGAGATGCAGGAAGGCTTGGACAAAACGCCGCCGGGCGACGAGCTCGATCGCGGCATTGCGCTACTCGATCACTACAAATCCATCCACATCAACCTGGCTCCAGCGACTGCCTTCTAGCCAAGGTGCAATCAGGACTGACCGAATGACAACGTTCGACAAACGTGAACAGGGCTTCGAAGCCAAATTTATCCACGATGAAGAATTGAGATTCAAGGCGACGGCAAGATGTAACAAAATGCTGGGTAACTGGGCCGCGGGACAGCTCGGACTGACAGGAGACGCCGCCGCGGCTTACGCCAATGAGCTCGTCACCGCGGATCTAGCCAGCCAAAGCAGTGACGCCACCTTGCACAGGGTCTCACAAGACCTCGCCAAAAAAGGCATCTCGAAGCAGCAGGTCGCCGAAAGGATGAAGGAGTTCCTTCACAAGGCGTTGGAGCAGATTGAGGCCGGCAGCTAGTTGGGGATGATCTCGCGTTCGCCGAGTGAATCCGGCAATGGCCCACGGCGCTTCAGGCGGTCCGACGAGATGGCTCGAGGTTTCCCGCGGCAATGTTACGCAAGATAATGGCCCGATCAAGAGATGCTTCTAACGTTCTCCAGCATCGAGGATCCAGGTCCGGTCGGCGAATGCTACATAAATTCGTTCCTGCCCAAGAGCGGCACCAAGTTCAGTCGACAGTTCGTTCAACATCGCCTCGATTGTTTCGTCGGGAAGATGGCCCAGATAGGCGTGGACCGCTTCGCCAGTGAACTGGGCCACCGGTTCACGGTCTGAGCCAACCGTGCCGTCCGGACGTGGCCACGCATAGGTCACTTCGGCGCGGGTGAACATGCCGGAAAGCGCCGGTTGGCCCGCTTCCACACGGCGTTTCATCCACGCACGTGCGGTGCGGACGGCCTCCGATACGTCGAACACACGGCCGTCGGCATCCCACCCCTCGCGCAAACCCACGCTGATGCGAAAATCACGGCGAGGACCCAACGAACCCGGAACAACAGAGTAATCGTTTGCCTTCGGCGCAGGGGTTCGGGCGCTCATGTTTCTCCTCCGATCGTATCGAACAATTTTGCATCTCGGGTGTCGTGACCGCCCGGGCCTTACGTATCCCGGATATGAATGGCCTAATGACGACATGGCTCCGTTTTTGAGCGAGGTCCCGATCCATCAATTCTCCGTCATCGACACTCAAGATCGCTTTCGGATCGGCTTCGCAGCACCAGTTATTCCTTCGTCCGCGAATTCGCGTTTCGCACTTCCCAAAATGCGAACTACTGCCTATCTCTCGGGAGAAATCCGCCGCGGTAGACGACTCAAGGTCGAGATGCCCGCGGGTTAACGATTTCGAAACCAAATCCCGCAAAGACGGCCCCTGGAATCGATGAAGAGCGAGATGAATGCCAGCTAACGACGAGCGTCGGGAGTTAATCCCGCTGATAACTGCCGTCATTGTCGCGGCGATCGGCGCATTTTGCCTGTGGTCCGACCTCAGAAATGATTCGCTCGGTCGTGGAGAGGGCATGATCACGTCCGCGGTTGTGTCACGGGCCGGCGCGATTGCGACTCCATCGGAACCGCCAGCTCATCTGGTTGTGCCGCAGACGGTGCGTGCCACCCAGCCTTCGACGGTTGGCCGCGCAAAACCCTGAAAATATCTGCCTGACGCCGGCTGCAGGGCGCTTTCGACTCCGGCTGCGGCTTTCGTTTAACGTTTGCTTGACCCATCGTCATTGCACCGTCAGAGGCGCATAAGTCAGGGACAATTGCGGCCAACAGCGCGGTGAGGGCGGCGACGGTGGCAAGGGCGTGTTCATTGTGCGAACGCCAGCCCGTCTCTGAAGCGGAGCACACCGAGCAGGTTGGTGAAATCGTCCGTCCAGCGGTATTGATTGCCTGTTTCCGGCGGCAACGGCTTCCAGTCAGGCAGTTGCTCCAGATTCAGGCTTTTTTTCTCCTTCGCCAGCACGACCCAAATCGAGCTAACCTCGAGAGCATCGTTCTTGACGATGTTAAGCCGGTAGCGCGCCGTCCAGCTCAATTCCTCCGAGAGCGTCCGGATGACCGGCAGCAGATTCAGATATTGGTTCGAGATGTTGATCGCGATCAGGCCTTCCGGTTTCAACTTCTTGCCGTACATGGTCAGTGCTTCGAGTGTCAGCAGGTGCATCGGGATGGCGTCGGATGTGAAGACGTCCATGATGATGAAGCCGTATCGTCCGTCCGGCGCCCTGGTAAGAGTCAATCGTGCGTCGCCGACGATGATGCTGCGCTTGCCGGCGCAGTCTCGCATATAGGTGAAATAGGTCGGGTCGGTGGCGATATGGATCGAGGCAGGATCGATCTCGTAAAAATCCATCACCTGCCCGGGCTTGGCGTAACAGGCGACGGTGCCGATTCCGAGCCCAAGCGCACCGATCGGCGCGTCTGCGACCGAAACGGGCATGTGGGCAAGAATATCTCGCAGCGGACCGTAATAGGAAATCGGGCTGAGACGATATTGATCCTCGGTGCTCTGCATGCCGTGTATCGTCACGCCGTGAGTATAGACGAAGCGAGCATGTTTCTTGTCCTCGCGCACGCGGCTGATGCCGAAGAAATTCCGTTCGGCGTGGATCCACGAAGCACCCGTGGTCTCGGCCAGGTAGCCCGCGAGCAGCCCGGACACCAGGATTGCCAGCAGCCCACGGCGCGGCGTTTGATAGAACCAATCGGACAGCAGCAGGGCGGCAAAAAGCACCAGCATCAACAGCACGCCGCTGATCGCCAGATACCGGCCCTCGAAAAAATGGATGTCGGAGGAAATATAGAACTTCGCCGCCGTCAGTAGCAACAGCAACAGGGCGGCGATCTCATAGGGGAATCGCGTTTTGCGAACTGTGTTCGCCGAAAGGAAGTCGGGCAGGAGGACGACCAGCAGGCTCAGCGAAAGCACCAGCGGAAATTCCACGGTAGTGAGGAAAACCTGCGGCGCGACGAAGCTGTTGAAACAGCCGCCCAGCGCTCCTCCTGACGCGACCACCACATAAAAAAGGCCCGAGTTTTGCGCTGTCGGGCGCAACTCATAAAGTCGCCGGTGGAACAGAAACGCGCCAACGAACAAGGCGCTCAAGGTGAGCATCACGGTAATGATCGGCGTGATGCCGAGGCGGGATGCCAGCGGATAGAAGGCGGCAGCAAACAGGGTCAACAGCCCCAAGGGAAAATACAGGCAGACGCGCGGCCGCCGTGTTCCACTCCCGCGTCGAGAAGGCAGCGATAAAGCTCGAAACATAGAGCAGCAGGGGGATGATCCAGAGCAGGGGCACGGAAGCGATATCGGTGATGATAAAGGTCGTCGTACCGAACAGCAGGCTCGCCGGAATCGCTGAATAGCCCAGCCAGCGGAACAGGAGGGCTTTGTCCGGATACGCTTCCGCCGCTGCCGGCGCATTTTGGTCCGGGCTTTGCGAGTGGCCGCGAATGACGATCGCGCAATAGACAAATCCCAGCACCAGCGACAAATAGCCGATGCTCAGAATGCTGAATTGCTGGGGCGTGCTGAAGCGCGGCTCGATCAGCAGGGGGTAGGCGAGGAGCCCGAAGAAGCTGCCGGCATTGCTCGCGGCATAAAGCGGGTAAGGATTTTTCGCGAGCGAATGCGACGTTTTCGCCGCCCAGCCTTGCAGCATCGGCGCGCTGCTCGAGAGCATGAAATAGCCCCCTCCGACGCTCAGCAGCAGAGTGACCACCAGCCAGAGCTGCGGATGGTCGTGCGCATCGAATCTGGCTGCGTGGAGACCGAAGGGAAGCAGCAACAGGCTGGCGCCGAACAGGGCCAGATGCAGCAGGCCTTGGTGGCGAACGGTGAGGAAGCGGCTCGAGGCGTAGGCATAGCTGTAGCCGAGCAAAAGCAGCAGCTGAAACGAAACCATGCAGGTGTTCCACACCGACGGGCTTCCGCCGAGGAGTGGCAGGACCGGTTTGGCGATCAGCGGCTGCACCAGAAACAACAGAAAGGCGCTGAGGCCGGCGGTGTAAGAAAAGACCAATGTCATCGAGGCTCGCTGGCGTTAAAGCGCCGTCGCCGGACGAATAGCGGACCAAATCGAATCTCAAGCCGTTGAAGGCCGCCTTGACGTCGTCACCTTGCTTTTCACGAGACGATGGTTTTCGAGCAATTCATCGATACCAAGCGGCCCGAGAGATAGGAGCGCGAGTTCGGTTGTTGAAGAACGGATACTTCGACCTCGAGCAGAAAACCCTGCAACCCCTCGACAACCCGTTCGGCACGAGGTTGTCACCCATGTCTTAGGTACGTTCTGTACTTAACTGTCCGGGCCGGACGTTTGGTTTCATGGTGAGCGCGGAGGGACTCGAACCCTCGACCCCATGATTAAAAGTCACGTGCTCTACCGCCTGAGCTACGCGCTCACTTAGCCCGGCTGTGTAGGGGCCAGTCGGGTGCGGGTCAATAGCGCGGCGAACTCCAGATATGAAGCCCGAAGAAGCCGGATTTCCCAAGTATCCAGACCTTTTACCGGCGTTTCTTCAAGCCCGCCGCCTGCCCACAACCCGCCGGCCGTCAACTGGCTTCGGGATGAATTTCCGAGGCCACCGGCTGCGATGTGCCGGCCACCTTCGGCACGGCCACCGGGCGCAGACCGATCAGCTCGGCGGCGCGGATGCCGGTATCGCGCCAGAACGTAAATGAGTTGATTCGCGAGCTCTCCAGGATGGCGATCGCTACCGCCGACAGGAACGGCAGGCTTTCAAGGACCAAGACGGCGGCGAAGATATAGATTTCGCGGACTTCCTTGAAACCGTTGGTGACGACGAGCACGGCGGCGCCGACCAGCAGCAGCACGCCGATGACGGCTTCCCAGAACGCCTGGAACTCGATCGACATCCGCGACAAGCCGCCCTTGGAGGTGCGGGCGAAGGCGAGATGTTCGGTGATCAATCCGTTGGCCACCGCGCGCGACACCGTCCATTGCACCGACATCGCCGCCACCATGGCCCCCAGCATCTGCCCCCATTTCACGGGCACGCGCAGTCGGTAAAGGATCACGAAATGCAGGAGCGAGACCACGAACGCGGCGATGATCGGCAGCGTCAGGATCTTGTCGGGAATGGCGATGTCGGCAAAGGCGACAATGGGCACCCAGATCAAATTGAGAATGGCAACGAGCACGCCGAGGCTTTCGGCGCCGAGCCAGTTCAGCCAGCCCAGCGAAAACTCGCGCTTCTGGTCGGGCGTCAGCCGGCTCGCGCCCGGCAGGAAACGGCGCCAGTGTTTCTTGACGATCTGGAAGCCGCCATAAGCCCAGCGATGGCGCTGCTTCTTGAAGGCCTCGTAAGTGTCCGGCAACAGGCCGTGACCGTAGCGATGATTGGTATAGTGCGTCAGCCAGCCGTGCTCGATGATGGCCAGCCCAAGGTCGGTATCCTCGCAGATGGTGTCGCCAGCCCAGCCGCCGGCCATATCCATTGCCGCACGCCGCATCAGGCACATGGTGCCGTGAACGATGATGGCGTTGACCTCGTTGCGCTGAACCATTCCGATATCGAAAAACCCGGCATATTCCCCGTTCATGATGTAATGCATCAATGAGCGGTCGCCGTCGCGGTGGTCCTGCGGCGCCTGGACCAGGCCGACGCGGGGATCGGCGAAAACCGGCACCAGGTCCTTCAGCCAATCCGGTTCCACCACGTAGTCGGCGTCGATGATGCCAATGATCTCGGCGTCAGCGGCCGTCCGCTCCATGGCAATGCGCAGCGCGCCAGCCTTGAAGCCTTCGACTTTTTCGGCGTTGATGAACTTGAAACGTTCGCCGAGCGCGCGACAATGATCCTGGATCGGTTGCCAGAACGCCGGATCCGGCGTGTTGTTGATGATGACGACGCATTCGAAATTCGGATAATCGAGCCGGGCGACCGCATCGAGCGTCTGCTTGAGCATCTCCGGCGGCTCGAAATAAGCGGGGACATGAATCGAAACCTTGGGATGGGCGCCGTCGGTGGCGACGGCTGCCCCCTTGACGAGCAGGCGCCGCGGCTTTCGGCCAAAGGCGATTGCCGCGATTTCCTCGATCCGGGCCATCGCGATCAGCACCAGCGGGACCAGCAGGATCAGTCCGAGCGTCAGGGCAAAGGCCGAGCCGAAGACGAAATAGTGACCGGCCCAGTAGGCGAACACGGTGGCGACCCAGGCACCGATGCCATTCGCCGCCGCCGACAGCATCAGCGACTGCAGCACGGTCGGCTGGGCAAGCCTCAGGATCGGCAAGCGACATCAGGATGCCGACGAGAACGGCGATGGTCGCAAGCTTCCAATAGTCCGGATTGACGATCGGGCCGGTCCAGCTGAATTTCGGCTCGCGCGCCGCATTCAGAATGCCCCAATAGGGGCCCACGCCGCCCTCGAAGAACTTCCAGGGCTGATCGATCGCCTCGACGATGTTGTAGTCCATTCCGATGGCTTCGGCGCGGGTCACGAAGTTACGCAGCACGGAAGCCTGTTCGAAGGGGCCGGGAACGGCGTTTCTCAAATTGTAGCCGGCGCTGGGCCAGCCGAACTCGGCGATCACGATCCGCTTGCCCGGAAATTGATCCCGCAGCAGCTGGAACATGGCGACCGCCTGATCCACGGCCTGCTTGTCGGTGAAGTTCTCCCAGTAAGGCAGCACATGCGCGGCAATGAAATCGACGGAATAGGCGAGCTGCGGAAAATCGCGCCAGATGTTCCAGATTTCACCCGTGGTCACGGGAACATTGACCGATTTTTTCACACGCTTGATGAGCTCGATCAGGTCGTCGACCTTTTGCTCGCCGCGGTAGATCGTCTCGTTGCCGACGACCACCCCGATGACGTTGCTGTTGTGCCGGGCGAGATTGATGGCGGCATCGATTTCGCGTTCGTTGCGGTCGTTGTTCTTGTCGATCCAGGCGCCGACGGTGACCTTGAGGCCGAACTCGGCCGCGATCGGCGGAACGAGCTCGACGCCTCCGGTGGAGGAATAGAGACGAATCGCGCGCGTGATCGTCGACAGCTTTTTCAGATCGGCGCGGATTTTCTCGACGGTCGGGATGTTGTCGACGTCGGGGTGCGCGGTTCCCTCAAACGGAGCGTAGGAAACGCTCGGCAGGATGCCGCGGAAGTCGGGGGCCTGTTGCTTTTCCTGGAATAAGCCCCAAAGCGCGGCGTGAGCAGCGGTTACAAACAACAAAACGGCGACGACGGCGCGCATCGCAACTGGACCATGCGGGGCCTGCATTGGAAGAAAGCGAACCCGTCCCCTAGGTTCGACCGACACGGGAGAGATTCCAAAGATAATCCTGCCACGCGATTTAACAACTGGTATGACGCCGTGGCGTTTTAAGGGCGCGGCGGCTTACCCGTCGAAAAAACGCATCGCCCCAAAGTCGAGGGCTGCTATTTTGCCGGCGCGGCTCCCGCTGGGGTGGACGCCGGCGAAGGCGCGGCGGCCGGCGGCGAAGCCGCGCTGCCCGCAGTCGAGGGTGCGGGAGCAGGGGGCGCCGCTGCAGCCTGCGGCTGGGCGTTGGGATTGATCCAGCAGGCGTGAACCCGGTCGTCCAGGCTCTTCTGCACCTTGTCGTCGATCTGCGCGCCAAATCGGGTCAGGCACCGGAACGTGGCCTGAACATGCCCGCCGGGGCAGCCGAACCGGTCGTAAAGATCGAGATGGCGAAAGGCGGTGTCCAGGTCGTCGCGCCACATCAGGCGAACGACGCGCCGGCCAAGCCAAACACATTCCGGGTTTCCGGCGGGACCGTTGATCGCCTGCGCCGCTTCGACGAATTCATCGGTCCTGCGCTGGCTGTCCTTGGCGGCATCGGCCGGACTGGCGGCAGCCTTGCCGGACTGATCCGGGGCGGCTGGGGTGCCGCTCTGGGCGACCGCGCTTCCGATACCGATGATGAGTGCAAGCCCGGGGGCGGCAAGGTGACGCAAAACCGCAGTCTGAAGCTTTAGCACCCGTTGACGCATAGATTCCCCGATTTTGATCCTGCTGGCGTCTCGTCCGGGACGCGCTTGGTTGATGCCGTTCAAATAGGTCTCCAATGCGGCGGAGACGGCTCCCGGATTCCCATGACGGACATTTCGGATTTTGTCCAGCAATCTCACAACTTTATCGTGTCGTGGTAAAATCACCAGGACGGAGAGACCAGCGATTGCGGCTTTCCCGCTCTTGGCAGACGGCCAGCGACCGGCTAATCGACGGTCCTCGCCCGGAGGATGGAACCGATTTCTCTTCGCACGCCGCTGGCACTTCTCCTGATATCCCTAGGTGCGATTGCCGCGACGTGGTGGTGGCTGGCCACGCCGATCACGCTCGTGCGCGCGCCGATCGATCCCGACGCCAAGCTCCTGTGCGTGTCCTATGCCCCTTTCCGCGGCGACCAAACGCCGTTGTCGCCGACCACGCATGTCTCTGCGGAACAGATCGCCCAGGATCTGGCCCAACTCGCCAAAATATCCGACTGCGTACGGACCTATTCGATCGAGAACGGTCTCGATCAGGTTCCCGAATACGCCGCAAAGGTTGGGCTTAAAGTCATCCAGGGAATATGGCTCGGCAGCAACCGGCTGAGAAATCTGGCACAGATATCGACCGCCGTACGTCTGACCAAGGATTATCCGGCAACCATTACCTCGCTGGTGGTTGGCAACGAGGTGTTGTTGCGCGGTGAAATGACCTCATCAGACCTCGCCGCGACCATCCGCTCGGTCAAGGCCCAGGTCGCCGTGCCCGTTACCTATGCCGATGTCTGGGAATTCTGGCTGCGCTACCGGGAAATCTATGAGGCCGTCGATTTCGTCACCATTCACATCCTTCCCTACTGGGAGGACTTTCCGATACGCGCGAAATACGCCGCCGCCCATGTCGATGCTATTCGCAGGCGCATGGCTGTGGCGTTTCCGGGCAAGGAAATCCTGATCGGGGAAACCGGCTGGCCTAGCGCGGGGCGGATGCGTGACGCGGCGCTGCCCTCGCGCACCAATCAAGCCCGCGTTGTCTCGGAAATCCTGGATCTCGCCAAACGCGAAAATTTCCGAGTCAACCTGATCGAGGCCTACGATCAGCCCTGGAAACGCCAGCTCGAGGGCACGGTCGGCGGCTATTGGGGCCTGCTCGACTCCGTGCAGCGAGCGCTGAAATACCCGCCCGGCATCGCCGTCAGCAACTATCCGTTCTGGAAACTGCAGATGGGAAGCGGCATGGGCCTGGCGATCCTCGTGTTCGGCGCGGCCTGGCTGACACTGCGACGAAGACCCTGGACGCCGCGACTCGCCTCGTGGATCGCAGTCGGGATATCGGCGACAACGGCGGGAATCCTGTTTGGAGTGGCCGAGGACAAGATGTTCTATGAAAGCTACGGATTGGGCGGCTGGCTCGCATGGGGCTCGCTGCTGGCGGCCGCAGCCGCTTCACCGCTGTTTTGCGCGAACGCATTGATGTCAGGACGCCCGCTGCCGACCTTTCTGGAGTTGCTGGGCCCCCGCGACTACCGGACCCGATCGGCCCTGGCGATGGCCCTGGGACTGGCCCTGATCGTGACCACCTTGATCGGCGCCGAGACCGCGCTCGGCTTTGTGTTCGATCCCCGCTACAAGGATTTTCCCTTCGCAGCCCTGACGATGGCGGTGGTGCCGTTCTCGGTGCTGACGCTGCTCAATCGCCCGAAGGAAGGAACACGCCCGGTCGCGGAGTCGGTATTCGCAGGGCTGCTGGCAGGCGCAGCACTCTACACCGGGTTCAACGAAGGATCGGACAACTGGCAGTCGCTCTGGACCTGCGCCGCCTATTTCCTGCTCGCCGTTACGCTGTGGCAGGCGCGGGCCGCGCAAATCCCAGAATAAGCAGCCCGATCGCAATACCCGACAGGCCCAGATTGTAGAGCACGACACCAAGCCCGGCGGCAATCAGCCCGCCGGTGAGCAGAACGATCGACGGCCGGATGACGTGAAGCGTGGCAATGATCAGCGCAACAATGCCGAAGACCGAATGGCGAAACAGGTAGGTCGCGAGCAGCCGGGTCTTGCAGAGCATGGTCTGCAGGCCGGCGTCACACGCCAGCGCGACGCTGGAAAACTCGATCGCAAGGTAGCGCAGATAGAGCGCGTAACCGACGGTAACGAAGCCGACGACCAGCAGCCACTGCACCTGATAGGGCGTCAGCCGAAACGGAGCTTTCTTCACTGGGGTATTTCCCGGTAAGTGGATCGCGGCCGGCCGCAGGAAAATGCGACTGACCAATCACGTCGTCTTGTCGGCAAGACCGGTACCCACTTTTGCGGACAGCACGCAAGGCGAATATGCGACGCCATTCCGGGCAAGACAACGCCGGGCGTGCAAATGCCCAAGCCCTAAAATACGTGAAGACTTAATCGTAAAACATTGAAATATTGGGAAATATTCGACAACCGGACCCTATTGCGCACCGAAGATCCGCGACAGGGTCGATGGTTCCGGTTTTGGGGCCGGTTCGTCGTTGGTCACCGCTCGCTTTGATGCGTACCGCCTGTGCACCGCGGATTTGGCTGCGGAGGCAGGCTTGACGTCGGCGGCTTGAGCCTTGGCATCAGCGCCCTTGGTCGGCTCGTCGGCGTTCATGGCCAGGCGCTGACCTTCGAACACCGTGGTCGCGCAAGTCCGATCGTTTTCGATCATCGCCGCACAGATCTTCGCGGCTGCGGCTGCATCATTGATCGGTCCAGCCACGAGCCGCAGCTGCATGCCAAGTCCGTTGGTGCCTTCCTTGATGACGATGATCGGGCGCAAGCTCGTCAACGCCGCATTCGACCTCGATTTGAGAAGCCCGCGCCAGAGCGCGCGCAAGCCGGGGAGAGAATTCGCTCCGCCAACATCGACCCCGAATTCGGTCCGCCGGACCGCGAGTTTGGGCGCGGCCTCGGCAGTATCGGCCTCGGTCGCCTGTTCCTCGGGCGTAGTTGAAGCCACCACCTCTGGCATTGGCGCCGCGATGACCGTCTTTGGCGGTGAGCCGGGTTCGATCAACTTCACGGCCGGCGGATCCGGCGGCCCCATCATCGATTTCGATGCCACTACCGGCGTCGGCGGCTTCGCAACCGGAGCATTTGATGAAGCTGCTTGCGCTCCGGGGGACACCACGGCCGGGGCAGGCTCCGCCGCCGCAGCGACCACCGGCGGCTTTTCTGCCGGGGTGGCGGTGGTGGCCGCCACGGGGGATACGACGGGGACGGGCGTGGGTGGCGGCTTGTGGGGCGTCGCCGGCGGTTCAGCCGACGCGGCAGCAGTCGGAGCAGGTGCTGCGGCCGGCGTAGGGACGGTAACTGCAACAGTTGCCGGAACAGGTGCCCCCGCGGGCAAGACAGCTTGCGGGGGGATCACCGCGGAATTTTGCCGGGCAATGGCGCCTGTAACCGATTCCAGGCCCTGCTCCAGCCCGGCGACACGCGAGTACAGCCGGTCGCGATCGCTGTTCAATGTCTCGATCGCGGAGGCCAGACGCCGGGCCTCGCTTTGGCTCTCTTTGGCGACCGACTGAATCTGTTGCGACTGCCGCGCCAGGTCGGCCGATGCAATCTGTTCGTGCCGCACGCCGATGGACGATTGGTTGGCAAGCAGCGCAATGATGACCGCGCAGACCGACGCGACCGCCCATGATCCAAGCCGCCATAGGGTACGCCGGTCGAAGTCATCCTCTTCGGCCAAAAGCCCGGATATCAAGCCGCCGGCATTCTCGGTTTCGAATTTGCCCGCCCGATTGTCGGAATCCCTTGCCATACGAAGTTTTCGGCCCCCTCAAGCCCCCACCGAATCACAACCGGAACATTAACAGGAAAAATGGTCCTTCATCCTGTATCCCCGGCGTTTTACCGGGGGTTGATTCCGGGTTTCCAAGCGGACCAAAAACGCTTTATGAGGACGACGGCCCGACATTGGCCCCAGCAGCAAAGGAATAGGATGACCGGCAGGACCAGCCTGACGATTGTGCTCGCGGCCGGCGAAGGCACCCGCATGCGATCCGCGACGCCCAAGGTCCTGCATCCGGTGGCCGGCCAGTCGCTCTTGGCGCATGTGCTTGGCGCTGCGCCAAAGGGAAGCTCCGCCTCGCTCGCCGTGGTGATTGGACCGGATCACAGGGGGGTCGAAGAAGAGGCCAGGCGCGTGCGGCCGGATGCCGCGACCTTCATTCAGCACGAGCGTCTGGGCACCGCGCATGCGGTGCTCGCGGCCCGCGATGCCATCGCCCGCGGCAGCGACGATCTGCTCATTGCGTTCGGCGATACGCCGCTGATTTCGTCCGCGACATTCGATCGCCTGCGTGCGCCGTTGCAAGGCGGCGCAACCCTTGCCGTGCTCGGCTTTCGCGCCGCCGATCCCGCCGGCTACGGCCGGCTCCTGGTCGAGGGCAACCGTCTGGTGGCGATCCGCGAACATGCTGACGCCAGCCCCGCGGAACGCGCGATCACCCTCTGCAATGCCGGCGTGATGGCCCTCGACGGCCGCAAGGCGCTCGAAATCATCGAGAAGATCGGCAATGCCAACAGCAAGCGCGAATATTATTTGACCGACGTGGTGACAATCGTTCGGGAAATGGGATTGGAGGCCGTCGTGATCGAAACCAGCGAGGATGAAGTGCGCGGCATCAACACCAAGGCCCAGCTCGCCGAAGCCGAGCAGGTCATGCAGTCGCGGCTGCGCAAGGCCGCGCTCGACGCCGGCGTGACCATGATCGCGCCGGAGACGGTTTACCTCGCCGCCGATACGACGTTCGGCAAGGACGTGACGATCGAACCATTTGTCGTCATCGGTCCCGGCGTCTCGATATCGGACGGCGCGGTGATCCATGCCTTCTCCCATATCGTTCAGGCGTCGATCGGAAAGAAGGCCTCGGTCGGCCCCTATGCGCGCCTGCGGCCGGGAACATCGCTGGGAGAGGGCGCGCGGATCGGCAATTTCGTCGAGACCAAGGCTGCGACGCTGGAGGCCGGCGTCAAGGTCAATCATCTCAGCTATGTCGGCGACGCCCATGTCGGCGCCAACGCCAATATCGGCGCCGGCACCATCACCTGCAACTATGACGGCTTCGGAAAACACAGGACCGAGATCGGCGCCGGCGCGTTCGTCGGCACCAATTCCTCGCTGGTGGCGCCGGTCAGGATCGGCAGCGGCGCCTATATCGGTTCGGGCTCGGTGATCACCCGCGATGTGCCCGACGACGCGCTGGCCGTGGAGCGCAGCCAGCAGACCAATCGCGAGGGCGGCGCCAAGCGATACCGCGAGATAAAAACGCGCGGCAAGGCGCCGAAGGGCGGTTAACGGCGGGCACCAATAAGCTTTCCGCTCAATGCTGTCTCAATCGGCAATAATTATTGAGTATCTTGACGCCGCCGGGTTTCGTTAAGAGATGCCGGCGCATAGTCATTTGAACTGGAGATATTGATCCGCATGTGCGGCATTGTCGGCATTCTCGGGCGAGGTCCGGTCGCGGAGCAGTTGGTGGATTCGCTCAAGCGCCTGGAATATCGCGGCTACGATTCCGCCGGCGTCGCGACGCTCGAGGGCGACCATCTCGAACGCCGCCGCGCCGAAGGCAAGCTCAGGAATCTCGAGACGCGATTGCGGGCCGAACCGCTCGCCGGCCATACCGGCATCGGACACACGCGCTGGGCCACGCACGGCAGGCCGACCGAGAACAATGCCCATCCGCACGCCACCGAGCGCGTCGCCGTGGTTCACAACGGCATCATCGAAAATTTCCGCGAACTGCGCGAAGAGCTTCAGAAAAACGGCGCGGTGTTCGAGACCGAAACCGACACCGAGATCGTCCTGCACCTCGTCGACAGCTACCTCGCCAAAGGCATCGGTCCGGTCGAGGCCGTCAAGGCGTCGTTGTCGAGGCTGCGGGGCGCGTTCGCCCTTGCGTTCATTTTTGCCGGCGACGACAATCTGATGATCGGCGCGCGCAACGGGCCGCCGCTCGCGGTCGGTTACGGCGAAGGCGAGATGTATCTCGGCTCGGACGCCATCGCGCTCGGTCCGTTGACCGACACCATCGCCTATCTCGAGGATGGCGACTGGGTCGTCCTGACGCGCGGCAGCGCGGTTATCTACGACAGGAACAACGCGATCGTGCATCGCGACGCGATCAAGCACGGCGCGGCAACGTCGTTGGTCGACAAGGCGAACTACCGCCATTTCATGGCGAAAGAGATTCACGAGCAGCCGGAAGTGGTCGGCCACACCCTGGCGCGCTACGTCGACCTGGCGACCGACCGCGCGGCGCTGCCGGTGACCCTGCCGTTCGACTTCAGGAATATCCAGCGCATATCGATCGTCGCCTGCGGCACCGCAAGCTACGCCGGTTTCGTCGCCAAATACTGGTTCGAGCGGCTGGCGCGCCTGCCGGTCGAACTCGACGTCGCCTCGGAATTCCGCTACCGCGAGGCGCCGTTGCGCAAGGGCGATCTTGCGATCTTCATCTCGCAATCCGGCGAGACCGCCGACACGCTGGCGGCGCTGCGTTACGCCAAGGCGCAAGGCGTGCACACGCTCTCCGTCGTCAATGTGCCGAGCTCGACGATCGCGCGCGAAAGCGAGACCGTGCTGCCGACGCTGGCCGGCCCGGAAATCGGCGTCGCCTCGACCAAGGCCTTCACCTGTCAGCTGATGGTGCTGGCCGCGATTGCGGTGGCGGCGGGCAAGGCGCGTGGCGAATTGTCCGACGCCGACGAGACCAGGCTCGTCCACGGGCTGGTCGAGATCCCGCGCCTGATGGCGGCCGCGCTCGCGACCGAGCCGCATATCGAGAAACTGGCGCGCGAGCTGTCGAAATCGAAGGACGTGCTCTATCTCGGCCGGGGCACCAGCTATCCGCTGGCGCTGGAAGGCGCGCTCAAGCTGAAGGAAATTTCCTACATCCACGCCGAAGGTTATGCCGCCGGCGAATTGAAGCACGGGCCGATCGCGCTGATCGACGAGAACATGCCGGTGGTGGTGATCGCACCGTACGACCGGGTGTTCGAGAAGACCGTCTCCAACATGCAGGAAGTGGCGGCCCGCGGCGGCAACATCATCCTGATGACCGACGCCAGGGGGGCCGCGGAAGCCAGTATCAAGTCGCTCGTCACGATTTTGCTGCCGGAAATGGACGCAACCTTTGCCGCGATGGTCTATGCCATTCCGGTGCAGCTTCTGGCCTATCATACCGCCGTCGTCATGGGCACCGATGTCGATCAGCCCCGAAATCTCGCGAAATCGGTAACGGTGGAATAACCGCACAATAAAGCGTTTTCGAGCGAAGTGGGTACCGGTTCGCGTGAAGAAAACGCGTCAAAACAAAAGTTTGGACCTCCGATTCTGATTCGACCAGAACCGAGGCTCCATGTGTTGTTGGCCTTGGGTCTTCAAAAGTCTGCTAGGATGGCTTAGCTGCCATCTGACGACGGCCGCTTCGACTGACCCCGACTGACCTGGAACCCCGATGAACCCCGACGATTTGCCTTCACCCGTGCCGCCGGCCGACACCCCGCCGGACGTGCACAGCGGCTTGATGGCCCGATTCCGGAACTATTTCCTCACCGGCCTGATCGTCGCCGGCCCGATCGCGATCACCTTCTACCTGACGTGGTGGTTCGTCACCTGGGTGGACGGCATCGTGCGGCCGTTCGTTCCCATCGCTTACCGGCCGGAAACCTACCTGCCATTCGGACTGCCGGGCTCGGGGTTGATCGTCGCCGTCGTCGCGCTGACGCTTTTGGGATTCCTCACGGCCAACCTGATCGGGCGGACCCTGGTCGATCTCGGCGAGCGGCTGCTCGGGCGCATGCCGGTGGTTCGCGCGATCTATCGAAGCCTGAAACAGGTGTTCGAAACGCTGTTCTCGGGGAAGGGATCGAGCTTTCGCCGCGTGGGGCTGGTCGAATTTCCCGCGCCCGGCATGTGGTCGATCGTGTTGATCTCGCAGGCGCCGAGCGTGGAGATCGCGAACAGGATTCCGGGGCAGGAGGAACACATCTCGGTGTTCCTGCCGTGCGCGCCGAACCCGACCACGGGATTTTTCTTTTATGTGCCGAAGAGCAAGGTCATCGAGATCGAGATGAGCACCGAAGACGCCGCGACCCTCATCATGTCCTGCGGTGTGGTGCAGCCGGGCTCCGACGGGCAGAAAAAAATTGCCGCCCTGGCGGGGATGGCAAATGCGGCGAGGTTGGCGAATGCTGCCTCGCTGCAGCCGGAGCCGGCGAAGGCGGAATAAGCTTCCGGTCATTCCGGGGCGCGTCGAAGACGCGAACCCGGAAGCTCGAGATTCCGGGTCTGCGCTTCGCGCATCCCGGAATGACAGTGAACAATTTCATCCCGCGCCGATCAGCGGAATCGCTTCATCCCGCTCGAACAGATAGAGCAGGCAGCGCAGCGCCTCGCCGCGCGCGCCCGTCAGCTTGGGATTGTCCTTCATGATGCGCAGCGCTTCGTCGCGCGCCTGCGCGATGAGCTGGGCGTGCACCTCGGAGCGCGCGATCCGGTAGCCCGGCAGGCCGCTTTGCCTGATGCCCAGCACATCGCCTTCGCCGCGTAGCTTCAAATCCTCCTCGGCAATGGTGAATCCATCGGTGGTTTCCCGGATCACCTTCAGCCGCGCCTTGGACATTTCGTTGAGCGGCTCCCCGTAGAGCAGGAGACAGGTGGAAGCCTCGGAGCCGCGGCCGATCCGGCCCCGCAACTGGTGCAGTTGCGCGAGCCCGAAGCGTTCCGCATTCTCGATCACCATGATGGTGGCGGCGGGTACGTCGACGCCGACCTCGACCACGGTGGTCGCCACCAAAAGGCCGATCTCGCCGGCGGAAAACTGCGCCATCACGCGATCTTTCTCGGCACCTTTCATCTGGCCATGCACGAGACCGATGCGGTCGCCGAAACGCTTTTGCAGGCTCTCGAACCGCTCGGTCGCGTTGGTCAGATGCTCGATGCCCTCCGCCTCGGATTCCTCGACCAGCGGGCAAATCCAGTACACCTGCTTTCCCGCCTGCAGTGCGCGGCCGACGCCATCGATCACCTCGCCGAGACGGCTGCTCGGCATCGCGCGGGTATCGATCGGCTGTCGTCCCGCCGGCTTTTCGCGCAATTCGGAAACGTCCATGTCGCCGAAATAGGTCAGCACCAGCGTGCGCGGGATGGGCGTCGCGCTCAGCACCAGCACATCGACGTTACAGCCCTTGGCGGTCAGCGCCAGGCGCTCCCGCACGCCGAAGCGATGCTGCTCGTCGACCACGGCGAGCGCGAGCGCCTTGAAGATCACGTCATCCTGGATCAGCGCGTGGGTGCCGACCAGCAAATCGATCTCGCCGGCCGCGAGCCGGGCCAGGATATCGCGCCGCTCCCGGCCTTTTTCGCGTCCGGTGAGGATGGCGACCCGCAAGCCGGCGCGTTCGGCCAGCGGCGTGATGGTCTTGATGTGCTGGCGCGCGAGGATTTCGGTCGGCGCCATCAGCGCGGCCTGCTTGCCCACCTCGGTGACGGCGGCGGCGGCAAGCAAGGCCACCACGGTCTTGCCGGACCCGACATCGCCCTGCAGCAGCCGCAACATCCGGACCGGCTGCCGCAGATCGTCCGCGATCGCCGCCGCCGCCTGGCGCTGCGACGAGGTCAGCGCATAGGGCAGCGCGTCGATGATCCGGTTGCGCAAATGGCCGTCGCCGGCGTTGCGCTCGCCCGCGGGCCGGCGCAATTGCGCCCGCACCAGCGCCAGCGCCAGTTGACCGGCCAGCAGTTCGTCGAAGGCGAGCCGCGACCAATAGGGACCGTCGGGGAGGATATCCGTCAGCTCGACCGGCACATGCACGCGGTTCAGCGCTTCCGCAACCGGCGGGAATTTGCAGCGACGGATCACTTCCGGACTGATCCACTCCGGCAAGCTCGGCAGCTTTTGCAGCGCCTGCGCCATCGCGCGCCGCAGCGAGCCGAGCGCCAGCCCCTCCGTGAGCGGATAGACGGGATCGATGCCGGACAGTTTTGCAAAACCTGCCTCATCCACCACCCGGTCGGGGTGCACGATCTGCGGGACCCCGTCGAACATCTGCAGGGTGCCGGAGACATAACGTTTCGAGCCGGCCGGCAGCAGCTTCTCGACGTAGCCCGGCTGGGCACGAAAATAGGTCAGCACCACGTCGCCGGTGTCGTCGCTGGCATAGACCAGATGCGGCGCGCGGGAATTGCGGGCGGGCGTTGGCCTGTGACGGTCGACCGTCACCTCCAGCGTCACGACGGCTCCGGGCACCGCATCGCGGATTTTCGGCCGCGCGCGGCGATCGATGACGCTCGACGGCAAATGCAGCAAGAGGTCGACCAGCCGCGGCGTCTCGCTGCGGCCGAGCAGATAGCGAAACAGTCTGTCCTGTTTCGGCCCGACGCCGGCAAGGCTCGTGACCGGCGCAAACAACGGATTGAGCAGAGCAGGGCGCATTCGGAAAGCCTAAGACCGTTCCTGGCCGTCATGCCCGGCTTTGTATGAGACATCCACGGCTTTTTTCGCGTCTTTGTGGTCAATCGTCTGAGGTCGCCACACATTTTGAAACAAGGGCTGACATTCGGTGGCGGCAACGCTATATCAACCCGCCCGGCACGTCCGGGCTTTTGGCGTTTGAATTTGGAATCGAAAATATGACGGGATCGACACGATCGAGCAGCGGCCTTGACGAACGCCGCAAGCGGCTCCTGTTTCGCTGCTGGCATCGCGGCACCCGCGAGATGGATCTCATCCTCGGCCGGTTTGCCGACGCCGAGATCGCCAATCTCGCAGAGGACGAATTGACCCAATTCGAGTATCTGATGGATGTGCCTGACCCCGATCTCTATGCCGCGCTGACCGGAAAAATGCCGCCGGCGCCGGACTATGCCAACCGCCTTTTCGACCGCATCAAATCGTTTCGCGCGGCGGATAACGAGGCATGAAGCAGCCTGCCCAATCGCCCGCGCAATTGCTCACGCCCGGCCATGCGCTGACCTTTGCCAATGTCGCCGAGGGCGCCGAAGGTCTTGTCGTCTCTGATCTGGCGCGCGCGGTGGCGGCGCGACCGAAGCCGCCGGCGGTCAGCCTCGCCGTCGTGTGCCGGGACGGCCCGCGCATGCAGCAACTGGCTCGCGCCCTGGAATTCTTCGCGCCCGATTTGCCGGTACTGCAGTTTCCGGCCTGGGACTGCCAGCCCTACGACCGGGTATCGCCGCATGGCGGCATCCTGGCGCAACGGCTGACCACATTGGCGCGGCTGTCGCGGCTTGCCGGCAGCGACAAGCCGCTGATCGTGCTGACGACGGTCAATGCCATCGTGCAGCGGGTCCCTGCGCGTGAAACGGTCGCGGCGCAGGCGCTGTCGGTCGCGCCCGGCCATGTCGTGCCGATGAATTCCATCGTCGCCTGGCTGGAGCACAACGGCTACAACCGCTCGTCGACCGTGCGCGAACCCGGCGAATACGCCGTGCGCGGCGGCATCCTCGATCTGTTCCCGGCCGGCCTCGATCAGCCCGTCCGGTTCGATTTTTTCGGCGACAGCCTGGAGTCGATCCGCACCTTCGATGCCGAAACCCAGCGCACGCTGTTGGACATGCGTTCGCTCGACCTGGTTCCGATCTCGGAATTCCAGCTGGTCACCGAGACCATTCGCCGCTTCCGGATGGGCTATGTCGCAGCCTTCGGCGCGCCGGAGCGCGACGATCTGCTTTACGAGGCCGTCAGCGAAGGCCGCCGCCATCCCGGCATGGAGCACTGGCTGCCGCTGTTCCAGGAGCGGATGGACACGCTGTTCGATTACCTCGCGGGCGCGCCGATTGCGATCGAGCCGCAGGGCGAGGACGCCGCGCGCGAGCGCTTCAAGCAGATAGCCGATTATTACGAGGCGCGGCGCGAGGCGCTGGAGCATCCCGGCGGCGGCGCGATCTACAAGCCGTTGCCGCCCGACCGGCTTTACCTGACCGAAGACGAATGGACCAAACGGCTGGAAGGCTCCGCGCTGGCGCGGCTGACGCCGTTCGCGGTGCCGGAGGGCAGCGCAGGCGTGATCGACGCCGGCGCGCGGCAGGGACGTAATTTCGCGCCGGAACGCAACGATACTACGGTCAACGTGTTCGAAGCCGTCGTCGCCCATGTCCTGGCGTTGCAGGCGAGCCGCAAGAAGGTCGTGATCGCGCTATGGAGCGAAGGCTCGCGCGACCGCATGGGCAGCATGCTCAGGGATCACAAGCTTCTCAATCTGACCAGCGTCAACTCCTGGCGCACCGTGCAGGCGACGCCCCGCAACGAGGCGACGCTGGCGGTCGTCGGCATGGAATCCGGATTCGAGACCGACAATGTCGCGGTCATCAGCGAACAGGATATCCTCGGCGACCGGCTGGTGCGGCCACGCAAGGCGAGCCGCAAGCTCGACAACTTCATCTCCGAGGTCACCAGTCTCGCCGCCGGCGATCTCGTGGTTCATGTCGAGCACGGCATCGGCCGATTTGTCGGCCTGCAGACGCTGGAAGTGGCCGGCGCGCCGCACGATTGTCTCGAGCTGCATTATGCCGCCGATACAAAACTGTTCCTGCCGGTGGAGAATATCGAGCTGCTGTCGCGCTACGGCTCGGACCACGCCAATGTCGAGCTGGATCGGCTGGGAGGCGGCGGCTGGCAGGCGCGGAAAGCAAAACTCAAGAACCGCATCCGCGAAATCGCCGGCGAACTGATCAAGATCGCCGCCGAACGGCAACTGCATGAAGCGCCTAAACTGCCGGTGCAGCCGCACGTCTATGACGAGTTCTGCGCGCGTTTTCCCTATCATGAGACCGAGGACCAGCTCGGCGCGATCAACGCCACCCTGAAGGACCTCGAAAGCGGACGGCCGATGGACCGGCTGATCTGCGGCGACGTCGGATTCGGCAAGACCGAGGTGGCGCTGCGCGCGGCTTTCGCGGTCGCGCTCGACGGCAAGCAGGTCGCCGTCGTCGTCCCGACCACGCTGCTCGCGCGCCAGCACACCAAAACCTTCACCGAGCGGTTTCGCGGCTTTCCGGTCAATGTGGCGCAGGCCTCGCGCCTGATCGCGCCGAAGGAACTGACGCAGGTCAAGAAGGGGCTCACCGACGGCTCCATCGATATCGTGGTCGGCACCCATGCGCTGCTCGGCAAATCGATCAAGTTCAGGGACCTCGGTCTTCTGATCGTCGACGAGGAGCAGCATTTCGGCGTCAGCCACAAGGAGCGCCTGAAGCAATTGCGGGCCGAGGTACATGTCCTGACGTTGAGCGCGACGCCGATCCCGCGCACGCTGCAACTGGCGCTGACCGGCGTGCGCGAGCTCTCCATCATCGCTTCGCCGCCGGTCGACCGGCTGGCGGTCCGTACCTTCGTCGCGCCGCATGATCCGCTGATGATCCGCGAAGCGCTGCTGCGCGAACGTTACCGTGGCGGGCAGGCGTTCTACGTGGTGCCGCGGATCGAAGACCTTGCAGGGGTGAAGGACTTTCTCGACAAGAACGTGCCGGAGATGAAGGTCGCGGTCGCGCATGGCCAGATGCCGCCGACTGTGATCGAGGACATCATGTCGGCGTTTTACGACGGCAAATATGACATCCTGCTCTCGACCACGATCGTCGAGTCAGGCCTCGACATTCCCAATGCCAATACGCTGATCGTGCACCGCGCCGACATGTTCGGACTGGCGCAGCTCTACCAGTTGCGCGGGCGGGTGGGGCGCTCGAAGCTGCGGGCCTATGCGCTGTTCACGCTGCCGGCGCAGCAGAAGATCACCGCGCAGGCCGAGCGCCGGCTGAAGGTGCTGCAATCGCTTGAAAACCTGGGGGCCGGGTTCCAGCTGGCCTCGCACGATCTCGATATTCGCGGCGCCGGAAACCTGCTCGGAGAGGAGCAATCCGGCCACATCAAGGAAGTCGGCTTCGAACTTTACCAGTCGATGCTGGAGGAAGCGATCCTCAACCTCAAAGCCGGCGTGTCGGAGCCCGCGGCCGATCGCTGGTCGCCGCAAATCACCATCGGCATGCCGGTGCTCATTCCCGAGGAGTACGTCGCCGACCTTTCGGTGCGGCTGTCGCTGTACCGGCGGCTTGCCGATCTCGACACAGACGAGGAGATCGACAATTTCGCGGCCGAACTGCGCGATCGATTCGGCGTATTGCCCGACGAGGTGCGCTATCTCTTCAAGATCGCCGCGATCAAGGGCTATTGCCGAAGAGCCAATGTCGAGAAGGTCGATGCCGGTCCGAAGGGCGCGGTGATCACCTTCCGCGACAACAAATTCGCCGAGCCCGATCGCCTCGTCTATTTCATTCGCCAGCACGGCCAGGCCGCCCGCGTGCGGCCCGACATGAAGGTGGTGTTCATCCAGGAATGGGGAACGCCGGAAGACCGTCTGAAGGGCACGACCGAAATCCTGCGCCAGCTCGCCAATCTCGCCGAGGACCGCAAGGCGGCGTGACCTACGAGGCGGCGCGGCGGCCCTCGTCATCGAGACGCGCAAGCAGGGATTGCGCCGTGTCCGATGATTGCAGGGTCGCGACCGTGACGACCGGCTCTGATCGGGAGTCGCGTTTGCCGTGGGCGGTGTGCCGCATCACGCTGGAGAGCCGCCGCGCGATCGCGTGCGCCGTGCGCAGATCTGTTTCGGCGAACACCACGATCACCGATCCGTCGTTCCGGGCGGCGCCGAAATCCATCTGCCGCATCAGCCGGCTCAGAATCCGCGCGCCGTCAAGCTGGGCACGCGCGTGGGTCGGATCGAACGCAAAACGCGCCACCGACAATCCGCCGCCGCGCGAGAGCGTCTGCTGCACGGCGCCGGCGAAATCGCGGTCGAACGCAGCTTGCGTCAGCAGTCCGGTTAGCGGATCGAGCAGGCCGTCGGCATCGATCGACCGCAGCGTGCGGCTCAGATGGGCCTCGAAGGCATGCTGGCGGATCAGCGGCAAGGCATTGGCCGCAATGCGCGCGGGATCGCCCGTCATGATCTCGAGGTTTGGCAGCTCGTAGGCCGGCGCCAGCCCCTCCGATGTCACGACCACCGGCAGATTGCGGAAGCGAGGATCCTCGGCCAGCACGGTAAGGAAGGCATCGACCACGCGAGCGCTGAAACCTTCACCGAGCACGATGCCGTCGAGGTCGCGCGTGTTGAGGTGTTTTGCGGCAGCCTCGATACTGAGGGCGCCGACAATCCCCATCCGCTCGCCGAGCGCGACGGACAGTGCGGGATAGCCCGCGCCGCGCCCGATCAGGAGCACGGTAGCGTCGCGCGCCGGATCCGTCTCGGCGATGGCCGGTCGGGCGGCCGCCTGATCGTCAAGCCGGCGCATAAGGGTTGCGTGCAGTGTCCGGACCCGCAGCGCAGCGCGAAGCCGCGCGCGCAGACGATCCGAACTGCCTGCTCCTTGCGAGAACGGAATGGCGTTATCCGGCAACGAGATCTCCGGATCGATCACGATCAGGGGAAGATAGGGCTGCCGTGCGGCGATTTGCTTGGCGAGGTTCTCCAGGTCATGCTCGGCGTGCCCGGAGGTCGCGACAAGCACCGCGGCCGGATGCAACTCGGCGACGGCGCGCGATGCGTCGGCCCAGGTCGTATCGATGATCGGAAACATCTTCGCATCGTCAAGCACCGCCGTGAACGCAGGCTGCCTGATGGTCGACACGACGATGATCGGGCCTTGCAGGGACATAGGAAACTCGGATCAACGCGCTTCGATTGGAACCGTGACCCTAATTCGCCAGCCTTAATGCCGCGTCAACGCCGGCCCCCGACCTGAACTAACCCGGGATCGCCCGATCTCGAAATGCTTCCACCATCAGGGGGTTAAGCCCGAGCTCGCTTAGCGCGTCGCGGCCGCGGGCATTGTCCTGGGCGCGACCGGCCAGGCGGTAACCGCTTAGTCGATCCGGCAACGCGGTCAGGAGCGCGCCCTGACCAAGCCGCTTGGCCCATTCCTGAAGATCCTGCGACAAAAACCGATAGCCGCCGACGGCCACGATTCCAGCGGGCGGCGAGGTGATACAAATCGCTCCGGTTGAACGGTCGAGCCGGGCCGCATAACCGGTGTCGACGTAATCACGCGGCGGCGGCGGCACGAGCGAATTGGTCGGCGGCGGCGCAGGGGCATAGGCCGCGATGGCAACCATCGGCCCCCGCAAGGCCAGCGTTCCCTTCGGTGTCAGGAGGGTTTCACCAGCGATTGACGTTCCCGGAACGTTGCGCGGCGCGCCATGCTGCCCCGGCATGATCGGAGCAGGCGTTCCATCCTCGGTCCGGCAGGCGCCGAACAAGCCGGCGTCGCCGAACAGGTAGACGTCTGTGAACCTGACCTGCCCGTCGGTCCAGGGCGCGCTCGAAGCAACCTGTTCCGGCGTGCGCCACAGACCGATCACGTTCCGCAGCGTCGGCAGGCGCGACCGCAAATCCAGCTCCGCCAACCGCAGCGCCATCGGTGCGGGTGCGATCAACGTATCGCAGGAATCATCGTTGATCTGCCGTTCAAGGACGTCGCCATCAAAGGGGTGATGCAATGCGAGCCGTCCGCCTGACAGCAGCCAGACGAGAAGCGATGAAGCGAGGCCAGCGAATGATGAAGGCGCAAATGCCGACATCAGATTTGCTCCCTGATCGACGCCGCTTTCGAGGAAAACCGCCAGCCCCCCGGCGATCAGATTCAGATGGGTCCGCGGCACCGCGCGAAAACCGTCAGAGGTCACATCGAATGAGATGAGCGCGGCCCTGCGACCGTCCTGTGTGACGGCGCGCGTGGTCGTCGACCCGCTCGTCAAGGCAAGGTCGAGGGAGGCCATTCCTTCCGGCAAGTCATCGCCGAAGCCACAGACGTGGCGAATCGAGAATGCTTCGGCTGCTGCGTTCATGGCGAGGTCGGCATGGCTGACGCCGTCGATCTTGCTCGTGGTCACGATCGCCCGCGCGCCTGTGCGATTGAGCGCCATCGTCAGTTCCGACTGCCGCCAGAGCTGCGGGAGCAGGGCGACAATCAATCCGGCCCGCAGTGCAGCAAGTACCGTCAGTACGAACTCGACGGTGTTTGGCAACTGGATTCCGATAACGGAGTTGGCTGGCAAACCAGCTTCGATAAAGTGAGCCGACAGCGCCGAGATGGCTTGATCGGCCTGCGCGAAGGTCAGCCGTTTTGGCGCCGTGCCCGTGATGCGCTGCTTGTTGAGCGGATCGAGCAACGCCAGCGCGTCCGGTTGCCGCGCCAGGATCCGGCGAAATAGTCCGTCAAGCGTCGGCGATACGTTGGTCTGGCTCACTGGATCATCTGGCTCACTGGATCATTGGGTTCTGGATCACTTGTGTTGGGCGAGGGGCCTTTGCCACCAAGTCTCCGGAAGGTACCCCGTCAAGGCGGTGGCCTGAGGACGTTCTATCCGATTCCATCGCGCAATCCATTGCTCCTGAGCGTTAAAAAGCGGGATAGCGTAAAAGCCGGACATCAGCGTGCGATCCAGAGCGCGCACCGCCGAAACAAAGTCGCGGCGGCCCCGCGCCTCCAGCATGGCCGCGATCATCGCGTCGATGGCGGGGTCTTTGGCGCCCATATAGTTTCGCGTGCCCTGATTGTCCGCAGCTTCGCTTCCCCAATAGAAATACTGCTCGTTGCCCGGCGAAAGCGATTGATCCCAGCGGTTCTGGATCATGTCGAAGTCGAAGGCGAGGCGGCGCTGATCGAATTGAACGGCGTCCACCGCGCGTACCGATGCCTCGATGCCGGCGCGCTTGAGATCGCGTGTGAAGGCCAGCGCGATGCGTTCCTGATCGCGGGTGGTCACCAGGATTTCAAAGGTGAGGGGCGCTTTGGTCGAACGCTGCCGCAACACCTTGCCATCGAGATCGTAGCCGGCCTGGGAAAGCAGATTCAGCGCGTTGCGCAGCGTGGCGCGATCGCGCCCCGATCCGTTGGTGACAGGCAGGCGGTAACTTCCATCGAGAATATCGGGTGGAATGTGCGACCCGAAAGGTTTTAAAAGCCCAACCTCGCGTTCGTCCGCGGCACGGCCATAGGCCGAAAGCTCGGAACCAGCGAAATAACTCGCCGAGCGGCCATAAAGGCCAAAGAAGTAGCTGCGGTTGATCCATTCGAAATCAAACAGCAACGTCAAAGCCTGGCGCACCCGGATGTCGGAAAACATCGGCCGTCGTGTATTAAAGACGAGGAATTCGGACGGCTGCGGCATCCCGGTCTTGATCGTGTCGCGGATCACCTCGCCGTTGCGGGCGGCCGGAAAATCATATCCGTCGTGCCAGCGCAGCGGCTCGGTCTCGACGCGGAAGTCATAGAGACCACGCTTGAACGCCTCGAACTGGCCATTGGCCTCGCGGTAGAAGTCGAGCCTGATCTCGTCGAAATTCCACAAGCCCCTGCTAACCGGGAGGTCGCGTCCCCAATAGTCTGGATTGCGGGTCAGCGTGACGCTCACGCCCGGGTTCACGGCGCCGACGCGGTAGGGACCGGAACCGATCGGCGCCGTCATCGAAGTCTCCTCGAAGGTCGCCACATTGACGGCGTGCTTGGGCAATACCGGCATCAAGCCGAGGATCAGCGGCAGTTCGCGATCCCGGGCGCCGCCAAAATCGAAACGCACGGTGAGCGGATCAAGGGCTTCGGCTTTTGCGACCTTGGAATAATATTGGCGATGGTTGGGACGCCCTTTGTCACGTAGCAGAGCCCACGAAAACAGCACGTCGTCTGCGGTAACCTGCAGCCCGTCGGAAAAACGCGCCCTCGGATCGAGGCGGAATGTGACATAGCTCCTGGTATCGTCGGTTTCCACGCTCCTGGCCAACAGGCCGTACAGCGTGAAAGCCTCGTCATTGCCCCGGGCCATCAGGCTCTCGACAACAAAGCCCCTGATTTGTTGCACCGCAAGTCCCCTGACAATGAGGGGGTTGAGGCTGTCGAAGGTTCCGAGAATGCCCTGAACCAGCCGGCCACCCTTGGGCGCGTCGGGATTGGCGTAGGGCATGTGGACGAAATCGGCCGCTTGCGCCGGCGCGCCATGCATGGCGATGGCGTAGCCTTGTCCGGCAGAAACCCCTTTGATGCCATTCGCAAGCAGGAGCCCGAGGCCAAGCAGGCCGCAAGCCAAGTAACCGACGAGCCTGCGCCGTGGACGCCGCAATTTAGTGCTCTGAATTGATTCGGTATGACACACTTTTGAATTTTACCACAGGCGTGCGGGTCCAGAGGTGACGTGCGCCAAGGATGCCCGTCGGCATTGATCTTTTCACCCGTGCCTGTATGAAGACGTGCAATTGACCAACGGAGCGGGCCTGTCACGCATCCGCCTCAATTGGCAAGGAGACAGCCGCCAAAACGGCTAGGTGTCGGTGCCTGCAGCTGTTTTCGGGCGCTCCCGTTCAGAAAGGGTTTTCCGCAATGAACTTCCGAATCTTGGCCACGCCCGTCTGGCCGCGTGGGCGAGTCTTCGCCTTGATGGCGGTCACGGCTTTGGCTGCCACATGGCTTGCTCCCGACGCCTCGGCCCAAGCTCCGGCGCCCGCACCGGCTACACCCGCGCCGAAGGCCAAGGCTGCGCCCAAGGCTGCGCCGAAGGCCGCGCCCGCGGCTCCCGCGCCGACCGCCCAGCAGACCCCGCCGCCTGCGGCTGGCGCACCGGCCCAGCCGGCGGATCAACAGGTTCAACTGATCTACGCGCCGTGGACCAAATTCTGCCTCAAGGGCCAGGATGCCAACGCCAAGCAGGTTTGCTTTACCGGCAAGGATGGCCGCATCGAATCCGGCCAGCCTGTCGTAGCGGCGGTCGTGATCGAGCCCGAGGGCGAGCCAAAGAAGATCCTTCGCGTGACGTTGCCGCTGGGCATGCTGCTGGGTCACGGCACCCGCATCATCGTCGACAGCAACCCTCCGGCGCAGGCTCCCTACGTGATCTGCTTCCAGAACGGTTGCATGTCGGATTACGAAGTGACCCCGGAGCTGCTCGCCAACCTGAAGAAGGGGCAAAATCTGGTAATTCAGGCGATCAACTCCAACAACGCACCGATTACCCTGCCGCTGCCGCTCGGCGATTTCGCCAAGGCCTATGATGGTCCTCCGACCGACCCGAAGGTGTTTGAGGAAACCCAGAAGAAATTGCAGGAAGAGCTTCAGAAGCGTGCTGAAGAAGCCCGCAAGAAGCTGGAAGCCAACCAGCCGGCCGCCGGCGCATCTGCCAATCCAGCCGCCAAGTGACACCAGGCTCTTGCGATGAACAAAAAGGCGCTCGAACAGAGCGCCTTTTTTATTGTCCAGTCTTGCTCTTTGGGCGCCGCGCTTGAGGGAAACGGTTAGTTCATCGACGGATTACGCGGTCGATAGCCGCCCGACTTGTCTTTCACGAAGATCTCCGCGACTTGCGAATGCCGGATCGGTTCCCCTGAATCGTCGGGCAACAGGTTCTGCTCGGAAACGTAGGCAACGTATTCGGATTCCGAATTCTCGGCGAGCAGATGATAGAACGGCTGATCCTTGTGAGGCCTGACGTCTTCGGGGATCGACAACCACCATTCTTCGGTGTTGTTGAATTCCGGATCGATATCGAAGATCACGCCCCGGAAAGAAAAAGTCCGGTGACGGACGATCTGTCCGATCTGAAATTTGGCGGTCCGCGTTTTTATCATATCTCGTCGAATAGACCATGATTGTGGCCGATGCTAGAGGCAAACGGTCGAATTAACCTTTGCCGCGGCAGGTCCTCCCAGATGCCAAATCGGGGCCAACAACGATGAAAAGAAACTTCCCCCATGGTCGATATCCTCAACCTCGCGTTACCCTATTTCGGTCTGATCTTCATTGGTTTCGCCTGTGGCAAGGCGAGGGAACTTCCCGAGCAGGGTTTGGCGTGGATGAACTTCTTCCTGCTTTATGTTTCGCTCCCGGCGTTGCTGTTCGGGATCATGTCGAAAACGCCCTTTGAAGAGCTCAACAACCCGCCATTCCTGATTGCGACCACCCTTGGTACGACCATCGCCTTTGCCCTTGCCATGTCCGCGGGCCGGTTGGTGGGGCGGCTCTCGTTCCGCGAAGCAACGCTGGCCGGCCTTTCCGGCGGCTATGGCAATATCGGCTATATGGGTCCCGGCTTGGCGCTGGCCTTGCTTGGCATCAAAGCCTCCGCGCCGACCGCCCTGATCTTCTGCTGCGACAGCATCTTCCTGTTTTCAATCGTGCCGCTTTTGATCGCGCTGACCGATGGCAAGGATCGACATTGGCTGCACACGCTTGGCGTCCTGGCAAGGCAGATCGTTCTCAATCCCCTGATCATGTCGGCCTGCGCAGGGGCGCTGGCCGCGGCGCTGCACTTCCATCCACCGGTCGCGATCGACAACATGCTTTTGTTTCTGCAGAACGCCGCGGCGCCGACGGCGCTGTTTGTGCTCGGCGTGACCGTCGCGCTGCGCCCGTTCGGGCGGGTACCCTGGGAAGTGCCCGCGGTCGTCGCGGTGAAACTCCTGGTCCATCCGCTGATGGTGTTTGGATTGATGTTATTGATGGGACCGTTCCCGCAGCCCTGGGCGGCCACGGCCGTCCTGATGGCGTCGCTGCCGCCGGCGCTGAATGTGTTTGTCATCGCGCGGCAGAACGACACCTGGATTGAACCCGCCTCCGTCGCTGTATTGATCGGAACCTTCGCATCGGTCATCACGCTGACCTCCGTGATGTGGTTCATCCAGACCGGACGGCTCGCTTTTCCGTGAGATGGCGCCTTCAAGCGAAGCGGGAACCGCAACGCGTCAAGAAAACGCGTCAAAGAAGGAACCTAGCCAAGCCGCGAAGTTCGCCACGACGGCGCCAGTCCCTCGCGCATGGCGAGGCGGCGAAGCGGTCCGAACGAGCCGATCAGATGCAGGCCGGCCGCGCGCAGCGATTGCATCGGCAAGAACGCGCTGAGCAAGGAACGATTGGCTACATCGATGGCGAACGTCCGGCTGACGACGTCGGCGCGGCGCGCCGATGCGTAGCGGTCCAACACCGCTGACGCGCCTGGATCCTCACCCGACGCCAGCGCGGCTCGCACGACATTGGCGACGTCTGCCGCATCGCGCAGCCCCATATTGAGGCCCTGCGCGCCGATCGGCGGCACCACATGCGCGGCTTCGCCGACCAAGGCGATCCGGGCTCTCGCAAATTCGTGGGGCTGCTCGATTGCCAGCGGAAACATATGGCGTCCCGGCTCGACCTTAAGACGGCCCAGAATGGAGTGCGATTGGGCTTCGGCCGCTTGCGACAGCTCCTCGTCGCTCAACGCGATCAGCCGTTCGGCCTCCTTCGGCGCGGATACCCACACCACGCTCGATCGGTCGCCGGGAAGGGGCACAAAGACGCATGGCCCCTGTGGCGTATGAAATTCCGTCGAGATATTCCGATGGGGTCGCGAATGACCGACATTGAACGTCAGCGCCGCCTGATCGAGTACGCGGCGTTTGACGCCGATGCCCGCCGCCTCGCGGCAAAGCGAATGCCGTCCGTCCGCGCCGACCGCAAGGCGCGCGGACAACGATACGCCGTTTCCCAGGCGAATCGCCACAATCTCCTCTTCAGGGCTGATCGCGGCAGCTTCGTCGTCGAACCGCGTCAGATTCGAAAGCGCGGCAGCTCGATCTTCCAGCGCTGATACCAGGAGCCTGTTCTCGATGTTATAGCCGAACACATCGAGACCGATCTCGTCGCAGGAAAACCGGACTTCGGGTGCACGAATGAGACGACCGGTGTCGTCGACGAGGCGCATCACCCGCAACTCGGCTGCCTTGTCCTGGCAACCCCGCCAGACATCCAGTCCCTGCAAAAAATCGACCGAACCGCCCAAAAGCGCCGTGGTCCGATTGTCGGCGTAAGGCGCACGGCGGGCAATCAGGGCGGTACGCACACCGGCTTGCGCCAGCGCAATCGCAGCCGACAGCCCCGTCGGCCCGCCACCGACCACAACCACATCGTATGTGACAGCTGCATCGCTCATATCGGAACAATTGACGTTCCCGACGGCATTTTCAAGCCCGTCGCCGGCGGTCTGTTTCCACCGAAATGGGCGACGAAGCGCCGCAACCACGGATGTACAAATCCAGGCGATTCCTGATAGCACTGCAGCGCAATGAACCAGGCAAACCAGCAGGAAGCTTTGTCAGCACCGCTGCTCGCGCGGGCCGCGGCGTTTTCCGTGCATATCTTCACGGCATTGGGAGCCGGCGTCGCCCTGATCGCGCTGCTCGAGGCGGTACGCGAGCACTGGGCCGCGATGTTCTGGTGGTTCGGGGTAGCTCTTGTGATCGATGCTGTGGACGGTCCGATCGCACGGCGGCTGGACGTCGTGCGTGTGCAACCGAACTGGTCCGGCGAGGTGCTCGATCTCGTGGTCGATTTCGTCACCTACGTCTTCGTGCCGGCCTATGCGATCACCGCAAGCGGCCTCTTGCTGCCTGTGGCGGCGCCTCTTTTGGGCGTGGGAATCGCCGTGACCGGCGCGCTCTATTTTTCGGATCGCCGCATGAAAGCCGCGGACAATCATTTTCGCGGTTTCCCCGGATTATGGAACATCGCGGCACTCTATCTTTTCCTGCTGCATTTGCCGCCGAAGTGGTCGAGCCTTGGGATAGCCATTCTCATCGTGCTGACGTTTGTTCCCTTCCACGTCCTTCACCCGATCCGGGTCGTGCGTCTGCGCTGGCTGACGCTGTCGCTGATCGGCATCTGGACAGTGCTCGTCGTCGTCGCGCTGTCGAACGATTTCCACGTCAGCATGGGTGTCACCGCAGCACTTTGCGCGATCGCTTTCTATATCGTGGGATGCGACGCGGCGCTCCGGCTTGTCAGGTCGCTCAACGCATGATCGAACTCTGGACGAGTCCGGAATCCTGGGCGGCATTGCTGACACTGACGGCACTGGAAATCGTTCTCGGCATCGATAACGTCATTTTCCTGTCGGTCATCGTCTCGCGAATTCCCGAGCGGCAGGCGAAACGCGCGCGGCAGATCGGGCTGGCGCTGGCGCTGCTATTCCGCATCCTCCTGCTGAGCCTGCTGGTGTGGCTGATCGGCCTGACGCAGCCCGTCATCATCGTGATGGACAACGGTTTTTCGTTGCGCGAAATCATCCTGATCGGAGGCGGGCTGTTCCTGATCGCGAAGGCTACCCACGAAATTCATGCTGAGGTGGAAGCGCGCGACGAAGCGGAAAATGCCGCGCCAAGGCCCGGCGCGTTCTTCTGGGTAATCATCCAGATCATCGTCATCGACTTGGTGTTCTCGCTGGATTCCATCATCACCGCGATCGGCATGGCGCAGGATCTCGAGATTATGATCGCGGCAGTCGTCATTGCAATTATCATCATGTACGTATCGGCGGGGCCGGTCACGAGATTCGTGTCGGAACATCCAACCACCAAAATGCTGGCGCTGGCGTTTTTGGTACTGATCGGCGTGGCCCTCGTCGCCGACGGATTCAAATTTCATATCCCGCGCGGCTACATCTATTTTGCCATTGCGTTTTCGGCCGCTGTCGAAGCCTTCAACGTCCTGGCCCGGCGTAACCGCAAGAAAGCCGGCTAACCAATTGATTCCATGGAGCTCGCGCGGGCCAGCGAGTTGACAATGGGGGCTCGATGGCCTTCGCTCGGTCTCACGTGAAATGCCAAGGGAGAAACCGATATGACGAAGGCCGTCCGGGTGCACAAGGTAGGGGGCCCCGAAGCCCTGGTCTATGAAGCCATTGATGTGCCCGCGCCCGGAGCCGGCGAGGTTCGGATCCGCCAGCACGCGATCGGCCTGAACTTCATCGACGTGTATTACCGCACCGGTCTCTACAAGGCGCCGGGACTGCCGTTCATTGCCGGAAATGAAGCCGCGGGCGAAATTCTCGCCGTCGGCCCCGGCGTGACCAATTTTCATCCCGGCGACCGCGTCGCCTATTATTTCAATCTCGGCGCTTATGCCAGCGAGCGCAACATTCCCTCGGAAAAGCTGGTCAAACTGCCGGATCACATCACCTACGAGCAGGGCGCGGTCCTGATGCTCAAAGGGCTCACCGTCTGGTACCTCCTGCACAAGACATTCAAGGTCGAAACGCACCATCGGGTGCTGATTCACGCCGCCGCCGGCGGCATCGGTCTGCTCGCCTGCCAGTGGGCGAAGGCGATGGGAGCGCACGTCATCGGCACCGTCGGCTCCAAGGCCAAGGCCGATCTCGCGCTGGCCAATGGCTGCGATCACGTCATCCTTTATAACGAGGAGGATTTCGTCGCCCGCGTCAAACAGATCAGCCGCAACGAACTCTGCGACGTGGTCTATGACGGCGTAGGCAAGAGCACTTTTCCGGGCTCTCTCTCCTGCTTGAAGCCGCGCGGGCTGTTCGTGAGCTTCGGCAACGCGTCGGGGCCGGTTCCGCCGTTCTCGATTGCCGAGCTCAACAATCATGGCTCATTGTTTGCGACCCGGCCGAAACTCAACGATTACGTCGGCAAGCGCTCGGAATTGCTGGAAGGCGCCGACACCCTGTTTGCCGCCGTCATCAACGGCAAACTGCACGTGCCGATCAACCACGCCTATGCGCTGAAGGATGCGGCGAAGGCCCACATCGATCTGGAAAGCCGGGCAACGACCGGCGCGTCGATTCTGAAGCCGTAAGCTTCGTCGCGTCATCGGCGGTTCAAGCGCACTCATGCGACGCGCCGTGCCGCGCCGATTCTGGTCAAGATCGCATCGAGGCAATCGATCATCAGAGCGATCTCCTGGCGCGTGACGTTAAGCGCCGGCATGAAGCGCAGCGTGTCGGGCCGCGGCGCGTTGAGCAGCACGCCAGCGTCAAAGGCTTGCGCAACGATGGATCCGGCGATCGGAACCCGCAAATCGAGCGCAAGCAGCAACCCCCGGCCGCGGACCTCCCCGAGGCCGTGGCGAGCGGATATCCTCTGCAGCTCGCTTTCCAGATAGAGCCCGGTGTCAGCGACCGATTTCAGGAACTGCGGGGCTGCGACCCGCTGCAGAACCGCAAGTCCGGCCGCGCACATCAGCGCATTGCCGTTGAATGTGCCACCCTGATCGCCATGCTCGAAACAGGACGCCGCTTCCGTGGCCAGCAGCGCGGCGAGGGGAACACCGCCGCCGATGCCCTTGCCGAGCGTCATGACATCGGGCGCGATCTCCGCGTGCTCATAGTGGAAGAGCTTGCCGGTGCGGCCGATACCTGTCTGGATTTCATCGACGATCAGCAACAGGCCGCGCGTCCTGGTCAACTCACGCAGGTCACGCAAGAACTGGTCCGTCGCAGGCCAGACGCCAGCTTCGCCCTGGATCGGCTCCAGCATCACGGCGATAGTTTTGTCGGTGATCAGGCGCATTACCGAGGCGAGATCATTCAACCGCGCCTTGGGAAAGCCCGACACCTTGGGCTCGAACAGCGGCTCGAAAGCCTTCTTGCCCGACGCCGACATCGTCGCCAGCGTCCGGCCGTGGAAGCCGCCTTCAAAGGTGATGATTTCGTGCGCGCCGTTTCGATGCATGGCGCCGTATTTACGGGCGAGCTTGATCGCGCCCTCGTTGGCCTCCGCGCCCGAATTGGCGAAGAACACCTGGTCGAAACAGCTGTGATCGACCAGAGCCCTGGCCAGATCGAGGCTGGGACCATTGTAGAAAGCGGGGCTTGGCGTCAGCAGCAGTTTTGCTTGCGCAGCAAGCGCATCGGCGACGACGGGCGGGGCGTGACCGAGGCAGTTAACCGCCCAACCCTGGATGAAGTCGAGATAACGCTTGCCGCTGTCATCCCACAGAAATGAACCTTCGCCCCGCACGAATACGGTCTGCGGGCGGGCCGTGATCTCCATCAGCGCGTCGAACGGATGCGAGGCATTGGTCATGTCGAACTCCCGGTGGATTGAGATGAAAAGGCAGCCGAAACGCGAGAAGGCCGCACTTTTGAGGGTGCGGCCTTCTCGAAAAACGTTGCTGATCTAGTTGTTCAGCGTTGTCGTCGGACACGGCGCGACCCATCGTCGTCGAACGAGCGACGACGGAAAGTGGCGCGGAGTTGGGTCCGGTTGAGGTTCATGGCGCTGGCCCATACTGCGGAACGGTCGGGGTTGTCAAGGCCGCGCGGCGTTTTCGAGCGAGCGGATACCGGTTCGCGTGAAGAGACCGCGTCGACTAACGACTCAGAAGCCGGCGACGCTACCGTGCAGATCGTATTCATCCGCGCGCTCGATCTTCGCGGTAACGATCTCACCGACCCGCAGCGGCCGCCGGCTAGAGACGTAGACGGCGCCATCGATCTCGGGCGCATCGGCCTTCGAGCGACCTTTGGAAACGGTCGGACCGACTTCATCGATGATGACTTGCTGCCGCGTGCCGACCTTGCGCTTCAGCCGGCGGGCAGAAATCTTCTGCTGCCGCGCCATCAGTGCGTTCCAGCGTTCCTGCTTGATCTCGTCAGGCACGGCATGGCCGAGCGCGTTCGACGAGGCTCCAGCGACCGGCTCATATTTGAAACAGCCGACGCGGTCGATCTCGGCTTCCTCGAGCCAGTCGAGCAGATAGGCGAAATCGGAATCCGTTTCGCCGGGAAAGCCGACGATGAAGGTGGAACGCAGCGTCAGATCGGGACATTGCCCGCGCCATTGCTTGATCCGCGCCAGCGTCTTCTCCTGTGCCGCCGGGCGCTTCATGGATTTCAGGATTTCCGGGCTCGCGTGCTGGAAGGGGATATCGAGATAGGGCAGCACCTTGCCTTCGGTCATCAGGCCGATGACCTCATCGACATGAGGGTAGGGGTAGACATATTGCAGCCGCACCCATGCGCCGAGTTCGCCGAGTTCGTTTGCCAGGTCGAAAAATTTGGCGCGGACCTGGCGGTCCTTCCATGGACTATCGGCGTATTTCAGGTCGACGCCGTAGGCCGAGGTATCCTGCGAAATGACCAACAGTTCCTTCACCCCCGCGCCAACCAGTTTCTCGGCCTCGCGCAGCACGTCATTGGCCGGTCGCGACACGAGATCGCCGCGCAGCTTCGGGATGATGCAGAAGCTGCAGCGGTTGTTGCAGCCTTCGGAAATCTTCAAATACGCGTAGTGCCGCGGCGTCAGCTTGATTCCCTGCGGCGGCACCAGGTCGAGGTGGGGATTGTGAACCGGCGGCAGCGCGCGATGCACCGCGTCGAGCACGCTTTCATATTGCTGCGGTCCGGTGATCGACAACACGCCCGGATAGGCGGCCTCGATCTGCTCGGGTTCCGCGCCCATGCAGCCGGTGACGATGACCTTGCCGTTCTCAGCCATGGCCTCGCCGATGGCACCGAGCGATTCTTGCTTGGCGCTGTCGAGAAAGCCGCAGGTGTTGACGATGACGATATCGGCGCCGTCGTGCTTGCGCGCCAGCTCATAGCCTTCCGCGCGCAGCCGGGTAATGATGCGCTCGGAATCCACCAGCGCCTTGGGACATCCCAGCGAAACAAAACTGACTTTGGGCGCGGTGGCCTTTTGCATATTTAATCTGCCTGATTGATGGGCAGGAGCTAATCCCAATTGCCCATAATTACAAGGCTTTGAGTGGGGCTGCGACGTGCTATCAATGCTTCGCCGGAATGCGGGTGATCGATGGGCGCAGAGTCGTCTCCTAAAATCGTAATTGTCGACGAAAGCCCGATCCGTGCCGCGATCCTCGAAGAGGGACTGCGGGAGGCGGGCTTTACCGATGTCGTGCGCATCAGCGAAATGCAGAGTTTGCTGAGCCGTATCTATGCGCTCGATCCAGACGTCATCGTCATCGATCTGGAAAATCCCAGCCGTGACATTCTGGAACAAATGTTCCAGGTCAGCCGTGCTGTGCGACGGCCAATCGCGATGTTCGTCGATCAGAGCGATGCCGCCTCGATCCAGGCTTCCGTCGATGCCGGCGTCTCCGCCTATATTGTCGATGGTCTGAAGAAAGAGCGGCTCAAGCCGATCCTTGACCTCTGCATTTCGCGCTTCAACGCGTTCGCCAGGCTGCAGGATGAGCTCGATCGCACCAAGTCCGCGCTCGAAGACCGGAAGGTCATCGACCGGGCCAAGGGGATTCTGATGAAGCTGAAGGGACTGACGGAAGAGGAGGCCTATGTCCTGCTTCGATCAACCGCGATGCGCGAGAAAAAGAAGATCGGGGAGATCGCACAGTCGATCCTGACGGCGTCGGAGTTGCTGAAATGACCAGACCGCTCCACATCGGCTTCATTCCACTGATCGACGCCGCGGCCCTGATCGTCGCCGTCGACAAGGGCTTCACCGCGGCGGAGGGACTGGACGTCACTTTGGTCCGGGAAGTGTCGTGGTCGAACGTCCGCGACAAGCTCAACATTGGCCTGTTCGATGCCGCACACCTGCTGGCCCCGGTTGCGATCGCATCAAGCCTTGGGCTCGGGCACATCAGGGTTCCGATCGTTGCGCCGTTCAATCTGGGCCTCAACGGCAACGCAATCACGGTGTCGCCGACCCTCCACGCGGCAATCATGGCGGAAATCGACGGCGACCGATTCGATCCGATGGCAACCGCACTGGCGCTTTCGCGAGTCGTCGCCGCGCGGCGCAAAAACGGCGCCGAGCCTCTCACCTTCGGCATGACCTTTCCGTTTTCGACCCATAATTACCAGCTGCGGTTCTGGATGGCCGCGGGCGGAGTTGACCCGGACGAGGATGTTCGTCTCGTCGTGCTGCCGCCGCCCTACATGGTGGACAGCATTGCCGGTGGCCAGATCGACGCATTTTGCGTTGGCGCTCCCTGGAACTCGATCGCCGTGGATCGTGGCGTTGGTCAGATCCTGCATTTCGCCTCGGACATTCTGGTCCGCGCCGCGGAGAAGGTGCTGGCCATCAGGCAGGGCTGGTCAGACAGGAATCCCGAGCTCGTTGCGGCATTGGTCCGGGCTGCCTTTCGCGCGGCCGAATTCATCGAGCAGCCGGAAAATCGGGAGGAGGTGGCGCGTATTTTGGCGCGTCCGGAGCACGTCGGTGTCGATGCAGGGGTGATCCTGCGAACACTGGAGGGCCGTCTGAAGATTTCCGCCGATGGAGCCATTCGCGAGAGCAATCGCTATCTGCTGGTTGGGAGGGAAGACGCGCCGCGCCCGGATCCCGTCCAGGCGGCGTGGCTGTACGCGCAGATGGTCCGCTGGGGGCAGACGGCAATCAGCCCTGAGGCCCTCACGACCGCCAGAGCCGTGTTCAGACCGGACCTTTACGATGCGGCATTGGGGCTGCACGCGGCGGCGCACCGCGGCGCGGGTGACTCTGTTGGCGCATTCGCCGGACCAGCCTTCGATCCCGCGGACGTGGCCGGGTATTTGGCTTCGTTTAGGGTCTCACACCCGGTTCCATGAGCCCTAAAGCCGTTAGATGAAATATTAGGCAAAAAGATTCGCTGCGTATTTTTTTAGCAAATGCCTTCCCAAGGGGCACGGGCAGCACGAAAGTTGCCGCGCCGCCAAATAACCAACCCATTGATTTTAAAATAATATTATTGGTTTGCTGCACTGGCACACAATTTGAATAGGTTGTTGCAAGTCAGCCGCCATAGTCGCCCGCTGGCCACTGTCCAAGATGGATTTCCGCAGCAACGAGGCTGATCGGATCGCCAGAAATTTCCGATGCGGCGCTGCCCTTCGAACCGAATTTCCGAGCGATCGAACGCCTTTTTCTCGTTGTGGCCACGCCTGTGCGTGGCAGCTGGAGCCTCGACATGGATTACGCCAAACCCGCCGACGTTGTTGCCGCGATGATTGATGTCAGCTTGAAAAAACTGGCACTCGCCCCACCCGACCTGCTTATCCGCGGTGCGCTCTCGGGTGCGTTGCTGGGCGCCGCCACCAGCCTGGCCTTCATGGGTGCGGTCACGACCGGCCAGCCGCTGGTCGGCGCGATCATCTTTCCCGTCAGTCTCATCATCATCGTGCTTCTCGGGCTGGAACTTGTAACCGGCAGTTTCGGCCTGCTGCCCCTCGCGCGCCTCGAAGGCGAGGCCACCTGGAGTGCGATCGGCGTGAATTGGTCGTGGGTGTACCTCGGAAATCTTCTCGGCAGCCTCGCCTATGGCGGCCTGCTTGCGATCGCGCTCACCAACATGGGCAAGATCGAACCCGCGGGCATCGCGGCCCGCATCGTCAGCATCGCCGAAGCCAAGACCGTCGCCAACGAGGCGATCGGTCTGGCGGGAATGGTCAGCGTTTTCGTCAAAGCCATCCTTTGCAATTGGCTGGTTTGTCTTGGCGTCGTTATGGCCATGACGACCAGTTCGACGATCGGAAAGATCGTCGCGACCTGGATGCCCATCTTCATGTTCTTCGCGCTCGGATTTGAGCACGCGGTCGTCAACATGTTCATTATTCCCACGGGGATGATGCTCGGCGCCAAGGTGAGCTTCTACGAGTGGTGGGTGTGGAATCAAATTCCGGTAACGCTCGGCAATTTCGTGGGCGGCTTCGCCTTCACCGGCCTCGCTCTCTACTCGACCTTCAGGCCGGCGAGCCAGGCCGTATCGGCGCCGTCGGTGCTGGCCTCCCAAATTCCTGCAGAATAATATCGGCATCGTTGCGCACAATGAAATTAGAAACTCTCCCAATCGACTTCACCGACGAGCAGAAACGCTACCTCGAAGGTTTTGCCACCGGCCTGCAGATCAGCAAGGTTGGACGCGGCCTGGGCGGCTCCGCCGCCGGCAAGATCAGTGCCGAGCCCATTGGGCCTGATGCGGCGCATTTCAGGGCGCAGGACAGGGTTCTGGCGTCCGGCAAGAAGCTTGTGGACCAGGAGAAGTTCAAGCGCGAGGAGCATCCCTTCGATGCCTATCCGCGGTTGAAGCAGCAGGCGCTGACCAACGCGCCGCCGTCGCCCGCGGATAATTTTCGCTGGCGCTATTACGGCCTGTTTTATGTCGCTCCCGCACAGGATTCCTACATGTGCCGGTTGCGAATCCCCAACGGCGTGCTCAAACACTGGCAGTTCGCCGGAATGGCCGATCTTGCCGAGCGCCTGTGCGGGCCATATTGCCATGTCACGACCCGCGCCAATCTTCAGGTACGAGAAATTCCTCCGAAGCACGCGGTCGCGCTCATCGAGGGCATTCAGGATCTCGGGCTGTGCTCGCGCGGTTCGGGCGCCGACAATATCCGCAACGTCACCGGCACGCCGACGGCCGGTATCGATCCGCAGGAATTGATCGATACCCGCGAATACGCCCGCGAGTGGCACTACCACATTCTCAACGATCGCTCGCTGACGGGATTGCCGCGCAAGTTCAACGTCGCGTTCGACGGCGCGGGCAAGATCGCGGTGCTCGAAGACACCAACGATATTGCCTTCGCCGCCGTGGAAGTGAAGGACGGCTTCGGTGTCGAACCCGGGGTATGGTTTCGGCTGGCCATTGGCGGCATCACCGGTCATCGGGATTTTGCCAGGGAGACCGGGATCATCGTCAAGCCGGCGGACGCCACGAAGGTCGCCGACGCGATTGTCCGGGTGTTCATCGACACAGGTGATCGCACCAACCGCCTCAAGGCCCGCATGAAATACGTCATCGACGGCATGGGAATGGATAAATTCCTTGTTCTCGTCGAGGAAAAGCTTGGCCACACCTTCATCCGCGTGCCGGCTGAGGCGCTGGCGCCGCGTCCAGCCTTCGATCGCATGGCGCATATCGGCGTGCACCGGCAGAAGCAGGAAGGTCTTAACTGGATCGGCGTTTCATTGCCGCTCGGCAAGGTGACCTGCGAGCAGATGCGCGGTCTTGCAAAGATCGCTTGCGATCTTGGCGACGGCGAAATCCGCCTGACGGTCTGGCAGAACCTGTTGATACCAGGCGTCCGCGACGAGAATGTGGGCCTTGCTGTCGCAGCCGTCGAAGCGATTGGGCTCGCGGTCAAGGCGTCGCAGATCCGAGCCGGGCTGGTGGCCTGCACCGGGAACGCCGGCTGCAAGTTCGCAGCCTCCGACACCAAGCGTCACGCCGCCGCAATCGGCGACTGGTGCGACCCGCGGGTCGAAATTGACACGCCCCTGAACATCCACCTGACCGGCTGCCATCATTCCTGTGCCCAGCATTACATCAGCGATGTCGGCCTGATCGGCGCCAAGGTACCAGTCGGCGACGGGGACGATACCGTTGAAGGGTATCACCTGTTCGCAGGCGGCGGGTTCGGCCCCAATGCCGCGATCGGGCAGGAGATCTACCACGACCTCAAGGCGGAGGACGCGCCGAAGACCGTCGAGAAGTTGCTCAAGGCCTATCTCGCCCATCGCGCAACGCCTGACGAAGCATTTCTGACTTTTGCGCGCCGCCACGATGGCGAAACGCTGCGCAAGCTTGCCGATGCGGAGACTTCCACATGAACCAGATGACGCCTCCGCCGAAACTCGAAATCATCCCGTCGAGCGCGCCGTTTTCCGAGGCGCAGCGATCGTGGCTGAATGGCTTCTTCGCCGGACTCCTGTCGACGGAGGGTCCGACGGCGCTGTCGGCCGAGCAGGGCGCCGCCGTGATGCAGGGACCCGCAGGCCACGTTGACGACGGCGAGGCGCCCTGGCACGACCAGACCATGCCGATCGCCGACCGCATGAAGCTTGCGGAGGGACGTCCGCTGCGCCGACGCATGATGGCCGCCATGGCGCAGCAGGATTGCGGCCAGTGCGGCTATGACTGCCACAACTATTCCGAGGCGATTGCGAGCAAGGCGGAAGCGCGTCTGAACCTGTGCGTCCCCGGCGGCAAGGAGACCGCCCGAATGCTGAAGTCGCTTTATGAAGAGCTCGACGGAGCGCCCGCGGCCGCCTCCAGCCCGGCTGCCGTGCCCGCCGCAGCGGCCCCCGCGACCGCCGCCGAGCCGGGACGTTCACGCGACAATCCGGCACCGGCGACGTTTTTGTCGCGGCGCTTGCTCAACAAAGCCGGCTCGGAAAAGGAAACCTGGCACATCGATTTCGACCTTACCGGATGCGGCCTCGACTACGTCGTCGGCGATTCCTTCGGCATCTTCGCGCGCAATGACCTTGGCCATGTCGACCAGATCATTGCCCTGCTCGGCGCTTCCCACACAACCAAGGTGAGGGGCAAGACGCTCCGCGAAGTGCTTGACCGACGAGGTGTCGCTGGCGCCCGCGCCGGATTCGCTATTCGAATTGATTTCTTTCATCACGGGCGGCGCGCAGCGCGAGAAGGCGCGCGCGCTTGCGCAAGGAGACGACCCCGACGGGGACGCCGCAACGCTCGATGTGATGGCGGCATTGCAGAAATTCTCCGGCGTGCGTCCGCATCCTGAAGCCTTTGTGGAAGCGCTGGAGCCGATGCAGCCGCGGCTTTACTCGATCTCCTCGTCGCACAATGCCACCCCCGGCAAGCTGTCGCTGACCGTGGACTGCGTGCGCTACGTGATTGGCAAGCGCAAGCGGCTTGGGTTGGCCTCGACGTTCCTCGCCGAACGAATTCAGCCCGGCGACACGGTGCGGGTCTATGTCCAGAAAGCGCACGGCTTTGCGCTGCCGCAAGATCCGAAAGTTCCGATCATCATGATCGGGCCCGGCACCGGCGTTGCGCCATTCCGCGCGTTCCTGCTTGACCGCAAGGCTATCGGGGCGCCCGGCAAAAACTGGCTGTTCTTCGGTCACCAGCGCAGCAGTTGCGATTTCTTCTATGGTGACGAGCTGAACGCCTTGAAAACCGCCGGGCTTCTGACGCGGCTGTCGCTGGCGTGGTCACGCGACGGCGACAAGAAGTTCTATGTGCAGGACCGCATGCGCGAGGTCGGTCGCGAATTGTGGTCGTGGCTGGCCGAAGGCGCGAACGTCTATGTCTGCGGCGACGCCAAGAGAATGGCGAAAGACGTCGAACGCGCCTTGGTGGATATCGTCGCGCAACACGGCGCACGTTCAACCGACGATGCCGTTAGTTTCGTCGGGGAACTCAAGAAGAATGGCCGGTTCCAGCAGGACGTCTATTAGACGTCGTGGAACCGGTTCCGGGCACAGAAAATCCGAACGAATAAAATTCTCGCCCGAATCCGTCGCGGAGAAATTTTTGCCTGCGATGGGAGTCTGCCAGAGGGTTCGCATCGCTATTTTCCGCGACGTCTTGCATCCAACCACGATCGATATTTCACTGAGGTCGATGCTGGGTTGGAGATCGACCATGCGCGAACTATCGGCGGAAGGCCGCCTGCACCTTCACGCCCGTTCGCTGTCCCGGAAAACCGGAGCGGGTTTTCATGCGGCTGCGCTCTATGGTGCCTTCGCCATCATTGCGGCCGTTGTATTCGGCACGCTCTCGGTTCACCCGTTCTAGCTCGGCTTCTTGAACGGCGCCACGTCGATGCCGGCATCCTTCAGCGCCTTGCGGACGCCGCGCGCGATGTCGACCGCGCCCGGCGTATCGCCGTGGATGCAAACCGTGTCGGTGCGCATCTTGATTACCTTGCCCGTGACGGACACCACGGCACCGTCCTGTATCATCCGCACCACGCGTTCGGCGATCTGCTTCGGGTCATGCAGCACTGAACCGGGCTTCTTGCGTGACACCAGCATACCGTCGTCGTCATAGGCCCGGTCGGCAAACACCTCGTGCGCCATCGCCAGATTGGCGGCTTCGCCTGCCTGCACCAGCTTCGAGTTGGCCAACACCACAAAAATAAGACTGGGGTCGACCGCCTTGATGGCGGAGGCAATCGCGCGCGCGGTCGTATCTTCCTCGCAGGCGACATTGGACAACGCGCCATGCGCCTTGACGTGAGTTACCTTGTAACCGGCCAAGGTCGCGATCGCCTGGAGGGCGCCGATCTGGTAGGCGACCAGGTTTTCGATCTCGGAGGCCTTCATGCCGTAGAACGGCCGGCGGCCGAATCCATGAATGTCGCGGTAGCCCGGATGCGCGCCGACGCTGACGCCGCGCGCCTTGGCGAGCTCCACGGTCTTGCGCATGGTGTCGTAGTCCCCGCCGTGAAAGCCGCAGGCAACGTTCACCGACGTGGCGACGTCGATCATGGCGGCGTCATTGCCCATTTCCCAGGCGCCAAAGCTCTCGCCGAGATCGCTGTTCAGGTCGACTGTTTTCATGTTTCTTGTCCGCTTGCTGGTTGGGTATTGATCCGGATTAGTCCTGCGTCAGCGCTTCGGCAGACGATGGAATTTGCCACGTTCCGGCGTCGACCGCACTCACGGCGGCGCCGGCAACGTTAGCATCTTGCAGCGCCTCGACGTTGAGTTCAAAATTCTCGATCGGACGAAGGCGGTCGGGCAGGGTGCGCAGCAGTTCGGCGAATTTGCGTGCCTCGGCGTGCGCTTCGGCCATGCTGACAGCCTTGAACCTGAAAGCCGTTCCGGCCGGGATTTGCGCGAACCGCCCGAAATCGGCGGTTATCACCGTCGCGATCTTGGGGTAGCCGCCGCTGGTGCCGCGGTCCGACATCAGGACAATGGGCTGGCCGTTACCGGGCACCTGGATGCTGCCATTCACGGTGCCGTCGGACACGATATTGTGGCCGTGCAGATGCCTGATGACGGGTCCCTCAAGCCGGTAGCCCATGCGATCGCTGGTCGCTGAAATCTTCCAGTCACTGTCAAGAAACAGATCTCGGCCTTCGCCGAATTCATCATCCTGCGGGCCCAAGACCACGCGGATCGGACCGGCCACCGCCCCGGGAAGATCGATCCGCCGCTCGGCGGCGGGACTCGCAGCCGCCGCCTGCAATTCGTCACCGGCCTGCAGCGGGCGAGGGTAGGGGCTGCCGAGCCCGGCGCGGGCATTCACGGCGAGGCTCCCGAACATCGGCTCTCCCGCAATTCCTCCCTCGATCGCAAGGTAGCTGAAAGACCCGCCACGGGCCATTCCAAGCTTCAGGGTCTCGCCATCGGCTATCGTAACAGAGGTATTCCACCCAACCGGGCGTCCGGAGATGTCGGCGGTGCGCGGTGCGCCCGCGAGCGCGACACGAACGGCACCTTCACGCGCGGCGAACGCCGCGCCGAACGGCCCGATTTCCACAGCCGGGGCGAACAGGGCGTTTCCGAGGAGGCAATTGGCGGCAGCAAGCCCAAGCCGATCCATGGCGCCGCTCGGGGTCAGACCGTAGCGCTGGGCGCCGAAGCGTCCGCCGTCTTGCACCGAACTTGCGGGACCAATGGCTGAAATGACGAGCTTGCTCATGCGGTCATCAATTCCGCGACGATCTCGCCATGCTCCGCGGCGCGTTCCTGCTCCGAAAAGGTCCTGGCATCGACCACGGAAAACGTCACGCGATCGCCTGGCTCCAGCAGGAAGATCGGGTCGCGATGCAATTGGTAGGTTCTGACAGCCGTACGTCCCAGCAAATGCCAGCCGCTGGGACCGGCTAGGCATTGCACGCCGGTCTGCACGCCGCCGATCGAAATCGTCCCGGCAGGAGTCAGCAGGCGCGGGTTTTGGCGCCGAGGCATGTGAAGCGAGTCCTGGAGGCCGCTGAGATAGGACCAGCCCGGCGTAAAGCCGATCATGGCGACGCGGTAGTCGCCGGCGATGTGCCGCGCCACGATTTCATCGGGCGTGGTGCCCAGCGTCTTGGCGACATCCTCGAGGTCGATACCATGCTCGCCGCCATACACCACGGGAATGCGCCAGCGCCGCGTGTTCTCCGCCGGCGGAACCGGCCGTTGCGCCAGTTCGACGAGTTTCTTGCCGAGCCTGTCGAAATCGATCTGGGTGGGATCGTAGTGAACGAGCAGGGATCGATAGGTCGGAACGGTTTCCGTCACGCCGGCCACTGGCTCACGCGTCAGTGTGCGGTCGAGCGCGAGCACCCGCCGGTTCGCGGCGTCATCGATATTGCGGCTGAATTCCACCGTGATGGCGCTGTCGCCACTCGGCAACAGGCGGGGTGGGGAGAGTGTCGCGGCGGCCATGGCCTCATAACTTTTCGGTTCGCTTCATGCTGTAGCGCGTTTTGCGGTGGAGTGGAATTCGCCTTGAGCAAATAAGCCTGCAGGTTCAATAAATTAATCCATCGCTACCCGATAAGATACGCTGATCAGCCATGCGTTGCCTTACCTTGGCGGCTGCGCGCGAGCACTTGACGCGATGGCCGGGCCCCGCAAGATGCCGGCCCGATCCATCCCTACCGGAGTTGCTCTTTCGATGTCCCTGACCCCCGAAGCGATCGCGACGCTTTCCCGCGTTTCCACCGCCACCATCACCACGGTTCTTCTCAAAAAAGGCCTGCGAAACGTCTGGATGCGGGGTTCGCGCCCACTGCGGCCGGGTCAAAAGCGGCTGGTCGGGCGGGCCTTTACGTTGCGTTTCGTGCCTGCGCGGGAAGATCTGGCGACGCCGGAATCCTGGTCGTCGCCGATTTCAACCCGAACGGCCATCGAAGCCATGCCCGAAGGCTGCATCGCAGTGGTCGACGCCATGGGCGTCAAGGATGCCGGCATTTTCGGCGATATTCTGTGCGCGCGCATGGTCAAGCGCGGGGTGTCTGCGCTGGTCACCGACGGCGTAGTGCGCGACCTCGAAGGCGTGCTCGGCACCGGCCTGCCGGTGTGGTGTGACGGCTACGCCGCGCCGCCCTCGGTCGCCGGACTGACATTCGTCGGTTGGGGCGAGCCGATCGGTTGTGGCGGCGTTGCCATCTTCCCGGATGACATTATCGTCGCGGACCAGGACGGCGCCGTCGTGATTCCAAAGGCATTCCTCGATCTCATTCTGGCCGAAGGCGCCGAGCAGGAGCGGATGGAAGGCTGGATTGTCGATCAGGTCAACAACGGCGCGGTTCTGCCCGGCCTGTATCCCATGAACGCCGAGACCAAGGCGCGCTACGCGGCATCGAAGAAATAAGTTCGGCCTCGCCGGGCAGAGCAATCGCAGGAGGAAACCCATGGATATTCATCTCGCCGGCTCTCGCCCGACGCGCAGAGCGCCGAAGGAATACTTCACCGGCACGGTGTGGCAGGACCCGATCGTCGCCACGCCGGCACCGGCGCGGGTTGTCGCGAACAGCGTGTCCTTTGAGCCGGGCGCGCGGACAAACTGGCATACGCATCCGCTCGGTCAGACGCTGTACGTCATCTCGGGTGCTGGACGCGTTCAGACCAAAGGCGGGCCGCTGCGCGAAATCCGGCCCGGCGATGTCGTCTGGATTCCGCCCGGCGAAAAACATTGGCATGGCGCGTCTCCGACCAACGGCATGACCCATATCGCGGTGCAAGAATTGATGGACGGAAGCCACGTGACCTGGATGGAGCCGGTAACCGACGCGGAATATTCAGCAAAGGTCGGTGGATAGCAGCCGGCGCGGCCCGCCAGATTAGCCGAGCGGTCGACCTGCCCGGGAACATGGCGCCACGCGGCGGCAAGCGGCACCGCCTGACCAAGCACATGATCTGCGTTCGAATCGCGATCGGAAGGCTGATCGCCGGAGTCGTCGATTGCGATCAGGGGATGTAGTGGGAGGGGATCGCGACCGTGACTATCTCAATGCACCAATCATCCGTCGGGACCTTCACCCATTTTCTAGGCAGTCTGTCCGATCTGCTTGACCATGCGGCCGCTCATGCCGATGCGCGAAAAATCGATCCGTCGATTCTCCTCAGCGCGCGCCTCTATCCCAACATGTACGATTTGACGCGGCAGGTGGGCGAAGCCAACAGGCACGCGACCCTCGCCTGCGCTCTGCTGGCCGGCATTGATCCTCCGGCATTTCCGTATACCAAGCCTGACATTCCCGAACTCAAGGCACGCATCTCGACCGCGAGGGATTTCGTGGGAAGCATGCGGCCCGCGCAAATCGACGGCACCGCAGAAAAGGAAGTCGTCTTTACATTCCGGAACGGTTCGACGCGAAAATTTACCGGACGCTCACTGTTGCTGACCTTCAGCGTGCCGCAGTTCTTTTTTCACGTGACGACCGCCTACGACATCCTGCGGCATTGCGGCGTCGATCTTGCCAAGAAGGATTTTCTGGGAAAGCCAAGCCTCTGAACGTCAAGCCTCTGAGCGTCAAGTCTCTGAGCGTCAGGTCTTTAAGTATCAAGTCTCTTTCGGCATCGAGTCCCGGGATTTCGACCGCGTTAAATCTCGCCGTCGTCCGTGCGATCCATATTCGCTGCGGCGACACGCCCGGTCATTTCGTTCTTGAGCATCTCGAATCGCTGCCGCGCCTCGCTCTCGCGATCGTCGACGAACTTGATTGCCGCATCCGGTGACATCGGGCCGGTGCTCATCGGTTGGGAATTCTCGCCGATGGTCTCATCCACGAAATAGCGGCCATCGCCGTCGCGGCGGACGCTCCATTTAAAACGTATGGCGTCCATGGGGCCGGGACCGAGTTTCGAATAGCCATCAGCCTCGACCCCTCCGGAAGCATCGGGCCTGTCTTCAGCTGGAGCTTTTTCAGGCTCCCGGTGGGATACCGGGTGATCGAGAATGCTGGCGATGGTCGCCAGCGCATGATCGGTCGGGTCGCTCGAACTCAATGTTTCAATCTCCAGAGGCAACGCAGGGTGCCGGAAACGAGTCCCGTCGCCCGCGAGGGCATCCTTTCGTCGACCCCGAATGCGGCCGAGTTTTGTCGATTCACGCGCAAACCGGCGGCTTTCTCTTCTTCCACGGCCGCTCCTGCTCGAGTTGGGCCGCCACGCGAAACAACGTCGCCTCATCACCGAAACGGGCCGCGAACATCATTCCAAGCGGCAAACCGGCGCTACTCCATGCCAGCGGCACCGACATCGCCGGCTGGCCAGACATATTGAACAGGGAGGTTGCCGGCATATGGCGCCTCAGGATCGGCGAAATATGAGACAGGTCCCATGACATCGGATTGATTTCACCAATTCGCAGGGGCGGCGAGCAAAGCGTTGGGCAAAGAAACAGGTCGCAAGTCTCGAAGAAGTCTGCCAGCCCGCGCGAAATCCGGAAAGCGCTAAGTTGCGCACCGGTATAATCGATCGCGGTGGTCTTGTTCGCATTGTGCGCCGTTGCAAGCGTCAAGATCTCGAAATCCTGGTCTGTCATGGCGCGGCCAAACTGCTGCTCGGCGAACCGGACAGCGAGCCCGGTAGTGGCGCTGACGATGGTCGCCATCACGTCCGCCGGATCGGCGGCCAAGGCTGGCGCGCGCTCTTCGAGATGATGGCCAATACCGGCCAGCAGGGCAGCTACTTCCCGCACCGCTGCCGCAATTTCGGGATCGATGGCCTCGCCATAGGGCGATTTGTCGGTAAAGGCGATGCGCAACCGGCCCGGATCGCGACCGACCTCCTCGGCGAAAGGTCGTTCCGGCTTTGGTGCCACATAGAGGCTCGACGGCTCGGGTCCGTGGATAGCATCGAGCATCACCGCGCTGTCGCGCACGCTGATGCTCAGCACGTGACCGCAGGCAAATCCGCCCCAACCTTCGCCGCGCTCGGGACCGACCGGATTGCGCGCGCGGGTCGGTTTCAACCCGAATACCCCTGATGCGGAGGCCGGAATACGTATCGAACCGCCTCCGTCGCTCGCATGCGCGACGGAAACAATGCGCGCCGCAACGGCTGCACCCGCGCCTCCCGAAGATCCACCCGAGGAATGTTCCAGATTCCATGGATTTCGCGTCGGACCGAACAGGCGGGATTCGGTGGTCGGCATCAATCCGAACTCCGGGCTCGAGCTTTTGCCGAAGATCGTGAGGCCCGCGTCGAGGAAGCGCCGGGCGAGGGTGCCGGTATGAGATGCAACATGGTCCCTGTAGATGCTCGCCCCCGATGTGGTGCGCGTGCCCTCGAGAAACTCCAGATCCTTCAGCAGAAACGGCACGCCGGTGAACGGACCATCCGGCAGTCCCCGGTCGATTTGTCGCTTCGCATAGTCGTAGTGCTTGACGACCACCGCATTGATCTTTGGATCGACTTTGGTGGTCCTCGCAATCGCCTCGTCCAACAATTCCCCGGCGCTGACGTGCCTTTTTCGAACGAGCTCGGCAAGACCTACCGCGTCATGGTTGCCATATTCCTTGAAAGCCATGGTCTCGCTCCAGGGGGGCCGAGGCGCGTGAGCCGGCTACGGCCTCGGCCAATTGCAGCTCGATCAGCCGAGCACGTCCTGATTGATGACGTTCTGGCGTATCGGTTCACCGTCGAGTGCGCTCAGGATGTTGCGCGCGGTTTGTTCGCTCATCCGATCGACGGCTTCCCGGGTCACGCCTGCGACATGCGGGGCAATGATGACATTGGGAAGCTCGAACAGTGAATTGGGAACGGGCGGAGGCTCCTGCTCGAAAACATCCAGACCCGCGCCAGCGAGCTTGCCGGACGAAAGCGCATCATAAAGTGCCGCTTCATCGACGATTCCACCTCGCGCGGTGTTGATCAGATAGGCCGAAGGTTTCATCCGCCTGAGCCGCGCGGCATTGAACATTCCGATCGTCTCCGGTGTCTTCGGGCAGTGGATGCTGACAAAATCAGCGCGCGGCAGCGCCGCATCGAGATCGGCGACCACTTCACAACCGGCGGCCCTGATCTCCTCGGGCACCCTGTAGGGGTCGTGGATCAGAACAGTCATTTCCATGGCGAGGCAGCGCTTGGCGGTTCGCGTCCCGATGCGCCCGAAGCCGATAATCAGAACCGTCTTGCCGAACAAATCGTAGGGCAGCTTGCCGAGCCGGGTGCTCCACTTGCCCTCCCTTACCAGCGAGTGCATTTCAACGGCGCGTTTGGCGAGATTCAACATCATGAACAGCGCCTGCTCCGCCACCGATGGGGAATTGGCCGTTCCCACCACCATCAGCGGGATTTTGCGACGGCTGAGTGCCGCGACATCGACGGCGTCGTAGCCGACGCCGATCCGGGTCACCACCTTCATATCCTTCGAGGCATCGAGCTCCGGTTCGCCGAAACGGGTGGCGCCGAGCGCCACGCCGTGCACCGGCGCGTGCTCCTTCAGCAACGCCTCGAAATCCCCGGCAGAGATCAAATTGGGAAATTCGACGAGTTCGATGTCGCCGCGCTCCCTCAGCAGAGCGCGACCGGACGGCGACATCGATTCGGTGATGAATATCTTCTTCTTGTTGGTCGTCATTCCCGGTTCCTTGCCCAGCGCCTTTGCCTCTTCTTCTCGCGCGGCCGTCAAGGGACGGCGTCGGTAAATCGGTTAGCAGGGGCCGATTGCTATGGTCCACAGCCAATCACGGGAGCCGCGGCCGCCGGTCCTGCAAGTGCGGCGGTAAACTCGCTTGCAGCGAAAACGATAGTGTACGGATTCGCCGGGAAAGCGCCATTACCCTATCGAGATCGACCGAGGAGGCCCCACAATGATCAGCCCGACACCGGCCGCATGTGTGCAGCCGAAATTGCGCCTCGCGCTTGGGGCAGTGGTCGTCGCACTTTTCTGCATTCCCCAAGCGGCGGACGCGCAAGGGTTGGTCAAGGGAGTTCAACAGGGAGCCGAAGCAGGCAACAAGGCCGCCGGACCGGTCGGCGGCGTGTTGGGAGGTGCGATCGGCGGCGTGGTCGGCGTATTTACCGGCGTTCTCGGTGTCGGCGGGGAAAATGATAGAGGGCAAGCTGCCCCGACGATCAGCGGCGCCAAGCAACCCGGCTCAGCGAAAACCGCCAAAACGGCGAAGGCCGCAAAGATACCATCCAAGCCGGAGGTGCTAACGCAGCCGGGCGAACCGGAACTGACCGCCGAGCAGATTGTGGCGAACAGCGACGCGAATATCGATCGGATCAAGGCCGAATTGAGCCTGACGCCGGAGCAGGAGAAGCATTGGACCGCATTCAATAGTGCGATGCACTATCTCGGCCATAACGGCGCCGACCGTCTCAATCTTAGAATTGCGCGCGCAAAGCGCGATCCGCCTGACGACATCATCGACCAGATGCGCAACGAGGCCCAGTTTCTCAATGACCGCGCCGTGGATCAACGCGCCGTTGCCGATACGGCCGAGCCGCTGTTCACCAGCCTCGACGACAAGCAAAAGGCGATCTTCATTCAGGAAATGGTGCGCCTCAGTCACGAGCGCGGGCTTGACTAGACCGCAAGTCTGCCCGCGCCGGGATTGGCGCGAAGCCTTGCTACCATAGCGGTGAATTGCCTCATGGAGGCTTCCCGCCCGCGAATAGCCGGGTGCGCAAGCCCTGGGGTAGGTGGAAGGCGAGGCACCCGGCTATCCTGCCGCAGCGGTGCGGCCCGCTAATTCGTCATGCAAAGTTGAAGAAAAGCTGACCGCTTCGCGCCCTAGATATGGCCGGGTCATGGCCTTGTCGGGATTCGGCTTCGAGGAATGCGTCAGACCAGCCAATCGCGCCCGGCGGTTGCCGGCCGCGATGCCAATAACGGATCGTCGCTGGAGCATGATCGGGAAAGGAACCGGCTTTCCGAAAAGACCATGCTCAATCAGAGCGGTGAGATCATGATTCCAATCAACTTTTCCGAACTTGCCCGGATCACGATCTGGATCAGGCTTTCGGGAAATTCAGCTCCACGCCGACTCCGTCGGGATCGTACAGGAAAAACTGCGTATCGCCGGTGCGTGGCACAATGCTCTCGCGGAATTTGATGTTCTTGGACTGCAGATGCTTGCGCATGCCTTCAGCATCGGTCGCAGCAAAGGCGATATGGTCGAGGCGGCCGGTGTCCTCGTATTTCTTCTCGGTGCCGCGCACCACGATCCCTTCGCGTGGCTTGCGTGTACCCATCAGATGCACGGTGGCGACACCGCCGGAATAGAGCCAGTAGCCGGGGAAATCGAGCGGCGGACGGTCGCCGTTCTCCAAACCGAGCACGTCACAATAGAAGTCCTTTGTGCGCTCCAGATCCGCAGGTTCGATCGTGTAATGTTGCAGTCCACCGAGCGGCATATGTTTTCTCCTTGAACGAAGGTGATGTCGACACCCATCGCGGGCCGCCGACGCATCGATGTCGGGCATCCATCAAGCCGTGACCACGAGTTCCCGGTCGATCTGCTCGATCGACTTGCCCCGGGTCTCGATCCCAAAGAAATAATACACTGTTCCGGTCATCAAAAACCAGCAACCGAGATAAACAAACGCTAGAGGAATCTCCGGTAACGGCACGTCAGGCTTGAGATAATTTCCGGAACCCACGATCAGGGCGAGGCCGACCGGGCCGATGATCTTGCCGATGCCGCCGAAGCCGTAGGCCGAACCCATACCCGAGGTCCGCAGATGCGAAGGCCAGACCTCCGCCGCGTAAGGGCCGACGATGGCAAAACCGCCGTCGGCGAAGAAGAACGCTACGGCCAGCAGCAGCCAGAACGCCGATACGCCCATGAACATGGCGTCGTAATTGTACCCCGCGATAATGGTCAGGGCTCCCGCGCCGAAACCCAGCAGGCCGCCGGCATTGCGCCGGCCCATCAGTTCGGAGAAAAACGAAAACGACAGTCTTCCAATGAAGCCGAAGACGCTGAGCAGGATCATCATCTTGGCGGCTTCCTGCGGGGTGACTTTCAGCAGCACGACAAACAGTGCCGGCGCCCAGAGCGTGATACCGTAGACGCCGGTCTGCGCACCGGCATTGCCAAGCCAGGAAACGATCAGGCTTCGCGGATATTTGAAGAGATCGAGCCAGTTGCTCCTGATAATCGGGCCGGCGTCGGCGGCCGTCGGCAATGGCAGCGACGCCGGCGCCATATGCAGCGCCCAGCCAAGCGACTTGCGCGCATCCTCGTAGCGGCCCTGGCGGCACAGCCAACGTGGCGACTCCGGCACCCAGACGCGGACCAACAGCACCAGCAGAGCCGGCAGCACGCCGACGGCGAATAACAGCCGCCACTCGGAGCTGCCGACCAACGAACCCAGGACGGCACCGAGGCCGACACCGAGCGGGATAACGCAGGTCACGAGGCCGCCGACCCAACCGCGCTTGGAGGAAGGCATGAATTCCTGCACCAGCGGCAGATCCACGCAATAGAGCCCGCCCACACCGACGCCGACGAAAAAACGCATCACCGAAAGGTAGATCCAGCCATTGTCCGGCGTGAAATACAACAGGCCGGTCGCGGCTGAGAAGTTCAGCACGGTGCCGATGAAAACCTTGCGGCGGCCGATGCGATCGGCAAGCCAGCCCCACACATAGGCGCCGAGGATGGCGCCGATACCCGAACTCATCAGCACGGTGGCGGATTGGCCGAAAGTCAGCTTCCAGGGCCCGATCAGGAAGGCGAGCACAAAACCGATCAGGAAGTAGTCGAAGAATTCGAGCGCATCGCCAATGATGGCAGCAATGAGGATCTTGATCTGGTTGCCGGTCAGACTCGTGCGTCGATCGAGTATCTCGAACATGGCGCTTTTTCCCCTTGGCGCATGTTCGTTTCAAGCCGGGGTCGCGCCTACGCACCGGCGGTACCGCAAGGCTACCCTGTCAGTGTGCCGGGCGGAAGCCCAGGAGAACGCGGGGCCACATGCGCAAAAGAGCAATTGGCCGTTCCAGACTTCCAAAACGCTCCCGGCGAAAAACGAAGTACCAACGCACCGAAATCAACGAACGAGCTACGTATCGTCGGCGGGGTCGAATATAAGCTCGGGTGGCCCCTGGAACCTGCCGCCGACACAGCTTGAGCGTTGGCAAGGCCCGCGTTGCGATGCACTAACTCATTTTGAATCGGGCAAAGAGCCAAACCTTGATCTGGTCCATGACCAGGGCAAGGATAGCGGCCGCGCCCAAAATGCCCGCGAAAATTGTTGGCGTGAGCGGCGCCGTCATGATTCCGCCTAGCGCCAGCGCGCCGACGATAGAGACATCAACGATGCTTGAAAGCACCACCGGCAGGCTCGGCCGCGAAGACCAGATGCGTTTTCGCTCGCGGACAACGTAGAACACAGCCTGGCCGTTGCATGTAATGGTGACAAACGTCATCGTGCGCAGGGTATCGATATCGAAGTGCATCACCCTCGAACCAAAGACCAGTATCCCCGCGCAGAACGCGAGATCGCAGAGTCCGATGATAATGCCGACGACGGTCAGACGATCGATCCGCCACGAGTTCGGCATGGGCGAGGGACGAACATGATCGGTTGTTGACGACATCGCGAGAAAATCGCCGGTGATCATCAAAATAACCATGAGCGTCGGCGTCAAAATGGCGTGCTTGGTCAATACCAGACCGAATCCGAGAAACAGGACCTGCCGGGATTTCTGAACGATCGACCGCAGCGCGTAGGTCAGGATACGCTGGAATGTGATCCGGCCCTCCCGAACCGAGGCAACGATGCCGGCAAGCCCTGGCTTCGTGAGGACGATGCCAGCGGCCGACTTGGCGACATCGGTGGCCGATGACACCGCTATGCCGATCTGGGCCTGCCGCAGCGCCGGGGCATCATTCGCGCCGTCGCCGCACATGCCAACGGTGTGGCCGCTCTTCTGAAACGCTCTGACGAGGCGAAACTTGTCTTCGGGCAGGACGCCTGCGTAGACCGAAAAATCCTCGGGGCCAAGCCGGTCGCCAATTCCGCCCGGTGGACAAACGGCGCCGGTCAGCCCAACAGCGTCTGCGACGAAAGCGGCGGTCGTTGCGGCGTCTCCCGTCACCATGACGGTGTGAACCCCAAGCATCCGCAGTTGATCGATCATCCCCTTTGAATCGCTTCGTGGCGGATCACTGAGCGCCACGAGTCCAATGACACGCATGGCACCGTCGCTTTCGATCGCAACACCGAGAACCCGATGACCGTGCTTTTCCAATTCCTCGGCGGCCAGTTCCGCTGCCGGCGCGGGTTGCGAAAGCCTGAGAACCACCGCGAAGGCGCCTTTGACAATGCGAAGCGGATTGCCATCATGACCGCGTGCGTGTGCTTCCGACATCTTGGTTGCGGGATCGAACGGCGTGAAGCTGGTAACGGCGGGGAGGTCGGGAACGGTCTGGGGCAAGTTCGTTCGGTACGAGGCCGCGGCGGCCCGGACCGCGGTGTCGACAGGGTCTCGGCCGCCTTCGGCACTGGCAAGCGCAGCAAGCGCAAGGATGTACGCTTGATCGAAGCCGGGCATCGCATGTACCGCGGCCACGGCGAGCTCGTTGCGTGTCAGCGTGCCGGTCTTGTCGATGCAAAGGACATCGAGACTAGCGGCTTCATCGACCGCGGAGAGGCGGGTCGGAAGCACGCCGACGCGGGTCAAGGCCTGTGCGCCGATCGCTGTCGCGAGCGTGAAGGTCGCGGGCAGCGCCACCGGCACTGAGCCAAGAACGGAGATGAGCAGCAGGGGAACGGCTTCCGCCAACGGCATCCCGATGTAGTGGGCGTAGACCATCAGCAGCACGGTGACGGCGCCATTGAATCCGGCCAGGTTGCGCACAACCCGAAACACCGCCTTTTGCTGGGTGCTGACGACGTAGGCCGTGCGGACAAGCTCGGCGGTGCGGCCGAATTTGGTACGAACCCCGGTGGCGAGCACTTCGGCAATCGCTTCGCCGCGTTGAACCAACGCGCCGGCGTAGGTTTCGACACCAGGCCCGGCTTCAACCGGCAGCGACTCCCCGGTGAGCATGGATTGGTCGAGCAGGATCAAACCCTCGCGGACACGAACGTCGGCCGCAACCACCGTGCCGAGGCTGAGCTTGACGATATCCCCTGGCACCAGTTCAGCAGCGGGCAAGATCGTCCAGAGGCCGTCGCGCCGAACTGACGCTCTTAGCGCAAGCCCTGATTTGAGCGCCGCGATGGTCGACTGGGCTCGGTTCTCGTGAAAGAAACCGATGGCCGCGTTAAAGACCAGAAGCGAGCCGATGATGGCGCTCTCGAAGTATTCGCCGAGTGCCAATTGAAGGACGATCGCGATCTCGAGCAGCACCGAAACCGGCGCAAGGAATTTGCCCAGAAACAAGCGCAGTGGATGAACCGAGACGTCGGGAGTGGCATTCGGGCCAAACTCGCCAAACCTGCGTTGAGCCTCGGCGCTTGAAAGCCCCGTGATCGACGATTCCGCGGGTCTTGAGGACAGGAGGCCGATCATTAAAAGTCCGGGCTGGACAATGTGATAATTGGCGGAAGGGGTGGGATTCGAACCCACGGTACCCTTGCAGGCACGCCGGTTTTCAAGACCGGTGCCTTAAACCACTCGGCCACCCTTCCAAACCATTGAAGTTGTTTAGCTTTAAGCCGTGAGCGAAGCCACAAATGGCCGCTCGCCACCGTCTTGCTACCCAACGCCTTTGGCGCGCTTGTTTATGGCAGCCCACGGCGCTTCGTCAACGCGCACGATGGCATCCACCTGCACAAGGCCACGAAAGCGCATCGGAGGCAGGGTGGTGGTGCCGAGCAACTGAACCCATTCAAGGTGATGCTCGTTGGTTGTCGGGCGCGAGCTTGGCCGGCCCGAAATCGACTTTTCATCCCCTTGCTCAAAAGAAACATCTGAGATCAAATTCGATCGCTAGAGGCATTCAAGGAGTGAGCCATTTCAGGGAGAGAGCCATGCTCAGGAAAATGACGTTAGCCGTGCTGGTCATGATATTTGCTGGTAGTGCCGCCCTCGCGCAGGAAACGTGCGAGAGCAAGGCAGTAGCCAAGGACGGAAAGCCGCTCGCGGGTGCGGCGAAGACCTCGTTCATGAAGAAGTGTATGGCCGATACCTGCGCGACTAAAGCAGTGAGCCAGGATGGCAAGCCGCTTTCGGGGGCTGCGAAGGCCAGTTTCATGAAGAAGTGCGAAAAGGGCGCCTGAACGCCGCTTCGACGACACTGCCGATGAGTGAGCCGCCGAGGTTCCGCTTTGGCGGCTCTGGATCCCGAGCTACAAAAAATACGATTTCCAGTCTTTGCGCCATGTCATCGGATGGAATGGCACGCATCCGGATTTTGCCGGGATGGGAAAACATCGACGTCGCATGGCTCTGAAGGGAGAACCCTTTCTTTAAGCGACTACCGACGGGTTACTGTCACATCTGCGATGCCGACATTGTTGGAATAGAAAACGCCCTCCAGGCCCGGCACCCCCAGAACTGCGTCATTCACGAAAAGAAAAAGCTCGCCATCACGTGTTGCGGGCATGACCTCGTCGATAGAATGGTCCTTCGGATCCGGGTCCAGAAAACTTTCCTCGCCTCCAACGCCGCCAGTTCGTGCCACAATCCGAAACCATGGCCTGATCAATTCTCTCCGCATGGGAAGGGCAAGAACCATCGCAACCTTCTGCCAGACGGTGGGTGCGTCCAGGCTATAAAATCCCGCGGGACTTGTTTCGATTGTCCGGTCATACCAATGCGCTTCGCGCGCCTTGAGCGTAATGGCGTAGCGACCGCCATTTTCCAGCAGGATACCGGTGGGCGAACAGACAGAAGATGTATCAAAAGATAATTTTCGTATCTCTCCCTTGGCCATCCCGCTGGCGCCGGCGCTCTCTCTGCAAACGAACCCCGCATCGTCAAGCACAATGTAGGCAACGTGATTGATGAGCACGAGACCGGCATAGATAAAGAAGACTACGGAGAGGCTGGGTCCGACTGAAAATTTCCAGTTCCGTTTCGCGCCAACGTAAAGCGCATTCGTTCGCAACCGATATATCCAGTCGTCGGGGCGATCTGTGGCGGGGAGTTTGGCCGCGACGGATTTTTGCCAAATCTCCCCCATATCGCTTTGGATGCGGCCGGAAAGCCTTACGCCGGCCACCGTGAATGTCGTCAAAAGGAAAGCGACAATGGCAAAGGTAACCGGACTGCGCGCGTATCCATTCAGCCATGGATCGGCAACTGAAGGAAGGAATGAGCCGGCTAATCTGATCAAGTCGGAAAGCCAGCGTATTGGGCTCGAAAATTCATCGGAAGCGGGAAGGCTCTTGAGCAGGGGGAATATCACAAGAGCGGCCGATATCAGAACAGTCAGAAAATACACAATGCGACGTTGCCAGACGATATTCCAGACGAACTCCTGGGCATTTTCGCGTGCCTGACTGTGGATGGCGGATTCATAGGGATTGGCGCTGGCCGGAAGGACTTGGCCATCGTCCGTCACGACTTCATATTTGGCGGGAATACCGAGCGGAGCGCAGGGATGAGCGTTGTTCTGAATGCGCTTCAAAACGCTTTCGTGAATTTTCGGCAACCGAATTAAAACAGCGTCGCCGGGTTTGTTAGATAATTTCTCGTCACACAGATCGGCTAGTTTTCGCGGACCGTAACGATAGTAGCTGCCAAGTCCGCTGCGTGAATCGTACAGACGCCCATCCCTGTCGCGGGCAGCGGCGGTATTGACCATGCTATCGGGGTCGGCATTCGGCGCGGACTTGAACCTCAGCCCGCACAGGCGCGCCTCGTTCATGATCCAGTATTGCGGAATATGAGCCAGCGAATCGTCCGGGTATCCGCCTCCCACATTGGAGTGCATTCCCGAAAACCAGACCTGGCTAATTCTCTCGTCCGACAGGAGACGCGGCCGATCGGGACTGGCTGGTATTTGTGCGCTTTCGTCCCACAGCACCGGGTGAAACGTTGTCCGTTCGTCATCCAGCGCCAGCGCGTGACAAGCCCGCTGGACCCGGGGATCAAGCACGCGGCTCGGCAGTTCGAGCGGCCAGATCCATTTGCTGACCCCGCGGGTCATTTCATCCATGGGCAGCCCATATGCCGCCACGGTGTCCCATAACCCGAGAAAGCGGATACGTTTTACCGCCTTGTTGTTGGCCGCGGCCCTGGGAGGCGGTATTTTATAGTCCCTGGTAAAGAGCTGCCACCAGACCGTGTGATATTTGCGGCTGTGGTAATCCTTGTACGCTGCCATTGCCAGGCGGTGCAGGTCGATCTCGTTGTCAGCCTGTACGAGACCCTGATCGAGAATAAGGCCCGTCACGACTCGAATTGTGAAAGCGCCGCGGCTGAATCCGAATCCAAATATCTCGTCGGCCTCCGTCTGATAGTTCCTGCAGACAAACTTGTAGATGTCGATGACGTTGCGCTTCAGCCCGTAGCCAAAAGCCCCCCCAAGAATTGCAAGCGGTTTGAAGCTCGATGTGCCCACGCCATCGTCATAGAAAGCGACTTGATCCGAATTTGAGAGATCGAGAGCCTCAAATGTTCGCCAGACGTTCGTGCGCCACAGCGCAGCCGAGGAATTTCCCGTGCCATCCGAAAGTACAACGATTTTTCGATCCATCTTAATCTCTCCACGGATTTGGAGAAGCATCGGCGACGGGAATATCCATAATATAGGCTATCGAGCAGGGCGCCCCATGTGAAATGCCTCACACACGAAACAAGCGCCGGATCTTTGCCTCGAAATCACGATTGAATTGCGATCCGTCATATTCGTTGGCGGCCGCCATCAGTCGTAGCCGAGACGGTAGTGGCACCGATCAAGGGTTCAGGATGCCCGACCTCCGGGGAGCAATTCCTGTCAGCGCGGAAACCCACGACTCGCAAAGAGGCAACGATTGGTTTACCATCCCGCCGCTCTCCCCATTTCCGCCGTGTTCGGGCTGCGGTATGTTCGTTCGTTGATGCGGAGTGTGGGCTGCATCGGGGCAAATCGCCGCCAAGCGCATAATAGCGAGTATGCGGCAGGTCTAATGGTAATTGGGTCGGATGGGGATTCGACGGTCAGATCCGTTTTTCGGCGTAGCGCGTGGGGTTGCGGCAGCGGTCGCATGTCTCGCTCTCGCCAATTGCTCCTCATCGGGCATTGCCAGCCGAATCGATCCCAAATACGGCGTATCCTCGAGTCCGCGTGTCGTTGCTCTCGGTGATCCCGTGCCCAAGGGCGGGGGAACTTACCGGGTCGGCAAACCCTACGTCGTCGCAGGGCGGGTCTATGTTCCCGAGGAAGACGTCAATTACCGCGAAGAAGGCTTGGCCTCCTGGTACGGCGATGACTTCCACGGCCGGCTGACCGCCAACGGCGAGGTTTTTGACATGGCCTCGCTAAGCGCAGCACATCCCACGCTTCCCATGCCCTGCTACGCGCGGGTGACCAATCTCAGCAATGGGAAATCGCTAATCGTCCGCGTCAATGACCGGGGGCCCTACCATGACAACCGTTTGATGGACGTGTCGAGCCGGGCGGCCGAACTGCTTGAGTTCAAGAACCATGGCGTGGCACGGGTGCGGGTCGAATATGTTGGCCGAGCGCCGCTCGAGGGCTCCGACGACCGCCAGCTCGTGGCCACCCTGCGCACCGGCATCCCGGCACCATCGCCGTCCCTGGTCCGGCTGGCATCCGCCCGTCCGTTCGTTCCGGAAATCTCCCCGTCGGCGCGTCAAATCCGGGGTGAGGTGCCCTTGCCGGAGGAAAGGCCCTACAGCCTTGGCAATACCTCCGCAGATCAGGCGTCAATCTCGGCCACTTCCGAAATGTCCGCGTCTGCCCGCCGTTCGGGTGGACGCGTTTTGGAAAATCCGCGCGCGGTGTCGTATGCGCCTGACGACCGCTATTCGTCCGGCCTCCGGCCGGTCTCTGCCTACGCCCCGATCGACCCGCAGGGACCCAGCGAATTGCTGGCCGGACGCGGGCTCTACTGAGACGCTTTTTGCCGTCGTCAGTTTTCGCAAGTCCGGGCGATGCCATCCGCCCCTTGCTGCCGCGGGATCTCGGCACCGCACCCGGATCGCCGTGCTGACGGCGCGCAAAACCCGTGTTGTTTGGGGTACTTTCAACTGTTAGAACGCCGCCTCAGGGCAATCCGATGACAGTTTCCATATCCCGCAAATCAAGGTCCGCGACCGGAACCTCCCGGCGCCGCCTGGTCCTGTCGGTCCTTGCCCTGGCTGTCGGGTGGGGCAGCATGGTGCATGCCGCCAACAACAGCGTGCAGGGCGCAAAAAAGGACGACGGCGGGTTCGACGGCGACGCCCCGACTGCGATCCTGGTCGAAGCCTCAAGCGGCAGCGTGCTCTTCGAGAAAAATGCCGACGAGTTGCGGGCGCCTTCCAGCATGATGAAGCTGATGACCGCCGAGGTGGTCTTCCATGCCATCAAGCAGGGTGACGTCAAACTGACCGACGAATATCACGTCAGCGAAAACGCCTGGCGCAAGGGCGGCGCGCCCGCCGGCGGCTCGACGATGTTCGCCGCGATCAACAGCAAGATTGCTGTGGACGACCTCCTGCACGGCGCGATCATTCAAAGCGGCAACGACGCTTGCATGGTGCTGGCGGAGGGGATCGCCGGTAACGAACGCGCCTTTGCCGAGATGATGACCAGGCGTGCGCGCGAACTGGGGATGACGCGGTCGACCTTTGCCAACTCTAACGGCCTGCCGGATCCCGGCAACAAGATGACCGTGCGTGAACTCGCCAAACTCGCGCGTTACATCATTCAGACCTACCCGGATTTCTACAAGCTTTTTAGCGAGAAGGAATTTACCTGGAACAAAATTCGGCAGCAGAACCGCAATCCATTGCTGAACTCACTCGAAGGCGCCGACGGCCTCAAGACCGGATATACCAAGGAGGGCGGTTACGGCATGGTCGGCTCCGCCGTGCAGAACGGTATCCGGCTGATCGTGGTCGTCAACGGCCTCGACGATCCCGAAGATCGCGCCTCCGAGGCCAAAAAAATGCTTGAGTGGGGATTCCGCAACTTCGAAGCGCGGACCGTGTTCGCCGCCGATCAGACGATCGGCTACGCCAAGGTATTTGGCGGCGAGAGCCGTTCGGTGAAACTCGCCAGCCGTGAACCGATCAAGGTGATGGTGCAGAAAAACGGCGCCGAAAAACTGATTGCGCGCGTTGTGTATAACGGACCTGTACGCGCACCGATCGAGTCCGGCCAGGCAGTCGGCGTGGTCAGGGTCTGGCGCGGCGGCAACATCGCCGTGGAAGCGCCCGTCTATGCTGCGGAATCGGTTGCGAGGGGATCGACGATGCGGCGGGCCCTCGATGGCGCGAGCGAATTGGTGATCGGGGTGTTTCGCGCGGGCGCCGAGAAGCTCTGACGATGGCCGAGGCAGCGGTCAAACGAATTCCTGGACGCGGGCGATTCATCACCTTTGAGGGCGGCGAGGGATCCGGCAAATCCACGCAAATCAAGATGCTTGCGGAGCGGCTTGCCGCCTCGAAATTGCGCGCCATCGTCACGCGCGAGCCCGGAGGATCGCCTGGCGCGGAAATCATCAGGCATCTGGTGTTGTCCGGAATGGGCAAGCTTTTGGGCCCGGACGCGGAAACGCTGCTGTTTGCCGCCGCGCGCGACGACCATGTGCGCACCGTCATCGAGCCTGCCCTCAAACAGGGAAAATGGGTCCTTTGCGATCGTTTTTCGGATTCGACGCGGGTTTATCAAGGCAGCCTCGGACAAGTAGCCCCCTCGGTCCTCAATGCCATGGAGCGGGTCACCATCGGCGACCTCAAGCCGGATTTGACCATTATACTCGATGTCCCGGTCGAGCTCGGCATGAAGCGTGCGGCCGCCCGTCGCGGCACCGGCGCGCCTGACAGATTCGAGGCGGAAGATATCGAGTTTCATCAGGAGCTGCGCGATGCGTACCGTCGGATCGCCACCGCCGAACCAGAGCGATGCGTATTGATCGATGCCGCAGCCGAACCCAATATCGTTGCCGCGAATATATGGTCGGCATTGCGCGACCGCTTCTTCGCAGTCGGTACCGGCAACCTGGCGGGGTCCGCATGAGCGCCCGTCAAGTCGAAAAGCAGATGTCGGCTCTTCATCCGCGCGAAACCACCGTCCTGTTCGGGCATCGTGATTCCGAGACCGCTTTGCTGAACGCCTATCGGAGCGGACGCATTCCGCATGCATGGCTGATCGGGGGAGCAAAGGGCATCGGCAAGGCGACGCTGGCCTACCGTATGGCGCGGTTCGTACTCGCCCATCGCGATCCGCTTGCCCCCGAGGTGCAGCGTGCCGAAACGCTCCAGATTGATCCGTCGGATCCGGTTGCGCGCCATATCGCTGCGGGTGCGCATGGCGGCCTGCTCGCGCTCGAACGGACCCTGAACGACAAGGGTGTGATGCGGACCGTGATCACGGTCGATGAGACGCGGGAGACGATTTCCTTCTTCGGCTCTACCGCAGCCGTCGAGGGCTGGAGGGTCTGCATCGTCGATACCGTCGATGAACTCAATCCGAACGCCGCCAACGCTCTGCTCAAGATCCTCGAGGAACCGCCTCGCCAGTCTCTGTTCCTTCTGATCAGCCATACGCCCGGACGGGTTTTGCCCACCATCCTGTCGCGCTGTCGGCGATTGACGTTGCGGCCGCTATCCACCCCCGACGTCGTCCAGGCCGCCGCGCATGCCGCAGACCTCCCGGTCGACGATCCAGCGCTGACGGAGGCCGCTGATGCGGCGGAGGGGAGTGTCGCGCGCGCGCTGACATTGCTTGGTGGCGACGCCGTAAAACTTCACCAGCGGACCGCGGCACTGCTCGCCATCTTGCCGCGGGTCGATCCGCGCGAACTCCATGCCCTTGGAGATGCGCTCGGCGGCAGCGACCGGGTCGCGCTCGCGACATTCATCGACAGCGTCGACCGCTGGGTGGGTGAGCGCCTGCACACCGACGATGCCAACACCAATCTGCCGCGCCTTGCACGGCTGGCGGAGGTGTGGGAAAAGATCAACCGCGCCGCGCGCGACACCGCAGAATACAATCTCGAGCGAAAACCGCTGGTTTTCTCGGTGTTTGGGATGCTGGCGGAGGCGACGCGCTAGGCATTCCGCCAGGTATCAATCCTGACAATCTTGTATTGAGCACTAAAAGGAAATTGTGGTGGCGAAGGCCAAGAAAAAAACTGCCAAGAAGAATGGCCGCAAGCCAACCGGCAAATCGAAGCGCGGCGTGAAGCCGCCTGCGCCCAAAAAAAAGCCCGCGAAGAAGGTCAAAAGCGGAGCGAAAAAAAAGGCCAGGAAGGCTGTCAAAAAAGCGCCCGCTGCGAAAAAAAAGCCGCCGAAGAAGTCCACTGCGAAGGCAGCGTCGAAGAAGAGCGCACCGCCGCGCAAGGCGCCCGCAAAGCCGTCATCTGCCGGCAAACGTGCAAAGGCCGGCGCTGCTAAAGCCGCAGCTGTCGCGAAGCCACCGGCTGCATCGTCAGCAAACTCCTTCTACATCACGACCGCGATCGCCTATCCGAACGGTGTGCCGCATATCGGCCATGCCTATGAGGCGATCGCGACCGACGCGCTGGCGCGCTTTCAGCGTCTCGACGGCAAGGATGTGTTTTTTCTCACCGGCACCGACGAGCACGGGCTGAAGATGATTCAGACAGCGGAAGCCGAAAAGCTGCTGCCGATGGAAGTTGCAACGCGCAACGCGCAGCGGTTCAAGGAGATGGACGAACGCCTCAACATCTCGTTCGATCGCTTCATTCGCACCACCGAGGAACAACATCACCGCTCCAGCCAGGAAATATGGAAGCGGATGGCCGAGAACGGCGATATCTATCTCGACAGCTACGCCGGCTGGTACTCGGTGCGCGACGAAGCCTATTACGCCGAAGATGAGACCATCGTCGGCGAGGACAATGTGCGGCGAGGCCCGCAGGGCACCCCGGTCGAGTGGGTCGAGGAAAAGAGCTATTTTTTCAAACTGTCTGCTTACCAGGACAGGCTTCTGGCGCTCTACGCCGAACAGCCGGATTTCATCGGTCCGGATTCTGCGGAAAAACGAGGTCATCAGCTTCGTCAAAAGCGGATTACGCGATCTGTCGATTTCGCGCACCACCTTCGATTGGGGCGTCAAGGTTCCCGGCGCCCCCGAGCATGTGATGTATGTCTGGGTCGATGCGCTCACCAACTACATCACCGGCGTCGGCTTTCCCGACGAGAGCGATCCGAACTGGCGTTACTGGCCGGCCGACGTTCATATCATCGGCAAGGACATCATCCGCTTTCACGCGGTGTATTGGCCGGCCTTCCTGATGTCGGCAGGCATTCCCGTGCAGAAGCGCGTCTATGCCCACGGTTTCCTGTTCAACCGGGGCGAGAAAATGTCGAAATCGGTCGGCAACGTGGTCGATCCCTTCAACCTCGCCGACCAGTACGGCGTCGACCAGATGCGCTATTTCTTCCTGCGCGAGGTGCCGTTCGGCCAGGATGGCAGCTACAATCATGAGGCCATCGTCGCGCGCATCAATGCTGATCTTGCCAACGACCTCGGCAATCTGGCGCAGCGTTCGCTGTCGATGATCGCCAAGCAGTATCAGGGCGTACTGCCCGAGCCTGGCGCATTCACCGACAACGACAAGGCGATCCTTGCGCAGGCCGATGGTATGATTGCTCTCGCGAGAGCGGCGATGGCGACCCAGCAGATCCATCAGGCGCTCAACGCGGTCTGGGCAGTCGTCGCGGAGGCCAATCGGTACTTCGCCGGCGAAGCGCCCTGGGCGCTCGCGAAGACCGATCCTGCGCGCCAGCGCACGGTGCTGTACGTGACGGCCGAAGTGGTCAGGCAGATCGCCCTTCTGGCGCAGCCAGCAATGCCAGGCGCTTCGGCAAAACTGCTCGATATCCTCGGCATTCCCAACGACGCCAGCTCGCGCAACTTTGCAGCACTTGGTTCGCGGATCAGGCCAGGTACGGTGCTTCCCGCGCCCGCGCCGGTATTTCCCCGGTACATCGAACCAACGGCGGCGTGAACGGTTGGAAGCCGATGCTTGTCGATAGCCACTGCCATCTCGACTTCCCCGATTTCGCCGACGATCTCGACGGCATCGTCGCGCGGGCCGCGGCCGCGGGCGTCGGGCGTATCGTCACCATCTCGACACGGGTCAGGCGGCTCGGCGCGCTGCTGGCGATCACGGAGCGATTTCCAGACGTCTATTGCTCGGTCGGCACGCATCCGCACCAGGCCGATGAAGAGGACGGGATTGGCGCGGGCGAGCTGATCGAACTGGCGCGACATCCCAAGGTCGTGGCTTTTGGCGAAGCAGGCCTGGATTACTTCTATCAGCACGGGTCACGCGAAGCACAGGAGCGCGGCTTTCGCGCCCACATCGCCGCCGCCCGCGCGACCGGCTTGCCGCTGGTCATTCATACCCGCGAGGCTGACGACGACTGCGGCCGAATCCTTGAAGAAGAAATGACCAAGGGATCGTTTCGCGCCGTGCTGCACTGCTACACCGGCGGGCGGGACCTTGCGATGAAGGCGATCTCGCTGGGTCTCTCGATTTCATTCACGGGGATTTTGACCTTCAAGAAATCGCAAGCCTTGCGCGACCTTGCTGCCGAGTTGCCGGCCGATCGAATCTTGGTCGAGACCGACGCGCCCTATCTGGCGCCCGGCAAATTTCGTGGCAAGCGCAATGAGCCCTCCTACGTGGTTGAAACTGCCAAGGTGCTCGCAGAGACGCGCGGGGTCTCGCTGGAGGAGATTTCGCGGCAGACTACGGAGAATTTTTTTCGTCTGTTCAGCAAGGTTCCGGCTTCGAAAGCTGTGGCATGACATTGAGCCTGACGATCCTGGGCTGCGGATCCTCCGCCGGCGTTCCACGTCCGGCCCTGGGTTGGGGGGCATGCGACCCCAAAAACCAAAAGAACCGCCGCCGCCGCTGTTCGCTGCTGGCCGAGCGAAGGGGGGATCACGGCGTCACGCGGGTCCTGATCGACACCTCGCCTGATCTGCGCGAGCAGTTGATCGACGCCGATGTCGACCATATCGACGCGGTATTCCTGACCCATGAGCACGCCGATCAAACCCATGGCATCGATGATCTTCGCTCCGTGGTGCTGCACCAGCGCAGGCGTATTCCGGTTTATCTGAACCGATCCACCGCCGAGCACATCCTGCTGCGATTTTCCTATTGCTTCGTCTCGCCTCCCGGCAGCGAATATCCGCCGATCCTGGATCATCACCCGATCGAGGCCGGCGAAAGCCGGACCGTCGAAGGGAAGGGCGGTCCGGTGACGCTCTCGGCCTTTATCCTGGACCACGGCAATATTTCGGCCCTCGGCTATCGGGTCGGCGACGCCGCCTATACGCCCGACGTGAACGACATTCCGCAAGCAAGCTGGCCATTCCTCGAAAATCTCGACCTCTGGATTATCGATGGACTCCGCTATACCGGGCATCCCAGCCACTTCAGTGTCAACGACGCGCTGTCGTGGATCGATCGGTTCAAGCCGCGCCGCGCCGTCATCACCAACATGCATTCCGATCTGGATTACGAGGTGTTGCGCCAGAGCCTGCCGCCGCACATCATCCCGGCTTATGACGGCATGCGGCTGACCCTGGAGCAGGCGGGCTGACGTAGCAGCTTCATATCTTGTGCAACTCCAGCGAAGCCGGATGGAACAGCTCTTCCGGATCCAGCAATCGAGCCGATAATCCTTCAGCGTGGTGGCGTTGCAGGAATCGGCTCAGCACATGGCGGTTCGGATCCAATCCATAGGACCAGAAATCTTCGCCCATCAGAAAGCGGGCCGCCCGCAACTGTTCCTCGACGAAGGGCAAAGTGACCTTGGTCGCAGACGTGTCGGCCAGCTTCGCGACGGCGATCGCCTTGGAACGCTCGAACGCCTTGAAGACCGCGACCGGCAGCCAGGGATGCTTCTCGACGAGCGCGCGGCGGATCCCAAGCGTGTGCATGATGGGAAACAGCTGCGTCCGCCGATACCAGTCGGTTGCGGTCTGCTGTGGGTCGGCGAACAGATAGCCTACATGAGGGTGCCCCCGGTCGAAACAGGAGGGGGCGCGCGGCCCGATCACCGCGTCGAGTTCCCCGTTTGCCAGCAGATCGGAAATGGTGACGTCGGGGCGTGCATTCTCGACGACGACGTCGGCTGGCAGGTTGAGATTGATCTTCTCGACACGACCGGGGTGCTCATAGCCGCCCCGGACCCACGTTATGTCGGAGGGACGAATGCCAAAGTCCTCCTCAAGGAACAGGCGGACCCAGATATTCGCGGTGAGCTGGTATTCCGGCACTCCGACGCGGCGCCCTTTGAGGTCAGCGGGCGACTTGATTCGATCGGTACGAACGTAAATCGAGGTGTGCCGGAATGCGCGGGAAGGGAAAACCGGCACCGCGACGTAAGGGCTCGTTCCAGCCGCGGTCTTGACGCTGTAGCTGGAGAGAGAGAGCTCGCAGATGTCGAAATCGGCGTGCCTGAAAGCGCGAAAGAAAATCTCTTCCGGCTCCAGCAACATGATTTGCGCGTCGACGCCATCGATCTGAACCGAGCCATCCACCAATGGACGCATCCGATCGTAGTCGCCGATCGCGACCGAAAGCTGCAATTTGCTCATATGGGTCTCCTGGAATCAGGCCTGCACGGTCGTGGTGGTGGTCGCGGCTGCAGGTTCGGAAACGGCCCGCGGCAGCAGCCCCATCATGGTGCTCGCAACGGCGCCGATCAGTACCGATCCGCCGGCAACAGCGAAGATCGTCGGTACGTCCCACTGGGCACCGACCATCAGGCCAACGACGAGCGGTCCGGTGACCGATCCAAGGCGGCCGATCCCCGTCGCCCAGCCGACGCCCGTGGAGCGGATCGTGACGGGATAGTAGTCCGCGGACAGTGCGATCAGACCGGAACTCGCACAGCCAAGCAGCAGTCCAAACAGACCTTCGGCCACGAGGACGGCGTCAAATGAAGGTGCCGACCATCCGACCATCACATAAGCCAGAGCGCCGAGCGTCAGCGTCGGCGGGAGCACGCGCAAAATGCCAAGGCGGTTCAGCAGCATTCCGGCGGCCCCTGAGCCGAACAACGAACCAAAATTAAAAAGTGCCAGCGCCAGCGCGGATTGCTCGGTCGCTATGCCCACGCGGCGGAGCAGAATGGGACTCCAGGCGGAATTGGTGACGAGGATCATGAAGGCGAAGAAAAAGCTCACCCACAGCAGCAGCGTGCCGGGGGCGCGGCCGGACCTGAAGAGCTCAAGCACCGTCGTCTTTGGCGCGACTTCTCTGGCAAATTCGAATTTGGTATCGCCCGAGATCGACGCGTCCGGGAAAATGCGGCGCAGGGTGCGGCCGATCCGCTCGTTCGACTTGCCGGCCGCGACCAGGAAACTCGCCGACTCCGGAAGCACAGCGGCGAGTATCGCCGACAACAGGATCGGCAGTGTTCCGCCCACGATGAAAATGGAATGCCAGCCAAACGCGGGAATGATCTTCGAGCCGAGCAGGCCGCCCATCACGCCGCCAAGCGGAAAACCAGCCCAAAGCAGGCTCACCACCGTGGCCCGGCGTGCCTTCGGGACATATTCCGATGCCAGACTGATAAAGCTCGGCATCGCACCGCCCAGTCCAGCACCGGCGAGAAAGCGGACAGCCAGCAATTGCGGCAGGTCGCCGACATAGGCCGTCACGAGCGTAAAAAATCCAAAGCAGAAGGTGGAGCCAACAAGAACCCGCTTGCGGCCGACCCGATCGGCGAGAGGCCCAAGCAGAAAGGCGCCGAGCGCAAGGCCCGCCAACGCCGCACTGAACACGTAGCCGAAGACGTGCGGGGCAATGTGAAGCTGTGCGATCATCGCGGGCGCGGCCAAGCCGATCGATTGCAGATCCAGACCATCCAGCATCGCCACCAGCGCGCAGAGCCCGATCACGATCCATTGCGCACGACCTATCGGGCGCGTTTCAATCAACGCCCCAACGTCCAGAACCCGTTCCCCCATGTTTGCCCCCTTTTGCCCGGCGGCTGTCCGCCATTTTTTGGTCTGACTACTTAATGTCACCGCCCCTCAAGATTTCCGATTACCTTTTCGAGAAGGTGCACGGCCAGCTCTGCGTCCGCAAGATCGACGCCGGCAACCGCCCTTCGGTTGATGGCAACGCCGATCGGGAGCAAATCCTCCTTGAGCTCACGTCCGCGCTTCGTCAAGAAAAGGTGGTACTTTCGTCGATCTTCCCCGCGTCGTATCCGGCGCAGCAATCCTTTTCGCTCCAGGCTCGCCAAAACGGAGGTCAGGGATGCTTTCCGTACCCGCATACGATCGGCAAGGTCCACCTGCGTGAACCCTTCCTCCTGCCACAGTCTGCGGAGCACAGCCCATTCCGCGACGCTGATGCCGTGCGGCAAAAGCCCGTCGGCAAGTGCGGCCACGAAAGCCCGATGGGCTTGCCGGACAAGAAAACTGAGGCTGCGATCCGACAGCGCCTGCGGGCGTCGGGCTAGTCCCAAACGCTGGCGGGCGGACGCCGATCGCGTGGCTGTGGATGGCATTGCGCGGGCCCAAGGAGGTTCGATGGCACTGTCTTGCGCAACATCGTATGGGCCCATACTATCCCGCGCAAGAGCGACATAACGACGGGAAGGGAGGTTACAGCATGTCCGGTACTGCATCCGAGACGGTTTCATCGGCGATCCGGGAATTGGTGGACGCCAACCACATTCTGTTCCACCAGGGAGTGGTGGACGGATTCGGCCATGTCAGCGTGCGTCATCCGGTTCGGCCGGATCGCTTTCTGCTCGCAAGAAGCATGGCGCCGGGGCTGGTCACCGCGCAGGACGTCCTCGAGTTCGATCTCGACGGGGCTCCGGTCGAGGCGGGCGGACCGGTGGCATATCTCGAGCGATTCATTCATGGCGAGATCTACCGCAAGCGGCCGGATGTCGCTTCCGTTGTGCACAGCCACTCGCCCGCGGTGGTCCCGTTCAGCGTTGTGAGCGGCACGAAGTTGCGGCCGATCTGCCATATGTGCGGCTTTCTTGGCGGTGAGACACCCGTATTCGAAATCCGCGATTTTGCGGGGTCGGGGAGCGATCTGCTGATCAGCGATAACCGCCTTGGCGCGGCGCTCGCGCAAAGCCTCGGCCAGGGCCCGGCGGTATTGATGCGGGGCCACGGCTCGACGGTGGTTGGAAGCACCATGCGCCAAGCTGTGTTCCGCGCGGTCTACACCGAAGTGGGCGCGCGCCTGCAAACGGAAGCGATGCGACTCGGACCCGTCACCTACCTGACGGAGGAGGAGGCCATCGCAACGACAAACACCAACAACACCCAAATCGATCGCGCCTGGTTCCTTTGGCTGAAGGCGGTTCGAAGCCAATCGATGGCGACCTGATATCTGATACGGCATCGGATCTGTGACAGGCACGGCCTGTCACGCCGACGATGCAGAGCTATCCCCACCTTAGCCGTTCGAGGATCGACTTGCCCATGATCCAGTCCTTGTCCACCTCAGACAGGAACGGCAATTCCTCGGTGAAATGGGTGATACGCTGCCTGTAGGTCGCCTTATCGTAGCCATTGGTCATGTCAGAGCCCCAATGGCATCGCTTCGGTCCATAGGCATCGAAAAGCCGTTGGATATGCGGCGTGAAATCGCGGAACGGATAGGCTTCCGACGAATAGTTTGGCGCCGCGGACAGCTTGACCGAGACGTTTGGATATTTGGCGAGCGAGGCGGTCTGGCTGATCGCGTCTGCGATCCGGCCTTCCCTGGGGGTATTACCGCCGATGCCCATGTGGTCGGCGATCAGTTGCAGACGCGGATACCGCTCCGCAACGCGGGCAAGCTGCGCATTTTGCCCATCCGTCAGGAACATGACCGGAAGGTCGGCTTGCTCGGCTTCGGGCCAGAACCAGTCCGCCGTACCGTCGGTCAGCCACGACTGGGCCGGACCGAGGAATGTCAGCCGCACGCCGAGCACACCCGACTGCTCCCTCCATTTCGGCAGCAGCGCAGCGGCTTGCGGGTTCTTCAAGGGAATGCGCCCCATGACCGCGAAGCGATTGGGATAACGCCTGGCTGCCTCAAGCGCGTAATCGTTGCGGTCGCCCGGCCATGACGGCGGCACGACGACGACACGATCCACGCCGGCCTGATTCATCAGCGGCACGAGCTTCTCGATTGTGAAAGGCTCCGCCATCTGCGGCTTCATGCCGGGGACCCATTTCCAATCCTCGGATTCCGCCTTCCACAGATGCACCTGGGCATCAACAATGGTGCGCCTGGCCGACTGGGCCGCTACCTTTTGCGATGCCATTGCCACACCCGCGGCAAGCGTGGAGGTAAGGACTTGCCGGCGAGACATCATCTAAATCATCCTCTCAAAATGAATAGCCGAGGGATCGCCCGACGGGTCTTGCACTTCACGCCGAGATCGCCTTCGCCGAATTGACCTGATTGCGCAGCATGAATTTCTGGATCTTGCCGGTTGATGTCTTGGGAATCGGGCCGAAGACCACGGCCTTCGGCGTTTTGAATCCCGACATCTGCGCGCGGCAAAATGCAATGATCTCGGCTTCGGTCGCCTGGGCATTCTCTTTCAGTTCGACGAAGGCGCAGGGCACCTCGCCCCATTTCGCGTCCGGTTTCGCGACCACGGCCGCGAACAGCACGGCGGGATGCTTGTAGAGCACATCCTCAACCTCGACCGAGGAGATGTTTTCGCCGCCGGAAATGATGATGTCCTTTGAACGATCCTTGATGATGACGTAGCCGTGTTCATCGAGCACGCCGAGGTCGCCGGTGTGAAACCAGCCGCCGGCAAAGGCTTCACTGGTGGCCTTTTCGTTCTTGAGATAGCCCTTCATCACGATGTTACCGCGGAACATCACCTCGCCGATGGTTTCGCCGTCGCGCGGCACCTCTTGCATGGTTTCGGGATCGATCACGGTGACGGCTTCCTGCAGCGGGTAGGGCACGCCCTGCCGGCGCTTGAGCTGCGCACGCTGACCGGCAGGCAAGTCGTCCCAGCCGGGCTGCTCCGCGCAAACCGATGCAGGCCCATAAACTTCGGTCAGGCCATAGACATGCGTCAGCTTGATTCCGATGCTTTCGGCACCCTCAAGCACGGCGACCGGAGGCGCCGCGCCCGCGATCAAACCAACCACGGGGCGCGCCGCTGATTGTGTCGGCGCATCGGGTGCGTTGATCAGCGTATTGTAAACGATCGGCGCTCCGCACATGTGGGTAACGCCGTGTTTTGCGATCAATTCAAAAATCTTGCCGGGATCGACCTTGCGCAGGCAGATGTTGACGCCGGCCGCCGCCGCAATAGTCCAGGGGAAGCACCAGCCGTTGCAATGGAACATCGGCAGCGTCCACAAATAGACGGGATGCTGCCCGAGATTGGCGGCGAGGATATTGCTGACCGCGTTGAGGTAAGCGCCACGGTGATGGGTAACAACTCCCTTGGGATTTCCCGTTGTCCCCGAAGTGTAGCTCAGCGCGATGGCATCCCACTCGTCCTGCGGGGGCCGGGTGACGAAATTTTCGGCGCCCTGCGACAGCGCGTCCTCATATTCGACCTCGCCGATCCGCTTTCCCCCCGCGAAAGCCCTGTCATCGACGTCGATAACAAACGGCTTTTCGCCCTTCATCAGCGTCAGCGCTTCCGCAATGACGCCCGAAAATTCCGGATCGACCAGGATGATCCTGGCACCGCCATGATCGAGCTGGAAAGCGATCGAGGAGGCATCAAGCCGGATGTTGAGCGCGTTGAGCACGGCGCCCGTCATTGGAACCGAGAAATGCAATTCGTTCATCGCCGGGATATTTGGCAACATGGCAGCGACCGTGTCGCCGGGACCGATGTTCCGGCGCGCAAGATATGACGCAAAGCGCCGGCAGCGCGCGTAGGTCTGCGACCACGTAAAGACGCGGCCCTCGTAAACAGCGCTGACATGATCGGGATAGACAGCGGCCGTGCGCGCCAAAAAACTCAGTGGCGTCAGGGCCACAAAATTAGCAGGCGTCTTCTCTAAGCCGATGCTGTACTGGTTTTGCTTCCCGTCCATCGGTCACCTCCCAATCCGCCCCATCTAGAGGAACCCAATCGAGATCCACGGAAAAATCGCAACGATGATCAGCCCGACCATCAGCGCCAGCAAATAGCCCCAAATGGGACGAATGCCATCGGCGGGGTCGACGCGGCCGATGGCGCAGGCTGCATAATATCCCACACCGAACGGCGGGGCGAACAGTCCAATGCCCATGGCAAGGATGATGATCATCGCATAATGGACCTCGTGAACACCGACTGCGCGCGCAATCGGAAACAATAGCGGGCCAAACAGCACGATCGCCGGAATCCCTTCGAGCACGCTACCCAACACCGTGAAGGCCACGATCGATACCGCGATGAAGGCCGCCGAACCGCCGGGCAGACCGGTCATCGCGGCGGCCAGCGCCCGCGAAAACCCGGATTGGGTCAACCCCCAAGCCATGCCGGTTGCGGTGCCGATGATCAGCAGGATCGCGCCCGACAGGCAGGCAGTTTCGATCAGCATCGGCATCAACCGCCGCCAGTTGAATTGGCGATAGATCAGGAGACCGACGATGAAGCCGTAAACGATTCCGATCGTGGAGACCTCGGTCGCGGTCGCAATCCCCTCGACCACCGCGGCGCGGATCACGAAGGGTAGCGCCAGCGCGGGGAGGGCGACAACGAGGGTGCGGACAATCTCGGCGCCGCTGGCGCGCCTGACGTGGCTGAGGTCCTCACCACGGTAGCGCCACCACACCAGTGCCGACAGTGTGACGGCCAGCACCACGCCCGGCAACAGGCCGCCGGTAAACAGCGCCGAAATCGAAACGCCCGTCACCGAGCCGATGGTGATCAGGACGAGACTGGGAGGGATGGTTTCGGTCTGCGCACCGGTCGCGGCGAGCAAGGCGACGAGATCGCCGGGCCGGGCGCCGCGCTGCTTCATTTCCGGAAACAGTACCGGCGCGACAGCCGCCATATCGGCGGCTTTTGAACCGGATATGCCCGACACCAGGTACATCGCGCCGACCAGTACGTAATTGAGGCCGCCGCGCACATGGCCGAGCAGGCTTGCAAGAAAGGCCACCATCGCGCGTGCCATGCCGGCCATCTCGATCAGCAATCCGAGGAAGATGAACAGCGGCACCGCAAGCAGGATCAGATGGCTCATGCCCTCGTCCATGCGTCCGACCAGCACCATCAGCGGCGTGCGCGTGGTCAGCGCGAGGTATCCAAAAATCGCCAGCCCGAACGCGAAGGCGATCGGTACGCCTGCGAACACGCAGAAGCCGACCACACCGACAAAGAAAATGACCAGATTGATATTACCGAGTGGACGCAGCCAAGGCGCCGCCAGCCAGAAAACCGCGACCAGGAGCGCAACCGACAGCACCGCTGGCAGCACCAGCCTGATGTCGCCGACCCGCGCCAGACGCAGCAATGCAAACAGCGCCATCAGACAGATGCCGACCGGCAGCGCGGCGGCGCGCCAGGTATTGGATATTTGCAGCGCCGGCGTGGTGATAAAGCTTTCTTCGTAGGCGTAGTGATAGGCCGGAGCGACGATCAGCAGCAGAAAAGCCAGCGCGGCGCAGGTCGCCACGACGTCGAGATAGGCCCGCATGGCGGGCTTCGCGTTGGCGACTATGGCCGTCATCCGCATATGTTCGGAGCGGCGAAACGCGACCACCGCACCGAGCATCGCCAGCCAGAGGAACAGGATCGATGCCAGCTCATCCGACCATATCAAGGGCCGTTGCAGGCCGTAGCGCGCAACGACACCTGCGAACAGGGTGACGATCTCCGCGACGACCAGCAATGCCGCCGGAAGCTCGACAAGCATTCCGAGGCGGGCTTCAAACCTCACCGCAAGCGAACGGCGGCGAGGGGACACCACCTCGCCGGTCGCCGCCTGCGTCGCCTCGGCGTGAGCCATCATCGTCCCTTGATAGGTCTTTTTGATCGCCTGCTACGAGAGCTTGCCGACGGATTTTTCCAATATCGCCCACGCCTCTTCGCCGTATTTTCCCTTCCATTCGGAGTAGAACCCGGCTGAACGCAGCTTCTCGCGGAAAGGTGCCACATCCGGCTGATTGAAGATCAATCCTTTGCCTGCAAGCTCCTCGCGAACGGTAGCATTTAGTTTTTCGGTATCGGCGCGCGCTTTTAGGGCTGCTCCGTTGACGTTTTTCTCCACGATGGTTCGCACGTCGGCGGGCAGCGCTTCCAGGGCGCGGCGGTTGGCCAGGAACCAATAGCCGTCCCACATGTGGTTGGTCAGGGAGCAGTATTTCTGGACCTCGTACAGTTTGGCCGTGGAAATCAGCGCCAGCGGATTTTCCTGGCCTTCGACGATCTTGGTCTGGAGCGCCGAATAGACTTCATTGAAATTGATCGACGCGGGCGCAGCCTCAAACGCCTTGAACATCGACGTCCACAAGGGCGACACGGGCACCCGGATCTTGAAGCCCTTGAAGTCGGCGGGTCCGTTGATGGGCTTGGTCGAGGAGGTGGTCTGCCGAAAGCCATTGTCCCAGATCTTTTCGAACGCCACGATATTGGCCTTGGCGACTTCCCTGCGCACAAAGGCCCCGAGATCGCCATCCATGGCCTTCCAGACCGTGGCGTAATCCGGGAAGGCAAATCCCATCCCATTGATCGAGGCGGCCGGAACGAGCGTTGCCAGGATCAGGCCGGACATTGTGAAGAATTCGACGCCTCCGGAGCGGAGTTGGCTCAACACGTCCGTGTCGGCGCCGAGTTGATTGTTTGGGAAAATCTGCAGGTCGAAACGGCCATTGGTCTCGGCCTTGATCGCCGCCGCCATCTCCCTGGAGCGAATGTTCAGCGGGTGCGAATCCGGCAGATTATTGGCAAATTTGTAGGTGAATTCAGCCTGCTGGGCACGCGCGACAAACGGCCCGCTTACACTGCCCATCACCGCCGAGGCAGCGGATGCCTTCAATAACGCCCGTCGCGAAAAACCCATCTGCCCGTCTCCCTGAATATTCTTATAAATTGCATCATACGGACCCGGCACCGCCGGGTCATCAGCCGTCTCGGGCGGCTTATTGCCCGCTTTCCACGAAAATACCAAGCCTTCCGCGATCGGCTTTTTTTCAGCGAATCCCTTCTCAGCGTGCGCGACTCCGGCTCCGTTGGGCTTTTCGACAACGACAGCCCGGGACCACTGCCAGGAGGCCTCGGCAATCTCTGCTGGTCATAAGTTCTGTGGCGCATCCGGACGGGCAGGATACAGCCTCACGCAGCGGCGCCATGAGCAAAGCATCCGGCTGAAACGACGCAGCAACCAGCGCGGCCCAGAGGCAGCATCGCTCAAAGTACAGTGCAACATCAAAATCAAGGCACAAACATTTGAAATTACGTGCAAATAAAATATTCCATAATATACCTTATGCGAATATTGGATTTGTTTCGTTTGTGCGGGCCGGTGGTTCGCCCTCCGCCGAAACGGACGTTGGCGGACTACGGCGTCGAATGGCAGTCATGGCCATGCGCTTCACGGTCGGCAGCGTGGCGCAAAGGAGCATTTCTCTGAAAGCTAAGCTGGGATATTGCCCAACGAAGTCGGAAGCGACCCCGAATCTGCGGAAGCCGTTCGGTCCAGTTCAGAGAAGGCGTCAGAGCGCCTCAGCCTTGGGAAGGAACACTCCATGCGCGCATGGCTGATGGCCGCCGGCCTTTGTGCGATTGCCTTCCCCGCGCTCGCGCAAGCCCCTCGCCCCGATCCCGGCCCCCTCACCATCGCGCGTCAGGGCAGCTTCTTCATCGGCGGACGCGACGTGAAATCCGAGACGCTTTCGACCCTTCCGGCCTATGCCTCGTCCGGCACCATCACCGTCGATCAGATGTATGTGCGCTACCAGATTCCCGCCGGAAATCCTGACGTTCCGATCACGCTGATCCACGGCTGCTGCCTGACCGGCAAAACCTGGGAGACGACACCCGACGGCCGCATGGGATGGGACGAATATTTCATCCGCCATGGCCATCCCACCTATGTCATCGATCAGGTCTGGCGCGGCCGCTCGGCCGCCGATCCATCCGCCATCAACGCTGTCCGTAGCGGCAAGGCCGCAGTGGATCAGTTACCCACCGTATTCTCGGCCGGACACGAAGGTGCCTGGGCCATCTTTCGGTTCGGCAAGGAGTATCCGCAGCTAATGCCCGGCATGCGCTTTCCCGTCGCGGCCCAGGCGGAATTCTGGAAGCAGATGGTTCCGGACAGCTTGAACAGCCTCCCGACGCCAAATCCGACCGTCCCGGCCCTCTCCGAACTCGCGCAGAAAATCGGTGGCACCGTGCTGATGAGCCATTCGCAATCGGGCATCTACCCGTTTCAAACCGCTGTACTCAGTCGGAAAGGCATCGCCGGCATTGTTTCCATAGAGCCGGGCGCGTGTCCCGCACCCACCGACGACATGGCGCCCTACGCTGGCCTGCCGATTTTGGTGTTGTTTGGCGACTATGTGGACGAATTTCCCCGCTGGGCGCCGCGGCTAAAGAACTGCCGCGCCTTCGTTGCCGCAGCCAACGGTGCCGGCGGCAAGGCAGAGTTGTTGGTGCTGCCTGAAATCGGCATCAAGGGTAACACGCACATGTTGATGCAGGACGACAACAATCTCGATATTGCCGACATCCTGCTGGACTGGATCGGGAAGCATGTGGCTGCGGCGATCCAATAGGAGGACCGCTGCAAACCGGGGCTGCCATCACCTCTACCGCCCGCTGAAGCGTGGCTTGCGCCGCTCCATGAACGCCGCGACGCCCTCCTCGTGATCCTCGGTCAGGCTCGCGAGCGCGAACTGGTCGACGTCCATGTGGCTGGCGAGATCGTCGAGCGCGTGCGCCAGACGATTGACCGTCAGTTTGGTCATGGCAACCGATAGCGGCGGTTGCGCCGCTACCTTTGCCGCGAGCGTCATCGCCGCGTCGAACGCCATGCCGGGATCGACGACCTCCTCTACCAGCCCCCATTCGAAGGCCTCGGCGGCGCTGATGCGCTGGTCCGCCAGAATAACGGCCTGTTTGGTGCGGGCCGGCCCCATCAAATGCAGCATGCGCGGGATGCTCTGCCAGCTCATATTCATGCCGAGCCCGATTTCGGGCACACGCATATGGGCGTTGCGAGCCATCACACGAAAATCCAGCGCCACCGCCAGCGCCACGCCGCCGCCAATGCAAAATCCTTCGATGGCGCCGATGGTAATTTGCTCCATCTCCTGCCAGGCGCGGCTCAGCCGCGGTCCAAGTTTCAGGTGCCGGCGCAACGAACCGAGGTCCATGGATTTGCGCAATCGGCCCTCGGGATCCTTCAGATCGAAGCCTGCGCTGAAAGCCTTGGGTCCGCCGGTGAGGACCACGACCGAAGTGTCACCATCGTCCTCGAAGCTGCGAGCCGCATGGGTCAGTTGACGCAGCGCTTCCGGCGACAGCGCGTTGATGCCATCGCCGCGGTCAAATCGCACCACGGCGATACGGCCTTCCGGACCCAAGCCCTTTTCGATCGTCACAAGATCGGTCACCGATGCATCTCCCTGCCCGCGATTTCTTCCAACGATAGCGCAAAAGAGCGGAAAAAGGCGGAGTGGCTTGCTCCAGCCGCGTGTTTTGTCTTCCGTGCGGCGCGACGACTAGCGGCTGCGACAATCCATCAACGTACCGCATGCTTGTCCGAATGGACCAATTTTCGCTGCCTCCGACGCACAGCCCTCCACTCTCGACATGGGCCGAACATTGCGTTTATCTTTGGCGCCATGACCGAACACCATCATCACCACGACCATTCGGAACTTTCCGAGACCGAATTGCGCGTGCGAGCGCTCGAAACCATCCTGACCGAGAAAGGCTATGTCGATCCGGCTGCGCTCGATGCCATCATCCAGGCTTACGAAACGAAGATCGGCCCCCATAATGGCGCTCGGGTTGTCGCCAAAGCGTGGTCCGATCCCGCTTTTAAGCGGCTCCTGTTGGAGGACGCCACCAAGGCCGTGGGCACGCTCGGTCATGTGAGCCGGGTCGGCGATCACCTCGTCGCCGTCGAGAACACGCTCCAGCGCCATAACATGGTCGTATGCACGTTGTGCTCCTGCTATCCCTGGGAAATGCTGGGGCTCCCTCCGGTCTGGTACAAGGCCGCCCCTTACCGATCGCGCGCGGTCAAGGACCCGCGCGGCGTCCTCGCCGATTTTGGCGTAAGCCTGCCAAAGGAGACCGAGATAAGGGTGTGGGATTCGACCGCCGAGACCCGCTTCCTCGTGCTGCCGATGCGCCCCGAAGGCACCGATGGCTGGAGCGAGCAGCAACTCGCCGAACTCGTGACGCGTGACTCGATGATCGGCACCGGGTTTCCCAAAACGCCGGGAGCGCCATCGTGAATGGCGTGCATGACATGGGTGGCATGGACGGCTTCGGCAAGGTCGAAGCCGAACCGAACGAGCCGATGTTTCACGCCGAATGGGAAAGTCGGGTTTTGGCGATGGTTCGCGCGATGGGCGCGGCCGGCGCATTCAATATCGATACCTCGCGCTACTATCGGGAGACGTTGCCGCCCGACATCTATCTCGCCAGCTCCTATTACCAGAAATGGTTGCTCGGTCTCGAAGACATGCTGGTCGACAAGGGCTACGTCACGGCCTCCGAGGTCGCGGCCGGTCACGCGATGGAACCGGCGAAGCCGCTCAAGCACGGCAAATTCACGGTCGACGACGTCGAGCGGGTGATGGTGCGTGGCAAGTTCGGGCGCAGCGCGCCCACGCCAGCGAAATTCAAACCTGGCGATCGCGTGCGAGCGAAGAACATGCATCCGGCAACCCACACGCGGCTACCGCGTTACACGCGCGGGCATCTCGGCGTGGTCGAGCGCAACCTCGGTTGCAACGTCTTTCCGGACTCGGCGGCGACGGACGCCGGTGAGAACCCGCAATGGCTCTACACCGTCGTGTTTGACGGCGTCGAACTGTGGGGTCCGGACGCCGATCCCACGGTCAAGATTTCCATCGACGCGTTCGAACCATATCTGGAGGCGGTATGACGGACGCTGCTGCAGCGTGCGCGACCGATGCGCCCCCTGATATCCCCCGCGACGAAGAAGGCCCGGTGTTCCGCGAGCCTTGGGAGGCGCAGGCGTTTGCGATGGCGCTCTCGCTGCATGAGCGCGGCCTGTTCACCTGGAACGAGTGGGCCGCGGCGCTTGCCGATGAAATCAAACGCGCTCAGGAATCCGGCGATCCCGACGACGGAACGACCTATTACCGGCATTGGCTCGCGACGCTGGAAAAGCTGGTCGCCGCGAAAGGCGTCGCACCTTTCGAAACCCTGCATCGTTATCGCGATGCCTGGGATCATGCCGCCGATCGCACGCCCCATGGCTCGCCAATCGTGTTGAAGCCGGAGGATTTTGGAACTTGAACGCGTCCGATCCTTCACTTCTCCTCGCAAGGGCGAGGCGAGAGAGAAGTAAGCGCACCTCGGGATCACGCAATCCTTGAATCCGCATATTCCCGCCATCCCCTCGCGCGCAGCGCGCAAGCGGGGCATTCGCCGCAACCATATCCCCATTGATGGCGCACGCCGCGTTCGCCGAGATAGCAGGTGTGGGAGTGTTCGCGGATAAGGTCGACCAGCCCTGGCCCGCCGAGCTCGTTCGCCAGCTTCCATGTGCTGGCCTTGTCCAGCCACATCAGCGGCGTGTGCAACTCGAATTGCCTGGCCATGCCGAGATTGAGCGCGGACTGCAATACCCTGATGGTCTCGTCGCGGCAATCCGGATAACCGGAATAGTCGGTCTCGCACATCCCACCAATGATGTGACGGATGCCACGCCGGTAGGCCAGCGCGGCGGCAAATGTCAAAAAGACCAGATTGCGGCCGGGTACGAACGTGTTGGGCAAGCCGTCCTCGCCCATCGCGATCGCGACGTCTCGCGTCAGCGCGGTGTCGGAGATCTCGGCCAGTGTCGGAATCGCCAGTGTGTGGCTCTCGCCGAACTTGGCCGCCCAATCCGCGCGCAATGATTTCATGCCATCAAGCAGACGGTCGCGGCATTCAAGCTCGACGACGTGTCGCTGTCCGTAGTTGAAGCCGAGCATTTCGACCCGCCCGAAGCGCCGCAGGGCCCAGGCGAGGCAGACGGCGGAATCCTGTCCGCCGGAGAACAGCACCAGCGCAGTTTCGGAGAAAAATTGATTGCCCATGGGACGGACCCCTTAGCACCCATCGACTCTTTGGCCAATCGGTGGAAATACCCGCCGGCTCGGCGTGTTTTACTGGGATCGACACGCATCTTGCGGCATACAGGCTTCACGACCTCCTCACGCCCGGTGCATCAATGACCCCTTCCCGCGACATTTCACGCCTGCTCGACATCATGGCGGCGTTGCGAACGCCCGGCAGCGGCTGCCCCTGGGATCTCGAACAGAATTTCGCGACCATTGCTCCCTACACCATCGAGGAAGCCTACGAAGTCGTCGATGCGATCGCGCGCGGCGATCTCGATGATCTGCGTGACGAACTCGGCGATCTCCTGCTGCAGGTGGTGTTCCATGCCCGCATGGCGGAAGAAAAGAACGCATTCGCGTTCGGGGACGTGGTCGAGGCGATCTCGCGCAAGATGATCCGAAGGCATCCGCATGTCTTCGCCGACAAGGACGGACGATTGACGCCGGCGGATGTCAAGGGCGCGTGGGAGCGCATCAAGGGCGAGGAGAAGGCCGAGCGCGCGGCGCGTCGGCCATTCGAAGAAACTTCCCACAAATCGCTGTTGTCGGGCGTGAAAGCCGGGCAGCCTGCGCTGGCGCGCGCGATGGCATTGCAGCGCAAGGCCTCAAGCGTCGGCTTCGACTGGAACGATCCGCGTGCGGTCTTGCGCAAAATTCGCGAGGAAGCTGACGAGATCGAGGTGGCGCTCGACCGCGGCGACGCCGCCGAACTCGCCGAAGAAACCGGCGACCTGTTGTTCGCGCTGGTCAATCTGGCGCGGCATACCGGCGTCGATCCGGAAATGGCGCTACGGGGCACGAACGCGAAATTCGAACGCCGCTTTGGCTATATCGAACGCGCGCTGGCCTCTCAGGGTCGCTCGCCAGAGAGCGCATCACTGGCGGAAATGGACGCGCTATGGGATGAGGCGAAGGGGAACGAGTGAGTTTCTCCGTGCGTCGTCCGTGCATCTGCCGGCGACGAGATTTTTACGTGGTATGCGGCACAGCATCGAAACGGTTGACCACGATGTCGCGTTTGGTTGGGTCGACGCGCACGGTCATATCGAACCGCCCGTCGTGAAGCTGCTTGTTGAGAATCTCCGAGTTTCGATGCAGCCAACTGATACCTGCGCCATCGGCGGCGTCGATTGACAGATCAAGCGTCATGCGCGTTGCCGCGAGCCTGTCCTCGATCGCTGCGAGCAGAGCATCGATCCCCTCCCCGGTTTCGGCGGAAACCAGCAAACACGCGCGTTCCGGCGGACGACGAGCAGCTATATTGCGCAGGTTTTCGCGCTCCTCCGGATCAAAGCGATCAATCTTGTTCCAGACTTCGAGAATGCGCAGACCCGCATCGGGGTCGATGCCAAGCTGGCGCAGCACGGTATCGACGTCGCGCTGCTGCGCATCGGTGTCTTCATGCGAAATATCGCGGACGTGGAGAATGACGTCGGCTTCCAGCACCTCCTCCAGCGTCGCACGAAAGGCCGCCACCAGTTGCGTCGGCAAGTTGGAAATGAAGCCGACCGTATCCGACAGCATCGCCTTGCCGCCGTGCGGCAGGCTGAGCGCGCGCAATGTCGGATCGAGCGTTGCAAACAGCATATCCGCCGCCTGAACATCGGCGCGGGTCAGCCGGTTGAACAAGGTCGACTTTCCGGCATTGGTGTAACCGACCAGCGCCACCACACGGTAAGGCACCCGCTGCCGCCCGGCGCGATGCAGCCGCCGTGTCGCCTGGACCTTCTTGATTTCGTTCTCCAGGCGCGTGATGCGCTCGCCGATCAGGCGGCGATCGGCCTCGATCTGGGTTTCACCGGGGCCGCCCATGAACCCGAAACCTCCGCGCTGGCGCTCCAGGTGGGTCCACGACCGCACCAGACGGCTGCGCTGATAGTTCAGATGCGCAAGTTCGACCTGAAGTGCGCCCTCCTTTGTCTTGGCGCGGCGGCCGAAGATTTCGAGAATCAACCCGGTCCGGTCCAGAACCTTGGTGTTCCAGGCCTTCTCGAGATTGCGCTGCTGGATCGGCGACAAGGCGCAGTCCATCACAACAAGCTCGATCTCGTTGCCGGCAACCAGGCCGGCGATCTCCTCGGCCTTTCCCTTGCCGAGATAGGTCGCCGGCCGGATCTGGCTCACCGGCGCGACCAGGGCGTCGGCGATGGTAAGATCGATGGCGCGCGCCAAACCCACGGCTTCCTCCAGCCGCGCCTCGGAGCCACGAATGGCATGCGAATCCGGTTGCGCGTCGGCATCGCCGCGGCGCATCCGCAGATAAGGGCCGATGACGATCACCCGCCCGGTTTGCTTGCCCGCTGCCGACCGCGGACGGTCGGCGCCCCCATCAGGATTTCGGGGTTCCAATCAGTTCTCTCTCAAGCCGGCGCATCCTCGCCGCCTTCGAACAACTGGATCGGAGCGCCCGGCATGATGGTCGAAATCGCATGCTTGTAGACAAGCTGCGAGTGACCGTCGCGCCGCAGCAGCAGGCAGAAATTGTCGAACCATGTGACAATTCCCTGAAGCTTTACTCCATTGACCAGAAAGATCGTCAGTGGCGTCTTGGTCTTTCGAACGTGATTAAGGAAGGTATCTTGTAGATTTTGTGCGCGGTCTGCCGCCATTGTTTTTATCTCGCAGTCTTGTTTTGCTTCTTATTGTTGAACCGAATGCTGCCCTCTATCGGAGCGTCACCGGATACCGGCACCCCTGAGATCCCCCTCCGGGGAGCGCGACGGTACGATTAGAAGGCAGGCTTGCTTTTTAGGCAAGCAAGTTCGCGTTCCGGCCCCGCCGATCGGAGGCTCAATTCACCGTAAAGACCCGGAAAGAGACGAAATTTCCAACGGCTGATGGAACAATGCCGCCCCTCCCGCTGGCGTTCACCCCACACCGAGGGCCTTCAGCTTGCGATGCAGGGCGGAGCGCTCCATCCCGACGAATTCCGCTGTTCGGGAGATGTTGCCGGAGAAGCGGCTGATCTGAGCCATCAGATAGTCCCGCTCGAACACCTCCCGCGCCTCACGGAGTGGCAAGCCCATGATGTGTTCGCCATTGTTGCTGGTCGGCATGGCCGGCACCATCGAGCCCACGTCCTGTGGCAGCATATCGGCGGTGATGATGACTTCCGGGCCGCCGCCGGCCAGAATCATCACCCGCTCGACATTGTTGCGAAGCTGCCGGACGTTTCCCGGCCAGACATGCGACTGCAATACCGCCATCGCGTCCTGGCCGATCTGGCGCTTCGGAAGGCCTGTCGCGGCCGATATCTGGTCCATGAAGTAGTCGATCAGTTCCGGAATATCCTCACGGCGCTCCGACAATGGCGGGACGCGAATCGGCACGACCGACAACCGGTGATAGAGGTCTTCCCGGAACCGGCCAGCGGCGATTTCCTCTTCCAGATTGCGGGCAGTCGATGAGACGATGCGCACATCGACGTTGATCTTGGTGGTGCCCCCTTGCCGCTGGAACGTCTGATCCACCAGCACGCGCAAAATCTTGTTCTGGGTCTCGCGCGGCATATCGCCGACTTCATCGATAAACAAGGTACCGCCGTGGGCTTCTTCCAACGCACCGGCCTTGCGCGAATGCTCGCCGTTGGATTGCTCGACACCGAATAGCTCGATTTCCATGCGTTCCGGCGTAATGGTCGCGGCGTTGATGACGACGAAGGGCCCCTCTGCACGACTCGAAGCATTGTGCAGCGTGCGTGCCGCCAGTTCCTTGCCGGAACCCGAGGGGCCCACGATCAGGATGCGGCTGTTGGCCTTCGCAGCCCGGTCAATGGTCTGGCGTAGCTGGTTCATGCAAGCCGAGCGCCCGGTCAGGACACTCGCGGCAGGCGCGAGCTGCTTGAGTTCCTTCACCTCGCGCCTCAGGCGCGAAGTCTCCAACGCGCGCGTCGCGACGAGAATCAGCCGGTCGGATTTGAACGGCTTCTCGATGAAGTCGTAGGCGCCACGCTTGATGGCTGCGACCGCGGTTTCGATATTGCCGTGGCCAGAGATCATCACGATCGGAAGATCGGCGTGGTCGCGCTTGATCTGCTCCAGCAACTGCAGCCCATCGAGTTTGCTGCCTTGCAGCCAGATGTCGAGAAACACCAGATTCGGGCGGTGATTCGCTATTTCCGCCAAGGCTGAATCGCTGTCACGCGCGGTCCGCGTGGTGAACCCCTCGTCGTCAAGGATCCCCGCGACCAGGTCACGAATGTCGGCTTCGTCATCGACAATCAAAATGTCATTTGCCATGCGGTCGCGCCTGTCTTGTCAGTTGCCTGTAGCGGCTTTGGTTTTGGTCTGTTGATTGGTCGGTCCAGCCGGCTCGGTGGTTTCGGATGGCGGGGGTTTTGTTTCGGGAGCCGGCTGTTTCGCTTCGGCATTCGATGCATGACCGGACACCGCAAATCGCAACCGCATCCAGGCCCCCCGCGCTCCCGGCCGGATCTCCGAGGCGTCATGGAGCTCGATTCGTCCGCCATGGTCCTCCAGGACGCGTCCGACAATTGCCAGCCCAAGGCCAGTTCCCTTCTCGCGGGTCGTGACATACGGCTCCAGCAGGCGAGCACGGCTCACTTTGGGAAGGCCAATACCGTTGTCGATGACGTCGATCACAACGTCATCGTTTTCGCGCGCGGCGATGACATCGATACGCCCCTTGCCAAGCTCATGCGCCGGGACGGCCTCGATGGCCTCCGTCGCGTTCTTGATGATGTTGGTCAGCGCCTGCGAAATAAGCCGGCGGTCAAACTGCGCCCGTATCGGCTCGTCTCTGATCTCGGCGCCGATATCGACGTCGGGATGGCCAACCCGCATCAGGAATACGGCCTGGCGCACGGTGTCGGCGACGTCCTCCCCTTCGATGACAGGCTTCGGCATCCGCGCGAAGCGCGAGAATTCGTCGACCATCCGCCTGATATCATCGACCTGACGCACGATCGTCTCGGTGCACTGCTCGAAGACGGCCTTGTCTTCCGTGATCACCTTGCCGAATTTGCGGCGAATGCGCTCGGCGGAAAGCTGGATCGGGGTTAGAGGGTTTTTGATTTCGTGGGCGATGCGGCGCGCGACGTCGGCCCATGCCGAGGTCCGCTGCGCCGATACGAGCTCCGTGATATCGTCAAGCGTGATGATGTAGCTGTCGCGCGTCTGGCTGGTCTGCTCGGCGGTGACACGAACCGAAAGGTTGCGTTCATGGCCCTCGCGATTGATCGTGATCTGGCCCTGCACCAGCCGCTGGGTGCTCTCCCGCGCGGTTTTCATCATTTCGTCGAGTTCGGGCAGCACGTCCGACAGCGGATGATCGAGCGTCTCCGATTCGGCGTGACCGATGAGCTTTTCGGCGGAGCGATTGAGAATGCCGACGCTGCCGGAAGCATCCACGCCGATAATGCCAGCGCTCGCCGACGACAATACAGCCTCGATAAACCGGCGCCGGCTGTCGATAAGGTCGCTCGCGCTCACCAGGTCGTCGCGCTGGGTGCGCAACTCCTGCGTCATCTTGTTGAAGGTCTCGCCGAGCTGCGCCAGATCGCCCTCCGAACGGAGCACAGGCACCTGGACATGGAGGTCGCCGGTGGAGACGATATTGGCGGCACTCATCAGACGCCGTATCGGGGCAACCAGCCAGTTGGCGAAATTCAATCCGATCAGGATGGAGGCCATCAGGATCGTCAGCGCAATCACCGCAAATATCAGGGCAAAGTTCACCTGAATGCCGAGCCGTCGCGATTTAATTTCCGCATATTCGGCGACGCTTGCCTCGGTCTGCTTCAGTTGTGCGACGACATGGGGATCGAGCTGACGGGCAACGTAAAGGAAGGTATCATTGAAGGCCCGCAGCCGGATCACCGCCGCGACGTAGTTCTGTTCCGGCAAAACCGCGATCTCGGGCTCGGATTCGTTGACATTGCTGAGGAATTCAGCCGGCGGCGCCGCGAAGGCAAGCTGGATGCCGGTTTGCGCTGTCTCCAGGACGTTGCGGTCCTTGTCGATCAGCATGGCCCCCGGCAAGTTGCGAGAGGCCGCGCTCGCCGTCAGGAGTTGACGAAAGGACTGGCGGTCCTGGTCGAATAATGGCCGGGCATGGGCAATGTCGTTGGCCATTCCCAGGATATCGCCGCGAATAAGCTGGGCGTGTCCCTGCATGTAGGCACGCGCAATGATCAGCGAATTCTGAATCACGTCACGCGTCGGGCCTGAAAACAGACGGTCAAGGCCCCGATCGATTGTCACGTTGGCAACGACCGCCACCAGCACCGCCGGCAACACCGCAATGACCGAGAAAAGACTGACGATCTGGACATGCAGCCGCGCAGCCGCCCGGCCGCGGCGCCGGGCCTGCATCACCTGCCAGACTTCGCGGAAGATGATGCCGACCAGCACCAGGATGGTGGCACCGTTCATCAGCATGAAGGAAACGGCGACTTCGCGCGTCGGCTCTATTCGGGTCAGCCCCGTGAGCACCACGAAGGTTAGGAAAGCCGACAGCAGCGCGAGGCCGATCGCAAACGGCGCCAAAAGCCTCCGCAGGGACGTCCCCTTGGGTTCAGCGAGCGACGGGTCGAACTGGGCGGCCGAGGTGTCTACGCTGGTCATTCCGGCAAAAGGTGAAGTGAGGGCAATTACATTCCGCGGCAGTGCTGGCAGCGGACTGATGCATTCATATCACAATGTTGCCAAATTGCGACAATTCCACGGCATCCCGTTCGTCTTACCGGCCCCTCAATTGCCGCTTCGATAGACTTGGATATCCAGATCGCGAATCTTCTTGCGTAGAGTGTTGCGATTGAGGCCCAGAAGGTCGGCCGCCCGGATCTGATTGCCGCGAGTGGCCGCCAGAGCCGCCGTGAGGAGCGGCACCTCGATTTCCTTCAGGATGCGGTGATAGAGGCCCGGCGGCGGCACGCCGTTGGGGAAGCCCGAAAAATGCGACGACAAGTAGGCTTCGACGGCACCACCCAGGTTGTCGATGCTATGGTGGGCGTTGCCCCCCGACGTCACGGCCGGAGGCGCCAACTCGCCGTCGATGACCGAGCCGGTGATGACGTCCTGCGGATAGAGTGCCGCCAGCCGGCGCGCCAGGTTTTCAAGTTCGCGCACATTACCGGGCCAGCGATGCTGCTTCATGCGTTCCAGCGCCAGGGCATCAAGCTTCTTCGGCGGTAATCCATCCTTCTCGGCCAAGGCGAAGAAATGCCGGATCAAATCGGGCAAATCCTCGATCCGCTCGCGTAACGGGGGCAACCGCAATGGCACGACGTTCAGGCGGAAGAACAAATCTTCACGAAATAGGCCCTGCTGAATCAGGATGCGCAGATCCTTGTTGCTCGCCGCCACAATGCGCACGTCGGTCTTGATCGGCGTGCGGCCGCCAACGGTCGTATATTCGCCCTGCTGGAGTACCCGCAGCAATCTGGTCTGCGCTTCCATCGGCATGTCGCCGATTTCGTCGAGAAACAGCGTTCCGCCTTCAGCCTGCTCGAACCGGCCGGAGGCGCGTGTATTGGCGCCGGTGAACGCGCCGCGTTCATGACCAAACAATTCCGACTCGATGAGGTCGCGCGGGATTGCCGCCATGTTGACGGCGACGAACGGCCCGTTGCGCCGCTTGCCGTAGTCGTGAAGCGCGCGCGCCACCAACTCCTTGCCGGTTCCGGACTCGCCGGAAATCATCACCGTGAGGTCAGTCTGCATCAGCCGCGCCAGCACCCGGTAGATTTCCTGCATCGCAGGTGAGCGGCCGACCAGCGGTATGGAGTTCGAACTCGGATTCATCGACGTTGTTGGCTACCCGCTCCTTCGGCTCCGCCAGCGCGCGGCCGACAATCGCAATCAATTCCTTCAGGTCGAACGGCTTCGGCAGATATTCGTAGGCACCGCGTTCGGAGGCACGGATCGCCGTCATGAAAGTGTTCTGCGCACTCATCACGATCACCGGAAGATTCGGCCGCATCTTTTTGATTCGCGGCAGCAGGTCGAACGCGTTCTCGTCGGGCATCACCACGTCGGTGATCACCAGATCGCCCTCGCCCTGGCTTACCCAGCGCCACAGCGTCGCCGCGTTTCCTGTCAGTCGCACCTCGTATCCGGCGCGCGAAAGCGCCTGATTGAGAACCGTGCGGATGGCTGTGTCGTCGTCAGCAACAAGTATACTACCTGCGGGCATCGTTATTCCTCATCTTGAGTTCTGTGAGGCATGCAACGACGTCCCCGAAACGTCATCGCGGTCACTCTGATCGAAATTTTTCGCGGTATTGAACATCGGCAGCAACACGCGGAAGGTGGTTTTTCGTGGCTGCGATTCGCATTCGACGATGCCGCCATGATCGCCGACGATCTTGGCGACCAGCGCCAGACCGAGTCCGCTGCCCGTCGGCTTGGTCGTGACGAACGGGTCGAACAGGTTCGGTAACAGGTCCTCCGGCACACCGGGGCCGTTGTCCTTGACACAGAATTCGAGAGGCAATGAGACCCGCGACCTCTTCCCCGGAACCGACAGGCGCACGCCTGGACGGAATGCGGTGGTGAGCTGGATCTCAGCGTCACTGCCAAGATCGGCCACGGCCTCGGCGGCGTTCTTCACCAGATTTAGAAAAACCTGGATCAACTGGTCCTGATTCGCGAGCACCGGAGGCAGCGATGGATCGTACTCTTCGACGAAGCGGATATTGCGGGCGAAGCCCGATTGCGCCAGCCGCTTGACGTGGTCGAGCACCGAATGGATGTTAACGGGACCGCGTGCCACCGGCCGGTCGTCGCCGAATACTTCCATGCGATCGACCAGCGTGACGATGCGGTCCGCCTCGTCGCAGATCAGCCGCGTCAGCATACGGTCTTCGGGTGAGGCCGCCTGCTCGAGCAGCTGCGCCGCACCACGGATTCCGGAGAGCGGGTTCTTGATTTCATGCGCCATCATCGCTGCCAGCGCGATCACTGAACGGGCCGCGCTCCGGTGCGTCAATTGCCGATCCATCTTGTCGGCAATGGTGCGCTCCTGCAGCATCACGACGATATGACCGGGCTGCTCTGTGAGCGGCGCAACGTGAAGATCGACCAGACGATCGCCGCCCATCCGCGGCGTACCCAGGTCAACCTTGTACTCATTGACCGGCGAGCCGCTTGAGCGCACCTGGTCGATCAACGCCAGCAACGGGCTTCCGAAAGGCACCAGTTCCTTCAATGACTGACGCTGCAGAAATTGCGCGGAAATCTCGAAAAACGATTCGGCCGCCATATTCGCGTCGACGATCCTGCCATCGGCCGCCACCAGCAGCACAGGATTTGGCAATGCGTTGAGGATGGCCTCGGCGTCGGATGGCACGGGTCGGCGATGTTCTGCGGCCGAAGTCATGCAGCGGCGCTCCACGCGAAGTCGTCAAAAGCATCCTGCAGGGATCGATCCACGAAGTGCGGATCATCTGATGTCAAAATCCTGTAGCGCCAGCTCTTAAGCGTCGTTGCCGGCGTCCGGCTGTATTGGGCCGCGATCTGCAGGGCCCAGCCGAGATGTTTGCGGGCATGACGAAGGCCGATGCGCAGACCGTAGTGGCTACAGACCTCGTCATAGAGCGCGCGGATGTATTTGAGTTGCTCGGTCAGCGACGGACCCGGCTCCACGATCCCGGTTTCGATGCGGCGCCCGATCTGGCCAGGCAACCAAGGCTGGCCCTGCGCGCCGCGACCGACCATGACCGCATCGGCGCCTGACATCCCGAGCGCGGCCACGGCTTTCTCGAACGACGTGATATCGCCGTTGACCACAAGCGGAATACGAATTGCGTCTCTGACCGCGCGAACCGCGCCCCAATCGGCTTTGCCATTGTAGAACTGGCATCGGGTACGGCCATGCACCGAAATCAACTGTACGCCTGCGGCCTCAGCGCGGCGCGCCAATTCCGGTGCATTGAGGGAGCGATCGTCCCAGCCGAGCCGCATTTTCAGCGTCACCGGCACCTTCACCGCGGATATGGTCGCCTCGATCAGTCTGACAGCGTGATCAAGATCGCGCATCAACGCCGATCCGGACTGGCCGCCTGTCACATGGCGCGCGGGACACCCCATATTGATATCGATGATCTCAGCTCCGGCCGATTCGGCGATACGGGCGCCTTCAGCCATCCACCTGACCTCGCAGCCCGCGAGCTGAACCACGTGCGGGCCTATTCCGGTGGCCTCGCACCGTAGCCGCGACATCGGTCGGCCGTTCACGAGATCATCGCTGGCAGTCATCTCTGAAACGACGAGTCCGGCTCCGAGTGCCGCGGTCAGACGCCGAAAGGGGGCATCCGTGACGCCGGACATAGGCGCAAGGAGAACTCGATTGGCGATGCGAATATCACCGATTTTCAATGGCTTAAGAGGTGAATCTTCTAAACCGGTCACGGATTTCCCGCCGTTTCAGCAGATGCCTCATCGCATCTGCTAAAACCCATTTTGCGCACAAATGTTGTGCAGTCAAGTTCCATGCCTACAGTTTAGACAGATCTTGAAATCTTGCAAGTGCACTGCAACAAAATCTGGTTTTCCCCACAGCCCATGGGAATCATTCTGTTTTCGTCGCGCGAGCATGATAAGGGCAGAGCTCAAGCCACCCACCATTTTTGACTGCAATCGAATCCTATGCCGAAACCTCAGCGGACTGCAGCCATCCTCGTCGCAGCCGGACGCGGCCTTCGTGCTGGCGCGGGGGGACCGAAGCAATACCGCTCTATCGGCGGGCAGACCGTGATTTTCCGGGCGATGGAGGCGTTTTGCCGCCATCCTGAGGTCACGGCCGTACAGCCCGTCTTGAATCCCGACGACATTGCCATGTTCAACGACGCCGTGCGGGAGCTGCGCCACGAGCCGCCCACGAACGGCGGAGCAACCCGCCAGGCATCGGTGCATGCCGGACTGGAGGCGCTTGTCTCCCAACGGCCTGACGTCGTCCTCATTCACGACGCGGCCCGCCCGTTCGTTTCTGCAGCCCTGATTTCGCGCGCGATCAACGCGGCTTCCATCACCGGCGCTGCCGTTCCGGCTGTTCAAGTCACTGACACCATCAAGATGGTCGACGGGAGCGGAAACGTCGAGGCGACGCCGGAGCGAGCGCGCTTGAGAATCGCACAAACACCGCAGGCGTTCCGCTTCGATGTGATTCTTGACGCCCATCGCCGCGCCGTGCGCGAGGGCCGCGGCGATTTTACCGACGATGCGGCGCTTGCGGAATGGGCGGGATTGACGGTGGCGACCTTTGAAGGCGACCCTGCGAACATGAAACTGACCACACCCGAAGATTTCATCCGCGAAGAAGCCCGGCTCGCCAGCCAGCTCGGCGACGTCAGAACCGGGACGGGTTACGACGTTCACGCCTTCGGCGACGGCGATCACCTCATGATCTGCGGCGTTCGCGTACCGCACAATCGCGGCTTCCTCGCGCATTCCGATGGCGACGTCGGCCTTCATGCGCTGGTCGACGCCATTCTCGGTGCGCTGGCGGACGGCGACATCGGTTCGCATTTTCCGCCCAGCGACATGAAATGGAAGGGCGCGGCATCGGATAAATTCCTGAAATACGCGGTCGATCGGGTCACGGCGCGCGGAGGCCGCATCGCCAATCTGGAAGTGACGCTGATCTGCGAGCGGCCGAAGATCGGCCCCTTGCGCGACACCATGCGCGCGCGCATCGCCGAGATCACCGGGCTGAACATCACGCGCGTCGCAGTGAAAGCGACCACCAGCGAACGTCTCGGCTTCACCGGCCGCGAGGAAGGCATCGCCGCGACGGCCTGCGCCACCATTCGCCTGCCATGGGACGATCAAGGCCGGGACGGCAAGGGTTGGAGCGATTAAAATGAGCGGCAGCGACGCCCGCGCCCTCTCCCGCTCGCTGCTCGATCTTTGCCGGATGCGCAAATTGACCATCGCCACCGCCGAATCCTGCACCGGCGGCCTGGTCGCCGGCGCGCTCACCGACATTCCCGGTTCCTCCGACGTCATCGACCGCGGCTTTGTCACTTATTCCAACGAGGCCAAGCGCGCGATGCTCGGGGTCAAGGCCACGACGCTTCTCACCTTCGGCGCGGTCAGCAAGGAAACCGCGACCGCGATGGCCGTCGGCGCGCTGGAGCGCGCAGGCGTCGATCTTGCCGTGTCCATTACCGGTATCGCCGGTCCGGGAGGCGCCACGCCGGGCAAGCCGGTGGGTCTCGTGCATTTCGCCGTCGCCGCCCGCGACGGCCGCATTCTGCATCGCGAATGCCGCTTCGGCGCGATCGGCCGCAGCGCGGTGCGCCAGCGCTCCATCGTCGAGGCCCTGCGAATGCTGATGGAATTGGCGCGCGGACCGCAGCCGGCGGCCAAACCGCGCCGCCAGGCGATCGACCGGGTCCATCCTCGCCTCGCCCGAACGCCGCGGCGAAGCGCCATCAAGCGGCGGCGGCCGCCGCGGGCGTAGTCCGGCAAGCCGCGCCATAAGGCTCATGATCCCGCGCCACCTGCGGGTGCCGGCCTGCCGTAGATCACGTCGGCGCGCTTTTCGAAAGCGGCGGAAAAACGATGGAATGCGGTGTCGAACATCGTGCCCATCAGCACCGCCAGCATCCGGCTCCTGAATTCGTAGGCAAGATAGAACCCGACCTCGCAGGCATTGTCCGACTTCGGCTCGAACGTCCAGCGGTTCTCGAGGCTGCTGAACGGCCCCTGCAGGTATTCGACCAGAATTTTCAGATTGGGGCGGTCCAGCGTCACCCGGCTGGTAAAGGCTTCGCGTACCAGCTTGAACGATACCGTCATGTCGGCGATCACGATTTCGGTGCCGTCAGGCTTTGGCGTGCGCTGACGTATTTTCAGCGACCGGCACAGCGGCACGAATTCGGGATAGCGCTCGACGTCGGAGACCAGGTCGAACATCTGCGCCGCGCTGTGGTTGACCCGGCGCCTGCTGTTGAATTTCGGCATCGACTGGCGCTCAGCGGGATTTCGCAGCGCGTGCCGCCTGCAATCTGGTGAAATCGTCGCCGGCGTGATGCGACGAACGGGTCAGCGGGCTCGCCGACACCATCAGGAACCCCTTGGTATAGGCCACCTTCTCGTAGCCAGCGAACTCGTCCGGGGTCACGTAACGCATCACCGCATGATGCTTCCGGGTCGGCTGCAAATATTGGCCGATGGTCAGGAAGTCGACATCCGCCGAGCGGAGGTCGTCCATCACCTGCAGGACCTCGTGGCGCTCTTCGCCAAGCCCGACCATGATGCCGGATTTGGTGAAGATCGTCGGATCGATTTCCTTGACCCGCTGCAACAGCCGGATGGAATGGAAATAGCGCGCGCCCGGGCGAACGCTGAGATATCGCGACGGCACCGTTTCCAGGTTGTGATTGAACACGTCGGGTTTGGCCGCCGCCACCACTTCGAGCGCGCCGTCCTTGCGCAGGAAATCCGGCGTCAGGATCTCGATGGTCGTGGTCGGACAGCGCGCCCGGATGGCGCGGATGGTCTGCGCGAAATGCTCCGCGCCGCCGTCGGCGAGGTCGTCGCGATCCACCGAGGTAACGACGACATGAGCGAGCCCCAGCTTGAAGGTCGCTTCCGCGACATACTCCGGCTCGTTGGCATCGAGCCCGCCCGGCATGCCGGTCTTGACGTTACAGAACGCGCAGGCACGGGTGCAGGTGTCGCCCATGATCATGAAGGTCGCGTGCTTCTTGTCCCAGCACTCGCCGATGTTCGGACAACCCGCCTCCTCGCACACCGTGACGAGGCCGTTTTCCTTCACGATGTTGCGGGTATCGGCATAGCCGCGCGTGCTGGGCGCCCGCACGCGAATCCAGTCCGGCTTCGGCGGAGAGAGCGCGTCTGGCCGGTTCACCTTTTCCGGGTGGCGCGGGCGCAGCGGCGTGGCTGAAACGGTATCGACGACGACGACCATGCTGTATTCGCTTTCAAGAGATACCCTAGCTAATCCGCCCGGGGCGGAATCGCAACCGTTCGGCTTGCTCGCGGCGGGGCTTTAGCATATCGGCATTCCCGGCGCATTTCCGCTTCTCCGGCCCTGATTTGAATGGCTCAAAGTCGCCTCCCGCAGCCTGCTTCCCCATTGGGCAAACCGCTCAAGCGCGCGTTCTTCGCCCGCAGCGTGCACGAGGTCGCGCCCGACATGATCGGGGCGACGCTGCTGGTGAACGGCGTCGGCGGCGTCATCGTCGAGGTCGAGGCCTATCATCACACGGACCCCGCCGCGCACTCCTTCCGGGGGCCGACGCCGCGAAACGCGGTCATGTTCGGTCCGCCCGGTTTCGCCTACGTCTATCGCTCCTACGGCATCCACTGGTGCGTCAATTTCGTCTGCGAAAAGGAGGGTTCCGCGAGCGCGGTGCTGATCCGCGCGCTGGAACCGACCCACGGCATCGCGGCGATGCGGCGCCGGCGCCACCTGCCCGACGAGCGATCGCTGTGCTCGGGTCCGGGCAAGCTGACCGAAGCGCTTGGGATCACCGACAGGCACAATGGGCTCGCGCTCGACGCCCCCCCGATCGCGCTGCACGCGCGCACGACCAGGCCGGAGATCGTCACAGGCGTGCGGATCGGCATTACGAAAGCCGTCGAACTGCCGTGGCGGTACGGGCTGAAAGGTTCGAAGTTTCTGAGCAAGCCGTTTTGAGGATGGGGGCCCGATCCCGTCGAGAACGGGGCACGTTGTCGGACCGTCATGGCGAGGAGTGAAACGACGAAGCAATCGCGGCAACATGCGTCTGCACCTCTCGCGGCGCGATGCGCCCGAGTTTTGACCGTTCGTTTCGCCCAAAGAGGGCGTGGGGAATGCCGGGTGCCCGATGCACCCGCGGCCTCGTGTGCAGTGTGTTGGTAGCACACGAGTGTAGTCACCACGGTCGCGCCGGAATCACCCGGCATTCCCGCACGCAATGGTTTTAACGGGTTCCTTCGTGATCTCCCCGGTGACCGGGCTTTCTTGTCACCGTCGCTTCGCGAAACGTTATTCCCCGAAACTTGACGCCAGCGTCGGGGCGTCAGGACCACACGACTTCGCCGTCCGCTGGCTGGCGCATTCGTCTCCACGCCGCCCGCGTCCATCGCATCCCCTCCCGCGTTGATGACGTTGCGCAACGCCCCTCTTTCGGGACAGGACAGCGCGAGTTGTAGAAGTGATTTGCCCTGCGCTCGAAGGAAAATATTTTTGCAGCGGGGACTGGACAGGCAACTTCAGCAAGACCGGACCGATTTGCCCGTCGGGCTGGGTTTCGAATTCGGCACCTCGCTTCTTGGCACCTTCGGACCTCACGCGATGGCCGGATTAAGTCCGGAATGCGCCCCAAAGCGAACGTCCACCCACCGCTCTGAATTTATCGGTTCACGCCCTACACCACCGCATTTCGCTCGATAATCTCGCGATAGAACGATGCGGAGAGCTTTGGCGTGCGGCGCTGCGTGGTGAAGTCGACCCGGTAGAGCCCGAAGCGTTTCTCGAACCCATCCGACCATTCAAAATTGTCCATCAAACTCCACAGGAAGTACCCAAGCACGGGCACGCCTTCCGATGTCGCGCGCTGCAAATGCGTCAGATAGTTGCGCAGATACATAATTCGATCCACGTCATAGACATTGCCGTCCGCGTCGGGCTGGTCCGGCGCCGACGTTCCGTTCTCGGTGATATAGATCGATTTCACGTCCCAAAGCTTCGCCACGTGACGCGGCGCCCAATACATCGCCTCGGGACCGATTTTGAGCCAGCTCAACTCCATGTGTGGAAACGATGCCGGAAACGGCAGCAAGGCAAATCCATGCGCATTATCAGCCGCGACGACGTAATGATGCGGCGTATAGACATTGAGCCCGACGAAATCGATCGGGGACGAAATGATGCGCAGATCCTCGGCGGTGTATTTCGGGGCATTGTTGCCGGCATATGCCAGAAACGCATCCGTGTATTTTCCTTCCAGCATCACGGTCAGGTAGCCGGCATTGAGTTCGCGCGTGGCAATTTCCGCCGCGCGTATGTTCGCCGGCGTTTCGATGGCGGGTATACAGACGACGATGTTCTCCGCCGGACCGACCCTTGTTCCGGCGCGTCCGTGCGCGCGCACGGCCTGCACCGCAAGACCATGCCCCAGCGCGACGTTGTGACGAACCTGGTTCAGCTCTGGCTGCGCCAACTTCAGGCCCGGGGCGTCGACGTCGGCGCCGTAGCCGAGATCAACGAGCCTCGAACATTCATTGATCGTGAAGAAGTGCTTCACGCGATCGCTCAGGCGCTCCGCGACAAAACCCGCATAATCCGCAAATGCCTTTGACGTGTCACGCGACATCCACCCGCCGAGGCGGTCCTGAAGCGCCTGAGGCAAATCCCAATGGTACAGGGTGACAAATGGCTCGATGCCACTCGCCAGGAGTTCGTCGAGAAGCCGATTGTAGAAATCGAGGCCCTTCGGGTTTGGCCTGCCGCTGCCTTCCGGGAAAACACGAGGCCACGCAATCGAAAAGCGATAGGCCTTCGTCCCCAGCGCCTTCATCAATTGCACGTCTTCCTTGTACAGATGATAGCTGTCATTCGCGACGTCTGCAGTGCTGCGATCCGCGATTTTCCCGGGCGCGTGGGTGTACCGGTCCCAAATCGACGGACCTCTTTCGTCTTCGCTGACGGCCCCCTCGATCTGATAGGCCGATGTGGCCGTTCCCCACAGGAAGCCGCTCGGAAAACCCGAAGGGAGACCAGGGGACGGGAACTTCTTTTCCTGGACCGAGTCCGCCTGACCGGATTCGGCGGGTCCCGTCGATATCCCGAGGGCCGACCATCCCGCTATCCTGGCAAAATGGCGCCGAGAAAGTCTGCTGAACAACATCACGTTACTTTTGGGGCCAGGGCAAATTTGCTATCAGACCACAGCCTACATGCCGCAATCAGCCTTTGATAGGCCTGCACCGCGCCCTCTGAACCCGGCGCGCGGGCCGATTGATCTCAAGCGACTGGCCTTCCGGAGGACAGAACCAATTGCCTTTCGCGCGCCGCTGGCGCTTCTCCTGATCTCTCTGGGTACAATTGCCGCGGCCTGGTGGTGGTTAGCCAAGCCGGTCACGCTGGACCATGCGCCGATCGATCCCGCGACGAAACTCGAGTGTGTGTCCTACGCGCCGTTCCGGGACGATCAGACTCCGATGACCCCGGGATTGATCGTCAGCCCGGAACAGATCCAGGAGGATCTCGTCGAGCTTGCCAAGATATCCGATTGTGTTCGCACCTATTCCGTCGACAACGGATTGGACAAAGTGCCCGAACTCGCCTCCAGGGTCGGACTGAAAGTTCTTTTGGGCATTTGGATCGGCAACGGTCGTCTGAAAAATGCACAACTGGTCGACACCGCGGTATCGCTGGCCAAAGACTTTCCAGGCGTGATCAAGGCGATCATCGTCGGCAACGAGGTGCTGTTGCACGGCGAAATGACGCCGTCCGACCTGCGGGAACTCATCCGCTCCGTCAAAGCGCGCGTCGATGTTCCGGTAACCTACGCCGATGTTTGGGAATATTGGTTGCGCTACCGGGAAGTTTCCGACGCCGTCGATTTCGTGACCATTCATGTCCTGCCCTATTGGGAAGATTTTCCGGTCCGCGCCGAGGACGCGGCCGCGCATGTGGCGACCATACAGAAGCGGGTGGCCATCGCCTTTCCCGGCAAGGAAATCCTGATCGGTGAAACCGGCTGGCCAAGCATGGGACGGATGCGGGAAGGAGCGCTTCCATCGCGCATCAACCAGGCCCGCGTTATCTCCGAGCTTCGTGCACTGGCGAAGCGTGAAAACTTTCACCTGAACCTGATCGAGGCCTACGACGCGCCGTGGAAGCGCTACTGGGAAGGAACCGTGGGCGGCAATTGGGGCTTGTTCGACGCCGAGCATCGCCAGTTGAAATATCCTTCCGGTGTCGCCATCAGCAATTATCCGTTCTGGAAACTGCAGATGGCGAGCGGGATGATGTTGGCTATCTCGGTATTCGCTGCGGCCTGGCTGACCTTGAGACGCAGACCCTGGACGCCCCGGCTGACTGCCTGGATCGCGGTGGCAATATCGGCGACCACGGCCGGCATCCTGCTGGGGGTAGCCTACGACAAGATGTGCTATGAAAGCTTCGGCTTCGGCGGCTGGCTCCTGTGGGGGTCGCTGCTGGCCGCCGCTTTCGCATCGCCCGTGCTATGTGCCAGCGCCTTGATGTCGGGACGGAGCTTGCCGACATTTCTGGACCTGATCGGCCCGCGCGAAAGCAGAACCCAATCGTTTCCAACGCTGCTTCTCGGATCGGCGTTGACTGTTTCCACACTGATCGCCGCGCAAACCGCGTTCGGTGCCCTGTTCGATTCACGTTGGCGGGACCTCCCGTTTGCGGCCCTGACGATGGCAGCAGTGCCGTTCTTGACACTGACGCTGCTCAACCGCCCCAAATCGGGCCCGCGCCCGATGGCCGAGGCCGTCTTCGCCGGCCTCTTCGCTGCGGCCGCGGTCTATACCGTCTTCATTGAAGGTACCCAGAACTGGCAAGCCATGTGGATGGCCGCAGCGTATTTTCTGCTCGGCATCACCCTGTGGCGGGCGCGCAGCGTGGCCGTTGCAACGGCAACATCGGCCAATCTCAACGCTTCGGAAGCCGGCTTGTCTGGCAAGGAAGGTGGCGGTGTCCAATCCGGTCGGCATCACTTCAAGCCCGGAAACCGTCTCGAAGACCTGAGCAGTCCGGTGGGTTAGCCGCTCAATGTCGCGAGCCCCTGATCGCGACACACCACGCTCAGGCTACCCGGCGTTCTTGAGCCGCTCCAGCGCTTCAAGGATCTTCGCCTTTCGCGCCACCGCCGCCTCGCGCTTTTCCTTTTCCTCCTCGACGATTTCTTCCGGTGCGTTGGCGACGAACTTCTCGTTGGAAAGCTTGGCGTCGACCCGCTTGATATCGGCATCCGCCTTGGCCAGTTCCTTGTCGAGGCGAGCCCTCTCCGCGGAAAAATCGATCACCCCCTTGAGTGGCAGGGCCGCGACCTCGCCGCGCACCAGAAGCTGCACCGAGCCTTCCGGCGCCCGGTCGGCGAAGGAGATGTCGGCGAGCCGCGCCATCCGCCTGATCACCTCGTTCCAGCGCGGCGCGCGTTGCCGGGTCTCGGCCGAGGCGCCCGAGAGCACGAGCGGCGTCAGCGTCGCGGGCGGAATGTTCATTTCGGCGCGTGCCGAGCGTATCGCGGTGACGAGATCGACCACCCAGCCGATCTCGGCCTCGGCGGCCTCATCGGTGAATTCGGCCGCCTCGAAAGCAAGCCAGATTGGCGGCAGCAACGGATCGTCCGGGCTCGTGGTCGAAATCAGCGCCAGTTGCTCCGGGGATAACGCGCTGGCCTTGCGCGACCACGGCGCCAGCGTCAGCAGCCCGTCGCGTTTGGCCGTCACCGCCCACAGCTCTTCGGTGATGAAGGGCATGAACGGGTGCAACAATTTGAGAATTTCGTCACGCGCCCACGCCACCATGGCCCGGGTTTCGGCCTTGGCGTCGCCCTCCTCGCCCATCAGCACGGGTTTGGCGAGTTCAAGATACCAATCGCAATAGACATTCCAGACGAAACGATAGATCGCGTTCGCCGCGTCGTTGAAGCGGTAAGCCTCGATAGCTTCGGTCACCTCGCGGGTGGCGCGCGCGAACTCATGCGCGATCCAGCGGTTCAGCGTCTGCGTGGCCTTGGTCGGATCGAATTCCGCAGGCTGCTCGCAGGCGTTCATCTCGGCAAAGCGGCACGCATTCCAAAGCTTGGTCGCGAAGTTGCGATTGGTTTCGACGAGCTGCGGCGACAGCTTGATGTCGTGGTTATGCGCGGCCCCGCGCGCCAGCGCAAAGCGAAGCGCATCGGCGCCATAGTCGTCGATGACGCCGAGGGGGTCGATGACGTTGCCTTTCGACTTCGACATCTTCGCGCCCTTCTCGTCACGAACCAGACGGTGAATGTAGACCGTCGAGAATGGCACCTCCTTCATGAAGTGAAGACCCATCATCATCATCCGCGCGACCCAGAAGAAGATGATGTCCCAGCCCGTCACCAGCACATCGGTGGGGTAGTAGCGCTTCACCTCGGGCGTCTGGTCCGGCCAGCCGAGTGTCGAGAACGGCCACAGCGCCGAGGAAAACCAGGTATCGAGCACATCCTCGTCGCGGGTGATGAAGCCGGCGCGCTTGTTGCGGTCGAGCGCCATCTCGCGGCCCTGCTCCGGCGTGATGACTTCCCGTTCGACGTAGTAGCCGAGCGCGTTGGCGACGGCTTCCTCTTCGGTCTCGGCGACGAACACCTTGCCGTCAGGCCCATACCACGCCGGAATCTGATGCCCCCACCAGAGCTGGCGGGAAATGCACCAGGGCTGGATGTTCTCCATCCATTCGAAATAGGTCTTTTCCCAGTTTTTCGGCACGAACGTCGTCGCACCCGAGCGCACCGCCGCGATGGCCGGCTGCGCCAGCGTTTTGGCGTCGACGTACCACTGGTCGGTCAGATAGGGCTCGATCACGGCGCCGGACCGGTCGCCATGCGGCACCATGTGCGTGTTCGGCTCGATCCGCTCCAGAAAACCAAAATCCTCAAGACGCGCCACGATCTGCTTGCGCGCGGCGAAACGATCGGCCCCGTGCAGCTCCTCCGCAAGCTGCATCGCGCCTTCCGGCAATCCGCGCAGATAATCTTCGTTGGCCACCAGCGCGAGCGCGGCTTCCTGATTGAGCACGCTGATCTGCGGCAGATTGTGCCGCCGGCCGACCTCGAAATCGTTGAAATCGTGCGCCGGCGTCACCTTGACCGCGCCCGAGCCCTTCTCGGGATCGGAATATTCATCGGCCACAATCGGAATCCTGCGTCCGACCAGCGGCAGCACGACATGCTTGCCGACGAGATGCGCGTAACGCTCATCGTCCGGATGCACCGCGACCGCGGTATCGCCGAGCATCGTCTCCGGCCGCGTGGTGGCGACCACGATGAACGTCGTGGGGTCGTCGGGATTGAAGATCTCCCCTTCGAGCGGATAGCGCAAATACCAGAGGCTGCCCTTGAGCTCGATCTGCTGCACCTCGAGATCGGAAATCGCCGTCAGCAGCTTCGGATCCCAGTTCACCAGCCGCTTATCCTTGTAGATCAGGCCCTGGCGATGCAACTCGACGAACACTTTCACGACGGCCCGCGACAGGCCCTCGTCCATGGTGAAGCGCTCGCGCGACCAGTCACAGGAGGCGCCAAGCCGCTTCAACTGATTGACGATGACGCCGCCGCTTTCGGCCTTCCATTGCCAGACGCGATCGAGGAATTTGGCGCGTCCCAGCTCGCGCCGGCCCGGCTGCTGCCGCTCCATCAATTGCCGCTCGACCACCATCTGGGTCGCGATCCCGGCGTGATCGGTGCCGGGCTGCCACAGCACGTCGCGCCCGCGCATCCGTTCGAAGCGACAGAGGATGTCCTGCAAGGTGTTGTTGAGCGCGTGCCCCATGTGCAGCGACCCCGTCACATTGGGCGGGGGAATCACGATCGTGAACGGCCTGGCATCGCGCCGATCCGGGCGCCCGGCACTGAACGCGCGGCTGTCCTCCCAGATCACGGACATGCGGGCTTCGATATCGGCGGGCTGGTAGTTTTTCTCGATCATGGCGATGCAATCATGGGGGTGGAACGCGGCTGGAGCGGGATGGCTTTTCGTTGAATCGTCATCCCGCTCTATCTTTTTGTTTGAGCATGATCTTTTCGGAAAACCGGTGTCCACTTTTCCGGATCATGCTCTAGAAAGCCGCCGGAGCACGCCAAGTCAACAAGACAGGCGCGTCGAAAGCTCAGATAAAACCCGATGTAATGGCTGAATCCGGGCCCGCAATCGGCTCCGAGCGCTAGCGGCCGCGCGAAACCCGCTCGATTTCCACCTTGACGATGCGCTCCACGAGACCGGGCAAATTATCGTCGAGCCAGGATTTCAACATTGGCCGCAACATCTCCTTGACGAGATCTTCCAGCGTCCTTGCGTTGTTGCTGAGCACCGTATGGGCGAGGCTATTAAAGGCGGATTCAACCGCGGACACCGTCGTGCGCGACAGTATTTGCTGAGGCGCGGGTTCGGCGGGCGGCAGCTCGAACGCGGGCTGCCGGGGGGCAGTCCTGGCGACGGCTTCAGTGAACTCGATATCATCCGTCGGTTCGACCTTCTTGAACGAGGGCTGCGGCGGAACCGGCAGCGCCATCTCGTCCGTCAACTCCAGCACGTCGCCGTCGGGCAAAGGCGGCCGGATCTCTTCCGGAGTGGTCGCCTCATCAAGACCGTTGAGTAGCGCGTCGATGTCGTCCTGGCTGTTGGACGCCGCGGGCGCTGGTGCGGCCGGCGGTGGGGGGGCAACCGGCGCTGGGGGCGCGACCGGCTTCGTCACCTTTGCCGCAGCCGCTTGCGCGGCGGGAATGGCCGACGGAGGAATGTCGTTCATTACGGGCGGTTTCGCAGCCGGCTTCGTCGGCGGCGCCGCGGCGGCTGGCTTTTCCGGCTTGGCGGGAGCCGCGGCGTTGGCCGGCTTCTCGGCGGTCGCCGGCTTGGCTTCGTCATCGGCAATGATACGCCGGATCGATGCCAGGATTTCCTCCATCGAGGGCTCTTGGACCTTCGCAGGCTGCGTCATCTCCGATTCCACCCCATCAACGCCATCGTAAGCGTCTTACACCAAGCAAGGCAGGATTTTGCCGGGTCCTGATCTTCGGGCTCGGATTTTCATCGCTCAAGCCCGACTTGTCCCCAGATCAAACGCCACCCGATGCAATCACGCGGATCGTGTTGCTGCCCATTGCACCGAAGCACCGCGCCTCTAGGGGGTTCCGAGGTTCCGACTGAGGTGCGAATCGCTCTGCTGCCGCAAGGAACGCTACGTCAGGGCAACTAACCATTGCAAGCAACGGCAAGCCGCGTATGACCGACCGACCAAAGCCTCGCCACTGGCTTCAAATCCAGAGCGCTGGCGATGCAGCGGGAGCTTAGGCGCTTGTTGCTGACAACGTGACGACGTCCGTCAACTCGCGGACACCACGACGACCGCTGTCAGCGGCCGTCGGGAGTACGCACGCCGTACCAGCTGTCGCGCACCTGCTGATAGTGCACACTCGGGTCATAGACGGAGGTCGGGAGATTGAGCACTTGCGGCGAGAGCCGTCCGACCGCGGTCAAGACCGCGTAGGACGCGACCACGCGATCGTGCTGCGCGGTGACAAGCGCGACACGGGCGTTGACCAGCGCCTGCTGGGCGTTGAGCACGTCGAGCGTGGTCCGCTGTCCGGCCTTGGCCTCTTCGCGCACGCCGTTGAGCGCGATCTCCGACGCGGTCACCTGGGACTGGGCGGACGCCACCTGGGCCTTGCCCGCAACCAATTGCCCCCAGGCAGTGACGGTGTTGGCGCGAGTCTGGTCGCGGGTCTGCTCGAGAACGAGACGCTGTTGCGCCAGGGTTTCCTTGGATTGGCGGATCAGCGAGTACTCGGCGCCGCCCTGGAAGATTGGAACCGAAACCTGCGCGATCGCCGAGGCAGCAAACGTCCGAGGCGCCGTGACATTTTGCTGGTAGGCCTGCTGCACAGAGGCCTGCATCGTCACCGTCGGAAGTAACGCGCCCTCGTTCACCTTGACCTGAAGGTAATTGACGTCGATGCCATACATCGCCGCCGTTACATTCGGGTTTTCGATCAGACTGAGCTCGACGGCGCCAGGTAGCGTTCCCGGCAAAAAGCGATCGACCGGTGACCCCGGCGCGAGGGCCTCAGGCTCGTTGCCGATGATACGGCGGAAATTCGCTTTTGTCGTCGTCAGGGTTGCTTCGGCGGCCAGCAGCTGTGTCTTGCCGGCGGCGAGTTGCGCCTCGGACTGGGCGACGTCCGTGCGCGTCACTTCACCGACATTGAAGCGGTCGCGGGTCTGCTTGAGCGTCTGATCGAGAACGCGGACGTTGCTGCGCTGAACCTCCACGATCGCGGAATCACGCAGATAGTCCATGTATATCGTCGCGGCCGCGAGCAGGATCGTCTGTTCGAGCACGCGCAGACCTTCGCGCGCACCCGAAACCTGACTCTCCGCGGCTCGCGTTTTATTCGCTGTTTGATTGCCGTTGTAGATCGTCTGCGTGGCTGTAGCGCCGACGCTGGTTGGCGGTGTTGCTCCGGCAAAATCAATGGGCGTTCCGAAATTCGCAAGCGAATCGCCGTATTGATATCCTGCGGTCGCGGTCACCGCGACCTTCGGACGATAGCCCGACAATGCCTGCGGCACGTTCTCGTCGGTTCCCCTGACGGACGCGCGCTGTGCATTGAGTTGCGGGTTGTTTTGATAGGCCCGCACCAGCGCAGCCTCGATCGTGTCGGCCAGGGCCGGCGCCGAACCCACAAACGATAGCAGAAGCACAGCAGCCGCAGCTCCGGTAACGACCTTCACCCCATTCATCCCAAATCCATTCAAGCCTTCGGCCGGTTCACGCGCCCCCGAACCGGGTTGCCATGCCATTCCAAACAGATGTCCCGCCACACCTTATTCCCCGCGCAAGAGCTAAGGAACCCCCCGAGACGCAAGGTAGTGGGAAACTCCCGAGATGGGGCATCCGGGCCACACTTTTGATTCCGAAGGCGATTTGCATGCCGGCAGCTAGAAAACGAACGCCGGGGGACGCTCAAGCCCGGGCAAAACCGGGGTCGCGGCATCGAAAAGGGCCCGGTTCCCGAAATCGCCATGCGTCCTTGTCACGATCATAGCCCGCTGCGGCTGGGTCGTGGCAAAGACCCCGACCAGTCGGCCGCCTTCCCTGAGCTGCCGGTAGAGCCCATCGGGCACAATTTCAGTCGCACCATCGAGGATGATGACGTCATAGGGAGCGTTTGCCGAATCACCTTCGGCCACGGCGGCAGACTTGACCGTGACATTTCCAAGCCCCAGTTGGGCCAAGGCCTGTTTTGCCTTCGCCGCCAGCGACGAATCGCACTCCGTGGCAGTCACACTTCGCGCCAATTTTGCAACCACCGCCGCCGAATAGCCGGACGCGCAGCCCACGACCAATACGTTGTCGGTTTCCTTGATGTCGGCAGCCTGCACCATCTTCGCTATTACCGCAGGCTTGATCAGGAAGCGCTTGGTAGGCCCGCCTTCGCTGACATCGAGGTCGAGATCGAGATAGGCCAGCGCGCGCTGACTTTGGGGCACAAATGCCTCGCGCGGCACTGTGAGCATGGCTTCGATGATCCTGATATCGGTGACGTCGCTGGGACGCACCTGACCATCGACCATCTTCTGGCGCGCGGTCGAAAAACCAGACATTGGAGGACCCCAGTAGAGAGCGGGCGTGGCCGCGGGAGGTAACGAGAACCGCGTCATCTTTGATACAAGGTCAACCAAAACGCAACACAGCCGAGGTGACCGGCCAAGCCCCGCGACTTCGCGAGCGACGCATTGAATCGAAACGAGTTCCATTCGATCGTAACAGCCGGATGTCCGGTCAGCCCCACAATTTCGTCCAACCTGTCGGAACCGTGATCCGCGACGGCCGCCGGCGGATCTCCTGGCAAATGGCCCGATGGCGGCCCTGCTTTTTCATCCAAAAGTGCGACGATTCGCCGTGGCGCCGGTCGTCTGTTTTTCCGATCGATGATACGCCGGAGAGCCCTATTTCGTCCTTTGCAAGGCTCGGAGGCTTTGTTATACGCTGCGGCGTGCGAACCCTCGGTTTCGCCTATTCCTCGGTAGCTCAGCGGTAGAGCATTCGACTGTTAATCGAATGGTCGCTGGTTCGAATCCAGCCCGGGGAGCCAATCAAATCAAGCACTTACCGCAAAATTCAAACTCCCGGAAAAAGCCGCGTGTCTGCATAGTTTCTGCAAACGCGTTGCCGCGCCCTTCCCGATCGCCTGGGCGTGAAAACAAGGGCCTTTGCGGGGCAGGATTCGGGCCCGATCGCGCGCCCGGCGGTGCAGACAAGATCCTCAGACACGGGCCGATAGCCCGCCATGACTCTGGGAAGGCCGCTGGTGAGTCCCGGGATTCGCGGGCTGGTGTTTGCCGACCGGCTTCAGAAAACGAATCGGGCTGCCCGGCATTGGCGCGGCGCTTTGCGATCAAACCATAGTACGCCTTGCTATGCGGCTTCGCGAACCAGAGCTGGAAGAAGAGGCTATCGAGATTGCCCGGCAACTCGGCCGGGATCACGATCCCATCTATTGGCAACGGAAGCATTTTGACTTGCTGGCAGTGAATGCCCAGCGCGGACGAGAGCGCGATACGTGGCAAGGGATGGCTCTCGTTTGCCTCTTGGTGGGAGGCGCCCTCTTCTTGCTTAAATGGCTTTTCCACTGGTGAAGCGCAGCACCGAAGCCCCACGGTCTGTCAGGGCTTCGCGGGTTCGTCGCGGCTCGCGCCACCTTTAGCTTTGCTCTTCGCCTGCCGGTCGCGCGCGGTGGTCAGTTCTTTCTTCAGCTTCAACTGTTCATCGGCCGTCATGGCCGGCTTGTCGGGCCTCGGTGGCGCATCTTCCACGGCCGGATAGCCGGTCGATTTCGGAGTCTTCTGGACTTCGGCTAGCGCGTTCATCGGCGTTGAAGTTACGCAAGCGCCAATCGGGAGGACGGACAGCAGCGCCGCAGCCAACGCTGTGAATCTCCTATCCTGCGACATAGCGATCCTTTGCACTCGGGACAGCCATTCTGTGCAGCCAGCATTGCTCGCCAAATATGACCATATAAGGCCCGGGCGGCGCGGGACCGAAGCCCTCTCTATTTGAATTGGCCTCAAGCCGCCGGCCGCTGTGGGTGGTGCGTTGTTCGGACAAGCCTGGAAGTCTTTCGATCCCCCGCGAGGCATCGCGCCTCGATTCGAGGAGATCAAAAAAATGAGCGACCAAACCAAGGACTGCGAAGCCTGCTTCGGGACCAGCAATGAACCCCGGATGCGGTCACCCCACCCGACGCGCAAGATTCTGTTTGAGCCGTGCAAAGTATGTGGCGGGACCGGCAAGGTGCCGGTCAAGAAGCAAGCTTAGCTGCCGATAAAAAATGCGCGGGACCAAGGCCCCGCGCCCTGCTCAATCACATCAGCCTTCTGGGCTTTGTTGCGGACCCCAGCCTTGCGCCGGTGCCGTAGTTAACGGGGCTCCTCCAACCGAAATAGGTCCAAGCGGTTTGGCTTGCCGAGCCATCCTTTTGCGCGCCGCTCCGGATAACCGGGCGCGGGCACGTCCTTTTGGAATAGAGGAAGTTATCTCCGACGTTATCGTATTTTGAAGCGAGTCGACCTTCGCCATCAGCGTCGAAAGCTGAGAAGATATCTTCTTCACATCGACTTTTTCGTCCGTCAGGCCGTGTCTTAGGGCATCAAATGTAGCTGAATCCTGCTGAAGCAGGGCTGCGTTCTGTTGCAATAAAGCGCTATGTTCTTGAAGCACCGCAGCTTGGTGCTGCTGGACCGACTGAATACCCTTCAAGGCCGCAACAATTGCCTCCGGTATTGGATCTGACGCTCTCTGATACGGAAGCAGTTCGGCCACCAAGCCGCTGACATTCGGCAAGGCAAAATCGGAAGGCGACAGTGTATAGACGGCAGCCGTAGCATTTAGGCCTAAAGCAAACACCGACAGCGCCAAAATCGACTTCCGGCTGGACTGCTTGCTCGGTGCTGTGGGCTTATCCGTTGCCTCGGTTTGGATTTGTGTTTCCGATGTCGTGGTCACCTGCATTGACCTCACAAAAAAAGGGAGCCGCCGCTGGATCGTCCTCGCGACGGCTCCCTTACGCGTTACACCTGTAGAACCGATTTAAATTGTGGGCTGATCAGATTAATTCCCGGTTACCGCTTCAGCCGGCGGGCATGTGTCCACAACTCTTAGCGGTTACGCTTCCGGTCCGATGGGCGCGTCATGACACGCCCTTCAATTCACCGCGCCAGCGCTTCTCATAACTCTCCTTGAACCCCCGGGTCATCCATGGCGGCATCCCGTTGATTGGGCGGGCGCCCCAGTGGCGCTATGATCATGTCGGCAAACCCGGGAAAAAATTTCCCCATATGTGTTCTTTTGCACACTGGATCGCGGCCAACACCGTCTAGGCTGGCGACGATTAATCGCTCAGTAACCAAACCTGCCGCGATTTTCTCCGGTCGTTAAAAATTGAGCCGTCCGCTCAATCCGGCATCAAGGGAGTTTTGAGATCTTGCGCGCTCGAACGTGGGAGAGCGCGATGAGCGAAGCGGAATTCGAACGATTGCTGGATACCGTAAGAGAGGCCGTTGCGCCCGCCCCGCAGGAGGATTTCATGACCGCCCTGCCGATGTTCGACCAGCCGCCGAAACCCGCCAACGACAATGGTCTGGCGTGGCCCCTGCTTCCGTTTCCCGAGGGCTGGCACGCCACCTGCTGATCGCTGGGGGCCGTGAAGCGGTCAAATGCGGGTTCCGGGCCGCCCGCCGGCCGTTCTGCGGGAGCTTTCCTGCGGCGCCCGCTCCGCCCCTCCGGGGGCCGCGCGGGACACCTGAAGCACCACCTCACAAACCTCTTACAAGGAACTGATTGTATTGATGGAGGCCACGACCAGAATTGAACTGGTGTACACGGTTTTGCAGACCGTTGCGTAACCACTCCGCCACGTGGCCTCATCCGGCGATTTCATATACGCCCTCTCGGGCATAGGCAACCAAGGGCCGTTGGTTCGGTCCTGATTGAATTCAGACCTGCCCCCTCGGATTTCTGACGCGCTTCACGACCCGAACCGGGCCGTCTCGCCCGAAAGCGTTCTCTTCAGGCGCGCCGGCGGCGGTAATCCCGCTTCGGCCGCGGTTTGGGTGCAAGCGCGGGCTGTGCGCTCTGGAACTCACGGTATTTAGTCAGCATCCGCTCGAAACTGGCGTGGAGCGTCTCGGCGATATCGGGTCGCTTTTCGAGGCTGGAAAGCAGCATCGCCGCCGCCTCAATGGTGGAAAGGCCATCGCGACGCGGCTCGCGGCGGAGCTTGCCGTAACGTGACGGACGCGACGGACCCAGGATCACCCGCTGGCACTTCAGCATCCAGGCGTTGCGCCACCAAAGCGCCTTGGCCTGGCTCCAGGTGCCGTCGAGCAGCACAATACCCTCGATGTCCTTCAGGATGGCGCGCTGATTATCCTCGACCTCTCCTTTGCGGTTGATGGCGACAATATCGGTCTTGGCCTCGAGATCGGCGACTTTCGCGGACCCAAGGTAAAGCACCGCCCAGCGCGAGGGATCGGCGACCGGCCTTCCCAGCGCCTTGGACAGGCTCGGCCACGACAATCCGATTTTCAGGACCGCGTCGGCAAAGTGCATCGCAGTCAGCCGCGCCGTGCCAAGCGCCCTGTCCTGCTCCTGCGGATGCTGCAGGATCAGCAGCGAAACGCGGCTCTCGATCGGCGTAATGCTGTCGCAAACACACAGCGCCAGCGGCTTATGGCAACGCGGGCAGTCCGGTATCGCCTCCGTCGCGGCGGTGCCGTTATCAGCCTCTGATTGTCTCGACATGCGACCGCTATACGCCGCACGGCCGGGCGCTTCAACCATTTAAGGACGGTCCCGGCCTGGTTGAGGTCCGATCCGATTTTCCATGAGTCATCGGGCTTTTCTGCGTCTTCAATGCGGTGCAGTTGCCGCGTTCGTGCCTCACGCTGCCGATCCCCCTAACGCCATCATTAGCCGCTTGGCGACGGGGAAAGGCAGCGATTATACTTCGCCGGCGTTGTCTGCCTGTGGCAGACGGTAAAGCCAGGTCGATCGACCATGCCCGAAGCGATTTCGGTCACGTCTGAAACCGTAGACTCTTTACTTCCGGAACTGCCCCGCCTGGTCCGGGTAGCGCTTGGCTTCGGCTCGAAGCTGCGGCACGGCTCGCTCAAGGTGACCCTGCCGGACGGCCGCACGATCAGGCTGGGCGACAACGGGCCGGGACCGGCCGCCGCCATGAAAGTCTACAATTACGGCTTCGCGGCGCGGCTGCTCCGGAGCGGCGACATCGGCATCGCCGAGGCCTATCTGCGCGGTGAATGGGACACGCCGGACCTGACGCAGTTCCTCTATCTCTTCTGCATCAATCAGGATTGGATGCAGACGATGCTCATTGGCAAGCCGATGATACGCACTTTCCAAACGGTCAGGCACTGGTTCAACCGCAATACCAGGCGGCAGGCACGACGTAACATCTATGCACATTACGACATTGGCAACGCCTTTTATTCGGCGTGGCTCGATCCGAGCATGACCTATTCCTCAGCCCTTTTCGAGGACGACACCGCGGATTTGACGGCCGCCCAAAACAACAAATACCGCAGGCTCGCCGAAGCGATCGACCTGCGGCCCGGCCAGAAAGTGCTGGAGATCGGGTGCGGCTGGGGAGGCTTCGCCGAGTATGTCGCCAAAACCTTTGGCGCGAAGGTGGTGGGACTTACCATCAGCAAGGAGCAGCGCGATTTTGCGCAAGCGCGCATTCAGTCCGCGGGCCTCAGCGATCGAGTGGAAATCCGACTGCAGGATTACCGCGACGAGCGCGACCGGTATGACCGTATCGCCTCGATCGAGATGATCGAAGCGGTGGGTGAGCAGTTCTGGCCGAGATATTTCTCGCAGTTGCGCGACCGCCTCCTGCCTGGCGGCTTCGCCGGCATCCAGGCCATTACCATCCGGGACGATCTGTTCCAGACCTATCGCCGCGAGGTCGACTTCATCCAGCGCTATGTTTTTCCGGGTGGCATGCTGCCCTCACCCCAGATACTCAAGTCGCTGGGCGAACGGTTCGGCGTCCCTGTCATTCGCGAGCGCATTTTCGGGCAAGATTATGCCAAGACGCTCGCGACCTGGCGAAATAACTTTCGCGCCGCCTGGCCGAACCTGATGCCGCTCGGCTTTGACGACCGGTTCCGGCGGCTGTGGGAATACTACCTCGCCTATTGCGAAGCAGGATTCCTGTCGGGAAATATCGACGTCCGCCAGGTTGTGTTCGAGAAAACAAAATAGGACGCACCGCACAATCGGCCGGAAAACCGGCTTCCGCTTTTGCTGACCGCGCAGGCCGCATGATCCGCCAAAGTGTGAGCGGTTTGGCGAAACGATCATGCGCCCTTAAGTAATTAGAGCGCGATCGGGCGCAAAACCGGCTTCCACTTTTGATGATCGCGCTCTAGGGTCGTCGGCGGATTTGGCAGCAGACCGGCAAGATTTCTCGCACATGAATATCGATAATGACGTCGTCGAAGCGATCGGCAATACCCCGCTTATCAAGCTGAGGCGGGCTTCCGAACAGACCGGCTGCACCATTCTCGGCAAGGCCGAGTTCATGAATCCCGGCCAATCAGTGAAAGACCGCGCCGGCAAGTGGATGATCCTCGAAGCCGAAAAACGCGGCGACCTCAGGCCGGGCGGCTTGGTTGTGGAAGCAACCGCGGGCAATACCGGAATCGGTCTGGCGGTGGTGGCCAGCGCGCGTGGTTACCGGACCTTGATCGTCATCCCGGAGACCCAGAGCCAGGAAAAGAAGGATATGCTGCGGCTGTGCGGCGCCGAACTGGTCGAGGTGCCGGCGCTGCCCTATGCCAATCCGAACAATTACCAGCACGTCGGACGACGATTGGCCGATCGACTGCGCAAGACCGAGCCGAACGGTGTGTTGTTTGCCGATCAGTGGAACAACCTCGATAACGCCAAGGCGCATTACGATTCGACCGGTCCGGAAATCTGGCAACAAACCGGCGGCAAGCTCGACGGATTCATTTGCTCGGTCGGCACCGGCGGCACGCTCGCCGGCATCAGCCGCTACCTGAAGGAAAAGAACAAGGGCATCGTCGTTGCCTGCGCCGATCCTCATGGCGCTGCAATGTACGAACTGTTCAAGCATGGTGTGGCCAAATCGACGCCGGGCGGATCGATCACCGAGGGCATCGGGCTGGGTCGCGTCACGCCCGTGATCGAGACCGCGAAGGTCGACGACGCCCTCCTGATTCCGGACGAAGAGGCCGTGACGGTGATCTACGAGTTGCTCGAACATGAAGGCTTATGCCTGGGCGGCTCGACGGGCATCAATGTTGCCGGCGCGATCCGGCTCGCCAGGCAGCTCGGCCCCGGCAGGACCATCGTGACAATCCTCTGCGATTCCGGAAACCGTTATCAATCAAAACTGTTCAATCCGGATTTCATGCGCTCGAAAAACCTGCCCGTGCCGCAATGGCTGGAAAAGCACAACAAGATCGACGTGCCGTTCGAGAAGGTGTGAGCAAGTCAAGACTCAGCGCAATATCTGGCTGAGAAACAGCCTGGTCCGCGCGTGCTGCGGATTGGCGAAGAAGTTTGCGGGCGTGTTCGCCTCGATAATCTGCCCGGCATCCATGAATACGATGCGATCGGCGACTTCCCTGGCAAACCCCATTTCATGGGTCACGACCAGCATGGTCATGCCCTCATTGGCGAGGTCGACCATGGTGTCGAGCACCTCCTTGACCATTTCTGGATCAAGCGCCGAGGTCGGCTCGTCGAACAGCATCACCTTGGGGTTCATGGTCAGCGCGCGCGCGATGGCGACGCGCTGCTGCTGGCCGCCGGACATCTGGCCCGGATATTTATTGGCCTGATGCGGAATCTTCACCCGCTCCAGATATTTCATCGCCGCGGCTTCCGCGTCTCTCTTTGGAATGTTCCGCACCCAGATCGGCGCCAGCGTGCAATTCTCCAGCACGGTCAAATGCGGGAATAAATTGAAACTCTGGAACACCATTCCGACTTCACGGCGGACTTCATCGACCCGCCGCAAATTCGGCCCGAGCTCAATGCCGTCCACGATGATCCGACCTTCCTGAAACTCCTCAAGCGCGTTGATACAACGGATCAGCGTCGATTTTCCCGAACCCGAAGGGCCGCATATCACGATGCGCTCGCCTTTTGCGACATCGATGCCGATGTCGCGCAGCACATGGAAATCACCGTACCATTTGTTGAGGCCGGCAACGCTGACAATTGGATTTGCGGTCATGATGTTTGCTCAACGCCGGTACGAGTTCAGCCTGCCCTCGACGAACAGGGAGTAGCGGGACATTCCAAAGCAGAAGCTAAAGTAAATCAATCCGGTGAAGGCAAACCCGGTAAACAGCGTGGTCGGTGTCGCCCATGCGGGGTCGCTGAAGGATGCCCGGAGCTGTCCGAGCAAATCGAACAGCGCAACGATCGAAACCAATGAGGTGTCCTTGAACAGCGCAATGAAGCTGTTGACCAGGCCCGGGATGACGTGGCGCAGCGCCTGCGGCATCACGATCAATGCTGTCGTCTTCCACCAGGAGAGGCCAAGCGCGCTCGCGGCCTCGCCCTGCCCGCGCGGGATCGCCTGCAGGCCGCCCCGGATGACCTCGGCCTGATAGGCGCCGGCGAACAAGGCGATGCCGATCAGGGCCCGCATCAGCCCGTCGACGCTGAATCCGGTTGGAACGAACAGCGGCAGCATGTAGGTCGCGAAAAACAACACCGTGATCAGCGGCACCCCGCGCCAGAACTCGATGAAGGCCGTCGAGAAAATCCGGATCAGCGGAATCGTCGAACGCCGTCCAAGCGCCAGGGCGATTCCGACCGGCATCGAGGCCACGATGCCAGTGACCGACACCACCAGCGTCACCAGCAGGCCGCCCCAGAGCCGGGTATCGACCACCGGCAATCCGCCGCGATCGAGGCCCATGATTGCCATGACGATGCCGAGGCCGGCAAACGTCGAAAGACTCGTGATCAGAGGACGCCAGCCGGCGCGCGTACCGCCGTTCAGCCAGAATAACAGGGTCGAGACAATTGCAGCCGTCAACCCAAAGTCGATCCAGACCGGACGACGCGACATCTGAATCTGATCGCGCAGCCACGTTAGTGGCGCGATCAGATAATGCAGAGCCTCGCCGAGTAGAACAACGAGCCATCCCAAAAGCTTCAACAATGGCCCGGCAACCGAGGTTGAGTTCAGCTAATGAGACGCCCGCACGCGACAAGTCCCCTCCCGCGTGGGCGATGCTGCTGGCAAATCCCGACAGGAACCCCGCGGTCCAGCTCAGAGCGAAACCCTCAAGGCCGCCGCCATGCAGCAAGAAAAAGGCAATCGCCGGAAATGCGAGGAAAAACAGATTGGCGTTGACGCCCTTGGCCGGGAGCCGCGGGATCAACAGCGGCAGCAGCAGGATCGCGGCAAGGAAGAATGTCAAATTGACCCGCCACCGCTCAGGTTCGGGATAGAAGCCGTAAATGAACTGGCTGAATTTCGCCTGGATGAACGGCCAGCAGGCGCCGACGGGATGTCCGGCATTTTCAGCCAGACAGGCCGTGCGATCCTTGCCGCTCCAGACCGCGTCGATCAGCAGGAATTTTATCGTCGGAACCAAGATGAACCACAGCAGCAGTGCGCTCACGAGCGAAATCACGATATTGGTCGGCGAATTGAACAACCGCGTGCGCAGGAAGCCGGCAAAACCGGTCGTCTTAACCGGCGCGGCGCGCTCGGGAACGAGGTCCCGGCGGACGAATGCGGACTCCGTGATGTCGTTCATCCGCCCAGGCTCCGTCCGAGCCGCCAACCGTAGAAACTCATGATCGCGCTCGTCACCAGCGAGATCAGGAGATAGACACCCATGGTGATGCCAATGATTTCGATCGCCTGCCCGGTCTGGCTCAGCGTCGTGCCCGCAAACACCGAAACCAGGTCGGGGTAGCCGATCGCCACCGCCAGCGACGAGTTCTTGGTCAGGTTGAGATACTGGTTGGTGAGCGGCGGCAGGATGACGCGCAACGCCTGCGGAATCACGATCAGCCGCAGTACCGAGCCGCGCGGCAGCCCGAGCGAGGCGCCGGCCTCCATCTGCCCCTTATGGACCGACAGAATACCGGCACGCACGATCTCGGCGATGAAGGCTGCGGTATAGGTCGAGAGCGCCAGCGTCAGCGCCACGAACTCCGGAATGACGCGCGAGCCACCGGCAAAATTGAATCCCTTGAGAACCGGCACCTCGAACGACACCGGCGCGCCGAAGATCAATCCACTGGCAAGCGGCAGCCCGATCAGCAAACCCAGCACATAAGGCCAGACCCTGATCATCCTGCCGTTCTGGAAGAGTTGCCACCGCGAATAGCGCCACAATCCGACTGAGGCGGCAACAGCCATCAGGACGGCCAGCATGAACGGTTCGAAACCGGGGTCGCCGATCGGCTTAGGAACGACGAGGCCGCGATTGCTGAGAAAGAAGCTGCCAAACAGCGCGATGCTTTGCCGTGGATTGGGCAGCGCTGCGAGCACCGCCAGATACCAGAACAGAATCTGGAACAACAGCGGCAGATTGCGCACCAGTTCGACATAGCCGCCGGATATTCGCGCCAGCAGCCAGTTAGGCGACAACCGACCAAGCGCAACCAAAAAACCAATCAAGGTGGCGAAGAAGACGCCGATCAGCGAAACCAGCAGCGTGTTGAGCAGGCCGACGAAAAACACCCGCGTGTAGGTATCGGATCCCGAATAGGAAATGAGGCTCTGGCTGACGTCAAAGCCCGCCGTATTGGCCAGAAAGCCAAAGCCCGCGGTGATCCGCTGCGCCTTCAGATTTTCGCTGGCATTGGAGACGATCTCGTAAGCGATCCAGGCGAGCACGGCGACGAACAAGAGCTGGAGGACGAATCCCCCCCACCCGGCCTGGCCGCCGAGTGCGCGCTGCAGTTTGATGACAAACTGCGACGGCGGCTTGCGGGGCTCGATCGTCATCGCCGATGGGCCCGCTGCGATCAGCGGATCGGCGGCGCGTACTGAATTCCACCCTTGTTCCAGAGCTGGTTGAGTCCGCGGGCGATCCCGAGTTTCGAACCAGCCCCCACATTCCGATCAAAGGTCTCGCCGTAATTGCCGACCGCCTTGACGATCCGTATCACCCAATCCTTGGTCAGGCCGAGCTGTTCGCCGAGATTGCCGTCGGTACCGAAGGCCCGCTTGAGCTCCGGCTTGTCCGATTTTACCATCTCATCGATGTTCTTTTGGGTAACACCGAGTTCTTCCGCGTCAACCATGGCAAACAGCACCCACTTGACGATATCGAACCATTGATCGTCGCCATGGCGCACCATCGGGCCGAGCGGCTCCTTCGAGATCACTTCCGGAAGCACGGCATGATCGGCGGGATTCGAAAGCTTCAGCCGCTCGGCATAAAGCTGCGACACGTCCGAGGTGAATACGTCGCACCGTCCGGACTCGTAGGCCTTCACCGTCTCGTCGGCGGTACCAAACGCGATCACCTCGTACTTCATGTTGTTGCCCTTGAAGTAATCGGCGAGATTCTGCTCGTTGGTTGTGCCGGTTTGCACGCAAACCGAGGCGCTGTTCAATTCCAGCGCGGAATTCACCTTGAGGGATTTCTTCACCAGAAAGCCCTGACCGTCATAATAGGTCACCCCGGTGAAATTGGCGCCGAGCGTGGTATCGCGAGACAGCGTCCAGGTGGTATTGCGCGAGAGCACATCGATTTCGCCGGATTGAAGGGCGGTGAAGCGATCCTTGGCCGACAACGGCACGAACTTGATCTTGGTCGGATCATTGAAGATGGCGACCGCGATGGCGCGGCAAACGTCGACGTCGAGCCCGGTCCAGTTGCCCTTGTCGTCGGGAGAGGAAAAGCCCGGCAACCCCTGGCTCACGCCGCAGGACAACACGCCGCGGTCCTTGACCGTCTTGAGCGTCTGCGCGGTGGCGGCCTGGGTCGAGAGACCGGCAGCGAGAGCAACGGTAAAGACGAGAGATGCGCGTTTCATGGCGAGGCCTTTCGAGGACGTCCGGGAAGGTTGCTTATCATCGCGCGCGCCAACGGGCCAACCCAATGATCCACCACCGCAAATGCCGGCCTGAATGGGCGCGATGACCCATAAATCGGCGGAGCGATGAATTGATGGTCGCAGCGAGCCCCTCAACATGCAGCGACGAACAGTTGCGGCGCATCACAGAACGACTGGAGGGCCGGGTCAAGGGGTTGACGTCCGTCTTCCCTGTCCTGCTATTAACGATCCGACCCGCATCCTGCGGATTCAGCGGACCTTCGCGAGGCGTGGCGGTCGGGGAAACCATTGGTGGTGGCGGAAAACATGAGTTCTTCAGGGCATGACGGACGGACGACGCCGCTGAGGGCGGAAACCAGGCTGGTAACCGCCGGCCGCGACACCAAGGCGCAGAGGGGATTCGTCAATCCGCCGGTCGTCCATGGTTCCACGGTGCTTTATCCGACCGCGGACGACCTGCATGCCCATCGCGGCGAGTTCCAGTATGGTCGCCACGGAACACCGACCACCAGGGCGCTGCAGGAGGCGCTGATAGCCCTCGAGGGCCCTCAATGCGCGGGCGTCGGTCTTGCGCCCTCGGGACTATCGGCGATCACCACGACCTTGCTCGCGGTGCTTAAGTCGGGCGACCATCTCCTGGTTTGCGACAACGTCTACCGGCCTTCGCGCATTTTTTGCAACGGCTTGCTGGCCCGCTATGGCGTCGAGACCACCTATTTCGATCCGTTGATCGGCGCCGGCATCGCTGAATTGTTCAAGCCCAACACCAAGGCGGTGCTCGTTGAGGCGCCCGGCTCGCAATCCTTCGAAATGCCTGACATCCCGGCCATCGCTTCGGTGGCGCATGCGCGCGGCGCGCTTGTGATCGACGACAACACGTGGGCGACCCCGCTGTTTCACCGCTCGCTGGACCATGGCGTCGATATCAGCATACAGGCCGCCACCAAATATATCGGCGGGCATTCCGACATCATGTTCGGAACCATTTCGGCGAACGCGAAAGCCTGGCCTGCGATCTCCGAAACGATCCGCCTGCTCGGTGTTTGTGCTGGTCCCGATGATGTGTTCCTGGCGATACGCGGTTTGCGCACGCTCGCGGTGCGCCTTGCGCAGCATCATCGATCGGGGCTCGAAATGGCGCGATGGCTTTCGGCGCGGCCCGAGGTCGTCAGGGTGTTGCACCCGGCACTCGAGAGTGATCCGGGTCATGCGATCTGGAAGCGGGACTTTACCGGCGCGTCCGGCCTGTTCAGCATTGTTCTGAAGCCGGCGCCGCAGAAATCAGTCGATGCCTTGCTCGATACCGTCAAATTGTTTGGCATGGGCTATTCATGGGGCGGTTTCGAAAGCCTCGTCATTCCATTCGACTGTGCAACCTATCGAACGGCCTCCAAGTGGGCGCCCGGCGGCCCGACCCTGAGGCTGCATATCGGGCTGGAGAATGTCGAGGACCTCAAGGCTGATCTCGCCCGCGGGTTCGAGGCATTCAATGCCGCGTAGGACCTGCCGTCAGCGGCCACATTGCGAAGGCGCCGCAACGTGCCAATCGCGAGCGGCGCCCCACGGCAAATAGCATCCCTATTCAATCAACTCGCGGCGCCGGCGAACGACTCGTCATGAGCCGAACGCCGGCCTCCCGGCATGCTCTACTTCGCGAGCGGATCGGGACGTATCTGGATATGCACGGCGCGCGGCTTCGAACCCTTGCCGCCCTCCATCAGCCAGGGCACGCGGTCACCGCTCGTGCTCCACAGCCCCCGGCCCTTCCAACCGGCATTCGGATCGTCAATGCGCGCATCGAGCCCCTTGGCAAAAAAGCTGATCGGATATGGGATTCGGAGCATCACCATTTGTCCGTCCTTGAAGGCAATGAAACCGTCGTTGAGGTTGGCGGTGGAGATCGGGACGTTCTCGCCAAGGCCCACCGCGTTGTGTTGATCGACCCAGGTCCAGTAGCTCGCCTCGGCGCTGGCGTTTTCGAAGCCCTCAAAACCCGGGCCCGGATATTTATGGAAGGCAAAGCCTTCCGGGCAATGCGTGCCGGTCGCATTCGGCCCGTTAAGCGGGTTCTTGCATTTGCGGCGGTCGAAACTGATCAGGCTTCCGTTCGAGCCGGAGCCCCAGAGCACGCCGTTCTTGTCGATGTCGCCGCCGCGGATGCCGATGCCTTCCTTGGGAATGGCGTAGAATTCCGACAGCTTGGTCTTGGGGTCGAACCGCAGGAAGCCGGGCGTGCCCGCGAACACGTTGAAGGCATACCAGATCGAACCGTCGGTCGGATGCGGCATCACGGCGTAAGGTCCGGATCCCGCGATCCGCATGTCCTTGTCCGCCTGCGCCGGGGCGCCGGGCTCCGTGTATTCGTCCACCTTGCCATTGCCGTTGGTATCGAGAACCCACGGCGCCCAGCCCTGCGCCTTCACCGCATCGCCGGTTTCGTCCCAAACCCTGGTGTTGATCCAGCCGGCCACCGGCCCGGTGCCGGAGAACCACAGCGTGTTGTCGGCATCGTAACCGAACTGCGGATGATGGGTGCCAAAGCAGGTGTCGATGAAGCTGTACTTCATCGTCTTGGGATCGAGCATCGACGCTTGCCGTCCCGACAGTTCGAGCGGGAACGCCTTGGCCGACGGGTGATCCGAGCCCTTCTTGCAAAATGCGGGGTTTTGGATCCCGCGCACGGCGGCGGCGAACCACACCCGGCCCTTGCCGTCGAACATGCCGTTATGATTGTTCGCCTTCTGGCTCCAGATCTTCTCGTCGCCCCAATAGGCCGACGCGCCGATCGGCTTTGGCGTGGCGTTGGGATGCAGCGGTGGTCCAAACGACTCCGGCGCGTTCGGATCGGCAACCGGCATCTTGAAGAAGGTCACCGTGCTCGTCTTCGGATCGAGGATCGGCATGTCGTCGGAGGAGTATTCGTTCGAGCCATACAACGGGCCGTAGGCGTTGACGGTCGGGTTGCGCCGGTCCGAGGAAATCAGATCATGGACAAAGTGCTTCTCCGTGGCCCATTCCCATGACGAGATGACCACGTTGCGCTCGATGCCCGACGGCCGCGGCGGCTTGGTCTTGGGCAATTCGCCCTTGGCCACGCGGTCGGTCCAGTCACCGAAATATTTGAACGGCACGCTGCCGAGCTGTCCGGCAAGCCGGTTCACCATCCATTCGCCGGTTTGCCCCGAGGAGACCCGACGCATCCACGCTTCCTCGCCCGTTTTGAATTCTCCGAACGCGGCCGGGATGGTGCGGGTAGATTCCTGGCCAAGCTGATGGCAGCCGATGCAATCGACATTGTTCATGCGCTGACGCCAGATATCCTGCGTGATCTCCTTCGGGATATCCGTCGTGCCGCCGAAATCCTTGGCCGGCGGAATTTTCAGCAACGTGAACCAGTAGATCGCCGGATAATAATGGGCCGCAGCCGCGTCATTGGGCGCCGGCACGGCCGTCAGACTGAGCAACTGGCCGGGCTTCGCGCGCAGCCTGGGCGAGTCCACCAGGCCATAGCCGCGAACCCACACCTCGTAGTTCACGTTCGGCGGCAGGTCGGGGATCACAAAGCGCCCCTGGTCGTCGGTGACGACGATCTTGGCGAATTTCGTCGGAAGCTCGGTGGTCTCCGCAATCACCCAGACGCCCGCTTCGGGTCCAGCCGGACCGCGCACGACCCCGCCGATGTCGTCATTGTCGATCGCGACCGCCGCCTGCTGTGCTCTGGCTGGCACCGCCATTGACATAAGGCCTGCCGCCGCGATGCCGGTTGCGATGAGCGTGAAGTACGAAACGATTTGTTTTTTTAAATTCATGTTGCTCCCCCCATAAGATCCCGGGCTTGCCGCCCGTTGTTGGGGTAAACCTACACGAACTTGCCGCTAATGCCAGCGCTTGCCGGTTGCGGTAAAATCCCGCACGCTGACAGCGAGTGCGAGAACGTCGCTTTGAGGGCAAATCGCCCCGGTCCTCGGCCGGTCCAGGTCAACAAGCAGGCATCGCGCCAATCGAGGAGGCTCAATTGTCGGCGGAGACCTGCCGTCTATGTATGACGATGAAATAGAGATTGCGAACATACACGACGAGCCCGAGCGCCTGTCCCGCAATGAACACGGGATCTCTGCGGTAAAGCGCGTAGACCAAGAGCAGCGCACCGCCGCCGATGGAAAAGAACCAGAAAGCCACCGGGATCACGCTCCTGCGCGCGCGTTCCGACGCAATCCACTGCACGACGAATCGCATCGTGAAAAATGCCTGCGCCACGAATCCGAGTATCACCCAGCCGTCGAACTTGATGACGAAGACATCGTGCAGGTAGCTGGCGAGGTTGCTGAACAGCTCGGTCATAACGTCACCTCGGTCGCAACTGGCGTCGGTTTCTTGCGGCGGATCAACCACCATACGCCCGCCAGATCCATGATCCCGATCCATAGCCGGTCGAAGAATCCGTAATTTGACACGCCGGAATGCCGTGGCCGATCCGTCACGTTGACATAGGCGATCTCGTACCCTTCACGGCGTACAAGTGCCGGCAGAAAGCGATGAAGCCCGTCGAAATAAGGCAGCGCCAGGAACACCTCGCGCCGGAATGCCTTCAGGCCGCAGCCGGTATCGCGGGTGCCATCGCGCAGGATTGCGTTACGCACCGCGTTGGCGATGCGCGACTGGATCTTCTTGAAGCCGGTGTCCTTGCGTCCGACTCTCTGACCCGCGGCAAGGCCGACCCGCTCGCCGCCCTTTTCGATTGCCGAAATCAAGTCCGGCAGGAACGCGGGATTGTTTTGGCCGTCACCATCGAGCGTCGCCACGATGGCGCCGCGCGCTGCACGGACTCCGCTTCGCACGGCAGCCGATTGGCCCGACGATGTCGCGTGGCGAATCTGGCGCAGATTTCCGCGCTGCCTCATGGCGGCGAGAAGCCGCTCTCCGGTCGCGTCCGTTGAACCGTCATTGACGTAGATGATTTCATAGATCCAACGGCCGTCGAGAGCAGCCGCGATTTCGGCAATCAGGGGAGCCACGTTGCCGGCCTCATTGCGCACGGGAACAACGACGGAAACGGCCACTTCGGCTGTGTTAGAGGAAGGCAAATCCACACTCACCATTAGAATTGGCCGGCAGCCGCCGCAGCTTGCGTCCAGCGCCCGTTTCTTATGGGGCTGACGCCCCGTGGGCAACCCTTTTGAGACGACCTGGAGCGAGTGCCGAAATCGTGCCGTCGCGGCCAATGGCGAACCCCAGGCCGCGCGCAGCGAACCAGTATCGCACGCCCATGGCGCCGACCACGCCGATCAGCGCGCCCGCAACCACATCGCTCGGATGATGGGCCAAAAGCACCAGGCGACTGACGCTGATCAGGAGCGCATAGACGATCATCGCGCCCCGCGCCCGTGGCCAGACCGAACCGATCGCGAAAGCCAGGGCAAAAGCTGTAATGGTGTGCGCCGATGGCAGGCTGGCATGGGCTTCCGTTCCGGCGAAGGGAACGAAATTGAACGGGTTGGCCTTGCCGCCCACGAATGGCCGGCCGCGACCAGCGATCCATTTGAGTATTTCGCCGGCAAGCAGCGGCACCAGCACAGCGAAGAACAGAAACTGCAGGCGCAAGCCAAAGCTCAGCAGCCTGGCTTGCGACACGCCTCGTAATCCTGCCGCAAAAAAGGCAACAGCAAGCAGCATCAAAGCGAGCACTAACAGCACATAGGCATCCTTGCCGAACTCCGTCAGGATGCGAACCGGCCACAGGTTCGGCGAGCCGCGAGGCGGCATCAGGCCGATCTCCCGCGCATCGAATCCGACCATCAAGACGATGATAAACACGCCGACAATCGCCGACATCAGCAGCGAGCGACGCCCCAATCTCCGCGCGGCTTCGGCGCGTCTTGCATGCGATGGCGGACGCACCAATTGAGCCAGCGACGTCGAGATCAGGACGAAAAGACGCGCGAAGTAATTTGAGGCTTCGCCGACGTCGACCTGAGCGGACATCTTATTCCGTACCTTCGGAGCGGAAGATCGCGATCGAGATCGACCGCCCTTGCGAAATATTGTAGCCGTCAATGCGCGTGGCGACATTGTAGCGCAACCCGATCGCTTCGGCGCGCTGGGCAAATGCACGTTCCGAACGCTGCTCCACAAGTGCAAAGCGGCAACTGCCCTGCGCCAGAAAATCCGCAGCCCCCGATCCATCGGTCAACTGCGTCGACGTTCCGGTCATGAAGACCAGAACTCGGCTCGTGGAAACCAGCGGCCGCTGCTTTCGGTCCAACACAGGCGACATTGCGGAGCGCCCGCGCAATTTCGGCGCTCGGGAACAGCGGGGTCAATGCCGGCAGGACGACGCCATAAAGGGCCACGGCCAGAAACATCGCCGCGACCACGGCGTTCAACAATGAGCGTTCAGCATGAGTGTCATCATAAAGCCACCATGCGAACAGCCCGAAGATCAGGGCGGCGGCCACAAAAGGCCACGCCAGGAATACCGGCTGGCGCGTCAGGGTGACCGCTCCCACGACGGCAACGAGGGAAGCGAGAGCGGGAATGATAAACCACCAGGCTGCCCCGCGCATCAACCAGGATCGCGACAGCACGCGGCGCTCGAGCACGCCAACCGCGAGGATAGCGATCGCCGGATAGAGCGGCAGAACATAATGCGGCAGTTTGGTCAGTACCAGCTCGAACACGATCCAGGAAGGGACCAGCCAGGCCAGCAGATACTGCGCGCCGGGCTCTCGCCTCGCTCTCCAGATGGCCGGCACCGCCATCGCCGCCAACGGCGCGCCTGGCCAGAACGTCACCCAGAACAACAGCAGATAGACACCGGGCGGCGCACCGTGAGATTCCTGCGCCGCAAGTTTGCTCAACATGTCGCCGCCGATGGAATCCGTAAAGAATGCATCGCCGGCGCGCCAAAAAATCGCGACGAACCAGGGCAGCACCAGAACCAGGAGCCAGGTCAGGCCCCATACCGGACGCAACCGCCACAGCCACGTTGCGGACCGATCGAGGATCGCCAGCACGCCGATCGTCAGCGCCACGAACATCAGGATCAGCGGTCCCTTCAGCAGGATGCCGCCCGCAAGGGCCGTCCAGAAGACCGCCGGCAATGTCCATGGCGGATGGACGGGATCCTCGCCCCGCTGCCAGGACAGATACACCCGCGCCAGCGCGCCCATCGCCGCGACGACCGTGAACAGCAGCATTGCATCGGTTTTGGCGAGCCGTGCCTCAACGCCGAGCAGGACCGAGCTTGCCATAAGCAGTCCGGCGAGAACGGCGCCGCGCCGCGTAACAAAGGCCAGGGCCGTCCAGTAAGTCAAAAGCACGGCCCCGAGCGCGCCGATCAGGGATGGAACACGGTACAGCCAGATGCGGACCTGTGCCCGCGGCAGGCCAAGCGCTGACGCGGTTTCGACCGCGGTCGCCTGAAGCCAGTAGATGCCAACGGGCTTCTTGTAGCGCACATCATCCTGGAACCGGATGTCGACGAAATCGCCGCTTTCAACCATCTGCTTGGTCGCCTGCGCGAACCGCGCCTCATCGCGATCGATCGGCGGAATATTGAAGAATCCGGGCAGGTACAACAGGAACCCGCATAGCGTCAGAAACGCGATGGCGCGGACATTGCTACCCGTTACGAAATCAAGCACGCCGACAAGCCGGCTACCCGGATCCACCCGGTTCTTGGGCTCGCGCGGTTGTCCAAATCGGGGGCGGGAATAGGTCTCGGCCATTGGTTCCGCATACGCCGAAACCGCCATGGCGACAACCGCTTAGCTCGGCTTTACTGAATTCTGATCACAACTGTGTCCGCGGCGCCCCTGGCGTCTATCACGGTCAGTCTGGCAAAGCCCGGCCCCGGCGGATCGATCAGGCGCTGACGGCGGCCGTCGATTGCGCCGACCGACACACCGTTGACGAGCATCGTCATCGGAAGCACGCCACCGGCGACCTTTACCGGCATTGGGGCCAATTGGCCACCATCAGCGCTGCCGGCGTCGATCCGCGAGCCATCGAGCGGAAACTGGATGCGCGGCACCTGCTCGCCATCGGTTCGGACCAGTTCGCCCACGGGGCGATATCGCCGCAGCGGCAGCGGCAGTTTGGCATTGCTCGCCACCAGAGCACCCTTTGGCGGCTTGGGCAGCGGCGCCGGCAATTTTCCGGTACGGGCAAAGGCATCGAAAAGGATTGGAGCCGCGGCGGTGCGGCCGACAATTCCGGGCGCGGGTGCACCGTCGGGGCGACCGACCCAGACCCCGATGGTGATGCGACCGTCGAAGCCGACCGACCAGGCGTCGCGATAGCCGTAGCTTGTGCCGGTCTTGAAGGCGATCCGGTTGTGCACGCCGTTCTCCGGCGGCGGCGTACCGATCAGCACATTTCCCACCTGCCACGCCGCGACCTGATCGAGCAATCTCAGGTTGTCGCGCGCATCCTCTCGCACATTGATCATCTCGCGCAGCGGCCGCGCGTTGCCGAGCCGCGCCAGCCCGGAATAGAGTTGCACCAGATCCTGCAACGTGATCCCGACGCCACCGAGCCCCATGGCGAGGCCGGGCGCTTCGTCCTTCGGCAGCACCAGACTGGCCCCGGCCTGCTTCAGCCGCGCCGACAGGCGGCTCGCGCCGACGCGGTCAAGCAACGCCACCGCCGGTACGTTCAGGGACATTTGCAGCGCCTTGCGCACCGGAACCGTGCCCTGAAAGGTCATATCGAAATTCTCAGGCGCGTAAGAGCCGAAGCGGGCCGGGCGATCATCGATCAGGCTTTCGGGATGAACGAACCCATCCTCAAACGCCATACCGTAGATGAACGGTTTCAGCGTCGATCCCGGCGAACGCACGGCGCGCGTCATATCGACCTGGCCTGCGCGTCGGTCATCGAAATAATCGGGCGAGCCGACCCGCGCCAGCACGTCGCCGCTCGCATTGTCCACCGCGATGATGGCGACGGAAATATTCGGCCCCAATGCGATCGCCCGGTCGCGCGCCAACGCTTCGAGGACTTTCTGCAAACCAGAATCCAGAGTCAGCGCGATGACCGACGTGTTCTTCACGGACGCCATCGCCTGATCGGCGGAATGCGGCGCCAGGATTGGCATCGGCTTGCGGAACCGCGGCACCGGTACGGCCTTCGCGCCGGCAGCGTCTTCCTCGGAGATCTGCCCCTCTTCGACCATGCGATCGAGGACGCGGTCGCGCGCCGCGCGGGCGGCGTCAGGATAGCGATCGAGCCTGCGTGTCTCGGGAGACTGCGGCAAGGCCACCAGCAGAGCGGATTCCGCCAGCGACAATCGCTTCGGCTCCTTTCCGAAATACGCGATCGATGCCGCCCGAATTCCTTCGAGATTGCCGCCGAACGGCGCCATCGCGAGGTACCGATCGAGGATCTGGTCCTTGTTCATCTGCCGCTCGATTTCGAGCGCGCGCACCACCTGCCGCAATTTGGCGTAAACCGACCGCTGCCGCCGCGGTTCGATCAGCCGGGCGAGTTGCATGGTGATCGTGGACCCGCCGGAGACGATATGGCCGCGGGTAAGGAACTGAAACGCGGCACGGCCAAGGGCGACCGGGTCGACACCCCTGTGGATGCGAAAACGTCGGTCTTCATAGGCCAGCAGCAACTTGAGATAGCCCGGATCGACGGCGGTTTTGGCATCGACCGGCAACCGCCAGCGGCCGTCGGCCATCGCATAGGCGCGCAGCAGCTTGCCGTTACGATCGACGATGGTCGTGGAGACTTCACCGGCCTGCGCCAGCGGCAGCGGCCCCAACGAGACGACCCACGCCACGAAAGTCGTCGTCAGGATTACGCAAGCCGCCGCGGCCCCAGCCGCGGCCAGCCTGGTCCTGCGCCAGCGCTGCCGGGGCGGCTGCACAGTTGCTTTGGCCGACGTTGTGCTCATTTTGCCGGACGTACCTCGACCGAGCCGGTGCCGGTGCGGCCATAGCGCGAAGGATTGTACATGTCCTCGACATAGGCTTGCGGCAGTACGTATTTTCCCGGCGAAACCGCGCGAACCACATAGGCCACCGTAAACACCGAATTGTCATTGCCGGCGCGATCGATAGCGGCCGTAAAACGATCATCACGGAATTCGGTGTTTTCCGGCTCCTCTGCCATCCTCGATCCAGTCCAGCGTACCCGTGTCACCGGAGGAGACCAGATGCGGATTGTCGATCTCGAGGCCCGCCGGCAGATAATCCGACACCATGATGTGACCATATTCCGGCTTGGCTTCAGTGATCTTCAACACGACCGCGAAACGATCGTTCTGTCTGGCCTTCGACACATCGGCCGGCTTGCCGTCGAGCGTGAAATAATTGCGCTCGATCTTGAAGCCGTTTGAGGCAGCCGGCTCCGGCGTGACCGGCGAACCGCTGACCGAGACCACCGCCTGCACGGGGGTATCGCCGGTGTTGGTGATCTTGACCGGTTTGCCTGCCATCTCGGCCGCGTTGTAGCTGCGGTAAAGCGCGGTCTTGATCGGCGCGCCGTCAAGATCGAGCGCCATGGTCTCCTTCGACAGCGCGCGCGACGCCAGTACCAGCCAGGCATTTTCCTGGGTCGAGGTGTAGGGTGTCAGTCCGCGCGCCACTTCGACCCGCGCCACCGCCTGTGTCAGCGTCGCCTTTGGCGCATTGCCTTCGCTCGCCAGAGAAACCAATGCCGCGGCATCGCGCAAAGCGCTGCCGTAGTCGACCCGGCCGAACTCCAGCACCGGCTTTGGGGCAAGGCTGTCGAGGGCTGCGGCATAGACCCGCTCCGCCCTGCCCTTGTCACCGACCAGCGCCAGCGCGGCCGCCAGCTGCGCCTTCGCAATCGGAGTCGCCAGATTGTTCAGCTTGGTGTCGGCGAGATACCGCAAATCCCCTATCGGCGCGGCGCCGTTACGGGCGAGCACGTAGAGTCCGTAGGAGAGGTCCCGCCCGCCGTCTTTTTCGGGTTCGTTGGCGTTCACCACGGAGTTGCGGATCCGATCGAGTGCGTTCTTGAACAAAACATCCGGCACCGCAAATCCTTTCTCGCGGGCGCGCGTCAGGAAGTCCGTAACGTAGGCATCCAGCCACGCGTCATCGCCGCCGGCCGACCAAAGGCCGAACGATCCGTTGGAGCCCTGCCGCGCCAGCAACCGGTCGATGGCGTCCCTGATGCGCTGATCGACTTCGGTATCCATCGCCAGATGAGCGCCGGCAGCCAGATCATTGACGTAAAGCAGCGGCATGGCGCGGCTGGCGATCTGCTCGGAACAGCCGTAGGGATACCGGTCAAGGGCCTTCAGGATGCTCGCAGCATCGAGTGCCGTGGACAGACTAACCGATAGCGAGACGCCGCCGGTACCCTGCACCAGATCCGAGAACATATCGGATGTCAGCGTCAGGCTCTCGCCCTTGGCCAGCGTCCTTATCGAGCGACGCGCGAGGATCTGCGTCGCCGGCTTGACGTCGAGCGCATAATGTCTCGCCAGCGTCAGACCGTCCGGCCCCTTGATATCGATATCGAGACTCGCGGTTCCCGCGCCGCCGGCATCGAGCGCCAGCGACGTCGAGGCACGCTGTTTGGCCGCTAGTTTTACGGTCGTCGCGGGGTTGCCGGTGACCTTCACCGGCCCCGAGGTCTTGACGTTGACGGTGTAGTCGCCAGGCGCGCCCTCGACGTTGTCGAGATCGAAGCTCATGGTGCTGTGGTCGCCATTGAGCAGGAAGCGCGGCAGCGTCGCCGTCAGCACGACGGGATCGCGCACCGTGACATCGGTGGTGGCGCGTCCAAGTTTCGTTGCCGTCCAGGCGACCGCCATCACGCGCGCGGTGCCGGCGAACTCCGGAATGTCGAAGCTGATTTCCGCCGTGCCATCGGCTGCGACCGTGACGATTCCGGAATACAGCGCCAGGGGCTTCTGCGTCGGCGGGCTGCCCTGCAGCTCCGCGCCGGCGCCGTCGCCGCCGGTCCTGAGCTGGCCCCGGGTGCCCTGCATGCCATCGATCAACTGTCCATAGAGGTCACGGATCTCCGAGGTCAGGCGGCGCTGGCCGAGATAGTAATCGTCGGGCGCCGGCGGCTTGTAATTGGTGAGGTTGAGAATGCCGACATCGACCGCGGCAACGACGACCTTTGCATCCTCGCCAGGATTGAGTCCGCCGAGCCTGACCGGCAGCTTCAGCGTGGTGTTCGGGCGCACCAGCGCCGGCGGCGACAGCGCAACCTGAAGCGTGCGGGTCTTCTTGTCGATGCCGAACCATTTGAGCCCGATGGCGCGGCCCGGCATCCGAAGGGCTGCCGCATCAAGCGGACGGCGCAGCGTCGCCACCACATAGGCGCCGGTGCCCCAATCCTTGCCGACGGGAATTTTGACCTGCGCGGTACCCTCCCTGACGTCGGTGGTTTGCGTCGTCAACAGCCGGTCGCCCAGCACGTTGACGGTCAACTTGCCGGCGGAGCGGGCATTGACCGAAACCACCATGGTATCGCCCGACTGATATTCCGGCTTGTCGATCGAGGTCTCCAGGAGATCCGGCGTATCGGCGCTGCCGTCGGAATACCAGCCGACGTCGAACTGCACCGACGTCAGCGGTCCATCGGCCTCGGGCGATTTGACGTCGAGGCGATAACGTCCGGGTTGCGGCGACAGGGTGATGCGCGACGGCTTGTCGGCAGCGATGGTCAGATCGCCGTCGGCGACGCGCCTGGTCGATTTGACCGGCTCATATTCCCAGGATGAGTTCTGGCGGTACCATTGATATCGGGATTCGATTTTCAACAGCTCGTAGCGCAGGCCATCGCGCGCCATCGGCTTGCCGTCGGGCGATACGAACACAACGTCGAATCCGGCCTTGTCGCCTTCCGCGACGCTCTTGTCGCCGAACAGCGGCTTGACCCCGATCATCGCGGCGCCCGGCGTCACCGGCAGCACCAGTTTGCGCTCCACCGCGCGGCCGCCGGCCTCCGTCATGCGGATGAAGATTTGAGCTTCCTGTGGGCGCGTCGATGACGGTGGCTTGGCGAGACTAACCGGGAAGGTCGCCACGCCGTTGGCATCCGCCTCCGGGAGATTTTCAATCGGCGTGCGCTCGTTGCTGGTGGTTTCCTCGTCGGCGACGCCGAACTGGTACCCCGTAAAACCCGCCCGCTCGGCCGCCGGCGCCACCAGCATGTCACCCTCGAGCTGCAGCCCCGAGGCCGGCGCGCCGTAGAGGAAATGACCGCTTACTTTAAGTTCTACAGGAAAATCAGTGCTTATCTGCCTATTCTTGCTCGATAATTCAAATTCAACCCGTTCCGGAACGTAGTCCTCGACCATGAAGGTGGTTTCACCCACGGAGGACGCCTTGGGATCGGTGAAGGCCCGCACCCGCCAAGTCCCGGTCGGGACCGCTGAATTGAGTGGCACCGCCAGCGTTCTGCCACCCGCGCCCTGATCCGGAAGCACCGCGCGGCGGAATTCCACGCCGTCGGGTCGCTCGATCACGAGCGTCAGCGGGCCGCCGGCCACGGCATTGCCCTGGCCGTCGCGCAGAAGGGCCGTCAGGTAGACCGTCTCGCTGGAGCGATAGACGCCGCGTTCGGCATAAACGAACGCATCGGCACCCGCGGGTACCGCCCGGCCGGACACGCCGCGGTCGGAAAGATCGAAAGCATTGGATTTCAAGCTAAGGAAGGCGTAGTCGGCCTTGTCGCCCAACACGGTCAACATGGCCGGCGAGAGACCGCCCTCGCCCCGCGCAAGCCCGGCCTCGAACAGCGCGTGACCGGAATCGTCGGTCTTGCGGATCGCAAGGATCTCGTTGTTGCGCGCAACCAGCCGCACCTCGGCCTTCGCAACCGCATCGGTCGACGCCAGCGAATTGACGAACACGTGGATGCCGTCATTGCCGGAGAAGGCGGTCAGACCGAGATCGGAAACGATGAACCATTGCGTCGCCAGCGATCCGTCGTCGTCGCTGCCCGGCCCCCTGGCCGCCGCGGTCATGACATAGACGCCGGGCTGCAAAACGCCGATCGCTTCATCGACCGGAAACGCTGTCGTGACGTCCTGATTGAGCGTGGTGGCGGTTGTGAGCTCCCCGGACCATACCTTGACGCCCCGTTCGTCGCCGAGGCTGGAAAGCTCGTAGCGACTCAAGGCCCGCTGAAAGTCGGCGTCGATCACGGTGTTGATCAGGTTCCGGTCGCCGATCCTGAACACGCTGATCGACACCGCCGGAGTATTGACGCTGACCAGCGGAATGCCGCGCTGGCCGGTGCGCGGCAGCACATAAGCGCGCCCGGTGAAGCGTACGAATGGCTTGCGGTCGCGCACATAGATGTTGAATTCGGCCGATTTGGGCAGGGTTTCCCTGACGGTGGACGGCAGGCCGGCGCGCAGATGGATGTTGTAGCGCTCGCCATGCTTCAGCCCGTCAACGCAAAGCTGCTTTCCCTCCGACGTCAATGCCGGCTTGTCGTTGCCGGCGAGCGCGAGGTAGGGCGCGAAGTCGGTGCGCTTGGCGAGGTCCTCGGAGAACTGGAAACAGGCCCTCGGCGAGGCCGAGTCCGAATTGACGGTATAGTCGAGCAGCCGGAAACCGTGCTCGTCGCGCATCTTTTCGTATTGCCCGCGCACCTCGCCGACCTCGCGCAGATCGAGCGAGAGCCGCAGACTGTCGAGCGCCGGCCGCCACAGCTTTCGCTCCGACATCGCACGGCCGAGCACAGCCAGCGCGTCCGCCTCATCGCCGGCATTGGCGGCCCGTTGATAGGCGATGTAGGCGGCGGTCGCGGCACGCTCGAACAGGAAAGTCTGCTCGCTGGAGTTGGCGGGCCGTATCTGGAAAATGGCGCGGGCAAGCCGCAGCCAATTGGCACTGTCGTCAGGTGTAGTGGCGGCGATTTGCCCGAGGATTTGCAGGCCGGTCCGAAAATCGTTGCGCCTGAAGGCGGCGTCGGCGTCGGTCTTCAGGGTCGCGCTGGTTTTGGCGACGGGCCCGGCTTCGCTCTTGATCTGGGCTTCGAGCTTGATCGCCGAATTGGCCAAATCGTCTCGCTTGAAGGGTTTATCCGCCGCCTGCGCCGCGACAAGCCCAAATGCCAGAGTGGCGCAAAGCGTCGCTGCGCGGACCAAACCGATCATGATGGAGCTCCCTGGGCTGCAGACCGACGCCGCAGATCGAAACGAAGTGCCTAAAAGGTGACGGACTCATGGCGCTGGAACAGACGGGTGAAAAAGTCGCATGCAGCATTTGTCGAAGCCGGCCGTTTTCGCGCCGCGCCGGCAGCGGTGTAGATGCGTCGACGGCGAACCAAAGCCAGCGTCCACCGCCCAAGGCTTTGTCGCGGGGTCTCGGAAAACGGTTCGGATTGGACTTGGCGGCGCTGCGGATTTTTCATATTTGCAATGGTATAACGCCGCCAACGGTCCCATAGCTCAACTGGATAGAGTAACGGATTTCTACTCCGTGGGTTGCAGGTTCGAATCCTGCTGGGATCGCCAATCGCAACAATTTCAAATGCTTACGGGTCGACAAGGCAGGTTACTCTGCGATCTTCCGCCCGCTTTTCGCTTAGCTTTACGCGCGACTGCCGTCCTGCGCAGAAGTCGCCGCCGAGCGACATCGTTGATCGCGGCGCGCCGGCTTTCATACCGTCTTCGGCGTCCGCCGTTCCATCGCTCCGGAGGCGGACGCTTGGCAACGGCCGGAGCGGCAGGGACGAACGCAATTCATCGACGCCCTGACTGAACGCCGCGGCGTTGAGAGATAGTCCCAGCTCTGCCCTGTGGTTGTTTGCACGACTCGAAATCCAAGGGATACTGGAAGCGAAAAGCGGGGGGCGAGATGATGCGCGAATTCTTTCGTGAGTGGCGGGAAAACTGGACGTGGGTTGACAACGTGATGGCGTCGCTCACCGCCTGCATGTTCGTCAGCAGCCTGGAACTTACGGTGCTGAAGCTCGTCTTGTAGTCGCGGACCCCGGCCGCATCGCAAGCTACGCAGAAACATGCGTTCAACGGGCGATGCGCCCATTGAGCTATTTTTGCTGAATGCGGTTCAGATAGTCGACCAAGAGGAGAATGTGGGCGCGCACGTAGGCTTCCTGATCATAGGGAACGTCGAAAAAGTGTTCGGCGGCATTGACCGCGTATCGCGTGCCCCAGATAGGCATGTCAGGCGCACCGTGACTGGCGATCTGCACACGCCCGTCGATCACGCCGCTGACGCGGTCGGCTGGAAACACTCCGCCATTTTTCCTGGCCAGCACAGTCAGGTCTGGCGGCACGATCTTGAGAGTGGCACCCAGGAAGCCGTTGCCCTTCGCATCCGCCCCATGGCAGATGCTACACTGCAAGTCGTATTCCCTTTTACCCAGATCGGTCTTTGCCGTTTGAGCGAGTGCGTCGGCGCTGGATGACAACATAGTTGCCAGTATGAGAATAGCCAGCGGAGCATTTTTCATGATTGCCTCCACGGCAGATACCAATAATCGCGTCGTGCTTTTATTAACGAAGCCGACCGCATGCATTGACATAGATCAACGCGGTATCGATGCGGCGAACGCCGTTCGCAGCTCCCGAATTTCATCGACTTCGGACCGATCGGCGAACGAGAATAAAGAATAGAAACGAGACAATCATCTGTTCGAACGTCGAGGCGGCTGCCGTAAAAATGGAGAATCGACAACAATCCGTCCGAAGCTGGGCGCGAGATGCCCGTTGGCCTCATTGAGCGGAGACGGGAATCCGTACGGTCAAGGTATATCCGCAGTGGCACTCGAAGGTGCGCTCCATGAACTCGTCATCGACAAGTTCAATACAAGCGAACATCATCGCGAGCCCACATTTCGCGCAGGGAGGGTGCTGTGTCGGGCTGCTGGACAGTATCGGGGCGTGTTGGGTGTTGGTCATGGAAGCCGCCTCCCGCTAACCTCCGCCAGTATGGCTTCGATCAATCTCCAACCGGTTAACCCGACCCGGCCAATTTGAACCAAATCTTCGGCACCATCGATCCGGGCCAGTCAGCCCTTTCCTACTCGGATCGTCGGTGGAAGTTGCGATCTGTCGTACTGACGCTGCCTGATATATCGAACCTTCAGACGCGCATTCAGATCGCGGCTGCGGCCGCTGCCCCTCCGATGTGGGGCACGGCCTCGACCAACTCACGTGTGTAGGCGGTCTGCGGGTTGTCGAACAACGCTCGGCTATCACCCTGCTCGACAATGCAGCCGTTGCGCAGAACGATGGTGCGATCGCACATCATGCGAACCACGTTGAGGTCATGACTGACAAACAGCAATGCCAGGTCATCCTCGCGCCGCAGCCTGTCCAGCAATTGCAGCACAACCGCCTGCACCGAGACGTCGAGCGCGGCCGTCGGCTCATCCAGCACCAGCAGGCGCGGCCGGCACGCTATGGCCCGGGCTATACCGACGCGCGCCTTCTGTCCGCCGGAGAGTTGATGCGGGAAGCGCGTCAAAAGCTCCACCGGCAATCCCACGCGCTGCGCGCACTCCTCAACCCGCTGCCGCAACGCATCGCCAGGGCGCATGCCCGAAAGTCGCCGCAGCGGATGGGCAATACAGTCAAAGGCCGTGAAACGCGGGTTCAGACTTTCATTGGGATCCTGAAAGACGATCTGAATGTCCTTTCGCACCGGCGAACGGTGAAAGTCCCGCGCGGCCAGATGCCCGATCGATTCCCCGTCGAACAGGATCTCGCCGTCGCTGGCGTCGATCAGCCGGCAGATCAGCCGCGACGTCGTCGTCTTGCCGGAACCGGATTCCCCGACCAGCCCGACGCTCTCTCCGGCCGCCATGGTCATGGAAAAGTCGGCCACCGCCGGTGGCCCCTGATCGTAGCGTTTGGCGAGGTTTTTCACATCCAGCAGCGGCGGAGTGCCTGGCGGCGGCGCGGGCCGGGGTTTGCACGCCGCCAGCATGGCCAGGTAGTGACTTCTCTCCTCATCCGCCACCAGGTCCTCGATCCGCGATGTTGCTGTCGGTGACGCGGCAACCAGGCGCTTGGTGTAGACATGGCGCGGATTGCGGAAAAGGGTCTGTGGCGCCGCCTCCTCGACCAGGCGGCCCTGCTCCATCACCACGACACGGCGGCAATATTGAGCCGCAAGGCCGAGATCATGCGTGATCAGGATCGTCGCCATCCCGCGTTCGGCGGCAATCCCGGCCAAAAGATCCATCACCACCTTTTGCGTGGTGACGTCGAGGCCGGTCGTCGGCTCGTCCGCGATCAACAGCATCGGATTGCAGGAAATCGCGATGGCGATCATCACCCGCTGGCACATCCCGCCGGATAGCTCGTGCGGATAGGCCGTCATTCGCTTTTCGGGGTCGCGGATTTGAACTGCGCGCAGGAGTTTCAGCGCTTCGTCCGCGGCTTCTTCCTTCGACATGCGTTTGTGGCTCAGGATCGCGTCCGCGATCTGAAGGCCAACGGCGCGGATCGGGTTGAGCGCGGCGCGCGGATTTTGAAAAATCATCGACATCGCGGCGCCGTGCAGCGCGCGGAAATCGCTGTCCGGTATCTTCGTGATATCCTGCCCGCGATACAAAATCCGGCCCGACGTCACCCGCCCGGCCGCGTCCAGCAGCCGCGTGGTCGCAAACCCGGTGACGGATTTCCCGGAACCGCTCTCGCCGACAAGTCCAAGCATCTCGCCTTCATCGAGCGAAAGCGTCACTCCGCGCACCGCCTCGACAAGGCCGCGGCGTGTCGAAAACGTAACATGCAGGTCTTCGATTTGAAGCAACGGCCCGGTCATGTCCGCATTCGGGGATCGAGAATGTCCCGCATCCCGTCGCCGAGCAGGTTGAAGCAAAGGACGGCCAGCATCAGCGCCAGGCCCGGAAACGCGACCAGCCACCATTTCCCGGTCGAGATAAAGCGTGCGCCCTCCGCGACCATAATGCCCCATTCCGGCGTCGGCGGTTTAACGCCAAGGCCGATAAAGGAGAGCCCGGCGGCATTGAGGATGGCCCAACCGAGATTGAGCGACATCTGCACCGCCATCGCCGGAAGCACGTTCGGCAGCAGGAAACGCAGCACCACCGATGAATGGCTTTCGCCGCTGGCACGTGCCGCCTCCACCCAGCCGACATTACGGCGAATGTTGACCTCCGCGCGCGCGAAACGAATGTAAAACGGCAGATTGATGATGGCGGTCGCGATGACGATATTCTCGACGCGGTTGCCAAGCGCCGCAACCATCGCCATGGCCAGCACGAAAAGCGGAAAGGCCATCATCACGTCGACGAAACGGCCGACCGCTCGATCAAGCCGCCCCCCTGCGTAGCCGCAGAAAGCACCGATCACGGCCCCTAGGACGGCGGATATGCCGACCGCAGAGACGGCGATGACGAGATCAAGGCGTGTTGCGACGAGGAGCCGGCTGAACGTATCGCGGCCGAGTTGGTCAGTGCCGGCAAGGTGCAGCGCGCCTGGAGGCATGAGCGCCTGTGACACATTCGAGGCGGTCGGATCGTATGGCGCAAGGGACGGCCCGAAGATGGCAACGAGGACCAGCAGGGTGACACCTGCCGCGGCTACTCCGGTCAGCGGGTTGCCGCGCAGGATCCAGACGGTATGACGAAGTGCCGCGCTGGCCATCAGATCGACACCCGCGGATCGGCGATACCGTAGAGAACATCGACGAGCAGATTGACCACGACAAATATGCTCGCCATGAGCAACACGAATCCCTGCACGGGCGCATAGTCGGACGACAGCAGCGCATCCAGCGCGTAGGAGGCGACACCGGGCCAGGAGTAGACCTTCTCCACCAGCACATTGGCGCCGAGCATGGTCGAGAATACGATACCGGCGATGGTGATGACCGGCAGGATCGCGTTACGCAAGGCATAGGTCACCACAATGCGCCACCAGGAAAGCCCGACCGAGCGCGCGGTGCGCACGAAGTCGCTGCCGAGCGAGACCAGCATCGACGCGCGCGTGATCCGCGCCAACGGAGCGATCACGAACAATGCCATGGTCGCTGCCGGCAGGATCAATTGTCGAAGGGCTGCCCACCATCCATCGATATCCCCTGCCAACAGGAAGTCGACCGTCAGGAAACCGGTGCGCGAAGGCGGCAGCGACGTAAAGACGTCGACACGCCCCGTCGGATCGGGCGCGAGACCCAGCAGGTAGTAGAACACGTAAATCAGCAACAGGCCGGAAACAAAGGTCGGCACGCAAACGCCCAATGCGCAAAACAGCCGCACGCCATGATCGATGACCGACCCCGGCTTCAATGCCGCCAGCACGCCGAGAGGGATCGCCGATAGCAGTGCGATCACCAACGCGGTCAGAGTCAATTCCAGCGAGGCCGGCAGGCGATCCCTGAGATCGGTTGTGACCGCCTGTCCGGTCATCAGCGACCGGCCGAGATTGCCCCGGCCGACATCATACAAATAAAGCAGCAGCTGCTCGGGCACCGGCTTATCAAGTCCCATTTGCTTGCGGATCACCTCGATTTCCGCCTTGCCGGCATTTGGTCCGGAGGCAAAGAACACCGCGGGATCGCCCGGCAAGACCCGCATCAGCAGGAAGGTAAAAACCAGCACACCGAAGAGTGCCGGCAGGGAGGACACGAATCGCCTCCCTGCCCGCACCATCGTTGCGACAAAGCTTTTCATGGCGGCCGCCGGGTTACTTGCGGCGGAGGTCGCGATAATCGACCTGGCGGTGGAACTGGTACGTGTAGCCGTCGACCGAGGTCGCCATCACGGCGTCCTGGCTCGGCTGCCAGAGCGCGATCTGCGGCATTTCGGCGAAATGAATCGCGTTGAGCTTCTTGCCGTCTTCGTCGTACTTGGCCTTGTCCGGTTCGAAACGCGCCTCCTGGGCAATCGCCGTCAGTTCCGCATTATTGATGCTGCTGTAATTCCAGCGCTGATTGCCGGTATAGAAATTGCGATAGAAATAGTCGGTCGAGGGAAGCCAGGCGACGATCCCCTCGGTGAAGAACGGCAGCTTCTTTTCGTTTATCTGTGTCGACATCTGCGCATCCGGCAGTTTCTGGATATCGACCTTGATCCCGATCTTGGCGAGCGATTCCTTTAGCAGCGCCGCCATCGGTTCGGCGGTCGAGGCCTGGCCCACATTGAAGCTGAACGTCGTCGAGAAGCCGTCCGCCATTCCGGCCGCCCTCAAATACTCCCTGGCCTTGTCGAGGTCGAGCTTGACGGGCTGCGGGAAGGGAAAGGCGCTGGTCGTCGGCTTGCCATCCGTCCAGGTGGCGCCGAACAGCGGCGTTCCCCGGCCGAACAAGGCCGCCTTGAACATATCGTCATATGGCAGCGCGTAGGCGATGGCGCGGCGCACGTTGACGTTGTCGAACGGCGGGATCGTGTTGTTCATGGAAATGAAGGTCACGGAATTGTATTGCGGCGTCGAGATCACCTTGATGGTGCCCTTGCTCTCCAGCGACTGGATGTCGCTGGCCTGCAGGTCGACGGTGATGTCGGCATCACCGCGCTCGACCAGGTTGGCGCGTGTCGCCGGCTCCGGCACGGTCTGCACGATCACCCGCTTGAAGAACGCGGATTTGTCGGGCGAACCGCGGTTCCAGGCCTCGTTGCGTTTCATGATCACTTGTTCGCCGGGCTTGAAGCTCTCGATCACATAGGCGCCGCTGCCGGCGGTGTGCTCCTTGAGCCAGGCGATCGCCCAGGGATCTTCGGCCGTCGCATTCGCCTTCGCGACCTTGGAGTTGATGATGATCGGATAGACGGTGGCGAGATTAGGCAAGGCGAGCTTGTCGGGCTTCGGCAGCGTCACTTCGAAGGTCAAAGGATCAATCACCTTGAATTGGTCGGCGCTTGTCAGGGATCCCGTGAGCAGCTGGGCCTTGCCGAGCACGGGCGCCGTCACGGCGCGGTCGAGCGACCATTTTACATCTTCCGCGGTGACCGGGGTTCCGTCCTGAAACTTGGCGTCCTTACGCAAATGAAATGTGATTTTCATTAAATCGGGGCTGACGTCGTAGGATTCGGCCAGCTCGCCGGCAATCTTGTCGAGATCGAACACCCACTTTCCGTTCAGCTGCTTGCGGCCGAACGATACCAGCCGGTCGTAGGTACTGAGGCTCACCGCGAAGGCCTCGCGGGTCGTTCCCGGGACATTCGGATCGAGTGTGTTGACGGATGCGCCGGTGACATACCGCAGGGTCTCGGCACGAGACTGCGCCCGAACCGGTTCCGCGGCAAACAAAAGCGCCAGAGCTGCGACCGCGACGAACGCTGGCCTGCAATAGCTAGTTCGCATTCTTCAATCCCCCCGAATCCAACAAGGAAGCCTGTCTGGGACCTGTCCCAGGATCGCGACCAGCCCCGCGATCGATCTCCCGCGATCAATCTTAAGCAAATTATGCGCCAAGAGATATTCTTCAGACCGGCCAAGAGGCCCGCACCCGATCATTTTCATGCCGTTCGTGCAAGTTACGATCACCCGCCTTCAACGACTTGTTTTTGCCCGGTAATGACTGCCTGCGGCACGGAACAGCCTTCGGGTCAGACCATGCACCGGCCAGGATCTGGCCGTCGCCATGGCATTGGTCCGCGCAGCAGGCGGATGCGGGCACAGGTGAGCCACGGATCTCCTTCCCCTCCTAGGCCTTGTCCAGGACCGAGATGTTGGTGACCGCGTCGTTCACGCGACGAGCCAGCCTCCGTCGACCGCCATGACGGTCCCGGTCGTGAACGACGACGCATCGCTGGCGAGGTGCAGCGCGGCCTCGGCAACCTCCCCCGCGTTGCCAAATCGCTTCATGGCATGGCGGTTCCGCGAGGCTTCCCGAACCGGTTCCGGGTCGGCGTGCCGGGCGAAACTTCGCCGCAGCATCGGCGTGTCAATGGCGCCGGGCGCGATGGCATTGACGCGAATTCCGTCGGTCGCAAAATCCACGGCCATTGTCCGCGTCAAACTGATGATCGCACCCTTCGCGGCGATATAGGCACTGTTCCCTTTGCCGCCGGCGATCGCAAGTTGGGAGGCAAGCGTGATGATCGAACCCTTCCGCTGCCGCTGCATCTCCGGAACGGCCGCCCGCGACCAAAGCCAGGTGCCGCCAACGTTGGTGCGGAAGACCGCATCCCAATCCGCAGGATCCGTCGTAATCACTGTGCCGCCGCAGGACCAACCGGCGGCAGTCATCAGCACGTCGAGCCGGCCGTGCCTTGAAACGACTTGTGCGACCGTGGCTTTCGCGAAATCGCCGTCGCCCACATCGCCCGGATGTTCCGACCCGTCGCCCTTCGCATCGCGAATGGCGGCAAGCGTTTCCTGCATCCCGGCACGATCACGATCGACTACCGCGACGAACGCGCCCTCCCCAGCAAACAGCAGCGCGCTGGCGCGGCCGATACCGGAACCTGCCCCTGTGACAATCGCGATCCGTCCTTTCAACCGCATGTCACGTTCCTACCCCATGATGCGCCCACCAATCGTTGAAATCGGCCGCGGAGTCGGCGCAGCCGAAGCGTGCGCGCCAGCCGAATTCCTGCTCCATGCGTGATACCGACAACGGCGCGCGATCGGCTTCGCTGTGCAGATCAATCGTGGGCCCTTCGCCCGATTTGGCCAACCGGCAAGCGAAGCCATGATGGAGGACCGCCAGATCCTGTCCCCATTGCAGCGCCGACCATTCTCGGCCGGTCGAAATATTGTAAAGACCATGTTTCGGTTTCGCCGCTTCGACCAGCAACGTCACGGCGTCCGCGACATCCGGAGCGTAAATCCAGTCCCTCATCCCCGCGCGAGACAGAACCGCCTCTCTTCGCTGCTGCATGGCTGCAACAATCTGCATCTGCGCGCTTGGCGTGTCGCGCCATCCCGTTGCTCGTTCCCATGGCCCGAACGCGGCGCTTAGCCGCACGCTGACGACGTCGAATTGGCATAATGCGCCAAGACGCGCCGCCACCTTTTCGGACGCATATTTGGTAATGGCGTAAAGCGAGACAGGCTCGCAGGCCATATCTTCATCGAGCAATTTATTCTGGAAGGCGACAACGCCATAGGCTGCGGCCGATGACAGGTTGATGATGCGCGCGACGCGGCTGCGCCGTGCTGCCATCAGAATTGGCAGCTGGGCCAGCAGGTTGACTTGCAGGATCGATTGAGGGTCGGCCGTTTCGCGCGCCGGACCAGCGGTAATCGCAGCCCCGAGAATAATCGTGTCGTAGCCGCTGGCGATAACGTTCTCGACAGAATGCGGCTCCGTGACGTCCCCTGGAACGACGGTCAGCAAATCTCCATAGCCGGCGAAAGCCTGCCGGGCCGCGCAAGGCAACGCCGCCCGGTCGAACAAAGTCACGCTGTACCCGCGCGCGAGCAAGGCGGCCGCGATATTGATCCCGACGAAACCCGTGCCGCCAAAGATCAGGATTTTCAAATGCTCCGCCCCGCGCTACTTTTCCGGAAGCCTTTGAGGATCGCCTGCCATCATTTTCGACGCCGTCCGCGATCTTCGAGCTTCAATTTCCGTGCCATGCCGTTATGCCTTCACAACAGGGTGGCACCGAAATTCCGCTCCGGATCCATATCTGCGACCAGCCGGCCGGTGGGCTTTGCCGCCTCGCCGCCGGAGCGCGCGAGGAAACGGCCGGAGCCGGGCTCGACCATCCGCTTGCCCTCGGCGACGACTACCCGCCCACGCGATAGCACGGTGATCGGCCAACCGCGCAGCGTGCGGCCAGCGTAGGGCGTATAGCCGGCAAGGTCGTGCATTATCGCATCCGTCAGCGTGACTTCGCGCGCCGGGTCCCAGATCGCAATGTCGGCATCGGCTCCGACGGCAATCGAGCCCTTGCGCGGATGCAGATTGTAGATCTTGGCTGGCGCTGTTGCGGTCAGGTCGACGAACTTTTCCAGACCCAGGCGGCCCTTCGACACCATCGCATCGAACAATAACGGCAGCCGCGTCTCCAGTCCCGGCAAGCCGTTCGCCACCTGCTTGAAGTTGGGATTGGGGCCAGCACGCAATTTTCCGGTCTCGTCGAAACGATAGGGCGCGTGGTCGGACGAAACAGTCTGCAGATCGCCGAGCGCAAGTGCCTGCCAAAGCGCCTCCTGGTCGGAGATGCCACGCGGGGGCGGGCTGCACATCCATTTGGCGCCGTCCACGCCCGGCTTGTTCAAATCATTGGCGGTAAGAAAGAGATATTGCGGGCAGGTCTCGGCGAAGACCTTCAGGCCCTGTCCCCGCGCGTCGCGGATCACCTTCGCACCTTCCGCGGTCGAGACGTGAAAAATCATGATCGGCTGATCGACCAGCGCAGCCATGCCGATCAGGCGGTTGAAGGCATCCGCTTCCGAAAACCTCGCATGGCTGATGGCGTGGTATTTTGGATGGGTGTAACCGCGCGCAAGCAGGCGTTTCACCATCCATGCGATGATGCCATGGTTCTCGGCATGGGCGCACAGCATCGCGCCGGATTCGCGCGCCGCGACGAGAATGTCGAGCAAAGGCTCGTCGTCGATCTTCAGCCGGTCGTAGGTCATAAAGATCTTGATCGAGGCATGCCCCTCCTTCACCAGCGCCGGAATATCGCTCGTCAGGGTCTCCAGGGTCGGATCGGCGATGATCATGTGGAAGGCATAGTCGATGACCGCGCCCTTGCTGGCGAGCGCATGATAATCCGTCAGCACCTGCGGCAGCGCCATGCCGACATGCTGGGCCGCGAACGAGATCACCGTGGTGGTTCCGCCGAAAGCGGCCGCGGTCGTGGCGCTTTCGAAGGTGTCGGCATTCATGATACCCGCGGCCGAGAGCTGTTCGATATGGGCGTGACTGTCGACGCCGCCCGGCAGGACCAGTTTGCCGCGGGCGTCGATCTCGCGCTTGCCGGCCGGCAGGCCGCGGCCGATGGCAGCGATACTCTCGCCCGCGATGGCGACATCGGCCTCGAATACATCGCTAGCGGTCGCGACGCGTCCGCCGCGGATCACGATGTCGTAGGCGGGTTCGGTCATGAAGTTCTCCAGAGCGTTGTGCGGCCGCCAAAGAGCAATGGCGGCTGCCGATGAGACGCGCGAGAAAGCGCTGGACTGCGCGGACCTCGCGTTCGAAGCTATGCAAACTATGCTAGTTGTTGCAAGCGATGCCAGTTGCAAGGAACAGACCATGTCCCGCCCGCGGATCCTCGTGATCAATCCCAATTCCAACGTCATTGTGACCCAGGGGCTTGAAGAGGCGCTGAAACCGCTCGATTTCGCGGACGGGCCCGAGATCGTGTGCACGACGCTGGCCGAGGGCCCTTACGGGATCGAAAGCCAGTCCGATGCCGACAGCGTGGCGATGCCGCTGCGCCGGCTGATCGAGAGCGACAACACCGCGGCCGCCTTCGTGATCGCTTGCTACAGCGATCCCGGCCTGCATGTCTGCCGGGAAGGAACAGATCGGCCGGTGTTCGGCATCGCCGAATGCGGCGTGCTGACCGCGATGACGCGCGCGGAAACTTTCGGGGTCATCGCCATAGCCCAACGTTCCATCCGTCGGCATATGCGTTACCTGCGGCAGATGGGGCTGATGGACCGGTTGGCCGGCGAGCGACCACTTGACATGAGCGTGGCCGAAACCGCGTCGGGCAGCGGAACGCTGGCGAAGATGATCGAAGTCGGCCGTGCGCTGAAGGACGAGGATGGCGCCGGCGCCATTGTCATGGGCTGTGCCGGCATGGCTCGCATGCGAGTCCCGCTGGAAGACGCGCTCGGCATTCCCGTGATCGACCCCACGCAGGCCGCAGCGACCATGGCGTTGGGCGCGGTCCGGTTTTCGCGGCACTAATTGTCTTGTTCGCCTCCGCGCGTGCGTGCGTAGATACCCACCAACGGCGAGGTCACTAGCCCTGCCGCGGCTGACTCTGTTGAATCCGCTTCGAAGCGTTAAGTTTTACGTTTCCGGCGGCGGGACCGCACCGACACGGCTGGTAATCAGCCCATAATGCTCGATGCGACGGTGACGGGCGAAGTCGAAGATGGTCTTCTTGCCGAAGACGGTTGCGTCGAGATCGCAGGGATGGATCAGAAGCTCATCGCCTTCGGTCGCGGCTTCCGCGACGATCTCGCCATTGGGATCAACGATCAGGCTGCCGCCAATGAGCGGAAAGCCGTCCTCGACGCCGGCCTTGGCGACAGCCACGACCCATGTCGCATTCTGATATGCGCCGGACTGCACGGACAGACGGTTGTGGAACAGCCGCTTCTCGGGCCCCTCCTCGCTCATCTGGGAATTGACCGAGGGCGTGTTGTAACCGAGCAGGACCATCTCCACGCCTTGCAGGCCCATCACGCGATAGGTCTCGGGCCACCGCCGGTCGTTGCAGATCGCCATGCCGAAGATGCCGCCCATCGTGCGCCACACCTCGAACCCGGTATCACCGGGCTCGAAGTAGCGCTTTTCAAGGTGCTGGAACGCGCGCTCGGTATCGAACTCCGAATGGCCCGGCAGATGCACCTTGCGATATTTGCCGACGATTTTCGCTGATCTGTCGGTGAGGATGCAGGTGTTGAAATGATGCCCGTCCGGCGTCAGCTCGGCATAGCCGAAACTCATCGCCATCTGATATTCAGCAGCGCGCTTGAACAGCGGCATGGTCGCCGCGTTCGGCATCTCGCGCTCGAACCAGGTGTCGACTTCGGCCTGATCCTCCATGTACCAGCGCGGAAAGAAAGTGGTGAGCGCCAATTCCGGATAAACGATTAGATCCGCCCCGCGCTCTTTTGCCTCATCCATCAAGGCGAGCATACGCGGAATAACGATTTCCCGGCTTTCGGACCGCTGGATCGGGCCCATCTGAGCGGCGGCAACCTTGATCATACGCATGGACGGACCTTCTCACTGCTTTCACTTCGCGCCGAACTGGCCAAGAACGGGGCAAATCGCAGGCGCCTGCTTCCTGCAGCCCGTTCCGGCATCGATCTGACTATTTGAATTTCGATTCATCCGGAGTCAATTCAGTTCGGCGATCTCATCCGTCCCTCGATATAAATCCCCGCGTGGCTTCATTGCTAAACCTTGAAGTAATCCCGGTACCAATTGACGAAGCGAGCCACCCCTTCGCGAACAGGGGTGCGAGGCTGATAACCTACAGCCTTTACGAGTGAACTTACATCCGCGAACGTATTGGGGACGTCGCCAGGTTGCATAGGCAGCAATTCCCGGATCGCTTTTTTGCCCAACGCCTCCTCGATCGCCTCAACATATTCGGTGAGGTGGACCGGGGCGTGGTTGCCGATATTGAGAATGCGAAAGGGCGCGCTGCTCGTCGCCGGGTCCGGATTGTCGCTGTCCCACTCCGGATTCGGCCGGGCAATGTCGTCGCTCACCCGGATAACACCCTCGACGATGTCGTCGATGAAGGTGAAATCGCGGATGTGTTCGCCGTTGTTGAAGAGCTTGATAGGCTGTCCAGCCAGAATGTTCTTCGTAAACAGGAACAATGCCATATCAGGCCGCCCCCAGGGTCCGTAGACCGTAAAAAAACGAAGTCCACTTGTTGGGATCCCGAACAGGTGGCTGTAGCTGTGGGCCATCAATTCATTGGCCCGTTTGGTGGCGGCATAGAACTGCAACGGATGATCGGCGCCCCGATGCTCGCTGAAGGGCAGTTTGGTGTTCGCGCCATAGACGCTGCTCGTGCTTGCATAGGTCAAATGATCGACCTTTGCATCTCTGCAAGCCTCCAGGATATTGGTGAATGCTATGATGTTGCTTTCGACATAAGCGTGGGGATTCTCCAGGCTATAGCGAACGCCGGCTTGAGCCGCGAGATGAATTACCCGGTCGAAAGGGCCGTCGGAGAAGCAGCTCTTGACAGCTGAGGGATCCGCCAGATTCAAGCGGTGGAAGCGATAGTCTCCGCGGCTTTGTAGCGCCAGCTGCTCGAGGACTTCGAGCCGGGACTCCTTGATCTCCGGGGAATAGTAGTCGTTAACGACGTCGACCCCGACGACGGAATCTCCCCGCTGCAGCAGGCGCGCAGCGGTATGAAATCCGATAAATCCAGCGTTGCCCGTGACCAGAACTCGCATATCGCAACCTGCCGCCATTACCGAATTGTGGGTGTTCGTGTGTGATGCCACCATGCACAGGCCCGCTTCGGCGCAGGCCGAGGCCTCCCGTCAAATGGAGGCGTTTAAGGGACCGGGGAACCAGAAAAAAAGCAGCGGCGACTGGGTTCTCCGAACATGAATTCTCCGTGGTGGCGTTGGGAGAGCACGACCTGGCCGATTGCAATTTGCGCGAAAAAGGTAAATTTCGTCCCGCATTCGTTCACTGGGGCGGAATAGCAAACGTGCCCGGCGACAGGCGCCGTCGCCGCGAGAATCTTACGCAAACCGCGGTAATGTCGCAAGAACGGGTTTAGCGCGGGAAACGCTTGCATATCGGGCCGTTTTTGGCTGGAGCCGCGTCGAACATGCTGCTGTTCGTCGTAATCCCACGGCTGTCGATGTTTTCGATCTGCTCCAGTCGTCGCCCCGTCCCGGACCGGTATTCCTTTGGGCAAGAAATAATCACACACCCTCCGGATCGAGGTCCTATTTTGGTGGCTTCCAGACGTCTCTGCCTGTAAACCGCTCTCGACAAATGGGGGGCGTGCCTTAACGCGCGGCAGGCAAGACCGCGAAAGCCGGCCGTCTCCCAACCAAAACGTGAAAGCGACAAGGCCCGTTCAATGAGTGGATTTAAGGAACCCAGCTTCGCCGACCGGCAGAAAGCGGCGCGAGAAGCCAGGCAAAGCATCCTGAGCAAGTTTCGCAGCCAACCCGGTCCCGACGATCCCGCAGTCAAGCAGCGGCAGGCTGAGCGCGAGGCAATAGCCGCCGAGCGCGCCAAGGCAAAGCTGGCGCGCGAGGCTGCCAAGGCGGAGCAGAAGCGGCGCGAGGAAGAAGCAGCCGCTGCCGCCGCGGCCCAGCTCGCGCGCGAAAAGGAAGAGGCCGCCGCCCGAGAAGCCGCGCTCGAGGCCGAGCGCAAGGCGGCGCGCGACGCACGCTATGCCGCCCGCAAGAAGCGGAAATAGCCCCAAGGGATCCCCCTGCGCGCCTGCCTGATATGGGGGCAGGCCCGGCCCTTTCGGGGCGCGGGCCTGCCGGCTAACGGTGTGGCAGCGCCTACTTCGACATGCTGTCTTTCTTCATGCCGTCGTCTTTCTTCATGGTGTCCTTGGACATGGTGTCCTTGGACATTGCGTCCTTCTTCATTCCATCGCCCTTGGACATGGTATCCTTCTTCATGCCGTCGTCCTTCTTCATGGCATCCTGGGCGAAGGCAACGGGGGCGAGCGCCAGGCTGAACGAAAGAGCGGCAGCCGAAATTGCGAGCGTGATGCGGGTGCTGATGGGCATTGGTGGGCCTTCCCTTTTGAAACTGGTTTCCTGAGCGACATATGCCGCTGTAGTAGGGACGGTCCCGGGGCTGCGGTTGTTACCGCGGGATTGAAAAAAGTTTTGCCGCGTGACAGGCATTAACCTGGTGGGCCCAGGCCGGCGGCATCGTAAAAAAGTGCACTTGCCGGCTCGCTTCCACGAATTTTGCCACAGTTTGCAGCGCACCAGTAACGGGTTCGCCGGTACCGTCCAACTTTCTTATCAGAGGGAATTGGGGCAATGACAGGCTAAGATGCTCCAAGCGTCCGCCTTTCGACCCAATATAAAGTCACCCAAGGAGGGGTTTATTCATGTTCACGCGTCGCCACATCCTTGCCTCAACGCTTGCCGCGCCCGCCATCCTGCGCTTTGGGACTGGTACGGCCCAGGCTGCCACGACCTTGAAAATATCGCACCAGTTTCCCGGCGGCACGATCGACAAGGGCGATTTCCGCGACCGGCTATGCCGCGTATTTGCCGCCGAAGTGGCAAAACGCAGCGGCGGCGACATTGTGGCCGAAGTCTACCCGAACTCTTCGCTGATCAAGACCAACGCGCAGTTCTCGGCGATGCGCAAAGGCGCGCTCGATATCAGCCTCTATCCCCTTCCTTACGCCGGCGGCGAATTGCCGGAGACCAATATCGCCCTGATGCCCGGCCTGGTTTCGACCTATGACCAGGGCATGAACTGGAAAAAGAATCCCGTCGGCAAGACGCTCGCCGACTTCCTCGCCGACAAGGGCATCATCATCCTCAGCTGGATCTGGCAGGCCGGTGGCGTCGCCAGCCGTTCGCGGCCCCTCGTCGCCCCGGAAGACGCCAAGGGGCTCAAGGTTCGCGGCGGCTCGCGGGAAATGGACATGGTGCTGCAGACCGCCGGCGCCGCCGTGTTGTCGGTGCCGTCAAACGAGCTTTATGCATCGATGCAGACCGGCGCGTGCGACGCCGGCATCACCTCGTCCACCAGCCTGATTTCATTCCGCCTCGAGGAAGTCTCGAAATCGCTGACCTCGGGTGCGAAAGCCTCCTATTGGTTCATGCTCGAACCGCTCTTGATGTCGAAGTCGATTTTCGACGGCCTGCCGAAAAAACATCAGGACATCATTCTCACTCTCGGAACGGAACTGGAGGCCTTCGGCCGGAAAGGCGCGCAGGACGACGATGCCGAGGTTTCGAAAGTCTACGCCAAGGCCGGCGCCAAGGTCAGCGAGCTTGATGCGGCAATAGTGGGCAAATGGCGCGACATTGCCCGGGACACCGCCTGGAAGGACTATGGCGCAAAAACCGCGATGTCTGCCAACTTGCTGAAACTCGCATCCGACGTCTCAGCATGATGCATGGTCCGCTTCCGAATCCAAACACCGGGTCGACCACCACGACGGGCAATTGGCCCGTCGCTACGCTCGAACGCGCGCTCGCCTGGTGCAACAACGTCATCGTCGTCATCGCAGCCCTTGCGCTGATCGCGGCTTGCGCCATCCTCAGCTACAGCGTCGCCGGACGCGCCTTGTTCCACAGCCCGAATTACTGGCAGGACGAGGCTGCGGTTTTTCTTCTGGTCGGCGCGACATTCATGACGTCGGCCTACGTGCAGCAGCAGCGCGGCCATATCGGCATCGAGGCGTTCGTCGGGCTGCTGTCGCCGCTAGCCAACCGAATCCGACTGTGGCTGGTCGATTTGGCCAGCCTGTTGTTCTGTGCGTTCTTCGCCTGGAAATCCTGGACACTGACGCATGAGGCATGGGTTGACGGCCAAGTCTCGAATTCGATGTGGTCGCCGCCACTGGCGATCCCTTACGCCTTGATGGCGTCGGGCATGACGCTGTTGTGCGTGCAGATCCTGTTACAGATCATCACTCCGATCTCCGGGGCGGCGCGGCGATGACCGTATTCGGTATTGGCATCAGTTACGGGGTCGCGACGCTGTTTGCGATGTTTTCAGGCATGCCGATCGCATTCGCGCTCGGCGCGGTCGCAGTCGTATTCATGGGCATCTACATGCCCGCGGCCTCGCTCGATACCGTGACCCAGAACGTTTATGAGGAAATGGCCTCGATCACGCTTCTGTCCATCCCGCTTTTCATCCTAAAGGGTGCCGCAATCGGCAAGTCCCGCGCGGGCCAGGACCTGTATTCGGCACTGCACGCCTGGCTGCATCGCGTGCCCGGCGGACTCGGCGTCGCCAACGTGTTTGCCTGCGCCTTGTTCGCAGCAATGGCCGGATCCTCGCCGGCCACCTGCTCGGCGATCGGCTCGGCGGGCATCCCCGAGATGCGCAAGCGCGGCTATTCCGGCGGCTTTGCGGCGGGCATCATCGCCGCCGGCGGCACGCTCGGGATTCTGCTGCCGCCTTCCATCACCATGATCCTGTTCGCGGTCGCCGCGGAAAAATCTCTGGGTCGGCTGTTCCTGGCCGGTATCGGTCCCGGCCTGCTGCTGGTCACGCTGTTCGGCACCTATGCGGTATTCCGCTTTCGCAAGGAGTATGCCGCCGCGAGCGCGCTTTACGCGCAGACCGGCACGACCTCGGCGATCCTGACCCGCGACGAATTCACGATGGGCGAGCGCTTCAACGTGCTGCCGCGGGTGCTGCCGTTCGTGCTGCTGCTGACCGGCGTGATGATCGCGCTCTACGGCGGCTATGCAACGCCGTCGGAAACCGCGGGACTCGGCGGCCTGCTCGCGCTGGTGCTGATCGCCCTGATCTACAGCGTCTGGCGGCCTTCCGATCTCGCGCCGATCCTGAAATCGACGATCCGCGAATCCACCATGCTGATGATGATCATCGGCATGTCGCTCTTGTATTCCTACGTCATGAGCTACCTGCACATCTCCCAATCGGCCGCGGAATCGATTGTCGCGATGCACCTGCCGCGCTGGGAATTGCTGGCGGCCATTCTCGTGATGGTGGTGATCCTCGGTTTCTTTCTGCCGCCGGTGTCCATCATCCTGATGACCGCGCCGATCATCCTGCCGCCGCTGCGGGCGGCAAACTTCGACATCATCTGGTTCGGCATCGTCATGACCATCGTGATGGAGATGGGACTTATTCATCCGCCGGTGGGCCTGAACATTTTCGTCATTCGCAATGTCGCCCCCGACATTCCCCTGCGCGACGTCATCTGGGGCACGCTGCCATTCGTGCTTCTGATGATGCTGGCGGTGCTGGTGCTGTGTTTCGTGCCGGGGATCTCGACCTATCTGCCGGACCTGGTGATGGGACCGGATGGCGGACGGTAACGGAAGTGGCATGCAGGGAACTTGTGTTCGCTACGCGCGATTTGCCACTCGCATTTTGGCATTGAGCGCTGCCGCAACCCGGCTCACCGGCGATCGACCGATCAGCTTGCTGATCTCGTTGGTGGCCGCCACCAGCTTTGTCATGTCGATCCCGGTCGCGATACCCATGCCTTCCAGCATGTAGACCACATCCTCGGTCGCGACGTTACCGGTCGCACCCGGCGCGTAGGGGCAGCCGCCAAGCCCGCCGGCGGCGGAATCGATCACCCGCGCCCCCTCCTCCATCCCCGCGTAGAGATTGGCGAGCGCCTGGCCGTAGGTGTCGTGGAAATGCATCGCGAGATGGGCCATCGGCACGCTGCCGGCCACGGCGCGCAGCAGCTCGCGCGCTTTCTGCGGCGTGCCGACGCCGATGGTGTCGCCGAGCGAGACCTCGTAGCAGCCGAGGTCCCATAGCGTTTTCGCGACATCGACCACGGCCTGCGGCTTAACCACGCCGTCATAGGGGCAGCCGAGCACGCAGGAGATGTAGCCGCGCACCTTGATGCCGTCGGCCCTGGCGCGGGCCACCACAGGCTTGAAGCGCTCGATGGATTCGGCGACCGAACAATTGATGTTGGCGCGCGAAAAGCCCTCGGAAGCCGAGGCAAATACCGCGATCACCCTTGCCCCGGCCGCGCGGGCGGCGTCGTAGCCCTTTTCGTTTGGCACCAGAACATGGAATTCGCTGTCGGGGTGATGGTCGACGCCCCGCAGCACCTGATCCGAGCCGACCATTTGCGGGATAGCCTTCGGGGACACAAATGCCCCGACCTCCACCGTATGCAGCCCGGCGGCGACCAGCGCCTCGATGAACGCGATGCGCGCGGCGACGCTCACCGGCGTCTTCTCGTTCTGAAGGCCGTCGCGCGGGCCGACTTCAACGATGCGCACCCGGTCGCTCATATCGACCTATCCGCCTTTCGGCTCGATTTCGGCGAGTTCGACGCCTTCGCCGACGATATCACCGACCTTGCACTTGATCACCTTCAGCACACCCGCGAACGGCGCGCGCAAGGTCTGTTCCATCTTCATCACTTCAAGCGTGAGGATCGGCGCGCCCTTTTCGAGGTGAGCCCCCTCCTCGGCGAGCAATGCCACGACCGTGCCCGGCAGCGGTGCGACAATCCTGTCTTCGCCGGCCTGCTCCTCGTCCTCGCCGCCAAAAGGATCGACCCAATGCAGGTCGAAGCGGCCATTGCGGGTGCGCAGGTATATTTCATGGCCTTCCATCACCGCCACGACATGGGATTTCATGCCGTGCAGCGTGAGATCGATACCCCGGGCGGCATTCGGCACGGCCGTGAAGGCGATTTCGCGACTACCAATCGAAAGCGTCGCAGGCCCCCTGCCATAGTGCAGGGTCACCTTCTGTTCGGCCCCCTGCCCGTGACGGAACGTAAACACCCGCTGCCGCCGGCCGACCGGCATCCAGCCGGCCGTGCGCCACGGTGAATACGCTCCTCCGCGCGTCGCCGCTTTCGACTCCTCGTCGAGAATGGCCGCGACAGCCGCGCCGAGTTCGAGATCGTGAGGTGGCGGCGGCGCCGGCGTGAGGTTGCTCAATTCGCGTTCGATGAAGCCGGTATCGATGGCGTTGGCGCGCACGTCCGGGTGAGTGACCAGCGCCGACAGGAACGGAATGTTGGTGACGACGCCCCGAACGTCCGATTCCTCAAGCCCCCGATTGAGCCGATCGATCGCGGCATCCCGGGTCGGCGCCCACGCGATCACTTTCGCCAGCATGGCGTCGTAGTGCGGCGAGACCACATCGCCCTCGCGATAGCCGGCATCGATCCGCAGGCCGTTCGACGGGTCCGGTGTGTGCCAGGTGCGTATCTTGCCCACCGACGGCATGAAATTCTTGTGCGGATTTTCCGCATAGACCCGCGCCTCGATGGCATGACCGTTCAGCGCGATCTGGTCCTGCGTCAAAGGCAACCTTTCACCAAAGGCCACACGCAACTGCCATTCCACGAGATCGACCCCCGTGATCAGTTCGGTCACGGGATGCTCGACCTGCAGCCTCGTGTTCATCTCGATGAAGAACACGTCCTTGCCGTTGGAGACAAATTCGATGGTGCCGGCGCCGACATAGTCGACCGCCGCTGCCGCCTTGCGCGCGGCGGCGCAAACCGCCTCGCGCTGGGCAGCATCAAGCGTTGGCGACGGAGCCTCCTCGATCACCTTCTGATGCCGTCGTTGCAACGTGCATTCGCGCTCGAACAGCGACACCAGATTGCCGTGACTGTCGCCGACGATCTGCACTTCGATGTGGCGCGGGCTTTCAACGAATTTTTCGATCAGCACGCGATCGTCGCCAAAGGCGGCCTTGGCCTCGCGCTTGGCGCTGACGACGGCGGCCGCAAGTTCGCTCGCCGACCGCACAATACGCATGCCGCGACCGCCGCCGCCGGCAGAGGCCTTCACCAGCACGGGAAAGCCGATCTTGTTGGCCGCGGCGGCGAGCGTCGCATCATCCTGGGCTTCGCCGTGATAGCCGGGCACCAGCGGAACGCCGGCCTGTTCCATCAGCAATTTGGAGCCCGATTTCGAGCCCATCAGCCGGATCATGGCAGCGGTCGGGCCGACAAATACCAGGCCTGCATCGAGGCAGGCCTGGGCGAATTCCCCGCTCTCGGACAGAAATCCATAGCCGGGATGCACGGCTTCAGCGCCGCTCTTGTGCGCCGCCTCGATCACTCGCTCGATGTTGAGATAACTGTCGCGCGCCCGCGCCGGCCCCAGCATGACCGCCTCATCGGCCATGGCAACGTGCATCGCGTCGCGGTCGGCCTCGGAATAAACCGCAACCGTGCGCAGGCCCATGGTCCTCGCGGTGTGGATCACACGAGCTGCGATCTCGCCGCGATTGGCGATCAGAAGGGTGCGAAATCGCCGATACTGTCCGGGATGATCCATCGTCACATCCTGAACAGGCCGAAACGCGTGGGCTCGATCGGCGCATTGGCCGCGGCCGACAAGCCCAGGCCCAGCACCAGCCTGGTATCGGCGGGATCGATGACGCCGTCGTCCCAGAGCCGGGCGGTGGCGTAATACGGACTACCCTGGCTCTCATATTGGGCCCGGATCGGCGCTCGAAACTTGTCCTCGTCCTCGGCCGACCAGGTCTCGCCCCTGGCCTCGATGTTGTCGCGACGGACCTGGCTCAGCACCATAGCCGCCTGTTCGCCACCCATCACCGATATCCGCGCGTTCGGCCACATCCAGAGGAAGCGCGGGCTGTAGGCGCGGCCGCACATCCCGTAATTCCCGGCCCCGTAGGAGCCACCGATCACGACGGTGAATTTCGGCACGCCCGCGGTCGCCACGGCCGTCACCAGCTTGGCGCCGTCGCGTGCGATTCCGCCAGCCTCGTATTTCTTGCCGACCATGAATCCCGTGATGTTCTGCAGGAACACCAGGGGAATATTGCGCTGACAGCAAAGCTCGATGAAATGCGCGCCCTTCAGCGAGCTTTCGCTGAACAGAATTCCATTATTGGCGATAATGCCGACCGGGTGACCCCAGATGTGAGCGAAACCGCAAACCAGGGTTTGGCCATATAATTTCTTGAATTCGTCGAACTCCGAACCGTCGACCAGCCGCGCGATGATATCGCGCACGTCGAACGGCTTGCGCCCGTCGGCGGAGACCACGCCATAGATCTCCTCGGGCGCAAACAGCGGCTCGCGCGGATCGCGCATATTCAGTTGGGCGCGCGCAGGTTGCTTCAATGTGGCGACGATACGCCGTGCAATTCCGATCGCGTGGCCGTCGTTCTGGGCATAATGATCGGTGACGCCCGAATGCCTTGAATGAACGTCGGCGCCGCCCAATTCTTCCGCTGTGACGACCTCGCCGGTAGCCGCCTTGACCAGCGGTGGTCCGCCGAGAAAGATCGTCCCCTGATTACGCACGATGATGCTTTCATCCGACATCGCCGGGACATAGGCGCCACCTGCCGTACAGGACCCCATCACGATCGCGATCTGGGGAATGCCCAGCGCCGACATCTGTGCCTGATTATAGAAGATGCGGCCAAAATGCCTCTCGTCGGGAAAGATCTCGTCCTGCTGAGGCAGAAATGCGCCCCCGGAATCGACCATGTAGACACAGGGTAAATTGTTCTGCCGCGCGATATCCTGGGCGCGAAGGTGCTTCTTCACCGTCATCGGATAATAGGTGCCGCCTTTGATGGTCGCATCGTTGGCGACAACCACGCATTCGCGCCCCGATATCCGTCCGACCCCCGTGATGATGCTCGCCGAATGCACGTCGCCGCCGTAAAGGCCGAAGGCCGCCAGCGGCGACAGTTCGAGAAACGCCGTGCCGGGATCGATCAGGAGATCGACGCGCTGACGCGCCAGCATCTTGCCCCGCGAGGTATGCCGGGCGCGCGACGCCTCTCCGCCGCCGCCGGCCGCTTGATTGAGCTTCTCGCGGAGCTCCGCGACCAGCGCCCGCATCGCCTCGGCGTTGCGGGCAAAGTCGGACGAGGCGGGGTCGGCATTTGAATGGAGGGGCATGGCCTTCAGCATCTTTACGGTGCGCCCACATCCGCGCAGCGGGCTTGCGCCATGGTGTCATTGCGCCGCCGCCTTAGGCAACCCGGAATTTTGGGGCCGAGCGGCTACCAGGACGACCCGCCTAACGGGTCTGGCTTGATGGGTCCAGCATTAATGGGTCCAGGGCTCGCCGCGCCGGAACGCGAAATTGTCGGCGTAGGCTGCCTGCCGGCGCGCCGGCTCCTTCGGCTCAATTACCTGATAAGGAATGCCCTCGCGTTCGCAATACGCCACGGCTTCTTCCTTGGTATCGAAGCGAATGGTGAGCTGCTGTTTCATATCGCCAGAGCTGGTCCAGCCCATCAACGGTTCGACGATGCGCGGCTGTTCCGGCTCATAATCCAGCTGCCAATCCTTGGTTTTTGCGGTCCCCGATTGCATCGCGTTTTTGGCGGGCTTAAAAATGCGTGCGGTCATGGATGGTCGGACCCCCTCAAGCAAATGCGGCATGGAAGCGCGTGGTGGAAACGGCTGGGATAATATAGAGATAGGCTTTTGGCGATTCCCGGCCACGGATGGAACATTTTCCAGAATGGTATAATCATTATGCGGCGCGGTGACAATCTTGCCCGGCTGCGCAGCCCACGGCCTACCCTGCAGCTGCCCGATCCCGTCGGACGCACCACATCGAAACGGCACCCATGAAAATCAACGCAACCCTGCCGGAAAAAGGACGCGATCTCCGGCTCGACCTGTTCCGCGGAATCGCAAACTGGGCGATTTTCCTGGATCACATTCCCGACAATGTCGTGAACTGGATCACGACCAGAAATTACGGTTTCAGCGATGCCGCCGACCTCTTCGTATTCATTTCGGGATACACGGCCTCCTTCGTCTACGCCCGGATGATGCTCGAACGCGGCTTCATCGTCGGCGCCACCCGCCTGACCAAGCGGGTCTGGCAGCTCTACGTCGCCCACATCATCCTCTTCGTTATTTACATTGCTTCGATCAGCTATCTCGCGCTGAGGTTCGGCGATTCCGAGATTATCAACGAGTTCAACGTCACGGGCCTGGTCGATCATGCGACCGACACGCTGCGCCAGGGTTTGCTGCTCAAGTTCAAGCCGGTCAATCTCGACGTGCTTCCGCTCTACATCGTGCTGATGGGGTTCTTCCCGCCGGTCCTGTGGCTCATGCTGCGCCAGCCCAACTGGACGATGCTTGCATCCATTGTGTTGTGGCTCACTGCCCGCCAGTTTGACTGGAATTTCGCCGCCTATCCGGCCGGCACCTGGTACTTCAACCCCTACTGCTGGCAGGTGCTGTTTGTGTTCGGCTCGTGGTGCGCGCTCGGCGGAGCAACGAGGTCTCGCTCGATTATCGATGCCTCCTTCACCCTCTATTTTTGCATCGCCTATCTCATCTTTGCGATGGTGATGACCATGGCGGGCAAGTTTCCGGATTTCGGCGCCATGTTCCCGGACTGGATTTATTCGACCTTCAACCCGAACGACAAGACCAATCTCGCACCCTACCGCTTTGTGCATTTTGTGACGATCGTTATCCTGATCATCAGGTTCGTGCCGAAGGACTGGCCCGGCCTGGAATGGAAGATGTTCGATCCGATTATCGTCTGCGGTCAGCAGTCGCTCGCGGTGTTCTGCGTCGGCGTATTTCTATCCTTTGTCGGACATTTCGAACTGATGCTGAGTTCGGGTTCGCTGCTTGCGCAGATTTTCGTCAGCTTGACGGGAATTGCGATCATGACCATCGTCGCCTACTATATCTCCTGGTCGAAGAGACAGGATAAGCCGCTTCCAAAGGCGCCGGCGGCCAAGCCCGCCTGATGCTTGCCGGCTGATTCCTAACTTTCCGGATCGGAGGCTCGCTACCGGTCGCGGGGTTTGGGAGCCAGCAGTCGGCCCCTCGACGAAAACCCGCTCCACTCCGTGGACCATCCCAGCATGGAGTCATGGCCTCGCTTTCCCTGCAGCGCGAACGTCGCGCCCTGGGGGTCGACGCATCGGGCGATCCAGCTACCGCCGGGCAATTCAAGCGGACCTTCCGAGACCTGGCCGCCACCGGCCTTCACGCGCTCCACAGCCGCGTCGATATCCTCGACGTTGAAGTAAAACAGCCAGAACGGGAGCGGCTCTTCCGGACGCTTTGTGAACATGCCGCCAACCGTCAGTCCACCGGCGGAAAACAACTGATATGTGACTGTCTCGCTGATTTCGGCATCCGCCTTCTGCCAACCGAAAATCTCGCTGTAGAACACAAACGCCTTTTCCCAGTCTGCGGCGCGCAACTCGTGCCAACCGACGCGCCCGGGCTTGCCGGACTCGGCAGACTGTTGTCGGCCACGCTTCAGCCCCTTGACCAACCCAAATGTTGCCGTCTGTGGATCAGTGACAACTGAAATAAGGCCGATGTTGGTATTGGTTGCTGGAACATACACCGCGCCGCCAAGACGCTTGATCCGGTTAGCCGTCACCTCGACGTCGTTGACTTCGACATACCCCATCCATCTCGGCCACGCGCCCATCCTCCTGCCTTCTTCCGGCAGGTCCATCAGCCCGCCGAGCGGGATATTTCCAGCGGAAAACAAGGTGTAGGCCAGATCCGGCGTCGACGCGTCCTGCAAACCCCAGCCCACGACGTTGCCGTAGAACCTCTCGGCCGCCGTCATATCCGTGGTCATCAGCTCGTACCAGCCGAAACATCCGGGATAATCGACCACGTCGGATTCTCCGTTCGCGCCTGCGAGATATCGCAACGCCGCATTTAGCCAATTCGGCAGCTTTTCCGACGCCTGATTGAGAGGCTAGATCGTTTGGGCTCAATACTGGCGGTCGGGAGCGAAAGCAAGAAAGAGTCAGCGCTCCTTCCCTTCTGCCAAGAACAGCGAACAGCGAAGCAGATCCATCCTGTCGCGACAATGCGCTCGCGTTCTGCGGCCGGCATCTCCGACGACGCGAATGATGAATGAATCATGAATGGGCAGGCATCATCGACGTCATTCATGAACATGAAATCTCGGCCATTTGCCGGCTCAAGACAAAACCGCTAGTGGGCGTCACCTTGCGGGTGATCTGCCATTGAAGTAGACTCTACGCGCTCGAACCATTTGCGAGATGATGGAGGATTCGACTATGCCAGGAGCGAAGCAGGCTTCGAAGCGAAAGCGAGTTACCAATGCCGCCGCACCGGCGTTGGGAGCGGCCGGGCTGACTTTTTCACTGGTGGGGGGCGCATCGGCAGCGGTAGCACCGGTAAACGATGTACCGCAGACGCCTAACTATTCACCGAGCCATGAGATCACGCTCGGTGAAGAAGAAATCGCCGACGTCAGTCTGGCGACGTTTTATGTCTTCGACAAAGAGAACGCGGCGGCAGCCAAGGGCGCCTTCCAGGAGGCCCGAGGCTGCGGTGGCTGCCGCGGGTGCAGAGGCTGCCGCGGGTGCAGAGGCTGCCGAGGTTGCGGGGGTTGCGGAGGCGGCTGGGGATTCGGTTGCGGAGGCGGCTACGGAGGCTGCTGTTTGTCATGGGGAGCTTGCCGCATCTGCTAGACCGGACCATTCGCCTACATTGACGCTCTCTGCCATTGGCCGGGTTCGACAAGGTCGACCCGGCCAATGCATGTTTCCTCGCAACGCCGTCCACGGCGCGTGTGGGCTGAATCCACCCATGACGGCCAAGTGGGCCTCCCACCTTTTCGAGAAATGCCAGTGCGCCGGCTGGACAAGGGATTTTGTGTGGTCCGAGCAAACGTCTTGCACTGGCGAACCATATTCGTACGCAAGCTTCGTGTGCAAAAATCATGACAAGCCATCGCAAGGCCAAATCGATCCGCCGAACAAGCAAGGACATTGCGCAGTTCGCGCCGAATTTCTCCGTCTACGTCCTGCCGCCCGACGTTGTCTGCCTCTACTCCGAGGACCGAAAGTTTTTTCTTCACGGTGAGCTCTATTGCGCGCTCGCGGAGGCGATCGGCAAAGGCGGAAAGAGCCTTCAACAGCTCGTCCTTCAGCTTGGGAAACGTTTTCCACCCGACAAGGTCGAGGAAGCTCTCAAACGGCTAATCGAGCGCCGCTACATTGTCGAGGCGTCCCCTTCATCCACCGGCGCCGTGGCCGGTTATTGGGCCAGTCTCGGCCTTCCGCCGGGACTGGCAGAACAGAATCTCGGAAAATGCCGTGTGCGCGTTGAAGCGATCGACGTGCACGGTGCCACCGAGTTCGCTGCAGCGCTGGGCAAGTTCGGCGTGCGTGTCGTCAAGCGCGCCGCGGATCTCACCGTCACTCTCGCGAATGATTATCTCGATCGGCGGCTTGCTGAGTTGAACCGGCAGCGAGTGACGGATCGTACACCCTGGCTGCTCGCGCAACCCTCCGGCGCCTTTCCCCTGGTGGGACCGGTGTTCAACCCGGGCAACGGCCCGTGCTGGACTTGTCTGTTCGATCGCATGATCCGAAACCGCGAGATCAAGGGATTCCTTGAACGTGGATCGGCGCGCCCCGTCGCCGTTTCACCCCTCGCCCGTGAACCGCTCGGCCAAGGCGCCGTCCAATTCGCCGCTCTCGAAGTAGCCAAGGTCATCGCCACCGGCTTTCGTACCGAGTTGAGCAATCACATCATCAGTCATGACCTGTTGGGGGCGACCGTTGTGAAGCACTACGTTGCCGCACGCCCGCAATGTCCGACCTGCGGCAGCAAGAAGCTGCGGGATCCTCGCCGGACACCAAAGCCGATCGAACTCGGCCCCGGGGCCAAGTTGCTCATGACGAGCGGCGGATACCGCACCGTGTCATCACGGGCGACGGTGGCGCGCTTTCGAAAGCATGTGAGTCCCCTCACCGGGGTCGTCACAAAGCTTGAGCGGATCGAGGCCGACCTGCCCATGAACACCAATTATTTTGCTGGGCACAACTTCTCCGCTCCGGCCTTGACACTCGACGCCCTCAGGGCGGGGCTGACCGGCGGCAGCTTCGGCAAAGGCAGTACTGCCGAGCAGGCAGAAGCCAGCGCACTAATGGAGGCGATCGAGCGCTATTCGGGGATCTTTCAAGGCGACGAGATCCGGATCACACGGCGGTTTACGGATTTTCCTTCGGGTGATGTTGTTCCTCCCAATGACGTGCAGCTGTTCAGCGACGCACAATACCGCTCGCCCACGGACGAGCCAGATGATTCCCACCGGGTCCCGGCGCCGTTCGACCCCTCGACAAAAATGGAGTGGTCGCCGGTCTGGTCGTTGCGCGATCAACGCTTCAAATATCTTCCGACCAGCCTGTTGTATTTTTTCTACGGCGGCCCTGCTGCCTTGCCGGCGGATTCCAACGGCTGCGCCGCCGGAAACACGCTTGAGGAAGCCATCGTTCAAGGATTCCTCGAGCTGGTTGAGCGCGATGCGTACGCCATCTGGTGGTACAACCGATCGCAACGAAGTGAGGTCGACCTCAGCCATTTCAACGATTCCTATATTCGCGATCTGCAAACCCAGCTCGCCGACACCGGCCGCCGGCTTTGGGTACTCGACATCACCAGCGATCTCGGCGTTCCCACCTATGTGGCGATATTGCACTGGATGCAAAACGGACATGAAAATATCGAGTTCGGCTCCGGCGCGCACTTCGATCGCCGCATCGCCTTGCTGCGCACCTTGACGGAGCTGAATCAGTTCCTGTCGATCGGACTGATGGGAGGCGGAACCGGGGAGAAGCCGAGCCTCGATGGTACCAATCCATTGCACCTGCGTGAGCATCAGTTCTTGTTGCCGAGCGGCAATCCGGCAGACCAGCCGGCCGCGGGCGCGACCGTCGGCTTTCTCCACAACACGCGCGGGCAAGTCGATGCTTGCGTAGAAATCGCCCGGCGTGCAGGCCTCGATTTCCTCGTCCTCGATCAGACGCGGCCTGACGTTGAAGTCCCCGTCGTCAGAGTGATCGTTCCCGGACTGCGTCATTTCTATCGCCGCTTCGGGCCGGGCCGGCTGTACGATGTCCCGGTAAAACTCGGGCTGCGAGACCAACCGATGCCGGAGAGCGAACTTACTCCGTTCCTCCCCCATACTTGAGGAGTAAGCCGGCTTGCGCGCTCCCGGAAAAAAAACAGGCCGCCGGATCGTGGCGCCAGTCCTTTCCGCCCGTCTCGGCAGCCACATCAAGCTGAAAGCGAACGCGGACGGAGCTATTGCCGCCAGCTTCGACGGCTATTCGGTAGGGCTCGGGAAGTTCGGCTCCGGCGTAGCGGAACGTGCGCAGGCGTTGAGCACCGGCCTCGCGCTGGCTTCATTCGCGACGGGCCGCACAGCCGACAAGGAAATCGATCTGTTGGTTCGGCGGCTGGCCCAGAGCGGCCTGCTGGAATATCGTCTCGGTCAAGCGCGCGCCGACAAGGATCAGGTCGTCATCGAACCGCAAGTTCCCGATTATTGGCCGCGCGCACCAAAACTCGGAAACAAGGACGTGATTGTGCTGTCGCGCTTCGCCTATTTGCGGAGGCGCGGCAATGAGATGGTGCTGGAATCACCGCGCGCCGGCGCGCTGTTTCGAATTTGCGATCCGAAGATCGCCGCCGCTCTCGCCATGTTATCCACGCCGCAAAAGGTCAGCGTGCTGCGGCGGAAGCCCGACTTTCCCGGATCGGAGCTCCTCGCATTGCTGGTGGATTGCCAGATCCTGTTCAAGCTCGGAGCCGCCAAGGGCGATGGCCTGCGACCGTCCGAGGGCGACGACAACCTCGTGCTCTGGGATTTTCACGATCTCCTGTTCCACACGCGCAGCACGGAGGGACGGCAGGCCAATCCACTCGGCGGACTCTATCCATATGCGGGTCTCATCCCTCCGCCACCTGCGGTACGGCCGCGCTGGCCCGGTAAGGCCATCGATCTGCGCAAGGTCCCGGTTGCGCCTTCCGAAACACCCTCGCCATTCGTAAGGCTTCTGCATGAACGCCACTCGACGCGCGAGTTCGACGACACCAAACCGATCACGCTTGCCGAACTTGCACGGTTTCTCGACAACACCGCGCGTATCCGTTCGAAATGGAAGACCGGATCTGATTTCGGCGACGGCGGTCCTGATATCGAGTACGCGGCGAGGCCGTACCCGTCGGGAGGCGCCGCTTACGAGCTAGAGCTCTATTTGGCCGTGGCCAACTGCGGGGAACTCGCACGCGGATTCTATCATTACGACGCCGACCGGCACGCGCTGGTGGCGATCGACGCTCGCGCGCAAGAACTCGAAGCGCTGTTGACGGCAGCCGAACTCGCAATGGGCGCGCCTGCTGCACCCCAAATCCTGATCGCGATCGCCGCGCGCTTTGGCCGGGTTTCGTGGAAGTACAGCTCCGTGGCCTATTCGCTCATCCTGAAGGACGTCGGCGTATTGCTTCAGACGTTCTACATGATGGCGACCGATATGGGGCTCGGCGGATGCGCGATCGGTACCAACAATATCGATCGGTTCGCGAAGATGACCGGGCTGGAATTCCACGTCGAGGGCCCGGTTGGTCAATTTGCCCTCGGCCGCGGCACGAAATCGGCATCCGTCGGTGCGCCGCCGTCCATGCTCGATTGACAGGAATCAATCGTCCGAGCCGACGGAACGCCCATTGTCTTTCAAATTCAAAACCAGCAGCGCAACCGTCAGATTTCAATCGGCTCCGCCACGCCATGATGGACCCGAGACGTATCGCATTACACGTATTTCGCCAGCTGGGGACATCAGATGGCTGCCTTGGGTGGCGCGACCGTATACGGCTTTGACTCGACCGTGGCTGACGACAGCCTGCGGTAGAGATCGCGTCGGAGCGCGATCGGCCACCAGTCATAGAGAAAGATTTCGAGCGGCCGCCAATTCGCCACCCAACCCAGGATCAGGAAGCTTTCCTCAATCATTCTCTTGAATGGAGCTTCGGCAAGATACCCCGCCGCGAGCTGCGCTGAGAGGAGACACACAATCAGGATCGGCACACCTATCGCGAGAGAGCGACGGCCAATCCGGAACAACTCGTTGAGGTCGCCTTGAGTGACCGCCGCCCGGCCCGTGAAATATCGAGCGAACGCTTCGCGCAGTTCGCGCGCCGCCTCCCTTTGGCGGTCATCATCCGGAAAGTGAATAACGATCTTGAACGGCCTCTTCGCCGGCAGCTCTCTTGCCCATCCCACGATGTATTCTTCCGCTTCTTGGTCGAGGTCTTTTTCCCGAAATGGAAATGGATCAAGGGTATGAAAGAGCTGTGCAATTTCGCTCACGCGGATTTCGATAATGTTCTCCGCATTTTTTGTCATGGACGACTTCCTTGCAAAGGCCCTGCACCCTTGATCGGTCAATGCATGAAACGGATTACCGGCCTGGCCGCAATTCGACGCGTACTCCAGATGCAACGCGATCGCTGGGATAGACGATGACGACCTCGCCCGCAGCTAAACCCGCTGCCACCGCGGTAAGCCGGCCGGACCGGCGCAATATCTTGATCTCTCTGATTTGGGCACGTCCGTCCTTCACAACGTAGACATTCCAACTATCGCCTTGGCGAAACAGCGCGCCCGACGGGATGATTGTCGCATCCTCCTGGGTGAATACCGAAATTCGAGCGTCAACCTGATAAGCATCGCCGAGCCCGGCCCACTGCTCCGCCGGCGATGCCAAATCCACCAACACGTTGACCCTTTGCTCTTCCACACCCAGCGTCGAAATCTTGGTGAAGGCCGCCGGTTCGACCCGCCGAACGTGCCCAGAAAGCTCACCCGGCCCGCCCCAATGCTCGATCACCACGTCAGTGCCGGGATGGATTTCGACTGCATCTGTGCTCAGCACGTCGACCACGATTTCGAGATCTCGCGGGTCTCCTATCTCCAGCAACGGCGTGCCGGGCTGGACGATGGTTTCGCTCTCCTGATCGACCTTCAGCACCACGCCGGCGACCGGCGCGGTCACGTTCCAGCTTTCCGGCGGCGTGTCATCGCGGTACCGCGCCAGCAGCGCCTGCACCTGGCTGAGTTCGTGCTCGGCGGCGTGATTTTGAAATTCAGCGGCGCGCAGATCACGATCCGCCACCCGCATCAAGAGGTCCGCGCGCTCGAGCGCCTGCGCTGTCGCTGCCCCTCGCTCGACCAGCGTGCGCGTGCGGGCGAGATCGTTTTTTGCCTGATCGTTCTGCGCCACGGCCCGCTCGACGCCAGCTTTGGCGCGCTCCAGGGCGGCCTCGGCGGCGCCGAGCCTTTCTTCCGCCTCGCGGCGGCTGCGCTGGTCGAGCAACGGCACGGGCGACGGCATGATCGTGGCGACAGCATCATCGACGCGAATCTGGTCTCCGACCTTGAACCGCACCCGGCCGAGCCGGCCGGCAAGCGGTGCCGCCACGACATATCGTTCCCGGACCCGCGTCTTGCCGTCTTCGTCAACACTGGCGACGAAACGCCCCTTGGTCACGGGCGCCACCTCGACCGGTATCCGTCCCGGCATCACGGCCCAACCGACGATCGCCGCAGCCGCCAGAAGACCCAGGGCTATCGAAACGCGACCGGTGGTGATACGCATCATCACTCCCTCGTCTTCAGAGCTGCTACCAGATCGAGTTGGTCGACGCGGCGCCGTACGATGTACGCGCTCACCAAAGCGGCGGCCAAGACAACACCCGCCGCGGTCAAATAAGTCCGCGGTTCAATAACGGCCGGTATCTGGAAGCTCTCGTTGGAATGAAATCGGGCAATCAACCCGATGACGACTTGCGACAGGCCGAGACCAATCGGAATTCCCAATGCGATTTCGATCGCGAACTCACCGAACAGGATGCCCGCAACTTCGCCACGGGTAAAGCCGAGAACCCGCAGGCTCGCCAGTTCCCAGGCGCGCTCCTGCAAACCTACACGCGCGCTGTTGTAAACGACGCCGACCGCTATGATCACGGCAAACACCGTAAGAATGCCGGCGGTTACAAACACGAGGCCGGCGATCTTGTCGAGAAACGAGGAAAGCGTGTAAGCTTTCATGGTCACGGACTCGATCGTGGGCAGGCTTTTGAACCGCTGGGCAAGTGCGGTCAACGCGGCTGGTTCAACATACATTGTCGCGGCCGAAACCACGGCGCCTTCGCCGGTAAACCTATTGAGAGTATCGATCTCCATATAGGAAGCCATCCCGATCGATTCGTCGACGCACGCGCTTATCGGCAGATCCCGCTTCTGGCGCCGGCCTTCCATCGCTTCGACGGTGATGATATCGCCGGTCGTCACTCCCAGCCGATCCGAAAGCCGGCGTGTCAGCGTGATCCCGTCCGGGGATACCTCGATCGGGCGCAGCGCGGAATCGTGGGGGCGACGCAATTCATCCTGGCTGGAGAGGCCGATCACCGAGGTGAGATAACTGCGATGGCCGGCCCGCAAGCGCACTGGCACAATTCGCTGCCCCTCCACGGCAAGCACTCCGGGCAGGTGCGACAGATCGCGAACAATTGCCCGATCCAGCGGATGCGGAAAGGTCACCATGGTGTTGCCGCGCTCCACCATGTTGAATTGGACTTCAATCATCTGGTCGATGGCATCGCGCCAGAATGTGCCCAACACCACCATTGGCACGGCGAAGGCGATTCCAACAACCGTCAGCGTGGAGCGCAATGGGCGCCCAGCCATGTTGCGTAGCAGCATAATCCGCCGCGAATTGATCGCTTTCGCCGGCAACAATGCCTCTATCCAGGAGTGGCGGAAGCCAAGTGGCGCGGCGGGTCGCATGGCAACGGCTGGCGCCAGACTAACTACATTTCGTAACGCGGTGAGGACGCCCGTGTAGGCTGCTGCAAGGCTGATAGCAACGCCTACCGCCGCCGACCACGGCGTGAGCCTGAACGGCAGATCCGGCAAGCGGAAGAACCCGTGGTAGCTGCTGATCATCGCTTCACCGAATGCGACTCCGGCAGCGATTCCAAGCGCCGATCCGATCAACACGATGACTGCGACGAGCTTCAGGTAGTGCAGCATGAGTTCGGCCGTCGGAAAGCCCAACGCCTTCAGGGCCGCGATCTGCTCACGCTGGGCTGCTACGAGCCTGCCCAACGCTCCGTTAAGCAGGAATGATGCAACCCCAAAAAATATAAAGGGAATAGTGATCGACATCACCTTCTGCTGGTTCAGTTCGTCCTCGAGAAACCTGTTGGAAGGCTGGTCTCGCCGTTCGACGGCGCCGACTGAGCCATATGGCTCCAGCAACCGGTCTAGCTCGGCGATGACGGCCCTGGGATCAGCACCAGGCGCCAGTGAAATGATGGCGTCATTGAAGGCGCCTTTCATGTCAAACGCGGCCTCAGCCGCACTACGATCGACCCAAAGGATGGCATAGAGCCGGTCGTCGGGAATGGGCAACCCCGGCTTCACGGCATAGACGTATTCCGGTGACAGCGCGATACCGGAGATGCGGAAGCCCTGGACCCGGCCATTGAGCAGTACGCGGATATCCTCGCCGGGATTTATCCCGTTGGCTTCGGCAAAGGCTTCGTTGATCGCTGCGGTCCCTGCGACACCGGGCGCCGGCGCGGCGCCGCGTCGCAGATGTAAACGCGCCAGGGGTTCGTCGCCCGCATGGGTGAGCGAGACCATCCGCGCCGAAACTGGCAGCGAGACCGACGGCCTGTCGACAATAACCTCGCGCACGATACGCGGCTCGACAGCGGCAACCCCGGCGATGGCATTGAGGCGCGCCACGATGGAAAGAGGCGCCCGCTTGAGCGTGACGAATATCTGAGGGAATCGGGCGGTCGCATAGAACCGATCGCAACCGTCACGCAACGAATCATACGTCGACACCGAACCAACGAATACGGCAACTCCGGCCGCCACCAGGAGCGAGATTGTGAGCACCTGCCCACGCATGGCATTGATGTCACGCAATAGTTTTCGATCCAGCAAACTCACCAGCGCACCTCGTCGGCCGATAGCCGGCGTGCATTGCGCTCCTCGCCGACGATACGCCCGCCGCCGAGCCGCAGCACGCGGTCTGCCATGCCGGCAATGGCCGCGTTGTGGGTAATAATGACGGTTGTGGTGCCGAGCCGCTCGTTGGCGCGTGCAATGGCTGCGAGCACGACCTTGCCGGTTTCATAATCCAGCGCGCCGGTCGGCTCATCGCACAACAAAACGTCCGGCGATTTGACGATGGCGCGGGCCACCGCGACACGCTGCTGTTCTCCGCCGGATAGCTGCGAAGGAAAGTGGTCGAGCCGCTGCTCGAGTCCAACCAGCGTGAGCACCTCGCGCGGGTCGAGGGGCTTTTCCGCTATTTCGCTTACGAGCGCAACGTTTTCAAAGACGGTGAGACTGGGAATGAGATTGTAGAATTGAAAAACGAATCCGACGTGCTCGCGCCGATAGCGGGTCAGTTCGGCATCGTCAGCGCCCACCAAGTTGTGGTCGCGCCAATGCGCCTCACCGGAAGTCGGGCTATCCAGTCCGCCGAGGATATTCAGCAGCGTCGACTTCCCGGAACCCGACGGTCCGAGCAGGACGACGAACTCGCCTTCAAAGATGTCGAGGTCCACGTCCCGCAGCGCATGCACGTCGACCTCGCCCATGTGGTAGGTCTTGGAAAGACCACGAGCATGAAATACCCGGACGGATTCCCGCTTCAGCGCCATTGCCACGGCGCTGTCAATGCGAAAAAAGAATTGGAATTGGCGGCTTGGACAACAGGCTCCTGGTCGCGCCGCCAAGAATGAACTCCCGAAATCTGGAGTGGCCGTATGCCCCCATCACCAGCATGTCTGCGCGGCGGGAAGCCGCATGCGCTTCAAGAACCTTGTCGATTTCCCGCCCCGCTGCGTCCACTTTGTCAAGGACCACATCAATGCCGTGACGCGACAAATTCCTGGCGAGTTCCTCGCCGGAATGCTTGCTGTCGATAACTTTCTCGTTGGTCACAGTGACGATCCGCACCTCTCGTGCTTTTTCCAGAATCGGAATTGCATCGGCGATCGCCCGAGCTGCGGCGCGGCTGAAATCCCATGCGATCATAATCGTCTTGAGATCAAATGGTCTCACGCGAGACCTTTCAGGCAAGACAAGGGTTGGCTTCCCGGATTCGAAGATCACTGCCTCAGCATACCATTGATCATAAGATTCCGGGACCGAGAGGACCGTCAGGTCACGGAGCCGTGCGTATTCCACGAACACGCCCGGCACCTGGTACGACAGACATCGGTCCAGGACTCTCTCATGTGAGATGCCAGCCTTCTCGGCGGAGGTGTCGAATGCCGCGAGCAGCGCCTGCGCATTTTCCAGGCTCTTATGGGCCTCATTGGCAGCCATCCCTCCGACGTTCACAAGCGCACTTGAGAGAAAGGTTCCGGGAACCTGGACATGCGTCTCACACGCGATCGCGGCGATATGACAACCGAGCGATGACGCAAACGATATTGCGTCCTCAACAACTGAAACCGGCGTCGGTTCGGGATAACTGGTCAACGTAAGCAGAACGTCCCTGATAGTCATCGAGTTCTCCTGCTGAAAGCCTCGATTAGACTAGCTTTTCCCTCGGACGCAGAATTGATCTATCGCAGAATCCGTTGGCTTCGATCTTCCGGGCTACCAACCATCAGGCCGACCTGCGCCGGGATCGCCACATCTAACTTTTAGCCTGCGCAAATCGTTTTTCTTGAGGTGGATCAATGCCAAGCTGATGATGTTGCTCCATTCATTTTGCGCATCGCTTCGCCGAGCCGCTCGCTCGGTGGCAAGGAGACGAGTCCCGCGGTCATGCAACTCTTCAACACGCCGACGCGCTACGGAGTGATTTCCCAGGGCCTTCATTGGACGGCGGTGGCACTGGTGGTAGTGGCGTGGACGCTGGGAATACTCGGCGATGAATTGCCGCGGGGTGCGAGCCGGGCCTTGGGGTTGTACGTCCACACCACCGCCGGACTATTGGTCGATCGCGCTCACCATCCTGCGCTTGCTGTGGCGCCTCGTCGATCCATCGCCAGCGGCCGAGAAGACGCCTTTTGACGAATGGCTATTCGCGGACTGGATCGGTTTGGGAGCAAAACTGGCGCACTTTGGACTTTACCTCCTGCTGGTGGCCGTCCCCGTAGCAGGCATCGTTCTTCAGTTCGCGCGAGGTGACAGCTTGCCGATCTTCGGGATTGTCGAAGTCACATCGCCCTGGGCGCGCGATCGAGCCTTCGCCGAGGGCGTGAAGGAGGTGCACGAATTGCTCGCACATGGCCTGCTGGCATTGGCAGGCTTGCATGCAGCGGCCGCTATGGTCCATCATTGGGTTTTCAGAGATCGTACGCTGGTGCGGATGCTGCCCGGCTCGAAGCCTGGACGTTGACGTGGTGCTATCGCCGAATGGCCTGAGAACAGGCGCATATGCTGCCCCTTGATTCCTTGATCATAAACCTTGCGGTGGCGCTGGGGATCGGACTCTTGATCGGCGCGGAGCGGGAACGCCGAAAAGGTCGTGGGCCCTCGCGATCACCTGCAGGAATACGCACCTTCACGGCGGCGTCGCTGGCTGGCGCCGTCAGCGCGGTGACCGGCGGCGAGATTCTTCTGGCGGTCACGACAGCGGGCGCGATCATTCTAATCGCGATAGCGTACTTCCGGTCCCACAGCGATGACCCCGGCCTCACCACTGAAATTTCACTCGTTCTAACCGTCCTGCTCGGCGGTCTTTCGATGCGTCAGCCGACATTGGCGGCTGGCGTGGCCGTGGTGCTGGCGGCCCTTCTGGCCTCACGCACTCAGTTACATCATTTCGTCCGTTCGATTCTCAGCGAAGACGAGGTAGCCGACGGCTTGATCTTTGCCGGCGCGACGCTTGTCGTGCTACCGCTCCTTCCGAACCAGCAGTTAGGACCCTATGGGGCGCTGAATCCGCGCTCGATCTGGATCATCGTCATACTTGTAATGGCGATTGGCGCCGCGGGCCACATTGCGGTCCGTACCCTGGGCGCCCGATTTGGGCTTGCCATCGCGGGCCTCTCATCGGGCTTTGTCTCCAGCGTCGCCACGATCAGCGCTATGGGCACGCGAAGCAAGACAGCCCCGGCCGTTCTGGACGCCGCGGTAGCGGGTGCAGCGCTTTCGACCGTGGCGACGATCGTGCAGATGTGCGCGGTTCTGGCGGCAACGAGCGTAACCGTGCTGCGGGAGCTCTCGATCCCGCTATTCTGCGCCGGCTTGGCGGCGGCCTCTTACGGAGCGTTCTTCACGATCACGGGCCTGCGTGGGACGAAAGGAGGCGATTCTCAGGCCGGGCGCGCATTCAGTTTTTCTACCGCAATCATTTTAGCACTGACCTTGTCCGGGATTCTTGTTGTCTCAGCGACCTTGCGGGAAAACTTCGGCGAAATCGGTGTGCTTGTCGGTGCGGCATTGGCCGGATTTGCGGATACGCATTCAACCGCCGTCTCGATTGCTTCGCTGGTCGCATCCGGGAAGATGCCTCCGGCCGACGCCATTTCGCCAATCCTTGCCGCGTTATCGACCAACACGGTCAGCAAGATCATCGCCGCATGGACCAGCGGTGGACGATCTTACGCGTTGCGATTGATCCCGGGGCTGATCCTGGTCATTTCGGCCGCATGGGCTGGCGCATACGCTCCCCGCCTGCTTGGAACGTGACCGGTAGGGCCGCTTAAACATCCGAGCGTGGTACCGGCCGGCCTAGTGAGACATCAAGCAGCAAAGAGGGCTTGATGCGAGAATTTCCCGCGTCATCCCGCCGAAGATCCATTCGCCCAACCGGCTGTGGCCATAGGCGCCGGCCACCAGAAGGTCAGCTCCTTCTTCCTGGGCAAACTGAAACAGATGGTTCACGTCAGATCTATCGCGATGAAGGACCGGTCGAGGATCTGCCTTTATTTTGTGCCGTTCCAGGTAGCGGACGACGTCATTGATTCTTGCTGACGCCTTTTCCTTCTCGTCCCGGCCACAGACTTCAACGACTGAAACGCGCCCGGCGGTACGCAAAAACGGCAGCGCATCCAGGACGGCCCGGCGCGCCTCGCGTGTATCCTTCCAGGCCACCACGACGTGTTCGGCCCGCAACGAGCCAATGCCCGGCGCGACAAGCAGCGCGGGCCGGCCCAGTTTGAGAAGAACCTCGCCCGGGTCGAGTGTTCGGTAAGCGTCATAGCGGCCCCGAATTTGCTGCTCCATGATGACCAGATCGGCACAGCGCGCTTCGCGCGCCAATGCATCGGCCGGAAAATCCAGCGCCGTTCGCCATTCAATGCCCTTGCGATCACCGACGACGCCCCGGAACCAGTCTCCCCGTTTCGCCAGCGCCGTGCGCATCTGCGCTATATCAGCTTCCGTAACCTCCTCTATGATCACGCCCTCAGCAACGAATGGTGGAGGAACGGCCCGGGCCGAGAAACCGATCAGCGCTGCATCGAACTTCTCGGCAAGCTCCGAGGCAATCCGGACCCTTTGCTCCGGAATACCTTCGCTTTCGACATAGACCATTAGGGAAGCATAGGACATCAGCTGCTCCTTGGAAGGAAAGGCGCAGGCTGCCCTTTCTCGCCGCACCTGCTATTGATGCACCTCAAATTTATCCTGCTCTGGCGGTGATAGTTGAACCATCGCAGCCAAGAAGCCGCTTCTGTTGGAGGCCCATTTTGATGCTCCAGATTTGCTCGGAGAAAGTGAAATGAGCGTGGTCGAGGTTACGTATTTCTCCGATGTTTTATGCGTCTGGGCATACATCTCGCAAGCCCGCGTCAATGCAGTCACAGAGAAATTCGGCGACAAAGTCCGGATAAGGCATCAGTTCTGCTCGGTTTTCGGCGATACCGCCCGCAAGATCACCACCACCTGGAATGGCAAAGGCGAATATGACGGGTTCAATGCGCATTTGCGGCAAGTGGCCGCGCGGTTTCCTCATGTCGAGGTTCACCCGGAAGTTTGGTTGCAAACGCGGCCCCCCACTTCGGAGAGCGCACATCTATTCATGAAGGCAGTCCAGCAGTGGGAAAGCGATTCCAGGGCGGTTCGAAACGAGTCTTCAGAGAGTATTTTCGATCGGGTGCTCTGGGCATTGCGCTGTGCATTTTTCCGGGATTGCCGGGACATCGCACGTTGGGACATTCAATGTGAGATAGCCGAACCGTTCGGCGCCGATATCGGCGCTATCGAACAATGCATTCGCAACGGCAGCGCTTTCGCCCGGCTGGATGCGGACTACCACGACGCCGACAGGATGCGGATAGAAGGCAGTCCAAGCTTCGTACTGAACGAGGGGCGCCAGAAGCTCTACGGGAATATCGGATTCCGCTTGATCGAAGCCAATATTCAAGAGCTGTTGCGGACACCTCAGACCGACGAAGCCAGTTGGTGCTGACTCCCCGGCATGCGCCCGTTCGACCCATTTTGCGACCAAATCGCTGAACCGCGCGTGGGATTTTTGGTCGGGGCAGCTGGATTCGAACCAACGACCTGCAGTACCCAAAACTGCCGCGCTACCAGGCTGCGCTATACCCCGATCATTTGGGAAATGTCGTCGATACACGCTTAAAGCCTTGCCAGCAAGGCAGAAGCGTTTTCGTCCAATCTGGCCGCCCGCCCCCGTGAAGAATGGGTGTGAAAACAAAAGATTAGAGCCAAAGGCTCCGATTGAATCAGAGCCGGCCGGGCTCGCGTTTCCCGGTCCGGCTAATGACCGTTGAAGAGCGGATGGGCCACGCGATCGCCGGGCGCGATCCCGTATTTCTGCGCCGTGCCGGCGATCACCTCCAGAACCCCCTTCGCCAGCCCCCTCGACGGGATGATTTTGGTGGACAGTGGCTCGGTATTCTCGGCGATCCGCAGGATCCGGCCATCGGCCCGAATGAAGATCATGTCGAGCGGGATGTAGGTGTTTTTCATCCACATCGACACTTCCTGCTCCGGCGAAAAATCGAACAGCATCCCTTTGCCGTCGGCCAGTTCCTTGCGGTACATCAGGCCGGTTTCCTTCTCCTGCTCGGTCGTCGCCATCTCGACCGAGAACACGTGCACGCCGGCTTTGGTGACGATCTCGAGCGGCTGGACGCTTGCCGCGCGCGCTTCCAGGCCCGCGAACGCGTAAAGCCCGCATGCCGCAACAATGGATAACCAGAACCGCGCGCGCAGGCGCTGCCAGCCAACAGCTTGATCGATATTCATCAGCAACGCTCACCTACCCACGGAAGTTTTTTGACCGACCAGACACGTGCGGACGACCGTAACCTGAGGATGATGGCAAATACCAGACCTTCGGCGCGGGCCGATAACGCGACCCTCGGCGCCCGATCCGACAGTTCCGGTCGTGTGAGTTGGAAGGGTCGCGCGGATTAATGCGACGACAGTCCCGGCGAGCCGGTTTCCGGCTGGATTTCGGCCGCCATCATGCCCTTGGAGCCCGGCCCGAACCGAACCAAAACGTATTGGCCGGGGCGCAGCTCGGTCATGCCGTAACGGCGCAAGGTCTCCATATGGACGAAAATGTCCGGCGTCCCCTCGCCGCAGGTCAGGAAGCCGAAGCCGCGAAGGCGGTTGAACCACTTGACCTGCGCCCGTTCCAGGCCGCTCGTCGGCGTGACACTGACATGGGTCCGTGGCGGCAACATCTGCGCGGGATGGATCGCCGTCGACTCGTCCATCGAAATAATGCGGAATGCCTGGTAGCCCTTCGCCCGCTGCACGCACTCGCAGATCAGCCGCGCGCCTTCGTAGGCGGTCTGGTAGCCGTCGCGCCGCAGCACGGTGACGTGCAGAAGCACATCCGGCCAGCCATTATCGGGAACAATGAAACCGTAGCCCTTGGATGCATCGAACCATTTGATGACGCCGCCGATCTCCACCAGGTTGGCGGCGACATCGCCCAGGCCCGAAAGGGCATCGATCGCCGGATCGCGTTCGCCGGCAGAAAATCCGCCCGGCCCAAGCCGATCGGGTCCCATCCCGCCAGACGAAGGACCTCCGAACTTTTTGGATTCAAAACCGTCCGACCCCATGACCCCAGGACCCCACACATCATCTACAGCCCGCCCACTAAAGCGGCGGACCCCATACGCGCCATCCAAGAAAGGTCATGATGACGCCACGCGAATCTCTCGAATCAAAAGATAACATTCCTGGTTGCGGCGCATAGGCAAAAAACGAATCTCGGGGAACCTATGAACAGGCTTGCACAGCCGCGAATCAATCAGGCGTCAATTGCCCACGAACGGTCCAAGCGTTTCCCCGATATCGTGCCGGATCACCAGATCCGCAAGGTCATCCTGTTCGGTGGACTCGTTATTGATAATCACGAGACGGGCGCCGGAATTCTTCGCCAGCACCGGAAAGCCCGCGGCCGGCCAGACCACCAGCGAGGATCCGATCGCGATGAACAGGTCGCAATGCCGGGCAAGCTCGCTCGCGCGCCGCATCGCCTCTTCAGGCATCGACTGACCAAACGAGATGGTGGCGGTCTTCACCGGCTCCTCGCAAATCGTGCAACCCGGCGCACTGCCGGTGGCGTCGAAGCGCTGTTTGACCCAGGGAAGATCGTAGGCGTACCCGCAACCGATGCAGCGCGCGTAAGTCGTGTTGCCGTGCAGTTCCACCACGTGATCCCCGGCGAAACCCGAGACCTGGTGTAAATTGTCGATGTTCTGGGTGACGACGGCAGGAATCTTGCCGGCCCTGTAGAGCGAGGCGAGCGCGCGGTGACCGCGCCCGGGCCTGGCCGCCGCGAAGGTCGGTTCCATGGCAAAGCGACGCCGCCATGACTCATTGCGCGCATCCGGGCTGGCAACAAATTCATCGAAAGGGATCGGCCGGTGGCGGGTCCACAATCCGCCGGGCGAGCGGAAATCGGGAATGCCGCACTCGGTCGAAATGCCCGCGCCCGTAAAGGGGACGATGACGGAGGCCTCGGCGATCATCTCGCCGAGTTGTTCGACACCGCTACGCAGGTCTGAAGCGATCACTTCAGGATCATCCGAATGTTCAGCCGTGAAACTTATAGCACGGCCGGCCGGATTGCCATTTCGACGTGTCGCCAAATGAAGACGTGCAGCCGACGATCAGGCGAATCGACGGCGCCGGTGCGGGCCGAAGCCCACATGCCGACTTCACCCTGCCTTCATGCCGCCTTGGCGATCGATTCTTTCGCTTCGTCGCTCTTCCTGACCTTCGCGACCGCGGGCGCTCCCGGCGATTTCTTCGCGGGCTTGCCGTATTGCGACAGCTTTTCCAGTTCGGCTTCGAGTTCGGCCTGCCGCGCCGCGACCTTCTCGGCCAGTTTTTCCGTGGCGTTGTCACGCAGCGCGGCGAGTTCTTCGATGCTTAGCGAGTTGAGATCGATTTTTGACATGAGGCCTCCTGTCCTCTTGTGGCTACCGGGAAGGCCCGCGGGCGACAAGCAGCCGCTAATCTTATCCACAATCACAGTCCGCCAGCGCCTCATCCCAATTCGCGCCCCAATCCCGGACGTCTATAGAGATGACACACGACTCAAAAGGATGGGCATGACCGAACAACAAGACCGCCGCACTCGGGAACGCGAGGAGATCGCCGCGCGCGTGGCTGGTTTCAAGGCGACCCAGGAAAAATTCAAACGCGAGCGCGAGGAATATTTTTTCAAGACGCTGGAAAACGCGCGCCGCAGCAAAAATTCGCACCACGCGCCCGGACGCCCGCCGTTCTGGCCGTGATGCGGCGGGAACGCGGGCCACCGGGCAGCAGCCTGCTTGATCCATGTTTTTCGCCGTCGTCCCGGCCAAGCGAACAAAGTGAGCGCGAGCCGGGACCCATAACCACAGCTGGTTCTAAACGGTGGAGCTGGAGCAGCCGCCCGGGCTCAACAGCAGCAATTGTGATTATGGGTCCCTGCTTTCGCAGGGACGACACCTACTGTGATGCGTTTGCAGATTCAAATTTCAAACAACAGCCGTTTGCAGACACAACTTCGCGATCTCGTCGCATATTTTTGCGCGAGTTTTGCTTTCAGTCTCGCCCCCTGAGACAGAGGGCGCAGGGAATGCCGGGCGCCCGATGCGCCCGCAGCCGCGTGTGTATTGGTAGAAAGCACACGCGTTAGTCACCACGGTCACACCGGAAACACCCGGCATTCCCCGCGCAATGGTTTTAACGGTTTCCTTCGCGCTCTCCTTGGTGACCGGGCTTTCTTGCCACCATCGCCTCGCGAAGCTTGCTTCTCGAAACTTGACGCCAGCGTCGGGGCGTCGGGACCACACGACTTCGCCGTCCGCTTCATGCGTCGCTCGTCAGCGCGCCGCCAAAGCGTCCACCGCATCCCGCCTCACGTCCGTGACGATCGCGAAACGCCCCTTTGCCGGGACGGGACCGAATTGCAATATTCCTGTTTCTACCCCGCCGTCAAGCAAATTTCTGAAATTCCGAAATTGACGAAGGTGCGGAGCAGTTATTTTTCCTCGTCATTCCGGGGCGAACGAGCGCCGTGAACAAAGAGCGGCCCGCAACTACGACAGGCCGCTCTTGATATCTGTTCAGTGCTCGCTTGTTACATGCAGGGGTGTCTCAACCCGTCGTAACCGAGATATGTCCCGGAGGCCGGATCGTAGGATCGGTAGCGCTGTGCGCAATATGAAGCATCGCCGCCAGCGGTCGATACCACGACGCCAGACACGACCGGGATTCCGGTATCGTAATAACCGTTGTCGTCGTAGCCGTTATAGGCGTAGTCGTCGCCATAGTAAGAGGGATCGTAATAGCCGCCGTAGCCGTAGCCCAACGCGCTACCCGCCGCTAATCCCGCAACGAAGCCAACTCCGGGCCCATAACCGTAACCCCGGCGCCAACCGTGATCGCCGCGGAATCCGCGCTGAGCAAATTGCCCACCGCCACGTCCGGCAAAATTCGCACTATTCATGCCGCCGACCCGGCCGGCGCCGATGCTTGCTTGAGCGCCGCGGAATCCCGCACCGCCGCCGCCGACGCGCATGCCACCGCCGCCAATATGCCCACCTCCCATGCCGCCGCCCCCCACGTGCATCCCGCCGCCGCGCATGCCGCCTCCTCCGTGCGCGTGCTGCGCCAGGGCCGGGGTTGCAATTGCTAATGAGAGTGACAGGGCCGTTGCCCCGAAAATGCCAAGTCTCGACATCGCGTTTTCTCCATCAATGATATGAGAGCCAACATCGGCGCGGGACGATCGTTCCGATCTTTTCTAAGGTTGTGATGTGGCGTCAGGAGCGGCGATCATCAAAATGACCGCGAGAACGACGGTTCCGACCAGTTCCGCAAGAAAGATGGCTCGTCGAGCGGTGTGTTCAGGATAATTTCGCCTCCGCGCGCTTTTTCAGCCGGGTAAGGTTTCTGATCCATGATCCCCGCCTGCTTGATCAAAATCCGACAGGTCCGATGGTTCCGAAGGCGTGCGCGGAACACCCTGCCCTCGTCGGGATTTTGCTGCTATTGAGTTCCCTCAAGCGGGATCGCAATCTCTTCAATTTCTCCAGGGAGCAAAGAAAACATGCGTTATCTCCACACCATGCTGCGCGTACGCAATCTCGATGCCGCGCTGAAATTCTATTCTGATGCACTGGGATTGAAGGAAGTTCGCCGCGTCGACAACGACAAGGCAAAATTCACGCTGGTGTTCCTGTGCGCGCCTGAAGACGAAGGCCTCCTGAAAGCGTCGAAGGGACGCGGCGCGCCGCTGGTCGAGCTCACCTACAATTGGGACGAGGAAACATACGGTGAGGACCGCTATTTCGGTCATCTCGCCTACGAGGTCGACGACATCTACGCGACCTGCGAGCGCCTGATGAAACTCGGCATCACCATCAATCGGCCGCCTCGCGACGGGCAGATGGCCTTCGTGCGCTCGCCGGATCTGCATTCGATCGAATTGCTGCAAAAAGGCGACGCGAAGCCCCCGGCGGAGCCGTGGACCTCGATGCCGAACACGGGTCACTGGTAAGCAGAATGCGAGCAGACCAACACGTGTCTGCCGCCGCAATGCGGATGACCATGTACTCCTGTCCGGTCCGAGATTGCCGTTAGCATCGGGCGCCGGAACCTCGTCGTCACCTTCGCGTTCTTGAATTCATCTGGTGAATTCATGGAGGCTATAATGGGACGAGGAATTTTGCTTTGGCTTTTAGGCGTGCCGATTCCAGTGATTATCCTGTTGTGGTTGTTCTTCGGCCACTGAAACCAATGTTTCATTCGATGCGCCAATAGGCTCCGCTGGCAGCGGAGCCTGATTTTTGCGCGACGGCCTCTCGATCCGCCTCATGCGAGGGTCTCGAAGGACGCGCTTTTTTTCCAGATTTCCGATATGAGCCTTGCGGGTCAATCGCCGGGAGCGGAAATATCGTGTCGAACAACAATCAAGGTCAGCTCACGATCTGGGGGCGCGCCAATTCGGTCAATGTTCAAAAAGTGCTTTGGTGCCTGCGCGAGCTCGATCTCGCTTATGAGCGCATCGACGCCGGCATGGCGTTCGGCAAAAACCGCGAACCTGAATATCTCGCGATGAACCCCAACGGGCGTGTGCCGACTCTGGTGGATGGCGATTTCGTGCTTTGGGAATCCAATTCGATCATGCGCTATCTGGTGCGCGCCTACCGGCCGCAATCGCCGCTTTATCCGCAGGCGCCGAAGATGCGCGCGGGCGTCGACCGCTGGCTCGACTGGACGCTCTCGACATTGCAGCCGGTCGATCGTCCGGTGTTCTGGGCGCTGGTGCGGACCCCGGCCGAGGAACGGGACATGGCCGCGATCCAGAAGGATGCCGACGCCGAGGCCGCGCAATGGCGCATCGTCGATGCTCAATTGGCGAGCCGGCGCTTCATCGAGGGTGACGGGTTCACGCTGGCGGACATCGCGCTCGGCGCCTATGCGAGGCGCTGGTTCGGCGTCGAGGGCATCAGCAAACCGAAGTTCACGCATCTCGAGCGCTGGTTCGCGCAATTCGGCAGCCGGCCGGGATTCGTGCAATTCATCGCGCCGCCGATGTCGTGAGGGCGATGGTCGGTTTAACCGATCCGCAGCGACAGCGCGCGGCGGTGAACCCGTGCGCCGCTACCTGACGAACTTGACGCCGAACGATTTTCCGCGACGCCAGACCACTTCGCAGCTCCGTCCGGACCTCGCGTCGCGCGAGAAGGCCAGCCGCAGCCTGCCGGCCGGCACCTCGGCCTCCACCGTGATCTTCGCGCCGCTGGAGGACATGTCGTGCACCAGGCACGGACGCGCCGCAAAGCCGCCGTCGAGGGTGATCCACCCGTGCTGATGCACCGATTTGCGCGCTTCGCGCTTCTTGCTGGCTGGGGCCATTTCTTGGATCCCGAGGAAAATGCTCCTGGTGCCTTCCCTATCCCACGCGGGCTTTAGAAACCGTTGCAATCCCGCCGGGATCGACGGCGCTGACGTCGCAGGACCTCCTCGTTTTGAAGATGAAAAACCGGCTTCCGCGCGCCTTGCCCAGCCGCGCAAACGCCACTATACGTTCGCCCGCCGCACTCGGCCGTGTCACCACGGCTGTTGGGCGGCACGGTGCCAACGTTGGCTCAAGGCGTTGATTTACCGGATATATTTGTGCTTTGAGTCCAAAGCGAAGCGGCGATGCCGCGGCCGGGTCGGTCGTGGCGAAGCAGGCGACTTCGCTCCCTTCGTCTATCGGTTAGGACGCCACCCTTTCACGGTGGAGAGAGCGGTTCGATTCCGCTAGGGAGCGCCAACGATTTCAATGGCTTAGCGCCGCCCCTTCCCGTAATGTCCAGTGTTTGTCCAATATCCGGCCATGGACGGGCAAAGACCGGAGGAACGATGGCAAGTTGCGAGTTGGGCGCTCTGAGATCCGTCCTGCCAATTTCCTTGTGCCTCGTGCTTGCGCTTTGCAGTTCGGCATTTGGACAGCCGGCCCCGGCAACTCCGGCGGAAATGATCTCCAATTACCGGCTTCAGCACGGCGAAGGGCGGGTCACGCCGGACCCTGCGCTCAACCGCATTGCACATGAGCAGGCGGCCGCCATGGCCTCAAAAGACGTGCTGGATCATGGCGTAGCCGGGCCATTTTCCTCGCGTGTGGCGTCGTCGAAGGCCCATCGCACCGCCGAGAATATCGCATATGGCTACGACAGCTTTTCGAAGACTCTTGGTCAGTGGATTAATTCGTCGGGCCATCGAGAAAACCTCCTGATGCATGGAGCGTCAAAGGTAGGTGTCGCCAGCGCAAAGAGCGCGACGACCGGACGGACCTACTGGGCGATGGAGATTGCAGGCGGATATGAGCCTTCTCGATCACCTTCACCAAAGTCGTCCAGGTCAAGGCACAGCGAGAAGAATTGCCGGCTCGAACTTGCTGGTCTGTGCCTGTCAACCGACTAACGAAGGGAGGCGCCGGCAAGCTCCCGGACAGCCCCTCCGTGACTCCGGGAAGGCCCGTTGGCGGGTCCGGGTTTCGCGGGCCGTCATCGTCGACGAGGCCTCGGTGAGCAATAGAGGACAGCGCCGCCACGTCGAACGTGATCTGGTAACAACGAACGACTCGCTCCTCCCGCGTCTCGTTTCGGCTGCAGCGCATCTGAGTAGCGCTGGGGCTGTTGCGGCTCCGGCGCTTCCCTCAACCCACCAGCCCTCGCGCTGGAGCCGATTTTTTTTGGCCTCGCCCTTTTGATGTCCTTTATCGAGGTGGGCTTGGTTTTTCCTGCTTATGGCGATCCCAACTCGGTTTGACATAGCCTGCGTTTCCGCTGCCTGTTCACACCAGCGGCGGACGAAAAATCGGCAACGAGTTCTACCTCCCATGCGGCGACGCTGACGCTGACGCCATGAACGAAATCCTCGCACCGGTAGCTGCCATCGTTCTGATCGGATTGTGGCGCGGCAGAATCAATGATCTCTTGGGATCCAGGAGCGAAACCTGCCGTTACCGGCGGGCTTCCGATACCGGAACCAAGGGGAGGAATGAATGACGAAATTCAGACTCATCGGCGCCGCCGCGGTCCTTTTTTCCGTGCTGGGAGCCCCCGCGATGGCCCGGCACGCAAATTCCGGTCCGGTCCGCCCGGCCCAGAGCATCTTTTGTGCGACCAGGGAAGCGGGAAATCCCCACAGCAAGTATTGCGATTATATCGAATGGTCCAAATGGCGACAGCGAGGCGCCTGGGACAGCACGCTCGACAATGCTTGCTGGCATGATCCCAGCTTTGTACCGGGAGAATGCAGCTTCAATGAGCGGGGCCAGGTATTGTTCGGGGCGCACCCATGAGGTGATTCATCTGCCCGGCCTGCCCCGGGCATGAGACGCGGGACCGAAGCCCCGCTCGCCGGTCGAACGTTACCGTCCAGATGCCCTCCGTGGCCCGGCGCTGACGGTTGTGTCTCCTGTACGATCGGCGCCGGCACTTCACGATGGGCCCTGCTTTTCGCCATGGCAGCGTTTGCAATAGTGCTCGCTGAAGTCCCGGTTCATCCTCGCCAATTGCCGCGCGGCCGATTTCTTCTTCGTTGGCAACTAATCTTCAACCATCGCCTGCTATCGTGGCTTCCATGGGGATTCGGCCGGATGATGTCGAAAAGGCAATGCGGTCGCTTCGGCGGCGCAACCCTCTGCTGGATGCCTGGCTGGACGCGCTGAACCGGCTTGACGGCCCAGATTGCATCGCCAACCCGAGAACGAGTTCACCGCGCCGGCTTCTGCTGCCGTCGGTTGAGCGCCACCGGACCGGTCGCCGTTCGCCACACCTCGTTGTCGTCCATCGCCAATCCTTCTGAGGGTCTGAACGTGGGTTCGATCCCGGCCGGAACGGCGATATCGGGCCCGCCGAAAGCTGGCGCGGGATCATAAAGCTGCTGTACATTCCAGCCATGGCGGCCAAGGCGCGATGTCGATGACCGATGAAGAGTTTGCAGACTTGCACAGGCTACTTGCCGAGTACCATCGCAGGCTCGCCAAGGAAGCGGTGCTCGACGTCGTGCGGCAGTATCACTCCGAACTCGCGCAGCGCCTTACCGACGAGGCCGTGCTGATACCAAGGCGCGCGGCGATCGTGGAGCGCCTTCACGAACGCGAACAACAACAAACGGAGCGCCGTGTCGACAAATGACACGCCCCCCGGCTTGACGCAAATTCGGTCGCTATTGCCTGACGACCGTCATGAGAAGATGGGACCACCCCGCCGGGACATCCGGAACACACGCTTGCATGTTTCCCCGACGTCCCGGCAACTTGAATCAGGTTCCGGGAGGGTTAAGCGACGGGTCTTCGCCGCCCACTCTCGAGGGGTCCCTTCCACTAAAGCCGAAGTTCTGGATGTTTCGTTCGCCCTGCGTTTGCGGAACGGTGTAGGAGGGCTCGCTCAGCTGGTTATACGATCCGCGAAAATTCGATCGGTTGTAGGCTCGGCTATGATGGGTCGGTTGAGCAAACACCGGCGTGATAACGGCGGCGGAAAGAATGATCGCAGCACTTAATGCTTTCAGTTTATCGTTTAGCCATTTGACTTTCTCCGTTCTGTCGTGTGAGCGCTTGATGCGCGCGGAGCGCATGTAGGTTCGCAATCCAGCGAGACCATTAAATTAAATGTCACTCGGCGCGGTCGTATTCGCCGCGGAATCACAACTCACGTTCGATTGAACATGGAAGCGTCCCGCATCATGAAGATACCGAAGCAGAACCTGCCGGACTGCCGAAGCAGGGTCGGTCGCGCGACCGGTTCGCCGAAGGCACGTTCACGCCAATTCACGATCAGGAGATCGATATTTCCAGGCGTTTCCGCTTGATCCGTTTGACGCAATGTCAACCAAAATGCCCTTTATCGCATGCGCTGGAATGCCCTCTATCGCCCCACGCTTCAAAGCGGAGGTCGCTATGAAGAGTCCAAAATCAGCGCTAACCAAAAGGGCGCCGAAGCCTTCGAAAGCCGGCATTGCGAAGCAGTATCTCGATCTCCGGGAACTGCGCGAGGAAGTCCGCCGGGCCGAAATAAAATTCGGCATCCGTATGCACAGCCCACACCGCGTCATGCGGTTCGAGCAGCGTTCGCATTGATGCGCGCCCGCCTGTTTCGCGCCCTCTATCTTTTCACGGTTGCGATCGCGATGGTCGGATGGACGTGGCTGATTTTCGATGGACTTGAGTGGCTGGTGAGCTAGGCGAGATGCGACCGCTCAGGGACAGACGCGACGCCGCCTCGCCGTTGCGCCCGCTGCATCGTCGGCTGCCAGGTGTGCGGCAGGAATGGCGCCGATGTCCGTCCAAACTTCAAAGGGGAGCAGGAGGCCCGACGCGCGACGATGTCCGGACGACACGCGTCGGGCCCGACCAAACCGGGATTGAATCCGAAGGAATGGCTGACATCGGATATAGGGTCTGATTCGTGGCGAAATGAGACCGGCGCGACGTTTGCCGCCGCCCGGCACAAACGTCACGGGGGTAACGGGACTGGAGCGTGATCCGGAAATGTGGCACGGGTTTTTCCCTGCGACGAATTGCTCAGGGTTGCGCCTCATGTCTGAAAATCGCGTCGATGGCGCCCGGGTCCTGGCGGATCTCACCGCGCTCCGTGGCATCGGCGCCTACAGGACCGGCGTTCACAGGCCGACTTTTTCCGAGCCGCATATGCGCTCGCTGGCGTGGCTTGCCCAGAGGCTTCCCGAGGCAGGGCTTACCGCTGCGATCGACGGCATCGGCAACGTACTTGGCACGAGTGCAAAGCCCGGACCGAAACTTCTGGCCGGATCGCATCTTGAGAGCCAGAATTTCGCGGGCTGGCTCGATGGGCCGCTCGGCGTCGTCTACGCGCTTGAAGCCGCCCGCGTCATCAATCCCGACCCGGGCGCCAACGGCGCCGTCGAAGTCGCGGCTTGGTGCGACGAGGAAGGGCATTTCGGCCACTTCCTTGGCAGCAGGTCCTATGTTGGCGATGTAACCGATGATGACATTGACGCCGCGCGCGATCGCAACAGCGACCGAACGATGCGCCAGGCCCTGCGAGACGCGGGTCTTGCCGGCCGGGCGCGCGCGCGGGCCGAACGCGGACGGCATATCGGGTATCTTGAGGCCCATATCGAGCAAGGCCTGACGCTCGAAAGCAGCGGCCACAAAATAGGCGTCGTCACCTCCATCGTTGGCATCTGGCAATACCGGATCAGCTTTAGTGGCGAGCAAAATCACGCCGGGACGACCCGGATGGCCGATCGCAGGGATGCCGGCCTGGCACTGGCCCGGTTTTGCGTCGCTGTCGATGACCGGTTTCCCACGCTCGCCGGTCCGCGCACGGTGTGGACCACCGGCCGCGTTACCCTCGACCCCGGTGCGCCGAGCATCATCCCGGGACGTGCCGAAATGCTGTTCCAGATTCGTGACGATGATCCGGCCGTGATCGAGCGCCTGGAGACCCTGCTCAGGACCATGGCGGCCGAGGTCAGCGCGCAAGGCCGTTGCGGTGTCGAGGTGAAGCGCATTCGCACCGGCGCCCCTGCCATCATGGATGCCAGATTCCAGCGCACCATCGAAGGCGCGAGTGTGGCCTTTGCCGGCGGCAGGTCCGTCCGTATGCCCAGCGGCGCCGGTCATGACGCCCAGATCCTCGCCACCATCATGCCTGCCGGCATGCTGTTCGTGCCTTCGATCGGCGGCATCAGCCATCACTGGAGCGAAAATACCGATAATGCCGATATCGTCACAGGTGCTCAGGTCTTTGTTGAGACCTGCCGGCGGCTGCTGGCGGGATGAGCGCGGGGCTCCCCCGGGGGCGGGCTACTTTTTTGGCGAAGTGTGATCTCGTTCACATAGGCGTATTGGTGGCGATATTACCTAGTGACGCACCGGATCCCCCGTCCGGACAGCCCCCCATGGCAAAGCCGTCAAGCAATGATGCTCCGCTTGACGGCTTTGTCCGGCCAACGGCAATCGCAACGGCCTTTCAAATGAATTTTTCAAATACATCACGTGGTCCGAAGGTTCGGACGCCAAAGCCACGCACGCCGCCGAGCGACCTTGCCGAGCAATTTCTTGAGCTGCAGGTATTGCGCCGGAAGGTCCATGAGCTCGAAAAACTGGTTGGCGAACGCGACAGCCAGGGAAGCCTCTAACAACGCTCGGGCTGATCTCGCGGGGCGCGACCGAAACGACCATGATGCTGCGGGTCAATATTGTGCTCTTGCTGCAACAGCTTTCTTGTTCCTTCGCCGGAACTGTATATTTAATTATGCTCCCTCGGCTCGCCGGTGCAAGTTTACGGAGACTGGGGGGCTCCCAGAGCGATGAATTTAATTTACAGTCGAAGTGGACCGCTGACTTAACTCGTCGCGGCCTGCCTGCGCCATTATGCTGACCCGCAACCGCGACTTCCTTGTTTGGAGTCAATCAGGGGGATTGTCATGAAGGGCCATAGAACCACCGCTGCAAGAATTGCTCGGAAACTTTCCTGCGGCGTCCTGGCAAGTCGTTATCTCGATTTGCAGAAGCTTCGCGACGAAGTTCGAAAGGCAGAGACAAACTGCACGCCACGAAGGCTGAAAAAGCCCCGGGATCGCAAGCAGCTCGACAGTTGAGCCAAGCGGCAACACCGACCCCTCATGTAGCGGGATCCACGCTCCTCAGGTGAGACCGGTCAGTGAGTCCGGGCGATCAGCAGATCGTCGACTTTTTTTCCTAACCTTAGTTGCGTCTTTACCCAGCGCGGTTGCTTCCCTCGCCCAGACCAGGTTTCAGAGGGCCTATCCGGATTGCGGTACTTTGGATGAACCTTCGGATAAGGTCGCCGGTCCTCTTGCCTGTGTTCGATGCGCCCATTGAGCAGAGCCAAGCGACGCTCCAGCCCCTGCTTTTCAGTCTCCATTTTCCTTGACAGGATCGTACGAATTTCTTCGTGCAAACTCCAAAGGTCGTCGACCGACATGGCTGCGAGATTCTTGTCTTTCACGTTCCTCTCCCAACTGGCTTCGCAGTTTTCTTTCCGGGCGGCATGATTTGCTTTGGCGATGGCGAAATAGCGACCAAATAGCGTCATACCGTTGATTTAAACGATCGCCGAAGCTGATTGTTCCGGCGAAAAAGCCCTGCCAAACAGGCTTTTCAATTTAAATCCGATAATTGGGGACCAGGCAGGGCAAGCCATACTGGCGTGGACTTCCGACGACAGGCCATGAAGCCGGGGCCAGCCCGCCGCGACCTATTTGCCGTGCCAACGCGGCGGCCGCTTCTCGGCGAAGGCTTTCGGACCTTCGATGTAATCCGCGGACTCGAGCATCTCCCTCACCGCCGGATATTCTCTCTGTGCGCCTATTGCCTCGGCGAGCGTGACGTTCAATCCTTCCATCACCGCCTGTTTGGATGCGCGGACAGACATCGGGCTGTTCTGACAGATCTGGCCGGCCCATCGCTCCGCAACATTAAGCGCCTCGCCGACCGGGACCACCTCATTGACGAAACCGAAATCAAGACCCTCTCGCGCCGAGACGTGCCGTCCGGTCAGGATCATGCCCATGGCGCGCTTCAATCCGATCTGACGGGGCAGCCGGTGCAGACCGCCGGCGAGCGCCGCGAGGCCAACGCGCGGCTCGGGCAGCGCAAAGACAGCGTTCTCCGACGCAATGATCAGGTCGCAGGCGAGCGCCATCTCGAAGCCGCCGCCCATCGCCACGCCATTGACCGCGGCGATAATCGGCTTGTCGCAGTGGAACCGCATTGTCAGGCCACCAAACCCGCTTGAATTCCAGCCTCGCTCGCCGCCCGCGGCCTGCCACTTCAGGTCGTTACCCGCGCAGAACGCGCGATCACCCGCCCCGGTGACGATCGCCACCCATTGGTCGGGGTCGGCGGCAAATGCGTTGAACACTTCATGCAGTTCGAAATGGGCGGGCTTGTGCAAGGCGTTCATGACGCCAGGCCGCTTGAGGGTTACGACCGTGGTGCGACCGTTGTGTTTCACGTCGACAAATTCATAAGTCATGGCGTTTCCCCCTGTGCTCGATCTTATCGCATGTTGCTCTCGCGCCTCGGCGCGAGCATTGAATCCCGTGACTTCGCCGCTGCCCCGATGATCTTCCCGCTGCGTGGAACCAGTCGAGAGCCACGGTCTCCCGGGGGCGCAGGAACCTTTCCGCGGCCGGTGCAGCCACCGCCATTTTCGATAGTGGACTATGTGGGGATGGACAAGTAGGGCCGATCGTCCTTCGCACCGCAATCGCTTCAGCTTCGCGGTATTCGAACCGGAGGAGCCCCCTTTCGCCTCCGGCGAAGATGGCCGAGGATTCAGATCTCTTTTTCCGGACTAAAGAATTATTTAGTCCGGCCGATGAGGTTTGTGTTTGCCCTCTTTCGTCAACTAGGCTTCGTACAGCATCACTCGCTTTGGTGCATTCTCACAGCGTTTGCATGATGCGGGCGTTGTCCTGGAAAACGAAAGGATTTTCGCGGATGGGTCTGATTCACGCTGCAGCGATCGTTGGGGCCGGATTGATCATCGCGGCAGGGCCGGCCGCCGCGGGACCGGGCGCTCTGGCCGGCTCGCAATGGGTCAAGCCGAACGCGGACATCGAGCAAATCCAGTACCGCGACGACGACGGCATTCCCGAAGCGATCATCGGCGGAGTGATCGGTGGCCTGGTGGGCGGAGCTCTCGGCGGCGGCTGCTATTACAACGACTGCGGCGATGATGACGGCTACTACGGCGGTGGCGGCTATTATGGCGGCTATGGACGTGGCGGCTGGCGCGGTGGCGGCTGGCGTGGCGGACGCGGCGGCTGGCATGGCGGCGGCCGTGTTGGCGGTGGCGGTCATGTTGGCGGCGGCGGACACGTGGGCGCCGTCGCCCATGGCGGCGGCAGAAGATAGCCGCTCGGAATTTCCTTTGGCTTTAATAAACCTGACACCTTCCGATCGATCCGGTCTGAAATCGGAGGCGGTCGTCCACACTCAACTCAGTATGGAGCATGAAATGAAGGAAGTGAAAGTTTCGGCGCTGATCCTGGCATTCGCGGCCTTTGCCGCAGCTTCGGGGCAAGCCCAGGCGGCGCACGGCGACCATCATAGCGCGCTGTTCGAGCATCTTTGCTCCCGTCAGACCGATCCGGCGCCTCACCACAAGTTGGGTGAACGGCTAGCGGATCATCTCAAACTCACTGACGCGCAAAAAGCCGCGTACACTGAATTCAAGGAGGCGCGATTGAAGGCGCTCGACGATTCGAAAGCCAAACTCTGTGCAAAGCAGCCTGACCTGTCGTCGTTCGAGGAACGGCTGGTTTTCAGCCAGACCTTCCTTGAAGCGCGGCTCGATGCTCTGAAGGCGGAGAACCCGAAGTTGATTGCGTTCTACAACACCCTCGATGCGAAGCAAAAAAAGAGGTTCGACAGGTTCCGCGTTAGCATGGCGCGTTAGTTTCCCTTCGCCACCGTCAGGGGGCCCCTGCGCTTGCGTGCCGGCTCGAGGCAAACACCTCGGCCGTCACCGTTGGGATGGAAACCATGTCCTATCCAGCAGGTTGAATCACATTGCAGTTGCTGCGCCCGGACATCAGGCAGTCCTGCATCTTGCTGGCCGCGGTCAACTCATGCGCCAGCCACAATCCCACCGCCAGCAAGACGACGGCGATCGCCAGTCCAGCAATCGCCGGCCGCCGGTTTTCTCTCGGTTCACGGTCATTCATGGCAGAGCCGTCTTTCCACTCACGTGCCGGTTCGCTTGCCCAACCGCACTCAATACAGTCGACGACGGCCCCAGTGAATGGCCGCCCAGACGCGCTCGTGAAGGTAATACCACGCGATCTTGGTTACGATCTCAAGCCCGGCGATTGACCCGGCGATCTCGATCCTGCCCGTGAAAAACCAGCTGATCGCAAATGTGTCGAGTGTCCCCAACGTGCGCCAGCTGATGGCTTTGAGAACCGACCTTGCGTGCGTTTCTGCTCCACGGAATAAAATCACCCGGCGCGCCTCCCTCACTTTTGGTCGCAACCTAACACGCGGCGCGCGCCGGCCGTCGGTCGATGTCATGGATCGCAAAGTCGTCAGTGGACCCGGCCACCCGACCATCTGCATCTTTCTCGGAAGAAAATCTTAAAACCTATTGATTTAATTAATATTTTTCACTTTCTCAACTCGCCTGCGCTTCGTGATCCGGTTGAACAGACCACCGGACAGGTTGAAATGAAATCATCCGCCGTGCTCGCTGTGGTTAGCGTAATGTCGCAATCCTGCGACGTCGGCAGACAAATCAGCCGCAAATCTTCAGCCCTGATCCCTGCGGCCGCGGATGAACGCGCAACTGGAGAATATCTGCAGTGGGGTTGTTGAACCGCGGATGCCGAGGGAATAATTCGGAAGAACAGACAGTTGATGCCTGCGCTCACACGCAGGTGCCTGCCCAACGGTGGATCACTCTGAAACATGGCAAATTTGCCATCCTAGATGTTCGTCCTTGAATCCCTCCCGACCGTCCTTGGCACGGCCGCGGTTGCGCCCGCGCTGCTGATCCTGTGGCTCGTGGTCGCGGCCGACGAGCGACCGGGACCGCCGGCGAAGATCTGGACCGCATTTCTGCTGGGCGCTGCGAGCATTTCGCTGCTGGGCATGGTGCGCGCTCCCTTCATGTCGCTCCTCGCGGCTCCCGAAAACCCCTGGATTGCGCAGACGCTGCATTCAGTTTTCGGCGTCGCGCTGCCGGAGGAAGCCGTCAAGGTTCTGGTCATTGCCGCGGTTTCGGCGCGGCGCCAGCCTTTCGCCGATCCGATGGACACCGTGGTCTATGGCGCGGCGGCGGGACTGGGCTTTGCCGCCTACGAGAACCTCGCTTATCTCGTGCTGCATGCCGAGATGTGGCAATCGCTGGCCGCGCTGCGCAGCGTCCTGACCGTGCCGTTCCATGGCGCGCTCGGGATCATCGCCGGTGCCTACCTCGCGATCGCGCGGTCCGGCACGGCGCTGGGCGCGCACCGCCATCACCGCGACTGGGCGCGCATCTCAAGTCGAACCCTGATCCTGTTGGGTCCAGTAGCGCTGCACGCGGCCTTTGATTTTCCCCTGCTCATCCTGCAGAAAAACCCGGACATCGAGGCCGCCACCCGGCTTGTGCTGGGATCGGCGAGCGTGCTGATCGGGTTAAGCTCGATCGCATTCGCCGCGCGGCTGGTGCGCCGGGTCGGCCGCCATCACGCTCCGCGCACCGACTTGGCCCGCGAACGATTGGGTCAGCTCCGCCGCATGTGGGCGTTGCTCGTGGTCGGCGGCGGGGCCGGGTTTGCCGGTTTGGCCTTCGTGCTGACCTCGATCCACCACTGGCTGCTGAATCCGGATCGCAACATGGCGCTCGTTCTCGTCCCGATCGGCCTCGTTTCGATCGTGGTCGGCATCGCTTTGCTGGTCGTCACCACCGCCGTCTATATTCTCGGCCGTGACCGGATGCGCACGACGACGCACGGCTTTTCATCCTTGCCCGGTCAAGGCTGAAGTCTCCGCCAAATCGCGCAGGAGCCCGCTCCGGCACGCGAGCGAAACAAATCGCTCCCCGTGCCTGTCAGGCAGACTATATTGTGCCGTCATGTTAGGATGCCATTCTGCGTTGCCAACACCGGGAGATTTGCCGTGACCATTCCCCAGGACATCAGCGATCTGAAGTCGAAAATGAGCGCGGCGGTTCGCGAGCATTGGAAGGCCTTCCTGATCGAGGGTATCCTGCTGGTGATCTTCGGGCTGGCCGCGATGATCGTGCCGCCACTGGCGAGCCTCGCCGTCACCATTTTTCTGGGCTGGATGTTTCTGATCAGCGGCGTCGCGGGCCTCGCGCTGACCTTCTGGGCGCGCAAGATGCCCGGCTTCTGGTGGTCCCTGATTTCGGCGGTGCTGGCGATTGTTGCGGGCGCTGTGCTGCTGGTCCAGCCGGTGCAAGGCACGTTTACCCTCACCGTCGTCGTCGGCGCCTATTTCCTCGCAGAGGGAGTCGCGACGATCATGTACGCCCTGGAGCATCGCCGCGAACTGTCCGAGCGGTGGTCCTGGTTGCTGGTCGCCGGAATCATGGATCTCCTGATCGCAGCCATCATCATCACGGGATTGCCGGGGTCGGCGCTTTGGGCCATCGGCCTTCTGGTCGGGATCAATCTCCTGTTCGGCGGCGCTTCGTTGATCGGAATGGCCCTCGCCGCGCGCAACGCCTGATCTAGCAGCCGCGGCAAATGCTCTTGATCTTGCGGTCGAGGACGGCATCCTCGCGGTTGGCCGCATCGTTCGGATTGCTCAGATCCTTCTCGGACGGCACTTGATCGATGCGCGGCTGGCGGTGACCGGTCGGCGCCGGCCAGGGATTTTGCTTTTCCGACGACGGATTTGCCGTACCGGGACGGTTGCCGGTCTGCGCCAGCGCTGCCGTAGCGGCCATCATGACCAGAAGTGTCGTTATTACGGATATTTTTCGCATCCTGAACCTCCCATCTCGGCGAAATGCGATTACGGCTCCGGGGGATAAAGATGGACGTCACCGCAGTAATCGACAATACGATAACGTGTTTCAGCGGGGTGTTCACGCTCCGCGGAAAAAGAATTTTCCGGCGACAGATAGTTCGGGCCGGCTGGCGCCTTGCCGTGTCCGCCGGGAATATCAACCACGAAATCCGGCTGACATAGTCCGGACACCCGCCCCCTCAAGCGTCGCATGATTTCCTGGCCGTGCTCCAGCGTCGTGCGCAGATGCGAAGTCCCGGGTGCGAGATCGCCGTGGTGCAGATAATAAGGCTTGATCCGGCATTCGACGAAGCCGCGCATCAGCGCCTCCAGTGTCGCCGGGTCATCATTGACGCCGCGCAGCAGCACCGACTGGCTCACCATCGGAATGCCGGCATCGACAATCGCGGCGCAGGCGGCACGCGCGTTGCTGGTCAACTCCCTGACATGGTTGGCATGCAGCGCGACCCACGTCGTCGCGCCCCCGACCTTCAGCGCGGCAACCATCTCGCCGCTGATGCGCCGGGGCTCGGCGACCGGCACGCGTGTATGAATCCGGATAATCCTGACGTGGTCGATGCAAGCGAGGTCCGCCATGACCTCGGCGACCCGCCGCGGTGACAACATCAGAGGATCGCCGCCGGTCAGGATGACTTCCCATATTTCGGGATGCGCGCGGATATAGGCCAGGGCGTTGTCGTAGGCGCCCTGCGAGAGCGCGCTCGCCTTGCCCGGTCCGACCATTTCGCGGCGAAAGCAGAACCGGCAATAAACCGCGCAGACATGAACCAGCTTGAACAGCACCCGATCCGGATAGCGATGCACGATGCCGGAGACCGGCGAATGCGCTTGATCGCCGATCGGGTCGGGTCTCTCGTACGGCAGCGCCACCAGTTCCTCGGCCCTTGGAATGTATTGTCGCGCGATCGGATCTTCGGGATCATCGGGATCGATCAAAGCGGCGACGTCCGGCGTCACCGCCACCGCGTAGCGAGCCGCGACCTTCTCCAGATCGGGAAGATCCTCGACCGGCACGAGGCCGTGTGCGACGAGTTCCGTGGGCTCGCGCAAGGTCGTGATCGGTCTGAAATCGATGCTGCTCATGCCTCTCCCACCGGTGGCGTCCACACGACCTGATCGATCGCCGACGCGCCGCTCGCCAGCATCACCAGCCGGTCGAAGCCAAGCGCGACGCCGCTTGCTTCCGGCATGTTGGCGACCGCCGCGAGAAAATCCTCATCGAGCGGATAACGCTCGCCATAGCGCCGCTGCTTCTCGTCCATGGCCTGCATAAAACGGCGGCGCTGCTCTCCCGCGTCGGTCAATTCGCCAAATCCGTTGGCCAGTTCAACGCCACAGGCATAAACTTCAAAGCGTTCGGCTACGCGGGGGTCGGACGGTTTGGCGCGCGCCAGCGCCGCCTCCGGCACCGGATACTCAAACAGCAGGGTCAGACGCCCCTGCCCAAGATTCGGCTCGATATGCTCCACCAGCACCTTGCTGAAGAGGTCGGACCAGGTGTCATCGTCCGCGATCCGCACCCGCTGCCCGATCGCTGCCGCCAGACTTTCGCGATCGCCCCGACCATCGGCGACGGTGGCGAGCAGATCGATGCCGGCATAGCGCTCGAAAGCCGTTGCCACGGTCAACAGTTCCGGCTCGGCGAAGGGATCGGCGGTCCTGCCTCGAAACGAAAATCGCCCGATCCCGGTCGCCTGCGCAGCGTGCGCGATGACAACGACGCTGTCGGCCATCACGGCGTCGTAGGGCGCGTTTGCACGGTACCATTCGAGCATCGTGAATTCGGGCAGATGCAGCCGGCCGCGCTCGCGGTCGCGAAACACCCGCGCAAACTCGAATATCTTCGTTTCGCCGGCGGCCAGCAACTTCTTGCAGGCGAATTCCGGCGAAGTCCGCAAATACCGTACCGCGTGCGCGCCATCGGCGCCGACAAGCTCCGTGCGGGGCGCATGCAAATGGGTCTCATTGCCCGGCGAGACCTGCAAAATGGCTGTTTCGACTTCGGCAAAACCCTGCTCGTCGAACCAGGCCCGGGTAGCCCTGGTGATGGCGTTCCGTGCCGCCAAAAAGGGCCTGACGTCGGCGTGCCGGCCGGCGGACCACCATGCCGAAGGCTTATCTTCGCTGGTCATCGGCGAGCCGCCCGTCAAGCCGCAAAACGCTAGCATCCACGCACAAAATCAGTATGTTGCAGCCCGAAACCGCTTCGACGGCCTCGGGACATCCACGTCCGGATTGGTCCCGGGCCAGAATATCAGGAAAAACAGCTTTGAAAGTCATCGCCAGTTCTATTCGCAAGGGCAACGTCATCGAGCAAGACGGCAAGCTTTACGTGGTTCTGACCGCCGAGAACATCCATCCCGGCAAGGGAACTCCGGTCAGCCAGATTGAAATGCGCCGAATCAGCGACGGGGTGAAGATATCGGAGCGCTACAAGACCACCGACCAGGTGGAAAAGGCGACCATCGAGGATCACAATTTCAACTATCTCTATGAGGATGCCGACGGTTTTCACTTCATGAATAACGAAACCTACGACCAGGTCCAGGTACCGAAGGATGTCATCGGAACGGCCGCGCCCTACCTGCAGGAAAACATGACCGTCAAGCTTTCGCTGCACGGCGTCGTTCCGGTGGCGATCCAGATGCCGCAGCGCGCGACACTGGAAGTTGTGGAAACCGAGCCGGTCACCAAGGGGCAGACCGCGTCGTCCTCTTATAAGCCTGCTATTCTGTCCAACGGCGTGCGCACGGCGGTGCCTCCGCATATCGGCACGGGAACCCGGATCGTGGTCATGACCGAGGACGGATCCTACGTCGAGCGCGCAAAGGACTGAGGCTCAAGAGATACACTCTGGCGCCGGGGGGCGACGCATTGGGTACGAAGGCTGTCCGGTTCATCGCGCGTCTGCTGGCAACTTTCCCATCGCTCATCACCGGCACTTCGGGTCTCGCCGCCGACGAATTCAGGACGCCCGCGATTTCGACCGTGCGCGTCGAATGGCATGCCGTTCTCGATCAGCTCCGGTCCGAGGTCGCGACCAAACCCGCGATCGCGCCGTCGTTCATATTTGTCCGCCGGAGCCGGCTGCCGGCGTTCGACCCTCGGTCCGCGCCGGCGCTGGTGCGGCTGAACGCGGTGACGTCGCAAATCTTCGCGGGGATCGGGCGCAGTCCGGTGCCCGTGCTGTTGCCGTTCGACACCGCGGCATTTCTCGATGCTCAACTGAACGGCGCGCCGGCCAGCCTCTCGATGTCGCGTTATCAGGCCGACTTCCGTCCCGTCGACCTGTTCGACGCGGGCCCGGCCGGTTACGACGCGGTGTTTTCGCTCGAGCCTGGCGCCGGCGACGGCATGCCGCAACGAACCTTTGCCAGACCCGTCGAAGTGCAAATTACCGGTTCGATCCTGACCTACGACATCAGCGATCCCTTCGGCGGCAAGGGCGAGCCGGTGAAGTCATTGGCCGCGCAATTCCCCGATCTGCGCCGCTTCATCCGGGAAGGCTACGTGCGTTATGCCTTCACCCGCTTCGGCGTCCCCTATGTGGTCTCGATTCAGTGTCTCGACAGCACGCCGCGCCCGCGGCGTCTGGCCTGCCGCGAGGCCTACCCCGTCGCAGAACGATTCCTGAAGGCGCTGCGCGTCGCCGGGGGCTTACCCTCGCGACCGCGGATGGACATCGCTTCCGCGATCGTCGAGCGGCCGCCCGCCGTGTCGGCCGATTTCACCTATCACCCGGCAGGCGACATCCTCTCCAACAGCGGCTCGCGCAAACAGGGCGGCCGGGCCGATTTCAACGCCTATTCGCAAATTCGATTTCCGCTCGAAAAAACTCCCGCCTTTGCCCGCTCGCAATCCTTCGGCCCTCGTAGATCGAGCGACAGCCTCGAGGAACAGGCGAGCCGGCGCGACAGTTACCCGTGGCAGGATAATTTCTGCGAAGCGCGCAGTTTCGGCGTGGGGCAATGCGCCAGCGGATTTGGCCATCAGGGGCAGGATATTCGTCCCACAGCGTGTCCGCACAGCGAGGGGTCCGAACGATGCGACCCGAACCAGCAGACCGTTCTTGCCGTCCGCGACGGCGTCCTGATCCGCTCGCTGAAGCAGCAGGCTGCGACGCTACAGGTCAATTCGTACACCGAACATGTTCGCTTCCGCTACATGCACATGAATCCGACGGCGATGGACGCCGACGGAATTCTGAACGGCCGTCATGTCGACGAGGGCGAAAGGATCGGAGTCGTCTCCAACTATATGGACCATCCCAATGGTACCAGCCGCCATTTGCATTTCGACGTGCAGGTGTTCACGCGCGACGGCTGGCTCTGGGTCAATCCCTACGTCACGCTCGTTACGGCCTACGAGCGCCTGCTCCGCGGACGCGGGCGCGAGATCGGACCCAATCCTGCCCGTTCGGCCGCGTTGGCGCATGCGCTGTCGCAGGATGTGAGCCATCCAGACCACGAAGCCGGCGACAACTGAGATTTTCCCGCGGTCTGCGGATACGGCCTCAGGAACCACCCTTGCCGGTGTGCCCCCAGGTTTCGTCCCAGTCCTGGCCCGCGGCATCGACGACGCGGCCGTCGGCCTCGAAGAACTTGTTCGGGACCTGAAAGATCGCCAGCATCAGTCCACCCTCGGGACACCATGCCACATGGCGGCTGCCCGGCTCGCGCCAGACGAATTCGCCAGCCTTCGCCTCGATGCCCTTCGCCGGGCCTTCCTTGTCGACCAGGTGCCCTTCGAGAACGTAGGTCTGCTCGATGTGGACGTGCTCATGGTCCGGCAGCACCGCCCCCGGCGCGAACCGCATCAGCGCCGTCATCAGGCCCGTCGCGCGATCAAACAGCAGCGTCTTGGCCTCGCAGCCGGGAAAGCGGGTCTTTTGCCACTCCATGCTCTCGGGGCGAACGAGATGAGAATGCGCGTCGGCTGTCTCAGAGCGTGTCGGCGTCACGGCGTCCATGGCGATGCTCCCTGCTTCATTTGATTTTGGGCACCATAGCAGCTTTGCATGCGCAGGTCAGCCGGGTGCATCTTGACCCGACACGGTTGAGCCCACCCCCTGACTTTAGCCCCGGTGTGAACAGGTCCTTTCAACGAGCGGATCGAAACGATCGCCAACCTGAGAGCTATTCGATCAAAGTCGTGAGCTGCGCGCCGTCGTCAGCCACAAACACGGCGATCAACTCCGCCGGCTCCGTGCTACTCGCGTTGGCCGAAACCAGATGGGTCGAGCCTGGCGGCTCGAAGAAGGATTGCCCTACCTTGAACGTCTCCAGAGGGCCCCCGCCGAGTTGGGAGCTGATTTCGCCCTTGGTGATGTATGCAGTCACCGAACCGGCGTGCCGATGTGCGCGCGTGAAACCTCCGGGACCGTAGAGCACGCGCACGATGGTGACGCGTTTGCCCGGCACGTTCGGCAGCGCGTAGGATCCGATCACCTCGACCTTGTCGAGGGCCGCTGCCGCAGCACTGTTGATCGCGCAAAGCGGCGCCATCGCGCCCGATATCGCTTCCACCGTGGCCGGGAATGTCTTTCCGATCACGAAGGCGCCGGCAAGACCCGCAACGATCGCGAGCAAGATCGGCCGAGACCGCACCGGCGAGAAAGTCGCCATCGTCACCGCCATGGAAGTCATGGTTCTCTCCCTTCAAAATGCCGTCGCTGCGGCATTTGTTTTGACCGTGTTTTCCTTAGGCAAATCGGCTGCCATTTCGATCGCAAACGCCAGCGCAGCTCATGACGCTACCGCACCGACCGCCGCCTGCTTGCGGGCCGGCGGCGTCCAGCGATAGGCAACGCCGAACCTGTTCCAGACATTGATCGAAGCGACCGCCGAAGTCAGATAGACGAGTTCCTTCTCGGAAAATTCGGCACTCGCCTGCTTATAGACCTCATCGCTCACCCCGCCATCGAGCTCCGTGAGCGCTTCGGTCCAGGCCAACGCCGCACGCTCCCGCGAAGAAAACAATGGCGCTTCGCGCCAGACCACGACGAGGTTGAGCTTGTCGGCGGAAATGCCGAGGCCTTCGCCCTGCAGGATATGAAACTGCACGCAAAAAGCACAGCCATTGATCTGCGACGCGCGCAGCTTGACCAGTTCGAGCAGCTGCCTGTCGATGCCGGCTTTGGATGCGGCCTTGCCAAGCGCGGCAACGATCTCGTAGGCGTCAGGCGCCAATGTCTTGAAGTCTTCGTATTCCCTGCGCGCATGTGACATTTTCATCCATCCATGTTATAAGTGTTCTGATTTATTATAAGAGCTCTTATATGGCACGCAAGGCTGGAACTTTGGCGAAGGCGAAACCGCGCGCGGCGCGAAAAAAGACGCCGGCCCGAAAAACCAGAAAATCCCGAAAATCGAGGCCCGCGACAAAATCCTCCCGGCGCCGGAAAAAGCCCGCCGGAAATCCGGCGCTCGCCGGCGTCCGGCCTCCCGCCCCGGGCGAGGCCAGGCGCGGCGAAAAGGGCTATCTCGGCTATCTGCTGCGGCAGGCCCAGGCCGCGACGCGGCTGACGCTGGAACGCGCGCTCGCCGATCTTGGCGTCACGCCGCCCCAGTTCGCCGTGCTGACCATGCTCAAGGCCTATCCGGGCCTGTCGGGCGCCGATCTGGCCCGGGTGGCCGTCCTGACCCCGCAGACGGTCGGCGTCATCATCCGCAACCTGGAACGCGACGGCGCGATCAGAAAGGCGCCGCATCCCGTGCACGGCCGGGTGCTGCAGTGGACCCTGACCCGCCGTGGCGCCAATTTACTCGGCAAATGCCGTCGTCACGCCATGGCCCTGGAACGACGGCTGGAGTCCGGGCTTTCCGGAAAATCACGGCTCACGGTCCGGCGCTGGCTATCCAGAATTGCCGCGGACCTGCACCAGGAGGCATGATCCAGACCCGGTGGGCCGCGTGAGCGCAAAGTTGGAACCGGTTTTCCCTCGCGACAAACGCGGGATCCGGTTCCATCGCGGTAATGGCTTTGCCGCCGCGCGTCCCGCGCCGCTAGAATGCCCCGATGCAACACCCTGATTCCCAGCACAGGACGACGCGCCGCGCGCTGCTGCGATCGGGCGTCGGTGGCGCCGCCCTGCTCGCCCATCCCTTCGCCGCGTTTGCCGCGGCGCCGCCCGGCTTCGACCAATGGCGCGACGCCTTTCGCGCGCGCGCGCTGGCAAGGGGCATCTCGGATGCGACCTATACGAAGGTGATGGGCCACATCGAGCCCGACATGTCCGTCTTCAGGCAGATGCGGAACCAGCCGGAGTTCAACGAACAGATCTGGCAATACATCAATCGCCGGGTCTCGGACTGGCGCATCATCAACGGCCGCGAAGCGCTGAAAAAGAACGAGGCGCTGTTTGCGCGGATCGAACAGGACTACGGCGTCGAGCGCGGCACGCTGCTGGCGCTGTGGGGCGTCGAATCCGCGTTTGGCGATCCGCTGGTGCAGCAGAACCACATGCGGCCGGTATTTCCATCGCTGGCGGCGCTCGCCTGGAACGAGCCGCGCCGCCGCGCCTATTGGGAAACCGAACTGATCAACGCGCTGCGCATCGTCGATCGCGGCTGGAGCACGCCGGAGGAAATGCGGGGATCGTGGGCCGGCGCGATGGGGCATACGCAATGGATGCCCGAGGTCTGGCTCAATGTCGGCATCGACTACGATCACGACGGCCGGGTGTCGCCGTTCGGCAAGCCCGACGATGCCCTGGGTTCCACGGCGCGTTATCTGGTCAATCGCGGCAAATATCACCGCGGCGAGCATTGGGGCTACGAGGTCCGCGCGCCCGGCGCTGCCTCCGGCGGCAGCCGCAGCTATGCGGCGTGGGCGAGCGCCGGCGTCGCCCGCGCCGACGGCCAGCCATTCCCACAACCCAATGCCTCCGCGCAGCTTTGGACTCCGGTGCAGGGCGGACCGAGCTTCCTGCTGGGGCCGAATTTCTATTCGGTGCGCAGCTACAATCCCTCGATGAACTATGCGCTCGCGATCTGCCATCTCGGCGACCGTATCCTGGGCAGCCCGCCCTTCATCCAGCCGTTCCCCGGCTCCGAGCGCGCGCTGACGCTGGCGGAGGTGCAGGAAATGCAGGTCCGGTTGACGAAGGCAGGCTTTGACACCGGCGGCACCGACGGCCGCGTCGGCAACGACACCATGCAGGCGGTGAAGGATTATCAGACCAAGATGGGGCTATCTCCGGCGGACGGCTACGGCGGGCTGAAAGTGCTGGCGCGGTTGCGGCAAGGCGGATAAGCGGTGCCTGGCATCAATCATTAATTTGTCATTCCGGGGCGCGCGTCAGCGCGAACTACGATGTGCAATTGCACATCGTAGAATCTCGCTTCAGAAACTTCTGGATTCCGGGTTCGAGGCTTCGCCTCGCCCCGGAATGACGGATCTACCTGATCACCGCCGGTCCCTGATCCGGCACGGCCACATCGAGCACGCGCAACTGCACGCGCTCGGTGCCCTGCCAGCGATCGACCGCCAGCGATCCCGCCACGTGCAGCGGCTGGCCGCGATTCGCCACCAGCGCATTGCCGAGCTTCTGCCCAATCGATCGAAACGCGATGCCGTTGACGATCGCGCCGTCGCCGGATTTGAACCGCACGCGCAAATGCGCCTGCCCCACTTCATCGGCGTAAACCAGTTGATGCGACGGCAGCGCGATGACCGGCTCGGGATTGCCGCTGCCGAACGGTCCGGCGCGGTTGAGGGTTGCAGCCAGTTCCGGCGTCACCGCGCGCGCGCTGACGGCACCGTCGATGAAGAGTTCGTTGACATGGCGCGAGGCCGCCACGTCATCGGCGAGCGCGCTTTCCATATAGGCGCGGAACTCCGCGAGCTTTTCCTTTCGCAAGGTGACGCCCGCGGCCATGGCGTGGCCGCCGCCCTTGAGCAACAGACCGTCATGGACCGCCTGCCGTACCGCCTTGCCGAGATCGACGCCGCCGATCGAGCGGCCCGAGCCAGTGCCGATGCCGCCGGGCTCGAGCGCGATGGCAAAGGCCGGCCGCGAGAATTTTTCCTTCAACCGCGACGCAACGAGGCCGACCACGCCGGGATGCCAGCCTTCCGATGCCGTGACGATCACCGAGCCCTTGTCCTCCAGCCCGAGCGAGGCCAGCGCCTCGGCTTCGGCCTGCGCTTCCGCCATCTGCTCGATGACGCGGCGTTCGTTGTTCAACCGGTCGAGCTCGGCGGCGATCCTGGCGGCTTCCGAGACGTCGCCTTCCAGCAGCAGCCGCACCCCGAGATCGGCGCGCCCGATCCTGCCGCCGGCGTTGATGCGCGGTCCCAGCATGAAGCCGAGATGCCAGGCCTCGGGCGGACCGTTCAGCCGCGACACGTCCATCAGCGCGGTATGACCGACATGATCGCGGCGGCGCATCGCGATCAGGCCCTTTGCGACGAAGGCGCGATTGAGGCCGACCAGCGGCGCGACGTCGGCGACGGTACCGAGCGCGACGTGATGCAGCATGCCCAGCAAATCGGGCTCCGGCCTTTCGGCGGTCCAGAAGCCGCGCGCGCGCAGTTCGCGATTGACCGCGACCAGCGTCACCAGCACGAGGCCGACGGCGGCGAGGTGGCCGAGGCCGGAGAGATCATCGGGCCGGTTCGGATTCACCAGCGCGTCGACCTCGGGCAGTTCATCGCCGCATTGATGGTGATCGATCACCACGACCGACATTCCGAGCCGGCGGGCTTCCGCCAGCGGCTCGAGGCTGGTGGTGCCGCAATCCACCGTCACCAGCAGCGTGGCGCCCCTGGCCGAAAGCATGCGCACGGCCTCGACATTGGGGCCGTAGCCCTCAAAAATCCGGTCGGGAATGTGGATCAGCGGATCGAGCCCGCAATGGCGCAGATGCCAGGCGAGCAGCGCCGCCGAGGTGGCGCCGTCGACATCGTAGTCGCCGAAGATCGCGACCCTTTCGCCGCGCGCCGCCGCATCCGCGATGCGTTTGGCGGCCTCCTCCATCTGCGTCACGGTGTAGGGATCGGGCATCAATTTGCGAATGGTCGGATCGAGAAAATCCTCGACCGCGTCGATCTCGACGTCGCGCCCCGCCAGCACCCGCGCCAGCATCTCCGGCAATCGATAGCGTTGCACGATCGCCAGCGCCCGCGCCGCGCCGCGCGCATCGAGCCGGTCGCGCCACAGTTTTCCGGTCGCCGAATGCGACACGCCGAGAAATGCCAGCGGGGCTTCAACAGGCAATGCGGATGCGGGAGGCGTCATCGTGGCCTTGGCCTTCGCTCGAAACTACCCCTAACACCCCATCCGATCGGCTATCGCGCCAAAATCCTTCGCCACGATGTCCCAATCGCCCTTGGCCTCGAAATCGTATTTCTGCAACGGGCCATATTCGGTCGGGCGCGCGACGAAGGCGGTCTTCAATCCCAGTTTCTGGGCGGCCTTCAGATCGTGGTTGTGCGCGGCCACCATCATGACCTGTTCCGGCGGCAGACAAAGCAGGCGCGCGGCGCCGAGATAGGTTTCCGCGTCGGGCTTGTAGTGCTCGAACAGTTCCGCCGACAGGATGAGATCCCACGGGAGCCCTGCGAATTTCGCCATGTTGGTCAGCAGCGCGACATTGCCGTTCGACAGCGGGCTGATGATGAATTTCGTCTTCAGCCGGGTCAGCCCGGCGACGCTGTCAGGCCAGGGATGGAGCCGGTGCCAGCCCATGGTGAGGTAGTGCAGGTCGTCGTCGGTCAAGCCCGGGATCGACAATTGCTCGACCAGCTTCTCCAGCGACTGGCGATGGAGCGTATCCAGGATGACATATCCGCGTTCGGGGTGCTTTCGCACGTCGTCCATGGAGGCGGCATAGACCGCGCGCCAGCCGTCGACCAGCGCGGTCCAGTCCGCTTTTTTGCCGCGCGTGTCGCCCCATCTGGTGAAATCCGCGATCAGGCTGGTGCGCCAATCGACCACGGTGCCGAACACATCGAACACCAGGGCCTTCACCGCGGAAATATCGGACATGGCTCGGCTCCCGTTTTTTTGGGCCGTCATTCGGGGGCGATGCGCAGCATCGAAACCCGGAATTCTCGAGATCCCGGGTTCGCTCGTTTCACTCGCGCCCCGGGATGACAAGCCTCCTCAATCGAGGTGGAATTTTTCCAGCTGCCGGTGCTCGGCCTTGATGTAACGGACCGTACCGGTCACCGAGCGCATGACCACGGTTTCGGTCTGGATCACCCCCTTGCGGAACTTGACGCCCGAAAGCAGCGAACCATCGGTGACGCCGGTCGCGGCGAACAGGCAGTCGCCCTTCGCCATGTCCTCGATGCCATAAATCATGCGCGGATCGGTCACGCCCATCTTGCGGGCGCGCTCGCGTTGCTCGGCGTTGTCGAGGATCAGCCGGCATTGCATCTGGCCGCCGATGCAGCGCAGCGCCGCCGCCGCCAGCACGCCTTCGGGCGCGCCGCCGGTGCCGATATACATATCGACGCCGGTATTGTCGGGGTCGGCGCAATGGATCACGCCCGCCACGTCGCCGTCGGTTATCAGCCGCACCGCCGCCCCCGTTGAGCGCACGCCGGCAATGATATCGGCATGACGCGGGCGGTCGAGCACCAGCACGGTGATCGCGGACGCATCGACACCTTTCGCCTTGGCCAGCCGGCGGACGTTGTCGGCCGGCGGGGCATCCAGCTCGACGACGCCCTTGGCATAGCCCGGACCGATGGCAAGCTTCTGCATGTAGACGTCGGGCGCGTGCAACAGCGTGCCGCCATCGGCCATCGCCATGGTCGCGATCGCGCCCGGCATGTTCTTGGCACAGAGCGTCGTGCCCTCGAGCGGATCGACGGCGATATCGACCTGCGGCCCGGCGTTCATCCCGACCTTCTCTCCAATGAACAGCATCGGCGCTTCGTCGCGCTCCCCCTCGCCGATCACGATCGTGCCTTCGATCGGCAGCTTGTTGAGCTCGCGACGCATGGCGTCGACCGCGGCCTGATCCGCCGCTTTCTCGTTGCCGTGGCCACGCAGCCGCGCGGCCGACACCGCCGCGCGCTCCGTCACCCGCACGATCTCGAGCGTGAGAATCCGCTCGAGCAACAACTGCGGCGGAACGGAAATATGTGTCGACATCGGCGAACTCCTTTAAAACCTGACTCGCGGATCTTACAGCCCGCAAACAATCGTTTCTTGCATCGTCTGACCGGCCGAATGCTAGTTCTTTTCGATCCGTATCACCTGCGGCCGGCCGCTGATCACCTTGTCGCGCTGCACGGCCTGCAGCGCGCGATGTACCGCGTCCTCGCTGGTCGCATAGGTTATCAGGATGACCGGCACCGGCGCAGCTTTCCTCGCCATTCCGTTCGCGTCAACGCCATCCGGATGGCGCTGCACGATCGATTCAATGGAAATTTTCTGCTCGGCAAGCCGGGTGGCGATGGTTGCGGCAGTGCCTGCCAAATCGCGCGCCATCAGGCGGATATAGTAGCCACCCTCATGGCGCTCCATCGGCGCCTTCCTGGTCTCGCGCAACCGCGCCACCGGCCGACCAAACGGCAGGGCGCGGATACCGCGCGCGACGTCGGCAATGTCGGCGATGACGGCCGACGCCGTCGCCGCGCCGCCCGCGCCCGGCCCGACCAGCGTGATCGGCGGGATGCCCTCGCCGTCGATGGTGACCGCGTTGGTGACACCCATGACCTGCGCGATCGAGGATGATTTCGGCACCATGGTCGGGTGCACGCGCTGTTCGATGCCTTTGGCGGTCCGCACCGCTACTCCAAGCAGTTTTACGCGGTAGCCCAGTTGCTCGGCCGCGCGCAGATCCTCAGGCGCGATCGAGGAAATGCCTTCGACGTAAACCGCGCTCTGCGCGACCTTGGTTCCGAAAGCGAGGCTGGCAAGAATCGCAAGCTTCTGCGCGGTATCATGGCCATCGACGTCGAATGACGGGTTGGCCTCTGCATAACCGAGCCGCTGCGCGTCCTTCAGGCATTCGGCGAACGACAAGCCTTCCTGTTCCATCCGGGTCAGGATGTAATTGCAGGTGCCGTTGAGAATCCCGTAGACGCGATTGATGGTGGTGCCCGCCAGCCCCTCCCGCAGGGTCTTGACGACGGGGATCGCGGCACCGACCGCCGCTTCGAAATTCAGCGCGCCGCCATGCTTCTCGGCCAAACCCGCCAATCGCAGCCCATGCTTGGCGATCAGCGCCTTGTTGGCGGTCACCACCGATTTTCCGGATTTCAGCGCCGTCTCGATCGCCGACAAAGCGGGCTCGCCCGCCCCGCCCATCAATTCTACAAAGCAGTCGATGCCGGGATCGCTCGCCAGCGCCAGCGGGCTTTTGGCCCAGGCGATGCCACCCAGGTCGAGGCCGCGCTTTTTTGCCTTCGAACGCGCCGTGACCGCGACAACGCGCACCCCACGGCCGCAGCGCGCCGACAGGGTTCGGCTCTGCTGCTCGATGAGGCGGACGACCTCGGCGCCAACGGTGCCGAGCCCCGCAATACCCACTTTCAGGGGTGCGACCATGACGCGAAAAACCTGCCGGAGAGACTACGATCTAGGCACGACCTGATCCGAAAACCGAACCCCCGGGTCAAGTCCGAGGACAAGCTTTTTCGGGATCATGCCTACCGCCGGTTGGCGAGAGGAACCACGTTGTGCAACGTTTCGATGCCGCTTTCAAGGAAACGGCGCACGCCGCGGGCGGCCTGACGAATTCGTTGCTCGTTTTCCACCATGGCGATGCGGACATAGCCCTCGCCGTGCTCGCCAAAGGCGACCCCGGGCGAAACCACGACGCCTGATTTCTCGACCATCAGGGTCGCAAACTGCATGCTGCCGACGCCGCGGAAGGCCTCGGGCAGCGGCGCCCATGCGAACATCGAGGCCTGGGGCGGCGGAATCTCCCAGCCGGCCCGGCCGAAGGACTCCACCAGCGCATCTCTTCGCTTGCGGTAGGTGTCGCGCATCTCGCGAATACAATCGTCCGGACCGTTGAGGGCCGCGGTCGCGGCAACCTGGATCGGCGTGAACGCACCATAATCGAGATAGGATTTCACCCGCGCCAGCGCGGCGATGATCCGTTCGTTGCCGACCGCAAACCCCATGCGCCAGCCGGCCATCGAGAAGGTCTTCGACATCGAGGTGAATTCCACGGTCACATCGATCGCGCCGGGAACCTGCAGCACCGAGGGCGGCGGATGATTGTCGTCGAAATAGACCTCCGCATAGGCGAGATCCGACAGGATGAAGATCTCGTGCTTCTTCGCGAAGGCCACCAGATCCTTGTAAAAATCGAGGCTCGCGACATAGGCGGTCGGATTGGAGGGATAACAGACGACGAGCGCCAGCGGCTTCGGGATCGAGTGGACGATCGCCCGCTCGACCGCCTCGAAGAATTGGGGCGTCGGCTCCGACGGAACCGAGCGGATCACGCCGCCGGCCATCAGAAATCCGAAGGCGTGAATCGGATAGCTCGGATTTGGACACAGCACCACGTCACCCGGCGCGGTGATGGCCTGGGCGACGTTGGCAAACCCTTCCTTGGAACCCAGCGTCGCAACGATCTGGGTCTCGGGATTAAGTTTCACGCCGAAGCGCCGGTCGTAATAGGCCGCCTGCGCCTTGCGCAGGCCGGTAATTCCGCGCGAGGCCGAGTAACGGTCCGTTCTCGGCTTTCCCAGCGTCTCCTTCAGCTTTTCGAGGACATGGGGAGGTGTCGACAGGTCCGGATTACCCATCCCGAGATCGATGATATCGGCGCCGGCATTCCGCGCAGCCGCCTTGGCCCGGTTGACCTGCTCGAACACATAGGGCGGCAGACGGCGTATGCGGTAAAAATCTTCCATGAGACCTTGCTCCGGCAACCGGCTAGGACAGAATCGCCTATACATTTTGCAACGAAACTCAATAGGGTTTCGTCCAGAAGTCACGCAAAATCAGATATTTAGTGCGAATTCAGGCGCAAATTTGGTGTCATGGCCCCGATTTGCGATTGAATTGGGTTCTTTTACCACGGACGCCCGGTCACGCCAGCGGTCATATCATTTGCCGGCCGAGTCTTTGGCGGCAGGGTCTTTGGCGGCGGCCGCGGAGGCCTGGCGCTCCCGCGCCGCGACGAGTTCGCTCTGGATCTTGGCCCGTTCGGCCGGGCTCATCGCGGCTTCGTCGCGGTCCGGGGGCAACTCATTGACCGGCAGATACGCACCGGTTTCCTTTGCCCGCGCAGGCGCATCGGCCGGCGTTCCAGCCACCGGAAGATCGGCGATCGATATCGAACAGCCGCCCAGCCCCAGCGCCGACAACAGCAGCGCTCCCACGGCCAATGCCCTTATTTCCCGACCCGCCGACATCCGTCCGTCAGTCCTTGTCCGCCACATGAGTCCTTTGGCAGTCGCCCACGTCAATTTTGATATTTGATCGCTTGTTGCCGCAGCGCCCAAACCATTGTCGTCCGAAATCATTAAATCCCGAACAACAAAGGATGCCCGTGCGGCCTCAATATGACAAAACCAAGATACATGTCGCGGTGCAACACACAAGTTACCGAGATTGATTTCCACGTTGTCAGCGTCGATCTGCGCGGTGACGAACCCCGAATGAACCTATAGTGTCGAGTCATGGCTGACGTCACGATTGAAACCCGGACTGCGAAGAAGTTCGACCCCGAGGCTTTCGCAATGAACCTCGCACGGGCGATGGAGAACAGCGGCCAGGCGCTGGCGGCCTATCTCAAGCCGCGCGAAAACGGCGAAGCAAGGGACAAGCCGCCGAACGAACTCAGCGAACTCGTCAAGACGTTCAGCGCGGTCGCGGAATACTGGTTGTCGGACCACGAGCGGTCGGCGGATCTGCAGTCGAAGATCGCGAAGGCCTACCTCGATCTGTGGGGCTCATCGGTGCGCCGCCTCGCCGGCGAGGAAGCCGCGCCGGCGATCGCGCCATCTCCGCGCGACAAGCGATTTGCCGACCCCGAATGGAAATCGAACCAATTCTTCGATTTCGTGCTGCAACTCTATCTGCTGACGACGCAATGGGCGCACGACCTGGTGCGCAACGCCGACGGCCTCGATCCGCACACCCGCAAGAAGGCCGAGTTTTACGTCCAGCAGATCACCAACGCGCTCGCGCCGTCCAACTTCGTGCTGACCAATCCGGAGGTGATGCGCGAGACCCTGGCGTCCAGCGGCGACAACCTCGTCCGTGGCATGAAAATGCTGGCGGAGGATATCGAGGCCGGACGCGGCACGCTGCGTATCCGCCAGTCCGATCCTTCCAATCTCGAGATCGGCGTCAACATGGCGACGACGCCCGGCAAAGTGATCTTTCAGAATGAACTGATGCAACTGATCCAGTACGCGCCTTCGACGGAAAATGTGCTGCGTACGCCGCTTCTGATCGTGCCGCCGTGGATCAACAAATTCTACATCCTCGACCTCAAGCCGGAAAAATCCTTCATCAAGTGGTGTGTCGATCAGGGCATCACGGTGTTCGTTATTTCGTGGGTCAATCCGGACAAGAGCCTGGGAGCGAAGACCTGGGAAGATTACATGAAGGAAGGTCCGCTGGCGGCGATGGACGCGATCGAGCGGGTGACCGGCGAAATGAAAGTCCACACCGTGGGCTACTGCGTCGGCGGCACCCTGCTGGCCACGACACTGGCATGGCTTGCGGAAAAACGGCGCGTGCGCGTGACCTCGGCGACCCTCATGGCGGCGCAGGTCGATTTCACCCACGCCGGCGATCTTCTGGTGTTCGTTGACGAAGACCAGATTTCGGCGATCGAGCGCGACATGCGGGCGACCGGCGTGCTCGAGGGAGCCAAGATGGCGATGGCCTTCAACATGCTGCGCTCGAACGACCTGATCTGGTCCTATGTCGTGAGCAACTATCTGAAGGGAAGACCGCCCTCCTCGTTCGATCTCCTGCACTGGAATTCGGATGCGACGCGGATGCCGGCCGCAAACCATTCCTATTACCTGCGCAATTGCTATCTGGAGAACCGGCTGTCGTCGGGGAGCATGGTGCTCGACAACACGCTGCTGGATCTTTCGAAGATCAAGGTGCCGATCTACAATCTGGCGACGCGCGAGGACCACATCGCGCCGGCGGATTCGGTGCTTTACGGCTCGCAGTTTTTCGGCGGCCCGGTGAAATATGTCCTCTCGGGGTCGGGGCATATTGCCGGCGTGGTCAATCCGCCATCGTCAGGCAAATATCAGTACTGGACCAACGACAACATCACCGACGTGACGCTTGCGGACTGGCTCAAGGGCGCCCAGGAACATAAGGGATCGTGGTGGCCCGACTGGCGAGAGTGGGTTCAAGCGATCGATCCCGAGGAAGTGCCCGCCCGCGGCGTCGGCACGGCCGCGCTCCCTCCGATCGAGGACGCGCCCGGCAGCTACGTACGCGTCCGCGCATAGCGCAATGATCTGTGGTCGAATATAACAAACTGGCGGGACGGGATTCGAAATCTGGATTGAGGGGGCCCCTATGACACGCGAATTGTTCTGGTTGACGCTAACGGTCATCCTGACCGGGCTGATGTGGGTCCCGTATGTGCTTAATCGTTGCCAGGTGCGTGGCCTCTCCGGCGCGATGGCCAATCCGTCCCGCAACGACAAGCCGCATGCGGAATGGGCCACGCGCACGATGTTCGCGCATGACAACGCGGTCGAGAACCTGGTGATCTTTGCGCCGCTGGTGCTGATCCTCAACGCGATCGACTATTCCAGCTATTGGACCGTGCTCGCCTGCGCGGTGTATTTCTGGACCCGTCTCGCGCATCTGATCGTCTATGCGCTCGGCCTGCCGGTGTTCCGCACGCTGGCATTCACGGTCGGATTCCTCGCGCAGGCGGTGCTGGCGCTGGCGATCTTCAAGATTGTCTGAGAATGCCGAGGTCAGGGGTTTTTCCGCGCCACGACGAACAGCATCTGCGCTGACTTGCCGTCGAAGCCTCGGACTTCGCCGGTCTCGATCGACAGTGAATTCCAGCTGCCCGCTGCCGCGTAGGTGTCTCGCAGCCAATCCGGCGTCGGATAGTTGTAATAGCGGTTGAGCGAATCTCGTCCCTCCGCGGTACCCGTCTTGAAGCTGGCGTAGAAATAGCCGCCGGGTTTGAGCGCGCGCCAGATCCGCGCCAGAACCGGCGCAAGCTCCGACCTCGGAACGTGCAGGAGGCAGGCGTTGGCCCAAACGCCATCATAGGCAGCGACCTTGCTGAGGTCGTGGAACAGCAAGGTCTCGACCGGGCGACCGAGACGGCGCGATGCTTCGCTCGCCATCTCCGGGGATCCGTCCGTCGGGTGAGCATCGAATCCCCTGGCGAGCATCTCCGCCGAATCGGCACCGCTGCCGCATCCAAGTTCAAGAACCGTCGCCCCGGGATCGAGCAGCGCAAGAAAGCGGATCAGGTGCGTATGCTTCGTTTTTTCGCGCTCGGCGTAGGCTTGCGCGTTGCTCCCGTAGAATTGCAGGGTGTGCTCGTCCACCGGACCTTCTCCGCTCACGAAAAACAGTGCGCTCTTGCCGGCTTTGGCGTCATGTATCGGCGAAGCCCAGCATCAGCCGCATGTTCTGCACCGCGGCACCAGAGGCGCCTTTACCCAGGTTGTCGAGACGCGCGACAAGAACGGCCTGGGGATATCTGTGGCTCGCAAAAACATAGAGCTCAAGCATGTTGGTCTCGTTGAGCGCCTCAGGCTCGATGCGTCCGCTCTTCGTAGCTGCGTTATCGAGCGGCATGACCGAGACGTAGGTGCTCCCGGCGTAACGCTTCGCCAGCGCGGCGTGCAGGTCGGCTGCCCCGGGCTTGCCCGGAAGCGTATCCAGATGCAAAGGCACCGACACCAGCATGCCCTGCCGGTAATTGCCGACGGAGGGAACGAAGATCGGCCGCCGCACGAGATTTGAGTAAAGCTGGGTCTCCGGCAAATGCTTGTGCTCGAAGCCAAGGCCGTAGAGTTCGAAGGCCGGCGCCGTGCCGTCTTCGAAGCTTTCGATCATGGACCTGCCGCCGCCGGAATAACCGCTCACCGCATTGATGGTGATGGGGTAGTCCGCAGGTACGAGCCCGGCATCCACGAGGGGCCGCAGGAGCGCCACCGCGCCTGTCGGATAGCAGCCCGGGTTCGAGACTTTCCGCGCCGTCCGAATCTTGTCGGCCTGATCCGGCGCGAGTTCCGGAAAACCGTAGGTCCAGTCAGCGGCGACGCGAAAGGCCGTCGATGCGTCGAGCACCTTGGGGGCCAAGCTCCCCATGCTGTCAATCAGCGCAACCGTCTCGCGTGCGGCTTCGTCGGGCAAGCAGAGGATGACGAGATCCACTTCCTCCATCAGCGCCCGCTTTGCCTGCGCGTCCTTGCGCCTTTCCTCGGCGATGCTCCTGAGCACGACATCGTTCTGCGCGCCAAGACGCTCGCGGATTCCGAGGCCTGTCGTTCCAGCCGCACCGTCAACGAACACGGCAGGCCGCGCGGAGCCATCGGTGGTCCGGGCTTGGCCCTTCGGCTTGGTTTCGGAGAGGGGCATGACGTGTTCCTTCAATCCGCGGATACGCTGGCAGAGGTGGATGATTTGTAGTCCAAGTGCGGCCGCAGCGCGACCATCTCCTTTGCGATGGTGTGAGCGGCTTCGTCGTGACTCTGCATGAGTTCCGACGCAATCGCCGCATGATCGACATCGGATTTATGCTGGTTGAGCTTGAAACTGCCCTCCACTTCCTCGACCGTCATCACCAGACCGACGATTGCCTTTTTCATCGCATCGAGGCGTGCCGCCGTCATCTTCGACGACGTCCAGGGCAGCTTCGGTGCAAGCCAGTTTTCGAACTTCGCGCTGAGCGCGTCGAGATGCGGGCCAAGCTCGCTGTCGGACAATTTTCGCACCGGGCCCGTCAAATGAACGGCCTGATAAAGCCAGGTCGGCACCTGGTCCGGCGACGAATACCAATCGGCGGAAACATAGGCGTCCGCGCCGTTCACCGCCAACAGCCAGGAGGAAGTTCCATCCGCCAAACCCGCCAGGGGATTACCGCGCGCGACGTGAAACGCGACAAGCGGCGTACCGTCGTTGGCCGAAGTGACAACAAACGGCACCGAAGAGCCGACCGGCTTGTTGCCGCCCCATGCGCAAACCGTGCCGAATCCGCGCGCTTGCGCGAAGCCAAGGCTTGCGCCGCGATCGGGCTTGAACATGGGAGGCGTATACATCGGAAACTCCTGCTTGACGTAGGAGCCGCCGGATCAGATCGCGCTGCTTGGGAAGAAGGAGGCCGCGGACCCGATCCGGCGGCAGAGGCGGTATCTTAAACGCAGACGTCCGCCCGTACCGCAGAGGTGCGGCGGCGGCGAGCAATGACGACGATGGTCACGGCGCTGATCATGGCGTGGCCTATAAGGCCGCATCCGCTTGGCGTCAAGACGGTCGCGACCCGGAAAACACGGCACTGCCGGCTTCAAACAACACGCCAAAGCCATTCCGCGATCCTGGCAAGCACGTCGCCGAACAACAGCAGCACCGCCGACCAGACCAGTGCCGACAGGAAATTGGCGATTTGAAAACGCCAGTACGGCATTTCGAATATGCCCGCCGCGAGCGGCACGGAGGCCCGCAGGGGTCCGAAAAAACGCCCGATGAAAATGCTCGGCACGCCCCACTTTTTTACGAAGGCCTCTCCGCGCGGCAGGATCTCCGGGAAACGCGTCAGCGGCCACATCTGCGCGACGTGCTCCTTGTACCTGAAGCCAAACCAGTAGGAGACCCAATCGCCGAGCGCCGCGCCAATCCCGCCCGCGATCCAGACCGGCCAGAAACTGATGCCGCTGACCCCGATCAGCGCGCCGATCGCCACCAGCGCTCCCCAGGCCGGGACCAGCAGCGAAATGAAGGCAAGGGATTCGCCGAATGCCAGCAGCAGGACGATCGGCGAGGCCCAGGCTTGATGGTCGCGCACGAAATCAGCGAGCGCGCGCGTGAAATCTTCCATTCCGAAAGGCCCTTCCCGGCAATTGACCTGTTTAAGCTGGCTCGTTCGACAACATCAAGTACAATGCCCGCGTGGGGGCGTGAGTCAGGCCCGGCCAATCCATTTTCAATTCAAGGCGATTGCAAAGGAAGGACTGATGATCGGATCATTGATGATGTGCATAGGCGTTGTGATTTTACTGATAGGTATGCTCGCGGGGATCGCAATGGGTATTCAGCAGGATTTTACGTTGGCGCCAGCGCATGCCCATCTCAACCTGGTCGGCGGCGTTTTGTTGTTTCTGTTCGGGCTCTATTACCGGCTGGTCCCTGCGGCCGGAAACAGCGTGCTGGCAAAGGTGCAGGGTGGGCTCCATATCGTCGGCGCGATCCTGTTTCCGGCGGGAGTCGCGATCGTAGTCCTGAAGGGCACCTCATTCATCGCCGCACCGGTCGTGGGATCCTTGATTGCCGTCGCCGCGGTCGCACTGTTCGCGGTCGTCGTGTTCCGGACTTCGCAGGCCTGACCGGGCGTTGCGCTCAAGGAGGCGCCCTGCGCCTCCAGTCCGGCTGCCGTCACTTTTTAAGCTCATCCGTGGCATAGTCAGGGGGACCGATTCGCCGCGCCAACCCGCGCGCAACACATGAAGAAATATGTCCAAAGCATTGAAATCAGAAAATAAAACCAAGACATCGAGCGACTTGTTCGGCGCCCCTGAACGAAAGGGCCGAGCGCCGCTCAAGGTCGCTTCGCGCTCGACCGGGGCGGAAGCCAGCTATACGGCGCGCGACATCGAAGTCCTCGAAGGCCTTGAGCCGGTGCGGCGCCGGCCCGGCATGTATATCGGCGGCACCGACGAGAAGGCGCTCCACCATCTGTTCGCCGAAGTCATCGACAATTCCATGGACGAGGCGCTCGCAGGCCATGCCACGTTCATCGAAGTGGAATTGAGCGCCGACGGATTTTTGACCGTCGCCGACAATGGTCGCGGCATTCCGGTCGATCCGCATCCGAAATTCCCGAAAAAATCCGCCCTCGAAGTCATCATGTGCACGCTGCATTCCGGCGGCAAGTTCGACTCCAAGGTCTACGAGACCTCCGGCGGCCTGCACGGCGTCGGCGTATCCGTCGTGAACGCGCTGTCCTCGCGGCTCGAGGTTGAGGTCGCCCGCGGCCAGAAGCTCTACCGAATGGCATTCGAGCGCGGCCACCCCAAGGGCAAGCTCGAAGACCTCGGCAAGATCAACAATCGCCGCGGCACGACAATCCGCTTCAAGCCGGATACCGACATTTTCGGCGCCAAGGCCACCTTCAAGCCGCAACGCCTCTTCAAGATGGCCCGTTCCAAAGCCTATCTGTTCGGCGGCGTCGAGATCCGCTGGCGCTGCGACCCGGCTTTGCTGAAGGGCCTCGAGGACGTGCCGGCGGAGGACAGCTTTCATTTCCCGGGTGGCCTCAAGGATTATCTCGCCGCGGCGATCCACGCCGATACGCTCGTGCATCCGGATATTTTTGCCGGCAAGTCGGGCCGTAACGGCGCCCACGGCGCCTGCGAATGGGCGGTCGCCTGGACCGCCGACGCCGACGGCTTCCTGTCCTCGTATTGCAACACCGTGCCGACGCCCGACGGTGGCACCCACGAATCCGGCATGCGCAGTGCCCTCTTGCGCGGCTTGAAAGATCACGCCGAACGCGTCGGTCAGGGCAAACGCGCATCCTCCATCACTTCCGAAGACGTCATGGTCGGCGCAGCCGTAATGCTCAGCGTGTTCGTGCGCGAACCGGAATTTCAGGGCCAGACCAAGGACCGCCTCGCCACCGCCGAAGCCCAGCGCATCGTCGAGCAGGCCATCAAGGACCCGTTCGACCACTGGCTGTCCGGCAATCCTCTGCAAGCCAACAAGCTTCTGGATTTCGTGATCGAGCGCGCCGACGAGCGGCTGCGCCGGCGCGCCGAAAAGGAGATTTCCCGCAAGACCGCGGTGAAAAAGCTGCGGCTTCCCGGCAAGCTCTCGGACTGCACCGACACGGCGGCCGAAGGCTCCGAACTTTTCATCGTCGAGGGTGACTCGGCCGGAGGCAGCGCCAAGCAGGCGCGCGATCGCAAGACCCAGGCGATCCTTCCCTTGCGCGGAAAGATCCTCAATGTCGCGTCCGCGACCAAGGACAAGCTCATCGCCAATGCGCAGCTTTCCGACCTGATACAGGCGATCGGTTGCGGTACCGCAGCGCACTATCGCGAAGAGGATTTGCGCTACTCCCGCATCATCATCATGACCGATGCCGACGTCGACGGCGCGCACATCGCCTCGCTGCTGATCACCTTCTTCTACCGGCAGATGCCGCGCCTCATCGATGAGGGGCACCTCTACCTCGCGGTGCCGCCGCTCTATCGCCTGACCCACGGCAGCAAGACGGTCTACGCCCGCGACGAGGCCCACAGGGACGCCTTGTTGAAGAGTGAATTCAATGCCAATGCCAAGGTCGACGTCGGCCGCTTCAAAGGCTTGGGCGAGATGATGCCGGCCCAGCTAAAAGAGACCACCATGAACCCGGCCAAGCGAACCCTTTTACGGGTGGTGCTGCTGGCCGACGACCGCGAAGGCACCGCCGATTCCGTCGAGCGCCTGATGGGCACAAAGGCGGAAGCCCGCTTCGCGTTCATTTCCGACAAGGCGGAATTTGCCAGCGATGACCTGCTGGACGTGTAGGGCCGGCCAGTCTCCATTTTCCGCGGCCGGAAGGCCGCTCCGCCTCCCTGTCCTTTGAATTTGCGGGATTTTTGGCATTCTTTAACCACACCCGCCGGACTGTTTTCCGGCGGGTGTGCCCCCCCGGCAACATCATTTCAGACAAAATCGGGTATAAACGGCCTCAGACTCACACTCTCTGTGCATCTTGCACGCTATGTCGCGCGATCCGAGGAATTGAAAATGAAGAAGTTGGTGCTAGCCCTGACGGCGATCGCAGCGTTCAGCGGATCGGCTCTCGCAGCTGATCTTCCCGCCCGGACCTATTCCAAGGCACCGGCCTACGAGCCGCTCCCGAGTTGGACCGGCTTTTACGTCTTCGGCGGCGCCGGCGGTGGATTGTGGGACGCCAACACGGGTGTTGTAGCCACGGGTACGGGCAATTGCATCCTCTGCACCAATCAGAAGCAGGGTGGCGACGGCTGGTTTGGCACGGTCGGTGCCGGGTATGATTGGCAGTTCTCCGGTGATTGGGTTGCCGGCCTCTTTGCCGACGGCCAGTTCGGCAGCATCAAGGGTTCGATCCAGGATCAGGGTCCATTTACCACTGGCTGGGAAAAGAACAGGGACAGCTGGGCAGTCGGTGTTCGGCTGGGTTACCTGGTCGCTCCAACCGTTTATTCCTACGTCAACGCCGGATATAGCGGATCGGATTGGTCGGGTACGACCCTGCTGACGACGCAGACTGGTCTTGCCTCGGGAACCCACACCAACTCGTTCACCCAAAACGGCTGGTTCATTGGCGGCGGCGTCGAGAACAAGCTGGCGCTCTTTAGCTTCCTGGGTCCCAATTGGTTCATGAAGACCGAATATCGCGCCGCCTACTACAACACCAGGAACATCAGCGAGCTCTCCGACGTCTCCGGCCTGCCGATTGGCCGCGACATCACCTTCAACCCCTTGGTGCAGACCATCAGCACCTCGCTGGTCTATCGCTTCAACTGGACGGGCGCCCCGGTGGTGTCGAAGTATTAAGTCTTCGGCCAAAGGTCTGGCGATTCAAAAGCCCCGGGCATGGTCCGGGGCTTTTTTACGTCTCAATATCGCCGCTGCTGAACTCAGCTCAGGGTTGACTGCGGCGATGTCCAGAAACTTTCGGCCAAACCGACCTTTGACCGGGCGCTTCGCGGCGGGCCTGTCACCGCAGGTTTGAGTACGCCGGCGGCGCGCGGCTGGCGCTACCGACCATCGCTCCAGGCCTTGCCGCCATGGCTGGTATCGCCTTCGATCGAAAGCTACGCTCCACAATCACAAGGTTTCCGAGGGCCAGAGACGAATCACGCGGCGTCCTGGAATTGTCGTTGACCGAAAGAACAAACCGCCAGCCGAGGAAACCCCATGCGTACGTTGCTCCTGATTGCAGGCCTTCTCGCACTCGCCATTGGGCTTCTCTGGATCGGCCAGGGCACCGGCATGATCACCTGGCCGCAAACGAGTTTCATGATCAGGCAGATCCAGTGGGCCGGATACGGCGCGGCCCTCGCCGCCCTCGGCCTCATCCTGATCTGGCAGAGCAAGCGCTAGGAAAACAATGGGAACACCGACAGTGACACCCGGGCTGTTCGATCTCAGCGGAAAGGTCGCGATCGTCACCGGCGGCAACGGCGGCATTGGCCTTGGCATGGCCCTCGGGCTTGCCGGCGCCGGCGCCGATATCGCGATCGTCGGGCGCAACGAAGCGAAGTCGAATGCGGTACTCGCTGAGTTCAGTCGGAGCGGCGCCAGGGCAATATCCGTCATCGCTGATGTCACCGACGAGGCCGCCGTCATCACCATGGTCGAGCGCGTCAGGCGCGAGCTTGGCCGGATCGACATTCTCGTCAACAACGCCGGCATCAACATCCGCAAGCCCCCGCATGCGCTCTCACTCGCGGAGTGGGACAGCGTCATCAAGACCAACCTCACCAGTGCGTTCCTGTGCTCACAGGCGGTATACCCGGCGATGAAGGACGCGGGCGGCGGCAAGATCGTCAATATCGGCTCCATGATGTCGATCTTCGGCACCAGCTTTGCGCCGGCCTATGCCGCCAGCAAAGGCGGCATTGTGCAATTCACGCGCTCCTGCGCGGTCGCCTGGGCCGCCGACAACATCCAGGTCAACGCGGTGCTGCCGGGCTGGATCGACACCGATCTGACCCGACGGGCCCGCGAGCAGGTCACCGGCCTTCATGACAACGTGCTGGCCCGCACTCCGGCGGCGCGCTGGGGCGCGTCGACCGACTTCGCCGGCATCGCGGTCTTTCTCTCCTCAGGCGCGTCGGATTTCGTGACGGGCACTGCCATTCCCGTCGATGGCGGCTTTTCGATCATGGGCTGAAGTTTTTGAACGAGAGCCGCGATTTTCTTATCCTGAAACCAAGTAGCGCACACGCTCCGGGCGCGCGCCGAGCGGTAAAACGCGCGGTGATGCCGTGCAGCCAGGCCGCGCATTGACGCCGCGCGCAAACGCCGGAATCCGAATCGGTCGATTTCCCTGTCTGAGCGCCGCGCTGATAAGATTGTTTTGAACATCGCCTGCACCATCCGCACCGGGAATTTCGCGCCGGCGGCCGACGGCTCATGCCGTGCTGATAAACCGCGTTGGCGTCGACATCCTTCGGTCGATGGCCGCGAATGCCCAATTCCGAAACACAAACGGCCATCGGCAACGGGACCGCGCTTTTCTTTGGCCGCACTCGCCCGCCGTTAAGAAGTCGTTAATTTGTTGGATACAAATGCTGAGCCCACAGCGCGGGACAACTCTCCGGATGGGGGTCCCATGAATTATCAAGCATTCACGAATGATAGCCTTGTGATGATGCATCACGCCGCCCAAGGGGCGTTGGCTGTAGACGACGAACTGAATAAGCTGGGTCAGCAAGCAAGATTCCGGGTCCGCGAAACTCTTGACTGGGTAAAGCACGCAGCTGATCTGGAAGCGGAGATGTTCAGGCGCGGAATGATCTTTGATGGGATCGTCTGGGCCAAGCAGCAACATTCTGTGTCTGATGCCATGGCAGCTCCTCAGAACATGGCTGCTCCTCAGAATGAGGTTGCTTGTTCTCCACCAAGCCCCCCCTGTCTTCCTGCAAAAGGGGCTCCGTCGACGGCGCTCGATCGAACGATGAATTCATCGGACCGAGATTTGCAGTCTCCGTTGTCCTGCCGCCATTGGACGCTAATGGCCCCTGAACGTTAAGCTGCAGCCTTGTCTTCCTTATACCGCGCGCGACGATCCTGAGCGCGTCGTCAACCAGTGCCGGCTGCGGAGCATTTGCTTTGATCTTGGGCATGTTTCGGCCAGCAGCCAAACCTTACTAAACTGACCGGCCCAACGAGCACAGCAGGGCGGCGCCCGGATGTCGGGCCGTCGCGACGAGCGCATTTGCGCGCACGCCAAAGGTCTCTGCTTTCCCCGAAAATGTGGTGATTCGGCCCCAATGATCAAAAACATTAAGCTTTTTCAATGCTTCCCCGCGCGTGCTCCATTGACTTTGGCCAATTCGCCCCTATGTTCCGGGATGACGCGGCCCGGTATCGAAACGCGATATCTTGAACAAGCCGCCTGTCTGCGTATCCGAAAATCCCGTGCAAATTTGCGTGCCGTTCCGGGGTTGAGCGCGACAGTCTTTTTCGAGATTCCAAGCGGCGGTTTCTACCAGAGGCTAAATGTCTTTTTCCCATCTCGGCTTGTCCGACAAGGTGCTCGCCGCCGTCGCGGCCACCGGTTACACCACCCCCACCCCCATTCAGGAACAGGCGATTCCTCATGTTCTGGCCCGCCGAGACGTTCTCGGCATCGCCCAGACCGGCACCGGCAAGACCGCTGCCTTCGTGCTTCCCATGCTCACCATGCTGGAAAAGGGCCGCGCCCGCGCCCGGATGCCTCGCACCCTCATCCTTGAGCCGACGCGCGAACTGGCCGCGCAGGTCAAGGAGAATTTCGACCGATACGGCGTGGGACAAAAACTCAATGTCGCGCTTCTGATCGGCGGAGTTTCGTTCGGCGACCAGGACTCCAAACTGACCCGCGGTGTCGACGTGCTGATCGCAACGCCCGGCCGGCTGCTCGACCACACCGAGCGCGGCGGACTGCTGCTCACCGGCGTCGAACTGCTCGTCATCGACGAAGCCGATCGCATGCTGGACATGGGTTTCATTCCCGACATCGAGCGCATCTGCAAGCTCGTTCCATTCACCCGGCAGACGCTTTTTTTCACCGCGACAATGCCTCCCGAAATTCGGCGCATCACCGAAACCTTCCTGCATAACCCCGAGAAGGTGGAGGTTTCAAAGCCCGCAACCACCGCCGTCACGGTAACACAATCACAGGTGTCCGCCGGCCGCGAGCCGCATGAGAAGCGCGAGATCCTTCGTCGCCTGCTGCGCGACGCCAAGGATCTCAACAACGCGATCATCTTCTGCAATCGCAAGCGCGAGGTCGCCGTCGTTTACAAATCGCTGCAGAAGCATGGCTTCAGTGTTGGCGCCCTGCATGGCGATATGGATCAGTCGGCGCGTACCGCGGCGCTTGATCAATTTCGCAAGGGCGAAATTCCGCTGCTGGTCGCTTCCGACGTGGCCGCCCGAGGTCTCGACATTCCTGCCGTCAGCCACGTGTTCAATTTCGACGTTCCCCATCATGCCGACGACTATGTCCACCGCATCGGCCGCACCGGGCGCGCGGGCCGCACCGGCGCCGCGATTTCCATCGTCACCCCGCTCGATCAAAAGTCCATGCTCGCGATCGAGAAACTGATCGGGCAAAGCATTCCGCATGCGGATGGCGGAGCCGAAAATCTGCCGCCCGAGCGGACGGCAAACTCGTCCGGTGACGAGTTGCAAGAGCGCAAAGGCACGAGAGAAGGTGGAAGGGAAGCTTCGCGCGGCGGCCGCAAGCCACGCCGTGACCGCGAACCCCGACGCGCCGGCGGTGGCCGCCATTCCAGCCCGCAGCCGCAAGCACCGGCGGCCGCGTTCGTACCGGCGGTCGCTCCGCCAGCCTCACGCACGCCTTCCATCGGCCGCGCACCCGCGCCGCAGACTGAACCGTCATCGTCAGAGCCAGCGGATCACTCGCATCTCCCGGCGTTCCTGTTGCGGCCTGTTCGCGCACGCGTCTGAACATTAAATTTCGCAGCTGCGAAGATCGGCGCGCGCCCGTTTACGGGTCGTTCATCAACCCCCATTAACTTGCCCTCATAATTTATGTTATTGGCGCGGGGAGCGTGGGACGCTGTCCGCCGTTTGGGGACGTAACCGGTGCTCGACGAACACGAACGCACGATGGCCTACGCCGAACTGGCGCTGGGCCAGATCAAATCGCTGCGGCAAACCGCTGTTCCCCGCAATTATGAAATCTGGTACGTCTACGCTACCGGCTACAATTTACCTCTCAACAAGATCATCAACGAGACCCTCGCCCGCAACGGCAAGCTGACCGAGGCCGACCTCGAGCAGATCTACGAGACCTACCTTTCCCACATCAAGACCACCGACCGGATCGACAAGGTCGGCGCGCGCGTGATCGGCGAAATCAATGACGTGATGAGGCTCATCAGCGATGCGCTTGGCATGTCGACCAGCTATGATGCCAGCCTGTGCGGGGCGACCGAAAAGCTCTCCACGGCGGAAACCAGCAGTCAGGTCAAAACGATCGTCGAATTGCTGGTGAAATCCACCCGCGAGATGCGCGATACCAATAAGGCGCTGGAAGATCGGCTGACGCTGTCGAAAACCGAAATCAGCAGCCTGCAGCAGAGCCTCGATGCGATCAGAGCCGAAAGCCTGACCGATCCTCTCACCGGCCTTGGCAACCGCAAATATTTCGACCGCTCGATCGAGATGGCGGTTCAGAGTGCGCTGGCGGCCGGCGAACCGCTTTCGCTGCTGATGTTCGACATCGACCACTTCAAATCGTTCAACGACTTATACGGCCATCTCACCGGCGATCAGGTGCTGCGGCTGGTCGGCATGTCCTTGAGGCAGACCATCAAGGGCCAGGACATCACCGCCCGCTACGGCGGCGAGGAGTTCGCGGTGGTGCTGCCCAACACCGCGCTTCGCCAGGCGCTGACTGTCGCCGATCACATCCGGCGCGCGGTGATGGCGAAGGAATTGAAGAAGAAGTCCACCGGCGAAATTCTCGGACGCGTCACCATTTCCGTCGGAGTGTCGATGCTGAAGCCAGGCGACGATACCGATGCACTGATCGAACGCGCCGACGCCTGTCTCTACGCCGCCAAGCGCAACGGCCGTAACCGCGTTGTCTGCGAAGTCGACCCGGAATACGTCGCGGAGGCGCAGAGCCAGGTCGCCTGACAGCAAGTCCTCATCGGGAGGACGCCCTTCCCGGCGCCTTCTTTCGCGCGGCGGACTTCTTCACGGCAGATTTTCTGGCCACCCGCGTTTTGCTCATGGCCTTCTTGGCGGGTGCCTTTTGGCTCTCGCGCACCCTTGGGCGCTTGCGGAGCGCCGCGCGCTGCGCCGCCGCCAAAGCAACCCTCGCCCACTCGGTCAACGCTTCCGGATCGTCATACAGCCGCTCCGGCAATTGCCAGTAGGAGCCCACCGTGACGGTCTTGGCGCTGGTCTGATACTGAAACGGTTTTACACCCTCCGCCTCGAAGCGTGGGATGCTCTGTTCGTCGGCACGCAGGTAAAGCCCGCCGCGGAGCGCCAGCGCAAAATTGATCCCATCGGCGGAAATCCCGAAACCGGAAAACATCCGGCGGATCGTCACGGGACCAAAATCGGCAAACAGATCAATCAGGAAATCGCGGTCCATGCTGCCGCCCACATTCCCACACGTCGTCCCCGCGAAAAGTTGGTTGCGCGCCGAACTACCCGTCAATCTTCGCAGGCGTCAGCTGCACGGACTCGCCGCAGCCGCAGGCGCCGACCTGGTTTGGATTGTTGAAGATGAACTGGGCCTGCATCTTGTCGGCCTTGTAATCCATCTCGGTGCCGAGCAGGAACAGCACGGCCTTGGGGTCGACCAGTATCTTGACGCCCTTGTCCTCGACAATTTCATCGGTCGGGCGGACATCGTGGGCATATTCGACCGTATAGGATTGACCGGCGCAGCCGCCGTTCTTGATGCCGACCCGCAAGCCGACGATCTCGGAATCGGCGCGCCGGGTCAGTTCGGCAATGCGTTGGGCCGCGGCATCCGTCAGTTTCATCACCTGCGGACGGGGTCGCGGTTTCGCCTTGACGACGGGTGTTGGTGAGGCGGGTGTCATGTCAGTCATGTGGTCCATCCCGCGGCCAATTCAATGCCGCTTGTTGTTCCCGTGAACAGTCCTGGCTCGATCATACTCTTCTTGAGCACGCTACCTACACTTCACCACATATTGAGAACGAGGCGGGCCTCGTCGGACATCCGGTCCGGCGTCCACGCCGGATCCCACACCAGATTGACATTGACGATGCCGACGCCGGGAACGCTGGCGATCGCATTTTCCACCATCGTCGGCAGTTCGCCGGCCGCCGGGCAGTTCGGCGTGGTCAGCGTCATCATGACGTCGACGCTGCGGTCGTCCTTGAGGTCGACCTTGTAGATCAGGCCGAGCTCATAGATATCGGCCGGGATTTCCGGATCGAACACGGTCTTCAGCGCCGCGACAATTTCGGCAGCCAGCCGCTCGGTTTCCTCCGGCGGCAACGCCGAATGGGTTTCCATGTTGCTGGTTTTGACTTCGGGACTTTTGACTTCGGCCGTGTCGGTCATGAGAACAATTCCCGCGCCTTGATCAGCGCCTGTGCCAGATGGTCGATTTCTTCGCGCGTATTATACATCCCGAATGAGGCCCGGCACGTCGCGGTAACGTTGAACCGCTCTAAAAGCGGCATCGCGCAATGCGTGCCGGCGCGCACCGCGATGCCCTGCCGGTCGATCACGGTCGCGACATCGTGGGGATGCGCGCCCTTCATCTCGAACGAGATCACCGGACCCTTGCCGCGCGCCGTACCGATCATGCGCAGCGAATTGATTTCGCGCAGCCGTCCCTCGGCGTAGGTCAGAAGGTCATGCTCGTGGGCGGCAATGCGTTCCTTGCCGATCGAATTGACGTAATCGATCGCAGCGCCCAGCCCGACCGCCTCCACGATCGCCGGCGTCCCCGCCTCGAATTTATGAGGTGGATCGCCGTAGGTGACCCAGTCCCTCGCGACCTCGCGGATCATCTCGCCGCCGCCATTGTAGGGCCGCATCGCCACGAGATGCTCGTGCTTGGCATAAAGGACGCCGATGCCGGTCGGCCCGTACAGCTTATGGCCGGTGAAGACATAGAAATCGGCGTCGATGTCCTGCACGTCGATCGCGAGGTGAACGGCGGCTTGGCTGCCGTCGACCAGCACCGGTATGCCCTTGTTGTGGGCAATCTTCACCACGTCCTTCACCGGCACGATGGTACCGAGCGCGTTCGACATCTGCGTGATCGCCACCAGCCTGGTGCGCGGGCTCAGCAGCTTTTCGAATTCGTCGATCAGGAAATTGCCTTCGTCATCCACCGGCGCCCATTTGATGACCGCGCCATGGCGTTCCCTGAGAAAATGCCAGGGCACGATGTTGGAGTGGTGCTCCATGATCGAGAGAACGATCTCGTCGCCGGCCTTGATGTACGGCTCACCCCAGGAGGAAGCCACGAGGTTGATCGCTTCCGTCGCGTTGCGGGTGAAAACGATCTCCTCGGTACGCGCGGCGTTGAGAAATTTCGCCACCTTGGCGCGGCCGCCCTCATAGGCTTCGGTCGCGGCATTGGCCAGGTAATGCAGCCCGCGGTGCACGTTGGCATATTCGGTCTTGTAAGCTTGCGTCATGCGGTCGAGCACCGCATTCGGCTTCTGCGCGGACGCGGCGTTGTCGAGGTAAACCAGCGGCTTGCCATAGACCTTCAGCGCCAGCGCGGGAAAATCCTCCCGCACCCGGGCGACGTCGTAGGAACCGTTCAGGACCGCCGGATGCATGGTCATCCCCGTGCCGCCAGCCAGCATTGCGCGGTCGAGGTCGCGACCTCGCGCAAGGCATCACTGGCAATGGATTCGATCGCCTCGCCGACAAACGCCTGGATCAAAAGCGCCTGTGCCTCCTTCTCGGAAAGGCCGCGCGCGCGCAGGTAAAACAGCAGGCTCTCGTCGAGCGCGCCTGTGGTCGCGCCATGACCGCAGGTCACGTCGTCGGCGAAAATCTCCAGTTCCGGCTTGTTGTCGGCTTCGGCCTCGTCGGACAATAGCAGCGCTCGCGTCATCATCTTGGCGTCGGTCTTCTGCGCACCGGGCCGAACGATGATGCGCCCCTGAAACACCGAATGTCCGCGATCATCGACGACCGAGCGGAAGATCTCGCGGCTCGTGCAGTTAGGCACGGCGTGATCCAGAAACAGCGTGGTGTCGGCATGCTGGCGGCCGTTGAGCAGATTGACGCCGTTGGCGCCGACCTCGGCGCCTTCGCCGGCAAAGGTAACGTATCCCTGATAGCGGCTGGTGCCGCCGCCGCTGGTCATGTTGAAGGAGTTGAGCCGGGCTTTCGCGCCGACCGTGAAGATCGCGGTCGATATATTGACCGCATCCGGCGCATCGTCCATCAGCCGTACATGCTGCAGGTCGGCGCCCTCGCCAAGCCAGACGACGATCGCGTCATTGGCCTGATAGGCCTGCGCGCCGTCGGCGGTCACGAAACTCTCCACCAATGTCGCACGCGCGCCCTTGCCGACCCTCAGGTGCGAGCGGGTATAGGTCGCAGCCGACGCACGCGTCGCGACGTGCACGATATGAAGCGGCCTGGTGGGTGCGGCTCCCTCGGCTACCGTGATCAGTACGCCATCCGTCGCCAGGGCTGCGTTCAGCGAGATCATCGGGCCCGAGGCCGCGCCGCTGTCCAGCAGATCGGTCCTGGCCCCGTTGCCAGCTTCCTCCAGCATCTCGCGCAGCGCCCGCACGCGGACACCGGCTTCCAGGGCCGTCAGATCAGAGAGCGTCGGCGCCAATACACCATCGACCAGGACCAGCCGGTGCGTGTCCGCCGTGGCGAGCGATGTAAGCGCGGCCTCGGCGCGCTCCAGCGCCGCCGCATCCGGCGCCGCGGCGAGCGGAAGCACGTCGCGCATCAGCGCGCGCAGATCGGTATATTTCCATTCCTCGATCCGCCGGTGCGGGAGCCCTGAGCGCTCGTAAGCCTCAAAGGCCCGTTTGCGCGCGTCCACGACCGGGCCTGCGCCCGGCAGCCGATCCCGCGCGGCCGCGAAGATATCGCTTGGCGCGCCTGCGATGTCGGTTTTTGCCAGTGCAAGGTTCATCATCAATTCCGTCTTGAATTCCGTTTCCGTCGTCAGGCCGCGTCCTCGAACTGCGCGTAACCGGACGCCTCCAGCTCCAGCGCCAGGGCCTTGTCGCCGCTTCTCACCACGCGGCCTTTCGACATCACGTGCACGACGTCCGGCACGATGTAGTTGAGAAGTCGCTGATAGTGCGTGATCACCACCATCGCCCGTTTTGGCGAACGCAACGCGTTGACGCCGTCGGCGGCGACCCGCAGCGCATCGATGTCGAGGCCTGAATCCATTTCATCCAAAATGCACAGACTCGGCTCGAACAGCGCCATCTGCAGGATCTCGTTGCGCTTCTTTTCGCCGCCGGAGAAGCCGACATTGACCCCGCGGCGGAGCATGTCCTGCGGAATGTTCAGGCTTTTGGCGACTTCGCGCACCTTCTTCAGAAAGTCCGGAGTCGAGAATTCGCCCTCGCCGCGCGCCTTGCGCTGGGCGTTCAGCGCCGTGCGCAGGAACGTCATGGTGGCGACACCGGGAATCTCGACCGGATACTGGAACGCGAGGAACACGCCCTTGGCGGCGCGCTCGTCCGGCGACATCTCCAGCAGGTTCTCGCCCTTGAACAGGATCTCGCCGCCGGTGACTTCGTAGCCGGGCTTGCCGGCGATGACGTGGCTGAGCGTCGATTTGCCGGAGCCGTTCGGCCCCATGATCGCGTGTACCTCGCCCTCGTTCACCGTGAGCGAAAGCCCGTGGAGGATCTCACGCTCCTCGACACGAACCTGCAGATTTTTGACTTCAAGTAGGGCCATCATATTTTTCCGTTTTTGCCTTGCCCGGAAGCGCCGAAGGCGCGTCTTAAAAGGACGAGGCCGACAAATCTTTCCTGCTCACCCTTCGAGACGGCCGCCTTCACACCGTCCCGAGGCATGAGGCACTAACCAACCGAGCCTTCCAGCGAGATCGAGATCAGCTTCTGTGCCTCCACCGCGAATTCCATCGGCAGTTGCTGCAACACGTCCTTCACAAAGCCATTGACCACGAGCCCGACCGCCTCTTCCTGGGAGAGGCCGCGCTGCACGCAGTAGAACAGCACGTCCTCGGAGATCTTCGACGTCGTCGCCTCATGCTCGAACAGCGCCGATGAATTCTTCGCCTCGATATAGGGCACGGTATGCGCGCCGCATTTGTCGCCGATCAGCAGCGAGTCGCAGGCGGTGAAGTTGCGCGCGCCGGTCGCCTTGCGATGCGCGGTGACCAGGCCGCGATAGGTGTTTTGCGAAACGCCCGCCGCGATGCCCTTGGAGATGATCCGGCTCGTGGTGTTCTTGCCGAGATGAATCATCTTGGTGCCGCTATCGACCTGCTGGTGGCCGTTCGAGATCGCGATCGAGTAGAACTCGCCGCGCGAATTGTCGCCGCGCAGGATGCAGCTCGGATATTTCCAGGTGATCGCCGATCCCGTTTCGACCTGGGTCCAGGAGATCTTCGAATTGTTGCCGCGGCAATCGCCGCGTTTGGTGACGAAATTGTAGATGCCGCCCTTGCCCTCGGAATTGCCGGGATACCAGTTCTGCACGGTGGAATACTTGATCTCGGCATCGTCAAGCGTAACCAGTTCGACCACGGCGGCGTGGAGCTGGTTCTCGTCGCGCTGCGGCGCGGTACAGCCTTCGAGGTAGCTGACGTAAGCGCCCTTGTCGGCGATGATCAGCGTGCGCTCGAATTGCCCGGTGTTGCGCTCGTTGATGCGGAAATAGGTCGACAGTTCCATCGGGCAGCGCACGCCCGGCGGTACATAGACGAACGAGCCGTCCGAGAACACCGCCGAGTTCAGCGTGGCGAAGAAATTGTCCGAGGTCGGCACCACCGTGCCGAGATACTTCTTCACCAACTCGGGATGCTCGCGGATCGCTTCCGAGATCGGCATGAAGATCACGCCGGCCTGCTTGAGTTCCTTCTGGAAGGTGGTCGCCACCGACACGGAATCGAAGACGGCATCGACGGCGATCTTGCGCCCGCCTTCAGGACGCACGACGCCTTCGAGTACTTCGACTTCGCGCAAGGGAATGCCGAGCTTCTCGTAGGTTTTCAGGATTTCGGGATCGACCTCGTCGAGCGAACCGATCGCCTTCTTCTTTTTCGGCGCGGCGTAATAATAGAGATCCTGGTAATCGATCCTGGGATAGTCGACCCGCGCCCAGGTCGGCTCGGTCATGGTCAGCCAGCGGCGATACGCCTCAAGCCGCCATTCCAGCATCCAGGCCGGTTCGTTCTTCTTTGCGGAGATGAAGCGGACGGTATCTTCCGATAACCCCTTCGGGGCCTTGTCGGACTCGATAAGCGTCTCAAATCCATATCGATACTGATCGACGTCGATCTGGCGAACCCGATCGACCGTCTCTTGTACGGCAGCCATTTTCTTCCTCCGCTCGCGGTTTCAAGGACCGCGGTGGATCAATTCCGCAAGACTATTACGATGTCTCGCGAACGAAATCACCTGCTTAGAACCATTCAAGCCGTGTTTCATCGCTGATCCTTAAGTAGGCTACCTGCGACCTTTCGCCAAGCCTCAAGGCAGCGATCAACGTCTGCCTCTGTCGTGGACCAGCCCAGACTGAGGCGCACCGCTCCTTTGGCGATTTCCGGGTCAAATCCCATGGCCTCCAGCACATGCGAGGGCAGCACCTTGCCGGACGAGCAGGCGGAACCCGAAGACACCGCGATTCCTGCGAGATCGAAGCCGATAACAGCGGTTTCCGCTCGGAGGCGGGGAACCGTGAACAGCGTCGTATTGGGCAGCCGAGGCGCATCATGGGAAAACACGAGGACGCCCGGAGTCTGTCGCAAGCCGTCTTCCAGCCGGGTCCGCAGGCCTTTGAGGCGCATGGCATCGACCTCCAGCGCGTCCAGGGCCGCCTTCGCGGCGGCTCCAAATCCTGCAATTCCAGCCACATTCTCGGTTCCCGCCCGACGGCTCAGCTCCTGACCGCCGCCGCGCAGGAGCGGCTCCAACCCGGTTACCCCCTCGGCCAGCACAAGCGCCCCTATACCCTTGGGTCCGCCAATCTTGTGCGCCGACAGCGTCACCAGATCGGCATGCAATGCATTCATATCAAAGGGGATTTTTCCAAAAGCCTGGATTGCGTCGACATGCAGCAGACCACCTCCCGCATGAACGATCTCGGCCGCCTCCGCAACGGGCTGAATCGCGCCGGTCTCGTTATTGGCCAGCATCACCGACACCAGCGCCGGAGGCTTGCCCGCCAGCGCCGCGCCGAGATGCTCCAGATCGAGCAGTCCGGAGTGCGTCACGCCGACCGTGTCGACCGCAGCGGCCGGAAACCGCCCGCCTGCGAGTACGGAGGCGTGCTCGATGGCCGAGACCACGAGCCTCTCGACCGGAGGGCTCGGACCGCGACTGAGCCCTGGCGTCAGCGCCAGCGCGTTGGCCTCGGTCCCGCCAGATGTAAAGACGACGTTTCTCGGCAACGCACCCACAGCGCCCGCAATGGTCGCCCTGGCATCTTCAACCAGTTTTCGGGCCTGGCGGCCCTCGGCATGGACCGACGAGGGATTGCCGCAGAGATCGAGGGCCACAGCCATCGTCTCCCGCGCTTCACGACGCAGCGGCGTGGTCGCATTCCAATCGAGGTAGACCCGGTCAGACATGGCGTATTATAATACCTTAAAATTAGATCCTTGGCGCCGCGGTCCCGACCGCAGCCCGTCGGTCATGCCACGCGCTACGCCAATTGGCGATCGCGGCGTTTCCTCGCAATGGAAATGCTAACGTCTTGAACGGCCAGCCAGATGTTGAAAACCCTTGCTTTTTGCCCCTTGCCTCATGCTAGAACGCGGCCTCCAGTTCACTAGGCGCCGTTCGCGCACCTCCCGACGACGTCTGATCAGCCTCTTACCTCCGCGAGGTTTTGTCTGCCAAAGCGCCAGACAGAGCCAGCACAAAGTCGGTTGATTTTGCCAAGGACCATCAATGCCTGAAGTCATTTTCACCGGTCCCGCGGGCCGCCTCGAAGGCCGTTATCATCCGGCGAAGCAGAAGAATGCGCCGATCGCGATGGTGCTGCATCCGCATCCGCAGTTTCACGGCACCATGAATCACCAGATCATCTACCAGTGCTACTACGCTTTCGCGCATCGCGGATTTTCGGTGCTGCGCTTCAATTTCCGCGGCGTCGGCCGCAGCCAGGGATCATTCGATCATGGCACCGGCGAGCTTTCCGACGCTGCCTCCGCGCTCGATTGGGCGCAGACCATCAATCCGGAAGCGCGCGCCTGCTGGGTCGCGGGCTTCTCGTTCGGCGCCTGGATCGGCATGCAGCTGTTGATGCGCCGGCCGGAGGTCGAGGGTTTCATCTCGATCGCGCCGCCCGCCAACCTCTACGACTTCTCGTTCCTCGCCCCCTGCCCGTCGTCAGGCCTGATCGTGCATGGCGAGAAGGATGCGGTGGTGCCGCCCAAGGACGTCAACACGCTGGTCGAGAAACTCAAGACCCAGAAGGGCATCGTCATCGACCAGCAGATCATCCCCGGCGCCAACCATTTCTTCGACGGCAAGCTGGAGCCCTTGATGCAGTCGGTGACCGGCTATCTGGACATGCGGCTCGCCAACGTTCGCTAACCGCAGGGCTTCGCGCCACCTCCCGTTCTTTGCATGGCGTTGCCTCGGTTGCGGCGCTACGGCCTGCCCTTCGTCGATGCCGTGTCGCCGTCAATCAAATCGCTGACACTGTCGGCGAGCGCTTTGTTGTCGAGCACGAAGAACAACCCGCCGCGCCCGTTCTGACTTTTTCCGCAGTCCGGTGGCGACAGCGTACCCTGCTGATTGAGATCGCCGAAGATCACGTAGTGGTGGCCACTGGAGGCGGAGACACCAATCTTGGCATGATTGGACGGCGCGGCGAGTTTGATTTCCTTGCTGTCCCAGGTTCCGGTCAGGGCGATCGCGACCGGGCCCTGCACCTTCTTCAGAATCGGTTCGCCTTTCTTCGGGGCCACAAAGGGAATCAGGCAACCCACCTTCGAGGACTTCGTCGTGGTGTTGATGCGCGGCGTGGTCCACCAGGTCGCCGCTCGTTCGGCCGTGCCATCCAGGATCGCGGACACCATTTGCCACGGTGGCGCGGTCAAATTCGAGGTCTTCGCGATCAGGAGGACCTTGCTGGAAAGTTCATCCCTGCTGAAATAGTCGTCCGGATTAAGATCATCTCCCGGGGCGACCCTCAACCTGGTCGGCCGCTTCCCGAGTTCGTTGACCAGCGCCTGTACATCTGCGGGTCCGCCATTTCTGACTATCTGAAGTTTGGTCGGATCCGTTACGACGCCGGCACGCTTGAGCGCGTTCAACACCTTTACCAGATCATCCTTGTCGAGCTTGACGGCGAAAAAATGCTGGCTGGCGAGCAGATTGTTGTTGCTGCTGATGCAGCCGAGCGTGTTGCCGGCCTTGCGCCTGATACGGCTCGTGCCTGACCCCGGCCACGACGGCGTCGACACCTGCATCACGAATCCCTCGCCGGCATCGTTCCAGGCGAGCAGCCCCTTCGAGTGGCCCCACGGCGCGCCGCAACTGCTGGATTTGCAAGTCGAGAGGGCTGGATCGCCGTAGAACTGATCGTTCCAGATCACATAGTTGAAATTGCCGTTATAGACCTGATCGAAGGTGGCGCCGATCGGATCGCTGGTTGTCGCGCCGACGCATCCTTTGCCCTGGCTCAATACATTGGAACGGCTGCTGGCAACGGCGAATTGCTGACCGAATTTCTCCCTGGCCTGAACATTGCCGCCGAAAATACACGTCCGCCTCCCGGTGTCGGCGCCACATCCCGCAAAGCTGTTCTGTGAATTGAACTTGAAGGCAAACCACCAATCGACGGGTTCGCCGCCCTTGCTCAGTAGCGGTACCGGCGTTCCGCCGGCCGGCCATGCCGGCGCGAGGTCCGAAACGGTCACACTCAGGGCGGCCAATAAAAGCCAGCCCAGACGCCGCCACGTCCGCTGCTCGGCGCCCGATGGATGTGCGGAAGATATCGTCCGCCGCATCAATGATCTCCAGCGCCGCCCGTCTCACCCTCTCCGGATTTCGCCACTCTCTTGCGTGACTTGCGTTGCTTGGCTTGTGTTGCACCCATTTCATCTTCGTCGGCGGCTTCGGCGTTGCCGGAGGCATTTGGCGCGCCACCGCCTGCTCCCGTAGGCGGCGGCGGTTTCCTGGCGGGCGCCTTTTGAGTCCTTTGAAGCTGCGCCTTCGGATCGCTGTCGGTCTTTGGAAACACCGCAGCGACAACGCGCTCGATGGCGTTGAAAAGAAAATCGGTGCTGTAGCCCGCGACGAAGCCCAGCGCCGCCGAACTCAGGTGCAGAACGGTACCGCCGTCGTCGACCAGATAGTTGACAAACAGAATGATCGCGCCGCCGGAAATCGCTCCAAGCAGGACGCGGTTGAAGTATTCCGGCTTGCGCCGCAGGTCGAAAGTGCGTTGATAAATGCAGATGTGCGCCGACCGCAGCAGATAGGCGCAGGATCCGAGAGCGCCATAGGCCCATGGCAGTAGCGTTTCCAGGATGTTCTTCTGCCAGACATAGATGTTGGCATCCCCCTCCAGACCCCAGACATAGACGAGGCATTCGGCGACGATGACGAAGGCGGCGACGCCGATCCCGACGAGGGAGAACCAGCGCGTAAATCGCAGCGCCGGCGAATAGCCAAAAATCCAGCCGAACAGCGATCCGCCTTCGACAGCGGGCATGGTGGCTTGCGTCGATGCCAGTGTTTCGGCCGTGACCGGACTCATTGCGACAGCAAGCCGGTAATATGCTTGCTCAAAGGCGATCCATTCGGACGCCTCAATAGAGCACGATGGTGACGCTCCGCCTGAGCCATCGAACATCCCAAGTTTCGCCGCCGTGCCATGGATCAGGCCGATGTCAGCAAACGGCAGCGGCTCGCCTGCGGATGTCCGGACACCGGCGCTCACGGCGTAGCCGGAGAGCGCCAGGGCGTCGCTAAGCTGGCTGCGCGCGTAGGCGTTTGCCACGGTGATTTTTCCCGATGGCGTCAGTGTGTCAGTGCTCTCAGCAGCCATGGTCCAATCCCCCATGTCCAAGGCCCAACTCGCTATTTAAGCGTTTTTCTTGTTTGATACGATCATAGATAGAGAAGCCGGGGAAGTCCATGCACCGTGCGCCGGGTCGGCCAGATTCAGGAAGTCGCGCAGCAGCGCCGGGAAATCCGATCTGACGGCCGCGCACCGATGGCCGCGCCGCGGGCGACTTGCACCATTGCGACAGCTTCGGTTTGCCGGCGAGAATTCCGACGTCGCGGATTTCGTCGAACACTTCGAAATAGCGAAACTCGCCTGCTCACGGTCGGGCGACCACGCCGCCGGTCATCGGGAGGGCCACGCCGGTCGTGGCGGGATAACTGAGCGGCAGGCCCTTCAGGCCCCGCGCCGCCAGAAAACCGAACGCCTGGGCCTCCATGGCATCGGACGACCAGCCCAGCGCATCGGCGGCCTCGACGCTGGCAGGCTGCAGCCGCTCGCGCAGCATCCGCAGCATGGTGAGATTACGGGCGCCGCCGCCGGCAACGATCCAGCTCTTTGGCTGCTTGGGCAAATGCGGCACGATCCGGGCGATGGCCTCTGCCGTGAGAGCCGTCAGTGTCGCCGCGCCGTCTGCGGGAGACATCTCGGGCAATTTGAGCGAAGCAAAATCGTTGCGGTCGAGCGATTTCGGCGGCGGCAGCGCAAAGAACGGATGCTGCAGCGCCCGGGCGACCCATGCCACGTCGACCGCGCCTTGCGCCGCCGTGCGACCTTCGCGATCGAACGGCTGGCTCATGGTGCGGAGCATGTAATCGTCGAGCAACGCGTTGCCGGGACCGGTATCGCAGGCGATCAGGATGTCGCCGCCGTCGATATAGGTGATGTTGGAAACGCCGCCGATATTAAGGACGACTATCGGCCCTTCGCGCTCAAGCGACTGGGCGAGCGCACGGTGATAGACCGGAACCAGAGGCGCGCCCTGCCCACCGGCGGCGACGTCGGCGGCACGGAAATCGTGCATGACCGGGATGTGGATCGCCTTGGCGAGCGCGGCGGCATCCCCGATCTGGACCGTCATCCCCGCGGCCGGCCGGTGTAGCACAGTCTGGCCGTGAAAACCGACGATATCGATATCCTCGCAGGTGATGCGGTTATGCGCGATAAAGCTGGCCACGGCTTCGGCGTGGGCCGCCGTGACGACGCGCTCGGCCTCGCGCAGGATTCCCGGCCGCGCATCGCGCTGCGACAGGTGAACGGCTTCCGTCAGGGCCTGAAGCAGCACGCGGCGCTCGGGTTCGGTATACGGCCTGTATCCCGACGGGCCAAACGCCCTCACCCGCTTGCCATCGGTTTCGATCATGGCGATATCAACCCCGTCGAGCGAGGTGCCGCTCATCAGACCGACCGCCGTCAAAATCATCGTCATCAAGCCCCAGCCGCGCCCTACCCCAGGACGTTCAGCTTGTGCCAAACGGACACATCTTATAATGCCACAGAGCGCACGCCAGCGGCAGCCTGTCCGGACCGGGTTCCGCCATTTTGCTGCAAATATCGTAAAACAAGAATGATCAAAGTCGCCGACAGATGACCGCTTTTAAGTCTGATTTTCTCAATGTGCTGCAAAGCCGCGGCTTTATTCATCAGATTTCGGACCCCGAGTCACTGGATGCACTGGCGGCCAAGCGCGAACTCGTGGCCTATATCGGCTTCGACTGCACCGCGCCTTCGCTCCATGTTGGTTCCATGGTGCAGATCATGTGCCTCTACTGGCTGCAGCAGACCGGCAACAAGCCGATCGCGCTGATGGGCGGCGGCACCACCCGCGTCGGCGACCCCTCCGGCAAGGACGAGACCCGAAAGATCCTTTCGATCGAGGATATCGAGCGTAACAAGGAGGGCATCAAGCAGGTGTTCTCGCGCTTCCTGAAGTTCGGCGAGGGCAACAACGACGCGGTCATGCCGGACAATGCCGAATGGCTGACCAAGCTCAACTGGATCGAGATGCTGCGCGATATCGGCCGGCATTTCTCGGTCAACCGGATGCTGGCGATGGACTCGGTCAAGCTCCGGCTCGAGCGCGACCAGGAGATGAGTTTTATCGAATTCAACTACATGATCCTTCAGGCGTACGACTTTGCCGTACTCAACCAGCGTTACGACTGTCGCCTGCAGATGGGCGGCTCCGACCAGTGGGGCAACATCGTCAACGGTATCGATCTCGGCCGCCGCATGGGCTCGCCGCAATTGCACGCGCTGACGACCCCGCTGATCACGACGTCATCCGGCGAGAAGATGGGCAAGACCGCCAGCGGCGCGGTCTGGCTCAACGCCGACATGAAGAGCCCTTACGAATACTGGCAGTTCTGGCGCAACACCGAGGACGCCGACGTGGCGCGCTTCCTGAAACTGTTCACGACGCTGCCGCTTGGCGAGATCGAGCGCCTGGCGGCGTTGCAGGGCGCGGAGATCAACGAGGCCAAGAAGGCGCTCGCCGATTCCGCGACCGCGCTCTTGCACGGCGCTGACGCGGCCCGCGTCGCGGCGGAGACCGCGCGGCAGACCTTCGAAGAAGGAGCGATCGCAGAGAACCTGCCCGCTGCAATGGTTCCACGTTCTGTTCTTGAGAGCGGACTCGGCGTCTTAGAGGCGTATGTGTTGTCGCACTTGGTAACCTCGAAGGGCGAGGCGCGCCGCCAAATCAAGAGCGGCGGCTTGCGAGTCAACGATTCGGTCGTTGTCGACGAAAACATGATGCTGACGCCGGAAAACCTTACGGCGGAAGGCGTCATTAAGTTGTCTTTCGGCAAGAAGCGGCACATCCTGCTCAAGCCTGCATAGGCGTATTCGCTTTAGGCACTTGCTCAGGGGAACGGAAACGCGCTCCCTGATCTTTGATGGGTCAGAATGCGCCAAGGGAAGAAACTCAAGCGAAGCCGCTGAAGCCGGCGCGCACGGCACTCAACGTGCTTGCCTTGTGTTTTGCCCTCTCCGTCCTCGGCCGCGGTCTCGGTGAGAGCTTTACCGTCTTTCTGCTCCCGATCTCGGAAAGCTTCGGCTGGGACCGCGCGCAGGTTGTCTCGGTCTACTCGCTGACCGCGCTGGCGGGCGGGCTGGCGGCGCCGCTGATCGGCCGGCTGTTCGATTATTCCGGCCCCCGCAGCGTCTATTCGCTCGGGTTGCTCCTGCTTGGCGGCGCTTTCCTGTTCGCCGCGAACGCCAGCCATCTTTGGCAGTTCCGGTTGAGCCTCGGCCTGTGCGTCGGCGTCGGCATTGCATTCATCGGCAACGTTCCGAATTCGATCCTGCTCGGCCGGTGGTTCGGACCGCGATTGCCGACCGCGATGGCCGTAGTCTATTCCGCGACCGGCGCCGGCGTGCTGGTCCTGCTTCCGGCGTCGCAGGTTCTGATCGACCGTGTCGGATGGCGCGATGCCTATCAGGTCTTTGGCGGCACGGCGCTCGCCCTGCTTGTGCCGCTGTTGATCCTGCCATGGCGGTTATTCTCCTCCGGCTCGCCCCATCTCGGCAAAAACACCTCCGCCGACTTCTCCGACGACGGCTGGACGCTGGCGAGCGCGATACGCCACCACGCCTTCTGGGCGTTGTTCTCGACGTTTTTCTTTACCGCGATCGGCATGTACGCGATTGCGCCGCAAGTGGTGGCCTATCTGATCGACGCGGGATTTCCGCCCTTGCAGGCGGCGACCGCCTGGGGTTTTTCCGGTGTCGTTCTGCTGTTCGGCATGCTGGGCGTCTCTTCGCTCGACGGCATCATCGGCCGCAGACCGTCGGTGCTGTTCAGCTATGCGCTGTCGATCGTCGGGATTGTCCTGCTCTGGCTGCTGCAATGGTATCCGAACATCTGGATATTGACGGGCTTCGTCGTCTGCTTTGGCAGCATGATCGGCTCGCGCGGCCCGCTGCTCACCGCAACCGCCATGAAGATCTTTCGGGGAAAACGGGTCGGGACGATCTATGGAGCCATTTCGATCGGCAGCGGGCTCGGATCGGCGTTTGGCTCCTGGAGCGGAGGCCTGATCCACGACTGGACCCACAGCTATAATCCGCTGATTGCGTTCGCGCTGGTCAGCGTGCTCCTGGGAATGATCCCGTTTCTGGTCGTGCCGGCGCTGCGGCGCTAAATTCGTCCCTGCCTGATTTGTTCACGATTGTTAAAACCGTTCCTGATACGCCTCCGTAAACAGTTTCTTGCCAGAGGCCCAAATGAGTCTGCTTAGCCGACTGAAGATCCGCACGAAACTCGCGAGCATGGTTGCCCTGGCGGCGCTGACGGTATGCGCAATCATTGCGGTCGCCGGCTCGCTGAGCGAGAGGCGGATGATGGAGGACAGGGTCGCGCAACTGCGTACGGCCGTCGATCTGCTGGTTGGCCTGGCTGAGACGCTGCAGAACGAGGTCACGGCAGGGAAGATGACCCTCGCCGAGGCGCAGAACCAGTTCCGCCAGCGCGGCGGGCGCATGCTGTTCAACAAGGGGCAGGCCTATCCCGTCGTCTACAATCCAGACACTTCGCTCTTGCTCAACGGTGCCAACCCTCAGCTTGAGGGCAAAATCACCGGTGCGGTGGATTCCAACGGTGTGACGATCGCCGACGCCATCATGAAGGCCGGCCAGCGGAGCCCCGAGGGAGCGACGGCAACGTATCTCTACCCCCGGCCTGGTCAGACCGTCCCGGTTCAGAAAATGGTCTTCGCACGTCATTTTGCGCCGTGGAACGTCACCATGAGTTATGGGCTGTATGTGGATGACGTCAATGCCGACGTAAATGCGTTGCTGTTGCGCCTCGGCGCGATCGGCGCCGGCATCATCGTGCTGATGTCGTTGTTGTCGTGGCTGATCGCCCGGGACATCCTGGGAGCGCTCGACCGACAGAGGAACCGGATGCAACGCATCGCAACCGGATCGCTGGACCACGCGGTCGAGGAGACCGCACGCGGCGACGAGATCGGGCGCATGGCGGAAACCCTGGAGGTGTTGCGGCAAACGGCATTGACGGCGCGGGCGCTCGAGGCCGAACAGATAGCAACGAAGCAACAAGCCGAAAACGAGAAGCGCGAAGCGCTTATTGCGCTCGCCGATCGATTTGACGCTTCGGTGGGCCGGCTTGTTGGACTGATGGCGTCGGGTTCGACCGAACTGGAATCGACCGCGCAATCGATGACCGGCACGGCGGAACGCACCAACCACCAGGCGACCGTCGTCAGCGCAGCGGCAACGCAGGCCAGCACCCGCGTGCAAACGGTCGCCGCCGCGGCGGAAGAATTGTCCTCGTCGATCAGCGAAATCAGCCGTCAGGTAGCGCAATCCGCCGATATCACCGCCCGCGCCGTCGACAACGCGCACCGCACCGACACCATCGTGCGCGCCCTTGCCGAAGGCGCCCAGCAGATCGAGCAGGTGGCGGAGCTCATTTCAAGCATCGCGGGCCAGACCAACCTGCTCGCGCTCAACGCCACCATCGAAGCCGCCCGCGCAGGCGAGGCCGGCAGGGGCTTCGCGGTGGTAGCCGCCGAGGTCAAAAGCCTCGCGAGCCAGACCGCGGAAGCCACCAAGCAGATCGGCACCCGCATTGCCCAGATCCAGAGCGCGACCAAGGAAGCCGTCGAGGCCATCCAGGGCATCACCGCCACCATCGAGGAAGTCAGCATGATCGCAACAACGATCGGCTCCGCGATTGAGGAACAAGGCGCGGCTACCGCGGAGATCGCGCGCAACGTCACGCAGACGGCGCAAGCGACGCAGGACGTAACGACGAATATCGGCGGCGTCAGCAGCGCGGCCCATGAAACAGGTGACGCCGCCGGCCTCGTTCTTACCGCGGCCTCCAATCTCTCCAAGCAGGCCGAGCAACTGTCAGGCGAGGTCAACACCTTCCTGGTCGGCGTGCGCGCGGCTTAGACCATGCTCAAACAATGATCCGATCCAACCTGATCGGATCACGATCCAAAGGATGCCGCCGCCAGTCAGTTGTTGCTTGACGGAAATTCGACCGGTTTGTCTTGCTTGCCGGTATTGAAATCCCAGATTTTCCTGGCGACTCCCGGGAAGATCGCGGAAATCGGATTGACGCGAAGCGTCGGCTTGTCCGGGGTACCGACGACCTCATAGGTGACGCCGAACAGCCCTTCATTGCTGCCGCCACCCAGGACCAGTCCGAAAAGCGGAATTTGGCCGAATATGTTGTTCAGGCCGTAAATCGGAACGAAAGTGCCGCTCATCCGCACCTGGTTGCCGGGGTAATCGATGCTGCCCTCGATCGTGCCGCCAATCGTGGGGCCCCTCAGGACACCTTCCCGGATCGTGAGCTGTCCGTTCTGCCGGGTAAACTCCGCGCGCAATCGAGAAAAGCCGATGCCGCTTTGAGCTCCGGCCGGGCCGCCAGCAGCCAAACGATCAAGGGCCCCCTCCCCCTTGACCGCAAAATCCTTCACGTTGAGCAACCCCTCCTTCGCGCTGGGCTCGACCGTCGGAGGGTCCATGGCCAATTGAAGCTGGCCGCCCACTACCTTGGAATAGGTGTCGGTGAAGCGCAGGAATGCGCCGGCATCATTGGTCTCCAGATAGATCACCTCGTGCCCCTGCCCGCGGCCTCGCAAATCCGCCGTCAGCGGCGTGTCGCGTCCAAGTTTGCCGCTGAAGGCAAAGCTTCTGATCGTTCCATTGCGCCGGGACATTCTGGCATCGACGCCGCGCAGGGCCTCACCAAAAAAACCCGCAACCGCACCTAACTTGACGTCCACATCGAGATCGACGTTCCTGGATTTGCTCTTGGCGTCAGCCTCCCTGCCCGAGATCGCCGATTTAAGGAAGCCGCGACCGTCAAATACATCGCCCCGCATGGTGACCTTGAGCACACCGTCGGGACCGCGATCGGCCCGCAACGACGTCTTGTCGCCTTCGGAAGGAGAATAGGTCGGGAAGTTCGCGTTCATCAGATCGCCGTTCTGATCGAGCTCGATCGACCCCTTGATCGAAGCACCGCTGCCGTCGATGATGATATCTTCCAGACGGGTCGACTGCGGTTTTTGAACGACGTTGAAGGACGCCCGGCTCGACTTGCCTGGCAACTTCACCCAGCCCGGCAGAATATTGTCGAGCCTCAGCGCGGTCAGATCGGCGTCGATCCCGACACGGGATTCGCCACCGATCTTGCCGGCCAGCTTGATCGGAACGGCGCCGCTGACCGCCGATCCGAGGTCGATGCCGAGGCGCGCGCGGCTCGCATCATCCAGCGTCGCCGCCAATTTGATATCTGCGTCGCCCTCGCTCGGTTTGCGGTAGTCCAGCGAGGCCGACTGCCCATTGATCTTCACATCGCCCTTGACCTGATAACCCTGATTGTTGGCGACGACCTTCAGCGCATTGGCCTCTAGTTTCTGATTCATCACCACGCGATCGGCGGCGAATCCGCCGAGGTCGGCAGTAATCGCATAGGTCGTGTCCGCCCTCGTGAGTTCGCGCTTGATCGGCAGGCCGAGCGTGACAATGGCGGAAACGGTTCCCTTGCTCGCATTGGGATCGACCAGCGTGCCGGAAAATTCGCTGAGCTTATCGGAGGCGAGAATCTCGGCCACCGCCGGCACCGGCCCCTCGATCCGGAACTTCACCCGGGCCGGTGATGGCTTCGGCGCCATATCCGGCACCTCGAACACGAAGTCCGAGATGTTGAGTTTGCGACCCGCCGGCGTATCGGCCACGCCCTGCCCGATCGTGACCGTCGCGGTACGGCCGGTCACATGCGCCTTCAAATCCGCGTCGCGCACCACCGGCAAATCATCGACCGGCCGTAATGCCACGCCGCTGGCGACGATGTTGATGTTGAGACCGTCGTCGGGAATCGGCGGACCTCGCCGCGAAAGATTTCGAACCGGCGAATTGACGCCGACCTCGATGCGCTGAACCGATCCGCGCTCGACCCGATCGACCACCCATTCGCGAACTTCCGGAACGACCAGGCTGGGCCACACCCGCTTCAGGGCGGATGCCGACATGGGCGTTCCGACAAAACCGAGCGTCAGGCGCGGTTCGGCCGAATAATCGACGCTGCCGGTTCCGGCGATGGCGATGTCGCCGTTGCTGAAGTCGGCCTGCGTCAAGAGCACGCGCCGCTTTTCGGTGTCGAAGCGCATGCCGACGGCGATGCGATTGATGATCAGCGGCGGCTCGTTGTCGATCCCGGCCAGCAGGATGGTGCCGCCGCTGAAGCCCAACTGCCAATCGGCCACGTTGTCGTTGGGCGGCTCGAGATGGGCCAGCAGCGTGATCCTGTTCTGCCCGGAAACGATCTTGAAGGGCGCCATCAGGACACGCCGCCCGGAATCCCATTCGACGTTCACTTCCGCCGAATCGATCGCCATCGGATAATCGGGCGTATCGCTGTCGATGAGCTCTCCCGCGCCCGCGGTGACCTTGCCGCGGAAATAGGTCGGCAGACCATCACGGCCTATTTCGCCTTTCAATTCGCCACTGAGCGGCAAATTCGCGCTGTAGGTCAAATCCTTCAATCGCAACGCCAGCAGGATATTTGACGTCGAAACCTTGTCGGCTCGAATATCGACCGATCGCACGCCGTTTGCGGGCGAGCCGACCACCACGCTCAGCGACCAGGCACGCTTGCCCTCTTCGCCGACGCTCATCGCCACCCCGCCGCCGCTGGGCCGGCGAAGACTGAGGGTGATGTTCCGGAAATTCCATTTGTTGCCGCGCTGCTGATCGTCAACGATCAGGTTGCCGTTCTTCAGACCGATTTCATTGAGGTTTTGTCCGTCAAGGCCGGTCAGGCTCAGGCTGTCGAGCCAGTCAAGACCGGCAAGCAACCCGTTCTGTGTACTATCGGGCACAGCCGTGGACGGGGCAGCGGGTGCAGGTGGAGAGGGAGCCATGGACGGCTCCGCCTGGCGCGGAAGCGTCGCCGGAATACCCGCGTCTTTCTTCGAAGCGACGCCGGTCGCGAGCGGCCGCGCATTGTCGCCTGTGGAAACGGTGACATAGCCCTCCGGCGTAATTCGCACGGCGAGCTCCGCGTCCACCAGGTTGAGGCTCTCGGCTCGAAGACGCCCCATCAATAGCGCGGAACCTGAAAGCTTCACCTCGGCCTTCGGCGCGCTGGCCACGATCGCGTGGTCACGATCCCGCACGATGATATCGCGGATACGCACGGCGATGCGAATTCTGCCGGCACGCTCGATCTGCGTGCCACCGACCTCAACGGTATTACCGTGACCTATATTTTCCGCGATCGCTGCGGCCAGCCAGGGCGTAGCCATTTCGAGGTTGATGGGACCGGCGCCCAGACGCCACCAGAGCCCGCCGAAGCACACGGTGAAGATCACCACCAGGGACGCGATGACGACGGCAAGACGCCTTACCCAGCGTTCACCGGCAAGCCAACGCCGGAACGCGCCGATGCGATCGCCGAGCACATAGAAGCGGGAGTTCGACCGCGACAACAGCCGGCGCGCACGACGGCCCGCCGCCTCATCGTGTTCCTGATCCCAATCGGCATCATCCCACTGCGGCGGCTGGACGTCAGCGCGCGGATTTGATCCCTGGGGCGACGTATTCCTTACCATTGCCTCTCGGTGCTGGCATCGATTGTAAGACTGACCGCCGTCAGGACCTCGCCCGTCGACACGCAACGAGGGCTCCCGTGCCGGCATCGCTACCAATCCTAACCTGGTACCCACGCTCGTGACCTGGCCCAAACAGCGCATTCAACGAGCGGACGGGTGGTGTGTCGAATTCCTTTAAAGCATACTCCAAGCCGATCTGACTTGCCCAGCGGTCGGCCTGATTCCAGCTTGCCTCAATACCTCAATGATTGATCCGCGGAAAGCGACGAAAGGAAGGCGTATGTCCAAGAAAACGCGTGGGAAATCCCCCAAATCGTCCATAGGAAAATCGACCCGCGCTCCATCGAAGACAACAGCCAGAAACTCGTCATTGAAACCTCTCGGGGCGAAAGAGCCGATCTCCTCCGACGCTGGAAAATCCGTTCCGCGGGGCCGGGCTGGATCGACGGCCAGAACCGCGAATCCTTCTCCGAAGAAAGCGGGCACCTCGGCCACCACCCGATCGGCTCTGAACGAGGGCGCAAAGGCCCCCTCGTTTCGCTTGCCGCGCGACGGCGGCGGCAAGGTCTCGCTGGGCGATTTCGCCGGCAGAAAGCTGGTGCTGTTTTTCTATCCGCGCGCGGACACGCCGGGCTGCACGAAGGAAGCGATCGACTTCACGCGGCTCTCGAGCGCGTTCGCGGAAAGCCGGACCGCAGTCCTGGGCGTTTCGGCCGATCCGCCAAAGGCGCAGGAAGCCTTTCGAAACAAACACGAGCTATCCGTTCCTCTCGCTTCGGATGAGCAGCACGCGATGCTGCAGGCCTACGGCGTATGGGGCGAAAAATCCATGTACGGCAAGACCTTTCCGGGTATTTTTCGCACGACGGTTCTGATCGGGACCGATGGCCGCATCATCAGGATTTGGCGCAATGTGAGGGTCGACGGCCACGCCGACGAGGTGCTTGCCGCCGCCAGGATCGCCTGACGCCGCGGCAGCCCCATTCGCGAAAAATTAACCATGACGAGGTCAAATCAACCCCGCAAATTGGGCCGTAAGGAACTCACCTCCGACCGGCGCGGGAGTGCCGATGTCGTCGTACCGTTCCGGCCATCATGCCGAGCATCATCACCATCATGACCACGGCAGGCAGCCCGCTCGCAAGCCGGTTGGCCATGCCTCTGCCGCCGCACAGCGCGCGCGAAGCGGCTATACGCTGGTACATGCCGGCAAGCAGGTCCGGTTTGGGCCGGTCGCGTTCTGGATCGTCGTCGGCACCGTGACGGCGTTGGGGATGTGGTCGGCCGCGACCGCGACCTATTTCGCGTTCCGTGACGACGTACTCACCCGGCTGATCGCGCGCCAGGCGGAGATGCAATACGCCTATGAAGACCGCATCGCGGAACTCCGCGCCAGGGTTGACCGCACCACCAGCCGCCAGTTGCTGGATCAGGAACAGTTCGACCAGAAACTCGAACAGGTCATGCGCCGGCAAACTACCCTGGAATCGCGCGCGTCGGCGCTCGGCGCCATTCCGGATCTGCAGGTTACCGGATCGATCCGGGCGCCATCGCGGGGCGCCGCCGCTACCGAACCGGTCGCGTCAGGCGTGCCCAAACCCTCGCCGATCAGCGATACCGCTGTCTTCGTGGCGCCACCGGACCGCGAGGCGCGTCTGGAATCCCGCGCTCCGATTGTCGCCAATCCACCGCCGAACAAGTTCGCGAAAGTCCAGGGCGTCGACAACGTGATCGTCCGCCTGCAGACCTCGCTCGACCAGATCGAGGGGCGCCAGCTCGCAGCACTCAGTTCGTTCGAAGACGGCATGGAATCCCGCATACGCCGCATGCGCGGCGTATTCACCGATCTCGGCCTTGAGATCGCCCCGCTGGAAGCAGCAACGCCGCGCGGGGCCGTCGGCGGCCCCTTTGTTCCCGTCAAGCTTTCTGCCGACGCCGGCCCCTTCGAGCGTCAGCTCTACCGGATCAACGTCACCCGTGCCCAGGTGGAACGCCTCAACCGGACGCTGGCGCTGGTACCGTATCGAAAGCCGGTGATCGGTGAAGTCGAATTCACGTCGGGCTTCGGGGTCCGCAGCGATCCGTTCCTCGGACGCCCGGCCATGCACACGGGGCTGGATTTCCGCGCGGCTATGGGCGACCCCGTGCGCGCGACCGCGAACGGAAAAGTGGTATCGTCCGGATGGGCAGGCGGCTATGGCCGCATGGTGGAAATCGACCACGGCAACGGCCTGTCGACCCGCTACGGGCATCTCTCCGAAATCAACGTCAAGGTCGGCGACACGATCAAGATCGGACAGGTCATCGGCGCCGTTGGCTCGACCGGCCGATCGACGGGACCGCATCTGCATTACGAAACCAGGATCGACGGCGACGCGGTCGATCCGCAAAAATTCCTGCGCGCCGGCGTGCGACTGAGTGCGGGCTGAGACGCGCGACGGCTTGCCGCCCGCAAGGGAAGGCGATCTTCAAGACATCGCCGCGTGGAGCGTCACGCCGACAGATGACTACGTCGTGGCGCGCTTGGCGCGCGACACGATCTCGATCATTTTTCCCTCGTCCTCGTCTGGCGCATAGGCCTTCGCGCCTGCATATGCCTGCACCGCAGCACGACCCATCAAGGGAGTGTCGGACAGCAGAACTCTCGGCCAATGCGACTGCGTAGGCGGCATCCTTGTGCCGCAGCGCCGCCGTAAAGGTCGCATCGGAGAAATGCCGCGCCACCATGCGCCTCGAATGGCGGATCACCTGTGGACTGGCGGCGACTCCATTCTCGACCGCCTCCAGCACCAGATCTCATATCGAGCCCGGCCTGCTCGGCGATCGCAAGGCCCTCCGCAATACCGGCAATCTGGATCGCGCCCATCAGATTGTTGATCAGCTTGTAGACCGTGCCGGTGCCGACGGTCCCGAAATGCCGGATCGTCGTACCAAGCGGCACGAGATAGGGCCGCGCACGTTCGAGATCGGCGGGCTCGGCGCCGACCAGCAGCGTCAACTTCCCGCTCGCCGCGGCGTCCGGCAAACCGGTGACCGGGCTATCGATATAGATGAGACCGCGTTCGCGAAGTTCTTGCGCGAGATCGAGCGCGTGGCGATACGACACCGTCGAACATTCGACCGCCAGCATACCGGCCTTGGCCTTCCCGGCGACTCCGTCCTTGCCGGTCCACACGGCGCGCGACGCCGCATCGTCGGCGACCATTGTCACGACCGCGTCGGCTCCATCGGCCGCATCCGCTGGCGAAAGAGCCCATCGCGCGCCGCGCGCGATCAAATCGGTCGCCTTCGATTGGCTGCGGTTCCAGACGGCGAGCGTGAAGCCGGCGTCGAGATAGCGGCCGGCCATGCCATGGCCCATGCGCCCCAGACCGATGAATGCGACGTGCGCCATGCTTCAATCCACGTCCTCGACCGCGCCGGGCGCCGTGCCGAACGCGCGCTGGGCGAGCGTCGCGGCCATGAATTCGTCGAGGTCGCCGTCGAGCACGCCGGAGGTATCCGACGTCTGCACGCCGGTGCGGAGATCCTTCACCATCTGATAGGGCTGCAACACGTAGGAACGGATCTGATGGCCCCAGCCGATATCGGTCTTGGCGGCCTGATCGGCGGCGGCCTGTTCTTCGCGCTTCTTCAGCTCGATCTCGTAGAGCCGCGCGCGCAACATGTCCCACGCCTGGGCACGGTTCTTGTGCTGCGACCGACCGGCCTGGCAGACCACCGCGACCCCGGTCGGAATGTGGGTGAGCCTTACCGCCGATTCGGTCTTGTTGACGTGCTGGCCGCCCGCGCCGCCCGAGCGCATGGTGTCGGTGCGCACGTCCGATTCCTTGATGTCGATCTTGATGCTGTCGTCGACCACCGGGAAAATCGCGACGCTGGAGAATGAGGTGTGCCGGCGCGCGTTGGAATCGAACGGCGATATCCGCACCAGCCGGTGTACGCCCGCCTCGGTTTTCAGCCAGCCATAGGCGTTGTGGCCGCTGATCTGGATGGTGGCGGACTTGATCCCCGCCTCCTCGCCTTGCGTCTCTTCCAGGTACTCGATCTTGAAGCCGTGCTTTTCGGCCCAGCGCGTATACATGCGCAGCAGCATCGCTGCCCAATCCTGGCTCTCGGTTCCCCCCGCGCCGGCGTGAACCTCGAGATAGGAATCGAAGCGGTCGGCTTCGCCCGACAGCAAGGCCTCCAACTCGCGACGCGCGACTTCCTTCTTCAGGGTTTTCAGCGCGGCCTCGGCTTCAGCCACCACGCCAGGATCGTTCTCGGCCTCGCCGAGTTCGATCATGCCGACATTGTCCTCGAGTTCGCGCTCGACCTTGCCAATGCCGCTGAGCGCATCCTCCAGCGAGGTGCGCTCCTGCATCAGCTTCTGCGCTTTCTGGGGATCGTTCCAGAGATTGGGGTCTTCGGCGAGCTTGTTCAGCTCCGCAAGGCGCGCCGTGGATGCATCGACGTCAAAGATGCCTCCTCAGCAGCCCGACTGACTGCTTGATCTCTTCAACTAAACGTTCAACTTCGGCGCGCATGGGCTCTCTGATCTGCGGCTCAAGCCGCGACGGATGGTGTGGGGGATTTAGCGGCGGACGCCGCAAAGCGCAATCGGGCTCGTTCTATTCGGGTGTTTTAGTTGGCGTCTTACTTGGCGCCGCCGGCGCCTGCTTCGCCCCACAAATCCGCTAATACAATCCGCCGGTGCCGGGACGGAACAGGCTGCGATCCGCATCGGGTGACGGCTGCAGCTGGCGGCCGTCGGCATCGGCAACGCCGATGACGGAGTAATTATCCGGCGGCGCGGTACCGGGCTTGAAGGCTTCGAGAATGGTTCTGCCAGTGTCGCCCGGGCCGGCGCGCATGCCGGTCTTGGCATCGACACGGATCAGTTTGATCCCCGCCGGCACCTTGAACGGGATCGCGGGCTTGTCGACAAGCGCGAGCTTCAGGAAGTCGCGTGCGATCGGCGCGGCCAGATGGCCGCCGGTCGCGGCATTGCCTTTGCCGAGCGGGCGCGGCTTGTCGAAGCCGAGATAAATGCCGACCACGATGTCGGGCGAGAAGCCGATGAACCAGGCGTCCTTCGCTTCGTTGGTGGTGCCGGTCTTGCCGGCGATCGGCTTGCCCACTTCCTTCACCGCGATGGCCGTGCCGCCCTGCACCACGCCCTCCAGCATCGAGGTGATTTGATAGGCCGTCATGGTATCCAGCACCTGCTCGCGGCGATCGACGAGCTGGGGTTCCGGCTGATTCTTCCAGCCGCCCGGCGCATCGCAGCCACGGCATTCGCGGGCATCGTGCTTGAAAATGGTGTGGCCGTAACGGTCCTGGATGCGATCGATCAACGTCGCCTTCACGCGACGGCCGCCATTGGCAAACATCGAATAGGCCGTGACCATCCGCATCACCGTGGTTTCGCCGGCGCCGAGCGCGTAGGAAAGATAGTTCGGCAATTCGTCATAGACGCCGAAGCGTCTCGCGTACTCGCCGATCAGCGGCATGCCGATGTCCTGCGCCAGGCGCACCGTCACCGTATTCAAGGAGAGCCTGAGCGCATTCCTCAGCGTGGTCGGCCCCTGATACTTGCCCGACGAAAAATTCTCCGGACGCCAGACGCCCCCGCCCTGCCCCTGGTCGATTTCGATCGGCGCGTCGACCACTTGGGTCGACGGCGTATAGCCATTGTCCAGCGCGGATGAATAGACGATCGGCTTGAACGACGAACCCGGCTGCCGGTAGGCTTGGGTCGCGCGGTTGAACTGACTCTGGTCGAACGAGAAGCCGCCGACCATCGCCAGCACGCGACCGGTCCAGGGGTCCATCACCACCATCGCTCCCGACACTTCCGGCAACTGCCGCAGCCGGTACTGGCCTTCCACCGGATTGCCGTCCTTGAACAACGGATCCGCATAGATGACGTCACCCGGCGACAGCACCTGCGACACCGCCGTCGGCGTCCTGCCCTTCGCCGGGCCGGCCGCGGCCTTCGCCCATCTCACGCCATCGAGCGTGATGATTCCCGTTTGCCGTTCCTTGGATATTGCGCCACCCAGTTCGCGGCCGGGCTGAAAGCCGATCCGCGCCGATTGATCGCTGGTTTCCAGCACCACGGCCATGCGCCACGGCGAGATATCCGAGAGCGATTTGACGTCGGCCAGTTTCACGCCCCAATCGCCCGAAATATCGAGCTTGTTGATCGCGCCCCGCCAGCCCTGGGCTTCGTCGTAATTGACGATGCCGGCGGCCATGGTCTTGCGCGCCATGACCTGAATCCTGGGATCGAGCGTCGCCCTGACCGACAGGCCGCCTTCGTAAAGCTTCTTCTCGCCGTATCGCTCGAAAATATCGCGGCGAACTTCCTCGGCAAAATACTCGCCGGCGAAAATATGGGCAGCATTGCTGCGGCTGGTCACGGTCAGCGGATCCTTGCGGGCCTTGTCCGCATCGGCCTGCTTGATCCAGCCGTTTTCCAGCAGCCGGTCGATCACATAATTGCGTCGCTCGATCGCCCGGTCGCGGTTGCGCACCGGATGCAGCGCCGCCGGCGCCTTCGGCAGCGCGGCGAGATAGGCGGCCTCCGCGACGGTGAGTTCATTGACCGATTTGTCGAAATAGACGAGCGAGGCGGCGGCCACGCCGTAGGCGCCAAGACCGAGATAAATTTCATTGAGGTAAAGCTCGAGAATCTTGTCCTTCGAGTAGGCGCGCTCGATCCGCATCGCCAGCAAGGCTTCCTTGATCTTGCGGGTGAATGAGACTTCGTTGGTCAGAAGGAAGTTCTTCGCCACCTGCTGGGTGATCGTCGAGGCGCCCTGCGGACGTCGGTTGGAACCGAAGTTTTGTGCATAGAGAACGGCAGCGCGCGCCATGCCGGAGAAGTCGATGCCGCCATGCTCGTAGAAGTTCTTGTCCTCTGCCGCGAGGAAAGAATTGATGACCAGCTTTGGAACGGCCTGGATCGGAAGATACAGGCGGCGTTCCTTGGAATATTCACCCAGCAGCGCGCCGTCCGCCGCATGGACGCGGGTCATCACCGGCGGCTCGTAATCCTGAAGCTGCGAATAGTCCGGCAGATCCCTGGAGAAATGCCAGATCAGCCCTGCCACGGCGGCGACGCCCACCAGGAACACGACGGTTCCGGCGGCGAACAAGAAACCCAAGAACCGCACCAGCAAGCGCATTATCTATTGTCCGTTTCAGCCCTTGCGCCACAACTCGCGGCGCGTTCCCCGGTCCGAAGTCTGCTGCGGAACGATCAGCCGTCCCGCGACAGAAACCCACTATACCTCGGCCGAGCGACGATTTTGATCGATTCCGAAGGCCTCGCGGCGGTTTTTATAGTGCCGCCGCTGTGGCCAAACTAGGGCTTCCAGCATCCGGCTCCGTTTTCAGTTCCCCGGCCCGGCCGTCGCCAGACGCTTGGCAAAGAACGCGTCGATGGCATGCGCCACGGATCCAACGGTACGGGAGCGCCAGTTCTCCGACACCAGGTGCTCGAGGTCATCCTTGTTCGAGACGTAACCGAGCTCGATAAGCACCGACGGCACGTCGGGGGCCTTGAGCACCCTGAAGCCGGCGGACTTGAGGGGATGCTTGTGCATTCTCGTGGTCGTCTTCATATCGCCCATCAGGATGCGGGCAAACCGGTTGGAGAATGTGCGAGTCTCGCGTTGCGCGAGGTCAATGAGAATGTCGGCAACCTCGGTCGGCTCCTCGGTCAGATTGACGCCGCCGATCGCATCAGCCTTGTTCTCGGCTTCGGCCAGCCGTTCGGCCTCGACGTCGGAGGCGCGGTCGGACAGCGTGTAGATCGTGGCGCCCTGAGCGTCGCCCTCACGACGCGGCAAGGCGTCGGCGTGGATCGATACAAACAGGGAAGCCGATTGATTGCGCGCGATCCGGACACGGTCGGCGAGAGGGATGAAGGTGTCGTCGGTTCGGGTCATGACGACCCGGTATTTGCCATTTTTCTCGATGCGATCACGCAAGGCCAGCGCAAACCCCAACACCAGATTCTTTTCGCTTTCGCTGCCCGACTGTGTGCCATTGTCCGGGCCGCCATGGCCGGGGTCGATGACAACCACGGGACGCAAATCCGGTGTTGCGGCAACCTGAGGCTCGTGCGCAGCTTCAACCTTTGCCGCTACCGCAACCTCCCTGGCGTCGGCGATGGCGGGCCTCAGCTCGGGCCGGCTATCGGCGGCAAGCGACTGAACGAAGGTCGTGCGATCCACTTCCTCCAGCTCGAGCACCAGCCGCGCCGGTTGACCGTTGGCCGCATCCAGCACCTGGGCGCCGGCGATCCTGGCCGGACCGGTCAGATCAAACACGATCCGCGAGCCGCCCGGCATCACCAGGCCGTACCGGAATGCCTTTATCAGCCCGCGCCCGGCGGTGCCGATGCCCGCTGGAAGCCGAAAGCTGACCTGGGGGATATCGACGATCACCCGATACGGATCGGCAAGCGGAAAGGCTTGAAATGATATCGGCTGGTCGAGATCGAGGACGAAGCGGGTCTGCCTGCTGTCACCCGCCAGGCGGACATCCGAGGCGACCGGGAAATTCGACGTCGCCGGCGGTTTCGGTGGCTGGCTTTCGACAGCGCCGCCCATAGCGAATCCGGAACATAGTAATGCTGCGGTGCACAATAGCCCGCAACTCAGCAAAAGACCATGATTTGCGCGGCTCGCCAACGAATCCGTGCCTCCGAGCAGCCCTCTTACCGCAATAGAACCACAGGGTTAACCGGGCCTGAAGGTTTTTGCGGAGAATAAGACCGAGTGTTGCCGGGCGGCGACGCCTCACTTGCACCCGGTGGCCAATCCACGTATGTAAAGAATGCTGACGGCTAAAATTCCCGGTTGTGTCGCGTTCAGCCTCCCGGTGCAGCGCAGGAATCTCCGAAAAGTGGAGTTTCCGGCGTCTTTCCGATCCCTCCGCAGCCCGCGCAGCGCGCGGCTGACATGGAGCGGCGGTTTCGAGCCCGAGCGGCGTCCGATCCCAGGTTACCATCTTGTTCCAGGGACGGCTTCAGATTCGGCGTAACCGTTATCGGACCGCAAGGCCGCGATATACGATAGCCGGCGGGCGCCTTGGTGCCATGCCGGGCTTTCAGCAAAAGACAAGGCGGCGCTTTTTGCCGCCAACCTGTTTAGACGGGCCGACGCTTGCATGCGCCAGACTGTGTTGCCGACCAAGATCCACGGAAGAATCGCGCCGACGCGGAGCGAAGGCTCTGCACGTCGTCTTGCTTCCATGGAATCCCGTTCGGCGCGGCGCTCCGGGTTGCGTTTTGGCCTTCCCCTCACCCCCGAATCAGGTGGACCGTCGCGTCACCCGGCCGCGCGATACGCGCGCGCCGTGATATGCGCCCGCCGCCGTCAAGAGTTCCAACATGCCCAACAAAATGCTTATCGATGCCACCCACCCGGAAGAGACCCGGGTCGTCGTGGTCCGCGGCAACCGCGTTGAAGAGTTTGACTTCGAAACCGCTCAACGCAAACAACTGCGCGGCAATATCTATCTCGCCAAGGTCACGCGCGTAGAGCCTTCCCTGCAAGCGGCCTTCATCGAATACGGCGGTAACCGTCACGGCTTTCTCGCCTTCAGCGAAATTCATCCGGACTATTACCAAATTCCGGTCGCCGATCGCCAGGCGCTGATTGAAGCCGACGAACGCGCCCATCGCGAGGCCGAGGAAGAATCCGAGAACCGCTCCAACCGACGCCGTCCGCGCCACCGCAACTCACGCCGCCGCGGCAGCGGCGAGCGCATCCAGAGCGACGTCATCGAGAACGCGAGCCTCGAGGCATCGCCGGCTGCGGGGCGCGATATCCACGATCACGCCGAGGACGATCACGGTCACGAAGCCGAACTTCACCATGATGATGCCGGGCATCATGATCACGACGACCAGGAGCATGGCGATAGCGGGCACGGCCATTTTCATGCGGGTGAGACGCCGGAGCCGGTGAACACATCCGATATGGCTGCCGTCGAGGCATACGCCGCCGCGCCGGAGGCTTCCGTCGGCGCGGAAGTTCACGACCAGCACGTTCATGATGAGGCTGACCACGAGAAAGAAGCACGCGAAAACGCAGCCCATGCCGACGACGCGGCGCGCGCTGAAGACGCCGGCGGGGAGCATGCCGAACACGCCGCCGAAGAGCATCCCGCGGCGGATCGCGGCGAAGGCCACGACGATGAGGACGAAGGCGACGAGGCCGAAGAAGAAGTCGTCGAATCCGTCGGTGGCGACGACGTGCTGGAAGAAGTGCCCGAGCGCGCCTTCCGCCCACGCCGTCAGTACAAGATCCAGGAAGTCATCAAGCGCCGCCAGGTGATGCTGGTGCAGGTCGTCAAGGAAGAACGCGGCAACAAGGGCGCCGCGCTGACGACGTACCTGTCGCTCGCCGGCCGCTATGCTGTCCTGATGCCCAATACCGCGCGTGGCGGCGGCATCAGCCGCAAGATCACCTCGGCGCAGGATCGCTCGCGGCTGAAGGAAGTCGTGCAGGACCTCGATGTCCCTGAGGGCATGGGTATCATTCTGCGCACCGCAGGCGCTTCCCGCACCAAACCCGAGATCAAGCGCGACTTCGAGTATCTGATCCGCATGTGGGAAACCGTGCGCGACATGACCCTGAAGTCGCAGGCGCCGACCCTCGTCTACGAGGAAGGCTCGCTGATCAAGCGATCGCTGCGCGATCTCTACAACAAGGAAATCGACGAAATTCAGGTCGCCGGCGAAGCCGGTTATGAGGAAGCGCGCGATTTCATGAAAATGCTGATGCCGTCGAATGTGCGCGCGGTCAGACGGTATCGCGACGGCCAGCCACTGTTCTCGCGCATGGGCGTCGAGAGCCAGCTCGATGCGATGTTCTCGCCGACCGTGCAGTTGCGTTCCGGTGGCTACATCGTGATCAACCAGACCGAGGCGCTGGTTTCGATCGACGTCAACTCGGGCCGCTCGACCCGCGAGCACCACATCGAGGATACCGCACTCAAGACGAATTCTTGAAGCCGCGGAGGAAGTAGCGCGGCAACTGCGGCTTCGCGATCTCGCCGGTCTGATCGTCATCGATTTCATCGACATGGACGAGAAGCGCAATAACCGCGCGGTGGAACGCAAGCTCAGCGATTGCCTGCGACAGGACCGTGCCCGAATCCAGGTCGGGCGCATTTCGCATTTCGGACTGCTCGAAATGTCGCGCCAGCGTATCCGCGCCAGCGTGCTGGAGAGTTCGACCGAGCCCTGCCAGCAATGCGGCGGCAGCGGACATGTGCGCTCGGTTTCTTCGGTGGCGCTGCAGTTGCTGCGCGGCCTGGAGGAAATATTGATGAAGGGCGCGACCCACAATCTCGTGGTGCGCACCCGAACCGATGTGGCGCTGTACGTTCTCAACCACAAGCGCGGCCATCTGCGCGATCTCGAAAACAGCTTCAAGGTGACGCTTGCCGTGATCGCTGACCCGACCGTGAGCGGCCAGCAATCGTTCATCATCGACCGTGGCGAACAGGTGCATACGCTGGAGGCCGCCAAGGCGCTGCTCGCCGCGCAGGTCGCAGCCTATCCGTCGCAGTCGGAGGAAGCGTTCGACGAGGAAGAGCCGTTCGACATTGAAACCGAGTCGGAAGTGGAAACCGAGGAGACCGAAGGGCTCTCCGAGGAAGCCGCTGGCGGCGAGGAGGCCGGCACCGAAGGCCCGAGACGCAAACGTCGGCGGCGGCGGCGAGGCCGCGGTGGCGAGGCGCGCGAGGCAGGCCCCGCGCGTGACGAAAACGACATGGCACGCACTGCGCCCGGCCAGGCCGAGGTTGCGGCAACGGACGAGAGCGAATCCGACGAGGACGAATCCGAGGAGCAGGCCGGCCTGGCGCGCTCCGATCAGGCGGCAGGCGGCGAGCGGCGGCCGCGACGTCGCGGACGTCGTGGCGGACGCCGCCGGCGCGGCGGGCCGGAGGATGGCCTGGCGGCATCGATTGTCGATGAACTTGGTCCCGCACCAATGCCGGAGGTGACGAGCGCCGTGGCTGATTTCGATGGGTATTCGTCAGCGCCGTCTCAACCGGCACTCCAAACCGAACCAATCGCGCCACCGCCCGAGCAACCGGCCGATCAAACTCCGCCGGAAGCGGCGCGGACTGCGCCTGACGCGGAGACCGCCCAGGAGGCCGAGAGAGCCGCGGCGCGGCGGCGCTCCACGGTGCGCGAGAAGGTGAGCGTCCTGGTCAATGCCCAGCCCGATGCGGCCGCACCGATCAGCCACGGCCAGCCTGAGCCGGCGCCGCCCCCCGCCCCGGCTCAGCAGCCTATTCCCGAAGCGACGGCCGATACCCAGCCCCGGCGCGCCGGATGGTGGTCGCGGCGCTTTGGGGGCGGCGAATAGGCAAAGCTGGATTCGCGATACGAAAAACCGCTCGGCAACACCGGGCGGTTTTTTATTTTCGCAAGCTGCGGGAGCCGGATCGGTTCTGATTGAAACGGGGCCGCTCCGGCCCGAATTGGCTCCGGATCAAGTCCGCGGCCATGCTTCGCCATATCCGGAAAAGCAGGCGCCGGATTTTCCGAAAAAGATCGTAATCAAACGAAAATTGAACGGGAAGGCGCTTCAACGGGAATACGCTTCAAAGCAAAGTTTCCCGCTCCGGAAAACGCTCTACCCCGTCGTGACCGCCGTCTCCACGTCGGCCGGATCGATCTCCTTGTTGAGATTGGCCAGCAAACGCTCGTGATCGAGCTCGCCTTCCCACCACGACACCACCACGCACGCGACGCCGTTCCCGCAAAGGTTCGTCAGCGCGCGGCATTCGCTCATGAACTTGTCGATGCCAAGAACGATCGCCATGCCCGGAACCAGGCGCGGATCGACCACGGCCAGCGTCGCCGCAAGCGTGATAAAGCCCGCACCGGTGATGCCGGAAGCCCCCTTGGAGGTCAGCATCGCCACCAGCAGGATGGTGATTTGCTGTCCGAGGGTGAGATCGAAACCGAGCGCCTGCGCGATGAACAGGGTTGCGAGCGTCATGTAGATATTGGTGCCATCGAGATTGAACGAATATCCGGTCGGCACCACGAGACCTACCACCGACTTGGAACAGCCGAGCCGTTCGAGCTTCTCCATAAGGGAGGGAAGCGCGCTTTCCGAAGACGATGTGCCCAGCACGATCAGCAATTCATCCTTGATGTAGGCAAGGAACTTGAAGATCGAGAAACCGACAATTCGGGCGATGATGCCAAGCACCACCACCACGAAGAGCGCGGCCGTGAGATAGAACGTCGCGATGAGGCCGATCAGAGTAAGGATGGCCCCCGTGCCGAACTTGCCGATGGTGAAGGCCATCGCGCCGAACGCGCCGATCGGCGCCGCCTTCATGACGATGGCGATGACGCCGAAAACCCCATGCGCCGCATCGTCGATGAAAGAACGCAAGGTGTGACCGCGTTCGCCAAGGCCCATTACGGAAAAGCCGAACAAGATCGAAAACAGCAGCACCTGCAGGATCTCGCCATTTGCGAAGGCGCCGACCACCGTGTCGGGGATGATGTGAAGGAAGAAGTCGACGCCCTTCTGTGCCTCGGCCTGCTTGGCGTAATTGGCCACCGCCTGTGCATTGGCCATCGCGCCGCCGAAGCCGACGCCCGGGCGCACCAGGTTTCCGACGGCGAGTCCGATAACCAGTGCGAAAGTCGAGACGATCTCGAAATAGACCAGCGCCTTGACGCCGATGCGGCCGACCTTCTTGGCATCCTGGATATGCGCGATGCCCGAGACCACGGTGCAGAAGATGATCGGCGCGATCACCATCTTGATCAACTTGATGAAGCCGTCGCCGAGCGCCTTGATCCAGTCGTTGGTCGCGAGACCGGGCCACAGCCAGCCGACGACGGCGCCAAGCACGATGGCAACGAGCACCTGGATATAAAGCACCTTGTACCAGGGTTTCGCTGCGCGGGCCGGCACCGCGGTTGCGATCGTTGCCACCATGAATTTTCACTCCCCCAATGAGCCTGGCTGTCTGCGTCCGGCGATCTGTCCCTCGCGCGCTGCGGGGACCGCCCTGCTGCCCGATACAGCCAAAATCAATTGGCTCCGCCGTGTCAATGGCATCGGCCCATTTTCCGGGGTCACGATCAGTTGCGGCAATTTCGAACGCGCGATACCTCGCTTTATCCAAGCCATCGTGAAATGCGCGCAACAGCTTCGCGCATCTCGTCAGCCGAACGCGCATAGGAGAACCGAATGAACCGATGGCCGTGAACCGGATCGAAGTCGACGCCGGGGGTTGCCGCGACACGGGCCTGCTCCAGCATTTGACCGGCAAATTTGAGACTGTCGGAGGTGAAATCCGAAACATCCGCGTAGAGATAAAACGCGCCGTCGGCAGGCAGAAATTTGGTGAGGCCAGCGCGCGGCAAACCCTCGATCAGAATGCGGCGGTTTTCGACATAGCCGCGCTTGACCTCTTCCATCTCCTGGCGGCCGTCGAACGCCGCCTCGGCGGCAATCTGCGAGAGCGTCGGGACCGAAATGGCGAGATTCTGCTGGAGCCGTTCGATCGGGCGCACCAGCGGTTCGGGAACCACCATCCAGCCGACCCGCCAGCCGGTCATGCAGAAATACTTCGAGAACGAATTGATGACGAGCGCGCTGGGCGAGAGCTCGGCGGCTGTCACAGCGGGAAACGCGTAGTCGAGGCCGTGATAGATTTCGTCCGAAATGAACCGGATACCGGCGCTTTCCGCAGCCGATATGAGGCCCGTAAGTGCCTCGCGAGACATCATCGTGCCGGTCGGGTTGGCGGGGCTTCCGACCAGCACGCCTTTCAGCGGTGCCTTTCGATGAGCGGCCAGCAAGGCTTCGCCGGTCAGCGCATGCCGGGTTTCGCTTGATGTCTCGATCAGCACCGGCTCGCAGCCGAGCGCCGTGAGAATATGCCGATAAGGCGGATAACCGGGCACCGTGACCGCGACCCGGTCGCCGGGTTCGAACATGGCGAGAAAGCCCAGGATAAAGGCGCCCGACGAACCCGTGGTGACCACGATTCGCTCGGGATCGACTGTAAAACCGTAACTTTCCCGGTAGTGGCGGGAGATACGCTCTCGCAGCGAGGGAACCCCCAGCGCCGAGGTGTAATCGATCCGCGATGCGTCGAGCGCGGCATGCGCGGCCAATATCGCCGTTTTGGGCGCCGGAGCCGCCGGTTGTCCCACTTCCATGTGGATAACATGACCGCCAGCCGCTTCGATGCGCGCCGCCGCCGCCATCACATCCATCACCATGAACGGCGGGACATCGCTTCGCCTTGATGCCGTCAATAGGCCTTTTGTCCGCTCTCGGAGTGTCGCTTCAAGCATCGATATCTGCTATTTTGCCGGGTGCCCCAGACTAGCCTTATTCGGCGGTTTGTTACGGCATATCTGGTATCAGACCCGCCGCCAATCATCAAAGACTGCCCGATGCTGCTCCGCATAGCGTTACTCAGGAAAACGAGGAAGCTCACCGCCGTCGCCACCGCGGTCGCGCTCATCCTTGCGCCGACTGCGGCGCTCGCGCAGGAGGAAAAGGGCGTCGCGATCCTCCGCGACACCGAGACCGAGCAACTCTTGCGCGATTACACACGGCCGATCCTGCGGGTTGCGGGCCTGGAGAAGCAGAACATCCAGGTCACGATCATCAATCAGCCCGTATTCAACGCCTTCGTCGCGGACGGCCATCGCATTTTCGTGAACCATGGCGCATTGCTGCAGTCGGAAACCCCGAACCAGATCATCGGGGTGCTGGCGCACGAAACGGGCCATCTGGCCGGCGGCCATCTCGCGAGGTTGCGCGAGCAACTGGCGCAGGCGCAGACACAGATGATCATCGCCATGCTGCTGGGCGTCGGCGCCATGGCGGCCGGCGCACGAAGCAACTATGGCGATAACGGCCTGACCAATGCCGGCGCCGCCGTTCTCGCCGGGCCGCAGAATATGATCATGCGCTCGTTGCTCTCCTATCAACGCCAGCAGGAGGAAAGTGCCGACCGCGCCGGGGTGAAGTTTTTGACCGCGACCGGCCAGTCCGCGAAAGGCATGTACGAGACCTTCAAGCGGTTCACCAATGACAGCCTGTTCTCGTCTCACGGGGCCGATCCCTACTACCAATCGCACCCGATGCCCGCCGAGCGCGTCGAGGCCCTTGAGCAACTAGCCCGATCAAGCCCGTATTGGGACAAGAAGGACGATCCGGCGCTGCAATTGCGCCACGACATGATGCGCGCCAAGATCTCGGCCTTCATGGAGCGGCAGGACACGGTCTACCACCGCTACCCGCTGTCCAACACCAGCCTGCCCGCGCGCTACGCGCATGCGATCTCGACCTATCTGCACGGCGATTTGCGCAATGCGCTCGGCCAGATTGATGCGTTGATCCAGGTGCAGCCCAACAACCCTTATTTTTATGAATTGCGCGGTCAGGCACTGATGGAAGGTGGCAGACCGACGGAGGCGATCGCGCCGCTGCGGAAGGCGGTGCAACTGTCGAATAATGCGCCTCTCATCGAGATGTTACTTGGGCAAGCGCTCGTGGCGTCCGATAATAAGGCCTACACGGATGAGGCGATTGCGATTTTGCGCGCCGCGGTGGCACGAGAGACCGAGGCGCCGATCGGCTACACGCAGTTGGCGATGGCTTATGGGCGAAAGGGCGATTTTGCCGAGGCCGATCTGGCATCGGCACAGGCGGCGTTTCTTCGCGGCGACAACAAGACCGCGCGCGACCTTGCCTCGCGCGCAAAAACCCGTTTCGCCGTCGGGACACCCGGATGGGTCAAGGCCGACGACATCGTGAGCGCAAAGCCGCTGCCCGGTCAAAAGAACAGCTCAAAATTTGCCGACCCGAACGATCCGCAAGCGAACACCTCGGGACCAAAGGTGTTTTTTGGAACCGGTTCCCCGAGGAATTCGCCTTGAGAAGCATGCTTACAAAGGATTTGCCAATGTCTCCCCTTCGCCTGCTCTTTCCCGCATTGCTCGCGCTCGCACTCGGCGCCACGCCGCCGTCTGCCTCGGCACAGAGCTTCTCCGACGGCCAGCGCGCGGAGATCGAGACCATCGTCCGGAATTATCTGATCGCGCACCCCGAAGTGCTCGAAGAGGCCATGGCCGAACTGAACAAGCGCCAGGCCGCCGCCGAGGCCGAGAAGCATGAAGCGAGTGTGGCGCAAAACTCGGACACGATTTTCAATTCGCCGCGCGGCGTCGTGCTCGGCAACAAGGACGGCGACGTCACCTTCGTCGAGTTCTTCGACTACAATTGCGGCTACTGCAAGCGCGCGATGGCCGACATGCTGGATCTCCTGAAATCGGATACCAAGCTGAAAGTGGTGCTCAAGGAATTCCCCGTGCTGGGCCAGGGTTCCGTCGAAGCCGCGCAGGTCGCGATCGCCGTGCGGATGCAGGACCCGAGCGGCAAGAAATATCTTGATTTTCACCAGAAGCTGCTTGGCGGACGTGGCCCGGCGGACAAGGCGCGCGCGATCGCTGCGGCCAAGGATGCCGGTCTTGATGTCGGACGGATCGAAAAAGATCTCGCAAGCCCTGAAGTGCGCGCCACGATCGAGGAAAACTTCAAGCTCGCCGAGGCGATGGGCATGAACGGTACACCGAGCTACGTGATCGGAAAGCAGATTGTGGTCGGCGCGGTCGGCCTTGACGGCCTTAAAGAGAAAATCGGTGTCGCCCGCTGCGGCAAGGCGACGTGTTAGACCCGTTTCGAGCGAAGCGTGCCCTCGAACCTGATGCGGGGTGGGTTTCGGTTCGCGTGAAGAGACACGTCAAAATAAATATCAGATCCTGGCGTCTTCGAACGCTTAACATTGCATTTTGAATTGAAGGGCCGGCTGACCTCGCCGGCCCTTTTCTTTGTGAAGTTTTTGCGGCATCGGGCTTCACCGCGCATTCATAAAACAAAATTGAGGGAACCGCGAACCGCGGGGAACGTCGTTCTTCTCCTTTCGTTGTCGGTCGGGCAAGGCATACACGTGAGGAGGTAGTCCATGTTTAATCGCTTGATGATCACTGCGGCCACGGTCGCGCTGATTGCCGGAACCGGTTTCGCCAACGCGCAAGGAACCGGAATGGGCCGCGAAGGATCGGCTGCCGGTTCCGCCGCTCAGCAGAGCCAGGGCGCGGCGCCGTCGTTGGACCGAGGAAACTCCCCTGCCCCGGCCAATCGCGACGCGATGGAATCGACCGCGCCTTCGGGCATGAAGTCGACCCAGTCCGAGGAAAAGACGCAGCCCCAGCGCGGCAAGAACCAGCACGCTCAACAGGACAAGAAACCCGGCACCGGGGAAGACAAGTCGGCTCAGGAAAATTTCAGGGACAACAACAGCAAGGGCGACAAGTCGAAGAGCATGAGCTCGCAGAATGAAAAGGGCGCCGCCGGCAAGGATATGAAGGCCGAAGGCCGCAACGGCAATATGAACCCGGACTCCAGGAACGCGACGGGGAGCCGCTCCCAGACCGTCGGACAGGCCGGCGCCGGGGCGAGGCTCACAACAGAACAACGCACCAGGATCACGACCGTGATCAGGGATCAGCACGTGGCCCCCATCGCCAATGTCAACTTCGCGATTTCGGTCGGTACCCGCATTCCCCGCGACGTCACCTTCCATCCGCTTCCGGCGGAAATCGTGTCGATCTATCCGGACTGGCGCGGATATGAGTTCGTTCTCGTCCGCGACCAGATCGTGGTGGTGGATCCGCGGACGTTTGAGATCGTGGCGGTCCTCGACGCCTGATCACGGCCAATCCGCCGGATCCGGGGCGGGCTTTCGGCCCGCCCTTTTTCTCGTCGTCCCCTCCCATTCCGCCGGTCAGGGTGAGGCGGCGGAGCCATCCTTTAACATTGGTTAACGAATGATTTCCGTAGGTTCTACACAGGTTTTTATCAAGCGGATGAGGCGTTTGGGAGCTGTCTCGCCCGGCCTAAAGGCTTCCCCTGCGCCCTGTTGTTACCTATAACCGCGCCACCCACCGCCACATTGCCGGGATTTGGATGGCCAAGACCGCTGCCGATACGATTTACGTGCTCAACGGCCCCAACCTTAACCTGTTGGGAACGCGCGAGCCCGAGACCTACGGCCATGCCACGCTCGCCGACGTCGAGAAATTGTGCGCGGAGACGTCGGCGCAGTTCGGCATGAGAGCCGACTGCCGGCAGTCGAACCGGGAAGGTGAGCTGATCGATTTCATTCACGAGGCCCATGCCAGGAAGGCGGCCGGGATCATCATCAATGCCGGTGGCTATTCGCACACCTCGATCGCCCTGCATGATGCGCTGGTGGCGGTGAAAATTCCCACCGTCGAAGTGCATATCAGCAATATTCACGCCCGCGAAAGTTTCCGTCATCATTCCTTTACCGCCAAAGCCGCCTTCGCGTCGCTTTGCGGTTTCGGCATTGATGGCTATCGGCTCGCGATATCAGGCCTTGCGGCCAGAATCGGCGCCAAGGCAAAAGCCTGACGCACCCGCCCGTCATCACCAGAGAAAGTTCCGGATCAAGATCATGGCGCGCCAGCCTGACGATAAAGCAGCCGCAAAGTTCACCAGCAGCGACAGTGCGCTCATTCGCGAACTCGCATTGCTGCTGGATGAGACCAGCCTCACCGAAATCGAGATCGAGCGCGCGGGGCTTCGCGTGCGCGTCGCGCGCAACGTCAGCATCGCGGCATCGGTCCCGGCGAACGTTCAAGCCCCCGCCTCGGCGTTCCCCGCTCCGGTACCAACCGCTGCGCCCGACATTGCCAAGCATCCGGGAGTGGTACCCTCGCCGATGGTCGGCACGGCCTATTGGGCTTCCGAGCCCGGCGCCAAGCCCTTCATCGAAGTTGGCACCAAGGTGTCGGTCGGACAGACCCTGCTGATCATCGAAGCGATGAAAACGATGAACCAGATTCCATCCCCGCGCGCGGGCACCGTGACGCAGATTCTCGTCGAGGACGGCCAACCGGTCGAATTCGGCGAGCCGCTCGTTATCATTGAATAGAATTCGTCCAGGTCAGGCGCCGCGATGTTCGACAAGATCCTGATAGCCAATCGCGGCGAAATCGCACTGCGCATCCTGCGCGCGTGCAAGGAACTTGGCATCGCCTCGGTCGCGGTGCATTCGACCGCCGACGCCGACGCCATGCATGTGCGGCTTGCCGACGAGAGCGTCTGCATCGGCCCGCCGCCGTCAAAGGACAGCTACCTCAACGTACCCGCGTTGCTTGCGGCTTGCGAGATCACCGGCGCGGACGCGGTGCATCCCGGCTACGGCTTTCTGTCGGAAAACGCCCGTTTTGCCGAAATCCTCGCCGAGCACAATCTGCATTTCATCGGGCCCAAGGCCGAACACATCCGTCTGATGGGTGACAAGATCGAGGCCAAAAAGACGGCAAGGAAGCTCGGCATTCCCGTGGTGCCCGGCTCCGACGGCGCCGTGGGTCCAAACGACGACGCGATGGCGATTGCACAAGCGATCGGTTTTCCGGTGCTGGTGAAGGCGGCGTCGGGCGGCGGCGGGCGCGGCATGAAAGTCGCGCAGACCGCCGGAGACCTGATGCTGGCGCTTTCGACCGCGGCCAACGAAGCCAAATCCGCATTTGGCGACGCCTCGGTCTATCTCGAAAAATATCTGCAGAAGCCGCGCCACATCGAAATCCAGGTTCTCGGCGACGGCCGCGGCGGCGCGATCCATCTCGGTGAGCGCGATTGCTCGCTGCAGCGGCGCCATCAAAAAGTCTGGGAGGAAGGTCCCTCGCCTGCGCTCGACGCCGCGGCGCGTACCGGGATCGGCGCAACGGTCGCGAAGGCCATGCAGGAAATGAAATATCTCGGCGTCGGTACCGTTGAATTCCTCTATGAAGACGGTGAATTCTATTTCATCGAGATGAATACCCGCATACAGGTCGAACATCCCGTCACCGAGATGATCACCGGCATCGATCTCGTGCTGGAGCAGATCCGTATCGCCGCCGGCGGCGATCTGCCGGTGACGCAGGAACAGGTCATCATCAACGGCCACGCCATCGAGTGCCGGGTCAACGCCGAGAATCCCGTGACCTTCCGGCCCTCGCCCGGCAAGATCCTGCAATACCACCCCCCGGGTGGCCTCGGCGTGCGGATCGATTCGGCCGTCTACCAGGGTTACGTGATCCCGCCTTATTACGACTCGCTTGTCGGCAAGCTGATCGTCCACGGCAAGACCCGCGGCGAGTGCCTGATGCGCCTCCGCCGCGCGCTGGACGAAATGGTGGTGGACGGCATTGAAACGACCTTGCCCCTGTTCAGGGCGCTGGTCCGGGAGCCCGACATCATCGACGGCGACTATCATATCCACTGGCTGGAACAATATCTGGCTGGCCAACCAGCCAGTTAATCGGCGATTCTCCCTAAAAAGCGGCAACCGGGTCGGGAACCCGTCGCAGCGACGGGCGTTTTGCTACCTCGGGGAACTTTCCCGCCCCGGGGGAACCGCTCGAATTTCACGGCCACATGACGCGAGATTGCTGTGACGCCTGATGCCACGCGCCGCCGCGCGATTGGGCAGATCGTGCTGCTGGCTGCGGGCCTTGTGGTGCTGACTGTCATCAGCGCCGGGTCGGTCCATCTGGTAAATCAGGCGCGGGACGATGCGCGCCGGGTTGTCCACACCGTTGAGGTCGAGAGCCAGATATCGTTGGCTCAACTGCAGTTGCGCGAGGCCGAAAGCGCGCAGCGCGGTTATCTTTCAACGTTGCTGCCGACGTTTCAGGCCGATTTTGAGGAAGCGGCCTCCCAACTCACGCCGACCCTCAGGCAACTGAGCCAATTTACCGCCGACAACCCGGTTCAAAAACGCATTCTTGGCGAGATGATTCCGCTCTGCAATCAGCGGATCGAGGAATTCCGCGAGACCATTGCACTCGCGCAGACAGAGCACGTGACCGACGCCGCCCGGATCGTTCGCGAAGGCACCGGGCGCGACGCCATGAGCCACATCGACGATCTGGCCGGTCAGATGCGCGCCGAAGAAGACCGTCTTTTTGCCCTTCGCAACAGGAATGCCGACCGCAGCCAAACCCTGGCTGCTTCGCTGACAGCCATCGGTTCGGGATTCGTTGTCGTGCTGGCCGGCCTCTCGATTTTCCTGGTACGGCGCTCGGCGCGCGCGCGCGACCATGCCGAAACGCAGTTGCGCGACAACAATCTCAACCTGGAAGCCACCGTCGACGAACGCACCGCCGATCTTCGCGAGGCCAACAACGAAATCCAGCGTTTCGCCTATATCGTCAGTCATGATCTGCGTTCGCCGCTGGTCAATATCATGGGGTTCACCAGCGAACTCGATGAGTTGCGCGCCGATATTTTCAGACGGATCGCCGAGCTTCGCCGCGCGGCCTCTTCGGTGCCGCCGACGCCGGCCGGTGACGACGAGCCGCCGCTGGAGGGCGAGGACAGGCAACTGTTGCAGGATTTTTCCGAGGCGCTGGATTTCATCAAGTCGTCGATTGCCAAGATGGACCGATTGATATCGGCAATCCTCAATCTCACCCGCGAGGGAAAGCGCGAATTCGAACCGGTGCGGATCGACGTCCGTGAACTGATCGAGGCTATCGTCACCACCGTTGCGCACCAGGCTGCGGAGGCGAAGGCCCAGATTCGCATCGAGCCGCTTCCGGAAATCACCAGCGATCGCCTCGCGCTTGAACAGATTTTCTCGAACCTGATCGATAACGCGCTCAAATATCTCAAGCCTGGGGTTCCCGGCGAAATCTTCGTCCGAGGCAGGACCAAACTGGGCTTTGCGGTCTTCGAGATTACCGACAATGGCCGCGGCATCGATCCCAAGGACCATCAGCGCATTTTTGACCTTTTTCGGCGCGCAGGTACGCAGGATAGGCCAGGACAGGGAATCGGGCTTGCCCATGTGCGCGCCCTGGTGCGGCGGCTTGGTGGAACCATATCGGTATCGTCGGAACTTAATAACGGCAGCACCTTCACAATCATGCTGCCCATCAATTGGACGGGAAATAATCGGAACAAAGCCCCATGAGTACGCCAGTCACCATCATCATGATCGAGGACGACGAAGGACATGCCCGCCTGATCGAGCGGAACATTCGGCGTTCCGGCGTCAACAACGAAATCATGCCGTTCGCCAATGGTACAGCTGCCGTGAATTATCTGTTCGGCAGCGACGGCTCCGGCCTCGATCACAAGGGTCGGGCGTTTCTTATCCTGCTCGATTTGAATCTGCCTGACATGACCGGCATCGACATCTTGCGGCGGGTCAAGGCAAACAAATACCTGAAATGTGCGCCGGTCGTGGTGCTCACCACCACGGACGACTCCCAGGAGATCAAGCGCTGCTATGAACTGGGCTGCAATGTCTACATCACCAAGCCGGTGAATTACGAAAGCTTCGCCAACGCCATCCGCCAGCTGGGATTGTTCTTCTCAGTCATCAAGGTTCCGCCCGCCGCCACATGACCCCCGCAACACCTACATTGCTCTATATCGACGACGACCAGGCGCTGGCCCGGCTGGTCGATCGCGGCCTGACGCGGCTGGGCTTCAAGGTCGTCCATGCCGCGAGCGCCATGCTGGGGTTAGACCGTCTTGCACAGGGCGGCATCGACGTCATCGCGCTCGATCAGTACATGCCGGGGCTCGACGGCCTGGAAACCCTCGAGCGGATCATGGCCATCCCGAACGCGCCTCCCGTGGTGTTCGTCAGCGCCGCGCAGGATTCGAGCATCGCCGTCACCGCCCTGAAGGCCGGCGCCGCCGATTATCTGGTGAAGGACGTGCACGGCGATTTCATCCCCCTGCTCCAGGTCGCCGTCGATGGCGCGCTGCGACAGGCGCGCCTTCAAAAGGCCCGCGATGCCGCCGAGGCCGAAGTGCACGCCTCGCGCGACCGTTTTGCCGCGCTCGCCGCCGAGCGCGAAATGCTGTTGCGCGAGGTCAACCACCGCGTCGGCAACAGCTTGCAGATCATCGCTTCGCTGTTGCATCTGCAGGCCAATTCAAGCACGCAGGAGGACGTCAAGGCCGCGCTGACCAACGCGATGGGACGGGTCGCCGCGGTGGCGCAGGTTCACCGCAGGCTTTACACCTCGCACGACCTGAAGAGCGTGCTTCTGAACCAGTATCTCGGCGCCTTGCTTGAGGATCTCCGAAGATCCGCCGAGGGCAACCGGATGTCCCGGCTGACGCTGAAGGCGGAGCCGATCGAGATCGATCCCGATCGCGCGGTGGCGATCGGCATCATCGTCAACGAACTCGTGATGAATGCGGTGAAATACGCCTACCCCGACGGCGCCGGACCTATTCACGTCGACCTCACCGCGCGGGACGATCATCTCCAGCTGTCGATTGCCGACGATGGCGTCGGCCTCAACGTCAAGACCGACCCGCGTTCCACCGGCATGGGACAGCGCATCGTCACCTCCATGGCGTCAAAGCTCGAGGCCAGCGTCGAGCGCGACCCCACCCATCCCGGTACCCGGATCGTGCTGCGATTTGCCCGTGTCGACAGGCCCGCGGCCACGCCCGGCTGCGCAGCCGGAAGCTAGCGGCGGCGGCCTTCATCCTGCTATCCTGCCGCCCATGACCGCGCGCGACTCCGCCTCGTCCGAAATCACCCCGGAAGTGCTGCTGCGAGCCTATGCCTGCGGCATCTTCCCGATGGCCGAGAGCGCCGACGATCCGACGCTATTCTGGGTCGAGCCGGAAATGCGCGGCGTGATTCCGCTTGCCGGCTTTCGGATCGCCTCGCGCCTGGCGCGCACGGTGCGCGCCGACGCCTTCACGGTCACCGTCGACAGGGCGTTCAAGGCGGTCATCGCCGGCTGCGCAGCGCCTCAGCCCGGTCGCGCCGATACCTGGATCAACAAGCGCATTCGCGATCTCTATCTGGGGCTGCACGAACTTGGACACGCCCACAGCGTCGAGGTCTGGCAAAATGACGACCTTGTCGGGGGGCTCTATGGCGTCAGCCTGGGCAAGGCCTTTTTCGGCGAGAGCATGTTCCACCGCGTCCGCGACGCCTCGAAAGTGGCGCTGGTGCATCTGGTGGCCCGCCTGATCGCGGGTGGATTCGAACTGCTCGACACGCAATATGTGACCGAACACTTGCGCAGCTTTGGCGCGATCGAGATCCCGCGACGGCGTTACACTGCCCTGCTCGACAAGGCGATCAGGGGAGAAGCGGATTTTTCGAAGTTGCCGGTTGATCGGCCCGTGAGCGGGGCACAGGCGCTTGCGATCATCGCGGAGCGCGGCTGAACAACCCGTTCTACTGCCTGAAAATCCCGAACAGGCCGCCGGATTGTGGCGGCGGCGCTTGTGGCGGAGGCGGCAGGGGCTGCTGCGGCAGCGGCTGCGGTGGACGCTGGGCCTGCTTCTGCTGCGGCGGGCGCTTCTGTGCCGGCGGCGGCGGCGCGGGTTTTGGGAGATCGGGCTGCACGCTGACGACGGTCGCGTCAGGGGCTTTGCAGTCGGTGAGCCAGATGTCGTAGACGGGATGCTCAACGCCGTGCAGGCCCGGGCTTGCCGCGAACATCCAGCCCGAAAAAATCCGCTTCACCTCGCCCTGCAACGTGATCTCGTCGACCTCGACAAAAGCATCGGTGTTGGCGGCCTCGGTGGCCGGACGCGTATAGCAGGCGTCGGTCTTCACGCGCAGCGCGCCGAACTGCACGGTCTCGCCGATATCCTCGTCGAAATTGATGATGCGGCCGGTGATCTTGTCCAATCCCGAAAAGCTCGCCTTCTTGTTGACGATCTTCTGCGCCGGCGGCTCGGAAACCACCTCGTCGCCGGGCTGGAGCGTCGCCGGCGTCTGCGGCACGCCTTTCTGCGGACGCTGTCCCGGCGGCAACGGGTTGGCACCGGGCGGCGCGACCGCGACCCCTTGATTGGGCTGCGGCGGCGCCACCGCGACGCCGGGCGGGGTATTCTGCGGAATCACGGTGGTGCCCGGCGGCGGGGCGAGCGGTTGCGACTGCACGCTTCCCGGCGGAGGCACGCCCTGCCCGGGCAGCGGACGATTGGGCGTCGGCAGCAGACGGCCCTGCGGCAGCTCCGGCACTTCCTCCTCGTCATCGGGTATCTGCTGCTGCGGATTGCCGCGGGGAACGTTGCCGGGTGGCCGCGGCTGATCGGAAAAGATATTGCCGATCTGCGCGCGCGCGGGTGGCGCAAGCGAGATCGCAGTGGCGGCGACAAGGGCCGCAAAACCGGTCAGGACAATGGTTCGAAACATCTCGCGGCTTTAACAGGCGAATCGGGCTTGCGGCATTATAAAGGCTGCCGCCGCTCGCAGGCCTCCCGGTTAACACGCCGAATACGGCGGGGAAAGGGCGGTTTACGGCCCGCTCCGGCCCGGCAAAGTCCCAATTCCGCAAGTCTGCCGGCGTTCGCGGTCCAATCTGCTGCCACTGGTCAGTCCGCGCGGCAGATGAAATAGTCGGGCCAATGGGGGCTCGCCTGGTGCAGGCCGAGCCGCCAAAAATCCGAAAAAAACCGGACGAGCCGGAGGAACGCCCCGCATGCCCGATCGCATTCGACTGGATGGCAGGGTGGCCGTTGTCACCGGCGCTGCCGGCGTCATCGGCTCCGCGACCATGCGGCTTTTGGCCGAGCGCGGGGCGAAGCTTGTGGCCGTCGACCGCAGGCAACAGGACCTGCAGGCCGCAATCGTGGATCTGCCCCCTTCCGCGCAGGCGCTCGCGATCACAGCCGATGTGACCCGTGAGGACGAGGTCGCAGGCTATGTCCGCGCGGCGATCGACAAATTCGGCGCCATCGACGTCTTTTACAACAATGCCGGCGTCGAGGGCGACATCGCGCCGATTACGCGATATTCGCTTGAGGCCTTCCGAAGGGTCATCGACGTCAACGTGGTCGGGGTGTTCCTCGGCCTGAAGCATGTGCTGCCTGTCATGTTCAAGCAAAACAAGGGCAGCATCATCAACACCGCCTCGATCGCCGGCCTGACTGGCGCCACCGAGATTGCCGCCTACACCGCCAGCAAGCATGCCGTGGTCGGCCTAACCAAAAGCGCCGCGCTGGAATGCGCCGCGACCGCCGTGCGCGTGAATTGCGTCTGCCCCGGATTGATCGACAGCCGCATGCTGAGCGCGATCATCGAAGGCCGCAATCCAACGAAAACGCCTGTTGCCCATGACAAGATGGTGGAGCGGATTCCGGCCCGCCGGCTCGGACAGGCGTCTGAAGTCGCCTCCATCGTGGCGTTCCTGGCCTCCGACGAGGCGAGCTATGTCTCGGGCTCCGCCTATACCGTCGATGGAGGACGCACTGCGAGCTAGCCGGTTTCGGGTCGCGCCGATGCACGCCCGGAACGACAAACATCTATACCAGAGGCCGTCCCACATGCCCGTGATCCTCGATGCCGACGCCACTGCCGTCTTCAAGGCTTTTCAGGAGGCCGGCAGGCCCGCTTACGAGACGCTTACGCCCGCCGAAGCGCGCGACTTCTATTTGCAGGCGCGCCTCATCACCAATCCCGATCCGCCCGAACTGAAATCGGTCGCCCCGCTCGCGATCCCCTCCCCGCACGGATTGATCCCCGCGCGGATCTACACGCCGATGAAACTCAGGCAGAAAAACGGACTAGCGCCCGGCCTCGTCTTCTTTCATGGCGGCGGCTGGGTGATCGGCGATCTCGATTCACACGACGTCGTGTGCCGAAAACTGGCCGACGAAGGTCAGCTCATCGTCGTCTCCGTCGATTATCGCCGCGCACCCGAGCATAAATTTCCCGCCGCCATTGACGACGCCATCGCGGCGACCACATGGATCGCCGGCCAGGCGATCGGAGCTTGGCATCGACGCGGCGCGGCTCCTGGTTGGCGGCGACAGCGCCGGCGGCAATCTCGCCGCCGTCGTCGCGATCGCGGCCCGCGAAGGCAAGGGCCCCGCCATCTCGGGCCAGGTGCTGATCTATCCGGCGACCGACTTTGCCATGACGCATCCCTCGCACAGCGAACCCGAGACCAGCATCCTGCTCACCCATTCCGTCATCCGCTGGTTCCGCGATCACTATCTCAATGGCGCAGCCGACATTCACGACTGGCGCGCTTCGCCCGCGCGCGCGAGCTCCCTGATCGGCCTGCCGCCGGCCTATGTGCTGACCGCGGGCGCCGATCCCCTGCGCGACGAGGGCGAAGAATATGCACGGCGCCTCGAAGGACGCCGGCGTCGCCGTGACGCACCGGAGCTTTCCCGGCCAATTCCACGGCTTCTTCACCATGGGAAAGCTCCTGCAGCAGGCCAATGTCGCCGCCAGCGAAATCGGCGCCTGGCTAAAGGCGCTGAACTAGCGCAGGAGGTCATCGATCTCGCGCGGCCGGAGGCGAAGCCCGGCTTAGTTCAGAACGTGCCCATCATGCTCCGTCTCGAGCCTTCGTACGACCGCCGCAGCAGTGCAAACAGGCTGCCGCCGGTCGCCGCGCCCAGGAGATAGACGACGGCGACCAATAGCGCGAGCGGGATGCGGACGCCGGAGCCGAGGAAGGCGACGTTGACAATCTCGAAATTCTGCAGCGCGAAGATGAGCGTCGCTGCGGCGACCAGAATGATGACGGCGAGGTAGATCCAGCGCATGGGAGCCTCCATCGCGTCGCGCGCTGCCCGCCCGCCACTCCTCAACCAGCGCGGCGCAGGCCGAAGCCGAGTCCGATCCAGGCGGCGCCGGCCATGATGAGGTCGATGCCGAGGAACATGCCAAGGATATAGAGGCTCGAGACCGGCCAGCGCGCTAAAATCAAGAGGCCGAGCAGCAGCGTCACCACGCCGGACAGCAGCACCCAGATCCAGGGCGTCTCCCGTTTCATGCCGAAGGCCAGAATGATCCGCATGACGCCCGAGGCCAGCAGCGATGCGCCGAGGATGAGGGTGAGCAATGCGGCGGCAAGCAGCGGATTCTCGAACGTGACGAAGCCGGCGACGATGTAAAGCGCACCGAGAAGAACCCAGAGAAGGAATTTGCCCCAGCTCTTTATCTGGAAGGCGCTGAATACTTCGGCGACGCCGGCAATGATCATCATCACGCCGACGATGAGGACGCTTGCGACCGTCGCCATCACGACGCTGCCAAGCGCGACAAACCCGGCAACCAGATAGACGACGCCGAGCGCGACGATCCAGCCCCACTTGGCGCGCAGCGGCGCCGTGTCAGAACCGGCTTGAAGGTTTCTCAGGGTGTCTGAAGCATTGGTCATGACGGTCCTCCGATGCGAAAACCAATCCGACGCCCGCCTGCAAGAGACGGTAGATGTGCGACCCCAACATATCCAACAAGTGGCACGGGCCACAATCCGCTATTGGCTGCCAATTCGGTTTTTTGTTTCCGATTTAGGTTCGCATTGCTGACGATTTTGATGGGTGCCGTAGGCTCTTCCCGCGCATGCGTCGCCGGGCCTGAGGTCCGTTTTGGCGCCGCGCCGCCCGAAACAGACGGTAACCAGATGTTACTTTGTCCCGCAGGACGATTGCCGCATGTTCGCGGCCCGCGACGCCGGCTTGGGCTTCCCCGACAAAGTCATTGCCGTCCCTCCGCTCCCCGGAAAACCTGATGCCCGTAACTTTACAGAGGATCCTCGCCCTTCCGGTGCGCGCGCTGGCGTGGCTCGGCGGACAGGGAACGCGCGCGATTGCCGCGCTGGTGTTCGTCGGCGTCGCCGTGCCGCCGCTTGGCGAACGGCTCAAGCCCCATGTCACTGAAGCGGTCTTTCTTCTGCTCTGCATTTCGTTCCTGCGCGTCGATCTCGGCGCGCTGCGCGGTCATTTGCGACGGCCCGGCCTCGTTCTCGCCGCGACCGCGTGGACCACGCTCGCGGTGCCCCTGATATCGGCCGGAATCTGGTTCGTAACCGGCCTCGATACGCGCTCACCGGATCTCTATCTGGCGTTGATGCTGCAGGCCGTGGCATCGCCGATGATGGCCTCGCCGGCGCTGGCGGCCGTGATGGGTCTGGATTCAACGCTCGTGCTCGTCACGCTCGTGACCTCCACGGTGTTGATTCCGATAACGGCGCCGCTATTTGCCTATGCCTTCTTCGGCGCGGCGCTGACGCTCTCGCCGCTCGGGCTTGGGATGAAGCTGGTAGCTATCCTGGCGGGATCGCTGCTTGTTTCAGGCGCGATCCGTTGGTACGTGGGCGCATCCGCCATCAAGCGGCACGTCCGGCCCATCGATGGATTGAACGTCCTGTTTCTTTTTGTTTTTGTTGCGGCCGTCATGGGCAACGTGGTCGGCGGCTTTCTGGCCGATCCCGTCACGACGATCGAATTGACGATGCTCGCCTTCGCCGTTTTTCTCGTACTGCTCGGCTTTACCGCGCTGATCTTTCGCAAGGCTGGCCACGAGCGCGCGATGGCGCTCGGCCTGATGGTCTCGCAGCGTAACATGGGATTGATGCTGGCGGCGACCGACGGCGTGCTGCCGGGGACGACCTGGTTATACTTCGCGCTTTCCCAATTCCCGGTCTATTTGTCGCCGCAATTGCTCAAAACGGTCATCAGGAAACTGCGCGAGCGGAACGCTGCTTCCGCCGGGAATTGCATCGCGCCGATCCGCTAGGCATGATGCAACCGCAAACCATCCGGATTACTGTCCGGACAGCGAATCAGGAGAGATTTCCATGCTGGGACGAGTTCTCGCCGTGACAGTGATGCTGGGCGGAGTGACGGCATCAAGCACGACTTTCGCCCAGAGCGATGCGGTTGCAGGCGCGATTCTGGGCGCGATCGCCGGTGCCGCCATCGCGACCGCGGCGGTTCCTTACGAGCAGCGCGAGCCGCTCCACGAATACATCGTGCGCGAGAACCGGCCCTCTTATGATTACGACGATGACGATGAAGTCGCGGTCGGCCGTGAAATGCCACCCGGGGCTTACGAATCGTATCCGGTGCCGGAGCAATACGGCGTGCGCGATCATCATTATGCGATCGTGAACCGTCGCGCGGTGATCTTCCATCCCGAGACGCGCCGCGTCATCCACGTCTACGATTAATCGCAGCTTTGAAACCTCCGCCTCCATCGAAATCGCCAGGCACACGCCGTGCGATGGAGTTTCGCCGAGATGCTGTTCATGTGGTGGACGCGCGAGACCGCCGTCATCCCGGCGGTACTTGCCGGCCTGCTCCTGGGCGTGAAGGCGCCGGGCGCGCAGTTGATCGCCTCAGTCACCTTCATCGCCATTCTGATGACGATCCGGATTCAGGCACGGACCACTGAATGGCTGGGGCGCCGGCTGGGACTCCTGGAAACGAGAACCCGGTCGTAGCTGTCTTCAGCGGCGACTTCGACGCGCGACAAAGCCGGACGCGACGCCAATCTCGCGATCGCGAAGGCTTGACGTTCGGCGGCAATTGCATCTGCAAACCTCGCCGTTTTGCGGCTTTCTCCTTGTCAAACTGTCCCAATCCAGTCAGATTTCAAGGACACCGGCGTGCAAATGTGCCGGTTCAAATCAGTCGGGGCGGAAACATGAATAGAATTTCTATTGTATGCGCCGCATTGTTCGGCGCGGCGGGCTTGCTCATCGGGCCCAGTATCGCACAGGAAATCAAGCAGGACGCCAGGTCGGCATCGGGCGAAGCGAAGGTTTCGCCGGTTACTCAGGCGCAGCTCAGCGCAGCAGACAAGAACGCAACCAATTTTCTGCTGACCAACGTCAACTACGCTCAGACGCGCTTTCATCCAGCCCGGCAAATCGGGCGCGACAATGTGAAGAACCTTCACGTCGCGTGGATTTTCCAAACCGACGTCAAGGAATCACTGGAGACCTCGCCGATCGTCGTCGATGGCGTCATGTTTGTGACGACGTCGTTCAGCCATGTCTATGCGCTTGACGCCAAGACCGGCGCCCAGCTCTGGCACTACAACCACAAGATGGGGCCGGTAACGACGTTCTGCTGCGGTCCCAACAATCGCGGCGTCCAGGTGCTTGGCGACCTCGTCTATCTCGCCACGCTGGACGCCAAACTGGTCGCGCTGAATGCAAAGACCGGCGATGTCGTCTGGAAAACCGACATTGCGGATCCGGAACTCGGGTATAGCGAGACGATGGCGCCGACCGTCATCAAGGACAAAGTCCTGATCGGGACGAATGGCGGTGAATACGGCATCCGCGGTTTCGTGAAGGCCTACGATGCGAAGACCGGCAAGTTGCTCTGGACCTTCAATACGATTCCCGAAAATTCGGTCGGCGTCTGGGCGACCAAGGACGCCACCGGGCGTGACATGCACCGCGATATCCAGGCCGAAAAAGCCCAGTTGGCCAAAACCGGCGATCCCTACCAGAAGTTGGGCGGCGGCGTGTGGCAAAATCCCGCCGTCGATCTGGCTACCAACCGGATCTATTTCGTGGTCGGCAATCCCTCTCCCGATCTCGACGGTTCGATACGCCCCGGCGACAATCTTTACACCGACTCGCTGGTTGCGCTTGATCTGGATACCGGCAAATACGTCTGCCACTTTCAGTACATCGCTCATGACGTCTGGGATCTCGATGCCGTGAGTCCGCCGGTGCTGGTGGACGTAAAGGCCAAGGACGGCAAGACCATCCCGGGCGTGATCCATGCCGGCAAGACCGGTCACATCTACGTTCACGACCGGAAGGATTGCAGCCTCGTCCGGTTCTCCGAGGCCATGGTACCGCAGGAGAACATGTGGGTTCTGCCCACCAAGGAAGGCGCCCGCATGCTTCCGGGTGCGAACGGCGGCGTCGAATGGTCGCCGATTGCCACTGACCCGTCGCAGGAGCTTGCCTACGCGATCAACCTGCACCAGCCGATGACCTACCGGGTCGAGAACTCGCCGTATCCGAACGGCAAGCTATGGCTTGGCGGCGCATTCACGGCGATCCCGGGCGAAAAGCAATCGGGCAACATCACCGCCGTCAACTACAACACCGGCAAGATCAAATGGCAGGTGAAAACGCCGGAGCCGATGATCGGCGGCATTCTCGCCACAGCAGGCGGTCTTGTCTTCACCGGTGAAGGCAACGGCAAGTTCGCGGCCTACAATTCGTCCAACGGCAAGGAATTGTGGAGCTTCCGCGCCGGCGCGGGCGTCAATGCTCCGCCTTCCACCTATATGGTGGGCGGCAAGCAATATGTCGTGGTCGGCGCGGGCGGCAACACCCAGGTCAATTTCCGCCGCGGCAACAACATAATCGCCTTTACGCTCGATTGAACCAGCAGACGTTATATTGGTAGCTAAAGCGGGGCCGGTCACGGCCCCGCTTCTGTTAGGGCTTCATTGGAATGAAATTGATGCGCGGCAAGTTGGGCTGGTTGAATCCCGGCGTGGTCATCGTCGGAGTATTGTTGGGCGCAGGCGCCACGCCGGCCGTTGCCCAAGGCGTCGCCGAAAAAGCCGAGGTCTGCGCCGGCTGCCATGGCCAGGACGGCAAGCCAGTCGACAAGACGATTCCCGTCATCTGGGGACAACAACTCGGATACATCTACATCCAGCTCCGCGATTTCAAACGCGCTGACCGCAAGAGCGAGATCATGCAGCCGATCGCTTCGTCCCTTGAGAAGGACGACATGCTTGCCCTCGCGGAATATTTCTCGAAAAAGCCGTGGCCTGACCTGGGCCAGCCCCGGTCGCCGAAGGACGTTACCGAACGGGCCCTGAGCGCCGACCGCTCGGTGGGCTGCACCGGTTGCCACCTCGATCAATTTCAGGGCGACGGCACTGTGCCCCGGTTGGCGGGCCAGAGCAGGGAATACCTGACCAAAACAATCGCCGACTTCCGCACCCGTGCACGCGGCAACAATCCCGGCATGTCCGACCTGATGCTGGCCACCCCGCCTGACGATCTCGCGGCGCTTGAGGAATTTCTGTCGGGTCTGTAGGCGGCCCTCAGCGCGGCGTCAGCCGTTCACGCAGCGAAGACAGCACGGTGAGATCTGCGGCGCGTTTTCCGGCTTTGTCCCTGAGAGCCGGATCGGCGTTTCGCGCCAGCAGTAGATTGGCGATTTCGGCATGGCCGCCTTCGGCCGCAATCATAAGTGCCGTGCGGCCGCGGTCATCTCGATCATCGATATGCGCACCGGCGTCCAGCAGGTACGTCACAACCTCGATCGCCCGCGCTTCCGGGACCTTTTCATCTGGACCCGCCGCCCACATCAGCAAGGTGAGGTTATTGGGGTAACGGGCGTTGATGTCCATCTTTCGCGCCAGCAACCGCTTCACGATGTCGAGTCGGGCGCCGGCCGCGGCATAGACGATCGGCGGCTTTCCGGTTTCGTCGGGCGCTCGCTCGTCGGCCCCATTCGCGAGCAACGCCTCGACGATCGCATCGTTGCCGGCGTAGGCGGCGGCAGCCACTGGAGAAATCCCGCTGCGCCCGGTGAATTTGACGTCGGCGCCGCGTTCGATAAGCCGTTGCGCGACCGGCGTCCGGCCGCCCTCGGCAGCGAAATACAGCGCGGTCGCGCCAGCGAGATTGCGCGCATCGATCGGAGCGCCACGCGCCAGCAAGAGGTCGACCATCTCAAGATGGCCGAACCTGGCGGCATGACTAAGGGGTCGCGCACCGAACCGGTCGCGCGCGTCAACCGACGCGCCGTAATCCAGTAGTTCGGTCGCCAGGTCCATACAGTTCCCGTCCGCAGCCGAAAACAGCGTCAGCGACACTTCGATCGCAGTGATCTGCGGTTTCGCGACTCGAAACCGGCGACTCAGCTCCTGGCAGCGTTCGGAGTCGGCAGCGAGAGTAGCCGACGCCTGCGCTCAGTACAGCGATCGCGACCGAGCACAGAAATACGACATGCCGGTACAAGCGGTCTCCTCCCATGGCGCGTTTGTTCGTTGCTATACGACCGGCCTCAGGATGGCACGGCGGCCAGCCCGTGCCAAGTAACCGGGCCGTCCACACTATCGGCCCGCGCCGTCGAGGTGATTGAAAAGGCAGGCCGATGCCGCCCATGGATTTGCAAGGCCACGCCCTAACCCGCCCGTGCCGCACGCCGCAGCGATTGCGGCGGCTGGCCGAAGGCGCGAATAAAGGCGCGGCGCATCCGCTCCGGATCGCGAAAGCCGGTTGATTGCGCGACACGCTCGATGGCCTCGCCGGAGGATTGCACCTGTTGCCGCGCCACCTCGATCCGCAGGCGCTCCACCGCCTTCGACGGCGTGGTGCCGGTCTCGGCAATGAAGGCACGGGTGAAATGCCGCGAACTCATGCCGGCCCGCTCGGCCAGCTGCTCCACCGTCAGCGGTGCATCGAGATGCTCGCGCGCCCAGGTCAGCAGCGGCCCGAAGCGCCCTGTTGGCGCTTTCAATTCCAACAGCGATGAGAACTGCGACTGCCCGCCGGTGCGGCGATGATAGAGCACGAGCTGGCGCGCGGTTTCCTGCGCGATCTCTTCGCCGAAATCCTCCGCCACCATCGCCAGCGCCAGATCGATGCCGGCACTGATGCCGGCCGAACTCCAGATATCGCCGTCACGGACGAAAATCCGATCGGGCTCGAGCTTCACCTTGGGGTAAGCGGACAGGAAATGCCGGGTGCGCTGCCAGTGCGTGGTGGCACGGCGGCCGTCCAGCAGTCCTGCTTCGGCGAGAATGTAGGCCCCCGAACAGACGCTGGCGATGCGGACCCCGCGTTTTGCCGCAGCCCGAACGAAGGCCAGCGCCCTGGCGGAGCGCGACGCCACGCGAACCCCCTCACCGCCTGCGACAATCAAGGTCGAGATCGCACCGGCGGATCGCAAACCCCGCGCCATGCAACTCGACGCCGGACGAGCTGCGCACCGGGCCGGGCACTTCCGCAAGCACCCTGATCGACGATGCGTTACCCGCAAAGCGGCCGGCGATCTCGAACACCGAAATCGGGCCGGCGGCGTCCAGCAACTGGAAATCGGGAAAAACGAGCACGCCAATCACGATTCAGTCCCGCGTCTTAAAATGAGGGAAATTCGCCATTTAAGACAAAAGACGATCATGCCAGGATGCAAGCGTCAAGCAGAACCTGGTCAAGCCAAACCTCGAAAGCCCCCCGCCATGTCAGCGCCGCTCCAGATTGGATTTCTGGTATTTCCAAAGGTGACCCAACTCGACCTCACGGGCCCCTTGCAGGTGTTCTCAAGCGTGCCGGACGCGAAGGTGCATCTGATCTGGAAGCGGATCGAGCCGGTCGCGAGCGACAGCGTGCTGACGCTGACGCCTACCACCACCTTTGCCGATTGCCCGCAACTCGACGTGATCTGTGTCCCCGGCGGCGCCGGCACCGATGACATGGTCAACGATGAAGAGACGCTTCAATTCCTGCGCGGTCAGGCCGCAAGCGCAAAGTACGTCACCTCGGTCTGCACGGGATCGCTGGTGCTGGGCGCGGCCGGCCTCTTGAAGGGGTACCGCGCGGCGACGCATTGGACGGCGACGGAATTTCTCGCCCTCTACGGGGCGACGCCGGCCCGGACGCGGGTGTGCGTCGACCGCAACCGCGTCACCGGCGGCGGCGTCACCGCGGGAATCGATTTTGCGCTGACGCTGGTTTCGATCCTGATCGACCAGCCGACCGCGCAGGCGATCCAGCTCCGGCTCGAATACAACCCGGCGCCGCCATTCGATTCAGGCTCGCCCGACACCGCGCCGGCGGAGATTGTCGCGCGCCTGAAGGAAAGAAATGCCCCCGCCCAGGAGCGCCGCGGCGCCGCCAACCGTCGCGCCGCAGCCAGGCTCGCGTGAAATCCCAATCCTGCCCGGCATTCCACTGAAGAAAAGGGGCCTTTTTGTTTGAGGTGTTTCCTTCACGCGAACGGTCTCCCCCCTTCGCTAAGCGCTTTAAGAAGAAAAAGGCCGCTTGGTTTCCCAAGCGGCCTTTCCTGTCTTACGGCAGCTTCACATTGACGGCGATTTCAGGACGCTGATCGCCAGGGGCCTATCTCCCGGCCACATCCTGATCGGAAGCCGCTGCTTATCGGGGCAGTCGCGAACTGGAGCCCGAACCGTCGCGGTGGTTTCCCATCTCCGTAAGATGACCCATTGAGCCACGCCCCCATGAGGGACACAACAACGCCGTGGAGGATGTCCCCGCTGTTCCCGTTGTTCACAGGCCCTGGATACGACCTTCAGTGGTCAGCTACCCGGCGTCCACGGCTGGTAATCGCCGGTGGCCTTGGGACGGCGGCCGCTCGCAAGCGTCGAACCGGAGGGCCGATAGGCGGCAGGCGTCCCCGTCATGTTCGGCACATGCGGCTTTTGCCATTCGCGCGGGGTGTAGGTCTCTTCGGTCGGCGCCACATCGACGGTGTGATGCAGCCAGCCGTGCCAAGACGGCGGCACGCGGGTCGCTTCCGCATAGCCGTTGTAGACCACCCAGCGCCGCTCGAAGCCGAGCGTCGGATCGATCTTGCGCCCCTTGGTGCGATAGTAGCGGTTGCCCTGCTCGTCCGCGCCGACCAGTTCGCCGTACCGCCACGTCCACAATTGCGTGCCGAAGGTCTGGCCATTCCACCACGTAAATAGCTTGAGCAGAAACAGTTTCATGGGACCTGGCCCGTTCGAGAAGCGCCTGGCGCCCCTGATGCCATTGGCGGGCCGGATTGTCCAGTTTGGACTGGTCCGCCGCCGATCGGCCGCCGGTCACGGTTCCGTTCCCCCGGGGCTCATCGGCGCGCGGAACTGCAAGCGGTTTCTTAACCGGTCCCCCATCATAGTGCGGATGTGTCGCGCGTGTATTTCAATTTGACTCAACTTGCGGGTTTGACCGGAGGTCGCAGTTGACCGGCCGGGCAGCCTTCAATGCGGCGACCGCGCGGAGCAATTTCCAGGGCGGCGGTTTCCAGAGCCGTAGTTTCAAGACCTGGGCCGTGATCGTGGGGTCGCTGGCGGCGGGCGCCGCCTACACCTGGTTTGCCGGCGAGGACATCAACTGGGACTGGCTGAACTATCACGAGTACAACGCCTTCGCGCTGCTTCACGGGCGATACGATCAGGACGTCGCGCCGGCCGGCATTCAAACGTTCCTGAACCCTCTCGTCTATCTGCCTGCCTATCTATTGCGCCATCATGTGGCCGCGCCGTTCTCGGGAATGATGCTGGGCGCCATTCAAGGCCTCAACCTCGCATTGATCTATTGGGTGTCGCGCGTGGCGCTGAGCAGCGGCGCCAGCGGATGGACGATCGCGGCATCGGTCGTGATCGCGGCATTCGGTCCGATGACATTGTCCGAGGTCGGCACCAGCTTCGCCGACATCCTCACGGCGCTGCCCGTCATCGGCGGTGTTGGCCTGATCCTGTCGTCGGACGCCCGACATCGAAGCGGCTACGTCATCGCGGGACTGTTGCTGGGCGCCGCCGCGGGTCTGAAGCTCACCAACATGATTTTTGTCATCGGGGCGGGCGCGGCGCTGCTGTACGCCGCGCGCCCGGCGATGGCGCTGTGCTGTTTCGCCGTCGGCTGCGCCATCGGGGCGCTCTGCACCGGCGGCGCGTGGTGCTGGACGATGTGGGAAGCGTTCGGCAATCCGGTGTTTCCATTTTACAACAACATCTTTCGCTCTCCCGAAGCGCCGATGGCATCGATCGCCGACTGGCGATTCATGCCGCGCAACGCATGGGACGCCGCCGCCTATCCGTTCTATTGGCTGATCGGCGACCACCGTTCATCGGAGGGGCCATTTCGGGATCCGCGGTTCGCCATCCTTGTCGTCCTGTTTGCGGCGACCGCGGGCGCGAGCCTGCTCCGCGGCAAGCGGGTTTTCACGCTTCGGGACAAGCAATTCCTGCTGTTCTTCCTGGTGGCCTACGCCATGTGGCTGCAGGCATTTTCAATTCATCGCTATGCGCTCGCGCTGGAGCTGCTCGCCGCGCCGCTGATCGTCGTCCTGCTTTCCCGCCTGCTGCGCGTGCTGCCCTTTGCCGCGTCAGGGACGCGCGAGACACGCGTGGGACCCCGGACCGGTTTCGTCGCGGCGACCGCGGCGCTTGCCATCGCGCTGTGGTCTGAGCCCGCGGACTGGTCGCGCCGCCCCTGGTCGCAGCCGTACCAACCCGTTGTTTCCGGATCGCTGCGCAGCCCCGCCACCTATTTTCTGATCGAGAAGCCGGTCGGCTACGTCATTCCACTGCTGCCGGCCGGCTCGCGCGCCTATCAGCTTGCCGACATCCTGCTGCCGATCGTGCCGGGAGGCTCGCTGGACCGCCGCATTCGTGACGGCCTCGCCGACCCGCTGCCCGGAGGCATCTGGGCGCTGCATCTGCGCGGCGAACCGCCACGGCAAAACTTGCTCGCCGACTACGGCTTGCAGTTCGACAGCGCGCGCGCGTGCGAGACCATTCCGGGCGCGGATCGCTTCGATATCGAGGCCTGTCCCCTGATCGCGTCGCGGCAGACGGCGCAGGCGCCGCTGGCCTCCCCCACGGATTGAGCCTCTCGCCGCGCGAACCGTGCGCTCGTCACGATTGCGTCGCGAGCGCCACGCCGGCCAGCGTGAACGCCAGCGCCGCGATCTGGCCGATGCCGAGCGGCTCGTGCAGCGCCACGGCAGAGGCGACCACGCCGATCACGGGCACCGCCATGGTGCCGATCGCGGCGACCGAGGCCGGCAACCGGGCGAGCGCCGCGAACCAGCAGACATAGGCGATGCAGAACTGCACCACGGTCGAATAGCTCAGCAGCATCCAGTCAAACCCGGAAAACCCGGCCACGCTGGATTTCTCGAACAGCAGGCCCACGATCGCCACCGGCAGGCAGCCGATGCCGATCTGCCAGGCCGCCGCCGACACCGGCGGCAGGTTGACGGGCAGCTTCTTGGCCAGAACCGCGCCGACCGCAAAACCGAGCGCGCCGCCCAGCGCCATGATGATTCCCGGCAGCTTTGACAGGCTCGCCGCGACGCCATTGCCGCCGAGGATGGCGCTGAGCCCAAGGAAGGCCATCACCAGCGAGATGACACGCAACAGATTCGGCCGTTCGCCGAGGATGGGCCAGGCCAGGATGGAGGCCCATACCGGCATGGTATAGGCGATCAGCGCCGCCTCGCTCGCCGGAAGCCAGAGCAGCGCAAACCCCATCAACACCATCCAGCAGCCGACGTTGAGAAACGCGGCGAGCACCAGCCTTGGCCAGAGTTCGCGCGGCACGTGCAGCTTCTGGCCGCGGGATATCGCCAGCAGCGCCAGCAGGCTCGCGCCCACCACGCCGGTCGTGCCGCGCAGCGTGAGCGGCGGCAGCTGGCTCAGGAGATGCTTGGTGACGGGCCAGTTAAAGCCCCAGCCGATCGAGGTGATGGCGAGGAACAGAAGGCCCGCGGGCGCGATGCGCGCTTTCGCGCCCGGCTGGTTTTGCAGTGTCATGGGAGGGCTGGACCGGTGGGAATCATCGGCACCTTGACCGCTATTTCGGCTAGAAACCATCCGCCGCAGGACATGTCAGACCATACCTTGCCGTAGCTTCACCTGAGTCTTTCCAAGGCAAGCCCTCCGCCACAATAAATAGTTGCCCTGTGAACAGCGGGCGCAGCGGGGAACCCGATGCCGGAACGGAATTTTTTTCCTTGGGAATCCCTGAGGACTCACTGATACTTGCCAGCAACAGCGGCGCGGAAGGCCCCCTGTTTTCCCCGACTTTCCACCATATTTAGTATTTGATTCAGAAACTCGTACTAATCCTTGACGGGCGCGATGGAGTCGTCCTAGCTTTGCTCCTGTTCGGCGCGAGTGTGTTCGGGTCCCGCTGATCGCTCCCTGAAGGGTTCCAGAATGATCACTCCGCCCGCCGGTCGAGGCAGCGGAACGGGCATTTTTGCCCCGAATTCCGGACGCTTCCGGAGCGCGAAAAACGAGCCGAAAATGGCTCAGGTTGAGAGTTGGGGCGTTGAGTACATGCGCCTGATCCGGAACGGGGGCGTTCCGTTTCAGGCCATGCGGCGGCAAGCCAGGGTGCAGGCAGGTTGCTCGCACCGAATCTTGCGGCCGGAGACGAGAAAAGGGCCGGGTCGACCGGTAGAGCTTGCGGATGCCTTGGCCAAAGTTGTCTTCAGCTTTGGTCCGGAGGTTCGCTCAAGGAAAAACACCCGGCGCCGCGGCGGCGGCCGGTCAAAGAGAACGGGGCACGACCATGCGAATCGAACGGCGACACACGACTGAAGGCCAGTCACCCTACGCACAGATTGATTTCAGATTGACGACATCTGAAATCCGCAATCCCGACGGCTCGGTGGTGTTCCGCCTCGAAAACGTCGAGGTGCCGGAATTCTGGTCGCAGGTCGCCTCCGACGTTCTCGCGCAGAAGTATTTCCGCAAGGCCGGCGTCGCCGCGCGCCTGAAGAAGGTCGAGGAAGAGACCGTGCCGTCCTGGCTGTGGCGCTCGGTGCCCGACACCGAGGCGTTGGCCGCCCTGCCCGAATCCGAGCGTTACGTCAGCGAGCTCTCCGCCAAGCAGGTGTTCGATCGCCTCGCCGGCTGCTGGACCTATTGGGGCTGGAAGGGCGGCTATTACTCGAGCGAGGAAGACGCCCGCGCCTTCTATGACGAACTGCGCTACATGCTGGCGAAGCAGATGGTCGCGCCGAATTCGCCGCAATGGTTCAACACCGGCCTGCACTGGGCCTACGGCGTCGACGGTCCCGGCCAGGGCCACTATTACGTGGACTGGAAGACCGGCAAACTGACCAAATCCAAATCGGCCTACGAGCACCCGCAGCCGCACGCCTGCTTCATCCAGGGCATCGAGGACGACCTCGTCAACGAGGGCGGCATCATGGACCTCTGGGTGCGTGAGGCGCGCCTGTTCAAATACGGCTCCGGCACCGGCTCCAACTTCTCCCGCCTGCGCGGCGAAGGCGAGAAGCTGTCGGGTGGCGGACGTTCGTCCGGCCTGATGAGCTTCCTCAAGATCGGCGACCGCGCGGCCGGCGCCATCAAGTCCGGCGGCACCACGCGCCGCGCGGCGAAGATGGTGGTGGTCGACGCCGACCATCCCGACATCGAGACCTATATCGACTGGAAGGTGAAGGAGGAGCAGAAGGTCGCCGCCCTCGTGACCGGCTCCAAGCTCAACCAGCGGCATCTCAAGGCGGTGCTGAAGGCCTGCGTCAACTGCGAAGGCAGCGGCGACGACTGCTTCGATCCTGAAAAGAACCCTGCCCTGCGCCGCGAGATCAAACTCGCCCGCCGCGCGATGGTCGCCGACGGCATGATCAAGCGCGTCATCCAGTTCGCCAAACAGGGCTACAAGGACATCGACTTCCCGATTTACGACACCGACTGGGATTCGGAGGCCTACCTCACGGTATCCGGCCAGAACTCCAACAATTCGGTGTCGCTGAAGGACGATTTCCTGCGCGCGGTAGAGACCGACGGGGATTGGAACCTGATCGGCCGCACCAACAAGAAAGTGACGAAAACGCTGAAGGCGCGCGACCTCTGGGAAAAAATCGGCCACGCCGCCTGGGCGTCCGCCGATCCCGGCCTGCACTTCAACACCACCATGAACGACTGGCACACCTGCAAGGCGTCCGGCGATATCCGCGCGTCCAATCCGTGCTCGGAATACATGTTCCTGGACGACACCGCCTGCAATCTGGCGTCGGCCAACCTGATCACCTTCTACAACACCACGACGAAACTGTTCGACGTCGATTCCTACGAGCATCTCTGCCGGTTGTGGACCGTGGTGCTCGAAATCTCCGTGATGATGGCGCAGTTCCCCTCCAAGGCGATCGCGGAACTGTCCTACGAATTCCGCACGCTGGGCCTGGGCTTCGCCAATATCGGCGGGCTCCTGATGACCATGGGCCTGTCCTACGACTCCAAGGAAGGCCGCGCGCTGTGCGGTGCGCTGTCCGCGATCATGACCGGGACCGCCTATGCCACCTCGGCCGAGATGGCCAAGGAACTCGGCCCCTTCCCCGGCTACAAGAAGAACGCCGGCCACATGCTGCGGGTGATCCGCAACCACCGCCGCGCCGCGCACGGCGAAAGCCGCGGCTACGAGGCGCTCGCCGTCAATCCGGTGCCGCTCGATCACGCCTCTTGCAAGCAGGCCGACATCGTCGAGCACGCCAAGGCCGCCTGGGACAAGGCGCTCGCTACAGGCGAAACCAACGGCTTCCGCAACGCGCAGGTCACCGTGGTGGCGCCTACCGGCACCATCGGTCTCGTGATGGATTGCGACACCACCGGCATCGAGCCCGACTTCGCGCTGGTGAAATTCAAGAAGCTCGCCGGCGGCGGCTACTTCAAGATCATCAACCGCGCCGTCCCGGAGGCGCTGCGCGCGCTCGGCTACCGTGAAAGTCGACATCGCGGAAATCGAGGCCTATGCCGTCGGCCACGGCTCGCTCTCCAACGCGCCCGCCATCAACGTTTCCACCTTGAAAGCCAAGGGCTTCACCGACGAAGCTCTGGCGAAGGTCGAGGCGGCGCTGCCGACCGCCTTCGACATCAAGTTCGCCTTCAACAAGTGGACCTTTGGCGAGGACTTCCTGCGCGACACCTTGAAGATCGAGCCGGAAGCGATTGCGGCTGCGAATTTCGACCTCCTTGCCGCGGTCGGATTCACCAAACGCGAGATCGAGGCGGCGAACGTCCACATCTGCGGCGCGATGACGGTGGAAGGCGCGCCGCATCTGAAGGCCGAACACTACAGCGTGTTCGATTGCGCCAACCCCTGCGGCAAGGTCGGCAAGCGCTATCTCAGCGTGGAAAGCCACATCCGCATGATGGCGGCGTCGCAGCCGTTCATCTCGGGCGCGATCTCGAAAACCATCAACATGCCGAACGACGCCACGGTGGAGGATTGCAAGTCCGCCTATCTGCTGTCCTGGAAGCTCGCGCTGAAGGCCAACGCGCTCTACCGCGACGGCTCGAAACTGTCGCAGCCGCTGAACTCGCAGCTCATCAGCGACGAGGACGAGGAGGACGATGCGGTCGAGAGCTTCATGGAGAAGCCGATGGCCGCGCGCGCCGCGCATTGTCCGAAAAGGTGGTGGAGCGGCTGGTCGAGCGCATCGTGGTGATGCGCGAGCGCGAGCGGATGCCGGATCGCCGCAAGGGCTACACGCAAAAGGCCGTGGTCGGCGGGCACAAGGTTTACCTGCGCACCGGCGAATATGACGACGGCAGGCTCGGCGAGATCTTCATCGACATGCACAAGGAAGGCGCGGCGCTGCGCTCCTTCATCAACAACTTCGCCATCGCGGTTTCGCTCGGCCTGCAATACGGCGTGCCGCTGGAGGAATACGTCGACGCCTTCACCTTCACCCGCTTCGAGCCCGCGGGTCCGGTGCAGGGCAATGACAGCATCAAATATGCGACCTCGATCCTCGACTATGTGTTCCGCGAGCTCGCGGTCAGCTACATGAGCCGGTTCGATCTCGCCCACGTCGACCCCAGCGAATCCAACTTCGACGCCATCGGCAAGGGCATCGAGGAAGGCAAGCAGCCGGAGCAGCCCAGCAACAAGTACCTGTCGAAGGGCCTGACCCGCTCGCGCACCGACAATCTCGTCGTCATGCGCAGCAGCAGCGAGCCGGACGCCCGCGCCTCCGGCAACGTCACCGCGATGGCCGCGCACGGCGCCACCGCGCGCGCCTCCGATGCGGTCGAAGGCGCGGTCGCGCTGAAGCAGGAAGCGAGCCACGACCTGTCGCCGACGGAAAAGCTGGAAGCCATGCAGTGGAGCAAGGCCGGCGCCGCGCACGCCCAGACCGCGCCCTCCAAGGCCGAACGCCGGGCGGAAGCCAAGGCCAAAGGCTACGAAGGCGAGATGTGCTCGGAGTGCGGCAACTTTACGCTGGTGCGGAATGGCACCTGCATGAAGTGCGATACGTGTGGAAGTACAACCGGCTGTTCCTAGTATTCCAACTTGGTGTAACGTCTCTGGCGTCTGCAGCCATGGGCATAGTTCGTTCCCTAGAAGTGTGTCCCCTAATCGGGGCAAAGTAGGTCCCTCGTGGAGAGCCCGAGACCCCGCCGGCGACGGCGGGGTCTCGGCTTTGGGCAAGAGGGGCAGTGGCACAAGGCGTGACTTCGCGGAGTTCACAACAGAAAGTCCGCGATGTGGGCATAGTTGGTTGGTGGCCCGCGATCTGGCTCACACCATAGAAAGTCCGCGATTGTGGCATAGTGGGCCCGTGACACTTTAAAAACCCGCATTTTTGCCGGGTTTTCCTGTCGGCAAGAGCAGCAGCGCCGACCATAGTACGTTCGTATGGGACACGAATAAAGAAGGGCTCGCGAAGGACTTAAGGTTCGCTGCGAGCCCTCCTGATTTTAACTTCCATCTGGGCAGCCTAGTCGACGTGCTGACCTGACGCCTTGGAACGCGATTTCAAGAACACTGCATCCCATTGCTTGGCTCGGTCTCATTTTTGGGGATCAGATTCCGAATCTCCGCGAGGGCTTCCAAAGCAATTTCGCAGGATTTGTCGATGAATTCCTCGCCCCGCGGAGTTGAGTTAATCAGTTTTCTCATTTCCGATTGATACTGGTGCTTCGCAAGATTTAACCGGTTCAGAGCGGACAGCACGACATGATCGGTGATTGCCGGACATTGTGCAATCTCGCCTAGGGCCGAACGATCATACAAGTAGATCGCGGCAAGATCGAACGTGTCGCGCGCCGTGTATGTCGATGCTCGATAGACCAATTTTTTGGTCGCGATTTCTGCAGACCGCTCCACAGCAATGGAGCGGTCGCCAAATTTCATCTGATACGTTGGATTGTCGATATACGATGGGGCGTTCAGAAAATCGATCTCACCAACGTCGCGCAGGATAAGTTTCAGGTACTTGCCTGGCCATTGCCACGTATCGCAAAGCGACTTCGTCACCGGGTTAATATTGGGCGCGAGGTTCTTCAAGATGGTGCTTGAATCCAAGAAAATATCGACGTCGTAGCTGATCCGATGACCCAGGATCTGCGCCAAGGCAGTGCCGCCGCCGAACGTCCACGATCCGGGCCCGCCCTCCAAACTATCGAGTGCGATCAGCGCTTTCTGCATGAGATCTTCCCACCTCGAAGGAAGCCATCTCCCTGATCCATCTTTCATTCTCGGACTCCGTGACCTGCCAGTTGTCGATGGCCTTCAATAGATCGTCGAACGACACGAAATGATCAACGACGAGATTGTGAATGACGGAAACATCGACCTCATCGAACAACGCTTGCACGTACACGCGCCATTTTCGCTCGAGAATTTCCCCTTTCAGACATGCCAGCAAAGTGCCTTCGTCGATGCGGAACGGCATCGGCGTGTTGATCGTGGTCACGGCTGCAGTCAGATTCTCGAACCCACTCTTCGACATCCTCGCAATATGGTGCCATTCGGAGAAAGCCTCAACCGCCGCCCCCGTTTCATTGTTAACTCGTGGCGCAGCGGACCGAATAAGTCATTGATAACGTTGTCTTATGTTTGCCTGTCAAGATGACGCCAGCGGCCGCTTGCCGCTTGGAGCGAACGGTCCTTTCCGACTTCGTTCGAGCGGGTTTGAATTAGGGGACGTACTTTGCCCGGCAACCCTCCGATTTCGCCAGTCCGCAGGGAATTCGGATTGTGAGATTCCAACGGCTTACAAAGACACTAGGGGACGTACTTTGGTCGGTGCTTCAGCGTCGGTCATAGTTTGTCTGCGATTTGGGCATAGTATGCCTGCGATCCGACGCCCGGAAAAACGCTGACGCTGGCACTGAAATAGCAACCCCCGCCTGAAGATGGCGGGGTTTCTGCTTTCGGGGACCGCCGCCGGCGGCCGCGGCAGCTGTCGAACGGGCCAGGATAGGCGCGTTCAGGTCGACGGGCGGGGTCCGGGGAGCCGTTGCGGGCCGCCGGGATCGACGAAGTCGGGCGTGACGCCGGTCATTTGGCCGCCTGTGCGGCCCAGTCCCCCTCTCGGATGCCGGGGGCCGCCTGGAAGCGGGGCGCTGCCGGCCCTCTGCCGGACGATGTGTCGGGTATCTCGGCAAAGGAATGGGAAAACCATTTCAAAGCCTACGCAAATACGCCAGCGACCCCTGCTAGGGAAAAGAGCCAGGCCTTTGAGCGCGCAGCGCGTACAAGCCAAGGCCAGGAAGGCTGGAAGCCGTAACGCCGCCGGCGTGCTGCTGCGAAACGGGCTGGGAATGCGGCCCTATGCTAATCGAGAGCCTTCATATGATGCAAAAAAATGACCTGATGTTCCCAGCCGCCAGGTTCGATTTCCATAACTTCACCGCTTCCGGAATAACCGAATGTTCGCAACCTGTTTCGATCTGCTTCCCATTCAAAAACCCGAACAGCGCTTCTTAATTCCTCGATGAAGGCTCGGTCGGCGTCTTCGTCATGAAGGTATGTTCGACGGCCATTAGTTTCCCAAGCGTCCTCCGCCAACCGGTATCCCTGCCGATACTATGAGATAGTGAAGTGAAGGCGACATGATCATAGACGTCGCTCCGGCTCCGCCTGCCGGAGCTTTACCGCAGCGTTCCAGCGCTTCGCTCTATCGATCACAATTTTTGCTTCCGGCGCGTAACGAAGGTCCTTGGTCAACTCCTCCGCCTGTTTGATAAAGGCATCAGACTTTTCACTTCCGGAACGAGAAACTTCGAGTGCAAGAAAAGCGGCTGCGGACGCTTCGGAGGCTTGGTTGCCTTGCCGCTTGAAAAGCGTCATGGCGGATTGATAGCGGGAGATTCCGGTGTCGATGTCTCCCTGTCTGATTGCCAGCATACCCGTAGTGGCCAACAGGAATCCGATCGAGTAGCTGTCGGGGTGCTTCGACATCGTCTGCCGCAATATCTGCGCCGCTTCTGGGCATTCGTCATTGGCGATGAGAGCGTAAGCGAGATGGTTGCGAAGTACCGTCGATTCCGGATCAAGGTCGAGCCCTTTTCGCGCAAACTTCAACCCAAGTTGAACGTCATCATTCGTGATGGCGGCCATTGAGCCGACGACGTACGGCCGCGACGAGAATGGCTCCTCCGTTATCCAATTTTCGCAGACCGAAAGCAGGCGGTCGAAGTCACTTGCCCAATAGGCGTGAAAGGCGCGAGCTTCTCCGGAGTTCGGTACTTGCTCGATTTGTCCAGGCGAAACGATTTCGCCGCCCAAGTGGGGATTTGCCCATTCGGCTTGTGCCAGTGAGTTCCCCGTGGGGTGTAGCAGACTACGCCGGAAAAGTTTTCGGGCTTTCCTGTTGCCGTCACGAAGATGAATAGTGCCCACCGCGGACGCGAGTTCTGAAACATGGAGCGGCTGGAAATCTCCGTCCTCAAGAATGGCCGTACCGACCTTCATCAAGAAGGGCTTGCGGTGGGCGGCGGCAGAGAGCGCGATCTCGCCGGCGACGAGCCATGGATCCGACCTCGTGGCTGCGTTGTTCTTCAGCAAATCGTGAGCGCGCTCGGGATCTCCAAGATGAAGATACATCCGAGCTGCGGACCGCAGAATGTGTCGGTCAAACGGCGCCAATTGAAGGGCGACGGCCATCGCTCGTTGAGCGGAATCCCTCTTGCCGATTGTTACGAAGCCAAGGGCCAGATCGGCCCATGAGAAGGCATCATTCGGAAAGCGGTGGACGCGCTGCCTCAAATTGCCGACATTTACGGCCTGGCTGATTTCTGACGTTTCAGCGCCGAGTCTTCCGAGCAGGATCGATGCCTGTTTCTTCACAAGCGCGGTCGCCGTCGAGCCCTGATTGACCAGTGTCCTAGCGGCTTTCTCTGCCTCGCTTTCCATTCCTTCAACGATAGCAATTTCAACGAGCTCGGCGGCGGTAATGACGTTGCTGTCTTTGCGCCACGCCTCCAGCCGTTCTTTCAGTTCGCTCGGTAAGCCAGACTCGGGAGGCGCGGCCGGTTTGTTCGGACTCGACAATTCTCCTGCCGCGACGACGCGTGCGACCGGCCGCCAGCGCGGTACGACATCCCGGTTCTTTCGGAAAAATTGGGTGGTCATGATGATCGGCGGCTGCGCACGGTGACAGCAGTCCGCTTCAGCAGCAGATCGGTGTGTGATTTGTAGCGTTCAAGCGAATATTGGCTGCCGCGCCCGATACCTTTCCGATGTCCGCGCTTCGAAAGGTCCGGATTGCACAGTTCACGCACTAATGTGGTAATCTCATCCCGGACCAAAGGGTCGATCGATGCGCTTACGTCTGCGACGGCGTCCGCGAACGCCCGCTGAAGGTGCGGTAGGACTTGTTCATAGGTGCCTGCCCAATTCTGCGGACACAAGGCGGGGTCCATTCGAGAAAACAGCGCCGCAGTCATATTGATCCCGGTGAACAGGAACGCGGCGAGATTGCCGAGCAGATAGAGATCGCACCCGATCCGGCGAACCACGAAATCACCATGGGTGTGTGAGTATTGCTGCTCAGGCGGCGCGTAAGACGGATCGCCCGCGATCTTCAATTCGTCCACCCAGATATCCCGTCCCCTGCGGGATGACCGGCCGAAATCGGCAACGCGGCAGCCGTCATTTCCGTAGGTGAGCACATTCGACGGCTTCAGGTCCTGATGCGCTATCTGTTCACGGTGAAGCTGCATTATCCTCCGGCGGTCGGCAATGGACCGCCGGAAATACTACAAGGAACGAATCGTGAATTGAGTCAGCGTCATACGGAGCGTCGAGATGAACTACACCGATCGCTATCTGCGAGAGATCGCCAACTACAGCGCCATCGACGTGATGCTGGCCGACGTGGCGGTCCGCATCCAGCTTAGCCCGACCGACTACCAGCGGGCCGTCGACCATTACCACGCGATCCACGAATGGATCGAACGTGACGCCAGCCCCCTTTTCGGTTTGATCCTCGACTTCTACACTCAGGGCGGGTTCGCCATCGGCGCGACCGTCGCCCGCCACGCCACTGACGACGAATTCGACATCGACGTGATGGCGCAACTGTCTTGCCGCACAGACGTCGATCCCGAGCTCGTCCTTTCGACGCTGGATGAAGCCATCCGGGCAGAGTCCGGTTCGCGCTATCACGACAAGGCCGACCGCAAGACACGCTGTAGCACCGTCTATTACGACGGCATGCATCTCGACGTGACGCCCACAGTCCGAGTGATCGGAACGAACGAGAAAACCGGCCTCATCTTCCACTCCAAGCCCGAGGACCCGCGGGAGCCGAAGCTGGCTCTGTTCGCCAACCCGCACGGGTTCGCACAGTGGTTCATGCAACAGACACCGCCGGACCAGAATTTCGGCACGTTCTTCGAGAAGTCCGGCACTGAAATAGCGAGCCCACCTGAGAATGGCGGGGTTCTAGCGTTCGGGAGATGACCGACCAGCGGCGCCTGGAGAGCTGCTGCGGGCCGCCGCATCGACGAACGCAAGGTTACGCGCAGCAAATTATTTTCTTTTTCTCACTACGGCGGGCCGCCGGCAGCCCCGCCGCCAGCGCCATCTCCGCCGTCATTGTTCTCGTCTGGATCGGGATCAACTGCTCGCTTGAAGCGTGCGATGACATCACGAACGCGAGCGGTAATACGCCCAGCAGCCTCGACCGCAGGCTCGGCTTTCGACGGAACAAATTCGCCGTAATCACTGTGTCTTACGCGATGGCGCATTCTCATGCACTCGAGAAGATCTTGCTTCATCTCTTCGTCGACCAATGCTGGTCGTGCATTGTCGCCCGCCATGGGTCTTGAGATGCGGTCGATGAGGTCTTTATGCCAACGGTCTGTACTGGCCGGCGGCGTTTCATTCAGGATGTCCAAGATGCGCTTCAGGGCATTTTCGAGCGAAGTATATCCTGCAGCCATTCCGTGCATGAAAGAGCCGGTGCTCTTGTAGCCTTCTACGTCCGGATCCTGGAAGCCGCCTGCTCCGAAAATTTTGAGAGCCATCCCGAGGTGCATCAAGGCGTCATTGATGTCGGCATCGACGTCGCTCCAACGTGGGTCACTCATGGTAACGGAACCGCATGATTGTTGATTCGGTCAAGAAACCGATCACTGGAGGTCGACTTGGGGATAACGTCACAGGGCAGATTCAGGCGATGACACGCTTCCTCGACAAAGTTGACTGCCTCTTTCTCGTGCTCGGGAAAATCGACGACAACATCGAAATCGCTGTCGAACTTCATCCGGTCTTCGGCAACAGAACCAAATACTAAAAATCGTCCACCGTAGGAGGCGGCGAAGGCCCTGCATTCGGCCATGATGAGGTCAGCCGCGGCGCGACGTCGCGCAGTTTCTCGGGCTTTTCTCTGGGATACGGTAACAACGTCGGACATCTGAATTCCTCTGCCCCCATATTTGTGCCTAATTTGGCAGAACGCAACAGTTGGCGGCGCCAACATGCCGGCGGAGGACGCCGAAACCTGAGGCCCGGCCCCTCCCGCGGGCCCAGCGGCCGGCTCTTCCAAGCCGGCCGCTGCCGACGTCCCCGGCGCCTGGTCGGCCTCCCCTGACGGGGTCCCGGCGTGCCAGCCAGCGTCGCTGGCTGGTGCTCGCCTGCGCTGCCTGAACGCTGCAAAACCGGGGTCTTTGCGATCGCAAGCCTACTATGACCGGAATCGCCGTCACGTTTCGCCGAAACCGAATTTCCAACATCAATGATTGCAGGGTTTTTTGGAATTGACCGCAGACAAACTATGACCTACGGAAGAGAACTGAGACCTGTTGACTTTTATTCATCGGTTCCTGGGGTTTTATCCCCAGCGCGCCTACCAATTGGATCAATGGTAGGCGCGACTTTTTTGCTTTTTGCCTCGCAGGTGCGACATAGATCGTACGCTTTTTCTAGAATTGATTGCATCGAGATTCGAAATGATTGACGGCAATTGTAGCTGGGAAGAGTTCAAAGCTCGCGCGACGGAGCTATCCGAAAAAGCTGAGGGGTCGAAATTACTTTTTAGAGGGCAAGCTTCGTGTGAACACTCCACCGCCTAAAAGGCGGTGGCTTCAGATTACGGCTTAAAGCCGGATTGGTCCGCCTTCGGCGGACTCGAACTTAGGTCACGTTGAAGTCGTCGTCTGGTTCCGGTGGCGTCTGGTTCTTAATGTACTCCGCCCATACTTCGTCTGTAACATTGCCGCTGCTCGTAACCCAGTAACCTCGCGCCCACAGATGCTGACCCCAGTACCGCTTGCGGAGCACCCCGAATTCGCTCAGAAGCTTGTGCGAACTCCGTCCCTTTAGATACTGCACCGCCCGCGACACCGACATACTCGGCGGAATTGATAGCAGCATGTGGACATGATCCCGATTGATCGACCCGGCATGGATCACCATCTCATGCGCCCGCGCCGTCTCCCGTAGTACCTCCCGGCACCGGTTTCCAATATCACCACCGAGGACCGGATACCGATACTTCGTCACCCAGACCAAATGTTATTTGCAGTCCCAGACGGTGTGGCTGCCCCGTTTGTATCCTTCCATCCTTTCAGGATACACCGATAATGCCGCAATCCCACACCGCCTAAAGGCGTGGGGTTTACGGATCCCCTATCGGGGACTCTAAATGGGACTTGCGGACGACACTCGAACGCAGTGAGCACACAGTAGAGATTTCCGATTACTATGAGCTGATATTTAGGATCAGGAGCGAAATTCAGACGTATAGCGTCAGCGTAATCCGCCACCAGAGTTCGTTGGCGCAATACGTTTAGCTCCCCGCAAGGCACATGTCAGCAAAAGGTAATCGCTTCCTCCCTCGCCTTCGCCGCTGGCGGCGGGGCGCACGGTGGGCGCGACGGGAGCTTGCGAAAGCACCGCTGATAGCTCGGATCGCAGGCGTCGTCGCGATCCTGCTTGCGACCGTCACGCTGACGAACCTGATTTATCACGTGATCCACAAGCCGACCGAGCTATTGTTCTTCGTCGGCCACCGGCTCGACAAGGAACCATCAGAGACATGGCGGCAATACGGGCCGCTGTTCCGCACCTATTCGACCCATTCGATCACGCCCGAGCTATTGGCCGCGCTGGCGCAGGTCGAGAGCTCGGGCAATCCGGTGGATCGCACCTACTGGCGCTGGCGATGGAGCCTCAATCCGTTCGCGATCTACCAGCCCGCCTCCAGCGCCGTCGGCCTCTTCCAGACGACCGATGGCGCCTACGCCGAGGCCGCGCGGTTCTGTATCCGCGACAATGCGGTCACGGATACCGGCTGCGGGTTCACCAGCCTCTATTTCCGCGCGTTCCCGAGCCATGCCATTGAACTTGCATCCGTGTATCTCGACCGCCATGTGGCCGATGTTCTCGCCCTCGCGGGCGATGCGAAGCCAAACCCGCAGCAGAAGCAGGATCTTGCCGCCTTTATCCATCTCTGCGGCGCGGGTCCCGCCACCGCTTTCGCCCGCCGCAAGTTTCAGATGATCGGCGGCGAGCGCTGCGGCGATCACCTCGTTGCGGCCTATGTCTCCAGGGTCAATGCGATGAAGCGGCAGTTCCTGCGCCTTGCGGCCGACGGCGGGAATTAGCACGCAGGATGGGTCGAGAACTCGCAAGGGGATTAGCGAAGCGTAATCCGCCATTCATGGAATGGTAGCGCGTAGGATGGGTGGAGCGACCTCGTCCGCCGAAGCTCACCGAGCGAAGGTGGAAGCGATACCCATCAATTGTGGCTTGCGAAGATGATGGGTTTCGCGAAGGGCTCAACCCATCCTACCTGCTACTGCGCTCGCTGGGACGGCGCCAAAGCCCTATCATTCGGCTGCCAGGGATGCCTCAGCCCGCTTTGCGATAATTTGCCGGAATTGCATCGCAAGCTCGTCGCAGTAACTGGCCAGCCCCTGATAAAATGCGCGCTCCGGCCCCTCGGCCGCTTGCTGGGCCGCTTCCTCGTACCGCGCGGCTTTGCGCTCGTACCTCTCCAGTCTCGCTTCGAGATCACCCAGCACGGCGCAACTCCACGCAACACGACATGAGCACGAATGTTGCCGGCGCTTCGACCGAAACGATGACTGACCCAAGGCATTTTTGTAGCCGCCATGGGGCTCGCTTTGGGCTGATTTCCACGGACGCCGAAATGAAAACAGAAAGCGTAGCCCGGACGAGCGAAGCGATATCCGGAGACTTCCCGTGTTAGCGGCTCCCGCATGTCGCGGAGCCTGTCATCGGGCCGCACTTTTCGGAGCCGATGGGCTAACCGGCCCGACGTGCCAGCAATTCGGCCTCCTCGGCTTGGCCCGTCTGTGCGAACTTGATTGTCGAGACCGGCCATTTGCCGTCGTGGCCTTGAATTGAAATTCTCAAGCCGTGGAACTCGTCGAGCCAAATGCGCTCCACCGTCCCGGCCTTTCCATCCGTGAGGACGACTGCTTTGCCGACAATCTCGGTCTGGGCCTGCTCGAACTCGCTAAGGATCGTATAGGCGCGGATCTTCACAGTTGGCATGAGGCCTGGCACTCATCGATCAAGAGGTGCCCGGTGTGCTTTGGAAAAACGCACAAGTCATGACCGCCGCGCGGCAAATGGGTGTTCGATGGAACCCCGCATTTCGACCCTGCCGGAGGGACCGATACCAACGACACCGGACAAGTTCGCAGGGTGGATGAGCGTAACGCAATCCGCCGGTGCGGATCACCCGATCAGCCCCGCCGCGATGCGGATTCCATCAATATCGCGAGCATCCTCGCATATTCTCGTGTCACGACGGGTAAATGATATTTGTTCCCGATCTTCATCTTTCGATAAATTCAAATAGCGCTTCGCGAACGCACGCGATCACGCCGTCCCATGTGCGCGCATCGTCCTGCCGGAACAGCCGGGCGGTCGGGTACCAGGGGCTGTCGTTCCGCTCGAGCAGCCAGCGCCAGTCGGGAACACAGGTCAACAATACCCAGACAGGCTTTCCCAGCGCACCGGCAAGATGAGCAACACTGGTATCGACCGAGATTACCAAGTCCAGATTCGAAATGAGCGCCGCCGTATCGGAGAAATCCCTGAGCGCGTCGCCGAAATGGAGAATATCTTCACGTTCCCGAAGCACTGCCGCATCGGCGTCGCGAACGTCTTTCTGCAAGCTCACAAACGTCGCTCCAGTATCCAGGAGCGGTGACAGAAACTGCAGACCGATCGAGCGATTTTGATCGTTTTTATGCGTCGCATTGCCTGACCAGACGAGGCCAATCCTGGGTCGGGTTTTCGGCCCAAGCCGCGCCTGCCAGGCCTCCGAAGCCTGCGCAGGTGCGTGGAGGTAGGGCGTCGGCGACGGAATCGTCTCAAGCCGCGTCCCGAATGCCAGTGGCAGGCTGAGCAAGGGACACTGGTAGTCAAAATCAGGCAGAGGATCGCCCCTGGATATGACCTGCGTGGCGCCCGAAAGGCCGCTCACAAGCTCTTGAAGCGGCCCTGCAACCTCCACAATCACGCGGGCGCCACGTGCAGCGACGAGTGGCACGTAGCGACAGAACTGGATCGTGTCGCCGAACCCTTGTTCGCCATGAAGCAGGACGGTCTTGCCATCAATCGCCTCTTCACCAAGCCAAAGCGGTTGCGCAAAATCGCGCTTTCGCAAGGCGAGTGACTCACTCTTCCAGCGCCACTCATATTTGGCCCAACCGCGGTCGAAATCGCCGGTAAGGAGCCTCAACAGGGCCTCGTTCCAATGCGCTTCGGCATAGTCCGGCCTCGCCTGGAGCGCGCGATCGTAACTCGCCAGCGCCTCGTCGAACCGCTTCAGCTCGTCCAGGGTGATGCCGCGATTGTAATGCGCTTCGGCGTAGTCAGGCCGCACGGCAAGCGCGCGGTCATAATTCGCCAGCGCCTCGTCAAATCGCTTCAACCCCCGGAAGATAGCGCCGCGATTGTTAAGCGCCTCGACATCGTCCGGCCGCAGCGCCAGCGCCCGACTGTTGTCGGCGATGGCTTCTTCGAACCTTCGCAGCTTGTGCAGCGTGAGCGCGCGCATATGCAGCGTCGGGAACTGGTTTGGCTGCAGTTCATCGCACAGATTGAAGCAAGCGAGGGCCTCCTCGAACCTGTCCGATCGATAGAGGAGATGCGCGACCTCGTTCGCCGCGTCCCAATGGCGAGGATTGAGTTTGAGCGCATGCTGAAAGCTCAGGATCGCGTCCGCCGGCCGCTCCGCCTCGATGAGGATGTTGCCGAGATTCCTCCACAGATCCGCGTCGAGCGGTTTGAGTTGTACCGCCGTATCGAAGGCCTTGATTGCCTCTTCGCGCCGCCCGAGGTGCACAAGCGTGGCGCCGAGGTTTGCCAGGTAATCCGGCTTCGGCTCCAGCCTGATCGCGCGGGATATCCACTCCAGCGCATGGTCGTATTGTTTGGCGTGGAAGGAAACGAGGCCCATGAGATGCAGGGCATCCGCATGATCGGGGTCCGCTGCAATGGCTTGCTGGAAACAAAGCTGGGCGTCGAGATGCCGTCCCGCCTGCATCTGACTGAGACCAGCCTGATACAGCGCCGCGGCGGTTGCCGCCGCCGGAGCGGTCGGCTTGGCTCCAGCTTTGCTGGCGGCAGCCCGGCGTTCGCGGCGGTTCATCAGTGCATTTCAAAAAAGATCTGTATTCCGCAACCAGTAGGTGATTCTGCGTTAGGCAGCAAGGATTTGGGGCGATGCGTTCGACCGACGTCACATGCTCAAGGTCAGATAAAGACCAAAGAAACAGGTTGTTGCAGCATGCGAAGATGACGGGTCTAGCGAAGGGCTCAACCGATCCTGCTTGCCATGGCTTCCTTCATGTCTTGCTGCTTTTGGATACTTTCGCTCGCGTACCCGCAGGCGCTTTCTTCTTTGATTTGCTCTGATTGTAATCGATCGCAGCACGGACGAGCTTTTTCAGGGCGCGGTCATTGATCCTGTCACCCTCGAAGAAATCGATCGCCCGCCTCATGTTGCCGTCGAGGCCCGCGTTGAAGAGCTTGTCGGGATCGGGCAGGCTCGCCCCGTGGGCAAAGGTGAGTTTCACCTTCCCCTTGTGGGCGTTGGCGACCGCGATCATTCCGTCGCGCGACCACACCGGGCTTCCCATCCACTTCCATTCCTCGATGATCTCCCGGTCGGCCTCGAGGATACTCTTGCGGATGCCGGCGAACGTCGTGCCGCGCCAGTCGGCGATTCCCGCGATCAGCTCGTCGATGCGTTGCGACGGGTTCATTGGATCTCCATGCCTCGAATTCCGCTCCCGGTTCATGCGGGCGCCAATCGTAACGTACCGGCTCCATCCGCGCCAATTCGAGCGGCCGGGCACGCGGCAAGCAGCCCGCTCAATGGAACAAAAGCTCCCGTTCCATGTTGGAGGTGAAAAGTCGGGAGGCCTCTCATGGATCGGATAACCCTCTGCCCAAAATGCGGAAAGCGAATGGTCCCGGTTGTCACCCTCTCCGGACGAACCGACCTCCAATGCATCAGTTGTGAAGACCCCGCGGTGAAATGGGCTGAAAGCCCACCCGCAGCTCCCGAGAAGCCGATCAAACCGGAGCGCGTTTAGACACGCTGCCCGCCTGGACTCGTGCGGGCTTGCGTCACTGCGCGGAAGCAGACCGGTCGGTCGGCCTGCCAAAAACCCCACGACAGCCCTCGCTCAAACTGGCGCGCTGCCTCCTCAAGCAGGCCGTGATCCGTTCCACGCTGGGAATTTCCGATGCGCAGAGGCGGAAGACATCGCCAGTGCAGAGTCGCCGCTGATCGTCCTGCGTGAAGGCGCGGCTCGCCGCCGGCAACATCGTCACGCAGAGCGTCAGGCCGGTCATGAGCGTCAGATTTCGGAGCTTGAGATTGCCAGGTCGCATCGTTGTCCCCCAAAAAAGACCGGCGTTGCGGTCGTCGACCACGCGGTTCGCCGCGTTGGAATCGATCATGATCGTAGTGAGGTGATTGGCGGCGCATCAAGATTGGCGCAACGCTATGCACCGGATTTCCGATGGCGGATCGCATTGCTGTTTCACGGTTCCGCAAATGGAACCTGGCGATGACAGTTGCGGATCGAACCATCGGGCCGCGCGACCCGCCGGCGCAGGCAGGCTGCGCGTTGCCCGGCGGGCAAATCGGTTCGACTTTTCCGACGTTGCTTCGCGCCGAAGCTTGCGAGGCCTCAAAAATCGCGTTCACGCAAGCTGCAATTGGCGCAAGCGCTTCAAGGTGATTTGGGTTGTTGTCCAGTCCCGCCCGCAAAAATATTCTGCTTTGCCGCAACCCCAAATCACCAGCATCTTTCGCGCCATCCTGCCTCGCAAGAGGGGCGCTTCGCGGTCGTCACGAACGTTGGGTGCAGGATGCGGTGGACGCGGCAGCGGCGCAAGACGAGCGGCGCTGATCCGCCTTCCCCAAAGCTTCGGCGGACTGGTACCAAAACCGTCGAGCAGGCTTTTGCGGAAGGTGAGCGCGGACGGCGAAGTCGTGTGGTCCTGACGCCCCGACGCTGGCGTCAAGTTCCTGAGAAGCAAGCTTCTCAGGGATGACAGTGGCAAGAAAGCCCGGTCACTGGGGAGAGCGCGAAGTAAGCCGTTAAAACCATTGCGCAGGAAATGCCGGGTGTCCCGGTGAACCTGTGGTGACTAACGCGTGTGCTATCTACACTGCGCACGCGGCTGCGGGTGCAACGGGCACCCGGCGTTTCCTGCACCCTCTTCTTGCGAGGGACATGCTTGCTGCACAGTTCGGGGCGCTTGTCGCCGGCGAGCATGCGAACCCATGCCCTCGCCGGCTGGTTGGATCTTTTCAAAGGCCTGACGGCCGTTTTCCGCTTCATGCCGGCAAAATCCTATGCGCCGGGCTCAATGTTGCAATGCAACAAAACATGCCGCATCGCAGCAATAAGAGTGTAAGTTCTGCCTCAGAATCCCCGCCGAGGAGAATGAAAATGAAGAAGATTTCCCTGTCGATCGCCGCCGCCATTTCCATGGCGGGCAGCACCGTCGCTTTCGCCGCGGAACTGCCGACCTACGAAGTCGCGGGTTTTCCGGTATCGCCGGTGCAGGCCCGGCTGACGGGAGCCGGCAATATCGAGGAAAAGTCGCCGGCATCCAGCGTCGCGATCTCTCCCCACCAGTTGAACGTGCTGACGCCGCGACCGAAATTGACGACCGCGACCGCCGCATCAAGGCAGACCGACAGCGGTCTCAGGGTTCGCTGACCGACATCCCGGTTTGGCGATTACTTGCCGGAAGGCACGGGCGTCCCATCCGCCATCAGGTGTTGCCCCTTCCGCTCGACGATCAGTTCATAGGCATGGGGCTGACGATGAACGTCGAAGTTGAAGGTGGTGCGCTTGTAGGAGTTGCACAGATCCAGATCGCAGCGCGCCAGTGCGATCTCGTCTCCCTTCGTGGTGCAGGCGGCGACGATCTCGCCTGACGGCGCCACAATGCAGCTGCCGCCGATCTGGTCGACGCCTTCCTCGACGCCGGCCTTCGCCACGCCGACGACGAAGGTCCCGTTCTGGTAGGCGCCGGCCTGCATGACGAGACGATTGTGGAACAGCGAAAGATCGTCGTGCTCCGGCGCGGGCGGGTTGTGCACCGGCGTGTTGTAGCCGATCAGAACCATCTCAACGCCCCGAAGCCCCATGACACGATAGGTTTCAGGCCAGCGGCGATCGTTGCAGATCGCCATGCCGATCACGCCGCCGAAGGCGTCGACCACGCCAAAGCCAGGGCCGGGCTCGAAGTAACGTTTTTCCAGATGCTGAAATCGACGCCAGGGCTCGTGCTCGGCGTGGCCCGGCAGATGCACCTTGCGGTACCTCGATACGATCTCGCCGCTTTGGTTCACGAGAACCGAGGTGTTGTACCGGCGGCTTTCGCCGTCCTCGATCGCCAGTTCGGCGTAACCCAGGCAAAACCCGATGCCCAGTTCCCGGGACAGGTCGAACAGCGGGCGCGTCTGCGGCCCCGGCATCTCCCGCTCGAAAAAAGTATCGATCTCCGCCTGATCTTCCATGTACCAGCGCGGAAAGAACGTCGTCAGCGCGAGCTCCGGATAGACGATCAGATCGCACCCGTTGGCGTGCGCCTGGCGCATCAATGCCATCAGCCGCGCCACGACATCGGTCCTCGTCTCGCTTCTGGCGACAGGGCCGAGCTGGCCCAGCGCGACGTTCACAAATCTTGCCACTATCGTTCCTTCGATCCGCTATCGGGTTGAATGTCGTTCAGCGGGCCAAGCCGCGGCCCCTTCCACCGGATCCCATTTGCCTATCGACGATCATTTCACCCGACAAGGTCGATCTGCTGCCGGCGAAATCAGACCCGCGATGAAAAGATCGGCGGCATGTCACTAATTTGGGCACGGCAATGCGAAAAGAAGCGGCGACATGACGTTGATGTTGGAATGACAGGGATGCGAGTATTTGCAAACTCATCGATGCGCCAATGCTGCGCGCTCGCCACTTCCTTCACTTTCGCATCCGGAGATTTCAATGCCTTTCGATTTGGTCCTGCGTGGCGGTCGGGTGATCGATCCCTCCCAGAAGCTGGACGCCGTTACGGATGTCGCCTTCGCCGCCGGCAAGGTGGCCATGGTCGGAAACGCGCTCAAGGTGGATCCGGGAACCGAGGTGCGCGACGTGTCGGGGTACATCGTCACCCCGGGCCTTATCGATCTCCACACCCACGTTTACTGGGGCGGCACCTCGATCGGCATCGACGCCGAGGAGTTCTGCCGCACCTCCGGCGTCACTACGGCGGTCGACACCGGCAGCGCCGGCCCGGGCAATTTCGCGGGCTTTCGCAAGCACGTGATCGAGCCGAGCCAGGTCCGCATTCTTGCCTATCTGCACGTCTCGCATGCCGGCATCTACGGGTTCTCGCACCGCGTCATGGTCGGCGAGAGTGAAGAGATCCGGCTGATGAATCCGATCGACGCCGTTCAGGTTGCGGACGAGAACCGCGACCTTATCGTTGGCATCAAGGTGCGGGTAGGCCGCAACTCCTCCGGCACCTCGGGGATCGTGCCGCTCGAAATCGCGCTGGAGGTCGCCGAGGAGGTCGGCATGCCGCTGATGGCGCACATCGACCATCCGCCGCCAAGCTACGAAGAGGTGGTCGCCCGCCTTCGTCCGGGCGACGTTCTCACCCACGCATTCCGGCCGTTCCCCAATTCGCCCGCCACCGCGCAGGGCACGGTGAAAAAGGTGGTGCTGGAGGCGCGCGAACGCGGCGTGCTGTTCGACATCGGCCACGGCAAAGGCTCCTTCGCCTTCAAGACCGCGCGCGCGATGCTCGCCAACGGTTTCTATCCGGACACGATCTCCTCGGACGTCCATGTCCTGTGCATCAACGGCCCGGCCTTCGATCAGGTGACCACCATGTCCAAGTTCCTGTGCATGGGCATGCCGCTCCCTGACGTGGTCGCGGCTTCGACCGTCAACGCGGCGATGGCGCTGCGGCGTCCCGAACTCGGCAGCCTCAAGCCGGGGAGCGTCGGAGACGCCACCCTCATCTCGGTCAAGGAGGGCCAGTTCGACTACGTCGATGTGGTCGGCGAGCACCTGACCGGCGACCGCAAGATCGTGTCCGAAGGCGTCGTGATTGGCGGTCGTTGGTGGCATCCGAAATGACCAGCGAAATTCAAACAGCTTGCAGACGAAGGCGGGCTGTGATGCGATCCGCAGCGATTGCACGAAAATGCCTTCCCGGATCTGATCGGATCGGTCGGGCCACGCTGGCATACCATTTGCAAGCAACGGGGACTGACGCCATCGGTCCGATTGGCTCGTTTCAACCGCAACCACGATAGCCACTCGATACTCGGAGAACTCTATGGATCGCAGGACTTTGTTGAAGGGACTCGCCGGGGTGGGCAGCCTGGCGGCGACGGGCGGCGTTTCGATGCCGGCCCTTTCTCAAGGCGCCGCGGCGCGCACCCTGCGCTTCGTGCCCCAGGCCAACCTCGCGAATTTCGATCCGATCTGGGGAACCCAGTATGTGGTGCGCAACGCGGCCGCGCTGGTGTGGGACACCCTCTACGGCATCGATGCCACCCTGCAGCCGCAGCGTCAGATGGTCGAGGCCGAGGAAGTATCCGATGACGGACTGATCTGGACCTTTCGCCTCAGACCAGGACTGAAGTTCCACGACGGCGAACCGGTGCTGAGCAAGGATGTGGTGGCGAGCCTGGCGCGTTGGTCGGCGCGCGATCCCATGGGGTTGATGATCAAGGCGATTCAGAACGAGCTTACTGCTGTCGACGACAGGACCTTCAAATGGGTGCTGAAGCAGCCCTATCCGAAGATGCTGCTGGCGCTCGCCAAGAACAATGCGCCGTGCGCCTTCATCATGCCCGAGCGTATTGCCCAGACCGACCCATTCAAGCAGATCACCGACTATGTGGGCTCGGGCCCAATGACGTTCGCAAAGGCCGAATGGGTGCCCGGCGCCAAGGCCGTGTTTGAGAAGTTTGCCGGTTATGCGCCGCGGCAGGAGAAGGCTTCCTGGCTTGCGGGCGGCAAGCAGATTCTGGTCGATCGCGTGGAATGGGTGGTGATCCCGGATCCTGCCACCGCAGCAGCCGCGCTGCAGAATGGCGAGGTCGATTGGTGGGAGAATCCGATCCCCGACCTCGTGCCGCTGCTCAAGAAGAACCGCAACATTAGCGTCGACATCGCCGATCCGCTCGGCAACATCGGTGTGTTCCGCATGAACCACCTGTACCCGCCGTTCAGCGATGTGAGGGCGCGCCGCGCCGTACTCGCGGCCCTCAGCCAGGAAGACTACATGCGTGCGATCGTGGGGGACGATACCGCGCTGTGGAAGCCGTTGCCCGGCTTCTTCACGCCAGATACGCCGCTCTACACCGAGGAAGGCGGCGAAATTCTGAAGGGCAAACGCGATTTTGCCGCAGCCAGGAAACTGCTGGCCGAGAGCGGCTATTCGGGCGAGCCGGTCTCGTGCATCGTGGCGCAGGATCAACCGATCACCAAGGCGCAGGGCGATGTCACTGCGGATCTGTTGAAGCATATGGGCATGAATGTCGACTTCGTCGCGACCGATTGGGGCACTGTCGGCTCTCGCCGCGCCCAGAAATCGCCTCCGGGCCAGGGAGGCTGGCATATGTTTCACACCTGGCACGCCGGCGCAGACTGCCTCAACCCCGCCGCCTACGCCGGCATTCGCGGTAATGGCGACAAGGCGTGGTGGGGCTGGCCCACAAGCCCGGCGGTGGAAAAGGAAGTCACGGCGTGGTTCGACGCCAAGAGTCTCGATGAGGAGAAGGCCGCGGTCGGTCGCCTCAACAAGGCCGCGTTCGAGGACGTCATTTATGCGCCGACTGGTTTCTTCCTGAGCTACACGGCGTGGCGCAAGAACGTCTCCGGCATAGCGAAGGGACCACTGCCCTTCTTCTGGGGCGTGTCGAAGGCCGCATGACGGTGCGGTGACCCCACATGATTTCGTATATTTTCCGGCGCGTTCTCGCGACCTTGCCCGTGATGGCAATCGTCGCGCTGTTCGTCTTCAGCCTGCTCTACATCGCGCCGGGCGATCCGGCGGCGGTGATCGCCGGCGACCAGGCGAGCCCCGAGGATGTTGAGCGCATTCGCCAGAGCCTCGGCCTCGACCGGCCGTTTCTGGTCCAGTTCGGGGCCTGGCTCTGGCACATCGTGCACTTCGATCTCGGCACTTCGATTTTTACCAACCTGCCGGTCGCCTCGCTGATCGCGCAGCGCATCGAGCCGACGCTTTCGCTGATGGCGATTACGCTCGCCCTGACCATTGTTGTCGCGGTACCGCTCGGCGTGATGGCGGCCTGGAAGGCGGGAAGTTGGGTGGACCGCACCATCATGGCATTTGCCGTATTCGCCTTCTCGCTTCCAGTCTTTGTAGTCGGATACGTCCTCGCCTACGTGTTCGCGCTGGAACTGGAATGGTTTCCCGTGCAGGGTTATACGCCACTGGCCAAAGGCTTTTGGCCATGGCTGGAGAACCTGATCCTCCCGGCCGTCGCGCTTGGCAGCGTCTACATCGCGCTGATCGCGCGCATTACCCGCGCCTCCATGCTCGAGGTGCTGCAGCAGGACTATATCCGCACCGCCCGGGCCAAGGGCCTGGGACAGCGTGCCATCCTTTTCGTTCATGCGCTGAAAAACGCGGCCGTTCCGATCGTAACGGTCATCGGTATCGGCATTGCCTTGCTTATCGGCGGCGCGGTGGTGACCGAAAGTGTGTTCGCCATCCCGGGCCTTGGCCGACTGACGATTGATGCGATCCTGCGCCGCGACTACCCGGTCATCCAGGGCATCGTCTTGATGTTCAGCTTCCTCTATACGCTGGTCAATCTGATGGTCGACGTCACCTACACCCTGGTCGACCCGAGGATCCGCTATTGACCGTTTCCACCACCAGTTCCATGCCGGTGCCGCCGGGCCTCGTCATCGCGCCGCAACTGCCGGACTTGCTGCTGCCCGCGAAAGTCCGGCACGGTGTGCTTGGCTTCCTGCGCAACAATCCAACCGTCGCGATCGGCGGGGCTCTGCTCCTTTGCCTGATATTGGTCGGGATCTTCGCGCCCTATCTCGGAACCGTTGACCCAACCGCGCTGGCGCCCGCCAAGCGTACGCGCGCGCCGTCCGCGGATTTTTGGTTTGGCACCGACGTGCTGGGCCGCGACGTCTATTCGCGCGTGCTCTTTGGGACACGGGTCTCGCTCACCGTAGGCCTCTCGGTGGCGCTACTGGCTTCGATCGCAGGTCTCGCCATCGGTCTCGTCTCCGGTTTCCTGCGATGGGCCGACAGTGTCGTCATGCGGTTCATGGACGGGCTGATGTCGATACCACCGATCCTGCTCGCGGTCGCGCTGATGGCATTGACTCGCGGCAGCGTCGGCAACGTTATACTGGCCATCACCGTCGCCGAAATCCCGCGCGTTTCGCGGCTCGTGCGCGGCGTCGTGCTATCGTTGCGCGAGCAGCCCTACGTGGATGCGGCCGTCGCCTCCGGCACACGAACGCCGATGATCATCCTGCGCCACATCCTGCCCAACACGCTGGCGCCGATGCTGGTCCAGGCAACCTATGTCTGTGCCAGCGCCATGATCGTGGAGTCCATCCTCTCCTTCATCGGCGCCGGCACACCGCCGACCATTCCATCCTGGGGCAACATCATGGCCGAGGGCAGAGCGTTGTGGCAGGTAAAGCCCTACATCGTATTCTTTCCTGCCGCGTTCCTGTCGATCACCGTGCTTGCGGTCAACCTGCTCGGCGACGGCTTGCGGGACGCGCTCGATCCCCGCATGGCTAAAAGTCTCTAGAGATCGTTCGGATGAATTCGGTCGGTTCGCCGTCAAAGATGCGATGGATACTTCAAACCAGCCCGGCAGTAAGGTTCTGATCTGATGGCATTGCTCGAAGTGCAAGATCTGCAGATCCATTTCCGAACTCCCGAGGGTATCAACCGCGCGGTAGACGGCGTCTCATTCCATGTCGACGAAGGCGAGACGCTGGCCATCGTCGGTGAGTCCGGCTGCGGCAAGTCGGTCACCTCCATGTCGCTCATGCGGCTCATTCCCGAGCCTCCGGGCAAGATCGCGGGCTCTGTCCGCTTCCAGGGAAAGGATCTGCTGCAACTCTCCGAGCGCGAGATGCGCGCCATCCGCGGCAACGACATTTCGATGATTTTCCAGGAGCCGATGACGAGCCTAAATCCAGTACTGACCGTCGGCCGTCAGATCGGCGAGACGCTGCGGATCCATCAGGGATTGGACAAGCATGCCGCAGAGGCGCGCGCCATCGAGATGCTGACATTGGTTGGTATCCCGGAGCCGACGCGGCGCGTGCGTGAATATCCGCATCAGCTATCCGGTGGCATGCGCCAGCGCGTGATGATCGCGATTTCACTCGCCTGCAACCCCAAGCTCCTGATCGCCGACGAGCCGACCACGGCGCTGGATGTGACGATCCAGGCGCAGATCCTGCAACTCATGCTGGACCTCAAGCGCCGCATCGGCGCGGCGGTCATTCTGATTACCCATGACCTCGGCGTGGTCGCCGAAATCGCCGAGCGCGTCATGGTCATGTATGCCGGCCGCAAGGTTGAAGAGGCGCCGGTGGCCGAGCTTTTCCGCTCTCCCCGTCATCCCTATACACAAGGTTTGCTCGGCGCGGTGCCCAGGCTCGGTTCCTCGCTCACCGGCTCGGCGAGGCGGCTGGCCGAGATCCCCGGGCAAGTGCCGAGCCTCAAGCAGCACATCGAGGGCTGCGCCTTTGCCGGACGGTGTTCGCTCGCTACCGACCTCTGTCGTCAGGTCGTGCCCGGGCTCGAAGAAAAGGCTCCCCGCCACATCGCCGCTTGCCATTACGCCCCCAGAGCAGCGGCCGCGGCATGAGCACCCCCCTGCTCCAGGTCAACGACCTCAAGAAGCATTTTCCGGTCCGCGGCGGCCTGTTCAGCCGCAAGCCCAGCTGGGTCTATGCCGTGGACGGCGTGTCCTTCGCGGTCGAGCGCGGCGAAACCCTTTCTCTCGTAGGCGAATCCGGCTGCGGCAAGTCAACGGTCGGCCGAGCCATCCTGCGCCTGTTTGACATCACCGCCGGCCAGGTGGTGCTGGATGGCCAGCGTATCGACGATCTCTCGCCCGGAGGACTGCGTAGCATGCGCCAGCGCGTGCAGGTGGTGTTCCAGGACCCGTATTCGAGTCTCAATCCGCGGATGCGCGTACGCGATATCCTGGCCGAGCCAATCCGCAATTTCGGCCTCGCCAGATCTTCCACCGAAGTCGAGGCGCGGGTTTTGGCGCTGATCGATACCGTGCGCCTGCCACGCGATGCGCTGGGCCGCCGGCCTCATGAATTCTCAGGCGGCCAGCGCCAGCGCATCTGCATCGCAAGGGCACTCGCGGCGGAACCAGAACTGATCGTTTGCGACGAGGCGGTCTCGGCTCTCGACGTCTCCGTCAAGGCGCAGATCGTCAACCTGCTGCAGGACCTGCAGCAGGAGTTCGGCCTCGCGCTGCTCTTCATCAGCCACGATCTGGCGATCGTCGAGCACATGACGCACCGCGTCGCAGTCATGTATCTCGGCAAGATCGTCGAGATGGCGCCCAGGCGGCAAATCTTCAATGCGCCGAAGCATCCCTACACCAAAGCCCTGCTCTCGGCTGTGCCGGTGCCGGAGCCGGGGGCCGCCCGCACCCCGATGATCCTGAAAGGCGACGTGCCGAGCCCCATCAACCCACCCAGCGGATGCCGTTTTCACACCCGGTGTCCATTCGTGTTCGATCGCTGCCGGACGGAAGAGCCGGAACCTCGGTCCACAGGACCCGATCAGTGGGTTGCGTGTCATCTCAACGCACTACCGGAAGGCCCGGGACCCGCTCGGTAACCGAGCCGGGTTTCATCAGTGAAACGCCAACTTCGTGGATAGCCTGATTTGTCAGCGCCGCTCGGCCGTCCCGGGCGGCCGCCGTCAACGTCGCAAGCCCGTCAGCGTCGGCTCACGCCGCGCGCATTCCAACTGCTCCAGCTCACACTCGCGAGACTTCGAAGGTCGGTTGCGACCGGCCGCTTTGTGAGCCTCTCATGGGCGGCGATGCACCGTTCGGATTCGGCGATCTTTCGCTTCAGGTCAGCTGTGGCTTTCTGCGTTTGGCCGCCTGAACCAGCGATATCGCCAACACTAAACCGGGCAATTTCCAACGCCCTTATGGCGTCACGATTCTTCTTGAGCTGGACCCTGTGCCAAGCGATGTTGCTATTGCTGTCCGCACTCATGTGGCAACTGCCGCAAGCGATCGTTCGAAATTGTTGGGCACCTCAATGTCGACCTCAAGCGTGGATACGTTCTTGCCCCTTTCCATCCTGACGATGACTTTTTCCGGATCAAGGGTAACGTGCCGGGATACCACGGCGAGGATCTCTGACCGCAGCAGTCCCAGCAAATCGGGCTGACCGCGCAAGCCGCGTTCGTGCGCCAGCAGAATCTGCAACCGTTCCCGTGCAACAGGCGCGGAAGCAGTACGGCCACCGAAGAGCCGTAGCAGATTCATCATGCAGCCCTCCGTCCCAGCAACCGGTCCATCAAGCCTTTTCGTTCGACCGGAACCATCATGGTGACCGTTTCGCCCATCAGGCGCCGCGCCGCGTCAATATAGGCGCGAGCCGGCGCACTGGCGGCGTTGTTCAGGGTAACCGGAGATCCAACATTCGACGCCCGCAAAACGTCCTGGCTCTCGGGAATGATTCCAAGCAGCGGCGTGGCGAGGATTTCAAGAACATCCTCGATGCTGAGCATTTCTCCCCGCGTTGCGCGCGCTGTGTCATAGCGGGTGATGAGCACATGCTTTTCCACCCGCTCGCCCTTCTCGGCTTTCACGGTCTTTGAATCGAGCATTCCGATGATGCGGTCGGAATCTCGCACCGACGAGACTTCGGGGTTGGTGACGATGACCGCCTCGTCCGCATAGCGCATCGCAAGCGTCGCGCCGCGCTCGATGCCGGCCGGGCTATCGCAGAGAATCCAGTCAAATCTGGTTCGCAGGTCGGCAATGACGCTCCGGACACCTTCGTCAGTCAGGGCGTCCTTGTCCCTGGTCTGGGACGCGGGAAGCAGCCACAAATTCTCAAGGCGCTTATCGCGGATGAGGGCTTGCGAGAGCTTGGCGACGCCCTGCACCACATTGATGAGGTCGAATACAACCCTTCGTTCCGCCCCCAAAACAAGATCGAGATTGCGCAGGCCGACATCGAAGTCGATGACGACCACTCTTTCTCCCATTTGTGCGAGTGCCGCGCCAAGCGCGGCCGTGGAAGTCGTCTTACCGACGCCGCCTTTTCCAGACGTCACGACCAAGACTTTGGCCATTCTTATCTCCCTAGTCGAATCAGTTGAGCGGTGTGATTTTCATGGTGTGGCCTTCGAGCCATGCCTGCGCCGGCCGATTGCGCAAGGCAACGTCTATTTCCTCAGCCGTCTGATAGTAGCCGTCGATGGCCAGCAGTTCGGCCTCGATCTTCTGGCAAAAAATCCGTGCTGCCGAGTTGCCATTGAACCCCGCCATCGCGCGGCCGCGCAGCGCTCCATAGACATGGATAGACCCGCCGGCCACAATCTCGGCGCCCGAACCGACCGAGCCCAGCACGGTCACATCGCCCTCGCAAAAGATCGACTGGCCGGAGCGGACCGGGCTTTCGAGCAGCAAGGACACCGGCTTCGGCTTGGCCTCGGGCTTCTTCGGCTCGTTTTGCGCGAGGATGCAGTTGCGTCCGCCGGTCAACAGAGGCGGCATACTCGTCGTCAGGTGGACGGCGTCCACCCCCTCGATGCCGAGGATACGAATGTCCCGTTGTTCGAGGCTCGAGATGAGATGGGCGATCGCCGATCGGCTGAGGTCGACGGCGGACAAGTCGAGCACCACCGGCTTGCCGGCAAAAAAGCCGGGCGAGCGGGCAAGCGTTGCATCTATTTCGTCAAGCCAGCCCGCGATCGGAACGACAGGGCAAAATGTAAACGCGACGTAAGAGCGACCCCGCATCCGGATGGGTTGTCTTGGAGCATTCACAATTGCGTCCATTGCGGTCGACTCGCCTTTCTTATCGAATGGTTAAGGATCGGCGACCTTGGTTAACAGATCATTAACGACAGATGCCGACCAGCATCACCATTTGCAACGGTTGCCGGGCATGCCCCAGGGCCAACACCGCACACCTCGTTTGGAATGAAAGAGCGGCCCTAAAAGTAACCCCGCCCAGCAGGGGATTACTGAGCGGGGCGCTTACATTGAGCTTCGTAGAACGCCGATTCCCCAATGTAACCAGAATTGGAGGTTGCGATTTGGGTACGCGGGCCGCATTTCGGGCATGTAATGCACCCCGGATCCGGCGACCGGATCAGGCGGGAGCGCAACACGCTCAGTCCCGATCAGGCCCCGCACGAAACGATAATAATATCTCGCAACGCATTGCTGCCAACGTGGTCAATATTGCTCATCATTGACAACTTAACGAACCAGGCTGTTGGCAAAGTGAGCTCGGCTTCCGCCCCCGCATCTAGCTAGGTGCGCCGGACCGCGTCCAGGCATCAGCCCGACGAGGTAAAATAACCGCGCAGCTGAGCAATACAGCACAGGCCAGCCTTGCCCGTTGGGCGCAGAATAAAACTGAATTTTAGCAATTTACGACCTGCAGGAGGTCGGAATGCAGTCATACGTGCACGATGAAAACATTGCGCTTTACCGAAAGCTGATTGCAGAGAGCGAGAGCAATCCATCACGTGACGAGAATCGGCATGTAATGCTATTGACGTTGCTCGCCGAGGAAATTGGCAAGGACAACAGGCTACCGCAAAATCGGACGCTCGACGGTGATGCCGTCAAACGCCGCAGGCCTTCATTATGGAGTTAGTCGCTTGCCTGCGTATGAGAGAGCCGCCCTCTCTCATACGTAGTGCGAGGCCCGGCACGGTCCCGACCTTCCAAGGTCGGGACCGTGCCCCTCGGGCTCGCTGGATCGCGTAACCGAACAGCATCGAGGATAGCGGTGATGACGGCGGCCGTTCCAGCGGCGGCGCATTATTTCACTTCGCGACCCAGCGATGGGCACCATCGGCAACGCCCTCCGCCAATACGGAGTCCTGCCGATCAATTCGCCATCCAATATAGGTACACACGATGTCGGGGAGCTGAAGTAACCGCCATGGCTAAAGCCGGACCGGAGTCGAAATGTCCGCTCCCGGTCATTCGGATCGTTTTGGGCCCGCCCGCGATCCGCTTCCGGTCTGCCCCGAGAACCGGAGATTCGCGGAGTACCAGGAACGGACGCCCCCGCTCGCCAAGGCTACCGGTCCGACTTTCGGGGATGCGCGCTTGCTTCTACTTTTTCACTCCTGAAGACAGACTTACAGCCGTTACTCAGCTGCGCGTACTGTCTCTGCATGCAAGCCGTAATCCGGTCGACATCAGGAACGTCCGCACTACACAACCGCATGGCGTCGTCGGAGCAAAGTCGCTGTTGTTCCGCAGTATAGGCATGAACCACGACCGGTACGGTTGCGGTACCGATTGAGGCCAGAAAGATCGTCAATTGAAACCGGCGGAATGCTGAGCTCATCAATGTCCCCTCTGATCACTCTCGTCATTGATTCGAGCGCCTAGGGTACCAGAGCCGGGACTCCGCGTAGGATGCGCCACGCATTTTCATGGAAATAAATGAGCGGCTTCCTTAAATTGTGTCGTTTGGGCAACGCTTGTTTGGCTTCGCGCGTTGAACAAGTCTTTTGACTCCACGTGCCAACCAACACCGCGTAAATTGATCCAAGAGGCTGGGTAACAAGATCGGCGGGCGGGGGCGTTCGCGTGGCCTGATTTCAGCTTCATCAGCGCTGCAGGAAGACCGCCTTCGGGCGGTCTTTTTGTTTGAGGTGCGCCTGACCGCCATCAAAACCTGAAGCTTTTCGGTCCGGATCGTCATGCGTTGCAGCGGCCACGTCACGTGCTCCAAGCTAAAAGCGAGGCTTGGGCGGACCCCGCCTGCCCTGACTCGGCCGTTTCCTCCGAAGGTGCCCTCGCACGCCGCAAAACAACCTGCCGCGCGGCTCGCACATGATGCCTGCCGGAGAAACAAACACGGCTGGTGCACGGAATTTATCAGGGACTTCGAGCTTCATATCAACGGGCGGATGCGCCGCTGGAAAGACTGCAAACGCCCTGCAGGTATTAAATTTGCTTCGGCGGTTAGCGTCACATCTCGATGCGCGCATTTAGAAACGGTTAAACGCCCTGCAGCATATTGAGACTCGAAGGCACAATCGGCCCGGCGGTAGCCGAACGCCTTCTTGATAGCACTCCCACCAGGCCTCGATCAGAGACCGGCCATTCAAAAAAGACCAGCGTGACCACCAGAGGCTCTCAAGGGCCTCGCCCTCCTGAGCCGAGGACGCGCAGTCAATGAGACAAGACCAACGGAAATCGCTCCTCCTTCTGGAATGGGATCGCTGGATTCGAACCCAGCCTGTTGATCCGCCTGCGGCAACCGCACGAGACACCTTGAAATTCTTTTGCGAGCTTCAGGACAGACGGTCTCCCCTTCTGGAGTTCCGAACACGCTGGGGCGATAAGTGGCAAGTTATCCATGCTTGGCTGCTCAATGAAGGACGCGTCTCCGATTGACGCTTTCGGTCCGCCGGAGCGCCCGCGCTGCAGTCCCGTCTGTCGTACCGCTTTCGGGGTCCCGGTTCGCCGAACGCCTGCCCGGCAAAGATCTGAAACACGAGCCTTGATTTAAAAAACTGCGCTCCCGCTCGACGCAACCTCGATATAATACTTGCCATCCGGTCCCCTCAGGGGCGTATCGCGATGGGAAGCCGCTGGGAAATGCCTTCGGATCCGAATGCCAGCACGCGTGTGCGGACAGCCTTGCTGGCGTTGTCCGGCTTCGTGATTGTTGCTTCGGTTGGAGCCTATTTCGTTCTCGATCTTGGTCAACTGCAGGACCGCATAGCCGCGCGTGAAGGCCGGGCGGCGCTGCAAGGCATGGCCGACGCAAGCCAAATGGACGAGGCGCTCAGGCAACATCCCCAAAATAAATTCCTGCGGGCGGTGGCCATGGCAACCAGAGCCGCGGATGAAACCAATTTGGCAATCGAAAAATTGTCCGGCGAAATTGATCCGCCGGCGATCTCAAAATCCGGAAATCTGGGCGCGGCGAGCCGGATCGATCTCGAGGCGCTTCGCGGCAATCTGGCAACGGCAGAGGCCAATGCAGCGGCATTCACGCCGCGCTACGCCGCCATCCTGAAAGCCGAACGCGACAACGTGGAAAAATATGCTGCCTCGCTGCATCTGGGAATGGACGCCCGCAAACGACTGCTGGACAACATCGACAAGCGACACGCGGAAACCGCAGCCTTTATTTCCAGGATGTTGTCGGCGCGGGCAACTTTTTATCGCGCCTATCAAAACTACCTCGCGCTTCTCATCGGGGAGTTCGGTGCTTATAAGGTCGAGGGCGGCCAGTTTATATTCCCGTTCCAGCGCACGGTGGACCGTTATAATGCCGCGGCCCGGGCCATGACATCCGCCGCAAAGCATATCGCTGAATTGGACGATGAAGGAAAAAGACTGCTGCAGTCGCAGCAGGAGCGCTGGCGGCATTTCATTCGGGATGAATGAGCCGAACGGCCCCGCCCGCTAATTTTGGGGTCCGGAAAGCGGAATCTCGCGTTCGGCACGGAAGACGTTGGCATAAAGGCTCGCAATCCACTGGCGGCCGCTCGATGTCATGTTGAGATACCGGATTTCGGTCTGAATATGGGGCGCCACGATATTCCAGTAAAATTGCGGATAACGGTTGACGATATCGGCGGGCGATTCATAGCCCAGATCCCGGTTCATGCCCACCTCTTCAAACTCATGATAGAGCGCGTTTGCTTTCCTGATGTAATTGAGATCGCCGAGCTGTCCGATGAAATCCGCCGCGCGAACGATCGACGCCTCCTCATCGTATTCCTGACCCTCGCGCGGAGGAAATCTGGTGCCTTCGATCGCATCCGCGATGCGCTGCTTGTCGAGGCAGGCAATACCTTCGATCCTCTGCATCACATAAAGCTTCGATCGGTCAACGTGGTGAGCCATCAGGCCGGCATCCGACGAACCGCGCGGCAGGGTCACCTTCCTGCCTGCGGAATCGATCACGAATCCGTCCGCGTCGTCGTCGGTGAACAGGCCGCGCACATAGCCGATGTCGTGGGCAAGGCAGGCGATGATGACATGGGCGTAATCGTCCGCGGTCATCTGGGTGTGTAACGCGCGACCGCGGAGGATATCGTGTCCCGCAAGCGTGACCAGCAGCGTGTGCTCGACGTTGTGGTAGAGCGCGTCGCTATTTCCAATGCATTCGAGCGCGACGCGAGCGGCCGCCGGGACGATCTCCACGAGGGGCGTCTGCAAGGATCCGAACCGGCGACGCATATAGGAGCGAAGAAATTCCTCCAGGGCATCTGCCGCTAACTCCGGTAAAGTTATCATGGATGCCGCCCAGCTTGCCTAATCGTCTCGTGTCAACTCCTGACTTCTCGTTCATCGCCAATGCGCGGTCAGACTAGCGCATCCCGGGATCGGCCACCACACGCCGAATGTCGCGTCGACGAAAAAAAGCCGCGGACACAAGGACCCATCCGCGGCGGCTTCTCCTTGGGCACGGTAGCGGGCGCCTTCTACAACAATAGCGGCAGCTGATTATGGATCCCTTCGCTCGCGGGGACGGCATTGTCCTGACCGGCGCGATGCGTTGTCGGGCATCCTCCCGTCAGCTTTGATGCGGTCCGCGCATCATCTTCATGGCGTCCTCGACGTGGCGCCACTCCCTTGCTTCTTCGGCATCGCCCTTGCTCTCGCTCGCCAGAGCATTGCGGGCCGCTTGGGCGATGGCCTCCAGGCCGTGCTTCTCGAGCATCTGCCGTGCGATCACGTGAATTTGCATTTCGGATACCATGACGCTCTCCTCATATTCCCATCCGGAGCCACAGAGACAAATTCCCCTCGGTGACCCAGTCCCTTTCAACGATCCAGCCGGTATCTCGTTCCTCCCACCATGGGGATTCGCGCGCCTGCTTCCTGAAATATCAGGCAGTCTCTCCACACATGAATCAATCGCGTAAGGCGGATTAGCCAAGCCAAATGGGCCGCGGGCTACTGGACGACGTCAAGCCTGACATTTGCAACGCCCCTTCCCACCATTCCCAGCGATTCCGCCGCGGAGTAAGAGACGTCGACAATTCGCCCGCGAACGTATGGACCGCGATCATTGACCCGGACCGTCACAGACTGCCCGGTGGCAACGTTTGTCACGCGCACCCTTGTGCCAAACGGCAGCGTCGGATGAGCGGCGGTCAATTCGTGCGTATCGAATTTTTCGCCGCTCGCGGTCTGTGTTCCCTCCGTGTAGAAGCTGGCAACTCCTTGCGATGCAGTCTGGGGCACGGCTGCAGTTTTTTGCGGCGAGAACGGGGTATGCTTTTTCACATGCGCGAAACGCCTGTTCGTGACGAATGATGCTGTTCGATCTCGCTGAAGAGATGCGTGTCGACTGCCGGCTGCAAATTCGGAATTTTTGGTGACAATCGAGGACTGAGCGCAAGCCGCAAGCAAGGCTCCTCCGAGAGCGACCGCAAACAGCCGAATACCGTTTCGAACAGCCACGGCCGAAACCACGGTTGCGTCAAGACGAATACGGTTTGCTTCAGCGTCGACGTACGAAGTTCCGGCACAGCTGATGGAAGACATGTTGCATCCCCAACTCGCACCCCCAACCCAACCGACAGCAACGGCGCAGCCCAATAAGGGCGGAACGGTGGCCAGATGTAATCAAGCGTGGCCGCAATCACGCAATTCCATCCTGGTGTGACCATTGCGCCACAACGGCCAGTGGATAACGTCGGCTGATGGCGCGGAACTACGAAAGTTCCCCGAGGTCGGGAGGCTCGAACCGGTTGGCCCGCGACAAGCCGCCATCAATCACGATCGCCGCGCGCGGGATCGAATGGCGTGCTGAGCCGGCTCATGTCGGCCGGAACTCCCTGCGATATCGGCCGCGTTCTCCGTAAATCCCCTTAGGGATTCTATCCGAATTTTCCGTCGAGATTCTCACTGCTATTCATAGCCCTACACTTCGATTCGTGAGGAGCGTCACATGGCTCAGGTCTATTTCCACTGCTCCAACCCTGAAGGCGTGTGGGTCGATCGATGCGGCGCCATCCTCGATGATCTGACCGAGGCAAAGGACTATGCCGCTCTCGTTGTGCAGTCGCTCATCATGGCGCCCGGCACGGAAGACTGGCGCGGCTGGATCCTGCACGTCAGCGATGATCTCGACGAAGAGATCTTCAGCGTGCCCTTCTCCTCCCTGCTCGGCAAACCGCATTGAGAGGGTTCCATGTTTATCGTGTATTCAATGCAGCTTTACGAGTACCTGAATGCGACCCTGACAAGGTGGCACGAACTGATCACAATTGCCCGCAATCCCTATCGGCCCGAGCTTCATTACATGCGCGGGCCAGGCCCGAAATGGCAGGCAAAACATTGCCGCCGCACCGATGGCGGCGCGCTTTAAGACTAGCAGCGTGCGGCAGGCTCTCAAAGCCAGCGCCGGACGCGAGCCTTATAGGCGTCGTATGCGGAGCCGAACTTGGCCTGCATCACGCGCTCTTCCGGAATGATCTGGAAGCGAGTGATGTAGAGCGTAAAAAACAACGGGCCGAGCAACAGCCAGGCTTTCGACAGCAGCACCGCGAGGGTGACAAGCAGCATCGTCAGCCCGACATACATGGGATTGCGTGTGAACGCGTAAGTGCCTGTCGTCACCAGCGACGAGGCTTTGTCGATCTCGACCGGATTTATCGTGGTGCCCACCCGACGGAACGAGGAAACGGCCAGCCCAGCGACGCTGACACTGACGACGAGCAGCACGCCAGCAAGGCCGTAGCGGATACCGGTGGGAATATGGACCGAGGGCGTAGCCCATGAGAAGGCCCACATCGCTAGCCCCGTAACAACCATCACGATCGGCGGAGGAATACGGTTTTCGAGGACTGTAACCATGTTGCTTCCTTCCTTGGGTCGTTCAGCGGACTCAAGCCCACTGGACCGCACGCAGGCAATAGGCTCTTGCCCAGAGGAATCGCCTGGTCTTTTGTTTTGACGCGCGTTCTTCATGCGAAGCGGTACCCACCCCCGGGTCAAGTCCGAGGGCATGCTTCGCCAGAAAACGCTCTGATTTCCGCGTATTTCGGTCGATGCCGCACTGTTTGCGCTGCCTTCGAGCGCCAGGCGCTCGCCCCGGCAAAGCCGGCCAGGTTTCCGTCGCCGCGGCGCGCGCCGCATTTTTGAATTATTAAGCAAATGCCGGCGCGGGCAGTTTCACGGCCAAAAATCGCCAAAATCTTTGCTATTCAAAATGACTTCGTTTTCGAAGAGGAGAACCTCCCATGCGGATCGCACAAATGATCTTCGTTGGTTCGATCGCGGCCCTCACTGTCGCGACAGCGCCTGTGCTGGCGAAGAATTCCAATTCCAGTGCTTCCAATGCCAATGCCCAGAAGGTCGAGGACAAGCCGGCCTCAACGGGCTGCCACGCCTACCAGCAGGCGCCCGATGGCTCGTGGACACCGCTGCCGTGCCAGGAGGCGGGCCCGACGGCGCAAGCACCGACACAGCACAAGTCCGCCACGCGAACCCCGGACGAAGAGACCCGCTGAGGAGCGTAGCCCGCATCGTCATTGCGGGGCGCAACGCGAGAGGCGCGCGTCTCGACGTCGTTATGAGGCGCGCGGACGGTGGGGATAGCAATCAACCGCCAGCGGTCCCGATCCTCCCAACGCGGCGAGGTACGGAGGGGCAGTCTCGTAGCCCGGATGCCCGAAGCGGGCGTCGGCCGCCGTCACCTACAAAAGCCTTATGAGCGGCGCGCGATTCCCTGCGCCGCCGATCATCGCTGTCGTCGGACTCTTGGGAATGGTCCTCGGCGAACAGGCCGTGACGCTTGCGAAGGCGCGTTTCTCCTGCCATGCACGGGATCAAGGCGCTCGCCCTGATGACAGGCAACATCCATAAGGACGGGGATGGATCCCGCCCCCAGCCCATAGGGACAAAAACAAATGTCGGGACCGGCGGCCGCGGAACGTCCTTAGGGCACTCCGCCAACCCAACCCCAAAGAGGCCCCCCATGCTGTACGCCATCCTCGCCTACCACGTCGAAGAAGAGGTCGCCTCCTGGACCCCGCAAGAAGACGCAGCGCTGATGGCTGATCTGCACAAGGTGCACGACCGCCTGACGCAGGAGGGCCGCCTGGGACCCGCGGCTCGGCTCGGGGCGACCGAAGGCGCCTGCGTCTTGCGCGGCCGAGGCAAGGGCGTGGTGACCGACGGCCCCTTCACCGAAACCAAGGAGCAGCTGCTGGGTTTTTACGTCATCGACTGCGCCGATCGCGATGCCGCCCTCGCTGCCGCGCGCGATCTCCGCGAGGTCAATCCCAGCGCGATGTATGAAATCCGCCCCGTCACGCTCTATCTTCCCGGTGTGCCTTTCCCGGTGACCGCAGCTGACCGCAACGCGGAGACCTCATCGGCTTCGACGGCTTCTTCCGTTAGCGGTTAAGTCCCGGCCTGGCCTGATCGCTCCTTGATGGACGTCAACGCGATTGACGGGCTTTCGCCTTTGGCTGACGATGCGTGATGGACCTGTCACACGCGATGATCGAGAGCCGCCATGAGAATTTTTTGTCTCATTCTCCTGATGATGAGCACGATGGTATGCTCCTGGAGCACGGCCAGCTATGCCCTCGATCCCGAGCAGCGACGAGGCAAAGCCTTGCTGGAAGCCATGTGCGGGCGGTGTCACGCCGTAGGCGGGAGAGACCGGAGCCCCCACGCCGATGCGCCGCCTTTTCGTACCTTTGGGGACAGCAAACTCTATGACAACGATTTCGGACAGCGGTTGCAGGATGGCCTGACCACCATCCATCCGGACATGCCGACCTTCCAATTTAGTCGCACCGATGCCGAGGCTGCGGTAAACTATCTCAAATTCATTCAGGAGCACAAAAAGCCAAAATAGGTATCGCCGGGAGGCACCCTCGCCGGGACGGACTCTCCATGCGTGGTCAGAACCCCACATACAAAAAAGCATCAGAAGAACGAGGCGGGCCACATAGCGGAAAGCCGCTTCAAGCCCGCCTTACCCCGCCAGGAGAATCCATGACTTCCGCAAGTGCCGTTAATCTCGTCAGCCACCCCCTCGTGCAGCACAAGCTCACGCTGATGCGCGAGCGTGACCGCTCCACCAAGGGCTTTCGGGAGCTCTTGAACGAGATCGGCATGCTGCTGTGTTATGAAGTCACCCGCGACCTGCCGCTCGAGATGGTCGACATCGAGACGCCGCTCATGCCCATGAAGGCGCCGATGATCGCCGGCAAGAAACTGACCTTCGCGCCGATCCTGCGCGCCGGCGTCGGATTTCTCGACGGCATGCTCGCCCTCGTTCCATCGGCCCGTGTCGCGCATATCGGTCTTTACCGCGACCCGGAGAGCTTACAGGCGATCGAATATTACTTTAAGGCGCCCGGGGATCTGTCGGACCGAACGGTGATCCTGATGGATCCGATGCTGGCCACCGGCAATTCCGCCTGTGCGGCAGCTTCCCTCCTCAAGATGCGCGGCGCGCGCGACATGCGCTTTGTCTGCCTGCTCGCGGCCCCCGAAGGCATCGCGCATTTCCAGAGCGAGCATCCGGACGTTCCGATCTGGACCGCGGCGGTCGACGAGAAGCTGAACGATCACGGCTATATCCTGCCGGGCCTGGGCGATGCCGGCGACCGGATGTACGGCACGAAATAGTCCGATCCCGGCGTTACGACTGGATCATGATCTGATTTCATTGAATCGGATCGCAATCTCATCTCTGCGTTGATCGCCGTGCAGACGTTTTGGTTTTTCCCGAGGCAAACCGGCTCTACTTTTCGCGGATTATGTTCTAATGCCGCTTGAAATACTGCACCGCGCGCTCGTGCTTCTCGGCGGCCGCGCGCGACTTGAAAGTGCCGAGATTGCGACGCTTGCCGTTCTTCGGATTAACCTTCCGGGAATAGAGCCGAAACTCACCCGACCCTAATTTGCGGATCATGGGAATTGACCTCGATTGGCGAAACTCCCTGCACCAATCGCGATCCACCGTCCCGCGTTCCGCCAACACCGGGCTCGAAATGAGCTTTTTTGACGCAGATTATTTGCGGGCAGTCAGACCTATCACCGCGGACATTCCGCTGTGCGCGGGGCCTTCCCGCATGTCCCGGTCCTCTTCGACGATCCTCACGTCGTGGAAATCGCCGAAAGCCTCTTCCAGCAGCTCGCGCGTATAGAGGTTTTCGATCTTCTTCGGTCCGCCGGTATTGTATTGCAATTGCCGCGGCGTGTAGCCCTGCAGGATGAAAAGCCCGCCCGGCTTCAAGGTATTGTGAACACCTCGCCACTTTTTGATCCGTTCAGCCGGAGAGCTGAACTGCGTGAAAATATCGATGACGACATCGAACGTGTCGGGGGGATAGCTCCATGAATGGATGTCCGCCCTGACAAGATCGATCTTCACGCCCCGCTCTTTTGCGAGCGAGGTTGCCTTGAGTTGTGCCAACTCGGAAAAATCAAGACAAACGACGTCTAGCCCCTGCTCGGCCAGCCAGACGCCGTTGCGCCCCTCGCCGTCGGCAATCGCGAGCGCCTTGCCGGACACCGGCAAAAGCCCTCTGCAGGATTGCAGGAAATAGTTCGGCTCCTTGCCAAAAATGAACTCAGGAACGCTGTAGCGGCTCTCCCAGGTATCCTGCTCGCTCATCTAACCACCGGCCCTTTGCGCGACCGCCATCCCGACATGCCGGCCGCATAATGTCGCGCATCCTCTACGCCGGCGGCTTTCATTTTTTTCAAGGCAGCAGCAGACCGCCCCCCGGCCTGACAGATCAGTACGACCTGCCGCCCCTTGGGCACCCGCGACGGTTCGAATTTCGACAAGGGAAGATTGATGGCCCCCGGGATGTGCCCGCCTGCATATTCGTGCGGTTCACGCACATCCACTACCATGTATTTTTCGCTTCCGTGTCCGTGCAGCAATTCCTCGTGCTCCACGACCGAGGCGCTGGCTGTATTCATAAACCGGGCAAAAATCCGTGACAACATTTCGTTTCCTTTCCTGTTTCCGGGCCTTCACGGCTTGCGCTGCGGCGCAAACTGTTGATCGCCGAAGGGCGAGCCATCCGGCACCCGCATGACGATGAAGCTGCGCCCGATCGATTGATGGCAGGCGTTGCATCCGCTTGTCAGTTCGCCATAGGCCTTGGCAAATTTTTTGCCGTCCTTCCCTTCGATCGCGTCGGCCACTGACTGAACCGGCTGGGCCATCGTCGTGACATTGGTCACGGGAATCCCCTGATAGAGCGAGGCGGCTTCCACCAGACTTGCCTTGAGCTGGCGAAGTTCGTAGGCCGCAAGCTCCCAATTCGCGGACTTGCCCGCGAACCAGAGTTTCATGTGCCGCGACTGCGCCGCATTCATGATGTCGCCGAGCCGAGGAACATAGGGTTCGGACGGTGGCACGTTGACCCCGGTCTGGGCCGCGGCAACCAGCGGAGAAGCGCAAATCATCATCACCATCAACCCACGCCATTTCATCTCAATGCTCCATCCTTACGGCTTGCGCTGACGATGGCCGGCGCGAGTTTGTTGAAAACCTAGCCGCTTTTGCCGGAAAGCACCTTGCGTTTGATCAAGGCGGGAAGCACCCTGTAGCATGCCTATTCTTGCCGGCAAGGCTCGAGCCCCGACTCGCGCAGCGCCGGCGTCACCTCTGCCGAGGCGAGAAATTTCAACAGCCGATCAGATTGATCGACCTTCCCGGACGCCGCAAGCCGCCCTGCGGAAAACACCGCGGGACTTTGCAGGTGAAGCGGAATGGGTCCGAGGATTTCGACGCCTGCGACCTGCTTCAACTCGCTGATCTGCTGCACCGCCAGGTCCGCCTCGCCCGACACCAGGCGCTCGGCGGTAAAACCCTGGGGAACGATCGTGGCGCGGGCGTCGATTTCCGCTGCGATCCCCATTTGCCCGATCAGCTGCGCGAAGAAAATTCCGCTGGCGCCGAGACGCGAATAGGCGACCGATCGCGCGTCAAGCAGCGTGGCGCGTAGCGCAGCCTCGGTCGCGATGTCGGGATGAGCTTCGCCGGCCTTCACCGCCAGGCCGACAAAGGAGCGCGCGAGGTCGACGCAGCTTTCCTTAACCACGCTTCCATTCGCGGCAAGTCCGGCAAGCCCCTCGCTGGTCAGAATGACGACGTCGGCGGTCTCGCCGTCACGCAGACGGTCGAGCAGCCGGAGCGTCGGGGCGAAATCGGCGTCGATGCGTGCGCCGCCCGCCGCCTCATATTCACCCGCAAGGCTTCGAACCGCTCCCATCAGGGCGAGTGTCGAAAGCAGGCGTACCGTATTCTCCATCCTCGATCCTTGCATTCCATCGCAACGGCCGTCGCTTCTAGCACGGCTGCGGACCCAAAACGCAATGATCCGCCAAAGCTTGCGCCTTGGCGGATCAGATTGTGGCAAGGCATCCCCAAGGACCACAAAAAGGGTCCCCGACGGATGTCGAACGGATTACGCGGCAGCCGCCTTGACGGCCGGCGGAACGGAAGCGATCGTCTTCAGGATCTGGGATGCGATCTGGTAGGGGTCGCCTTGCGAATTCGGGCGACGATCTTCCAGATAACCCTTGTAGCCGTTATTGACGAAGCTGTGGGGCACGCGGATCGATGCGCCGCGGTCCGCGATGCCGTAGCTGAACGTATCGATCGACGCCGTCTCGTGCTTGCCGGTCAGGCGCATGTGATTGTCCGGACCATAAACGGCGATGTGCTCGGCGCGGTTCACCTTGAAGGCTTCCATAAGCTTCTCGAAATATTCCTTGCCGCCGGTTTCGCGCATGTACTTGGTAGAGAAGTTGGCGTGCATGCCCGAGCCGTTCCAGTCGGTATCGCCGAGCGGCTTGCAGTGGAATTCGATATCCACGCCGTACTTTTCGGTCAGGCGCAGCATCAAGTAGCGGGCCATCCACATTTCGTCAGCGGCGCGCTTGCTCCCCTTGCCGAAAATCTGGAATTCCCACTGGCCCTTGGCGACTTCGGCGTTGATGCCCTCATGGTTGATGCCAGCGGCAAGGCAGAGGTCGAGGTGCTCTTCCACCATCTTACGGGCGACGTCGCCGACGTTCTTGTAACCGACGCCGGTATAATATGGCCCCTGCGGCGCGGGATAACCACTTGCCGGGAAGCCGAGCGGACGGCCGTCCTTGTAGAAGAAATATTCCTGCTCGAAACCGAACCACGCGCCTTCATCGTCGAGAATGGTCGCGCGCTTGTTCGTCGGATGCGGGGTCTTGCCATCGGGCATCATGACTTCGCACATCACCAGCGCGCCGTTGGTGCGAGCGCCATCGGGGTACACGGCGACGGGCTTCAGCACGCAATCCGAACTGTGACCCTCGGCCTGCATCGTCGAGCTTCCGTCGAAGCCCCAAAGCGGAAGCTGCTCCAGCGTCGGAAATACTTCAAATTCCTTGATCTGCGTTTTGCCGCGCAGATTCGGCGTCGGCGAGTATCCGTCGAGCCAGATGTACTCGAGCTTATACTTTGTCATTGAGCCTCTCATGATTTGACGATGCGAAAGGTGTGAAACCGAAGCTTCTTGGTCACCACACGCGCGTACCCGGCCACCATCGGCCAGTATTTACCAAGCAATTAAAGTGCCAATCGCTGCAGTGCGGGACGGCCGTCGAGGGGTAGAAATCCGCCCTCGGATCCTCTGCTTTCCGATCACGGGGATGCGGCAAAGCCGCACAGGCGATGTTAGCGGCGGACGCAGGCACGATGTGACTTACGCCCAAACGACGCCTGTTTCCGCAGCAGTCGACGGCTTAGCTCCGCGCCCCGATGAATGGCGCGGCAGCCGCCGGCAATATTCCGCAAGATGAGGGGGCTCTCTCCGCAACCTTGTCGTTTACCCGCGCGTTGGTCAACCTGCGGGTGCCCCGCAGAAGGCAAAGGTCGATATGCCTATATTTTACTCAGAAGATGATTTCTCTTTGATCAGGTTGCACGGCCGGCGTGCAGGACCGATATCGATTTTTCAGTAACCACTCGCGAACGAGTTGGGCGCAGCATGAGTTAACGCACCCCGACAAATGGAGATACCGATGAATACGAGCTTGAATCACGGATCCGCAAAGATCTACCAATTTCCAGCCGGGGGCCGTGCGGCTCTCGGCGGACGTCGCCAGGAGGAAGCCAGCCCCGCTGTCGATCCCGGCTCATTGCGCGTCAGCGAAGCGGCATGCGGTGGCAGCTGGTATCACGAAGCGGCCATCGAGGAATCCAGACCCGCGCGCGAGCGCTGATGCCGGTCGCGGGCCTGACTTCGATGCTCCGGCAGTTGCCGATGCGATATCAAATGCAGAGGGTCGAAACGAAGGGGTTTCGGCCCGTTTTCATGTCAGTTCGCACGCGGTCACCGGCCGTTTGACGTGCCTGATCGTGGCGCCGGTCTTTGTGATCACCAAGGTTACGCCGCCGCCGGAATAACGCGCGCCGGACAAGGCCAGACGCTTCGTGAGCGTCACCGCCCTTCCATCAATCTGCAAATGCGCGCGGGAATCGTATCGGTAAAATCCGACAATGAACCGGGTGCCGTCGGCGCAGCGGTAGCTGTCGAAAGTCTGTGCGAGCGCCGCCGATGGACCGGTGATGACGCCCGCACCAAAGAGCGCCGCACCGAAAAAGGCGATCTTGTATCCAGTCATGCTACCCCCGGCCGCATTCTTTCCCACCGATCAATTGTGGGGACACGATGTGCAATAGCCGCGTGAGAGGCGAGTGTATAGCCCGGACCGGAACAGGCCGATCCGTTCTCCATCGCCGACGGATCAGAGACTGAGGGAAAACCGAAGAACCGGTCAGGCCGCGGCTTCCAGTTCGGCGTCGAGGTCGGCAATGACGTCCTCGAAAGCGGAAATCGCCTGCTGGACCGCTGCGATCTGTATCAATTCCCAGCCGCTAACCGGGCCGTTGCGGTTCTGCAGCGCGACAACCAAATCCCGCCGCTGCTCCTTGAGCTGCACCAGCGGCAAACCGTGGTCAGGCAAATGTCTCATCATGGTATTTTCAGCCCCTCGATCGAAAGACACTCCGCTATAGCTGGCTGGTTCTGCGTTCCGCTTACAAAAGTCCGACAAATTTTAGCGATCGGCAGGGGCCATGCCCGGAGAATCCGCGCCCCTGCCCGCAGGCGCTCAAGCGCTTTTGCAATCAGCCGCGCGCTCCAGTCGCCTCGATCACAAAAAATCGCGGCATTGCAAATGAATTTCGCCTGACGGTAGTGTGGGCACCTCCCGTTGGCCCGGAGATCGATCATGGACGGAAAAGTGATTGTCGTGACCGGTGCCTCGGGCGCGCTCGGCGCGGTCGTCGCGACCTCGGCGCTGGCGCTGGGTGCGTGCGTAGCCGGCGTGGATCACGCAGCCTCGCAAGTCGCAGCAACCTCCAACCGGATTGAACTGGGCGGCGTCGATCTGACGGACGCAGCCCAGGCCAGGATGGCGATCGATGCGGCCGCATCGCATTTCGGCAAGCTCGACGCGCTGATCAATATCGCCGGCGGCTTTGCGTTCGAGGCAATCGCCGAAGGTGATCCAAAAACCTGGCAGCGCATGTACGCGCTCAACCTGCTGACCGCGCTGAACGCGTCGCGATCGGCGATCCCGCATCTGGTCGCATCCGGCGCAGGACGGATCGTCAATGTCGGCGCGATGGGCGCGCTGCAGGCTGGCTCCGGCATGGGCGCCTACGCGGCGTCGAAAGCTGGCGTACATCGCCTCACCGAGGCGCTTGCCGCCGAATGGAAGGGCAAGATCACCGTCAACGCGGTGCTGCCATCGATCATCGATACCGCGGCGAACCGGGCCAGCATGCCGAACGCGGATTTCGGAAAATGGGTGACGCCGAGGGAATTGGCGAACGTGATCCTGTTTCTTGCAAGCGACGAGGCCAGCGCTATCACCGGAGCGTTGCTCCCGGTGAGCGGGCGGGTATAGATCTCACGCCTGCGGCCTCCCCTGCGGTCCGCACATGCAGAGCCCGCATGAAAACCGAAAGGGCTCAAATCTGGAACCAGCCGTCACAGCTTCGATTTGAACCGAATGCCCTGCCTGGCTGCGAGCGCTGACCGCGATCCGGGCTAAACTCAGGCGGTGAGTTGCAGGCCACGACACCGGGAGCCCCCTTGGAAACCGCGCTTTATCTGCCCGTCAAACGTTTCCTTGAGAAGCTCGGCTTTACGGTCAAGGGCGAAGTCGGCGGCTGCGACCTCGTCGCGCTGAGCGGCGACGATCCGCCGATCGTGGTCATCGGCGAGTTGAAGCTTTCCTTCAACCTTGAATTGGTTTTGCAGGCGGTCGATCGCGCGGTCGCCTGCGACGAGGTCTGGCTCGCCGCCAGGCTGTCGGAGCGCGGCAAAGGACGGGAGAGCGACGCGCGCTATCGCAATCTCTGCCGCCGTCTCGGCTTTGGCATGCTCGCGGTCACAAAGTCGGGCGACGTCGAGGTGATCGTCACGCCGCCAACGACCAGTCCGCGCCGCGACCCGAAGAAGCGCTCGCGCCTTGTCGCTGAGCATCGGCGGCGCAGGGGCGACCCGGCACTGGGCGGCAGCACGCGCGCTCCGATCATGACGGCGTACCGCCAACAAGCGCTGGCATGTGCGCTGGCACTGTCGCAGGGGCCGAGGCGGGTGCGCGACCTCAAGCCCGAGATCCCCGACGCTCCTAAAATTCTCCAGCACAACGTGTATGGTTGGTTCGATCGCGCCGAGCGCGGCATTTATCTGTTGACCGATGCCGGGCACGCTGCGCTCAAGCGCTGGCCGCAGCAACCGATCGACCTTGCAGGCGTCGCCGATCCAGTCCCGTGAGATGCCGGCGAACTGGCAAACGCATAGCTGGATTGCCACATCAATTTCATATTGCAATGCAACATGATCGTCCCTAGATACGCTCCGCTTGATGAAAGAAGGGGCCGCCATGAGCCAGGACTGGAATACGAAATATGGGACGCGGCGCGTGCGGCGAGATCCACCGACGCTGGAGGAAGCCATCTTCGCAGCAGCTGGCATCACTGACGATCTGAGCGAACAGGCGGAAATCGCAGCCTCCCTGATGGGGCTGCCGATCGAATCGGTCACGGCCGAGGTAAAAAAAGCCGGGCGCGCCCTTGCGCGTTCTTCAACCCGCGTGATCGCCGGAGAACAGGGCGCGCAGCGCTCTATTGTGGTCGAGCGCCGGGTTGTCAGGAGATTCGGCAACGACAAGCGGACGGGTACCTGAAACTGCAGTACCCAGCGCCGCTGTCCGTCAGGCGGCTCGGCCCCCGTACATTCGCTGCAGAAACTTCCAGTATTCACGATTGAAATTCACCATCGCGCGAGCCGCATCGAACGGCGTGGCGATCGCAAGCCGCGCTGGCTCGGGCTGCGCTTGCTGCTTCAGGTCGATGCTGCCAGTGGATTCGCCGTGGCGGAATGTCAGATGTGCGCCGAACTTGTTGGCGAGCGCACGCATGGCCTCATTTTGCGCGCCGGTGGTGATCCGCAACGAGCGGTAGCCTTTGGCTCGCGCTTCCGCGATCACCTTCCGGAACAGCGTGCTGCCGACACCGTGCCGCCGCAGGCCGGCTTCCACGCTGAAGGCGATTTCCGGTTGCGAATCCGGGGATTGATCCGGCGGATGCAGTTCCGCAGCACCTCGGACCACGCCGTCTTCGAGATAAGCAATGATGGTGGTGCCATCGCTCGCGCATTTTGCGGCATAGCGTTCGATGAAGCCATCATCCATGAATCCGTGGAACCGGTCATAGCGGCTTTCCCGATCAAGCCGCAGAAGATGATCGCGCAGCAGTGGCAGTTCTTCGTGCTGACTCAGCGTCCGAACGATGCCTCTGGCAGCCGTCGGACGCGGAATGTCTTGGTAGCTCACGTCAAATCTCCTCTTGGATAGCCCTTGAGGAGGCGTCGAATCCCTAGACCATCTATATTGTGCATCGCAGCATGGAATTCAAGCCCGTTTGACGCTTCAAATAACGGCAAAAGACCTTGACATAATTTATTGATATTATTGCTAAATCTATCAAATCACCATCTGCGTTTGGGTGACGAGCGCGACCAGTTTTCCCTCCTCGGTTTCCAGCCTTGTCTGCCAGACCTGGGTGCGCCGCCCGCGATGCACCGGGGTTGCGATGGCGATCACCGTCGATCCCTCCTTGGCGCCGCCGATGAAATTGGTCTTGCTCTCGATGGTGGTGGTGCCCTTCGCATCCTCCGGTAAATTGATCAGGGTTGCAGCGGCACCGACCGAATCCGCCAATGCCATCACCGCACCGCCATGAATAGTATGGTTGAGCGTGCAGAGATCGGGGCGCACCAGCATCCGCGCGACGACGCGATCCCTTTCGGCTTCGGTGAAGGTGACACCTTTCAATTCGGCAAAAGGCATTTTCATCGAATTGACTCTCTCGAGCAGCGTCATCTGAAATGCTCCAGTTCATCACCCGTCGTCATGCGCCCATGCTGGCACCTGCGTATCCGCCAAACTTCGTCGACGCATTTCGGACGGACTGGCGGAGTCCGACAAGTTTACGCAACCTGCGCACGGCAAACTATGCCCGGCAATGACGTCGCGGGTAATAGCCACGGTGACAACCCGCCCGATATTCTGCATATCGTCGGTCATGCGCCAATTCCCTCCCAACCGGATCGTCTGTCTTACCGAAGAGACCGTGGAGACGCTTTATCTGCTTGGCGAGCAGGACCGAATTGTCGGAGTGTCCGGTTATGCGGTGCGCCCGCCGCAGGTCAGGCAGGAGAAGCCACGGGTATCGGCATTTATCTCCGCCGACATTCCCAAAATCCTGAACCTCGAGCCGGATCTCGTTCTCGCCTTCTCGGATCTGCAGGCTAACATTGTCTCTGACCTGGTCCGCGCTGGCATCGCGATCCACGTCTTTAATCAGCGCGACATCGCCGGAATCCTGGCGATGATCCGTACGCTGGGCGCGCTGGTCGGTGCGGCCGACCGCGCCGATCGGCTCGCCACCAGCTATGAGAAGCGTCTTGCCGGCATCGCGTCGGCCGCCCGTCCCTCGCCCAAGCCAAAGGTTTATTTCGAGGAATGGGACGATCCGCTGATCAGCGGCATCGGCTGGGTGTCTGAACTGATCGAGATCGCCGGTGGCGAAGACGTCCTGCCGGACTTGCGATTCCGGCAGGCGGCGAAAGACCGGATCATTTCGTCTGATGTCGTGCGCGCTTCCGCACCCGACGTTATTTTGGCGTCCTGGTGCGGCAAAAAAGTCGTTCCGGACAAAATCAGACGGCGGCCCGGATGGAACGAGATTCCGGCCGTCCATAACGATCGCATTGTCGAGATCAAATCGCCGCTGATCCTGCAGCCCGGTCCTGCTGCACTAACCGATGGCCTTGATGCGATCGTCGCGGCGCTGTGGCCCGCCGCTACAACTTCTCCACCCCGCACCATTCGGCGATGAACAACGCGGTGGCCTTGGTCGATTTTCGCAACGAGTCCAGATCGACATATTCGTTGAAGCCATGCATCGCTGCCCCGCTGGCGCCGAAGCACAGGCTCGGAATGTTGTAGTTCAGGCCATAGAACCGCGTGTCGGTGAGCGCAGTGAAGACGAGGTCGTGAACCGGGCCGCCATAGACCACTTCATGGGCCTTTCCAAACGCGGCTTCCGCTTCTGCGGAATCCTTCAATTCATAACCTTCCGACAGGAACCCGGACCACTCCACGTCAGGAGGGTTGTTGGAAAGGAAGCGATGATCGCGTGCCGAGGCCGCGACATGGCTGAGAATCTCGGCCTGGCAGTCGGCAACCGACCAGCCCGGCAGGATCGCGATCCGGCAATCGATGTCGCACCATGCCGGCACGCTGGAGGCCCAGTCGCCACCCCTGATGATGCCCGGATTGAAATTGATCGGGTGCCTCACCGCCTTGAAGTGGCGATCGCTTTTCGCACGCTTATTCCATTGGGCCTCGAGTTTCTCCAATGACTGGATCAAATGGTAGGCTGCGGTAATCGCATTGGAGCCGCTGCCCGCCTCGAACACATGCACGGGATGGCCGCGTACCTTCAGCCGAAACCAGATCACGCCAACCTGCGAGCGCACCATCTTGCCGGAGGTCGGTTCGGGAATGAAACAGGCGTCGGCGCGATAGCCGCGCTGCAAGGTGGAGAGCGCGCCGACGCCGGTGCTTTCTTCCTCGATCACGGACTGGAAGTGGATCCGTGCCGTGGGCCGCAGTCCGGCGGCCTTGATCGCGTCGAGCGCGTAAAGCGCTCCGATGGTGCCGGACTTCATATCGCAAGCGCCGCGGCCGTACATCCTGCCGTCCCGCACGACCGGTGAAAACGGCGGCGTCTCCCACATCTCGATCGGTCCGGCCGGCACGACATCGCAGTGCCCCTGCAGGATCAACGATTTGCCGATAGCGCTTGCGGGCCGGTAGGTGCCGACCACCGTGCGGGCTTTCGAAAAATCATGATGGATCGGACCGAAACCGCGCAAATCCTTGAGGTCGTTGACATCGATATGCCAGTCATCGACCTCGTAACCGCGCTGGCGCAAGAGATCGCCCATCATGTCCTGGCAAGGCCCCTCCGCGCCGCGGGTTGAAGGAATCGCGACAAAATCCCGGGTCGTCGCAAGCTGCGCGTCGAAATTGGCTTCGACTTCATCGAGGATTTTTTGCCTGATACCGCTGGCCTTCATTGCTTTACGTTCCTGTTCCCTGCAGCGTGCTTCGAACGATCATGCACCTGGATCTCTTTCAGAATCGCAACCGAGCCAATAGACTTCGCAGCCGCGCTTCGCGCCCCATGGAAACACCGGATGATCGGCAACCGCAACATTCTGTTCTCATCACGCGTGCACTTGTCGCCGCGAAGGGGGCGCCTTACGAGGGCAAGCACCCCCTTCATAAAGGCGCCACCCATCAAACCAGCTTCCTCAATGGCAATCTATTTTCTGATACTGGGCGGCTGTGGATGGCTCGCTCTCGCTGCCCCCACATTCGCCCAACAGGTTTCGCACGAGACCTATATTGGGGACTTGCGGCTCGGGCAGCGCATCAAGGTCGATGACGGAACCTGCCCCGCCGGTCAGGTCAAAGAGATTTCCGGGGCCAGGATGACCTCGACGGGGATCGTCCGCGCACAAAAGTGCATCCCGCGTTTAGGACCCAAGCAGAGATAGGCGTGCGCGCATCGCTCACGGGCGAGCGACCGAACCGCTGGCCTCGTCCGTCCTCGCGGAGATGACAAGTTTGCGAGGCGAGCCTATTTCAGTGGCTCGAACATGCAACGTCGCGCCCCGCAGTAAATCTAGCGGGCTGCAACAACGATGGAGGGAGAGGCGGCGACGATCGGCCAGCTTATAGGCAAATGTCCCGATACCGGGCAGGCCGCCATCCGGCGCGCCGGCCAAGGTTGGCCCACCCAGGATCGAAGGCGAAGGCGAGAATGAAACTGATGGTTCGCATTTGACTGTCTCCGGTTTTTGGCCGGCGCTGTCCGCCGTTTTTGTTGGCGAACTGATAATCAACCGCCGTTTCCGGAGTTCTGCGTCGAAATCAAAAATGGTTTCGCCGGGCAGAAGAATTGTTTCGCAGCGACAGCCAAACGAAACAAAACCGCAAAAACATCAATAATTTCAATATTATATATCACTCATTGGAGGAGTTTTCTCGCCAACCATCAGCAAGAAACCGAATTCTGCGCGGACCTACCCCATATCGAGCGCAACCTTTGCCGGGGGATGCGCGTTGAGTTCGGATTGTCAATCAAGGACAAGGTCGTGGGCAGCGGCATCGATGCTGGCAACAAAGGCCTGACCCAAAAGCCCGGTCGGCTGCCGGTCGAAACCTTGGCCAGGACAGACGGCTTTCCAGAGTTGCAGATCGACGGCGCTGCTGCGCCGAAACCTGGCGGGCTGAGCGTTTGCGGCGCCATGTCGCAGCAACACGGCGACGGCGGCGGAGGAAATGTATCGGCGCCGCAAAAATTCGTACGCTTGGTCGGGTGCCGTGACCCAAATGCGCGCACTGGGCCATGGGTTCGACCGCGCCCCGCTCCCTCGAAGCGGTAGCTTGTATGGAAGTCGCGCCGAGCCGACTATCGGATGAACTCACCGCACTTCTGAACCGCCGTATCGCCGGATCCCCAGGGCATGATGGGTACCGAGGAGGTCGAGTTCTTGGGTGACCCTTCGATCAGCCTGTCCGAATAGACCATATAGACCAGCACGTTCCGCTTGGCGTCGCAGCCGCGCACGATTTGCATCTTCTTGAAGAAGAGGGAGCGCCGCTGCCGGAACATATCGTCGCCCTGCTCCATCTTGTTCTTGAAATGGATCGGCCCGATCTGGCGGCACGCCAGCGAGATATCCGAGACTTCCTCGGCAACCCCGAGCCAGCCCTTGATGCCGCCCCTCTCAGGCACCGTGAAGTGACAAGCCACCCCCTCGACTTCGGGATCGTCCACGCCATAGGTCGCGAGCTTGTCGTTCGGGGTGAGCCACTTGAACACCGTCGAGCGGCGGAAGATCAGATCCGGTTCGTCGGCCGCCAAAGCACCCGAACCCGGCCACAACAATGCCAGCGCCAGCAAGGCCCAGCGTACGCATCGCGTGTCATATTGGAATGTGGCTTGGCGTGTCATGGAGGTCTCCGTGAACGAGTTCCATGCATGTAGGCGCTGGAAGCCTTGGCAGGAAGGCTATCCGCATCGGGCGTCGTCGCCATTTAACCGGATGTGAGGCTTTTTTGTTACGCTTCAGGCCAAACGCTCGGAAATCTGGAGCGTTGTGCTGGCGAATGCGTATCTCGTCTGCAACACTAAATCTCAATGACCGGGATTCGAGAATGATGCGCGTAAACGGGTTTGGGGCTGCCGTCTTGGCCATTTTGGCGGCGGCCGGAGCGAATGGCGTCATATCGCCGGCGGAAGCCGAAATCTATTACTGGCAGGATTCCGACCCAGGCATTTCGCGTCCCGGACCGACGGCTCCTCAGCGACGGCCAAGACCGCGCCATCATGGGGATAAAAAGGCCGAGATGGCCGCGAAGGAAGCGGCCAAGCCGCAGGGACCGCTGATCGTCTCGATCTCGATCGCCCAGCAAAAGATGAGGATTTACGACGCTCACGGATTCTTCGCCGAAACTCCGGTTTCCACGGGCATGCCTGGCCACCCGACGCCGATGGGCGTCTTCAGCGTGATTCAAAAGCAAAAGTTTCATCGCTCCAACATCTATAGCGGCGCCCCCATGCCCTATATGCAGCGGATCACATGGTCGGGCGTGGCCATGCATGCCGGCGTGCTGCCCGGCCGTCCGGCTTCGCACGGCTGCATCCGCATGCCCATGGCCTTTGCCATGAAGATGTGGAACTGGACCAGGATGGGAGCGCGGGTCGTCATCACGCCCGGCGAGATCACGCCCGCCAGCTTCTCCCATCCGCTGCTTGCGACGTTGAGGGTCCCTTCCCAACCGATCGCAGCCGATGAAGCGAAGCCGGATGTGCCGGTGGCGGCGAAGCTCGACACGGCGGCGGAAACGGAGGCGAACGCCAAGTCCGTGATCGCTGAAACAGGCGCGGAACCGAGATCGACCGTCGGCCACGATGACAGCGCAAAGCCTGCCGCGGACGAGACACAGACTGTGCCGGCTCAGACCCAAACCGCCGATGCCAGCAACACTTTGTCGGCAATGAATCCCTCGGTCACCTTATCCGATGCAGCGCCGGCCGGCGGCAGCACGCCACCGGCGGTCGGGCAAGCCGTTTCCGACCAGGCCGGCGATTCATCGAAGACCGGAACGAAGTCCGAGGCATCGAAATCGGAAACCGAACCGGAGACTGCGAAGCACGATGACGTCGCTTCCTCCGGGGACAAGGCTGCCGCTGAAAAACCCGTAGAGGCCAAAAAGCCTGTCGAGAACAGCAAGACGTTGGCAACGCCCGCCGCACTCCAGCAACCGAAGACGGACGAAGCCCGCCCGAACGATGCCGTGAAAGCCGCCGCGCCAAAGGCCGATCCGGCTGCGCTGTCCAAGCGCAACGGCCAGATCGCGGTGTTCGTCAGCCGCAAGGATTCAAAGCTCTATGTCCGGCAGAATTTCGCTCCGCTGTTCAATTTGCCCGTAACCATCGCGCCGAGCGAAAGGCCGCTCGGAACACATATATTCACCGCGCAGGTCGATAGAGACGATGCCAATGTCCTGCACTGGTCGGTCGTCTCGCTCCCCACGCCCACCAAGCATGCCGATCGCCGTAACGAAGACAAGAGCAACTCGCGCAAGCGGAAAATCGCGGGCGCAGGCCCGATCGAGGTGACGCCGACACCCGCGCCGGACACCCCCTCCGAAGCGCTGGACCGTCTCAGCCTCCCTACGGACGCCATGGCAAGAATTACCGAGGCGCTTTCGACCGGCGGATCGATCATCGTTTCGGATCAAGGCATCGCCGCCGGCGAAACCGGTGAAGGAACGGATTTCATCGTCTCGCTGCGCTAGGTTTTCGGGGCGGCTAAGCCGTTCAGCCGCCGTTCGCATCGGGCAGGAGCCTGGGCTAAAAGACCGCCGGCATGGACCCATCTCCCACCTTGGCCTCGACAGCCCCACCGCAGATCCGCCCGGCGCAAGATGCCTTCGACCGGCTGACATTTCTCGGCTGGCGTTGGGGGTTGGCGGCAATCGTCGCCGGGATGGCGGCCTCGTTCCTTCTGTTCGGCTATGCGCTGATTTACTGGCGCAACGCCGACATGGATTTCATGGTGATCTACAACGCGCTTGTCCTCAACAACGGCAAGCCCCAGCTGTTCTTCGATCACACCGGTTACATAACCATCCTGTCGGTGAAGGTCTGGTTTCAGCTCCTGCATGGTCTCGGCCTGCTCGACGGCTATTCGCTGTCAACGATTCCGCAGGCCTCCGACCCCGGAGCCTTCGACGCCGCCATGACCGGCGCCGTTCGCGCCGGCCGCGTTCTGGCCTTTCTGATCGCGAGCGGTTGCGTGCTGGTTTTTGCTGCGCTCCTGCGGGCCATCGTGCGCGACTGGCGTGTCGCGCTGATCGCAACCTTCGCGTTCGCTTTCTCCGGCGGCGTCGCCGTGCACTCGCGCATTCTGCGGAGCGAACTTGTCGCAGCCTGTCCGGTCATCTTTGCGCTCCTGATTCTGATCGTGATCGGGCGCCGCGCCAGCGTTGCACGGCCCCTCTGGATGGCGGTTGCGGCGGCGCTCTGCACGCTCGGTCTCGAGAACAAGGTACAGGTGATCCTGCTGATCGGCACATTGCCCATGCTGGTATTGCCATTCGGAGGCAAGGAAAGCGCCAGCGTTCCGTTCTGGCGCCATGCGCGATCGAGCTGGCCGGTGGCGATCACCGCGGCGATCGCAGCCCTGGCGGCGGCATGGGTCGCGTGGCCGCTGATCGCCACCGGCTTTGATCGCGCACTCCTCGATGCCGCGCAATTCCATCCATTGTTGCTCGGCCGCTTCGGCGTCTATCAGGCCGCGCTGATGATCCTGACCGGGTGCGGCATGATCGCCTATGCCGCGATCTGGCGCGTCAGCGCGGCCGAGACGCTGGCGTCGATGTCAGCCATCGCCGCCGGCGCATCGCTGGCGCTGCTCGCCCTCGATATCGAATACAACACCAGCAACGTGATCGCGGTGTTCAATCCGCTGGAAAAAATGCTGACCTTTGCCGATGCGAACACGGCGGCTGCGGCGGGCGGATCCGGTCTGTCGGGAATTCTGTGGCTCCTGCTCGACGGGGTTGCCTCGGTTCTTGCCCGCTACAGCTTTGTGCTGCATCCCTCGCCCCGTCCGACCGTATTTCTCATCTGGCTGATCGTACCCGGCATCATGTATGCGTGGTCACGCGGCGAAAAACAGGCCGCAATCCAGGCCCTCGTGCTCCTGCTGGCTGCAACCGGAATCGACGCGCTGGGTGTACGGCGCGGATTGAAATCCGAGTATTTCATCTTCACCGATCCCCTGATCATCCTCGCCGGCGCGGTCCTGCTCGATCGTCTTGCGGACCTGCGCTTTCATAAATGGGGCTATCCCGTCGCGATGGTTCTGTTCGGACTGCAAATCGCGGTCGGCCAGGCCGAGCCGGTCAAATACACCTTCATGCGCAGGGGACCGGAGTCGATATGCGAGTGGAACCAGCATTACCTTCCGCTGCTGCCGCTACCCTGGTGCCCTCAGGCCCATCCGTGACGGCCGCAGGACAGGCCTCGCCTCGAATGTTCCACGCTGGAACTTCCACTACGCGGGCCAAGATGGCGATTGCGCGGCAGCTTGCCGGACGCCCCACGCAACGCGCCAGAATTTCAGCCTACCTCCTCCGGAATTAACCGGTTCGACCGACATATCCACCAATGCGGAAAAAGCCGTTGCCGTGACCGCGCCGGTCCAACTAGGCTATGATGATCGGGGCGGGAAATCGCTCGGGCGACGGCAAAACGCCGGGGCCCGTGCGGGCGATCACGGTGGAGGAAGAACAAGATGCGTATCGCGGCAAGTTTGATCTTTGCAGGCGCGGTTTCGCTGTGCGCGACGGGCGCAGCGTGGTCGCAGACCCCCGCCACCAAGAGCACCACCATGGCGCCTGCCGCGACGGCGGTCCCTGCACCGCCCCCTGCGGCGGCAAGGGCGCCTTGCGCAAATCCGGATGCGCTGGGCATCAGCCGCGTCGTTGAGATCGACACCACGGGCGGACCAGGGTTCGGTTTCGAGCACTTCAAGCAGCTCGATTTCCTGCGCGATAAGGAAGTGGTGCTGACGTTTGACGACGGCCCGTGGCCGCTCAATACGCCCTCGGTGCTGAAGACGCTGGCGGACGAGTGCACCACCGGCATTTTCTTCCCGATCGGCAAACACTCGACCTACTATCCGGAGATCCTGAAGCAGGTCGCCGCGGCCGGCCACACCATCGGTTCCCATACCTGGTCGCACGCGACCCTGACCAACAAGAAACTGACCGAGGATCAGCGCAAGGAGGAAATCGAGAAGGGCTTCAGCGCGGTGAAATGGGCTTTGGGCGCCTCGCCTTCGCCCTTCTTCCGCTTCCCGGCGCTGCAGCACCCACCTGAGATGGTGACCTATCTGGGCACCCGGAACATCGCGATGTTCTCGTGCGACCTCAACTCCTTCGATTTCAAGGCGCGCAACGCGCAGCAGGTGATCGACGTCACGATGAAGAAGCTCGACAAGCTGGGCAAGGGGATCATCCTGATGCATGACTTCCACAAGCATACCGCGGAGGCCTTGCCCGCCCTGCTCCGCAAATTGAAGGCCGGCGGCTACAAGGTGGTGCAGATGAAGGCGAAGGCGCCGGTACAGACCCTTGCGCAATACGACGAGGAGGTTCTGAAAGACGCCAAGCTGCCGACCGTGAGTTCCCGGCCGGTTTCCAGCGTGGTGCAGACGATTTCGGAATAGGCCGGCAGCGCGCGAAAAACCACCGTGCCGGAGCTCCGAATTGACGGCTATGTCATCGTATCCGCCGACGGCATGCTGGCGAACGCCGATGGCGTGATGCCGGATGAACTGAAATTCGAGGGCGACAAGCGATTTTTCACCGCCGCCCTCGACCATGCCGATCTGATCGTGCATGGCCGCCACTCCTATGAGGATCAGCCGAACTCGCCGCGGCGGAAACGGATTATCCTGACCAGGACGATCGGCGGCATCGCGCCCGATCCGTCCAATCCCAATGCAACGCTGTGGAATCCGGCCGGCGCTTCGTTCGAGGCCGCCTGCGACCACGCCGGCGTTCGTTCCGGGACGATTGCGATTATCGGCGGACCGGATGTGTTCGAAATGTTCATGGATCGCTACGACACCTTCTGGCTGTCGCAAGCGCCCCGCGTAAAACTCCCGGGCGGCGAGCCGTGCTTTCCGGGTGTCCCCGGCCATTCGCCGCAGGAAATTCTGGCCGCTCATGGCTTGAGAGCCGGCGAGAGCCAGATCCTCGATATCGCCAACGACGTCAGCGTCACGCCCTGGCGGCGCGCGCATCAGGCCTCGTAGGCGGGCTCCGAGGCCGACGCGGGCCGGCCATATCCCGCAATCATGAACAGCGCACCGATGATCGACAGATTCTTCAGGGCGTGGACGACGTTGTTGCGGGCGTCAGCGCCGGTCTGGTTCCAGAAGTCGTGAAAATAAAACGTCGCGCCTGCCACGAACAGGATCAGCACGATCGCAAAGAAGCGGGCGCCGAAATTGAGCGCGATCATGAGACCGCAGATCAACTCGGTGGCCCCCGCCGCGATCGCCAGCATCTGCGGCATCGCCATCCCGGTCATGCCCTCGAGCTGTGAGGTATAGGTCGCCAGCGCCGCCGGAAGGACAATCTTCTCGGTCATTTGCGCCGTGGCCGTCAGATCCAGAAGCTTGGAAGCTCCGGAAACGATGAAGAGCACGGCGAACAGAACTCGCCCGATCGAAATGAACGCTGGCATGGTCGGCCTCATTGAATGCTGCAACCGCTGGATGCGCTGGACGGCGGCGCGAGTATGGTCGCTCCGCTCCGGCTTTTCAAACAATCAAATCGATCTCCCTTTCGAGGCGATGGCCGAGCGCGATCCGGCCGTTGGGCTAACCAAAAAGCGACGGCTGCTGGCGGCCGGCACGTTCCTGGGCTTCGACGGCGGCGACCGCCGTCATGTTGAGAATGCCGCGCGCGGTCACCGAGGGGGTGAGAATATGCGCGGGCCGTGACGGGCCGATGAGGATGGGCCCGACCGGCAGCGCGTCGCCGAGAGCCTTTATCATTTGATAAGCGACATTGGCGGTGTCGAGGTTCGGCATGATCAGGATATTGGCCTCACCTTCCAGCTTCGAATGCGGCAGAATCAATTTCCGTGCCGCCGCCGACAGCGCGGTATCGCCCTGCATCTCGCCATCCGCCTCGATTTCCGGATGGTTCTGCTTCAGGAGCGCCGTTGCGCGGCGCATCTTGCGCGAGGATTCCGTATCATAGCTGCCAAAATCGGAATGCGACACGAACGCGATCTTCGGCTTGATGTTGAAGCGCTGCACATGGATCGCCGCCAGCGCCGCCATTTCCGCAAGCTCTTCCGCGCTCGGGTTCGGCCGCACCTGCGTATCGGCGATGAAATAAGCCCCCTTGCTCGTGATCATCAGCGCCAGCGCCGCGAAATCGCTCACGCCCGGCAGAAAGCCGATGATCTCGCGCACGTGACGCAGATGGCTCATGTAGCGGCCCTCGACGCCGCAGATCATGGCGTCGGCTTCGCCGCGGCTCACCGCAAGCGCGGCGATCACGGTGGCATTGGTCCGCACCATCGTGCGCGCGGCGTCGGGGGTCACGCCGTGCCGGCCGGCGATATCGATATAGGACTGGACGTAGGAGCGGTAGCGCGGATCGTCCTCGGGATTGATCAGATCGAAATCCTTGCCGGCCCTGATGGCGAGGCCGAACCTTTTGATCCGCGCTTCGACCACCGACGGACGCCCGACCAGGATCGGCCGCGCCAGCCCCTCCTCCAGAACGACCTGGGTCGCGTGGAGGACGCGTTCGTCTTCGCCTTCGGCATAAATCACGCGGACCGGCTGTGTCTTCGCCTTGGCAAACACCGGCTTCATGACCAGACCGGAGCGGAACGCGAAGCGCTCCAGTTGAGCGGCGTAGTCCTCGAAATTGGCGATCGGCCGGGTTGCGACGCCCGAATCCATCGCCGCCTTCGCGACCGCGGGCGCGATCCGCAGGATCAGACGCGGGTCGAACGGGGTCGGGATCAGCGAGCCCGGGCCAAACCCCTGTGATTCGCCGCTGTCAAAGCCGGGCGCCGCCGCGTCCACCGGCGGATCGCGGGCAAGCAGCGCGATCGCGTCGACCGCGGCCTTCTTCATTTCCTCGTTGATCGCGGTGGCGCCGACATCGAGCGCGCCGCGAAAGATGAAGGGAAAGCACAGGACGTTGTTGACCTGGTTGGGGAAGTCGCTTCTCCCGGTGCAGATCATCGCGTCGGGGCGCGCTTTCCGCGCCTCATCCGGCATGATTTCCGGGTTCGGATTGGCGAGCGCCATCACCAACGGCTTGTCGGCCATCTGCCTGACCATGTCCGGCTTCAACACGTTCGGCGCGGAAACGCCGAGAAAGATATCGGCGCCGGGGATGACGTCGGCCAGCACGCGCTTGTCGGTCTTCTGCGCATAGACCGCCTTCCAGCGATCCATCAGCGTGTTGCGGCCTTCGTGCACGACGCCGTCGATGTCGCAAACCCAGATGTTCTTGCGCTGCGCGCCCATCGACACCAGCAGATTGAGGCACGCGATCGCCGCGGCGCCGGCGCCGGAGCAGACGATCTTGACGTCGGTGAGCTTCTTGCCGTTGAGCAGTAACGCATTGGTGATCGCGGCGCCGACGATGATGGCGGTGCCATGCTGGTCGTCATGAAACACCGGAATTTTCATGCGCGCCTTGAGCTGCGCCTCGATCTCGAAGCACTCCGGACCCTTGATGTCCTCCAGATTGATGCCGCCGAAGGTCGGCTCCAGCGCCGCCACGGTCTCGACCACGCGCTCGATGGTATCGGCCGCGATTTCGATGTCGAAGACGTCGATCCCTGCGAATTTCTTGAACAGGACCGCCTTGCCTTCCATGACCGGCTTCGACGCCAGCGGACCGATATTGCCAAGGCCAAGCACGGCGGTGCCGTTACTGACCACGGCGACCAGATTGGCGCGCGAGGTCAGCGAGGCCGCTTCCGCCGGATTGTTCGCGATTTCCGTGCAGGCGGCGGCGACGCCCGGCGAATAGGCCAACGCGAGGTCGCGCTGGTTGGCGAGCGGCTTGGTCGCCTGAATCTCGAGCTTGCCCGGCCGCGGCAGCCGGTGGTAGGCGAGAGCGGCGGCGTGAAGATCTTCAGAATAGGACGACATACATTCTCCAGCGTTTCCGGCCGGCCCGGAAATGTCGATTTGGTCAGGCTCGGGGTCAGTTTTTCCGGCGGATGGAATGTCCATGTGAAGCACGCAGGGGTGCCTTCGCGCAACATCCGAAACGGCAGACGTCAACAGCCCCGGCGGCATGATCGTGGCCCGCTGCACACCCCTGCCCGCGGCATTCGCCAACATTGTGACAACGGCCGTGCCCCCAACGGCAATCTGGCCGGACAGCTGTCATTCCGGGATGGTGCGCAGCACCAGACCTCAGATGCGCAATTGCGCATCGGGGAATCTCGAGATTCCGGGTTCGATGCTTCGCATCGCCCCGGAATGACAATGTTAGAGGTCTTGCTTTGCTCCCTCAAATTCCACCACCTTGAGATGAACATATCTCCGCGATCCCGCGGCGCGTTTCACGCCCGGGTGATGCAATCAATTTCGCCCTCGCGAATCGAAGAGGGCGCAGGGAATGCCGGGTGATGACCTCACCCATGGCCCGCCTGCAACAAAAAACGCAGGCGGCAGTCACCACAGGTTCGGCCGGATCAACCGGCATTCCCTGCGCGACGGTTTACGGCTTATATCGCGATCTCCTCGGGGACCGGGCTCTCTTGCCCCCGTCGCCCCTGAGAAGCTTGCTTCTCAAGAGCTTGACCTCAGCGTCGGGAGGCCGGGACCACGCGACTTCGCCGTCCGCTTCAGCCACGTTCGTCTGACGTGCCATCCGCGTCCATCGCATCCCCGCCTCACGTGTCGTGACGAACGCGCGTACGTCCCTCTTCATCGAGGCGGGATGCGCGAGAAGATCGTTGTGATTTGCCCGACGCCGCAAGCGCCGATACGTGCGGCAGATTGGCACGACGGGCAGTTTGCGCATGGGGTGTATGCGGGAGTTAGCGTCGAAAGCCAGCATCAATTGGCATTCAATTGCCTATGGCATCGCGCATTTGGCGATATGGTGAGCTGATGCCGATGCCGTCAGGCATCACGGGGGAGACGATGATGAGGTCAGCGATCGCCGCAATCGCGGCTGCTCTTTTGTCCGCGCACGCCGCAGCGGCGCAGAACTTCCCGAACCGGTCGCTCACACTCGTCGTCGCGGCGGCGGCCGGGGGCACGACGGACGTGCTGGCCCGGATCGTGGCAAGGCGCATGGGCGAAGACCTCGGCCAGTCTGTCGTCGTCGAGAACGTGCCCGGCGGCGGCGCCACGGTCGGGACTCGCCGCGTGGTCCGCTCGGATGCCGACGGCTACACCCTGATCTTCGGCAATATGGGCTCGCTGGCCGCGAATGTCTGGCTTTTTCCCCAACTCGGATTCGATCCGCGGCAGGATCTCGCGCCGGTCGGTCTTGTCGCAATCGTGCCCATGGTTCTGTCGGTGAGCAAGAAGAGCGGCATACGCGACCTCGCCGGCTTTATCGCGGCGCTTCGGGCGAGGCCGGGTGCTCTCAATTTCGGCCATGCGGGCCCGGGCACGACCGGACATCTTGCGGCCATCACCTTTCTGCATGTGACGGGCACGCAGGCCCACGACATCCCCTACCGGGGCGCCGGTCCCGCGATCAACGATCTTGTCGCCGGCACGATCGACGCCGTGATCGACCAGACCGTCACCATGATTCCGATGCATACCGGCGGCAGCGTCACGGCTATTGCGACCTCAAGCTCCAGCCGCCTCGCCCAAATTCCGGACGTGCCGACCTTCGTCGAGGCCGGCGTACCCGCTTTCGACCTGACGGTCTGGAACGCGATCGCCGCACCCGCCGCCACGCCGCGGCCGGTCCTCGAACGCCTTCAATCCTCGCTCAAGACCGCTCTCGCCGATCCGGACCTGCGGCACCGCTTCGCCGAACTCGCGGCGGATTTGCCCCAACCCGACCAGATCGGAGCGGAGCCGCTACGGCGGCTGATCGCCTCCGACATCGAACGCTTCGGCCCCATCATCCACGCCGTCGGAGTGAAGGTCGAGTAGCGACAAGTGAACGTCAGTCGTGGACCAAGCGCCTCAACCGTTCAAAATTTGCCAAGCGATGGCGGGTTACGCTGCGCTAACCCGCCCTACGCACTTTTGAGACATGCCATCCGACGCTTAATACGTTCGGTTATGGGAATACCGGAAGCGATCGGCCCACGGTCGATGGGACGTGAATCACCCGGGCCGGGCTCCACTACTCTGCTATCTGCTCGCCCGATCCGCCGAACTCCGCCGGGAAATCCTTGAACTTCGGGAGACCATCTTTCATGGGGAGGACCGTCTCGGCATAGTTCACGTGGACGCCCGGGGTGTATGTGAGCGTAGGCAGTGTGGCCGAGAAAACGTCCACCAATCCCAGCGGAGGATGATTGGTCATGAGATGGCCCCCGCACTTCTTGCAGTATTGCCGCTGGCTCACCGGCGTCTTCTGAAACATGCCAACGTGCTCTGCCCCGGCCGTGATCTTCACGGCGTCCGGTTTCCAGAGGGTGAAGGCATTGACCGGTCCACCTGACCACGAACGGCATGATCGGCAATGGCAATAACCCATGCCTTCCGGCTCCCCGGAGACCTCCACGCGAACCGCACCGCAAAAACATTCCCCGGAATATGTTGCCATCGCTGTTAGCCTCCCTTGTTCCGGCGAAGGCTAAGCCGAATTTTAGCAACTGCCAACAGCCGCCCTTCGCGCGCTCGGTCACCGATACCGGCTTCGCTGCTCTCTCGCCGACGATGGTCGCATGCAGCCCGTAGGGCGGGTTGGAGCCGAAGGCGTAACCCGCCATCTTGGCGATCCAGAACGGCGGATTACGAGCTACGAGCTTCGTCGGAAAATTGGTTCCGATATGCAGCGACGGCGGGTTACGCTGCGCTAACCCGCCCCACGCACCGCCGAACTACTTGGCCGGAAGATTGGTCCGGATGTGCAGTTCGCGCAGCTGCTTCGTCGTCGCTTCCGACGGCGCTCCCATCAGCAAATCCATGGCCTGCTGGTTCATCGGGAACAGCGAGATTTCGCGCAGGTTGGTGGTGCCGCACAGAAGCATGACGATACGATCGACGCCGGCCGCCATGCCGCCATGCGGCGGAGCGCCATATTGGAACGCGCGGTACATGCCGCCGAAACGCTCGACGACGTCCTTCTCGCCATAGCCGGCGATCTCGAACGCCTTCACCATCGCTTCGGGCCGATGGTTGCGGATGCCGCCGGAGGCGATCTCGTAGCCGTTGCAGGTGATGTCGTACTGGAACGCCTTGATGGTCAGCGGGTCCTGCCCGTTGAGCGCGTCGAGGCCTCCTTGCGGCATCGAAAACGGATTGTGCGAGAAGTCGACCTTCTTGTCTTCCTCGTTGTACTCGTACATCGGGAAGTCGACGATCCAGGCGAGCTCGAACCGATCCTTGTCGATCAGGTTCAGCTCCTCGCCGAGTTTCGTGCGCGCGAGGCCTGAAAATTTCCAGAACTTGTCGGGATCGCCGGCGACGAAGAACGCCGCATCGCCCTCCTTGAGGCCGAGCTGCGCGCGGATCGCCGCCGTCCGCTCCGGGCCGATGTTGTTGGCGAGCGGCCCCGCGCCCTCGCCGCCCTCGCGCCACATGATGTAGCCGAGGCCCGGCTGGCCTTCGCCCTGCGCCCAGGAGTTCATCCGGTCGCAGAAGGCGCGGCTGCCGCCGCCCGTGCCGGGAATCGCCCAGACCTGATTTTTCGGGTCTTCCAGCATCCGCGCGAACACCTTGAAGCCGGAACCGCGGAAGTGCTCGGAGACGTCCTGCATCAGAATCGGATTGCGCAGATCGGGCTTGTCCGACCCGTATTTCCGCAACGCTTCGGCGAACGGGATTCGCGGCCAGTTCCGGGTCACCGGCTTGCCCTTGGCGAACTCCTCGAACACGCCGGTAATCACCGGCTCGACCGCCGCGAACACATCGTTCTGCTCGACAAAGCTCATTTCCAGATCGAGCTGGTAGAACTCGCCGGGCAGCCGGTCGGCGCGCGGGTCCTCGTCGCGGAAACAGGGCGCGATCTGGAAGTAACGATCGAAGCCGGACATCATCAGGAGCTGCTTGTACTGCTGCGGCGCCTGCGGCAGCGCGTAGAATTGGCCGGGATGAATCCGCGAGGGTACCAGGAAGTCGCGGGCGCCCTCCGGCGACGACGCCGTGAGGATCGGGGTCTGGAATTCGAAGAAGCCCTGCTCCTTCATGCGCTTGCGCATGGAATCGACGATCGCGCCGCGGGTCATGATGTTCTGATGCAGCTTTTCGCGGCGAAGGTCGAGGAAACGGTACTTGAGCCTGATGTCTTCAGGATATTCCTGTTCGCCGAACACCGGCAGCGGCAGCTCGGCCGCCGGGCCCAGCACCTCGATCTCGCTGACGTAGAGCTCGACCGCGCCGGTCGGCAGTTCCGGATTTTCGGTGCCCGCGGGACGGCGGCGCAGCTTGCCGTCGATCCGCACCACCCATTCCGAGCGCAGCTTTTCGGCGTCCTTGAAGGCCGGCGAATCCGGATCGGCGACGCATTGCGTCAGGCCGTAATGGTCGCGCAAATCGATGAACAGCACCCCGCCATGGTCGCGAATACGATGGCACCAGCCGGACAAACGAACGCTCTGGCCGATATCGCTCTCACGGAGCGCGCCGCAGGTATGGGACCGGTAACGATGCATGGATATTCCAAAAATAAATGTCGGAGGGGTCGAATTGGGGGGCCAGAGGCCTGCCCGAAGAGGTTGAGGGTTTACCCGACGAGAACCGGCGCGGCAACCAATGCCGGAGCCGTTTTGGCCTCAAAAGGGGCGTTTCGCGCCCGTCGGACTTGTCCCGTTTGCCTATTGGCGAGGCGTGCCTATCTTGATGGCCATGACGGTGCATTTCCCCTTCCAGAATACCTATGCGGCGCTGCCGGACGGCTTTTTCGCCCGTGTCGCACCGACGCCGGTGGCGTCGCCGCGGCTGATCAAATTGAACCGGCCGCTGGCGACCCGGCTCGGGCTCGATCCCGACCGGCTGGAGAGCCCGGAAGGCGCCGAAATCCTCGCCGGCAAGCGCATTCCGGATGGCGCGGAGCCGATCGCGATGGCCTATGCCGGCCACCAGTTCGGTCATTTCGTGCCGCAGCTTGGCGATGGCCGCGCCATCCTGCTCGGAGAGGTGATCGACACGGACGGGATACGCCGCGATATCCAGCTCAAGGGTTCAGGTCCGACGCCGTTTTCGCGCCGGGGCGACGGCCGCGCGGCGCTGGGGCCCGTGCTGCGCGAATACATCGTCAGCGAGGCGATGGCGGCGCTCGGGATTCCAACCACGCGGTCGCTCGCGGCCGTCGTCACCGGCGAGAGCGTGTTGCGCGAGACGGCCCTGCCGGGGGCGGTGCTGACCCGCGTGGCCTCCAGCCACATTCGGGTCGGCACGTTCCAGTATTTCGCGGCCCGCGGCGATACCGACGGCGTGCGGCGGCTGGCCGATCACGTCATCGCCAGGCACTATCCGGGAGCGGCGCATGCGGAGCGCCCCTATCACGCGCTGTTGCAAGGCGTGATCGCAGGGCAGGCCGAACTGGTCGCGCGCTGGCTGCTGGTCGGGTTCATCCACGGCGTCATGAACACCGACAATACGTCGATTTCCGGCGAGACCATCGATTACGGACCGTGCGCCTTCATGGACGCTTACGATCCGGCGGCGGTGTTTTCGTCCATCGACGAGCAAGGCCGCTATGCCTACGCCAACCAGCCGCGGATCGCGCTCTGGAACCTGACCCGGCTGGCGGAATGCCTGCTGCCGCTGTTTTCCGACGACAAGGACAAGGCCATCGAACAGGCGCAGCTCATTCTCGGCGAATTCCCCGAAAAGTTCACCACGGCCTATCAGGCCGGGCTGCGCCAAAAGACCGGCCTGTTCACGGCACGCGACGGCGACGAGGCGCTGGTGCAGGATCTCCTGGACGCGATGGCCAAGAACCAGGCCGACTTCACCCTCACCTTCCGCGCTCTGAGCGAGGCCGCGCTCGATGCGGCCAACGATCAAGGGGTACGGCAATTATTCGCCGATCCCGCCGCCTATGACGAATGGGCGGTCCGCTGGCGTCAGCGAATCGGCGACGAGCCCCAATCGCCCGCCGCGCGGCAGGTCGCCATGCGGGCGGTCAATCCCGCCTTCGTTCCGCGCAATCACCGGATCGAGGCGGTGATCGAAGCCGCGGTCGCGCGCGACGACTTCGCGCCCTTCGAGGAGCTTCTGACGGTCCTGTCAAAGCCCTATGAAGACCAGCCGGCGTTGTCGGCCTATGCGGAGGCGCCTGCGCCTGACCAGCGCGTGCTCCAGACATTTTGCGGGACGTAAAGCGTTAACCCTCCGTCCAATATCGGAGCGCGGCGGATGGCACCCACTGCCTGAAATTAACAGGCGATCAAGCGCTTCCCGGCCAATCTACCGGTTTGTTTGGGGAGATTTGCCGTGGACACACTGGTCTTGGAATTCGTCGGACTGGCAATGGTCGCGCTTTGCGTCATCGTGCTGGCCGTTCCCGCCTCGCGGCGCCCCTCCGGCCGGCACGTCAGCAACCTCTGAACGCTCGCGTTTCAGGAACCGGCGGTTTTGGCCGGATCAGGCCGCCAACCCCGTACGGCCGCTGGCCGCTCGCCCCGTCGAAAAGGCCTTGCCAGCCTCAAATGCAGGGCTCGAATTCGCCTCAAGGCCCTTGACATATCAGCGCTTTCGGCAGAACGCCCTTTACGGAAAGCGTTATGGACCGTTCATGGATCTGATTACCACCACCGCCGAACTCGCCGCCGTTTGCGAACGCCTCGCCAGGCACCCGGTCATCACCGTCGATACCGAATTCCTGCGTGAGACGACCTACTACCCGCTGCTCTGCGTCGTGCAGATGGCCAGCGCGGATGAAGCGGTCGTCATCGACACGCTGGCCGAGGGCATCGACCTCAAGCCGTTCTTCGCGCTGATGGCCGACGAGAGCGTGCTCAAGGTATTCCACGCCGCCCGTCAGGATATCGAAATCGTCTGGCATCAGGCGGGGATCGTTCCGCACCCGATCTTCGATACCCAGGTCGCGGCCATGGTGCTCGGCTATGGCGATTCCATCGCCTACGACCAGCTGGTCGAACGCATTACGGGCCATCGACCGGACAAGACCCACCGCTTTACCGATTGGTCGCGCCGTCCATTGAGCGACGAGCAGATGCACTACGCGGTCGCCGACGTGACCCATCTGCGCGACGTGTTCGCGGCCCTCGACGCCGATCTCAAGAAGCGCGGCCGCAGCGACTGGGTAAGCGAGGAAATGGAGGTGCTGACGAGCCCGAAGACTTACGATTTCCACCCCGAACGCGCATGGGAGCGGCTCAAGGCGCGGGTCCGCAAGCCGAAGGAGCTCGCGGTGCTGATGGAAGTCGCGGCATGGCGCGAACAGGAGGCGCAGAGCCGGGACGTTCCGCGCAGCCGCGTTCTGAAAGACGACGCGGTCGGCGATATCGCCACCCACGCGCCAACCAGCCTCGAACGGCTCGCCAGTCTGCGCTCGCTGCCGAAGGGCTTCGATCGATCGAGATGGGGCACCGATATCGTCGCCGCTGTCCAGCGCGGTCTCGCGCGCGATCCCGCGACATTGCCGAAGATCGAAAAACCCCGCAGCAATTCGAATGGCGCCGCGATCGTCGAGCTTCTCAAGGTTCTGCTGCGGATGACGTCGGAACGTCACGCCGTTGCCAGCAAGGTGATCGCGACGGTCGACGACCTCGAGCAGATCGCCGCCGACGACAATGCCGACGTCGGCGCCTTGCAAGGCTGGCGCCGCGAGCTCTTCGGTGAGGCCGCGCTATCGCTGAAACATGGCCGGCTGGCGTTGGCGATCGAAAAAGGCAGGGTCGTCAAGGTCGGCCGAAACGAGCGCGCGGATCATTGATCGCACACGGCGTCCCTTGCGAGACACCCATGAGCGATTTGCCCGCATTTCCGAGGGGACCGTCGATCGTTTCCGACCGCGGGCCAGGGGCGAATGCCTGACCCTGTTGTGCCACGGGTGGCCTGTCGCGATCGGCCTGCATTACTGAACTGATTTCCCGAGCCGCGCCAGAAGCTTGCTAACTCGCAAATTTCGTGTTGCAATCCAGGGCACAATCGGAATTAGGCCGATCGGCTGTGCGTTTCGCGACTTGGAAATCGAGCAGACATCCGGAAGCCCGCTTGTGGCGTGGCACGCGAAAAGCGTGGCCGCGTCTTTTTTACGTCTAGACCAGGAGACAGGCGATGCAAAAAGGCACCGTCAAGTGGTTCAACCCGACCAAGGGTTACGGGTTCATCAAGCCGATGGTCGGCGATAAGGACGTGTTCGTCCATATCTCGGCCGTCGAGCGCGCTGGGCTCACGACCCTCAACGAAAACCAGGTTATCGAATACGACCTCGTGGAAAATCGCGGCAAAACCTCCGCGGAAAATCTGAAGATATCCTAAGCTTCGTCACGATCCGCGTAAGCAATCCTGATGCACCCCCGGCCTTTGCCGGGGGATTTTGTTTATCCCGCCCCCTCACGGGGTCGCCGCCGGCGAAATCAGCGTGTCGCCGGAGCCGGCGCGGCCTTCCAGCTTGCAGATGGCGCCCTCCAGGCGAATCCTGCCGCTGGCGACCAGGCGCAGCGCATCCGGATAGATGCGGTGTTCAATCTCGAGAATCCGTGCCGCCAGCGTATCCGGCGTATCGTCATCGCGGACCGCGACCGCCCCCTGCATCAGGATAGGTCCCGCATCGGTCTGCGGAATCACAAAATGGACGGTGGCTCCCGAGATCTTGACCCCCGCGGCCAGCGCCTGGCCGTGAGGATCCAGCCCGGGAAATGCGGGCAGCAGCGAGGGATGAATGTTGAGCATCCTTCCGTACCAGCGCTGCACGAACTCGGCCGTGAACAGCCGCATGAAACCGCCGAGGCAGATCAGGTCGATCCGGTGTTCGTCCAGCGCCGCCTGCAGCACGGCCTCGAACGCCGCACGATCCCTGCCAAACGGCTTGCTCTCGATGGTCAACGTGGGGATGCCGCTGGCGCCGGCCCTTTCAAGACCGCCAGCGTCCGCCCTGTTGGAAATCACGATGGCGATCTCGGCCGGAAAATCCTCCGCCCTCGCGGCCTCGATCAGCGCGGCCATGTTCGATCCGCGCCCCGAAATCAGGATGGCCACGCGGCGCTTCACCGCCTCACCATGCGGGTTCGATCTCACCATTTGAGATCGAGATGGCCGTCATAGACCACGCGATGCTCGCCCTCGGCAGGAATCACCTCGCCCAACAATGTCACGCTCTCGCCCGCGCCCGCGAGGACTTCGGTGACCGCCGCAACGGCGTCCGGCCTCACGATGGCGATCATGCCGATCCCGCAGTTGAAGGTGCGCAGCAATTCGAGTTCGGCGATGTTGCCCTGCCCCGCCAGCCATTTAAAGACCGGCAACACCGGCAGGCGCGCCAGATCGATCCCGACGCCAAGGTGCTTCGGCAACACGCGGGGAATATTGTCGGTGAAACCGCCGCCGGTGATGTGCGCAAGCCCCTTGACCGCGCCGGTTTCCCGGATCGCGCGCAGGCATGACCTCACATAGAGCCGCGTCGGCGTCAGCAGCGCGCCACCCAGCGTCATGAGCGGCGAGAACGGCGCCTGGGCCTCGAACGGAAGGCCTGAGGTCTCGACAATCCTGCGGACCAGGGAGAAGCCGTTGGAGTGGACGCCCGACGAGGCAAGCCCAAGCACCGCGTCACCGGCGGCGATATCGGGGCGCGGCAGAAGCGTGCCGCGTTCGGCGGCGCCGACCGCGAAACCGGCGAGGTCGTAATCGCCCCCCTTGTAGAGTCCCGGCATTTCGGCGGTCTCGCCCCCGATCAGCGCGCAGCCGGATTCCCGGCAGCCCTCGGCAACGCCCGCGACGATCGCGGCGGCGGCTTCCGGATCGAGTTTGCCGCAGGCGAAATAGTCCAGAAAGAACAGCGGCTCCGCCCCCTGCACCACGAGGTCGTTGACCGACATCGCCACCAGGTCAATCCCGATCCCGCCGTGGATGCCGGTTTCGATCGCGATCTTGACCTTGGTGCCGACACCGTCGGTCGCCGCCACCAGCACCGGATCCTTGAAGCCGGCGGCCTTCAGATCGAACAATCCACCGAAACCGCCAATTTCGGCATCGGCGCCGGCCCGCGCCGTGGCGCGAACCATTGGCTTGATGAGATCGACCAGGCGATTGCCCGCATCGATATCAACGCCCGAATCTGCGTAAGTGAGCCCGTTCCTGCGCTCGACCATGACCTGTTCCAGATGATGGCGGCTGGTTACGTCGGATTCCGCCCGCGCGCAATGGCTCGCAACACGCGCGGGCTTATACTATGTAGACAAGAACCGGTTCGCCCTCGCAAACGGCCGGATATTTCGGGAAATCAGGCCGGTGGCCGGGAAACGTCCGAGTTGAGTATTCCAAATATCATTACACTGGGCCGCATCATACTGGTGCCGATTATCGTCTGGGCCATTGCGTCCAGCCAGATGGAAATTGCATTTGCGATCTTCGTCATCGCGGGGGTCAGTGACGCCGTCGACGGCTTTCTCGCCAAGCGCTTCAACATGGCCAGCGAACTGGGGGCGCTGCTCGATCCTCTGGCCGACAAGGCGCTGCTGGTCTCGATCTATGTCGCCCTTGGGATTTGGGGCGCGGTACCACGCTGGATTGTCATTCTCGTGGTCTCGCGCGACATCATGATCGTGGCCGCCGTGATTGTGTCATGGTTGTTCGGCAAGCCGATCCCGATGAAACCGTTGATGGTGTCGAAGCTCAACACCGCGGCGCAGGTTGCATTCGCGGCACTGGTCCTTGCCTCGCTCGGCTTCGGCTTCAAGCCGATGCCGTATGACATGATTTTGATGGGCTTCGTGACGGTCTTTACTTTGGTTTCGGTATCCCTCTATCTCGTGGAGTGGGTACGGCATATGAGCACGATCGAGATCCGCTAGACCTCGAAAATCGTGCGCCCAATCCCGGCACGGAGACTTGCGTGGCAGGCCGCGTCCAACCTCGTCAGCTGGCATTCGCTCTGCCGCACGCAGAGAGCTTTACGCGCGACGACTTCCTTGAGGGACCGGCAAATGCCGCCGGCCTCGCGCTGGTCGATAGCTGGCCGGACTGGCCAAACCGGACCATGCTGCTGGTAGGCCCCGAGGGTTCGGGCAAGAGCCATCTCGCCGCGATCTGGGCGGAGCAGGCAGGCGCGCGCTCGATATCGGCACATGCGCTGACCGCAGCCACAGTGCCGGGCGCGCTGGCAACGGGAGCGCTCGTTGTCGAAGATCTGAAATCACCGGATGTCGACGAACGCGCATTGTTCCATCTGTTGAATCTGGCGCGCGAAGACCAGGCGTTCGTTCTGATCACCGCCCGCGCGCCACCGTCCGCGCTTCCGTTCGAACTGCGCGACCTCCGCTCGCGGCTGCGCGCGGTACCGACGGTGCTGCTGCTGCCGCCGGACGATCATCTGTTTCGCGCCCTCATCGTCAAATTCTGCGCGGACCGGCAGCTCGCGGTCGACGAGGCCGTCGTGGGTTATCTCACAACCAGGATCGAGCGCTCCTATGCGGCGGCGCGGCAGGCCGTGGAACTCCTGGACACCGAGGCGCTGCGGCTCGGCCGGCCGGTCACCCGTGCGCTGGCGGCTGACCTGTTCCGCGGCAATACCTGATCCGTCGCCCGTTCGCACCTTGACGGCGCGCACGGTCGGAACATCATGGTGATCCAGACGTCACCGCGATCACACATGGTTTGCAACGTCGTTGCCCGGATAGCTATGCAGCCTGAACCGAGATGGATTAAAGCTTGATGGAATCCGCGCAAGCCATTGTAACTAAAGAAAAAGATAGCGATCTCGCGGATGGGACGGGAATGGGCAGCAGCCCCGAACGCTTCATTAACCGCGAGCTTTCCTGGCTCCATTTCAATCGACGGGTGCTGGAGGAGTTGGTCAACCCGGGCCATCCCGCACTTGAGCGGGTGCGATTTCTCTCTATTTCCGCCAATAACCTTGATGAGTTCTTCATGGTCCGCGTCGCCGGCATCAAGGCCCAGGTGCGGGAGGGCATCGCCGAGCGCAGCCCCGACGGCCGGACGCCTGCCGAGCAGCTTGTCCTGATCAACGAGGCGGTTTCAAAGCTCACCAATGACCAGCAGGCGATCTGGCGCGATCTGCGCGGCATCCTGGCCGATGTGGGCATCGTGCTCGTCGACGGCCGCGATGTCACCAAGTCAGAACGTGGCTGGATCGAGGACCATTTCCTCCACAACATTTTCCCGTTGCTGACGCCGCTCGCGATTGATCCCGCCCACCCCTTCCCTTTCATCCCGAGCCTCGGATTCACCGTCGCGCTGCAGCTGGCGCGCGTCTCCGACGGCAAGCCGATGAACGCCCTCATTCGCATGCCCGGCAAGATCGACCGCTTCATCCGCCTGCCCGCGGGCAAGGACGGCGCGGTGCGACTGATCACGCTTGAGCAGGCCACCGGCCTGTTCATCGGTCGGCTGTTCCCCGGCTATACCGTCAAGGGCCAGGGAGCCTTCCGCATCATCAGGGACTCCGAACTTGAAATCGAGGAAGAGGCGGAAGATCTGGTTCGCCTGTTCGAAACCGCGCTGAAGCGGCGGCGGCGTGGATCGGTGATCCGGCTCGAGATCGAAGCCAAGATGCCCGAAGAGCTCCGCGCCTTCGTTCAGCGCGCACTTTCCACAGCCGACGACGAGGTCGTACTGGTCGACGGCGTGCTGGCCATGAACGAGCTGTCGCAACTGACCCGGATCGACCGACCCGATCTCGAATTCACGCCCTATGTACCCCGCCATCCCGAACGCCTGCGCGATCATGGCGGCGATATCTTCGCCGCCATCCGGCAGAAAGACCTGATCGTTCACCATCCCTATGAATTGTTCGATGTCGTCGTACAGTTCCTGCAGCAGGCCGCGCGCGACCCCGACGTCGTCGCCGTCAAGCAGACGCTCTATCGCACCTCGAACAATTCACCGATCGTGCGGGCGCTCGCCGAAGCCGCGGAGGCGGGAAAGTCGGTGACCGCCCTGATCGAGCTCAAGGCGCGGTTCGATGAGGAAGCCAACATCCGCTGGGCACGCGACCTCGAACGCGCCGGCGTTCAGGTCGTGTACGGATTTCTCGAACTGAAAACCCACGCCAAGCTGTCGCTGATTGTGCGCCGTGAGGGCGGCAGCCTGACGACCTATGTCCACACCGGAACCGGGAACTACCATCCCGTGACCGCGCGCATCTATACCGATCTGTCCTACTTCACCTCCGATCCGATCATCGGACGGGACGCCGCGCGGGTATTCAACTACATCACCGGTTATGCGGAGCCGAGCGACATCGAGAAGATGGCGGTGTCGCCGCTCACCCTGCGCAAGCGAATGCTCGAGCACATTCACGGCGAGACCGCCTTCGCCCGTCACGGCAAACCTGCCGCGATCTGGTTGAAGATGAATTCGCTGGTCGATCCCGAGATTATCGATGCCCTCTATGAAGCCTCCCAGGCCGGCGTTTCAATCGACCTCGTGGTGCGAGGAATTTGCTGCCTTCGGCCAGGGATCCCGGGGCTTTCAGAGAACATTCGAGTCAAATCGATCATCGGCCGGTTCCTCGAGCACGGCCGAATCTATTGCTTCGGGATGGGACAGGGCCTGCCGAGCGCGAAGGCGGCCGTGTATATTTCCTCGGCCGACATGATGCCGCGCAATCTCGACCGCCGTGTCGAGATCCTCTGTCCGTTGCAGAATCCAACGGTGCATCAGCAGGTTCTCGAGCAGATCATGGTCGCGAATCTCAAGGATACCGAGCAAAGCTGGCAGTTATTGCCGGATGGGTCGTCAACGCGTATGAAGGCCGCGAAGGGCGAGGAGCCCTTCAACCTGCACAATTATTTCATGACGAATCCGAGTCTGTCAGGCCGTGGAAAGTCGCTTCAGGAATCATCGCCGCGCCGCCTCACGCGCCGTACCGAACGCCAGCAATCCTCATAGCGGGAGTCTCCTGTGAAGCGGCCGCGCCATCGCGCATCCAGCGTCGCGGTCATCGACATCGGCTCGAATTCGGTGCGCCTCGTCGTCTATGAATCGATGGCGCGCAGCCTGGTCACGATCTTCAACGAGAAGGCCCTCTGCGGCCTGGGCCGGGAGGTCCAAACCACGGGTCTGCTGGCGCCGGACGCCGTCAACAAGGCACTGACGTCGTTGCGGCGTTTTCGCGCGCTATGCAGGGTGATGAAAGTCGGCCGCGTGCAGGCGATCGCTACCGCCGCCTGCCGGGACGCCAGCAACGGTGCGGACTTCATCGACAGGGCCGAACGCATCTGCGGTGTACCGATCGAAATCCTGTCGGGCCCGCGCGAAGCGAAGTTGTCCGCGCTCGGCGTGGTCTCCGGCGTGCACAAGCCGGACGGAATCGTCGGCGATCTCGGCGGCGGCTCGCTGGAACTGATCGACGTGCATGGGAACCGCGTTCGCGGCGGCGTGACGCTGCCGCTCGGAAGTCTGGCGCTGCAGGATCTGTCGCACAAGTCGCTGAAGCGCGCCGAGCGCATCGTCAAGGCCGAGCTTGCGGACATCACCCAACTCAAGGCCGGCCGCGGCCGCACCTTTTACGCGGTCGGTGGAACCTGGCGTGCGCTGGCGCGCATCCACATCATCCAGAGTGAATATCCGCTGGGGGTGATGCACGGCTATTCCATACCGGCTCCGGACGCGCTCGATTTCGCGCGTCGCTTGCGTCGCCTGGTATCAACGAACATGCTGGCCAACATCGAAGCCGTGGCCGATGCACGGCGGCCGCTGCTTGCCTATGCCGCGCTTGTTCTCGAATACATCATTCGCGTTGCAAAGCCGAAGACCATAGTGTTTTCCACTTTCGGGGTCCGCGAAGGCCTTCTCTACGAAAAACTGCCGGAGGCCGAGCGCTCGAGGGATGGATTTGTCTGCGCCGCGCAGAAGCTGAACGAACTGCTTTCGCGGTCCGCGCGGCACGCCCATGAACTGATCGAATGGACCGATCGCCTCGTGCGCGTCGTCAAGTTGCGGGAAACCAACGAGGATCGTCGCCTGCGCCATGCCGCTTGTCTTTTGTCGGACATCGGATGGCGGGTGCATCCCGATCACCGCGGCGAGGAGACGCTCAATCTCATCACCAACGGCAATTTCGGCTCGATCAGCCATCAAGGCAGGGCCTTTGTCGCGCTGTCGGTGTTCTACCGCTATGCCGGCCTGAGCGAGCAGAATGAACCGCCGGAGATTATGCGGGGGCTGGTGCCGCCATCGATGCTGGAGCGCGCCCGCGTGCTCGGTGCTGCATTTCGTGTCGCCCATCTGATTTCGGCGGCGCGAACGGGCGTGTTGCCAGCCACACATTTTCGCAGCGACGGCCGCAAGCTGACGCTGGTGTTCGAGCACAGATTGGTCGATCTGGTCGCCGACCGCGTCGGCAGCCGTTTCAAACAGCTCGCACGGCTGGTCGGCCGCTCCGGATCGATCGTGAGGCGCTAAATACCAGCCCGAAACCTCAAAGCCGAGGCTTGGGTTGGTGGCGTCGTCAGCCTGCGATAGCAATATTCCGCAGCCTGCGTCTTCTCCAGACCGACCCCACGATCAACACAGCGACAATGCCCAACATCGAGCAGACAAGTTCGCCGCCGCGTCCCCCGTCGGCAAACCACCGCCCCACCCCCGGCAACGCCAGCAGTGCGTCGATTTCCATGCCGACAGCGCCGCCAAAAAGGGTCTGCAGCCTCGGTTGAACCGCCGGATCTGTCGCGGTGACGTCGCCAGCAATCCAGCCCAGCAGGGCTGCACCACCCCACACCAAGATTGGCAGGCGGTCGAGCAACGTCAGGATCAGCGTGGCCCCGGCAACGACCAATGGAATACTGCTGGCGAGTCCGAAGATCAGCAGCGGAATGCTGCCGTTGGCGGCGGCGGCAACAGCGATTACGTTGTCGAGACTCATCACCAGATCGGCGACCACCACGATTTGCATCGCGGCCCACAGGTGTGACGCTGATTCGACACCGCCCTTGTTTTCTCTTTCGGGTACCAGGAGCTTTGCGGCAATCACGATCAGCGCCAATCCGCCGGCCAGCTTGAGATACGGCAGTTCCATCATTGTCGACACGATGGTGGTGAACAAGATGCGCAGCACCACCGCCGCAGCGGCGCCGAGAATCATTCCCCAAAACCGATGACGCGGCTCCAACGCGCGACAGGCCAGCGCGATCACCAACGCGTTGTCGCCGGACAACAGCACATTGATCCAGATGATCTTGCCGACCGCCAGCCACAATGTCGGCGTTTGCAGGTCCGTCCAAAGTTGCGCGAAAAATGCGCCGGCATTTGCGGGATCGACGGCCTGCAACAGCCCGTTCACAACCTACCCCCTTTGGCGCAAGCCGCTGCCGCCTGCGCCCGCCGTCGATAGATTGCGCGCCAACGCGGTATCAATCAGCCGACGATCTCGTTGCCCGAGAAGAACTGGGCGATCTCGATGGCCGCCGTCTCGGGGGCATCGGAACCATGCACCGAATTTTCGCCGATAGATTTTGCGTGCAGCTTGCGGATCGTGCCCTCCGCCGCCTTGGAGGGATCGGTCGCACCCATGACGTCGCGGTGTTTGAGAACCGCGTTTTCGCCCTCGAGAACCTGAACCACGACCGGGCCGGAAATCATGAAATCCACCAACTCGCCGAAGAACGGACGCGCCTTGTGAACGGCATAGAAGGTCTCGGCCTGTTCGCGGGTCATGCGAATACGCTTCTGGGCAACGATCCGAAGGCCCGCCTTCTCGATCAGCGCATTGATGGCGCCGGTCAGATTGCGCGCGGTCGCGTCGGGCTTGATGATGGAAAAGGTACGTTCGATCGCCATGATTTCGTCCTTGGAAGCGCTGATGGAAGTTGCGGGCTTATATCGGCGCCGCCGGTGCACGGCAAGCGATCCGGTGACGTGCCGCAAATAACCCCGGCAGGTACTTGCTGCCCGGAATTACAACAATTTCACCGGGATGAACCCTATCTGAAACGGTCGTCCCGGTTTCGTTCACCTTTCAGGGCGTAGGCTTCAATCAACCGAACGCCTCGCCGCTTCCGGCGGGCCGCAGGGCAGCTGCCGTCGCCAATGGCGCCCACGGCGCCGAACCTGAGGAGGAGACAACCATGTTACGCAAACTCTCGCTCGTTGCAGTTGCCGCGGCTTCATTGGGCGTGGCCGCGCTGGCGCCGACTTCCGCCTCTGCCTGGGGTGGCTGGCACGACGGCTGGCATGGCGGTTGGCACCACGGCTGGGGTTGGGGCGGCCCGCGCTATTTCGTCGGCGGTCCAGCCTATTACGGATATGGTTCAGGTTACGACGGCTGCTACGTGCGGCAGCTGGTTCCAACGCCGTGGGGGCCGCGCTGGCGCCTGATAAACCGCTGCTATTGATCTCTGCGATCCGGACTCCAGGAGCCCCGGCCTTGTTGCGGCCGGGGCTCTTGCCTGACCAGCCTCGGGGAACCGCCCCTGCCCGTGATCCGAATTTTTAACCAAGGCGCACGCAATCCATCCCCCACGAGAAACATTTTCCGCCTCCGTGATTTAGCTTGGCATCAGATCGTTGAGATGGCCAGGAGGCGGAACGTTATGGACAGTCAAAGCGACGAAAGCGGCGAACGGATTGACCGCAAGACCAGCCGATCGATCTGTCAGGCTGTGGCTGAACGGCTACAGCAGAGCCTCCACGCCGAACCCCTGCCGCCCCATCTTGAGCATCTGATGGGCGAATTGCGCAGGCATGACGACGCGGGGGCAGCCGTGCGATGTCAAACCGGGCCGAAAACCTGCGGTACGAGGCCCTTCGGGAGACCCAGCTTCGGCCGATTTCAATAAACGGGTTGCGTTTTCCAATGGCTGCGGTGAAAAGCCCCGCATGCTTTCAATCACCGACATTTCGGTCCGGATTGCCGGGCGGCTTCTGATCGATCACAGTTCGGTGCAGATCGTGCCCGGGGCGCGCGTCGGCTTCGTCGGCCGCAACGGGGTCGGTAAATCCACGCTGTTCCACGCGATCCGGGGCGAATTGCCCACCGAAACCGGCACCATCGCGATCCCTCCACGATGGCGGGTCGGCAGCCTGGCGCAGGAAGCTCCCGATGGCCCGGAAAGCCTGATCGAAGTCGTCCTGCAGGCCGACCTCGAGCGCGAGGCGTTGATGCGCGAGGCGGAGACCGCGCACGATCCCATCCGGATCGCCGACATTCAAACCCGGTTAGTGGACATCGACGCGCATTCCGCCCCTGCCCGCGCCGCCGCGATCCTCAGCGGCCTTGGATTTTCCACCACCGACCAGGGCAGACCCTGTTCGGAATTTTCCGGCGGCTGGCGTATGCGCGTCGCACTCGCCGCGACGTTGTTTTCGGCGCCGGATCTCCTGTTGCTTGACGAGCCTACCAACTACCTCGACCTCGAAGGCACGCTATGGCTCGAGGATCATCTGGCCAATTATCCACGCACCGTCATCGTCATCAGCCACGATCGCGACCTGCTCGAAACTTCGGTCGATCAGATTCTACACCTCGATCGCGGCAAGCTGGCGCTCTACAAGGGAACCTACTCATCGTTTGAAGAACAACGCGCCACGCGCGAAATGCTGGACGCCAAACATGCAAGGCGGCAGGCCGACGAGCGCAAGCGGTTGCAGGCCTTCGTCGACCGCTTCAAGGCCAAGGCTTCGAAAGCCCGCCAGGCCCAGTCACGCGTCAAGATGCTGGAACGAATGAAGCCGGTGACGGCGTTGGTGACGCAGGACGTGCGCGACATCTCGTTTCCGGTACCTGAGAAGATGCTGTCGCCGCCGATTATCGCGGTCGATGATGTTTCGGTCGGCTACGATCCGAAACGGCCCGTCCTCAATCGCGTCACGTTGCGCATCGACACCGACGACCGCATCGCTCTGCTCGGCTCCAATGGCAACGGCAAATCAACGCTGGTGAAGCTGCTCGCCAACAAACTGGCGCCTTTCTCCGGACATGTCACCCGCGCGGAGAAACTTTCGATCGGGTATTTCGCGCAGCATCAGGTCGATGAGCTCGATCTCGACGGTTCGCCCTACGATCACGTTCGCAGATTGATGCCGGATGCTCCCGAAACCAAGGTGCGCGGGCGCACCGGCGCGATCGGCTTCTCGGGCAAGGCCGGCGATACGCTCGTCAGGAACTTGTCGGGCGGTGAAAAAGCGCGGCTGCTGCTGGGACTTGCGACCTTCTTCGGCCCCAACATGATCATTCTGGACGAGCCCACCAACCATCTGGATATCGACAGCCGCGCCGCGCTCGCTGAAGCGATCAACGAATTTCCCGGCGCGGTCATCATGGTCTCGCATGATCGCTATCTGATCGAGGCCTGTGCCGACCAATTGTGGGTCGTAGCCGACCACACCGTCACGAGCTACGACGGCGACCTTGATGATTATCGCCGGATGGTATTGTCGGCGCGCGGCATGCGCGCCAGTTCCCGCAACAGCAATGAGCGCGGCGATGGCCGCGACAGACCTCAGCGCAACAAGGCCGAAAAGCGCATACCGCTCAAGCAGAAGATTTCAGACGCCGAAGCCGAGATCGCGCGCATCAGTGGCATTATCGCCAAGATCGATACCGCGCTAGCGCTACCCGATATGTTCAAGCGCGATCCGAAGCAAGCCGCCCAGCTCAGCAAGGCGCGCGCGGGTGCGGCGAACGCCCTGCAACGGGCCGAGGAAGAATGGCTGACGGCGAGTTCGCAATATGACGAATCCGCCGGCTGAGCCGGCGAAAGCTTTTTCGAGCGAAACGGAACCGGGCTCGCCCAAGGAAACGGGCCAAATCAAGACGAGGAGCTCGAGGCTGATCGAATGCGATCAGGTCGCTGCCGGCTTCTTCCTTGCTTTCGGCTTGGCCGTCTTCGGCTCCGCCACCGGATCGGACCCACGCTCGATCGATGTCAGCCGCCCGGCCGTGAAGGTATAGATCCCGGCACGCTGCCCCCGCGAATAATTGACAACCGCCAGCCGTTCGCCGCGGGCATTGTTGGAGACATTAACGCTGTCGGGTGCGCCGATTCCGCGCACCACATCGCATTCGGTATGACCGAGCGCCACCGTCCCGTTGGTCGTTGGCGCGGCGGCGGCGCCGTCAGACAGGGCGTTGGCGTTTGCCGGCACGCCGGCGGATGTCATTCCCGGGCAAGCGCCGTCGGCGCTGACCAAATCTTCCGCAGTGACGGGTTTGTCGGGGGTCAAGGGCGGCGTTTCAATCGAAACGTTCTTGATGAAAAGCCTGCCGCTGCGAGAAAACCATTCCGCGTCCTTCGACAGAAGATCGGACGAGAAGATATCGGACGACGTCGCAGCGCAGCCCGCAACCATGGGGGCGAACAGAAGCAGCGCCAGCACTGTTTTCCGGTGACGGTATATGTATTGCACGTTGAACTAGATCCCATCCCCGCCTTAAGCGATTGTCCCACCATCACTTTGCGGCACGACCGTGACTTTATACAGGGTCACAGGCCGAAACCATAGATTATCATTAACTGCCCGGAACCTGCTAATCGCGCCGCTGCCAGCGACCCCTCTCGTCGGACTGCCAGTAGGTGACCTCGAAACCCCGCGTCTTGCAATCGGTCCAGGCGCCACGCGCCGCGGCGAGCGCGTCGCCATCGTCGCCGTTGAAAACCAGCACGACCCGATCATAAGCGCCGGAGTCCGCCGGCAAGGGCGCGCTGTCGACCAGAAACCTGACATTGGCCCGATTCGGGTTGCTTTCCTCCACCGCCAGCACGATCGGCTGGTCCTGCGCGTCGGCGGCCCGCCAACTGCCGTGCGGCAGGAACGAATCGTCGCGATAGGTCCATAAATGAGCGTCGAGCGCGTCGGCGCGCTCCTGCGACGTCGACTGCACGACAACTCGCCAGCCGCGCTCCAGCGACTTTTCGAGCAGCGGCGGCAAGACGCTCTCCAGCGTCATGTCCTGCAGATGGTAGAAGAGAACCTCGGTCATCCGGTTTTCGGCTATTTCTTGGCTTCGTAATAATCCGCGACCAACCGTTCCAGCAGCCGAACGCCATAGCCCGACCCCCAGCTTTGATTGATTTCGGTTTTCGGCGCGCCCATCGCCGTTCCCGCGATATCAAGGTGGGCCCATGGCGTGCCGTCTACAAAACGCTGGAGAAACTGCGCCGCCGTTATCGAACCGCCGTTGCGGCTACCTGTGTTCTTCACGTCCGCGAATTGCGAATCGATCAGCTTGTCGTATTCGGGGCCAAGCGGCATGCGCCAGACCCGCTCCCCCGTCGCAAGCCCGGACTTGGTCAACCGCTCGGCCAATTCGTCATTGTTGGAGAACAACCCCGCATATTCGGTGCCGAGCGCAACCATGATGGCGCCGGTCAGCGTTGCAAGATCGACCATGAATTTCGGTTTGAACTTTTTCGCGACGTACCAGAGCACGTCGGCCAGCACCAACCGGCCTTCGGCGTCGGTGTTGATGATCTCGATGGTCTGGCCGGACATCGAGGTTACGATATCGCCGGGACGCTGAGCGTTGCCGTCCGGCATGTTCTCGACAAGGCCGATGGCGCCGACCGCATTGACCTTCGCCTTTCGCGCGGCCAGTGCATGCATCAGTCCGACGACGCAAGCCGCGCCGCCCATGTCGCCCTTCATGTCCTCCATGCTTCCCGCCGGCTTGATCGAAATTCCTCCGGTGTCGAAGCAAACGCCCTTCCCAACAAAGGCGACCGGCGGATCGCCGCGCTTGCCACCATTCCAGCGCATGATCACGGTGCGGCCGGGTTGCGTGGAGCCCTGCGCGACGCCGAGCAGCGCTCCCATTCCGAGTTTCGTCATGGCCTTGACGTCGAGTACTTCGACGCCGACGCCGAGCTTGCGCAACTGGCCGGCGCGGCGGGCGAATTCGACGGGAAACAAGACGTTGGGCGGCTCGTTGACGAGGTCGCGCGCGGCGATGACGCCGTCGACGATATTCGCGCTTGGAGCGAAAGCCTTTCGCACCGCAGCCACGTCGCCGACAGCGATCGCAACATCGGCGCGCAAGGCTGCCTCCTCGTCTTCCTTCTTCTTCGTCTTGTAGCGATCGAATTTATAGGCGCGCAGCCGTAGGCCTGACGCGACCGCGGCAGCCTGATCGGGCTTCATGGCGCCCGTGGGCAACTCGGCCATGATCGTCACGGCGTCATTCCCGGCCCGCAGCTTGCCAGCCACCGCGCCGCCAAGTTTGAGAAAGTCGTTGTCCTTGATTTCCGCGAGCTTGCCGACGCCCATCACGATCAGGCGTTTGGCCTTGAGGCCTTCCGGCGCCAGAATATCCAGCGCGGCGGCGCTTTTTCCCTTGAATTGGTTGGTTTCGGCAGCCCGCTTAACCAGACTGACCGCGGCACCCAGCATCTTCCGCGTCGCCGGGCCGAATTGCAGCGTATTGTCGCAAAAAACCACAAGAATTCCGCGCGGGGCGGCTGAAAGCGGGACGAAGCCGACCTTGACGGCGTCGGTCATAAGCAAATCCTCCAAAATCAGGGCTGTTGCGAGGTCGGGGGACCCGCCATGCTGCTGCGAATGCTCTTTCCGGCGGCGATGGAAAACCACCAAGAACACGTTCCGGCGCACTATGGCCCGTCGGCCGCCACACTGCCAAGTGTCCCCGTTGCCGTATAGCAACATAACGCGAATTGTTAACCATAACGAAAGGGTGCCATCGCCAAGCCATTTTGTTGACGGATCAAAGGGATGGTAGTGAGAAAGTGAGCCAGCCGGAACCTTGGCGGCCCGACCAAAGGGGATCCCTGTCTCGGGATTGGTCGTGGGCCGCCGTTCCAGCACGCAAGGTGGGATCGTGCGATAGCGATGGGGTCGATTGACAGGTATATCTTCCGCACGACGCTTGCGTCGTTTGCGCTGGTTCTGGTCAGCCTGACAGGGGTGATCTGGATTACGCAGGCGTTGCGTGGCATCGACCTGATGACCAGCCAGGGTCAGACGATCCTGACCTTCCTCGGTGTCACCAGCCTGGTCATTCCGGCGCTGGTCCTGATCATTTCCCCGATCGCCCTGATGATCGCGATCTCGCATACGCTGAACAAGCTCGCGACCGATTCGGAAATCATTGTGATGAACGCGGCCGGCTTCTCGCCGCTTCGGCTGTTCCGACCGTTTATTTATGCCACCCTGGTGGTCGCGCTCCTGGTTGCCTTTATCGCCTCCTACCTCGCCCCCGACGGCATGCGCCGGCTCAAGCAGTGGGATGCCGAAATCACCGCGGATGTGCTGGCCAACATTCTGCAGCCCGGCCGCTTCGCCCAGCTCGATCAGAACCTGACCATCCGGATTCGGGAGCGGCAGCCAGGCGGCCTGCTTGTGGGCATCTTCATCGATGACCGCCGTGATCCAAAAGAACGCATCAGCATTGTCGCCGACCATGGCACCATCCTGAAAAACGAGGGCGGCTCCTTCCTGATCCTGGAGGATGGGAATCTTGAGCGCTTCGAGGCCGGCAAACACGATCCGGCGCTGGTCGCGTTCGGACGCTATGGTTTCGACATGTCGAAATTCTCGAATCAGGGCCACGACGTCGCGTTGGGCATTCGCGAGCGTTATCTCTGGGAATTGCTCTGGCCGCCGGCCTCCGATCCGGTCTACGAACAGTTGCCGGGGCAATTTCGCGCCGAGTTGCACGACCGCTTCATGGCGCCGATCTATCCGTTTGCATTTGCGGCCCTTACCTTCGCCTTTCTCGGCGCACCGCGCACGACACGCCAGAGCCGAAATTTTTCGATCGGCGGTTCCATCCTCGCGGTTTTCGGGCTGCGCATGGCAGGATTCGCCTGCTCGGTCATGGCGGTTAAATCGCCACTCGCTCCGATCGTTCAATATCTGATGCTGGCCGGCGCGATCGGCGCAAGCTTTTGGGTCATCGTCGGGGGTATCGTCATCGAGCCGCCGGCCGCGTTGATGGAGGCCATCAACAAATCGAATGCACGCCTGCTGCGGCTCTTCGGACGGCCCGCCACAGCATGAGCATGGTCACCAACACGCTTGGGCGCTATTTTGCCGGCCGCTTTGTGGTTGCGGCGCTCGGCGTCTTTGCCAGCATCTTCCTGCTTCTGGTGCTGGTCGATTACATCGAAATGGTCAGGAAGACCTCGGGGCTGGTCGACGTCTCCGCGATCACGGTCGCAGAAACCTCTCTGTTCCGCGTACCGCAACTGCTCGAAAAGATGATGCCGTTTTGCATCCTGATCGGGGCAATGACCTGCTATCTGGCGCTTTCCCGGCGGCTGGAACTCGTGGTCGCGCGAGCCGCCGGGGTTTCCGCGTGGCAATTCATCGCTCCGGCCCTGGCAAGCGCGATCGTGCTCGGGATACTGGCCACGACGGCCTACAACCCGATGTCTGCCAATCTGCGTGAACTCTCCAAACAGATGGAGGCCGAGTTGTTCGGCTCCGCCCCTGGCGGCGGCGTTCAGGATGCGTCCGGTTTCTGGATCAATCAGGTGAACAGCGACGGCCAGGCCATCATCAATGCTGTCCGCAGTGAGCAGCAGGGCGTGCGGTTGACCGGGCTGACGGTGTTCCGGTTCGATAACGACTACCAGTTCAAGGAACGAATCGAAGCGCAGGCGGCCACTCTCGAGGAAGGGCGCTGGCTGTTCAAATCCGTGCGGCGGTATACGCTCGACGGCCCACCCGTCGATCAGGAGAGTTTCACCCTCGCCACCAGTTTGACGCCGGCGCAGGTCCGCAACAGTTTCTCCACTCCGGAGACTGTGTCTTTTTGGCAACTGCCTGGCTACATCCGCTCATCGGAGAGCTCGGGATTCGCGACCGCCGGGTACCGTCTGCAATATCAAAAGCTGCTCGCACAGCCGTTTTTATTGGCGGCGATGGTCATGCTGGCCGCGGCCGTCAGCTTGCGATTCTTCCGTTTCGGCGGCGTGCAAAAGATGGTTTTGAGTGGCGTGGGAGCGGGCTTTCTGCTCTACGTTCTGTCCAAAGTAACTGAGGATTTGAGCAAGGCTGAGTTGATGCATCCGATCGCTTCGGCGTGGCTGCCTGTTTGCGTAGGCGGCCTCACCGGCTTTTTGGCCTTGTTGTACCAGGAGGACGGGTAGTGGCTGTTGTCGCCGCCCTCCAAGCAAGCTCGCCTGCGCCCCGGCGGAGCGCCGTCGTGCGCCGCTGTCGTATTCGCTTGACCACCGTCAGCGGACCGGTTTTCGCCGTTCTTTTCGGCGTCATCCTGGCCGGCGCGCTGGGCCTCGCGACGGCGCCTTCCGCCTCGGCGCAAGGCTTTGCCTACAATCCGAGACCCCCACGGCCAGTAACAGCCAAGCCCGCCAAAGATGGACAGATGCTCGTCCAGGCGACCCAGGTCGACTACGACTACAACAACTCGCGGGTGTCGGCGGTCGGCAACGTCCAGATGTTCTACAACGGGACGAGCGTCGAGGCGGACAGGGTCATCTACGATCAGAAGACCAAGCGGCTGCATGCCGAAGGCAACATCCGCATGACCGATGCGGACGGCAAGATTACCTACGCCAACATCATGGATCTGAGCGACGACTACCGCGATGGTTTCGTCGATTCGTTGCGTGTCGACACCGCCGACTCGACCCGAATGGCCGCAACCCGCGCGGACCGCACCAGCGGCAATTATACGGTCTTCGAAAACGGTGTTTATACCGCCTGCGCCCCCTGTAAGGACGACCCGACGAAGCCGCCCCTGTGGCAGGTCAAGGGTATGCGCATCATTCACGATCAGATCGACAAGATGCTCTACTTCGAGAACGCCCAGATCGAGTTCTTCGGCGTTCCCCTGGCGTATATCCCGTATTTTTCAACGCCCGATCCGACCGTGAAGCGCAAGACGGGGTTCTTGATGCCGAGCATCACCTCGAATGTGGGCTACGGGGTCGGCGTCGAAGTCCCATTCTACTGGGCGATCGCTCCCGACATGGATGCGACCTTCAACCCACGCATCACAACTCAGCAGGGCGTGCTGATGCAGGCCGAATTCCGTCAGCGCCTGCTGGACGGCTCCTATCAGATCCGCGCCTATGGCATCGACCAGCTTGATCCCGGCGCCTACGCCGGTCAGCCCGGCGATCGTCAGTTCCGCGGCGGCGTCGAGACAAAGGGCGAGTTCGCGCTGAACGACAAATGGGTTTGGGGTTGGGAAGGCATCGCGCTCACCGACCCCAATGTGATGTTCGACTACAGCCTGTCCCTTTACTCGGATCCCCTGCAATCGTTTCTGTCCCTGCCGACGGAAGCCATTTCGCAGCTTTACCTGACGGGCGTCGGCAACCGCAGCTACTTCGACGCGCGCACGATCTACTATCTCAGCCTTTCGGGTAACCAGTCTCAGGTTCCGGTCATTGCGCCCGTCATCGACTATTCCAACGTGATCAACCACTCGGTGCTGGGCGGCGAGTTCAGCTACAAGACAAACTTCACCAACCTTACCCGCGAAACCGCGGCTTTCGATCCAATCAATGCAGCAGCTGCTGCCAGTGGTGCGTGCCTGTCAGCCATTTCGGCCGATGCTGCCAGGAACATCGTACCCGCGAACTGCCTGCTTCGGGGCATGCCCGGCACCTACACGCGATTGACGGCTGAAGCGGACTGGCGCCGGTCGTTCACCGATTCCGCGGGTGAAATCTGGACGCCGTTTGCGAGCGTCCGTGCCGATGCGATCAATGCCTCGGTTTCCAACCAGCCGGGCGTTTCGAACTTCCTGCCCGTCGGCGACACCCAGGCCCTGCGCGTGATGCCCACGGTCGGCCTCGAATATCGCTACCCCTTCATCAACGTTCAGCCGTGGGGCACCACCACCGTCGAGCCGATCGCACAGGTCATCATTCGTCCCAACGAAACCTATGCCGGCAAGCTGCCCAACGAGGACGCACAGAGCATGGTCTTCGACACCAGCAATCTGTTCAGCGTCGACAAATTCTCAGGTTATGACCGCGTCGAGGGCGGTGGCCGCGCCAATGCGGGCGTGCAAGCGACAACCCAATTCGACCGCGGCGGCTCCGTCACGGCGGTATTCGGCCAATCCTACCAGCTGTTCGGCTTGAATTCCTTCGCGGTACAGGACGTAACCAATACCGCGGTTGATTCGGGTTTGCAGACCCCGCGATCGGATTATGTCGCCAGCCTCAGCTATTCACCCAACAGGACCTATACCTTCAGCACGCGCGCGCGAATCGACCAGGCGACCGGGGAAGTGCAGCGCTTCGAGGCTGAAGGCAAGGGCAGTTTCGACCGCTGGTCGGTCAGCGTGTTGTACGGCGACTACGCCGCTCAGCCGGAAATAGGATATCTTACTCGCCAACAGGGCATTCTGGTTACCGGATCGGTCAAGATAGCCTCGAACTGGGTGGCGACGGGAGCTGCCCGATGGGATCTCGTCGCGAACCAGATCAACGAATACGTCGTAGGTGCGGGGTACGTCGATGATTGCTTCGTGCTGGCGGCCAACTATATTACCTCCTTCTCCTACGCAACGCCGACTTCGCCGCCAATACTAGGCCACGCTTTTATGCTGCAGCTCGGATTGCGGACCCTTGCCAACAGCAATTCGTCGACGCAATAAGCCCGGCACCGGGCGCGCTCCTGGAGGACATGCCCGGCGCAGCGTTGCCACAACCATGATCGGCTAACGTAGCGAACATGACCATGACTGCCACAATCTTCCATCGGCTTTCGGCTCTCGTCCTGGGTTGCGGTGTCGCCCTTGTCCTGATCGGATTTTGGTCGCCGGTGCATGCGCAGGTCGCCGTCATGGTCAACGGCGAGCCCATCACCAATTATGATATCGAGCAGCGCAGCAAGTTGATCTTCCTGAGCGCTCACAAAGTGCCGGACCGGCAACAGGTGATCGACGAGCTGATCGACGAAAAGGTGAAGATCAGGGAAGGAAAGAAATTCGGCATCGACCCTTCGGCCGCCGATGTCGATCAGTCTTACGCCGCGATGAGCAGCCGGATGCGAATCACACCGGAACAACTGACGAAATCCCTTGAAAGCCAGGGCATTCGCCCCGACACGCTGAAGTCGCGCGCGAAAGCCGATATGGTTTGGACCAACCTGGTCCGAGGCCGATTCAAGGAAAGCCTCCAGGTCGGCGAAAAGGAGGTCGCGGCCGCCGTCCAGGAAACGGGCGGCGACGAGAAGCCGGATACCCAGAGCTTCGAATACAAGATGCAGCCGATCGTGCTGATCGTCCCGCGAGGGTCCGCGCCCGACGCCGTCGAAACAAGAAAAAAGGAAGCTGAGGCTCTGCGCGGACGCATACAGACCTGCGCCGAGGCCAACGCGTTCTTCAAGTCGATGCAGAACGCAGCGATACGCGACACCGTGACCAAGACCTCTGCCGACATACCGCCTTCACTTCGCGAAGTGCTCGACAGCACTCCGATCGGCCATCTGACCCCGCCCGAGCTGACAAAGCAGGGCGTCGAGATGGTTGCGTTGTGCGGAAGGGACCCGACCACCGTCGACACCCCGAAAAAGAAAGAGATCCGGGACAAGATGTATGCCGAAAAATACGAGGCAAAGTCGAAATCGTACCTGCAGGAAGTCCGCAGAGCCGCGATGATCGAATATCGTTGACGAATGGCAAAGCCTCTCGCACTGACATCAGGCGAACCTGCGGGTATCGGGCCCGACATAACCATCAAGGCGTGGCTCCGCCGCAACGAGCTGAGGCTCCCGGCGTTCTACCTGCTCGGCGATCCAGACTTCTTCCATCATCGCGCCAAGGCGCTTGGAGTCGATCTCAGGCTCGCCGAGGTTCGCGCGGAGGAAGCTGCCGGTATATTCGCGGACGCTCTGCCGGTGGTGGCCACCGGCCATCGGGCGACCGCCCGGCCAGGCGCCCCTGACGGCACGAGTGCCGACGCCGCACTGGCCTCGATTCGCCAGGCGGTGGACGACGTCATCGCCGGACGGGCCGGCGCGATCGTGACCAATCCGATCGCCAAAAGCGTTCTCTACCGCGCCGGGTTTCGGCACCCCGGGCATACCGAGTATCTCGCCGAGCTCGCGGCGACCGGAAACCAAACGCCGCAGCCCGTCATGATGCTGTGGTCCCCCGCCCTCGCCGTAGTGCCCGTCACGATCCATGTTTCGCTGCGCGACGCGCTCGCTCAGCTTTCGAGCGAGTTGATCGTCACGACGGCCCGCATCGTGGTGGCGGCGTTGAAAGCCCGCTTCGGCCTTGCCAATCCACGCCTCGCCGTATCCGGTCTCAACCCGCACGCCGGCGAAGACGGCTCGCTCGGTACCGAGGACAAGACCATCGTGGCGCCCGCCGTCGATATCCTGCGCGGCGAAGGCATCGAGATCAGGGGACCGCTGCCGGCGGACACCATGTTCCACGAGGCGGCGCGCCAGACCTATGATTGCGCCATCTGCATGTATCACGATCAGGCGCTGATCCCGATCAAGACCCTGGCATTCGAGGATGCCGTCAACGTTACGCTGGGATTACCGTTCATTCGGACATCACCCGATCACGGCACGGCCTTTGACATTGCCGGAACCGGCAGGGCGAATCCGTCGAGCCTGATCGCGGCGCTGCGGCTCGCCGCCCGCATGGCCACGGCTCAGCCGGCATGAGCGCGATCGATGACCTTCCGCCGCTTCGCGAGGTCATTCGTCAGCATGCCCTGTCAGCCCGCAAATCGCTCGGCCAGAATTTCCTGCTGGACCTTAACCTCACGGCGCGCATCGCCCGTGCTGCGGGGCCCCTCGAAGATGCGACCGTCGTCGAGATCGGCCCCGGCCCGGGTGGACTGACGCGCGCGTTGCTGGCGATGGGCGCACGGCACGTGATCGCGGTGGAGCGCGACCAGCGCGCCATTCCGGCTCTGGAGGAAATTTCAAGACGATACCCGGGGCGACTGGAGATCGCCTGCACCGACGCGCAGCATTTCGATCCTCGGCCCCTGCTCGGGACCACCCGCGCAAAAATCGTCGCCAACCTGCCCTACAACATCGCGACCGCACTGTTGATCGACTGGCTGTCGATCGAACCCTGGCCGCCCTGGTACGACATGATGGTACTGATGTTTCAGCGCGAAGTGGCAGAGCGCATCGTCGCGCGCGAGAACGATGAAGCCTATGGGCGGCTGGGCGTGCTGGCGAACTGGCGCACTGAAACGAAAATCCTTTTCGACATTTCCCCAGCAGCCTTCGTGCCGCAACCCAAGGTCACCTCGTCAGTGGTGCGATTGGTGCCCCGCTCCACCCCGGAGGCGTGCGATCGCCGCGCGCTGGAACAGGTGGCGGCAGCGGCATTTGGACAGCGGCGGAAAATGCTGCGGCAAAGCCTCAAATCATTGGCGGTCGATCCGGCCCGGCTGGCCGCGGCGGCGCAGGTCGATTTGACCCGCCGCGCCGAAACCATTCCCGTCAGCGGCTTTGTTGCCATGGCCCGGGAATTGACCAATATACGCAGCACAAATTGAACGTCCCCTACGGAGAAAATCCATGTCGCTCATGCGCCGTCAGTCGCTCGTCAAATTCGATGCGCCGCTGTGCGAAACGATCGTCGAGACACCGAAGCCGACGGCCAAGGAAGTCCTGGTTCGGATCGAGCGCTGCGGACTGTGCCATTCCGACCTTCACATCCAGGATGGATACGCTGATCTCGGCGGTGGCAAGAAGCTCGATACCACGCGCGGCATGACGTTGCCGTTCACGCTCGGGCACGAGATCGCCGGGATCGTCGAAGATGTCGGTCCCGATGTCTCAAAGGACCTGATCGGCGCAAAGAAAGCGGTGTTCCCGTGGATCGGCTGCGGCCAATGCCGGAACTGTCTCCAGGGCGACGAAAATCTCTGCGCCAAACAGCGTTTTCTCGGCGTCGCCATCGATGGCGGCTTTGCGAGCCATGTATTGGTGCCCGACGCAAAATACCTCCTGGATTACGACCCGCTACCGGTCAATCAGGCAGCGACCTTGATGTGCTCCGGCGTGACCGCCTATGGCGCGCTAAAGCGCCTGGTCGACCGGCCGCGGCAGCGCAACCTGCTTCTCATCGGGCTCGGCGGCGTCGGCATGATGGGGCTGGCTTTTGCCCAGGCCATGTTCGGGCAAGAGATCTCGGTTGCGGATTTAAGTTCCGCCGCGCGCGAAACGGCGCTGCAGAACGGGGCCGCGGTTGCTTACGATCCTTCCGAGGCAGACGTGGTCAAGCGTATCATCCGGGAAACCGACGGGGGCTTTGACGAGGTCGTCGATTTCGCCGGCAACGAGAAATCGATGGCCTTTGCGGTTTCCGTGCTCGCGCGCGGCGGCAAAATCGTGGTTTCCGGCCTGATGGGCGGTAACTTCAGCCTGCCGATGGTGCAATGGATCTACAAGCGCATGACTATCGAAGGATTCATGGTGGGAACGCTGGCCGAGGCGCAGGAGCTGATGGCGCTGGCACGCGCTGGGAAGATCAAACCGACGCCGATGAAGGAGGAACCAATGGCCGACGTCCAGAAATGGATCGACGCATTGCGGGCCGGAAAAGTCGTTGGACGCATTGTGCTGAAAAACTAGGGCGGAGCGTTTCGTTGCCTCGGGCGGTGCGGCGGCGACCTGACGCGCGAAGATGCCACGAGGCACGCCTCCAACCCGGACACGGAATTGCCCTTGCTGGTGCCGGGGATCCATCTGAAGCCGAGCCCGCGCAGATCTGCGACCGGTCTATCGGATGCATCTGGTGCGATTCGGCGAAGCGGGCTACCTGCTGTTAGTGACGTCCTCGCAAGCGAGTGACATCGCCCCGAGGCAACCAAAGGTGCCTCTCTCGAGAGGCTGCGCTCCCGGGAGCGATGACGGCAAGCCCGAATTTAGCCCCATGCTGTCCGGATTTGCGGCGTATTGCGACCCAAGTTTTTGAGGAGATTTGGCCTGCAAAGTATTGCGTAGGAGATACCCATGCCAAACCGCGCCGCGAAATTCGTCTCAGCCGTCTTCGCCGGCATCCTTGCAGGCGCCTCGCTGACGACCGTATCGCACAGCCAGACCGTCGCGGCCGACGATTGCCTTTCCGCTCCGAAGGGCCAAACGCCAGAGGGCAGCCATTGGTACTATCGCATCGAGCGGGGCACCAAACGCCATTGTTGGTATCTGCGCGCGGAAGGCGACACCCTTTCACAAGCTGCCCCTCAGAGCGCCTTATCATCGGCGAAGCCGCTTCCGCCGCAAACGAACGCAGCAATACAAAATTCCGTAGCCAACGCCCGCGCCGAGCTACCTGTGCCGGCAAATGGCAACGACGGGCCGAACGCGGCTTCGCCCGCGAATGCGGCCGGACTTGACGGCCTGCGCGCCAATGCACCGGATACACGCGCAGCATCGACCGTCGTAGCTTCGCGCTGGCCCGAATCGTCGGGCGCGAACTCAGTATCCAATGCACGACCGGCGACGAGCAATCTGGCGGCCAACGTGTCGGCAAATTCAATAGCGGCGCAAGCGCCCGCCGTTGCCGCGGTTACTCCCGTCGCCGCGGATTCTCCATTACAAGGTCAGCCCGGTACGATCCGGACGTTGTTGGTCGAGGTAGTTGGCGCCTTCACGCTCGCCGGGATCATGGCGAGTATCTTCTTCAAAGTTGGCCGCGCGCGAAACCCGCGACCAGGTGCAATTCGTGTGCGTCGTGGTCCGATCTGGGATTCAACCGATGACGACCGCATCGTGCCATCGGATTATGCTGAGGCGGATGCCCTCCGGCGCCGGTCCCAATTTTCTCGACATATCGCTGAAGCCGTTGCCTCCGACGACAGGAGGGCGGAATTCATTTCGCGGGTATCTGGACGATCGCGGGCCTGACGTTTGGCTATTTCTCCAGTTGCCGCTGCAACTCCCGCACGAACGTCGTCAGGCCTGTGCGCCGTTCACGCTTAAGCCGCTCAGCCTTCAGAATCGACTGAACCTCGGCGAATGCATCATCGATATCGTGGTTGATGACGATATAGTCGTACTCCGCCCAATGGCTCAATTCATGCGTTGCGCGGCTCATGCGCCCGCGTATCACCGCGTCGCTATCCTGTGCACGGCTATGGAGCCGCTTCTCAAGATCGGCTGCCGACGGCGGCAGGATGAAGACGCTCACAACGTCCGCCCGGGCCTTTTCCCTCAGTTGCTGGGTGCCTTGCCAGTCGATGTCGAACAGCACATCCTGTCCCGCCGACAGCGCCGCCTCGACCGGTGCGCGCGGCGTGCCGTACCGATTGTCGAACACGGTGGCCCATTCGAGCCATTCGTCCCGCTTCGCCAACTCTTCGAATCTGGATTTGTCGACAAACAGGTAGTCCCGGCCCTCGACTTCACCAGGCCTCATCGGCCGCGTCGTCGCCGACACCGACATCTTCAGGCCGGGCATCCGCTCGATCAACAGGCGGGACAACGTGGTCTTTCCCGCGCCCGACGGCGACGACAACACGAACATCAATCCGCGTCGCTCAACCCCGTCAGAGCCGTGACCATCCGCCGCCATGCTTCACTCCAGATTCTGGACCTGTTCGCGGAATTGCTCCACCACGTTCTTCATTGCAAGACCAGTATTGGTCAATTCGAGATCGTTTGATTTCGAGCAGCAGGTATTGACCTCGCGATGGAATTCCTGAGCCAGAAAGTCCAATCGGCGTCCGACCGCCCCGCCCTTGACCATCATCTCGCGAGCCTGCGCGACGTGCGAGGCGATTCGATCCAGTTCTTCGCGAATATCGGCCTTCGCCGCGATCAGAAGCGCCTCCTGATTGAGCCGATCAGGGTCAAACCGGTCCGTCGATTCGAGCAACGCGGCGATCTGCTCGGCAAGCCGCGCCTTGATCGCGTCGGGTTTGCGGCCTGGCGCAGCCTCGGCCTTCTTCGCCAGCCGCTCGATCTCATCCATTCGCTGCGAAAGGATCTGTCCAAGCGCGACACCCTCGCGCCGTCGCATTTCAACGAGATCGGCGAGTGCCTGCTCGAACGCAGCCGCAGCGGCAGCCTTCGCAGCCTTGTCTTCGGCCTCGTCGCTTTCCGGCTCGACAATTTCGATGACGCCTTTGATCCCGAGGAGCCCGTCGATGCTCGGCGCCACCGCGTCGATCTTGCCGGCGAGCACGCCTGCAACCCTCACGATCGACGCCAGAACCTCTTCGTTGATGCGAACCGTTGATGCCGCATTGGTTCGCTTGACGTTCAAATTGGCGTATACGGTGCCCCGCGACAGCACTTCACCAGCGCGTTTTTTGGCAAAAGCCTCGAGTTCGTCCCATCCCTGCGGCAGCCGCATGCGAAGGTCGAAGCCCTTGGCATTGACCGACTTCAACTCCCATTCGAACGCGTACGGTCCGCTGGCGCCATGGCTTCGGGCAAAGCCGGTCATGCTCGACAGTGCCATCGTGTGAAATTCTCCGGAAAAAGGTACGGGCTTGAGATTCGCAAGCCGGGAACCGCGCGAGCTTAGCGCGTATCAGGCAAAAGTGGAATTTGGTACCGGCCCCTGCACGTTATTGCTGAACCACCGGGGGCGACATGGTGGATTGCGCCGCGCCCTGCCTGGCCGGAGTGGCACTCCGTGCCGGCTTCTTCGCCGGGGCCGGCTTTGCCGTGTTGGACGTTGGGCTGGTGTCGGCCGGCGCGGGCACCGCGGCCGGCACGGGTTCGTCGGCGGGCTCGACCGTGTCATTCTGAATCTGCTTTTCCATCGCCCGAAGTTTGGCAACGTTTTTCTGGTGCTGGTCGTAGGTGTCGCTGAAGGCATGGCCACCGGTACCGTCGGCGACAAAGAACAGATCGCGGGTTCGCGCGGGATTGGCGGCCGCCTCCAGAGAAGCCCGCCCCGGATTGGCGATGGGGCCAGGCGGAAGGCCGTCAACGACATAGGTATTGTAGGGCGACGGTTGCTGGATTTCGCTGCGCTTGATCGGCCGGCCCAGCGTACCCTTGCCGCCTACCAGGCCATAGATGATGGTCGGATCCGACTGCAGTTTTATTTTCTGCCGCAACCGATTGACAAATACCGCGGCAACCCGGCTGCGCTCATCCGCCTTGCCGGTTTCCTTTTCGACAATGGAGGCCAGGGTCACCAGTTGTTCGGGCGTCCTGACCGGAATGTCCGGATTGCGCCGCTCCCAGATCTCCGAAAGCACGCGCTTTTGCGCCTGCTGCATGCGTGCAATCACCTGATCGCGGGGGGTGCCGCGCGGGAATTTGTAGGTTTCCGGCAACAACGTGCCTTCGCGCGGCACCTCATGCACAGAACCGGAGAAGATATCGTTTTCGGAAAGCCGGGCCATGATTTGCTCGGAGGTCAATCCCTCAGGAATGGTGACGGCGTGCTGAACGACTTTGCCTTCCACAATCGTGCCGATGACATCACGCAAACTGGCATTTTTCTGAAACAGATATTCGCCGGGCTTGAGTTCGGAACGCGCCTTCAGCGCCAACACGCTGCCGATGAATGCCCAGCGGTTGTTATCGATCACGCCCTCGCGCTGCAAAATATCGGCAATGTCAGTCATTCCCGCCCGTGCCGGGATGTTGACGACCTTGTCCTCCTGCAGCGGGCCCTGGGCCTCAATCTTCTGCCTGCCGTAGATGTATGCGCCGCCGGCGCCGAGCATCAGAACCAAAACGACGGTGATAATGGCGTTGCCGACCACGACGAACGGATTTCGGGCGCGCTCCGATCGCCTCGGCGGCGGCGGAAGCTGCTCTGGCTCCAGCGCGGCGCGCGGACTCCGTGGCGAAATGGGCGGCCTCACACTCATCGATGCAACCTGAATCCTGTCGGTTCGATCGTGGCCTCGCAACGCTTCTGCATTGGCCGGTAGTCTGCGCCCCGCATCTGTAAATTATCACAGGAAACGCGGCGAAACGGTGGACTTCTACTCGATGAGACGCGCGTCAGCTGGCCACGCGCTGCAAGATTACAGACGCGTTGGTGCCTCCGAAACCGAACGAATTCGACAGCGCGATGCTGATTTCGCGCTTGCGCGGCGTTTGCGGGACGAGATCGATCGCCGTTTGCACCGAAGGGTTCTCCAGGTTGATCGTCGGCGGGGCGATGTTATCGCGAATCGCCAGGATGCTGAAAATCGTCTCGATCGCGCCCGCCGCGCCCAGGAGATGCCCCGTGGACGACTTGGTCGACGACATCGATACCCTGGAAGCGGCGTTGCCGAGCAGCCGTTCCACAGCCCCCAATTCGATCTCGTCACCGACCTGCGTCGACGTGCCGTGCGCGTTGATGTAATCGATATCGGAAGCGGTAATTCCAGCGCGCTTCATGGCGGCGCTCATGCTGCGGAACGCGCCGTCGCCATCCGGCGATGGCGAGGTGATATGATAGGCATCACCGGATAATCCGTAGCCGATCACCTCCGCGTAGATCTTGGCTCCGCGATTTTTCGCGTGCTCGTATTCTTCAAGCACCACGACGCCGGCGCCCTCTCCCATCACAAAGCCGTCGCGATCCCTGTCATAAGGACGCGAAGCCTTTTCCGGTGCTTCGTTGAACGCGGTCGATAACGCGCGAGACGCGCAAAAACCCGCCATCGCCAGCCGGCAAATCGGCGATTCGGTACCGCCGGCCACCATCACGTCAGCGTCCCCGAGCGCAATCAGCCGGCTTGCATCGCCGATCGCGTGGGCACCGGTCGAGCACGCGGTCACCACGGCATGGTTCGGACCCTTGAGACCGTACTCGATCGACACATAACCCGAGGCGAGATTGATCAGGCGCCCGGGAATGAAGAACGGCGATATTTTGCGCGGCCCGCGCTCGTTCAGAAGCAGCGCGGTATCGGCGATGCCCGACAAGCCGCCGATCCCGGAGCCGATCATGGTGCCGGTGGCGCACCGATCGTCTTCGCTGACCGGATGCCAATTCGCATCATCGAGCGCCTGGCGCGCCGCACACATGGCAAAGACAATGAAATCGTCGACCTTGCGCTGATCCTTCGGCTCCATCCACTGGTTAGGGTCGAAGGAGCCGTTCGTGCCGTCGCCGCGCGGGATCATGCAGGCGATCCGGCTGGTGAGATCGGAGACGTCAAACGTATCAATCTTCCGGGCGCCGCTTTCGCTGTTGAGCATGCGCCTCCAGGTCGGCTCGACGCCGCAGCCAAGTGGCGTAACCATGCCGAGGCCCGTGACGACAACCCGCCTCATTTTGACTACTCCAGCCCAATTTTCGCGACTCCTGACGGCAGGCGGTTGGACCGTGCGATCACGGTCCGTCCGCCTTTGTCAGCGCCGCGCGGGGGCGTCAGCTCTTCGCGTTCTTTTCGAGAAATTTTGTCGCGTCGCCGACGGTCAGGATGGTCTCCGCGGCATCGTCGGGAATCTCGCAGCCGAATTCTTCTTCGAACGCCATCACAAGCTCGACCGTATCGAGGCTGTCGGCGCCGAGGTCGTCAATGAAGCTCGCGTTGTCGACCACTTTTTCGGGTTCAACACCAAGGTGTTCGACCACGATCTTCTTAACCCGCTCGCCAATCTCACTCATCGTTCAACCTCGTGCTTGTTCCATTGGACCCGACCCAAGACGTACGAGCCATCGTGGTCGTTAATTTTCTTCGCAATCGCGCATAGTCTTGATTTGGCCCCGTCATGGCCGACACGGACCCGGCGAACGACGGCAGGCTCCGCACCGCCAATATACAGGGTTTCAATATCCTGCAATGGTGTTCTTTGCCCATCCGCCGATGGTTCGGTTATCATACTTCCAAAGCCTTGACTACAAGCCTCGATCGGCAGTCACAAGCGGTGTTTCGCCGCCCCGAGGGGACCGGCATCCGCCCTAGATCATTGCCATTCCGCCGTTGACGTGAATGGTCTGCCCGGTGACATACGCCGCTTCGTTTGAACTGAGATAGACCGCCGCCGCCGCGATTTCCTCAGGCGTTCCGAGTCGCGCGGCCGGAACCTTGGAAAGGATCGCTTCGCGTTGCTTGTCGTTGAGCGCGTCGGTCATTGGGGTTTTGATGAATCCGGGTGCGATGCAGTTGGCGGTCACGTTGCGCCGGGCGTATTCCGCGCCCAGCGTCTTGATCATGCCGATCAAGCCGGCCTTTGACGCGGTGTAATTGCCCTGGCCCGGATTGCCGGTGACGCCGACGACGGATGTGATCGCGATAATGCGGCCGAAACGCTTGCGCATCATCAGTTTGGTCGCCGCACGGGCCAGACGGAAGGTCGCCGTCAGATTGACATTGATGACCTCATCCCAGTCTTCGTCACGCAGTTGCACAAAGAGATTGTCCCGCGTGATGCCGGCATTGGCGACGAGAATATCGACCTGGCCCATGGCTTGCTCCGCGGATGGCACCAGCGCCTCGACCGCCGCCGCATCGGAGAGATTGCAAGGCAGCACGTGAACCCTCTCGCCCAACTTCCCGGCAAGCGTGTCCAGCGCCTCGCGCCGCGTCCCCGAAATGGCCACCATCGCGCCTTGCGCATGCAGCGCCTGTGCGATGGCGCCACCGATGCCCCCGGTCGCGCCCGTGACGAGCGCCGTCCTGCCAGTGAGATCGAACATCATTTCTCCCCCCGCTCAGGCAGCCCGCGCGGCAATGAGCGCGTCTTTCGCCGAGGCAATATCACCGGGACCGCTGACCGAAATCCCGACAGCGCCGTCGGCAATGCGTTTGACCAGCCCGCTCAGTACCTTGCCCGCGCCGATTTCGAAAAAACGCGTGACCCCGTGGCTTGCCATGTAAGCGACCGACTCGCGCCAGCGCACCGTTCCCGTAACCTGCTCGATCAGGCGGCGACGAATCTCGTCCGGCTCCGTGATCGGCGCGGCCAGCACATTCGACACCAACGGCGAAACCGGTCGCTTGATGCTGACACCGGCGAGCGCCTCCGCCATGGCGTCGGCGGCGGGCTGCATCAGCCGGCAATGAAACGGCGCCGACACCGGCAGTAACATGGCGCGCTTGGCGCCCCTGGTCTTGGCGATTTCGAGCGCACGCTCGACGGCCGCCCTGTCGCCGGAAACCACGACCTGCCCGCCGCCATTGTCGTTGGCGGCCTGACACACCTGCCCCTGAGCGGCCTCGTTCGCCACCGCCATCGCGGCCTCATAATCAAGACCGAGCAAAGCCGCCATCGCGCCAGCCCCCACCGGCACCGCCTTCTGCATGGCAAGGCCCCGGATCCGCAGCAACCGCGCGGTATCGCTGACGCTGAGGCTACCGGCCGCGGCGAGCGCGGAATACTCTCCCAGCGAATGCCCGGCAACGAACGCCGCGTCCGAGGCGACCGAAAAGCCGGCTTCGCTTTCCAGCACGCGCAAGGTGGCGAGCGAGACCGCCATCAAAGCGGGCTGGGCATTTTCGGTGAGTTGCAGGGTCTCCGCAGGACCATCCCAAACAATGGCCGTCAGCTTCTCACCGAGCGCCGCGTCAACCTCATCGAATACGGCACGGGCGGCCGGAAAGGCTTCCGCCAGCGCCTTGCCCATGCCGACCGACTGGGAACCCTGCCCCGGAAAAGTAAATGCTGCCGTCATTAACCCCCCTGGACACCTGAGTCCCCGCCGACGACCCGCCAAAGGGGCGGGGCGCGAGAAACTCATGTGTTGTTTCAATAGCTTAGAGCGCAGTCCGATGCAAAGCAGGATCTCGCCTTGCCGATCGCACTCCAGAGTCGGGCCGAAAGACACCGCGAGGGCCGCTTGTGTCAAGCCGCTGCCGGTGCCCGGGTCCGAGCCACCGCCTATTGGGCCGGTCTCTTTCCCTTGCCACCGCGCTCAAAATCCGTATAACCCGCGACATCCGTGGATCCCGGCCGGGAGCTGAACGGACGGTCCCAGCAATTTCACCCTATCGGCGATTTTGATGTGACAGGGCCAGTCGGCCCGTCGTCCCGTGCTCCCGCCTTCTGAGCATATCGAGTCCTTTCCGAAGGGTTCGAAGGGCTTGCCGCCGGGAACTGCGCCAACACAGGAAAGGACACCCATGCCTCTTTATGAGCATGTTTTTCTCGCGCGTCAGGATGCGAGCACCCAGCAGGTCGAAGAACTGACCGCCCAGATGACCGGCATCGTCGAAAAGGCGGGCGGCAAGGTCACCAAGACCGAGAACTGGGGTGTGCGTTCGCTGACCTACCGCATGAACAAGAATCGCAAGGCGCATTTCGTGCTGCTGAATATCGACGCTCCGTCGGCCGCCGTCGCCGAGATCGAGCGGCAGGAGCGAATCAGCGAAGACGTGATCCGCTATCTCACCGTTCGCGTCGAAGAACACGAAGAAGGTCCCTCGGCAATGATGCGCAAGGCCGATCGCGACCGTGACCGCGACGACCGCGGCGGTGGCTTCCGTGGCGACCGCGACGGCGGATTCCGCGGCGACCGCGACGGCGGTGGCTATCGTGGCGACCGCCCACGCCGCGGGCGTGAAGATGCCGACGTAGTGACCGAGGAGTAAGAAACATGGCTGAAGCTGGTGCACGCCGTCCGTTTTTCCGCCGCCGCAAGACCTGTCCGTTCACGGGTCCGAACGCACCGAAGATCGATTTCAAGGATTCCAAGCTGTTGATGCGTTACGTATCCGAGCGCGGCAAGATCGTGCCGAGCCGCATCACCGCCGTCTCCGCCAAGAAGCAGCGTGAACTCGCCCGCGCCATCAAGCGCTCGCGTTTCCTTGGTTTGCTGCCTTACGTAATTCGCTAAGACAAATCCGCGATCCGCGTCGTTAGCGCCGCGGATCGCAAATTTTCATAAGGCTTCCGGGTCGTCCGGTTGCCGATGGTTGGGGTCGTTAAGACCTCTAACCGCTCGAAAGGAGCGGGACAGCTGATGATCGCGACCGTTTTCATAGCACTGGCAGCCGGCTGCGCGTCGGCGTTGATGTTCGCCTCGATCATTTCGGGCGCGCCGATCTCGCTGTTGCTGTTCTACCTGGCACCGCTGCCCCTCATGGTGGCGGCGCTCGGATGGGGCCCGCTCAGCGCCACCATCGGCGGTATCGCGGCGGCCACCGTCCTGGGCGCGATCTTCGGCCTTCCCTATTGCATTGCCTTCGTCGTCGCCATCGCGCTGCCGGCCTGGTGGCTCGGGCATCTTGTACTGCTCGGGCGGCCACTCGCTGCAGGCACCCCGCCCGCGAACGATGCCGCCGCGCTGGAATGGTATCCCGTTGGTCGAGTTCTGCTCTGGATCGTTATTCTTGCAACGATAACGACGGCCGCCGTCCTGCTCACGATGGGCTCTGATGGTCCGGCCATCACCGCTACAATGCGCTCCGCGTGGGCGCAACTTCTGGAATCGGCGGGTGTCACGCCCACCGATCGCAGGCTCGACGCGCTGGTGACGATCGCGCCAGCTGCGGCCGCGATCTTCATCGTGATGACGCTGACGCTCAACCTCTGGCTCGCCGCAAAAATCACCGCTACGTCAGGACGATTGCACCGTCCCTGGCCTGACCTGAGAAGCGCGGCGTTGCCCCCGCTGACGCTCGCAGCACTCTGTGCCGCAATCGCATTTTGTTTCGTCGGCGGACTGCCTGCGATCCTGGCGCGGATCATCGCCGCTGCCTTGACGATCGCCTACGCCCTCACTGGTTTCGCGGTGCTGCATACGCTAACGCTCGGGTTGAAGAACCGCGCGCTCTGGCTCAGTTGCACCTACGTCATCGTGGTGATGTTCAGCTGGCCGGTTCTCGCCATGGCGGTGCTCGGCATTGCCGACGCCGTTTTAGGAATTCGTCGGCGCTATCTGCAGGGAAGACCGCCACCGCTCCCTGCGTCCTGAACTCTATACTTTAAAATCAACCTCTCAAATCCTGATCACCTCAAAAGGAGAACGAATATGGAAGTCATCTTGTTGGAGCGCGTCGCCAAGCTCGGTCATATGGGCGAAGTCGTCCGCGTCAAGGACGGGTTTGCCCGCAATTTTCTGCTCAAGCGCGGCAAGGCGTTGCGCGCCACCGCGGACAACCGTGCCAAGTTCGATGGCATGAAGGCCGAACTCGAAGCCCGCAACCTGCAGGCCAAGGGCGAGGCGACAAAGGTCGCGGAGAAGATCAACGGCCGCAACGTCGTCATACTTCGTCAGGCGTCCGAGACCGGTCAGCTGTTCGGATCGGTGAGCGTTCGCGACATCATCGCATCGTTCCAGAGCGATGGCGTCATCATTAGCCGCAGCCAGGTCATGCTGGACGCGCCGATCAAGACCATCGGCAAGCACGCGATCGCCATCGCCGTGCATCCCGAAGTCGAGGTCGGCGTCACCGTCACCGTCGCGCGAAGCGCGGACGAAGCCCAACGCATCAACCGTGGCGAGGACATCTCGACGCGTCAGGAAGATCAGGATGCGGCCGCAGAAGCCCTCGCCGCCGCCGGCGAATTCTTCGATCCCGAGGCCCGCCATGACGACGCGGAACCGCAGGATAACGCCGCCTCCGAGAAGTGACGCCGGTCTGAAGTCAACGACACGCACCCGAGCCCGGCCCGATCAGGCCGGGCTTTGGATTCCTGCAGGCGTCAATAAAGATTACGATCGTGGGCGCCGGCAGGCCTGCTCGACGGCCCCCAGGCGGACGACTCCGCCCCGTGCCTGCGTTACCGCGAGATCGGCGGTGCGGGTGGCCCCACAACGGTGGCAGGTACTGCCGGCGGCGATGATGCGGCAGGCCGCGGTGCGGAAGCGGTCACGGCGGACGGTGCTTCCGAGGGCACGGGCGCCGACGGCCGAGCAGCGGCCGGCTCAGGCGCGGCGCTGGGGACGGAGGCCGGCTCGGGCGCGGGGCTGGGAGCGGTTGCGGTGGACGTCTCCGTTGAAGTTGCCGGCGGCGCAGGCGGCACCGAATCGGGCCGCAGCACGGGTGCCTCGGCGTTACTGCCTTCCTTCGGCGATTCGACTCTGGCAGCCTCTGACTTGCCTTCGTCGGCCGGCCTGGTTTCCGGGGATTTGCCGTTGTCTTCCCTGGCTGCTTCGCCCTTGGCTTTGTCATCCGCCAACGGATCGGTCTTCAGCGGCTCGGTCTTCGGCGGCTCGTCCTTGGCGGCGTCTACCTTGGGCAATTCTTCACCGCCCGGCCTGCCTCGCTTGCGGAGCCGCTCTTTGGCCGTCAGCTTGCGACCATCGGGGCCGCGCTCGACCGCCGCCTGTGCCGGAGCCTGTCCATCCGTAGAAGGCTTCCCGGCGTCGGGGGCCTCGCCCGGTCGCGACAGCCGCCTGGCGTTGCGGCCCTGACGCCCGGCTTCGCCCGGCGCGGCTCCATCCGTGTCTGGCCTGGCAGCCTCCTGGGAAGACCCCGGCCGCAATCTGCGACCCTGCCGGTCGGTCTGCTCGGTACCACCGGCAGGCTTCGTATCCGCCCCCTGCTTTGCCTGCCCCCCCTGCTTTCCCTGACGTTGGGCATCGGCCGCGCCGTTGGAAATCAGGAAGGCGCTCAGCAGCGAGGCCATGTCGGCGCTGGTCGTATAATGCTCCCGCAGAAAACCGGGCAGCGATCCGGGGGACACCGTCTTCAGCAGTCCTCGAGGACTCTTGTGGCAGGCGTTGCAGGTGCCCGCGAAAATCTGCGAAGGACTCTTGCCGGCATCAAGATTTTGCGCCTGCGCCCACTCCGGGAACGCGGCAAAACATCCGATCAGAAGCGTCACCGCCGCTAAACTGAGCGCTCGGCTCAACATTCCCTATTCTCCAGACGAGGAAATCGCTCCCAGCGCCCCAAAATCAGGCACCGGGAACGCTCATCTTTTAGCCGATTATCCCGCGAATGGAAGCGCACTTATGACGCAACTGCGTGAACCTGACATTCCGGAATATCCGCTTTGTGTACAATACACTGGCGCGCGGGTTTCATCACTCCTATCATTTGCCTGAGACCTGCGGGAACCATTCTGTTCCCCGTGAGTTGGGTGTGACGGCCGGGACCTTAGCTTCTACGGGATCGCTCTTTTCGGTGGTTTCGATGGACCGTTTGTTGCGTTACTTCCTGCAGCAGTTCATTCGCCGCGGCACGATGACATTTGCCACCGCGAGCGGGGCAAAATTCACCTGCGGCGACGGGACCGGCGAACCGGTTTCCGTGCGATTCCTGACGACCGATGCCGAACGCCGGGTTCTGCTCAACCCCGAACTTGCGCTCGGCGAAGTTTACATGGAAGGCAGCTTCGTCGTCGAGATTGGCTCGATTGCGGACGCGTTGGCGATCCTGATGGATCAGCCGGAAATATTGCCGCGCTGGGCCAGGCTGCAATGGTGGCTGCGCTATCTGGTCAGACATGTCGGACAGTTCAATCCGCGCGAGCGCTCGAAAAACAACGTCGCCCGCCACTACGATCTGGACGGGCGGCTGTATTCTCTCTTCCTCGATGCCGACAAGCAGTATAGCTGCGGCTATTTTGAAAAACCGGACGCGACACTGGACGATGCCCAACTCGCCAAAAAGCGTCATATCGCCGCCAAGCTTCTGATCCGGCGCGGTGACAAGGTGCTCGATATCGGCTCGGGTTGGGGCGGACTTGGTTTATATCTGGCCGAAATGACCGGCGCCGACGTTACGGGCGTCACCCTGTCGACCGAACAACTACAGGCTTCGAACGCCCGCGCCGCCGAAAGCGGCCTGACGCATTCGGCGAAGTTCGTCCTCGAAGACTATCGCGACATTCCCGGTCCGTTCGACCGCATCGTGTCGGTGGGCATGTTCGAGCATGTCGGCGTCGACTTCTACGAAACCTATTTCAAGCGATGCGCCGAACTTCTCAGCGATGACGGCGTCATGCTGCTGCATTCGATCGGCCGCTCGGACGGCCCCGACGTGACCAGCCCCTGGATCTCGAAGTACATCTTCCCCGGCGGTTACATCCCGGCGCTTTCCGAAGTGATGCCCGCAATCGAGCGCGCCGGCCTCCTGGTTTGCGATATCGAGATACTGCGGCTGCATTATGCGGAGACGCTCAAGGAGTGGCGCCAGCGCTTCATGGCACGGCGGGAAGAGGCCGTGCGCCTTTATGACGAGCGCTTTGCAAAGATGTGGGAGTTCTACCTTGCCTGCTCCGAAATGTCGTTCCGGAAACAAAACCTGATGATTTTCCAGATCCAGCTCACCAAGCGCCAGAGCGTGGTGCCGATGACGCGGGATTACCTCGCGCGCGAGGAAACGAGACTCCGAGGGCTCGAGCGGGGAACAAGACCGCGGCTGCAGATTGCGGGCGAATAGATCAGCGAAAAGTGGCTGACCTCTTAGTTTCGCAGGCTGAAACGAGAACCATAGGCGAAGTACGCCGCTGCCGGCCGGGCAAGCTGGTCGCACACGGTTGCCAGCTCAATTGGATCACAGGGAACTGCGCGCCATTCGGGGCGCGAAAACTTTTCCATGGTGTCGACCAGCGTCAAGAGCCACAAAGTCTGGCCGCTTCCGGTTCGCCATGACTGAAGTTGCTGGTCCATCGCCCGTCCCTGCCTAGTCCTGTTGCCGGCAAGCCGACTCGTTATCAATCCCGATGCCGCCAACGGGTTCCTGAACGAGCATGGCCTGAAGAAAAAATCGGCCAAATGTGACCTGCTTCACAAAACACGTGGCCGGCTTGCCCTAAATCTCCAAAATGGCCCAGGAAACTCACCAATCACCCTTCGACCCGAAGGCGGACATCCGTACCGACCTCGCCCTGATCGCCACCGCCGTGGGAGCGGCCTTCTTCGCCCTGATCTATCTCATTCTGATCTGACCAGCCGTCGGACCAGCGCCGAGAGCGCGGTTAGCGAGCCTCGCCTGTCCTCAGTGAGTATGGCAGCGCGGGATAAAGTTCAGCATGCCGCGAAATTTTGCCAATCTTCCTTTGCGGACACGCGAGGACGCCCGGCCTCTCACCGAAAACCGGTCAAGCACCGTGCATCCTGAGGCCGGGAATCATCCACTTGTTTTAATGAACAGTGCATAAGCAGCGAACTCTCGCTTCCGCTTTCCGCAAGACAGGCGCTTTATCGGTGCCCCTCATCCGCCAAAATTCCAAGAACACTCGGTCCTCATGCCCCCACTTGATTCGTCGAATGTTCTCAAGCTCGCCCCGGACGCGGGGATTCCGGTCTACCGGAGCGCACCGCACAATATCGAGGCGGAACAGAGCCTGCTGGGCGCGATCCTGGTCAACAACGATGCGTTTTACCGGGTATCGGACTTTCTCGAACCCAAGCATTTCTTCGAACCTATCCACCAGACCATCTATGAGACGTCCGGCAGCCTGATCCGGATGGGCAAGGTCGCAACCCCGGTCACGCTGAAGACGTTCCTGCCAGCCGAAACCGACATCGGCGGCATGACGGTTGGCCAATACCTCGCCCGCCTCGCCGCCGAAGCGACCACGATCATCAACGCCCAGGATTATGGGCGGACAGTCTATGAACTGGCCCTTCGCCGCGATCTGATCCGGATCGGCGAAGACATGGTCAACGTCGCCTTCGACGCCCCGGTCGACTTTGCGCCGCGCGCGCAGATCGAGGATGCCGAGCGCCGGTTGTACGAGCTGGCGGAATCCGGCCGCTACGATGGCGGCTTTCAGCGCTTTGCCCAGGCGATGAAAATCGCACTGGACATGGCAGCCAATGCCTATCAACGCGACGGCAAATTGTCCGGCATATCGACCGGGCTGCGTGATCTGGACTCAAAGATGGGCGGATTGCAGCGATCCGACCTGATCATCGTCGCCGGTCGTCCGGGCATGGGCAAAACCGCGTTCGCCACCAACCTCGCCTACAACATCGCCAAGGCACACCGCGCCGAAGTCCAGCCTGACGGCACGATGAAGTCGGTCAATGGCGGAATCGTCGGCTTCTTTTCCTGCGAAATGTCCGCGGAGCAACTCGCCACCCGTATTCTCGCCGAGCAAACCCGCATTGCGTCAAGCCTGATCCGCCGCGGCGGCATTAACCAGGAGGAATTTGAAAAGATCCGCGACTACACCATCGAGCTTGAACACCTGCCGCTGTTTGTTGACGAGACCGGCGGCCTGTCGATTTCGCAATTGACTGCGCGCGCCCGGCGGCTAAAGCGGCAGAAGGGTCTTGACCTCATCGTGGTCGACTACATCCAGCTGCTCCAGGGTTCGGGCAAGCGCGGCAACGACAATCGCGTGCAGGAAGTCACCGAGATCACCACCAGCCTGAAGGCACTGGCAAAGGAGCTCAACATCCCGGTGATCGCACTTTCGCAATTGTCGCGGCAGGTCGAAAACCGCGACGACAAGCATCCGCAATTGTCGGACCTGCGTGAATCCGGATCGATCGAACAGGACGCCGACGTGGTGCTGTTCGTCTACCGCGAGGAATATTATTTGCAGAACAAGGAGCCCAAGCCCGGCACCGCCGAACATGAAAAATGGCAGACCGAAATGGAGCTCGCCCTCGGTAAGGCCGAGGTCATTATCGCCAAGCAACGCCATGGACCGACGGGCACTGTTAGATTGCACTTCGAGGGGCAATTCACGCGATTTGGTGATTTCGTCGAAGAGGCTAATTTGCCCTACCGCGTACCTTGAGCCGGTTGAACCGCCGCGCCGCTGCGCGTAAAAGTGCGGCATGAACATCGTCTCCGACCCGAAATCGACCCCGGCCAAGTCCTTGCTCGCGCCGGACGCGAGCAAGGCGGCGGAACTGGCCGCCGCCAACGGCGTGCTGTCGGTCGATCTCGATGCCATCTGCGCGAACTGGCGCAAGCTCGAGAAGACCGCCGTTCCGGCCGAATGCGCCGCCGTCATCAAGGCCGACGGCTATGGCTGCGGTCTCGATCCGGTCGCCCGCGCGCTCGCCAACGCCGGATGCAAGACGTTCTTCGTGGCCACTCTCGATGAAGCCCGCGCCGCTCGCGCCGCCGTGCCATCGGCCGCGCTCTATGTGCTCGGTGGCTTCATCCCGAACACCGGCGACTTCTATGCCAAGATCGACGCCAAACCCGTGATCGGCGATCTCAACGAGCTTGCCGAATGGGACGTGTTTTGTCGCCGCTCGGGTTGGGCGGGATGTGCGGCCATTCATATCGACACCGGAATGAACCGGCTGGGGCTTACGATCGCGGAAGCACAAGGCATCATTCCCAGGATCAACGCCGGCGATCATGGCATTACGCTTGTCATGAGCCATCTCGCCTGCGCCGAGAGCCTCAATCATCCGCTCAACGCCAGGCAACTCGCGGCGTTCCGCGAGATCGCCAGCCTGTTTTCCGGCGTGCCGGCGTCGCTGTCGAATTCATCCGGCATTTTCTTAGGGTCCCCGTTCCAGTTCGATCTGGTACGGCCGGGTGCCGCGCTTTACGGCGTCAATCCGACGCCGGAGGCTGACAATCCGATGCAGCCGGTCGTCGAACTGAAAGCGCGTGTGATGCAAATCCGCGACATCGAGCGTGGCGAAAGCGTTGGATACGGTGCGACCTGGACAGCGCGACGACCGACCAGGCTCGCGATCGTCTCGGCCGGCTATGCCGACGGTTATTTCCGCGCCGGCGGCAGCAACGACGGCACGCGGGGCGCCGAGGTGATGGTCGCCGGCAAACGCTGCGCCATCGCCGGCCGAATCTCGATGGACCTGATGGCGGTCGACGTCACCGATCTCGAAAAGAACGCTGTGCGCCGCGGCCACATGGTGACGCTGATCGGCGACGGCATCACCATCGACGAACTCGCCCATCATTTCGGCACCATCGGCTATGAGGTGCTGACCAGTCTCGGTTCACGCTACGCGCGGGTCTACAAGGGTGGCGCGATTGATGGCACGGCCGATCGCGCCGCAACGCCCGGCTAGCCAGCGCTCCGCCCTACTTCTTCTGCCCGTCGAGGACCTTCTTGCAGGCATCGCTGAGCGCATCGTGCTGCTTGTTGAGACATGCAATGATGCGGCCGCCGCCCGGCACGGTGCCCGTGCAATACCTGTCATAATCCCCCTTGCATGCGGCCCGCTGCTCGGCGCTCAGGTTCTGGGCAAAGGCCGTGGTGGAAAATCCGACGGCGAATGCGGCAACGGCGATGGATAGCTTGGGCATGAAACCTCCTGTTGCGTTCGCTCGATCATAACCGATCCACCGATGAAAATCGCGACTTTCAACATCAACAATATCAACCGGCGCCTGCCGAACCTGCTGCGATGGCTGCAGCAGGCCAAACCCGACGTCGTCGCCTTGCAGGAACTCAAATCAACCGACGATGATTTTCCGCTGTCCGCGATCGAAAAGGCCGGCTACGGCGCCGTATGGCAGGGACAGAGGACCTGGAACGGCGTCGCGATCCTGGCGCGGAAAGCCGATCCCGTGCTGATCCGAACAGCGCTGCCCGGCGACACCAAAGACAGGGAGGCGCGCTACATCGAGGCCGCCGTCAGGGGCATCGTCGTCACCAGCCTCTATCTGCCGAACGGCAATCCGCAGCCCGGGCCAAAATTCGACTACAAGCTCGAATGGTTCAGGCGCCTCAGATCGCACGCCTCGAAATTCATCAAGCAGGATATCCCCGTGGTGCTGGCGGGCGATTACAACGTCGCGCCGACGGAGCTCGATATCTATCCGACGAAATCATGGGACAGGGATGCGCTGATCCAGCCGAAAAGCCGCGCCGCATTCGCGTCGCTGCTCTCACAAGGCTGGACGGATGCGATCCGCCACCTGCATCCGACCAGACCGATGTTCACGTTCTGGGACTACAAGCGCAACCGCTGGCCGCGCGACGCGGGCCTGCGGCTCGATCATCTGCTTGTGAGTCCGGCGCTCGCGCCACGGCTGACGAAAGCCGGCGTCGACCGCGCCGCGCGCGGCGAACAAGGCTCAAGCGACCACGCGCCGGCATGGGTTGTGATCAAGTAGCCGAAGCCGGAAGTCTGCGCGGCCGCCAAGGTCAGCGTCACCCGCAGCGCCGCTAATGGTAATTAGCAACCGCCGATGCCGGGGCGCCCTTGGGGCTCTCTGTTGGTATCCGACTTATCTGCTGAAAATCCCCGCGAAGCAGGCATATTCCTATTAAGTTGTTTTCTGTCGAACTACATCCTGCCGTTTAGCTTTTGGTTAGGGAAGTCGCCTACAGTAAGCGATTACTGCTGGTTTCAATCCAAAATTAGGCGGCCACAACTTCATCTTTCGAATGGCCCTGAAATGCTCGTTCATTTCGTAACCGATGAGCCTTCGAAGATTCCGGCTATCCGCGCAATGCTGGAGCCGCGCCATAGCGTGGATTCCCGATTGCTCGGGGCTGCTGATTCGCAAATCTCAAACGGCGTTCTGATGGTTGACGCCGACCTGCGCGAAGCGGCGCGTGTCGAACAGATCAGGCTTGTGCTGAGGGATCTGCGTTCCGTCACCGAAAGGCTGTTTGTCGTTCAGAGCCACGTTCAGCACATGGTCGCGCAGGCCTTTGCGCTCGGAGCCACCTCGGTGGTTCGCAGTTCCAGAGAGGTCGTCGTCAAGCTGGCGCAGATAGAAGTCGCGGAGAAGGCGGCGAAAACCGATATTGCCGTCGCCTCGCCCGAAAATGCAGATGGCGCGGCGGCCTTCGCCTCCATGTTCGCGGCCATACAGAGCGGCAAATCGATCAACCTTTCAGATGCTGAAAACGCTACATCGCAGATCGTGGATGCCATCGCACAAAACGGTCTTGGCGCATGGCTGGATAATGTCCGCCGCTATCATGAAGGAACCTTCCAGCATTGCCTGCTGGTTACGGGAGTGGCGGTCGGCTTCGCCCTGGATCTCCGGTTCGCCGGTCCGGATGTCAAGCGGCTCGGAATGGCGGCAACCCTGCACGACATCGGGAAGGGCCGCATTCCCTTGTCGATACTTGACAAGCCCGGACGCCTTGACCCCGCCGAAGATGAGATCATGAAACGCCATCCGGTCCTCGGATATGAATTGTTGAAGGATCTCGAAGGCATCAGCCCGGAAGTTCTCGACGGGGTACGGCACCACCACGAATACCTCGACGGCTCCGGTTATCCCGATGCGCTGACGGCGCCGAAGATTTCCGATCTGGTAAGATTGCTGACCATCTCCGATATCTTCTCCGCGCTCATCGAGCGGAGGCCGTACAAACCCGCAATGTCCCGCCATGACGCCTACAAGGTTCTGTGCGGGATGGACGGAAAGCTGGAAGTATCGCTCGTCAAGGCTTTCCGGAACGTAGCGCTTGAGGCGTGAGGCCGGTGCGCGAAAATGGAGAAAGGCCTGTGCCGGGGCACGCGATCGGTTCTGAATTGAATCAGAACCGGAGCGCCGGTCTTGTGTTTTGACGCGTTTTCCTTACCCGACTTCTCGGATCAGGTCCGAGGCACGCTTCGCCCGAAACCTCTAAATCCGATCCGGAAACCGGATGATGAAATTGTCGCGGTTGGGCATTTTCACCTTCGGCAAGGTTTGCGCATCCATCACCTCATTCGCGCCGATCAATTTGTTCTCCGCGAGGATGTAGGCCGTGAGCGCGTAGACCTCATCGTCGCTGAGCGAACGCGGCGCTTGAAATGGCATGGCGCGGCGGATGAAATCAAAGACCGTCGTTGAATCCCCTATGAAATTCTTGATGGTTTTCTGCGACGCGGAGATACCGTCGATCTTGCGATCGCTCACAAGCGCATTGGCGGAACCGCCCTTGCCGTTGTCGCCGTGACACGCCACGCACTTCTCGGCGTAGATCACGGCGCCCCTGGCGGGCGTGCCGCTACCCTTTGGCAGTCCGGTGCCATCGGGCAGGATGCTGATGTCCCAGGCGGCGATGGCGGCCTCATCGATCGGCTTGCCGAGATGAGGCGTCTCGGCCAACGAAGCGCCGGCCGTCATCGCGAGCAACAGCGGGGCGATAAAGATCGCGCGCTCAGGCGTAAACATGCTTGACCTCCCCGTTGCTGCCAACGCCCCAACTGGTGATCGAGTTGTAGTGCTGATTGGGAAAGGCCAGCACCGGCGCCGGTTTCGTCAGTTCGCCGCGCGCGGCCACGAATTCGGCGCGAGTCGGCTGGACATTTCCGGCTTCATCCCACGCCCGGCTCTGCAACGTGGCTGGCCCGCCGTTCCAGCGCCACGGCATACGGAAACGCGTAAAGGCCTTGCTCTGTACCGGTTCCTGGAGCGCTGCCTGCGCCCAGCTTTGACCGCCGTCGGCGGAGACCATTACCTTCTCGATCCGGCCGTTACCGGAATAAGCGATGCCCGAGATCTCGTAGAGGTCCGGACCCTTCAGGGCCATGCCGTGCGAAGGGCTGGTGATGAAGGATTTGACCTCCTGCAGGAAATAAAACCGGTACGCTTTGCCGTTCGGCAGGATTTGCGAATAAGTCCGCGCCTCGTAGTAGGTCATGCCCGGCTGGTCCACGAGTTTGAGGCGGCGCAGGAACTTGACGTTCATATTGCCCTCGTAACCGGGCAGCAGCAGGCGCATCGGATAGCCGTTTCCGGGCATGAGGCGCTCGCCGTTCTGGTAGAGGGCGATCATGGCGTCATCCAATGCCTTCTTCATCGGCACGCTGCGGCTCAGATGCGGCGAGTCCGCGCCCTCTGCGATGAGCCATTTCGCCTTGGCGTCAATGCCGGTTTCCTCAAGCAGGGTCGACAATCTGACCCCCGTCCATTCAGCACAGGAAGCGAGCCCGTGCAGCGCCTGCACGGTCTCCTGCATCGGCTCGGGCGAGAACATCGGCGCGCTGTTGCCGCCGCATTCGATGAACGACACGCGCGAGGTCATGGGATAGCGCGACAGTGTTTCGAGCGTGAACTCCAGCGGCTGCTTCACCAGACCGTGGATCACGAGCCGGTGCCTATCCGGATCGATGGTGGGGACGCCACCATGATTGATGGTGAAATGCAGCCCGTTCGGAGTGGTCGCTCCGTTCAGAAACTGGTGTGGCGTGCGTGCATGTGAATTGCGCGGCTCGTGATTGGGATTGCTCAGCGTGCGCGCAACCCTGGCCTCGAACTTCGACGGCACCTGGTAGGGTGGCATCGGGTCGCCGAATTCAAGGCTCCATGGATCGTCGGCGAGCGGTTCGGCGCCCGCCGCAGATGACGGGCCAACGCCCGCCCCCAGCGCGCCCGCCAACACCATGCCGCGCCCAAGGAGCGCCCGGCGGTCGATCAAACCGTTTCCGGCAACGGCTTCCAAAGTCTGACCATGCACATCGCGATGCCTGGACCTGGCCATCCCTGCCTCCCCTGAGTTAAGGACGTTATCGATCGCCCTTTTTGCTCACACGCCAAGGTAGCTCATCCGATTCGCGGGAGACAAGACCCCTTCAACTTCCTCTTCGTCGTCGCGGCCGGGCTTGTCGGTGGGGCGCGAGCACGCGAAGCTGTCCGACCCGAGATCGGACGGGTGAGCCAACGCGCAAAACAAAGGTGGAGCGTCCAGGAAGACGCAACGATCAATCTCGCTCGATCCGGAGGCGTATTCGGCAGATTTCCTGAAAATCAAGCGGCGTCACGGCCCCGCAATCTTGCGGGACAGGTCCCGCCCTCAGGCGGCGCGCACCGAATTCAGGAACTTGCCGACCTCCAGTTTGAGCTGGGTGCTTTCGCGCGACAGCGATTGGGCGGCCGACAGAACCTGCGCGGAGGCCAATCCGGTGTCGCTGGCACCGCGCTGAACGTCGGTGATGTTTGAACTGACCTGCGTTGTGCCCCGGGACGCCTGCTGAACGTTACGGGAAATCTCCTGGGTTGCCGCGCCCTGTTCTTCCACGGCGGAGGCGATCGTCGACGAGATTTCGGACATCCGGCCAATGGTTTCGCCGATCTCCTTGATGGCAGCGACCGAATCCTGCGTCGCGGCCTGGATGCCGGTGATCTGCAGGCCAATCTCGCCGGTGGCTTTTGCGGTCTGCTCGGCCAGTGCCTTGACCTCGGACGCGACCACGGCAAAGCCGCGACCGGCCTCGCCCGCGCGGGCTGCTTCAATCGTCGCGTTCAGTGCCAGCAAATTGGTCTGTCCTGCGATGGTGTTGATGAGTTCGACCACGTCGCCGATGCGGGCAGCCGCCTTCGCCAGTTCACCGACGCGATCGTTGGTCTTCCGCGCCTGGTCCACGGCCTCGTTCGCAATTCTGGCCGATTCGTGGACCTGGCGGCTGATCTCATTGACCGACGAGGCCATCTCCTCGGTCGCCGATGCCACCGACTGCACGTTGGTGGAGGCCTCTTCCGATGCCGCAGCGACCACCGTGGCGAGCTTTTCCGAGCGTTCGGCGGTCGCCGTCAGCGTGCCGGCAGACGCTTCAAGCTCGGTCGAGGCCGAGGAAACGGTTTCGATAATTTGGCCGACAGCACCTTCGAAATCGTCGGCAAGCCGGTCGGTATCAGCCTTGCGTTGGGCCGCCGCGCGAGCGTCCCGCTCGTTCTGTTCGGCTTCCAGCCGCTGGCGGGCAACCGCGTTGGTCTTGAACACCTCGACGGCGTCGGCCATCTCGCCGACTTCGTCATGCCGGCCGATCCCGGGCACTTCGATGTCGAGGCGGCCGTCGGCGAGAGCCTTCATTGCCACCGTCATGCGGTTAAGCGGCCTGGTGATGCCCCGGGCCATGAACGTCGACACGGCGAGCGTGATCAGCAGCACGAGGCCCGCGGCCATCAGCGAGTGCTGGGTCGAGGTCCAGGCTTGCGCGTCGAGATCGTCGATATAGACGCCGGTGCCGATTATCCAGCCCCACGGCGCGAAACCGGCGACGTAGCTCAGCTTGGGCTGCGGCTTTTCCGAGCCCGGCTTCTGCCAGAGATAGTCGACGAAGCCGCTGCCGTGCCTTCGAACCGTCTCGTTTATCTCGATGAAAAGCCGTTTGCCGTTGGGATCTTTCATCTCGGACATATCCTGCCCGAGGAGCTTGGTCGCGGTGGGATTCATCACCATCCGGTTCTGCATGTCGATGATGAAGAAGTAGTCGTTATTGCCATAACGCATGTCGGCAAGCCTCGCTTCCGCGCGCTTCTGGGCCTCGGCGGCCGGAATTTCGCCTTTCTCGGCGGCGGCGTGCTCTTCCTTGACGACCGTGAGCGCCAGTTCGACAAGATGCTTCAGCTCGATCTGCTTCTGCTCCCTCAATCCCGACGCCAGTTCGCGCGAGTCGAGAAGCGTGTTCCCAAGCAGCCCCAGAAAGCCGAGGCCGATGAGGACATAGATCTTTCGGCCGATGGTCATTTTGAATTGACGTTTCAGCGCATGCGCCATGATGAATCTCCACGGGGATGGCGGTATTCAGCTGAATGCACGCGTGATACCCACTTCCATCGACTCTTTCGAACTTTCTCTATCCTTCGCCCCTTACCTCTCGGTTAATTTTGTTCCGCGTGGAAGCGCGGGCGGATCGCACAACGCATTGTTCCAATGCGTTTCTTCGATATCCTCGTGCGGCCACCGCAGCGTTTGCTGCGCATCGATCGCGCGGCGACGCACTTCCACCGATTGAGCCCCTGACGTTGCGGGGCCGGGTTTGCAGGAGACAAGCCGCCTTGAACTTCCTCTTCGTCCTCGCGGTCGGGCTCGTCGCCGGCACGATCTCGGGCATCGTCGGCACTGGCTCGTCGATCATGCTGATGCCGGTTCTGATCTATCAATTCGGTCCGAAGCAGGCCGTGCCGATCATGGCGATCGCGGCCGTGATGGCCAACCTGTCGCGCATCCTCGCCTGGTGGCGCGACGTCGACTGGCGCGCATGCGCGGCCTATTCGGTAACCGGAATTCCGGCGGCGGCGCTCGGCGCGCGCACGTTGCTGGCGTTGCCCTCGCGTGCCGTCGACGTTGCGATCGGCCTGTTCCTGATCGCGATGGTGCCGGTGCGACACTGGCTCGCCCGGTATCGTCTCAAGGCGCAACTCTGGCATCTGGCGGTCGGCGGCGCCGTGATCGGCTATCTCACCGGCATCGTGGTTTCGACCGGCCCGCTCAGCGTGCCGCTGTTCCTGTTCTACGGATTGACCAGGGGTGCGTTTCTGGCGACGGAGGCCGCCAGTTCGCTCGGGCTCTATTTGAGCAAATCGGCGACCTTTGAACGCTTCGGGGCGCTGCCGCCAGGTGTCTTTATCAAGGGCCTGATCGCCGGCAGTTCGCTGATGGCCGGCGCCTTCATCGCCAAGCGTTTTGTCTTGCGGCTCGAACCGGAGGTTTTTCGGCTTGTCATGGACGCGATCATGCTCGCGGCCGGCCTTTCCATGCTTTGGACCGCAGCGCAGTCATGACTGTTTCCACGACCGACATTCTGGAATGTCTTGCCATGAATCCTTAAGTTCGCTGTCATGCTTGACCGCCGGGCGAGGTATGGAAACCCGGGATCGATGTATGGTGATGATCCCGATCAAAAAGGCTGAAGCTTGCTATATCTGGAACTCGGGATTGTCACGGTCCTGATCGTCGTCAATGGCCTGCTCTCGATGTCGGAGCTCGCCATCGTTTCTGCGCGGCCTGCGCGGCTGGCTGGCCTTGTCAAAAAGGGCGTCGCGGGTTCTCGCCGCGCGCTCGCTCTGGCCTCCGATCCCGGCAAATTTCTGTCGACCGTGCAAATAGGAATTACTCTGATCGGCGTTCTGTCCGGCGCATTCTCCGGCGCAACACTGGGGCTGCGTCTAACCGCATGGCTGACGGAAAGCGGACTATCCCAGGGGCTCGCGGACACGATCGGCGTCGGCAGCGTCGTCGGCGTCATCACCTATGCTTCGCTGATCGTCGGAGAATTGGTCCCAAAGCAGATAGCGTTGCGTGATCCCGAGGCCATAGCCGTCAGAGTTGCGCCAGCGATGATGCTGCTGGCGAAGGCCTCGCTCCCGCTGGTGTGGCTGCTTGATCGGTCCGGGAAGGCGTTGCTCTGGCTGCTCGGCCAAAGAGGTGATGCAGATGAGAAAGTGAGCGAAGAGGAAATTCGCACCATTGTCATCGAAGCGGAGAATGCCGGCGTCCTGGAGCCTGGCGAAAAAGAGATGATTGCGGGCGTGATGCGGCTTGGCGACCTGCCGGTCGCCGCCGTGATGACTCCGCGGCACGAAGTCAGCCTGATCGACTTGGCTGATCCGGATGCCGCGATGTCAACCGCGTTGCTGAACAACAACCATTCCCGCTTCCCGGTTTTCGATGGCAACCGGGACAGCGCGCTCGGAACTGTCAACGCCAAGGATTTGCTCGACATCTATTTGTCGGGAAAGACGCCGGATATTCGAAAACTGATCCGCAAGGCGCCCATCATTCCGGAAAGCGTCGATGCGCGTGATGTCGTCGCGATCCTGCGAGACTCGCCGGTACATATGGGCCTCGTCCACGATGAATACGGCACCTTCCAGGGTGTCGTGACGAGTGCGGATATTCTGGAGGCGATCGTCGGCGCCTTTCACACCCAAGAAGGTCCAGCAGAGCCTGCCTTCGTGCAGCGCGATGATGGATCCTATCTGATCTCTGGCTGGATGCCGGCGGTCGAATTTGCCGATTTGCTCGGCATCGTGCTGCCGGTCTCGCGGCCCTATCAGACCGTTGCCGGCTTCCTCCTTCAAGAGTTCGGGACCATTCCCGGCGTTGGCGACAAAATCGAAACGGGCGGCTGGCGGTTCGAGATTGTCGACCTGGATGGGCGGCGAATTGACAAGGTGCTCGCAAGCCGATTGGACGTGTCATAAACCATCCGTGGCAACGCTCGCGCCCGGCCTTTCCGTGCTATGGAACGCTGCGTACTCGACATAAACGGCAACTCACCCCTTCATGGCCAAAAACGCACTCTCCTTCGTCTGCCAGAACTGCGGCGCGGCGTATAATCGCTGGCAGGGCAAGTGCAACTCCTGCGGCGAGTGGAATACGTTGGCCGAGGAGGATACCACCGGCGCCACCACGATGCCGGTCTCGATCCGCAGCAAGCGCAAGGGCCGGGTGTTCAACCTGGAAAGCCTGACCGGCAAGAGCCAGGACGCCCCTCGCCTGGCTTCCGGCATGGCCGAACTCGACCGTGTCACCGGCGGCGGATTTGTCCGGGGCTCGGTGCTTTTGGTCGGCGGCGATCCCGGCATCGGCAAATCGACGCTGCTGACGCAGGCCACCAGCCTGCTGGCGCGGGCCGGCCATCGCGCGGTCTATATTTCGGGCGAAGAGGCCGTCGCCCAGGTGCGGCTGCGCGCCGAGCGGCTGGGCCTCGCGGATGCGCCGGTGCAACTCGCCGCCGAAACCTCCGTCGAGGACATCGTCTCGACGCTGTCCGAGGGCGCGGTGCCGCGCCTGATCGTGATCAATTCGATCCAGACCATGTGGACCGACACGGTGGAATCCGCGCCGGGCACCGTGACGCAGGTGCGCGCTTCCGCGCAGGCGCTGATCAGGTTTGCGAAGAAGTCGGGAGCCGCGATCATCCTGGTCGGCCATGTGACCAAGGACGGCCAGATCGCAGGACCCCGCGTCGTCGAGCATATGGTGGACGCGGTGCTGTCGTTCGAGGGCGAAGGCTCGCAGCAATTCCGCATCCTGCGCGCGGTGAAAAACCGCTTCGGCCCGACCGACGAAATCGGCGTATTCGAGATGACGGGCCTTGGCCTGCGCGAGGTCTCCAATCCATCCGAGCTGTTCCTGTCCGAGCGCGATCTCGGCAGTCCGGGCACCGCCGTGTTCGCCGGTATCGAGGGCACCCGCCCGGTGCTGGTGGAATTGCAGGCGCTGGTGGCGCCGACCTCGCTGGGCACGCCTCGCCGCGCGGTGGTGGGCTGGGACCCGAGCCGGCTGTCGATGGTGCTGGCGGTGCTGGAGGCCCACTGCGGGGTCAAACTGTCCGGCCATGACGTCTACCTGAACGTCGCGGGAGGTTTAAGGATCCAGGAGCCGGCCGCCGACCTCGCCGCCGCCGCCGCGCTGGTGTCGTCGCTGGTCAATGCGCCCTTGCCGACGGACGCGGTGTATTTTGGGGAGATATCGCTGTCGGGCGCGGTTCGGCCGGTGGCGCAGACCTCGGCCCGGCTCAAGGAGGCGGCCAAACTCGGCTTCGGCCGCGCCGTGCTGCCCGAATCGGCCCGTGGCGAGGTCGGCGGCGACGCCGGACTTTCCCTCAATACCGTTGGCGGATTGACCAGTCTGGTCGCGGAGATCGCCGCGCGCGGCGCGCCCAAAGGGAACAGGGAGGCCAACCGGGAGAATGCGGAGAAAAATGCCACACCTGCGAGATTCCGGCGCCAGGAAGGCTAGGTGGGCGTGACGTTGCCCGCCCTCGCCGCTATACAACGCCCGCGCGGGGCTGGATGGCACGATTTCTGGCCTTGCGGGGTGCCCTGTGTGCCCCTCACCTAGGGCGGCGCCGATACGCCAATTCGCGGTTTTGAACTTACGAGCGGACCTGACCAGCCGATGCCGATAACGATCCTCGATCTTGTCCTGCTCGCCGTGATGCTGATCTCTGGCCTGCTTGCGATGGTGCGCGGCTTCATGCGCGAGATTCTCTCGATCGCGGCATGGGGCGCGGCGGCCCTGGTCACGCTTTATTCTTTTTCCAAGCTGCTGCCGTCCGCCAAGGCCTATTTCAACAACGACACGGTTGCCAGCGCGGTCGTGATCGCAGGCGTATTCATCGGCACCCTGATCGTGGTTTCCATTATCACGGTTCGGATTTCCGACATGATCCTGGATTCCCGGATCGGGGCGCTGGACCGGACGCTCGGCTTCCTGTTCGGACTGGCCCGAGGATTGCTGATCGTCGTTGTCGCCTTCCTGTTCTTCAGCTGGCTGGTTCCGGACAAGCAGCGGCCCGATTGGGTCACCGGTGCGAAGTCCCGAATGGTGCTCCAGGGAACGGGGGATTGGCTGATGGCGCTCTTGCCGGACGACCCCGAGAACACCATCTTGAAGAGATTCAAGAAGAATAAACCAGACGATGAGCAGACTGACGCCGACCAGGCGGCGCCGCCGTCTGGCGATGGTTACAGCAAGCCTGCCCGCGACAGCCTGAAAAAGCTGATCGAAAAGCCCGCGGCACGGTGATACCTGGCCAGTTGATGCCTGGCCAAAAGAGAGGCGCGATGGACGAGATAAAGAGCCCTTCCGACGACGCCCAACAACGCGAGCCGAGCCTCGGCCCCCTCTATCTGGAAGACACAGACCTCCAAGATTCAGACCTTGAAGGCGATACGTTGCGCGAGGAATGCGGCGTGTTCGGCATTTTCGGTCACCCCGAGGCCGCCGCCATCACGGCGCTGGGGCTGCACGCCCTTCAGCACCGCGGCCAGGAGGCCGCGGGAATCGTTTCCTTCGACGGAAGCAGGTTTCATTCCGAGCGGCGCCTGGGCCTCGTCGGCGACACCTTTTCCCGCCGCGAGGTGATCGAACGCCTCCCCGGCAATGCCGCTGTCGGCCATGTCCGCTACTCCACCACCGGCGAGACCATTCTGCGCAACGTGCAGCCGCTGTTCGCCGAGCTCAATGCCGGCGGGTTCGCGGTCGGCCACAACGGCAACCTGACCAACGGCCTGACCTTGCGCCGCGAGCTCGTGCGGGGCGGCGCCATGATGCAATCCACCACCGATACCGAGGTGATCCTGCATCTGGTGGCGCAATCCAAGCGCAGCCACTTCATCGACCGCTTCATTGAGGCGCTGCGCGCGATCGAAGGCGCCTATTCGCTGGTATCGCTGACCAACAAGAAGCTGATCGGCGCGCGCGACCCGCTCGGGATTCGCCCGCTGGTGCTGGGCGAACTCGACGGCTGCCCAATTCTCGCGTCGGAGACCTGCGCGCTCGACATCATCGGCGCGAAATACGTCCGCGACGTCGAGCCCGGCGAGATCATCGTGTTTGACGAGAGCGGCGCGCAAAGTCACAAGCCATTCCCGCCAAAGCCGCCGCGGCCCTGCATCTTCGAATACATCTATTTTGCGCGGCCGGATTCGATCGTTGGCGGACGAAGCGTGTACGAGGTCCGAAAAGCCTTCGGCGCGCAGCTCGCGCGCGAAAGCCATGTCGAGGTCGATGTGGTGGTGCCGGTGCCGGATTCCGGCGTTCCCGCCGCGATTGGATACTCGAGGGAATCCGGAGTGCCGTTCGAACTCGGCATCATCCGCAATCACTATGTCGGCCGCACCTTCATCCAGCCGACCCAGAGCGTGCGCGAGCTCGGCGTCCGCATGAAGCATTCCGCCAACCGCGCGGCCATCGAAGGCAAGCGCATCATCCTGATCGACAATTCGCTGGTGCGCGGCACCACGTCGAAAAAGATCGTCCGCATGATGCGCGACGCCGGCGCGAGCGAAGTCCACTTCCGCCTCGCTTCGCCGCCGATCATTCATCCCGATTATTACGGCATCGACCTGCCGGACCGCGGCGGCCTGTTGGCTGCGACCCATAACCTCGAGCAGATGCGCGACATCATCGGCGCCAATTCGCTGGCCTTCCTGTCGATCGACGGCATGTATCGCGCCATGGGCGAACCCGGCCGCGATCCCTCAAATCCGAAATTCTCCGACCATTGCTTCACCGGCGCCTATCCGACCCACCTCACCGACCAGACCCAGGTGGAACCCCAGCCGCGACAATTGTCCCTACTGGCGGAAGCGAGTTAGTAGTCGTCCCTGCGAACGCAGGGACCCATAACCATCGGCCTTCGTTGTCCGTACCTTATTGGACACCAACACCTTCCCCCATCATGACCTTCACGGCGTATGGGTCCCTGCGTTCGCAGGGACGACGTTTGATAGAGTTGCTTCCATGACCCTTCCCCTCGCCTCCCGTATCGCTCTCGTCACCGGCGCCTCGCGCGGCATCGGCTATGCCACCGCGCGCGCGCTCGCCAAGGCCGGCGCGCATGTGGTCGCGGTGGCGCGGACGCAAGGCGGCCTCGAGGAGCTCGACGACGAGATCCGGAAAGACGGCGGCAGCGCCACTTTGGTACCGCTCAACCTGACCGATTTCGACGGCATCGCCCGGCTTGGCGCGGCGCTGCACGAGCGCCACGGCAAGCTCGACATTCTCGTCGGCAATGCCGGCGTCGCCGGCCCCTCCTCGCCGCTCGGCCATATCGAGATCAAGCCGTGGAACGATGTGATGGCGATCAACGTATCGGCCAATTTTCAATTGATCCGCTGCATGGAGCCATTGTTGAAGAAGTCCGACGCCGGCCGCGCGGTATTCGTCACCTCGGCGGCTTCCAACAAGGCGCTTGCCTATCTCGGCCCTTACGCGGCCTCAAAGGCGGCTCTTGAAACGATGGCGCGGGTGTGGGCCAACGAAACCGCATCGACGCCGCTTCGCGTCAACCTGTTCGACCCCGGCCCGATCCGCACGCGGATGCGCGCCACCGTCTTCCCCGGCGAGGACCCGCTGACGCTGGATACGCCGGAACAGGCAGCGGAATTCATCGTGCCGATGTGCCTGCCGTCATGGACCGAGACCGGCAAATTCTACGATTATCCGACACGCACGCTGATGAGCTTCCGCCCGCCGGCGTGACGATGGGGCTGCGCCTCGGAGCTGCTCATCTAAACGGCCGAGGTCGATAACGGAGAGCGTGTCCAGAAGTTCAGGTTAACGTCGGATGCGCGGCGATAACGCATTGCCGCGGCGATCGAGAAAGAGGACTATCGCGGAACAGGATCGCCTGGTCGATCAAAATCATGGGTAAGGCTTCAGAAGAAGGCCAGCCCGGCTTCAACACGTGGAGGACTGGTAATGAGGACGACACTCGCGCGGCAAGGCGCCGCGCTTCTTGTATTCGCGGGATTGGGATTGGCGACACCCGCGCTGGCTCAGGACAAGACGGTGAAGATCGGCGTGCTCAATGACATGTCGAGCCTTTATGCCGACATCGGCGGCCCGAATTCGGTGGTCGCGGTGAAGATGGCGGTCGAGGACTCCGGCCTCACCAAGAAGGGCTGGAAGATCGACGTCGTCAGCGGCGACCACCAGAACAAGCCGGATATCGGCGTCAACATCGCCCGGCAGTGGATCGACAACGACAAGGTCGATGCGATCGCCGATACGCCGAATTCCGGCGTCGCACTGGCCGTGAGCAACCTTGTCAGGGAAAAGAACGCGGTGCTGCTCAACTCCGGCGCCGCCAGCGCCGACCTCACCGGCAAGGCCTGCACGCCGAACACGGTCTCGTTCACCTACGATACCTACATGCTTGCGAACGGCACCGGCAAGGCGCTGACGAAGGCCGGCGGCGACACCTGGTTCTTCCTGACCGCGGATTATGCGTTCGGCGCGGCGCTCGAGCGCGACACCGCGGCCGTGGTCACCGCCAATGGCGGCAAGGTGCTGGGCAGCGTCAAGCATCCGATCAATTCGTCGGACTTCTCCTCGTTCCTGCTGCAGGCGCAGGCGTCGAAGTCGAAGGTGGTCGGCCTGGCCAATGCCGGCGGCGACACCACCAACGCAATCAAGCAGGCGGCCGAGTTCGGCATTGTCGCGGGCGGCCAGAAGCTCGCCGCGCTCTTGCTCTTCATCAACGACGTGCATTCGCTGGGGTTAAAGACCGCGCAGGGCCTGACGTTCACGGAATCCTTCTACTGGGACCACAACGACGCCACCCGCGCATGGTCGAAGCGGTTCGCCGCATTGGCGAGCAAGAACGCGATGCCTTCGATGAGCCAGGCCGGCAACTACGCGATGGCGCTGCATTATCTGAAGGCGATGGAAGCGCTCGGCGGCAATCCGCATGACGGCGCCAAGGTTGTCGCCAAGATGAAGGAACTGCCTACCGACGATCCGCTGTTCGGCAAGGGCCCGCTGCGCGCCGACGGCCGCCGCATCATTCCGGCCTATCTGTTCGAGGTGAAGAAGCCGGAAGAGTTGAAATACCCGTGGGATTATTACAAGCAGATCGCCACGATCGCGCCGGAGGACGCCGCAAAACCGCTCAGCGAAAGCGAGTGTCCGCTGGTGAAGAAGTAGAGCAACATCCCGCCGGCCGGACTTGCAAGGTCCACGCCCGCCGGTGCCGGTCCGCTCACGACGGCCGCTTGCGTTTGTGTGCGAACGGATTGGCCTTCTCGCGCAGCGAAATCCGCACCGGCGTGCCCGGCAGCTCGAAGAATTCGCGCAAGGAGTTGACGAGATAGCGCAGATAAGATTGCGGCACGGCGTCCGCGCGCGAGCAGAACAGGACGAAACTCGGCGGCCGCGCCTTGGCTTGCGTCATGTAATTCAGCTTCAGCCGCCGACCCGAGACCGCGGGCGGCGGGTTGGCGTCCACCGCCTGCTCGAACCAGCGATTGAGGGCTGCCGTCGGCACCCGCCGGTTCCAAACCGCGTAGGCCTCCTCGATCGCGCTCATCAGGCGGTCGATGCCCTCGCCCATCAGGCCGGACACCGCGACGATCGGCACGCCCCTGACCTGCGGCAGCCAGTGATCGGCCTCGGTGCGCAACGCGGAAATCGAGCCGGGCTTCGATTCCATCAAATCCCATTTATTGACCGCGATCACCAGCGCCCGGCCCTCGCGCTCGATCAGGTCGGCGATACGCAGGTCCTGTTCCTCGAACTTGTTCTGCGTGTCCATCATCAGCACCACGACTTCGGCGAAGCGCACGGCGCGCAGCGCGTCCGCCACCGACAGCTTCTCCAGCTTTTCCTCGATCCGCGAGCGCCGCCGCAGGCCCGCGGTGTCGAACACCCGAAAGTCCCGGCCTTTCCAGTTGATTTCCACCGAGATGGAATCGCGCGTGGTGCCTGCCTCGGCGCTGGTCAACAGCCGCTCCTCGCCGAGCAGACGATTGATCAGCGTCGACTTGCCGGCATTGGGGCGGCCGACGATGGCCACGCGGATCGGCCGCGTCGCCAGATCCTCATCCGTTTCGATGATATCGTCATCGTCGAACGCCTCGCCCTCGTCCGCGGGCTCCGGCATGAGGGAGCGCAGCGCGTCATAGAGATCGCTGAGGCCTTCGCCATGCTCGGCTGAAATCTGGATCGGTTCGCCGAGACCCAACGCATAGGCCTCCATCGCGCCGGCATCGCCCTGCTTGCCCTCGCTCTTGTTGGCGACCAGAACCACCGGCTTGTTGGCGCGGCGCGCGAAATCGGCAAAGGCGCGATCATTGGGCGTAAGCCCCGCGCGCGCGTCGATCACAAACATCAGGGCGTCCGCCAGCCCAATGGCGGTTTCGGTCTGCTCCTGCATCCGCGCGGTCAGCGAGCCCTTCGCGCCCTCATCAAGGCCCGCGGTGTCGATCACGGTGAATTCGAGATCGCCAAGACGCGCGGCGCCCTCCCGGCGATCGCGGGTGACGCCGGGTTCGTCGTCGACCAGCGCGAGCTTCTGCCCGACCAGCCGGTTGAACAGCGTCGATTTTCCGACATTGGGCCGGCCGATGATGGCAATCGTAAAGGGCATAAGCGATCCAGGCGCGTGGGGAACTCGTATTAGAGCATGGTTACTGAGAATGCTCTTTGGACGCGCGTAATATAAATGCGACGGGAAGCCGAAATCAGCGCTGGAACGTACCGCCCGGCAGCGGCGCCGGGAATGGCGCGGCGGATTGTTGGGTCGGCTGCGCCGATTGGGCGGCGGGTTGGGCATCGGCAGGCTGATCGGGCGGCGGCGCGGTGGTGCGCTGACGGGCGATCTTCTTGGGCTTGGGCGCGGGTGGCGCAGCCGCCGTGCCATCCTCTTCAGGCGTTGCTGCCGCGGGATCGGCGCTGGCCGCGTCGGGTTGCTTGCTCCTGGATTTGGCTGATCGTTTCGGCTTTGCGTCCTGGGCAGGTGCCGCGGCGGCGGCCGCCGCAGCCTGGGCATTCTGCTGGTCGATCTCCTGCTGCGAAGCGCCCTTATAAAGCGACTTGGGTACGCCCTGTTCCAGGCCCGGCACGCCATCGGGGAAAACGGGTTTACGCTCGCCCGGCAGCTTTTTCTTGGTGTCGAGAAAATCGAGCATATCCATGGGATCCCAACTGCTGATGCCGCTGGAACACCCCGCGACCGCGCCGGACAGCGCGATGAGGACGGAAGCCGCGATCAGACGTTGCAAGCGGCGCATGGTCGATGTCTCGTTCAACTCGTTTTCCTGCCGTCAGCTCTTCGCGACCGGGGAAAGCAACGCCTGCAGTGCCTCGGCGCGCGAACGCAGACCTGACGGCGTCTCCCCATCATTGGCAATCAGATCCAGCCACTTCCGCGCCGCCGCGGTGTCGTTGGCGCGCCAGGCCGAGAGGGCCAGCAATTCGCGCGCGGTATGGCGAAAGGTCGCGTCCGGCGTGGTCGCAGATTCAAGTCGCTGCAGCATGTCAGGGTAGCCCGCCGTCTCCAGCAGCAATCCGGCGGCCCGGATCCTGGCAAGATCCTGCTGCGCTGCCCCGACGCTGCGATCGGCCGAAATGTCGTCGTACATTTTAACGGCCGCCTGCGGATCCCGGATGGCGATTTCCGCTGCGGCGCGGAACCGCGCCAGCATGCGATAGCCCGACGGCGCGGTCGCCGCCAGGTTGTTGAAGGCCGCTTCAGCCTCGGCATGCTTGTTCTGCTCGGAGAGATCGACGGCGGCATCGAAGGCGCTACCGGCCTCGGCCGCCTTCTTTGCCTCCAAATACTGGTAACCGCGCCAGCCAGCCACCGAGGCGACGATCAGGAGCGCGCCAGCGACGATATAGATCGAATACCGGTCCCACAGCTTCTTGAGCTGATCGCGGCGGACCTCCTCGTCGACTTCGTCAAATAATTCAGACACTTATAGATACCCCATCCCCGACAAGCGACGCCCGGGCAAGGCATTGCCCAAAACCTGATCCCTACGTGCCGGCGGCGATACCCTAGCGTTATGGCGGTGGCAAGGCAAAGCTAGCCCAATCAAGGCGTTAACGATGCGGCGCGGGGACTTGTCCACCCCCGGCGCGGGGCCACCCACCCCCGCACCACCGTCCGTCCTGCGATCAAGCGCAACCAGTTCGCGGGTCGTGGGCGGCGCCCCGTCAGTTCTTCGTCTTCATGCCGTAGACGTGCTCCGGCCCCGGAAAAGCGCGCGAGCGCACATCGTTCGCATAGCCCTCGATCGCGGCCTCGATCATCGGACCGAGATTGCCGTAGCGCCGGACGAATTTCGGGGCCCGCGGCGACAACCCCAGCATGTCCTCCAGCACCAGAACCTGGCCGTCGCAGGCGGCACTTGCGCCGATGCCGATGGTGGGAATGGCGATGGTCTCCGTGATCTTCCGCGCCAGCGGCTCGGCGACCGCCTCGACCACGACCGAGAAGGCGCCGGCTTGCGCCACCGCGCGGGCATCGTTCTCGATCGGCTCCCAGCTGCCCTCCTCGCGGCCCTGGGCGCGAAACGAGCCGAGCGTGTTGATCGACTGCGGCGTCAATCCGATGTGACCCATCACGGGAACGCCGCGCTCGACAAGAAACGCAATGGTTTCGGCCATCCGCGCGCCGCCCTCGAGCTTGACCGCGCCGCAATGGGTTTCCTTGAGGATTCTCACCGCCGAGTGAAACGCCTGCTCTTTCGAGGCTTCATAGGAGCCGAAGGGCATGTCGACCACGACCAGCGCATGCTGCGAGCCGCGCATCACCGCATGCCCCTGCAGGATCATCATGTCGAGCGTCACCGGCACCGTGGTCTCGAAGCCATGCATCACATTGCCGAGGGAATCGCCGACCAGGATGACGTCGCAATAGCGATCGACGAGCGCGGCGGTATGGGCGTGATAGGATGTCAGCATCACGATGGGCTCGCCGTTCTTGCGGGCGCGAATATCCGGTGCGGTCTTGCGCTTGATCGCGGACTGGACTGACATTTTCTAGGCTCCTACGACGGGAACACCGATCACGACGGGATGAAATGCGAAGGCCAGCGCCAGATAAGCGACGATCCCGACCGCGACCGCGATCAGGTCGTTTCCCCAACCGCCGACCGGGATCGGTGGCGCGCCAGGATCGGTTCGGCGCTTGAGCGAGATGCGGTCGAACACCGCCCATCCCAGGAACGAGCCGAACAGGATGATCGAGCCGAGGTCGCCATTGGCGAGCAGATGCGCCGCCGCCCACAGCTTGACGCCGGCCAGCATCGGATGCTTCAGCGCGGTGTAGATACGGCCGCGGATGTAGGCCGCCACCACGAGGATGACGGCCGGCAGCATCAAGGCCACGGTGACGTGCTTGAGCGCCTTCGGCGGATCCCAGACATCGATCCACCCTGTCGCGCGGTAATGGGCAAAGCCCCAGACGATCAGCACAAGACCCAACAGCGACACCAGCGCGAAGCCGATCTTGTAACCGCCCTCGCCAAATGAGGCGATCGCTTGGGCGCGCAGTCCGCGTTGCGCCGGCAGCGTATGGACGCCGAGAAACAGGACCAGCCCTACGATCATCACCGCCAGTGCCATATGTCCTCCGTTTCAGAGCCGGGTCAGGGAGCATCGGGTATCATTTTAAGGGCGCCGGCCGCAATGCGGGAAAATAGATGAAATATCCCAACCGGCCGTGATCCCGGGAGGAAGTCAGGGCGTTGCCGGCTGCTTGTCGAACTCGCGGTTGTCGACATAGCGGATGGCGATCGGCCGCCCGGCCAGCGCGCCGCCGAGGTCGCCGGTGAATTTCAGCGGCACGCAGGCATCAAGCGAGGCATTGATCGCCCTGAGATAGCTGTCGCGGACGTCTGCAGCCACCCCCGCCGTGGCGTAGGTCACACGCGGGGGGCCGATCATGTCGCCGGATCGTCTGAAACTGAAGCGCACCGTCATCTGCATGCCCTGTTTCGCCGACTCCGCCTGCGGCGGGGTCCAGCAGGATCGCAACGCGGCAAAGAGGTCGCCGATATTATCGAGATCGTGATCGGGCTTCCGGTATTTCGCGGCGTCGTCGTGCGAAGGTGCGCTCTCGATCGTCAGCTGCAGGTTCTCGCCATAGGGATAGTCGATCTCGGGAATGCAGGGCCCGCGATTGAGCGCGCTGCAGAAATAGGGCGTACACGGCCGCCCGGAAAGTACGCTGCACGGCGCATGCGAAAACGGGGTAGCATCGACCGCGTGCCGCCGCCTCGCATCGGCGGGACCGGCGATGGTTGATCCGGCGGCGACAACGATGAGACCGATAGCGATTCGACGGAGCATGCAATGAGCCCTCGGAGGTACGCGCGGTGCGTAGCGGGCAGGCGAGCACCGAAGGGCGGTGCTCAGAACGAATTACAGGCAAAATGATACGCCCGGTCAGCCGTATCAAGCCTGGTCCCGTTCACATCCACGCGTTCGTGGCCGGTTCCTCGTCGTCAAGCGGCTGAAGCGCGCCGCTCACGCCTTCTTCTTCACATCCTTGATGCTGGAGAAGACGATGCCTTCGGCGCGTTCCCTGGTGTAGCCGAGATAGAATTCATTCTTGGCGAGGAACACCGGATCGCCGTCGACGTCGTCGGCAACGCCGGAGCCGTTGGCCGCAATGAACGCATCCAGTTTCTTGCGGTCGTCCGACGAAATCCAGCGCGCCAACTGGAACTCGGAAACCTCGAATTCGACAGGCAGCGAATATTCGGCGTCAAGCCGCGCCTTCAAGACGTCCAGCTGCAGGGGCCCGACCACGCCGACCAGCGCGGGCGCGCCGTCGCGCGGACGAAATACCTGCACCACGCCCTCCTCCGACATCTGCTGCAAAGCCTCTTTGAGCTTCTTGGCCTTCATGGCGTCGGTGAGCCGCACCCGGCGGACGATTTCAGGCGCAAAACTGGGAACGCCGACGAAGGTGAGGTCCTCGCCCTCGGTCAAGGTATCGCCAATCCGCAACGTACCGTGATTGGGGATGCCGACGACGTCGCCGGCGTATGCCTCATCGGCCAGCGCGCGATCCTGCGCGAAAAAGAATTGCGGGCTGGAGAGCGACATGTTCTTGCCGGTCCGCACCAGTTTGGCCTTCATGCCGCGCGTGAGCTTGCCCGAGCACAGCCGCGCGAACGCGATGCGGTCGCGATGGTTCGGATCCATATTGGCCTGGATCTTGAACACGAAAGCGCTCATGCGCGGCTCGGCCGCTTCCACCTTGCGCAGATTGCTTTCCTGCGCGCGCGGCGGCGGCGCGAAACGGCCAAGACCTTCCAACAGGTCGCCGACGCCGAAATTGCGCAACGCGCTGCCGAAATAGACTGGCGTCAGATGGCCCTCACGAAACGCCTCCAGCTCGAACGGCTTGCAGGCTTCCGACACCAGCGCGAGTTCTTCCTTGATCGCGCCGACATCGAGATTGGCGTTGCGGCCGGCCAGCTCCGCAATGTCGATCTGTTGCGCCGCGCCGGTCTTGGCGCCGCCGCCTTCCAGCAGGCGAACGCCGCCGGTGGCGAGATCGTAGGTGCCGAGGAAATCGCGGCCACGACCGACCGGCCAGGTCATCGGGGTGGTGTCGAGCGCCAGCGTCTTTTCGATTTCATCCAGGAGCTCGAACGTATCGCGGCTCTCGCGGTCCATCTTGTTGATGAAGGTGATGATCGGAATATCGCGGAGGCGGCAGACCTCGAACAGTTTTCGCGTTCGCGCCTCGATACCCTTGGCAGCGTCGATCACCATGACGGCGCTATCGACCGCGGTCAGCGTGCGATAGGTGTCTTCGGAGAAGTCCTCGTGGCCCGGCGTATCCAGAAGGTTGAATATCAGGCCCTCGAATTCAAAGGTCATCACCGAGGTGACGACGGAGATGCCGCGCTCACGCTCGATCTTCATCCAGTCGGACCGGGTATTGCGCCGCTCGCCCTTGGCCTTGACCTGGCCGGCGAGATTGATCGCGCCACCGAACAGCAACAGCTTTTCGGTCAACGTGGTCTTGCCGGCGTCCGGATGCGAGATGATCGCAAAGGTTCGTCGCCGCGCCACTTCAGCTGATAGCGGCGAACGGGACGGCGATTCGGCGGTGAGAACGAGGTCGGACATGGGGGTGAGCGTTTGGCAGGTAAAGCGGGTTGGATCAAGCAGGATCGGTCCCACCCCATATAGGGATTGCGCGACCCTCCTCCAATCAGGGCGTTGAAAAAACCAGCAACCGCACGGACCAATATGCCAGCGCCGCGACGCCGGCCGAGGCCGGAATCGTAATCACCCAGGCGTAGACGATCGAACTGGCCACGTTCCAGCGTACCGCCGAGACTCGACGCGCCGTGCCAACGCCGACGATGGCGCCGGTGATGGTGTGCGTTGTCGATACGGGAACCCCGAGCCAGGTGGCGATGAACAAAGTCGCGGCACCGCCGGTCTCGGCGCAAAAACCCTGCATCGGCGTCAGTTTGGTGATCCTCAAGCCCATGGTGCGGACGATCCGCCAGCCCCCCATCAGGGTGCCCAACGCCATCGCCGCCTGGCACGCCAGCACCACCCAGAATGGCACCGAGAATTCCGCGCCGAGCTTTCCCTGCGAGTACAACAGCACGGCGATGATACCCATGGTCTTTTGCGCATCGTTGCCGCCGTGACCCAGCGAATACAGCGATGCGGAAGCAAACTGCAGAATCCGGAAGGCGCGGTCGACCGCGAACGGCGTCGAGCGCACCGACGCCCAGGACACGATCGCGACCAGGACCAGCGCCAGCAAGAATCCCACCAGCGGCGACAGCACGATCGCAAGCAATGCCTTGGACAAGCCGCTCCAGACCGCGGCGGAAAGTCCGGCCTTGGCCATGCCGCCCCCGACCAGTCCCCCGATCAAGGCGTGCGAGCTCGAGGACGGTATCCCCAAAGCCCATGTGATCAGATTCCAGACGATCGCCCCGACAAGGGCTGCGAAGATGACCTGCACATCGATCACGCTGGGTTCGATGATCCCGGTGCCGATAGTCTGGGCGACGTTGAGCCCGAACACCAGGAAGGCGACGAAATTGAAGAAAGCCGCCCAGAACACCGCGTAGTGCGGCCGCAGCACGCGGGTCGACACGATCGTTGCGATCGAGTTGGCGGCGTCGTGCAATCCATTGAGAAAGTCAAACAGGAGCGCGACGGCGATTAATCCGACCAGAACCGGAAGACCAAGCGTGGCATCCACTGCGCGGCCCTGCCCTATACCTGTTCGATCACAATACTGTTGATCTCGTTCGCGACGTCGTCGAACCGGTCGGCGACCTTCTCCAGATGATCGTAGATCTCGGCCCCTACGATGAAGTCCATCGCGTTGGCATCGCGGTGCTTGAGGAAAAGCTCCTTCAGGCCGATATCGTGGAGATCGTCGACGCGGCCTTCCAGCTTGGTAAGCTCCTCGGTGATCGCCGTCAGCATCGCGACATTGGCGCCGATCGACTGCAGCAACGGCAGCGCGCGGCCGACGAGATTTGCGCACTCGACCAGAAGCGTTCCCATTTCCCGCATTGGCGGCTCGAAGGTACGAACCTCGAAAAGCACCACGGCCTTCGCGGTTTGCTGCATCTGATCGATGGCGTCGTCCATCGAGGTGATCAGGTTCTTGATGTCGCCCCGGTCGAACGGCGTGATGAACGTCCGCCGCACCGCAGTCAGCACCTCGCGCGTGATGTTATCGGCGTCATTCTCGAACTGGTTGACGCGCTGACAGAATACCGGCGTTTCCTCGCCACCGCGGAGTACGCCCTGCAAGGCCTGTGCGCCCTGCAGGACGGCCTGCGAATGCCGGGCAAACAGATCGAAAAACCTTTCCTCCCTGGGAAGAAAGGCGCGAAACCAACGCATCAGCATGGGTTATGTCCGTTGTCATAGAAATCGGCCGGCTGAAGCGGCTGTCACATGATCGTCATAGACCATTTTTGGGACAAAGCGCGCGGCGGGGGTTGGTGGAAACGGGTCATCCACTGCTTTATAGGGCCCAAAATGTCCCGGAAATCAGCTAGCCTAGAGCGACCGCCGGAAATAATGCGCGATTTCGCCGACCACACCGCGGCGGAACGTCAAAACGCACGCCACGAAGATCACGCCCTGGATCACTGTCACCCACTGCCCGAACCCAGCCAAATATTGCTGCATGGCGATAATCACGAAGGCCCCGACCACCGGGCCAAACACGGTTCCCAGACCGCCGACCAGCGTCATCAGCACGATTTCGCCGGACATGCTCCAATGCACGTCAGTCAACGACGCGTTCTGTGCCACGAACACTTTCAGCGCACCGGCAAATCCCGCCAGGGTTCCGGACAGGATAAAGGCGAGCAGCTTGTATTGATCCGTTCGGTAACCGAGCGAGATCGCCCGCTGCTCGTTCTCCCGGATCGATTTCAGCACCTCGCCGAATGGCGAGTTGATGGTGCGAAAAATGACCAGAAACCCGAACAGGAAGCCGGCGACGATGACGTAATAAAGTACGGTCGGCTTGGCGAGATTGAGGACCCCGAACAAATACCCTTGCGGGATACCCTGAATGCCGTCCTCGCCATGGGTGAACGGTGTCTGCAGATAGATGAAGTAAAGGAGTTGCGACAAGGCGAGCGTGATCATGGCAAAATAGATGCCCTGGCGCCGGATCGCGACGGCCCCAGTGATGACGCCAAGCCCCGCTGCGCCCGCAGTGCCGACCAGAATTCCAAGCTCGGGCGTGAGGCCCCACACTTTCAATGCGTGCGCGGTGACGTAGCCCGCGGTTCCCAGGAACATCGCGTGGCCGAAAGACAGCAATCCGCCATAGCCGATCAGCAGGTTGAAGGCGCAAGCCAGCAGCGCAAAGCACAGCGCCTGCATCACGAAAAACGGGTAGACCCCTGTCAGCGGCACGACCAGGAGCAGCGCTGTCATGATGACGAACGCAATCATCTCGTCGCGGATCGTGCGCCCGGTCGTCGCCAGGGTATCGTCGGTCATCGCTGTCATGTCAGTTCGCCCGTCCCGTCAGTCCAGAAGGCTTCACAAGCAGCACCAGCACCATCAGGACAAATACCACGGTATTGGAAGCCTCGGGATAAAAGTATTTGGTCAGTCCCTCGATCACCCCGAGCGCAAAGCCGGTGATGATCGAACCCATGATGGAGCCCATGCCGCCGATCACCACGACCGCGAACACCACGATGATCAGATCCGCTCCCATCAGCGGCCGCACCTGGTTGATCGGCGCCGACAACACGCCGGCGAGCGCCGCAAGACCGACGCCTAGTCCGTAGGTCAGCGTGATCATGCGCGGAACGTTGATGCCGAAGGCGCGCACCAGCGTCGGGTTTTCGGTGGCGGCGCGCAGGTAAGCGCCAAGGCGGGTTCGCTCGATCAGGTACCAGGTGGCGAGACACACGACGAACGAGAAGACGACTACCCATGCGCGATAGATCGGGAGGAACATGAAACCGAGATTCATGCCGCCCTTCAGCTCATCAGGGATCGCATAGGGCAGCCCGGACGAGCCGAAATAATTCTGGAAGACGCCCTGCACGATCAGCGCGATGCCGAAAGTCAACAATAGCCCATATAGATGGTCGAGGCCGGAAAGCCATTGCAGCATGGTCCGCTCGAGGATCATCCCGAAAATGCCAACCATGATGGGAGCGATGATCAACGCGGGCCAATATCCGATGCCCGTCACGTTGAGCAGGAAATACGCGCAGAACGCGCCCATCATATAAAGCGCGCCATGCGCGAAGTTGATGATGTTGAGCATTCCAAAGATCACGGCGAGCCCAAGGCTGAGCAGCGCGTAGAACGAGCCGTTGATCAATCCGACCAGGAGCTGTGCGTAGAGAGCTTGCATATCGACCGATCTTTCAGGCTCAATCTCGTTGCAACTTGAGGAGATCCCCCGCCGGCACGAGGCCGGCGGGGGAAGGCCGTTATTTCTTCAGCATTGCACACTTGCTTTCCGACAGTGGCGTGAACGCCTGGTCGCCCGGAACGGTGCCGACGAGCTTATAGAAATCCCAGGGAGCCTTGGATTCCGAAGGCTTCTTCACCTCGAACAGATAGGCCGAATGAATGGTCCGGCCGTTGGGCTGAATCTCGCCCTTGCCAAACAGCGGATCGTCGGTCGGGATCGATTTCATTTTTTCCACAACCTTGACGCCGTCGTGCGGATTGCCACCAAGCGCATCCAGTGCCTTGAAGTAATGGATCAGGCCGGCATAGACGCCCGCCTGGACCATCGTCGGCGGCGCACCGTTCTTCATCCGCGCGGCAAATTTCTTGGAGAACGCACGGGTCTGATCGTTCATGTCCCAATAGAAGGTCTCGGTGAAATTCAACCCTTGCGCTGTTTCGAGGCCGATGGCCTTGACGTCGGTGATGAACAGCAGGAGAGCCGCGAGCTTTTGCCCGCCCTTGACGATGCCGAATTCGGCCGCCTGCTTGATTGAATTGGTGGTGTCGCCGCCGGCATTCGCGAGCCCGATGATCTTGGCTTTGGACGACTGCGCCTGCAGCAGGAACGAGGAGAAGTCCGCGGTATTCAGCGGATGCTTGACGCCGCCGACCACCTTGCCGCCATTGGCCAGAACGACCGCGGTGGTGTCGCGTTCGAGTGCTGCACCGAAGGCGTAATCGGCGGTGAGGAAAAACCAGGTGTCACCGCCGGCCTTCACCAGCGCCTGCCCGGTGGTGTGGGCGAGCATGTAGGTGTCGTAGGTCCAGTGCACGGTGTTTGGAGAGCACTGCGCGTTGGTGAGATCGGACGTCGCCGCGCCCGAATTGATGTAGACGCCGTTCTTTTCCTTGATGACATTGTTGACCGCAAGCGCCACGCCGGAATTCGGGACATCGACGATGACGTCGACCTTGTCGACATCGAACCACTGCCGCGCGATCGACGTGCCGATATCCGGCTTGTTCTGGTGATCGCCGGAAATGATGTCGATCTTCCAGCCCTTGGCGGCGAGACCGGAATCCTCGACCGCCATTTGGGCGGCCAGCGTCGAGCCCGGTCCGCCGAGATCGGCGTACAGCCCCGATTGGTCGGACAGCGCACCGATTTTGACGCTCTTGTCCTGAGCTATGGCGAAGCTTCCGGCTGCGAAGCTCAGCGCCGAGCCCAGCAGCAACGATGTGATAATTCTGGTTTTCATGGTGGTCCCTCTGTGGATCCTTCCCGAGGCTTATTCAGACGCCGAGATAGGTATGAAGCTTGTCCATATTTGCCTGCAGTTCCGCGTTCGCGAAACCGTCGATGATCTTGCCATGCTCGACGATGTAGTAGCGGTCCGCCACGGTCGCGGCGAACCGGAAATTCTGCTCGACCAGAAGGATGGTGAAGCCTTCGTTCTTGAGGCGCCTGATGGTGTGGCCGATCTGCTGGATGATAACAGGCGCGAGACCTTCGGTCGGCTCGTCCAGCATCAGAAACCGCGCGCCGGTACGCAGGATTCGTCCGATTGCCAGCATCTGCTGCTCGCCGCCCGACAGCTTGGTGCCCTGACTGTTCAGCCGCTCCCGGAGATTGGGAAACAGCTCGAAAATCTGGTCAAGCGACAGGCCGCCGCTGCGCACGGTCGGCGGCAACAGCAGGTTTTCACGAACGTCAAGGCTGGCGAAAATCCCGCGCTCCTCCGGACAGAAGGCGATGCCCATGCGCGCAATCTTGTCCGACGAGGCACGGGTGATATCCTGACCATCGAAGCGGATCGAACCGGTGCGCTTGCCGATAATTCCCATGACCGACTTCAGCGTGGTGGTCTTGCCGGCGCCGTTGCGTCCGAGCAGGGTGACGACCTCGCCGGCATTCACGTCGAAATTGATGCCGTGCAGGATGTGTGACTCGCCGTACCAGGCCTCGAGATTCTGAACCGACAGCACGGAGGTGCCGGATACCGGCGCGGCCCTGGTGGCGGCATCGGCCATTTTCGAATCAACCATGGCCTGCCCCCAGATAAGCTTCCTTCACGCGCTCATCCTTGGACAGATCGGCATAATTGCCCTCCGCCAGCACGTGACCGCGCGTCAGCACCGTGATGATGTCGGACAGATTGGCCACGACGCTCAGATTGTGTTCGACCATCAGGATGGTGTATTTCGCCGAGATGCGCTTGATCAACGCGGCGATTTTGTCGATGTCCTCGTGCCCCATGCCGGCCATCGGCTCATCGAGCAGCATCATTTCGGGATCGAGGGCCAGTGTGGTTGCTATTTCGAGCGCGCGCTTGCGCCCGTAAGGCATTTCGACCGCGGGCGTCTTCGCAAACTCGCTGAGGCCGACGTCGTCGAGCAACTCGTGAGCGCGCCCGTTGAAACGGTCGAGCACGGACTTGGAACGCCAGAAATCGAACGATTGCCCATGCTGACGCTGCAGCGCGACCCGCACGTTCTCCAACGCGGTCAGATGCGGAAACACCGCCGAAATCTGAAACGAGCGCACCAGACCGCGGCGCGCCACGTCGGCCGGCGGCATAGCCGTAATGTCCTGGCCCTTGTACAGGATTTGACCCGCCGAAGGCTTCAGGAACTTGGTCAAGAGATTGAAGCATGTCGTCTTGCCGGCGCCGTTCGGGCCGATCAACGCGTGAATGCTTCCACGGCGGACCCGAAGGTCAACGTCGCGAACGGCGAAAAATCCCGCGAATTCCTTGGTTAATCCGTGGGTTTCGAGAATATACTCATCAGCCAATCAAATTTCCCCCATCAGCCATCGCCGCGACGCCCCATCGCGTGTGGCCAGTCTTTTCTCCTCGGCAGGTTCTCCCAGGCGTCTTGGAAATTCGCTTGGGAACCGGCCGCCTCCGGGCCGGAATATGCCGCCAACGGCCCGCCTTAGGCAAGGCGGAAAGCTGGCCATCTCCGCTAGCGTGCCCCGGCCTATCTTGCCATTAGTCGAATGGCCAAAGCCGTCAAGAGGACACGATCGAGAGGTTTGCCGCGGGCGGTTTTTTGAGAGGCCGACAAGGCAAGGCGGAAAGCAATCGTTAACGGTATTTCGCAGCATTTTCAGGTCTTCATTAATTATTTCCGTCTTGGGGTCGATGGTAGACCGTTGCATCGAGACCGGATGCTGCCTTGGATTTCGCAAGCACCAACCCGACGATCGTCAAATCGATCAAGCAGCGTGATCTCCTGAACACGTGGCTGCGGCTTTATGCCCGCGCGCAACTTTTGCCGCACATCGAGGAATACCAGCCCGAACGGCTCGCCGACGAGCTTCCGGACCTCGTCTACTACACCGTCGATGCCGCACACTTGCCTCCGCGTCTATTGATCCAGAGCGAGGGCACGCGAATGTCCGCCGCCTACGGTCATACCGGCAAGGGCCGATATCTCGACGAATATCTCGGTGTCAAGCTCGCCTCCGTCGTGATGCCGGTCTACCACGAATGTCTGAAGCGCGCGCTTCCCGTCTATACCATCTCCAACATCGACGACATCTATGGGCGACTGGTCGCCTATGAGCGGCTGTTGCTGCCGTTCTCGGAAGGCGGCGGCGTGACGCATCTGATCGCATCGCTGAAGACCATCAGCGAGGACGGCGGATTCGAGATCAGGAATCTGATGCGCGGAAACGACGCGCTGCCGACGACAAAGCTTTGCGCCGTGATCGACCGTGACCTTTTCCACCGCGCGCCCGGCCGTATTCCGAGCGGCGACACGATCGAGTTCGACTAGCAACCTCGCGCCAATATCAGATTGCGTCAGGCCTTCGCGCGCCGCGCCCCGCCCGACGCCGCCACTTCCCTGGCGTAGATTTCCGGCTTGAAGCCGACCAGCAATTTGCCGCCGAGATCGAGCACCGGGCGCTTGATCATCGACGGCTGCGCCAGCATCAGGGCCAGCGCCTTGCGCTCGTTCAGGCCTTCCTTGTCGCCGTCAGGCAATTTGCGAAACGTGGTGCCGGCGCGATTGAGCAGGGTTTCCCATCCCAGTTCGTCGCTCCATTGCTTGAGCTTGTCCCTGGCGATGCCTTCGGTCTTGTAGTCGTGAAAGCCGTAGGCCACGCCGTGGCTGTCGAGCCAGGCGCGGGCCTTCTTCATGGTGTCGCAGTTCTTGATGCCGTAGATGGTGATCGTCATTTTCCAACGCCCCGGAACTTCCCACGCGACCATCGATCAAGGCGCGTTGGGCGTCAACGGGTCCGTCGCGCCGGCGGCCGCCAGCGAAAGCTCCGCGTCGGCGATGACATAGCGCGCATAGCGGTAGTCGCGGATGAAGCTGATCCGGCCATCACGCCACTCGAGCCACATCACGTAGCCGGGTTTCGGATCGGCGCGGTCCTCGAACACCGCGATCACTTCCCGGTCCTCGAGCCAGGCCGGGGCAAGCCGAACGCCCTCGAACCTGGCATAGATGGTGAAGAACATACCGACATCGGCGGCGCCGACGCGAAGCGGGTACGTGGACTGAACGAGTTTCACGTCGTCGGCGAGCAGCGTCCGCAGGCTGTTCCAGTCCCGCTGATTGAACAGCGCGACATAGCGCGCCACCGCGGCCGACGCCGGCCGCGGTTCCGAAGGCGGGCCGGCCTGCGCGTTGATCTCGCGAAGACGCGCGCGGCCCCGCGCCAGATGGCCCTTCACGGCGTCGACCGTGAGATCCAGGAGAGCGGCGATCTCCGACAGCTGCTCGTCGAGCACGTCCTTGAGGATGACGACGCTGCGCTGCAGGGTGGGAAGCTCCGCGAAGCGCGACACCGCGGTCTTGACCGCTTCCTGGCGCATCAGCACCTCCACGGGATCGGGGCTGGCCGGGTCGGCGACATCGGAGGCCGCCTCGATCGGTTCGGTCATGCGCACCGCCCGGCCGCGCAGCAGGTCGAGGGCGCGGTTATGGGCGATCCGGAACAGCCAGGGCCGAAGCTGCGGCATTTCCTCCACATCCTGCAACGCCACCAAAGCCCGCGCGAAGGTATCCTGCACCACGTCCTCGCCGTCGATCACCGATCCCATGAGACGCGCGCAATAGCGGTGCAGCTCGGGCCGCAGCTCGCCGGCCAACGCGACGAGCTCGGCCTCGCGTTCGCGGTTCTGCGAGGGTGGTCCCGCGCTCAAGCCGCCGCTCCCTCAAGCATGGTGATCCCGGTGTCGCCCTTCAATCCGAAGGCCAGGCCTTCAGCATATTTCGGCTCGATCAGCACCGAAATCACTTTCTCGCCGAATTCACGGGGCGGCATCGGCGCGCCGAAGCGCGCGAGGAACTCTTCCCGCTTGACGCCCATGGCGCGCGCATAGCCGTTGGCGCCGGCGTCGCCGACCCCGGTGCCGCCGACGATCTGCTGCGGCACGATCGCCTGGAAACGGATCCCCAGCTTCTTCTGTTCCGATACGCCGTTGGCGTATTTCGCCATGATCCAGAGCATGCGCTTGGCGCCGGCATAGCCGCCCGAGAGCGGCGATCCGTTCACGGCCGCCCCGCTCGATCCCACCAGGACGCGGCTTCCCGGCTTGAGCGGCAGGTTCAGCGCCGCCTGCAGCCAATAGAGCCCGGCCTTGACGTCGGTGTCCCAGGTCGCGGTGAAGTCGGCCCAACTCACCTGGTCGAGCCGGCCCATCGGCGGCGTCGCGCCGGCGTTCAGCACCAGGATGTCCGGGCGGACCTCACCAAGGATGCGGTGGGCGGCGGTCTCCTCGGTCACGTCGGCGGAAATCGTGGCGACGCCGAGCCGGGCGCGGACGGCGGCCAGCGCATCGGCGTCGCGGGCAACGACCGTCACGCTCGCGCCATGCGCGACCAGCGCCTCGACCAGTCCCAGGCCAAGACCCCGGCTTCCGCCGGTGACGACGACATTCTTGTCTGTGAGGCTCATCGGTTCTGCTCCGGTGTTGGTACAGACAGGACGATCGAGGCTCGGAAAAGG
>CAWAXR010000008.1:0-11373 GCA_963786045.1 uncultured Alphaproteobacteria bacterium | reverse complement strand
ATCGTCTGATGGCCGGCGACCGTCACGACCCGGCCCTGATCCTCGGCAAGGCGATCGGACTGGAATGGGCGACCGTGCGCGCGCTGATCCTGCTCAGGCTGGGCCCGGCCCGCGTTCCGTCGCCAACGGATATCGAGAATGTGCGATCGAACTTCGTGCGCCTGATGCCTTCGACCGCGGGGCGGGTGGTGAGCTTTTGGCAGAGCCGGCCATCGGCTTGATTTCAAGCCGGCATTCCGGGCTCGATGCTTCGCATCGCCCCGGAATGACAACCCCGTCGCTTTAGCCCACCTTCCTGAACCGTAAGTAAGCCGCCTGGCGGCCTTCGCGTTCGGCTTTGCGGCCGTAGCGCGTCATCGTGTAATCGGGCCATGGTCCGCGCCAATCGGAAGCACGCTCCGCGGTCCAGACGAAATCGGGCGAGCGTGAAAAATGTGCCAGCGTCCATGCGCAATAGTCGCTGATATCGCTGACGAAGCGAAATTCGCCGTCTGGCTTGAGGACGCGCGCCATGGTCGCGATAGTCGTGTCCTGCACGAAGCGCCGCTTCCAGTGCCGCCGTTTCGGCCACGGATCGGGATGGATCAAATCGATCCGGGCCAGTGAATGCTCCGGCGCCCAGGCCAGCAGTTCGCTGGCATCGCCTGCGAACAGCCTGACATTGCCGATGTTATGGGCCTCGATCTGCGCCAGGATCTTCGCCATGCCGTTGACATAGGGTTCGCAGCCGATGAAGCCGGTGTTCGAAAAGGCGCGGGCCTCCGCGACCAGATGCTCGCCGCCACCAAATCCGATTTCGAGCCGGACCGCATCGACCGGCGCGCCGAACAGTCCGGCGAGATCCGGCGGCCGCGGGCCGCCGATGTCCAGCGAAAGCCGCGGCAGCACCTGCTCGATCAGGTCGGTTTGGTGCGCCCGCAGCTTATGGCCTTTGCGCCGGCCAAAGAACGAGCCGTGCGGGTGAACGGCGGCGGCATCGCCGGACGATGCGTTGCGATCCCCGCGATCCCGGAATGCGTCGCTCATCGCAGCGTCCGGTACAGCCGATGCAGCAGCCGTGCCCTTGGTTCGATCGACGAAATATATATCTGCTCGTAATGGGTATGCGCGCCCTTTCCATCGACGCCAAGGCCGTCGAGGGTTGCCGTGTGAGGCGCGGTGAAGTTGCCGTCGGAGCCGCCACCGGTGAAGGTGTCCGAAAGCTCGAAGCCGATTTCGGCGGCAAGCGTCCTGGCGTGTTCAAAGAGGGCGGCGCCCGCATGGCTCTTCTCATAGGGCGGGCGATTCAATTCACCTGTTACCTTGACGTGGACGCCTTCGGTCCGCGATTTCAGGCTGAGGATCCTCGGGACCAACTCGTCGGCATCCGCAATGGTCGGCAGGCGCATATCGACCTCGGCATAGGCTTCTTCAGCGATAACGTTCGGCTTGGTGCCGCCCCTGACAACGCCGACATTGACCGTCACGCCGCGCTTGATGTCGTTCATGGCCTCTAGCGTCTGAATGATATTGGCAAGTTCGTGTATCGCGCTGCGGCCATCCTCGGGCCGCGTGCCGGCATGGGCGGGAACGCCTTTGACAAAAATCTCGAAGCGCGCGACGCCCTTGCGGCCGGTGACGATCTTGCCGCCGTCGCGGGCAGGCTCCGTTACCAGCACGTATTTTGCCTTGCGTCCCTCGGCCTCGATCAGCGCGCGCGACGTCGGGCTGCCAATCTCTTCATCCGAGACGTAGAGGTGAGTCACGCCGAGCGGCGAATGCGCGCCGTCAGCGCAAAGCTGCCGGAACGCGTGGTAGGCCAGATAGGCGCCGCCCTTCATGTCGTAGATGCCGGGGCCGAAGGCGCTGTCGCCTTCAACCCGAAACGGCAGACGCTCGATGAATCCCAGCGGATGAACGGTGTCGAGATGGCTCAGCACCAGGATTCCGGGCCGCTCCTGGCCCCATGACGACCGCGCCAGAATGTGATCACCACAGCCAGAATGTCCGGCGACGCGCTCGATCGTAGCCGGCAAATCGCCGTAGCCGTCCGCGACCAATGTTGCGAGCCCGTTGATCCGGTCGGGCGCTTCCGTCGGGGTCTCGAATTCGACCCAGCGGCGGATGCCTTCAAGGATGGTTTTCGAATCGAAGGGATTGACTGTCGTCAGCATGCTGTTTGCCTTGTCGTTATCCGACACGTAATCGCACATCGGCGAACGACGGCATATTCCAGATTTGGACAGCTCTCAAACCGAAACTAGCGGTTCAACGCTTGTCGGAACTTTCGCGAGCGGCGATCTGTTCGACCAGTTCGACAATGCTGCGCCGGAGCTTTGCGTCGGGGATGCGTGTGAAAGCACGGGTCAGTGCCAAACCTTCCGAGGTCGCCAGGAAGTCGGAGACATGGGCCGGCGATGTCGTTTCGGAAAGCCCTGCAGCGCTGGCGGTGCTGTTGGGGCCTCCTTCAAACAAGAACGATACCGGCACCTGAAGTATTTCAGAGATCTGCTGGATGCGGCTTGCGCCGACCCGGTTGGTGCCCTTCTCGTATTTCTGAACTTGCTGAAAGGTGAGCCCCAGCGCGTCGCCGAGCTTTTCCTGGCTCATGCCCAGCATGATGCGGCGCATGCGCACACGACTGCCGACATATTTGTCAACAGGGTTGGGCGCTTTGGTCGGCATTACTGGTACTCCTCGGGATTACGCTGGCAGGAAAAAGCAGGACGAGAGCGGGTTATGCCTCGGGCGCCATGACCGCCAGAGCCGGCTCGAAGAGGCCATGCCCCATTATTCAGACAAATTGAACAATGTACTGACGGTGGGCTCCTGAATGGCCCTCGGCCCAGAATGCGAATGGCACCGTCGGCCTGTCAACCGGGGGAACCCCGCATGCTGGCCTTTCTGCCAACATTCAAAACCAGAAGTGAATCACGGTCAGGAAATTCGCTTCGCGAGTGGTGAATCACGATCGGGAAATTCGTTTCGCCTCGCGACGCCTGACCACGAAGATCAAGGCGGCGGCGACCAGCATGGTGACAGGGATGTCGCCGACGCGCGCATAGATCGTCGGCGGGAGGGCAGAAGGCAGGCCGGAATCCAGTACGCCTTCGAGCCCGAGACCCAGCCGCGCGACCGTCCGTCCCAGGGGATCGAAAACCGCCGATATGCCGGTGTTTGCGGCACGAACGACCGGCAGCCCTTGCTCGATCCCGCGCAGGCGCGCCTGTTGCAGGTGTTGATAGGGGCCGGTCGAAATTCCGAACCACCCGTCATTGGTGAGATTGACGATCCAGCCGGGGCGATCATTACGCTCGACGATATCACCGGGAAAAATTGCCTCGTAGCAGATCAACGGCAGCGCGCGGGGCGCGTGCGGGATCTCCATGGTGCGCCGCCGGGTGCCCGGAATGAAACCGCCCTGAACCTTTGTAAGCTGGACCAGGCCGATCCTTTCCATCCAGTCCTGGTACGGAAGAAACTCGCCGAACGGCACCAGATGCAGTTTGTCGTAGATCGACAGCACGCTGCCATCGTGATCGATGACGTAGATCGAATTGTAGGCGCGCGTGATTTTCGTGCCCGGCGGCGCATCGGGCGCTCGCACCGAGCCGGTGATCAGGACAGTTCCCTTGGGCAGGAGGTCGGCGATCTGCGCCATCGCATCGGCCTCACGCGTCAGGAAAAACGGGAACGCCAATTCCGGCCAGATCAGGATACTGACGTCGCGTACACCGGTGGATTGCGGGCCGGATGCCCGATCAGACAGCGTCAGGTATTTCTGCATGACCTCCGCCTTGGCGGAGTAATTGAATTTGACGTCCTGCTGCAGATTGGGCTGCATGATCCGCAGCCTGACGTTTGCAACCGTTGTGGTCGGCTGCAGGCTCAGGCGAACGGCGCCGAATATTCCCATGGCCAGCAGCAGCGCCAGGGCCGTTGCGGGCGCTATCCAGGGTTTGCGCCCGCGCGAACTTCCATCGATCAGCACGCCCGGGCTTGCAAAGATCGCCACCGCGAGAAACGTCTGACCCCACAGGCCGATCAGCGACGCCGTCTGGGCCAGCGCCAGAGGCTCGGTCAGGGCATAGCCGAAGGCATTCCATGGAAAGCCCGTGAGCGCGTGGCCGCGCAGCCATTCGCTCAGCGTCAGACTTGCGGCGAGTGCGATCACCCGCGAGGCGTCCCTGGTCCAGATCAGCCGCGCGAGCGCGAAGCCCAACGCGGTGAACAGCGCGAGGTAGGCGGGCAGCCCCAGTATGGCGAATGGCAACAGCCATGCGAAGGTGGATGCATCGACCAGAAAGGCGTAGCCGATCCAGTACAATCCCGGCACGAAATAGCCGAGTCCGAACCACCAGCCGGCCATTGCCGCCGCCGGCACGCCGCGCAGGCGCCCGGCGCCCGCGCCGTCGATCAACCAGACCACGACCGGAAAAGTTACAAACAGCACGGGCCAGGCATTGAACGGCTCCATCGCGAGCGCCGACAGCGCGCCCGCGACGAGCGCGATGGCGGCGCGCTTCCATCCCCATGCCAGGATGATCGCAAGACCGGCCGCGCGGAGGGAGCCTGCGGCTGTCACGGTGAGCCGGCTCCATCGCCTGGAGGTTTCGTATTGTCGCTGGCTTGCGCGGATCCGGTCTCGGTCTGGGCTTCGCGGCGACGGCCCTCGCGCTGGGCGCGCAGGGCCGAGCGCTCCTTGCGCGTGGCGATGCGCAGGCGCTTGACGCGCCTCGGATCGGCATCCAGCACCTCGATCTCGAAGTTGCCGGGCCCCGAAATGACCTCGCCGCGCACCGGCAGCCGGCCGACATGGGTCACGAGGTAGCCGCCGAGCGTTTCGACTTCCTCGCCGGCTTCGCCGGTCACGAACTCCTCGCCGATCACGGAACGAACGTCATCGAGGCTGGCGCGGGCGTCGGCGATGAAGGAATTATCCGCCTGCCGCACGATCGCCGGCGGCTCGTCGCTGTCATGCTCGTCGTCGATCTCGCCGACGATCTGCTCGACGATGTCCTCGATCGAGACCAGCCCGTCGGTTCCGCCGTATTCGTCGACCACCAGCGCCAGATGGATGCGCGAAGCCTGCATCTGCGCCAGGAGATCGATCGCCCGCATCGAGGGCGGCACGAACAGCAATTTGCGGATGATGTTGGCCTCCGAGAGCGGCAGCGCCAGATCGACCGCGCGCAGATCGAGGCCGGCGGGGAACGGCTTCTTGCGTTTGGTCTTGCCCTTGCCTGTCTCGGATAACCGCGCTCTCGCGGTCATGAACACCAGGAGATCCCGGATGTGAACGATGCCCTCGGGATCGTCGAGGGTTTCGTTGTAGACCACCAGCCGCGAATGAGCGGCGCTTTCGAACAGGCTCATCAGTTCGCCAAGCGGAATGTCGCGCTTGACCGCGACGATGTCGGCGCGATGGATCATGACGTCGGCAATCCGGCGTTCATGCAGCGAGAGGATGTTGCGCAACATGGTGCGCTCGATGGCGGAAAAGCCCACCTCGTCCGGCGTGCTTGCATCGAGCACCACCTGCAGATCGTCGCGGACCGATCCCGGCTTCCATCCGAACAATGCACGGATCGCCCGCGTCAGCCAGTTGTCGGCGACGGGACGCATGACTTCGCCTTCCTGCACCACGGCAGGCAGGTTGCGCGTGTTGCGCGGATTGTCGTGGATCGGTTCTGAGTCCGTCATCTCAGTCCATCCGCTCGCGGTCCGCATACGGATCGGGAATACCGAGCTGCGAGAGAATCTCCCGCTCGAGCGCTTCCATGGTCTCGGCGTCGTCGTCCTTTTCGTGATCGTAACCGATCAAATGCAGGAAGCCATGAACGGCAAGGTGGCTAAGGTGATGGTCGAACGGCTTTTGTTCGTCATCGGCTTCCCTTCGCGTCGTTTCATAGGCAATGGCGATGTCGCCGAGCATGCGCGGCGCATCGTCGGGGCCGCGCGGGCCGCTCGGCTGCAGCGCCGGAAATGACAGCACGTTGGTCGGCTTGTCGATGCCGCGCCAGTTCCTGTTCAGCGTTCGGATGCCGGCGTCGTCGGTCAGCATCACCGCAAGCTCGGTCCCTCCGACATCCGCATCGACGAATTCCGCCGCGGCGGCGATCGCCCGATGGATGACGGTCTCGGCGTCAGGCTCGGCCTGCCAGCAATCGGCGACAACAAGAACCTCTGAAACGGGAAGGGCAAACGGTACCATCGGTCCGGAATTCTGTTTGCGACGGGAATGTGTCCCCAGCGCGCGCTCGGCGGCAGTCTTCGGCATCAAGGCTTGCTGGTTGCCGGCCGCTGCGGCAATCCTTCATAGGCCGCGACGATCCGCGCCACGAGTTCATGGCGGATCACGTCTTCGGCGGTGAATTTCACCTGGGCAATGCCCTCGACGCCGTCAAGCAGCCTGGCGGCCTCCGCCAGACCCGAGGTCTGGCCGTTCGGCAGGTCGACCTGGGAGGGGTCGCCGGTGATGATCATGCGGCTGTTTTCGCCAAGCCGCGTCAGGAACATCTTCATTTGCATCGACGTGGTGTTCTGCGCCTCGTCCAGAATGATGACGGCGTTGGTCAGCGTGCGGCCGCGCATGAAGGCCAGCGGCGCGATCTCGATTTCGCCGGCCTGCAACGCGCGTTCGACGATACGCGAATCCATCAGGTCGTACAGTGCATCGTAAATCGGCCGCAAGTAAGGATCGACTTTCTCGCGCAAGTCGCCGGGCAGGAAGCCGAGCCGTTCGCCGGCCTCGACCGCGGGCCGCGACAGGATGATGCGATCGACTTCCTTCCGCTCGAACAACTGCGCGGCGTGCGCCACCGCGAGCCAGGTCTTGCCGGTGCCCGCCGGGCCGATGCCGAACACCAATTCGTGGCGCTTGAGCGCGCGTATGTAGGAGTCCTGCGCGGCGGTGCGGGCGCGCACCGGGCGCTTGCGCAGGTTGATGGTCTCGAACGACGATTTGACCGCCTTGGCATCGAATTCGAACAGCGAGCCTTGCGCGATCACGGCGCGGATCGCGCCTTCGACATCGCCCTGCGCCAGATCGTGCCCCTGCACCGCCTGCGCATAGAGCGTCTCCAGCACGCGCCGCGCGGCGTCGCAGCCGTCGCGGGATCCGGCGACGGTGATATGATTGCCGCGCGAATCCACCACGACGCCGAGCCGCCGCTCGATCAGCGCCAGGTTTTGTCCGTAGGGTCCAACCAGCGCCGAGGCCGCGCGGTTATCATCGAAGTCGATGACGAATTGCGTTTCGGGCGGGATCTGCATGTCGCGGTCGGGTTTGCGGCTGGGAGCGAGTGAAGGTGAATCCGATGCGCTTTTTGGCAAGGGTTCAGGCTCCCGTTGTCATATGAGCAGGCGCTTCTTGCGAAAAACCCGATGGCGCCGGCCGCCCGTGCGGGGAGGCTGCGAGTTCGCCGAGCAGGCTGTAGCGCTCGAGGCTGTCGATCCTCACCGGCAGGACCTGTCCGATGATATCCGCAGGCGCCATCACATGCGCCGGTTGCAGATAGGCGGTGCGGCCGACGATCTGGCCGGGGTTGCGGGCCGGGCGTTCGAACAGCACATCGACGGTGTTCCCAATCATGGCCTTGTTGAAGGCCGATTGCTGGCTGTCGATCAATTCCTGAAGCCGCACCAATCGCTCGTCCATTTCCGCCGCTGACACCGTCTCCCGCATGTCCGCCGCCGGCGTGCCGGGCCGCGGCGAATATTTGAACGAATAAGCGCCAGCGTATCCGATTTGTGTGACCAGCGCGAGGGTGGCCCGAAAATCTTCCTCAGTCTCGCCGGGGAAGCCCACGATAAAATCCGATGAAAATGCAATATCTTGGCGGGCGTCGCGAAATCGGTCGATCGCCCGCCGGTAATCATCGGCGGTATGCTTGCGGTTCATGGCAGCCAGAATCCGGTCGGAGCCGGACTGCACCGGCAGATGCACGAAGGGCATCAGCGCGGCGAGATCGCGATGCGCCTCGATCAGCGACTTATCGACATCGCAGGGATGGCTGGTGGAGTAGCGCAAGCGGACGATGCCGGGAATGTCGGCGAGCCGGCGCAGCAGGGTGCCGAGCGACCAGATCCGTCCGTCGGGCCCCTCGCCGTGATAGGCGTTGACGTTCTGGCCGATCAGGGTGATTTCGCGCACGCCATGGTCGGCGAGCCGCTGCACGTCATCGACGATTTTGGCCACCGGGCGCGACACCTCGGCGCCCCGCGTATAGGGCACCACGCAGAACGTGCAGAACTTATCGCAGCCTTCCTGCACCGTGACGAAGGACGAGATTCCCCGCGCGCGAATGGCATCCGGCCTCGGCGGCGGCAGAAACTCAAATTTGTCTTGAACCGGGAACTCGGTCTCCAGCGCGCGGCCGTCACTTTTAGCGCGCGCCAGCAGTTCCGGCAGATGGTGGTAGCTTTGCGGTCCGACCACCACATCGACCACGGGCGCCCGGGCGATGATCTCGCTGCCCTCGGCCTGGGCCACGCAACCGGCCACCGCGATACTCATTTGGCGGCCATTGCGCGCGGCTTCATCCTTCATGACGCGCAGCCGCCCGAGTTCGGAGTAAACCTTCTCGGAAGCCTTTTCGCGGATGTGGCAGGTGTTGAGGATCACCAGATCCGCGTCGTCCACGCTTGCGGTCTCGACAAAGCCCTCGCCCGCCAGCGTGTCCACCATGCGTTGCGCATCGTAGACGTTCATCTGGCAGCCGTATGACTTGATATGCAGTTTGCGCGGCGGCTTCATGGAACCGGAATGCTGGGCCGAAATGGCGCCAATGCGGCGCGGAGCTCAGTTATAGGCTAAACGGGCGGAAATCCAGCATTTCGAACGTCATTCCGGGGCGCGAAGCGAGCCCGGAACCTCGAGATTCCCGATGCGCAATTGCGCATCCGAGGCCTGGTCCTTCGGCCGATCCCGGAATGACGCCGGTTAACCCGGCGCGATCCGCCCGATCAGCCCGGGCAATTGCCGCATATCGTCGAACGTCACCGCCGCGCCGGCCGCGCGCAGCGCTTCGCCGTCACCCGGCCGGCAATGGCTGCCGCCATGGAAACCAAGCACGGTCATTCCGGCGGCCAGCGCGCCGGTGACGCCGGGGACGCTGTCCTCGATCACGACGCACCGCCCCGGAAGCGCGGCCATTTGCCTGGCCGCGAGCAGGAACAGGTCGGGCGCGGGCTTGCCATGGCTCACTTGGGTGCCTGAAAAAATATTCGGCGCGAAACGCTGGTAAAGCCCTGTCCGCGACAGGGTGGTGAAAATCTTGTCATGCGCGGCGCTGGAAGCCACGCAGATGCGCGCGTCGATGGCGTCGAGCGCATCGTGAACGTGGGGGATGGCTTCGACCTTGTCGGCGAGTGCCGCAAGCAACGCCGTTTGCCGTTCAAGATCGTAGGTCTCTCCCAGCGGCCGTCCGAGTTGCCGCTCGATCTCGACGGTCGCATCGTGTGTCGTGCGTCCGAGAAACCGCTGGCGCACCTGTTCGGCTGATATCGGATAGCCATGACGGGTGAGCACGTCGGCATGGACGCGGCAGGAGATGACTTCGCTGTCGACCAGGACGCCGTCGCAGTCGAAAATGATGAGATCAAAATTCCGGATCTTGTTTCGACGCGTTTCTTCGCCCGGACCGTTATCCACGTCGCAGGCCAACGCCATGGCTCAGGATTTGTCGTCGTCCAGCGGGATGCAATACAGTTCCAGCCGGTGATCGACCAGTTTGTAGCCGAGCTTGCGGGCGATTTCGGCCTGCAGCTTCTCGATCTCCTCGGACGTGAACTCGATCACCTTGCCGTCGCGCAGATTGATCAGGTGGTCATGATGGCTGTCGCGCATCTGCTCGTAGCGGGCGCGGCCCTCGCGAAAATCGTGCCGCTCGATAATGCCGGCGTCCTCGAACAGCTTCACGGTGCGATAGACCGTCGAAATCGAGATCTTGTCGTCGACGGCGACGCAGCGGCGGTACAGTTCCTCGACGTCGGGATGATCCTCCGCCTCCGCCAGCACGCGTGCGATGACGCGGCGCTGCTCGGTCATGCGCATGCCGGTGGCGGCGCAGCGCGCCTCGATGCCGGAGGTCTTGAGCGCAGGGGTGGATTTGAGCGCGGTCATTTCGGGGCAGTCACTATTTGGGGTTCAGGGCGGTTTCGAGTCTTCTGTCTTGGCGATATCACCTTCTGCCACCGCGCGGGCGTTACGACAAGTCGCGGCGCATCAGGAGCGCGTTCAACGGTTCCCCGCCGGGTTGCGGGTAATAGCGTTCGCGGCGCCCGACGACGCTAAATCCGGCTCGTTCGTAGAGCCGCCGTGCCGGTTGATTATTTTCCTCCACTTCCAGGAATACCGTGCGCACGCCGCGGCCGGCGAGATGGCCAAGGTGGGTCAGCAACAGGTTACCGGACAGGCCCCGGCCGCGATGGCTTCGGGCAACGGCGATCGACAATATTTCGGCCTCGTCCGCCGCCATGCGGGATACCGAAAAACCGACGATCTTGCGCCCCACTCTCAGGCGATGGACCAGCGTGTTGCGTTCGGTCAGCATCCTCTCGAATTCGCCTTCGCCCCATCCGCGATGAAACGACGTGCCGTGAATCCGCGCGAGCGCCGGCGCATCGCGCAGGCTGGCGGGCTCGATCGCCACGGCGCCGCCGCGCCATAATTCGCGGAGCCATGCCATCATGTCGATGTCGGCTGCGGGGCCTTGTGCAGTAGGTCTTTTGGCGGCTTGGCGTCGGGCGCGCGCAGGTAAAAGGGGCGGGCCGGCGCGGTGTCCGGGCTGACCGCGGCGCCCAGCCATCCCACCCAGGCAATGTCCGGCGCGGCTTGCGCATCGACCGCGAAGGGGGGCGGCCCGTCCGCCGGCCAGCGGTCGGCGAGGATCCTGGCGGCGTTGCCCACCAGATGGGGCGCGCCGAACCGCGAGGCGTCGAGCGCCTCCTCGATCGCCGCGACCCGTGGCGGAATCAGCGAACCGCCGTTACCGCTGACCACCTGAAGATAGACATGGTCATGCCGGGCATCGATCGCGGAAACCACGGGGTGCTCGCCGTTCTGACTGACGACGGGCGCCGCGTAGGCGGACAGCGTCGTCACCCCAACCACCGGCTTGTTGGCGGCCAGCGCGATGCCGCGCGCCGCCGACAGGCCGACCCGCAATCCGGTAAAGCTCCCGGGGCCGGTGGTTACCGCGATGCGGTCGAGGGCCGCGAACGTGACGCCGGATTGCGCGATGACGCGCCCGATCAGCGGCATCAGCGCTTCGGCATGGCCGCGCTTCATGGCCTGGGATTCCTGCGCGACCGGATGCCGGCCTCGGTGTCGAGCACCGCGGCGGCGCAGGCATCCAGCGCGGTGTCGATGGCGAGGATCAGCATGGGAGG
>CAWAXR010000007.1:0-30991 GCA_963786045.1 uncultured Alphaproteobacteria bacterium | reverse complement strand
GTTGCCAAGGATGGCGAGACCGTCGCGGTCGGCGCGCTGCTCGGGCAGATCAACGAAGGTCCTGCGGGAGCCGCCGCCAAACCGGCCGCCGCGCCCGCCAAGGCGGCGACGCCTCCGCCCGTCGCAGCGCCCGCGCCCGCCGCGAAGGCTCCGCCCGCCGATGCCCCGCTGGCGCCGTCGGTACGCAAGATTTCCGCCGAGAGTGGCATCGATGCCGCGACGGTCCCCGGTTCGGGCAGGGATGGGCGGGTGACAAAAGGCGACATGCTGGCCGCGATCGAGAAGGCGGCGTCGGCGCCGACGCCGGTCAATCAGCCCGCCGCGGCGGTGCAGGTCCGCGCGCCCTCGCCCGCCGACGACGCGGCGCGCGAAGAGCGCGTGAAGATGACGCGGTTGCGCCAAACCATCGCGCGCCGGCTGAAGGACGTCCAGAACACCGCCGCGATGCTGACGACCTTCAACGAGGTCGACATGAGCCACATCATGGCGATGCGGGCGCAGTACAAGGACGTGTTCGAGAAGAAGCACGGCAGCAAGCTGGGCTTTATGGGCTTCTTCGCCAAGGCCTGCGTGCAGGCGCTGAAGGACATTCCGGCCGTCAACGCCGAGATCGATGGCACCGATCTGGTCTACAAGAATTACTACCACATCGGCGTCGCCGTCGGCACCGACAAGGGTCTCGTCGTGCCTGTGGTGCGCGACTGCGACCAGAAGTCCATCGCCGAGATCGAAAAGAGCATCGCCGATTTCGGCCGGCGCGCCCGCGACGGCCAGCTCAAGATCGACGAGATGCAGGGCGGCACCTTCACCATCACCAATGGCGGCATCTACGGTTCGCTGATGTCGACGCCGATCCTGAATGCACCGCAGTCCGGCATTCTGGGCATGCACAAGATTCAGGAGCGGCCGATGGCGATCGGTGGCAAGGTCGAATTCGTCCGATGATGTATCTGGCGCTGTCCTACGATCACCGCGTCATCGACGGCAAGGAAGCGGTGACGTTCCTGGTGCGCGTCAAGGAAAACCTGGAGGATCCGGCGCGGCTCGTACTGGACCTCTAACGGATAGCGTATCTTCAAATTTGCACACGCCGCAGCACCATGGCGGCTCTTCCCGTAACTGCGTTTGGATCGTGGGGGTAGCTTTGACCAACAAGGTTGTGATCGTCACCGGCGGAAGCCGCGGCATCGGCCGCGCCACCGCGCTCGCCGCCGCCGGCCGCGGCTATCGGGTCTGCATCGGTTATGCCAGCAATGAAGCCGCGGCGCAGAGCGCGGTCGCGGCCATCGAGGCGAAGAACGGCAAGGCCATCGCGGTGAAATGCGATGTCGGCAGCGAGAAGGACATCCTCGCTTTGTTCAAGGCCGCCGACGCGTTTGGAACGCTGGGGGCGCTCGTCAACAACGCCGGTATCGTCGGGACAACGTCGCGGGTCGACGAGATGTCCGCGGAGCGGATCCAGCGCATGATGGCCGTCAATGTCACGGGCAGCATCCTCTGCGCCCGGGAGGCGGTGAGGCGGATGTCGACGCGCCACGGCGGCAAGGGCGGGGTCATTATCAACCTGTCGTCGGTCGCGGCGAAACTCGGCGCGCCCAATACCTATGTCGATTACGCGTCGTCCAAAGGCGCCATCGATTCCTTCACCCTCGGGCTGGGATACGAAGTCGCGGGCGAAGGCATTCGCGTCGCGGCGATCCGGCCCGGCCTGATCGATACCGACATTCACGCTTCAGGCGGCGAGCCTGATCGCGCGCATCGGCTCAGTCACATGGTGCCGATGAAGCGCGTCGGCACAGCGCACGAAATCGCCAACGCCATCGTCTGGCTGATGTCCGACGATGCCTCCTATGTGACCAGCGCCATTCTCGACGTTTCGGGCGGGCGCTAAGACCTGCCACACCGTTCAGCTACAGGACTTCAATGATGGCCACTTACGATCTTGTTGTTATCGGCACCGGTCCGGGCGGCTATGTCTGCGCGATCCGCGCGGCGCAACTCGGCATGAAGGTCGCCGTGGTCGAGAAGAACCCGACGCTCGGCGGCACCTGCCTGAATATCGGGTGCATGCCGTCGAAGGCGCTGCTGCATGCGTCCGAGATGTTCGAGGAGGCCGCACACTCCTTTGCGAAGATGGGCGTCAGCGTTTCGGCGCCGAAACTCGATCTGCCCGCGATGATGAATTTCAAGCAGCAGGGCGTCGACGGCAACGTCAAGGGCGTCGAGTTCCTGATGAAGAAAAACAAGATCGACGTCATCGTCGGCAAGGGAAAGATACTGGGTGCCGGGAAGGTCGAGGTGTCCGGCCGTGACGGCAAGACGCAAATAGTCGAGACCAAAAACATCGTCATTGCCACCGGCTCGGATGTCGCGCGGCTGAAGGGCATCGAGATCGACGAGAAGCGCATCGTGTCGTCGACCGGCGCGCTTTCGCTCGACAAGGTGCCCGGGAAGCTGTTGATCGTCGGGGCCGGCGTGATCGGCCTCGAGCTTGGCTCGGTGTGGCGCCGGCTCGGCGCGCAAGTCACCGTCGTGGAATTTCTGGATCGTATCTTGCCGGGCATGGACGGCGAGGTGGCCAAGCAATTCCAGCGGATGCTTGAAAAACAGGGCTTTGCGTTCAAGCTCGGCGCCAAGGTCACCGGCGTCGATACCTCCGGCAAGACGCTGGTCGCGCAGATTGAGCCGGCCGCGGGCGGGCCAGCGGAAAAACTGGAAGCCGATGTCGTGCTGGTCGCGATCGGCCGCGTGCCCTACACCGAGGGCCTTGGTTTGAAGGAAGCTGGCGTCGCGCTCGATAATCGCGGCCGCGTCCAGATCGATTCTCATTTTGCAACCAGCGTGAAGGGCATCTCGGCGATCGGCGATGTCGTCGCGGGTCCGATGCTGGCGCACAAGGCCGAGGACGAAGGCGTCGCGGTTGCGGAAATTCTTGCCGGCCAGGCCGGACATGTGAATTACGACGTTATCCCGGGTGTCGTGTACACCACGCCGGAAGTATCTTCGGTCGGCAAGACCGAGGAAGAACTGAAGCAGGCCGGCGTGGCCTACACGTCAGGCAAATTCCCGTTCACCGCCAACGGCCGTTCCAAGGTCAACCAGACCACCGATGGATTCGTGAAGATTCTCGCAGATGCGAAGACCGATCGCGTCCTCGGCGTCCACATTGTCGGCCGCGAAGCCGGCGAAATGATCCACGAAGCGGCTGTTTTGATGGAGTTTGGCGGTTCCGCCGAGGACCTCGCGCGAACCTGCCACGCCCACCCGACCCGCTCGGAAGCGGTGAAGGAAGCCGCGCTTGCGGTTGGCAAGCGAGCCATCCATATTTGACGGGTGCCCGGCGAAAGCCGGAGCGGGAAAAAATCGATGCTGCGTCGTCTCCTTCAACCGATCTGGGTCCTGCTTGCGGTCATTTTTCTGATCGAGGCCTGGCTGTGGGATCACCTTGAGCCGATCGTGGCGTGGGCGGTGGCCAAAATTCCGCTGCGCACCTTCAAGCATTGGCTGGCCGAGCGCGTCGACACGCTGTCGCCGGCGATGACGCTGGTCGTGTTCATCGTGCCGGTGGTTCCGCTGTTTCCGCTGAAGCTGGTCGGATTCTGGCTGCTCACCCATGAGTATTGGATGAGTGCCGTTTTCACCATCCTGTTCGCGAAATTCCTCGGTGTCGGCGTCACAGCCTTCGTCTTCGACGTGACGCGGCCGAAATTGCTGGAAATGGAATGGTTCGAAACGCTCTATGAATTCATCCTGGCGTTGCGGGCGAAGGCGGCTGCGCTGGTCGAGCCGTTCAAACAGCGAATCCTGGAGATCTTGCGCGGCGACGGCGACGGCTGGTCATCGCGGACGCTGCGGTTGATCCAGCGCTTCCGCAAGAGCGTGCGCGAAGCGCGGTAGAGCGTTTTCGAGCGAAACAAGAAACGGGAGCGTCTGTCCCGATTCAATCAGAACCGATCGCGCTCCAGCCACAGGCCGTACTTACAGGGCCAGATGCAGTGCGTGCGGCGCGAATATTCCGAGCGCGGTGAAGGCGAGGCCGGCCAGCGTCAGCAGCCCGGAGATCCAGGCCAGCGCGATCATCCCGGTAATGATGGTTGCCGAAGCCAGCACGATGCCAATTTGAAAGGCGGCGGAGGCGAGCTCGAAATGATGATACTTTGCCGTTGCAAGATCGCGCTCTTCCTCGGCGTGCTTGGCGCGTTCGGATAATTGCTCCGAACCTTCGCCGGTTTCAGGCTCCGACCGATAGCGCGCGGCGGTCTTCTGCCATTCGTCGATCTGCCTTTGCAGCGCCGCCTTGGCGGCATCGTCGCCCATGAGGCCGAGGCTGAGCCTCGCCTCTTCCGATACCGACTGGACCACCGTACGCCGGATGCTCTTGGCCTGAAAAAATGCCCACAGGTTCGAAGCCTCGACGTTCTTGCTGATCGACTCGGTCTGTGCGCCCTTGCCCAGCGTCTCCGACAGCGCAAGGAAAAGCGCGATCACGGCGATCAGTAGCGCGATCTTCTTGTTTTCGCCGGACGCGTGTTCAGCGTGCTCGGCGTGCTCCATGCTTTCATGTGCGCTCATGATTCTCCCCCTGCGCCGCCCAAGGGCCAACGATGGACCGAACAATACGGCCAGCGCAAGAGCCAAGCGGTGTGACCGGAGTTCGTCAGGATTCGAAAATCAGGCGGCTTCAGGCGCGGGGATGCGCGGTGCGGTACACTTCCAGGAGCCGTTCACTGTCAATCCCGGTGTAGATCTGCGTGGTTGAGAGCGAAGCGTGGCCGAGCAATTCCTAAATCGCGCGCAGATCGCCGCCGCGGGACAGAAGGTGGGTTGCGAAGGAATGCCGCAGCGCGTGCGGCGTCGCGCTGTCGGGCAGGCCGAGCGCGCCGCGCAGCCGTTCCATGGTGAGCTGGATGATGCGGGCGCTCAGCGGGCCGCCGCGGGCGCCGACAAAAACCGGCCCCTCGGCAGGCAACGGATGCGGACACATCGCCACGTAATCCTGAACCAGCGCCAGCACATTTTGCAGCACCGGCACCATGCGGGTCTTGTTGCCCTTGCCGGTGACAACCAGTACGTCGCCGGCGCCCGGCACGGGCACGTCGCGGCGCTTCAGGCCGAGCGCCTCGGAGATGCGCAGGCCTGATCCGTAGAGCAGCGCCATGACGGCGGCATCGCGCGCCCAGATCCAGGGATCGCGGGTCTCGCCGGCCCGCTCGTCGGCGTCAGCGAAACGCTTGGCTGCCGCCACCTGTATAGGCTTCGGCAGGCTTTTGCCGACCTTGGGTGCGCGTATCGCCGATAGCGCGCCGACCTTGCCTTTGCCCTCCCGTTCGAGGAATCGGCCGAACGAGCGCAGCCCCGCGAGCCCCCGCATCAGGGAGCGCCCGCCGATTTCGGAGGCGCGCCGCATCGCCATGAATGCCCGGACATCGCTGGCCTCAAGCTTTGCAAAACCGGCCAGCGTCACCCGCGCGCCCCAGTGTTCGCCGAGGAACTGAAGGAACTGGCGGACATCGCGGGAATAGGCCTCCGATGTCTTCGGCGACAGCCGGCGCTCGGCGCGCAGATGCGAAAGCCAGCGCGTCATCTCCTGTGTCACATCGCTGGCGGCGCAGGCCAGTTCGATGGGCGGAATGGCGGGGATCGGCTTGGCCATCGACTGTCTTTGGGTTTCTCGACCGAATAGCCAATACTATCACATCCTTCTCGTTTACCTTTGGTGAACCGCCGCGGCGGGGCTCGGATATTGCCCTCAATACCAAGCCGGCTGCTGGCTCGGCGGAGCTTCAGACCCTAGATTGGCTCAAACCCCTCTCATCTGATTCTCCGATGGACCATTCCACGCGTGCCCCACCATCATCCGTATCATCGACTCGAGTCGTCGATGTGCTGGTGCCGGTCGCGCTCAATCAGAACTATTCCTATCGCGTGCCGCGCGGCATGGAACTGGAGCCGGGGGACGTCGTATGCGTGCCGCTCGGGCCGCGCGAGGTCGTCGCCGTGGTGTGGGCGGAGAACGCCAATCCCGATCCGCGCCTGCACAATCGCCTCAAGGACGTCGGCGAAAAGCTCGACGTGCCGCCGCTGAAGGCGGAACTGCGCGCGCTTGTCGATTGGGTGGCCAATTACACCTTGTCGGCGCGCGGCATGGTGCTGCGAATGACGTTGCGGATGGGTGAACACCTCGGCCCCGAGCGGGTGCGGCTGGGCGTGCGGCTGGTAGGCAAGCCACCTCAGCGCTTAACGCCGGCGCGGCGGCGATTGATCGAACTGTTGTCGGACGGTCTGTTGCACGGCAAATCGGATGCCGCGAAGGAAGCCGGAGTCAGCCTCGGCGTCGTCGATGGTCTCGTCGACGAAGGTACGCTGGTGACGGAGGCGATGCCGCGCGCGCTGGCGCCGCCCGCGCCCGATCCGGCATTCGCCATGCCCGAATTTTCCGCTCAGCAGCGCACCGCGGTGGACGCGATGCGTACGCTCGCGGCCAATGGCAGCTTTCACGTCGCCCTGCTCGATGGCGTCACCGGTTCGGGCAAGACCGAAGTCTATTTCGAGGCGATCGCGGAGGTGATCCGCCGCGGCAAGCAGTCGCTGATCCTGATGCCGGAGATCGCGCTTACCGGCCAGTTCCTCGACCGCTTCGCGCGGCGTTTCGGGGTGCGGCCGCTGGAATGGCATTCCGAACTGACCCCGAGGACGCGGCAGCGCAACTGGGCCGCGATATCGGCAGGCGAGGCGCCTGTGGTGGTCGGCGCGCGCTCGGCGCTGTTTCTGCCTTACGCCGATCTCGGGTTGATCGTCGTCGATGAGGAACACGACCAGGCCTACAAGCAGGACGAAGGCGCGCACTATCACGCCCGCGACATGGCGGTGGTGCGCGCGCATATCGCGAAGATTCCGATCGTGCTGGCCTCCGCCACGCCGTCGGTCGAGACCGAGGTCAATGCGCGCAAGGGCCGCTATCAGCGCATCGTGTTGCCGTCGCGGTTTGGCGGGGCGCACATGCCGCATATCGAGGCGATCGATCTGCGGCGGGAAGCGCCTGCGCGCGGCCACTTCATCTCGCCACGGCTTGCCGAACAAATCCGCTTAGCGACCGAGCGGCGCGAGCAGGCCCTGTTGTTTCTCAACCGCCGCGGCTACGCGCCGCTGACATTGTGTCGGGCCTGCGGGCATCGCTTTGCCTGCACCATCTGCGACGCCTGGCTGGTCGATCACCGGTTTCGCCAGCGCCTCGTCTGCCACCACTGCGGCTTCTCGATGCCGCGTCCGCATGTCTGCCCGAATTGCGCGGCGGAAGAATCGCTGGTCGCGGTCGGTCCCGGCGTCGAGCGGCTGCAGGAAGAGGCGGCCGGCCTCTTTCCGGATGCGCGCACCATGGTGCTGTCGAGCGACCTGATCACTTCGATCGAGACCATGCGCAGCGAGTTGAACGAGATCGCGGAAGGTCGCGTCGACATTATCATCGGCACGCAATTGGTGGCCAAGGGCCATCATTTTCCGCGGCTCAATCTGGTCGGCGTAGTGGATGCCGATTTGGGCCTGAGCAATGGCGATCCGCGCGCCGCTGAACGCACCTTTCAGCTGCTCAACCAGGTGATCGGGCGGGCGGGGCGGGATCAGGGCAGGGGCGTTGGGTACCTGCAGACACACCAGCCCGAACACCCCGTGATGAAGGCGCTGGTGGCGTGCGACCGCGAGGCATTTTATGCCAGCGAGATCGAAGCCCGCGAGCGCGCCCATTATCCGCCGTTCGGGCGCCTGGCGAGCTTGATTGTTTCCGCGGGCGACCGGCCCACCGCGGAAGGGTTTGCGCGCAAGCTCGCCGCGGTCGCGCCGGTCGACGAGCGGATCCAGGTGCTGGGCCCCGCCGAGGCCCCGCTCGCGGTGATCAAGGGCCGCTATCGTTTCCGTCTCCTGGTGAAATCGCTGCGTAATGTCGACCTGTCGGAATATTTACGCGAATGGCTCGCCGCCGGCCCCAGGACCAAGGGCAATCTCAAGCTCGAGGTCGACGTCGATCCGCAGAGCTTTTTGTGACGCGCATCGCCGTCCATGGATGACAAACAAGCCTGCCGCCAGTCGTGACGGCAGGCTTGTTTCGGCATCCAGCAAGTTCTGCGGCAGTTACACGACGCAGCGTTTGGCGAGATTTCCTGAACGGAAGAGGCGTTTGAAACGCCTTGAAGAGGTTACATGACCTCCGCGACGACGCGGCCAACGCCGGCGCCCGTCAGACCGATCGCGCGGGCGGCGCCCGTGGACAGGTCCAGCACCCGGCCGCGGATGAACGGGCCGCGGTCATTGATCGTGACGACGACGCTGCGGTCGCCATGGGTGACCCTGAGCTTGGTGCCAAACGGCAGGGTACGGTGGGCTGCGGTCATGGCGTTCTGGTTGAAGCGTTGGCCGGAGGCCGTCCTGCTGCCAGATTCATTGCCGTAGTAGGAAGCCACGCCCGAGAAGGTCCGCCCCGAGCCCGACGTTGGAGTGATCGCGGCATGGGCGTCGCGCCAGGCTGAAGAGCCGTCGGCAGAGCGGGCTGCGTGGTGGAAGTGGTGATGGTGCCTGTAAGACTTGGCCGAGGCCTCGGTGGCACTCCCACCGGCCAGAACAGTTGCAGCAAAAAGAGCTAGCGCTGTGCGCGACTGGGTTGCAGTTCCCAACGCCGGCTTCATGAACTTCAGCATATATCAGTCCCTTAAAATAGTAATGCCACTTATGCGGCAAGTGGAACCCCCGCTCCATTAAGTAGTTGCGGTTTGGTTGCCTATTGAGGCATAAAAGGGGCAGTAAATGATTTTGTCTCTCGATGGAACATCTTATTACCGAATGTAGGTAATCGAAGAAAATTCAGAATTATTATGGTTTTACTGATTGTTAATCATTAAATTACTATTGAATACTGATGATCGAAGTCATCGTTGTTAACGTCCTCGTCGTGGCAAGTAATGCGATAATGGAATGGCTCGATGCCGCCGGGCCTTCAATTCCGGTGGTGTGCGCTAGGTGCGTCAGGGCTCGAAAGCGGTTGCCGGGTCCCGCAACTCGGAAGGCCATCGCTGCCGGCAGTGAATTCGACCGGGGCGGGCCCCGCCAAAAACGGCCCGCCGGCATCGTCGGCTAGCGACATGCGACAAGGCATCGCCGGTCTTCGCCGTCATGTTGCACCTGCGCTCCTGCTATGTTAGCAAAGCCGCGATTTTAACGGTCCCGGTACATCCTGTGCCGGTCGAAAATCGAAGTCCCGCTTGAATTCCAAGGGCTTGGATCGCTAGGCGCCGCATTGTGGCGACGGTTTTTCCCTTGCGAGTTTGACACCATTAAAGAGCGCGCTTGTGGCAGTTGAAGATCCGTCCGTTTCGGGAGTGTCCGGTCGTTATGCAACGGCCTTGTTCGAACTGGCGCGCGATGAAAGATCCATCGACGCGGTCAGGGCCGATCTCGACAGATTCGAGGCCATGCTGGCGGACAGCGCCGACCTGAGGCGTCTCGTCCGCAGTCCGGTTTTTTCCGCCGAAGCGCAGTCGAAAGCGCTGGCCGCGGTGCTCGACAAAGCCGGCATTTCCGGCATTTCCGCAAAATTCCTGAAAGTCCTTACCGCCAATCGCCGGCTGTTCGCGGTCGGCGACGTGATCCGCGCGTTCCGCGCGCTGGTGGCGAAGTTCAAGGGCGAGGCGACCGCCGACGTGACGGTGGCTGAAACGCTCAATGACAAGAATCTCGACGCCCTCAAGGCCGCGCTGAAGTCGGTGACGGGCAAGGACGTTACGCTCAACGTGAAGGTCGATCCTTCGATCATCGGTGGCCTCGTGGTCAAACTTGGCAGCCGCATGGTGGATAGTTCGCTTCGCACCAAACTCAATTCGATCAAGCACGCGATGAAAGAGGCAGGCTGATGGACATCCGCGCCGCGGAAATTTCCGCGATCCTGAAGGACCAGATCAAGAATTTCGGCCAGGAGGCTGAAGTTTCCGAAGTTGGACAAGTGCTGTCCGTCGGCGACGGCATTGCCCGCGTCTACGGCCTCGACAACGTCCAGGCCGGCGAGATGGTCGAGTTCGAGAACGGCACCCGCGGCATGGCGCTGAACCTCGAGACCGACAACGTCGGTATCGTGATCTTCGGCGCCGACCGCGAGATCAAGGAAGGCCAGACCGTCAAGCGCACCCGCGCCATCGTCGATACGCCTGTGGGCAAGGGCCTGCTCGGACGCGTGGTCGATGCGCTCGGCAATCCGATCGACGGCAAGGGGCCGATTCAGGCCACCGAGCGCAAGCGTGTCGACGTCAAGGCGCCCGGCATCATTCCGCGCAAGTCGGTCAACGAGCCGATGGCGACCGGTCTCAAGGCGATCGATGCGCTGATTCCGGTCGGCCGCGGTCAGCGCGAGCTGATCATCGGCGACCGTCAGACCGGCAAGACCGCGATCGCGCTCGACACCATTCTCAACCAGAAGCCGCTCAACGCGCAGAGCGACGAGAAGATCAAGCTGTATTGCGTTTACGTCGCGATCGGCCAGAAGCGCTCGACCGTCGCGCAGTTCGTCAAGGTGCTCGAAGAACAGGGCGCGCTGGAATATTCCATCGTGGTCGCGGCTACCGCTTCCGATCCGGCGCCGATGCAGTACATCGCGCCGTTCACCGGCTGCACCATGGGTGAATATTTCCGCGATAACGGCATGCACGCGGTCATCATCTATGACGACTTGTCCAAGCAGGCGGTGGCCTATCGTCAGATGTCGCTGCTGCTGCGCCGTCCGCCGGGCCGCGAAGCCTATCCTGGCGACGTGTTCTATCTGCATTCGCGTCTGCTGGAACGCGCCGCCAAGCTGAACGACAGCCAAGGCTCCGGTTCGCTGACGGCGTTGCCGGTGATCGAAACCCAGGCCAATGACGTGTCGGCCTACATTCCGACCAACGTGATCTCGATTACCGACGGCCAGATCTTCCTCGAGACCGATCTGTTTTTCCAGGGTATCCGGCCTGCGGTGAACGTCGGTCTGTCGGTGTCGCGCGTCGGATCGTCGGCGCAAACCAAGGCGATGAAGAAGGTCGCCGGCAAGATCAAGGGCGAGCTCGCGCAGTACCGCGAAATGGCGGCGTTCGCGCAGTTCGGCTCCGACCTCGACGCCTCGACCCAGCGCCTGCTGAACCGAGGTTCGCGGCTGACCGAACTGTTGAAGCAGCCGCAGTTCTCGCCGCTGAAAATGGAAGAGCAGGTCGTGGTGATCTGGGCCGGCACCAACGGCTATCTCGACGCGCTTCCGCTCAACAAGGTGCGTGCCTTCGAGGACGGCCTGCTGTCGCTGCTGCGTGGCAAGAATGTCGACATTCTCAACACCATCCGCGACACCCGCGATCTCAGCGACGACACCGCCGCCAAGCTGAAGAGCGTGGTCGAGGGTTACGCCAAGACGTTTGCTTGATACCGTCATGGCCGGGCTCGTTATCGCAAGTCGGGTAGATCCGACTTGCGCAAATTGAATGGAAGGACGGAACTCGTGAACGAGTTCCTATGCATCCACGTCTTGCGCGTGGATGAAACCAGGACGTGGATGCCCGGCACGAGGCCGGGCACGACGAGAGAGAGGTTCGCGGTCAGGTCGAAGATCGGATCGCCGGGGTGAACTAAGAATGGCTTCACTTAAAGACATGCGGGTCCGCATCGCCTCCACCAAGGCGACGCAGAAGATCACCAAGGCGATGCAGATGGTCGCAGCGTCGAAGCTGCGCCGCGCGCAGACCGCCGCCGAAGCCGCGCGGCCCTACGCGGAAAAAATGGATGCGGTGATCTCCAGTATTGCCGCCGCCGCGGCGGGCTCGCCCGGTGCGCCGGCGATGCTGGCTGGCACCGGCAAGGACCAGGTGCATCTACTGCTGGTCTGCACCGGCGAACGCGGCCTGTCGGGTGCATTCAACTCGTCGATCGTGCGTCTGGCCCGAGAGCACGCTCTGTCGCTGATCAATCAGGGCAAAGAGGTCAAGTTCTTCTGCGTCGGCCGCAAGGGATTTGAGCAGCTGCGCCGTACTTTCGAAAAGCAGATCGTGGAAAACGTCGAGCTGCGCTCGGTCCGCCAGCTCGGCTTCGTCAACGCCGAGGACATCGCGAAGAAGGTCATCGCGCGGTTCCAGGAGAGCGAGTTCGACGTCTGCACGCTGTTCTATTCGCGCTTCAAGTCGGTGATCGCGCAGATCCCGACCGCCCAGCAGATCATTCCGCTCGTCGTGGAAACACCGGCGGCCAGTGCCGGTCCGGCGGTGTCCTACGAATATGAGCCGGAGGAGGACGAGATCCTGCCGCGGCTATTGCCGCGCAACCTCGCGGTGCAGATCTTCCGCGCGCTTCTGGAAAACAACGCCTCGTTCTATGGCGCCCAGATGAGCGCGATGGACAATGCCACGCGCAATGCCGGCGACATGATCCGCAAGCAGACGCTGATCTACAACCGGACCCGTCAGGCGATGATTACCAAGGAGCTGATCGAGATCATCTCCGGCGCCGAGGCGATCTGACAGCCGCTTTGAGATTTAAGAATTCGAAGGAGAGAGTTTTATGGCCACACCCGCCAATCAGACCGGACGCATCACGCAAGTCATCGGCGCCGTCGTCGACGTGCAGTTCGAAGGCCACTTGCCGGCCATTCTGAACGCAATCGAGACCAAGAACGCCGGCAACCGCCTGGTGCTCGAAGTTGCGCAACATCTTGGTGAATCCACGGTGCGCACCATCGCCATGGACACCACCGAGGGTCTGGTCCGCGGTCAGGAGGTCACCGACACCGGCGCACCGATCCGGGTTCCCGTCGGGGCCGGTACGCTCGGCCGCATCATGAACGTGATCGGCGAGCCCGTTGACGAAGAAGGTCCGGTCAAGGCCGAAGACATGCGCGCGATCCACCAGGAGGCGCCGAGCTACACCGACCAGTCCACCGAAGCCGAAATTCTGGTCACCGGCATCAAGGTCGTCGACCTTCTCGCGCCATACGCCAAGGGCGGCAAGATCGGCCTGTTCGGCGGCGCCGGCGTCGGCAAGACCGTGCTGATTCAGGAGCTGATCAACAACGTCGCGCGCGCCCACGGCGGCTATTCGGTGTTCGCCGGCGTCGGCGAGCGTACCCGCGAAGGCAACGACCTCTATCACGAGTTCATCGAATCCGGCGTCAACAAGAAGGGCGGCGGCGAAGGTTCGAAATGCGCGCTGGTCTACGGCCAGATGAACGAGCCTCCGGGTGCCCGCGCTCGCGTCGGCCTCACCGGTCTGACGGTCGCCGAGCATTTCCGCGATCAGGGCCAGGACGTGCTGTTCTTCGTCGACAACATCTTCCGTTTCACCCAGGCCGGCTCCGAAGTGTCGGCGCTGCTTGGCCGTATTCCTTCGGCGGTGGGTTATCAGCCGACGCTGGCCACCGACATGGGCGCGCTGCAGGAGCGCATCACCACCACCAACAAGGGTTCGATCACCTCGGTGCAGGCGATCTACGTGCCGGCCGACGACTTGACCGACCCGGCGCCCGCGACCTCATTCGCCCACTTGGACGCGACCACGGTGTTGAACCGTGCGATCTCGGAAAAGGGCATTTACCCGGCGGTGGACCCGCTTGACTCGACCTCGCGCATGCTCTCCCCGCTGATCGTCGGCGACGAGCATTATCAGACCGCGCGTATGGTTCAGCAGGTGCTGCAGCGCTACAAGTCGCTGCAGGACATCATCGCCATTCTCGGAATGGACGAATTGTCGGAAGAGGACAAGCTCACGGTGGCGCGCGCCCGCAAGATCGAGCGCTTCCTGTCGCAGCCGTTCTTCGTTGCTGAAGTCTTCACCGGCTCGCCCGGCAAGTTCGTCGATCTCGCCGACACCATCAAGGGCTTCCGCGACCTGTGCGAAGGCAAGTACGATCATCTGCCGGAAGCCGCCTTCTACATGGTCGGCAACATCGAAGAGGCCGTCGAGAAGGGCAAGAAGCTCGCGGCCGAGGCAGCCTAAGAGACGAATGGCGAATAGGGGGTAGCGAATAGCTAAAAGTATTCGCACGCCGCTCTTCGCCACTCGTTATTCGCCACTCGCTATTCGCAGGGTTCAACATGGCCACCTTTCGCTTCGATCTTGTCTCCCCCGAAAAGCTCGCCTTCTCGGGAGATGTCGATCAGGTCGATATTCCCGGTCTCGAAGGTGATTTCGGCGTGCTGGCCGGACATGCGCCCGTCGTGGCCGCGGTTCGGCCGGGTATCGTGACGGTCACCACGGGCGGCACAAGGCAGAAGATCATCGTGCTCGGCGGTCTTGCGGAGGTGTCCGACAAGGGCCTCACGCTATTGGCCGATGTCGCCACTTCGCTGGATGAACTGGATCGAACCGAGTTCGCTGAACTCGATTGCCGAGATGCAAGCCAAGCTTTCGGAAAAGGAAGGCTCTGAACTCGACCGCGAGATCGAGCGGCTCGACCACTTCAAGAGCATCCAGAACGAGCTCAGCACGACGGCATTGCACTAGGCCGATTTCGAGCGGAATCGCCCCGTTACAGCGAGGCTGGAGGCGAGGTCATCGCGCGAAGGCCGCGAACTGCTGCGCCACAGTCCGATACACATCGCGCCGAAAAGGCACGACGAGATCAGCGACAAGGTCGAGCCGCTCCCATCGCCATTGGTCGAACTCCGGCGGCTGGCCGTTGCGCGCGGTCAGCGGATCGATTTCCTCGTCGGAGCCGATGAAACGCAGCGCGAACCATTTTTGCCGTTGACCACGGAATTTCGCGAGCCGGTGGGATGACGGCCCGGCAAAAGGCGGAAACTCGTAGCTGAGCCAGTCGGTTTCACCGAGATAATCGGCGTTCGCCACTCCGGTCTCTTCCCAAAGCTCACGCATCACGGCATCGCGCGGCTTCTCGGCTGCGTCGATGCCGCCCTGCGGCATCTGCCATTCAAGGCCCGGGAGGATGATTTCCGGTCCGTCGTCCCTGAAGCGCCGCCCGATCAGCACCCGGCCGGAGCCATTGAACAGGGCGATGCCGACATTGGGACGATACGGTCTATTGTCTGCCATGAACTCAATAGCTGTCATTGCAGGTTCGTTCGTCAGACCCGTGTCCGGAATGACGAATCCGCACAAGGCTACCCGCCCGCAAGCCTCGAAAATTCCTTGACCACGCGCTCGTAAACCGGGCGCTTGAAGGGAACGATCAGCTCGGGGAGATTGTTCATCGGCTCCCACCGCCAACCGACGAACTCTGCCTTGTGGCCGCCGCCGGGGCTCGCGACATTGATCTCGCTGTCCTGGCCTGTGAAGCGAACCGCGAACCATTTCTGCCGCTGGCCGCGATAGCGGCCCTTCCAGGCCCGGCCGGCGACGGTGCGCGGAATATCATAAATCAGCCAGTCGGCGACCTCTCCGAGCTTTTCCACCGAGCGAACGCTGGTTTCCTCGTAGAGTTCGCGCTTGGCGGCCTCCCAGGTATCCTCGCCGGGATCGACGCCACCTTGCGGCATCTGCCAGACGTGGGATTCGTCGACGTGCTCGACGCCGCCGGCGCGGCGACCGATAAAGACCAGCCCCGCCGCGTTGATCAGCATCATGCCGACGCATGTTCGATAGGGCAGATCTTCGTAACGCGCCATTCCGTCAAGTCTCCTGCGAAGTCGCACCGTCCGGAAATGCCTTAGCCCGATCTTGATTTCAGCATCGCGGTTGTCAATGGCACAAGCATGATACCATGGCTTTCGAGCGCCCTGGTCCAGACGCTAATCCGCTCAATCGAAATCGGCAACGCCGAGGCGACGCCGACCGCTACGCCACGTTCCTTTGCCTGTGCCTCAAGCTTGGCCAGCGCTCGGTCGATTTCCGCGGCTGTCGGCACCGCATCGATGGAGACATCCGCCTTGGCGAAAGGCACCGTCTGGGCGGCCGTCAATGAGGGCGCGACGCTGCGCGGCGCCGATCCGTCGTCGAAATAGCCAAGGCCGCGTTTGGCGGCCTCGCGGACAATGGGCTGCATGGCCGCATCGGTGACGACAAAGCGCGCGCCCATGAAGTTGGCTATTCCGGCGTAACCCTGAAACCGGCTGAAGTGCCAGTACAGCCGGTCGAGATTCTGTTCAGGGGCAAGCGTTGTCAGCAGGGTTTGCGGCCCCGGATCGTTGTCGGGATAGTCGAACGGCTCCATCGGAATCTGCAGCAGGATCTCGTGGCGTTGCGCGCGCGCCCGCTCGGCCAGTTTGGTCGGGTCCGAACCATAGGGCGTGAACGCCAGCGTCACCGCGGCAGGCAGCTTTATGATGGCGTCGGTGGTTTTGGCGGCGCCGACGCCTAGTCCACCCACGACGATAGCGACAACCGGCATTTTTGCCGCTTTGGCCCGGTCGGCCTCGGCGGCGTAGGCGGTGAACGGCTTCAATCCGTCCGACATCACCGGGATCATGCCGTAGCGTGATTTTTCGAGGAGGCGCTGATCGATCCCGGCCATCATCGAAGAAGCGGCGCCGGCCGCGGTCTTATCCGAAGCCTCGCCGGATATCGTCACGTCGTGGCGCGCGCCGCTGGACCCATCGATAATGGTGACGGTCCTCTGGTCTGGCGATCCGGTTTTGATTGCGGTTTTCGCGATCGGCTCGGAGCCGCTGGCGGCCGCCATGGCGGGTTTTTCCTCGGCCGGGCCATGCGGGCGGATCGCGATGCGCGTCATTGGCTCGCCGCCCAGCGGATTGTCGTTGAAGAGGGCGAAGCCCGCGAAGGCGGCCAGAAACAGCCCCAACAGCACGGCGACCGCCTGCATTCCGGTAAACGGCAGCCGGAGCCGGCGCTTTCGGCGCACCGTTTCCTGTCCAAGCGGAGCGCTTAGATCATCGGCCGTCTCTGCCATAGAACTCCCCAAATCAGCCGGGCCGACGATACCACGACAGGACAAGACCACGGCAGATGCGGCGCTTTGGGCTTGTGCAAGGCCGGGCTTCGCGGGCGGAAGACGGTTCAATCGTTCCGCCTGCTACCTGATGGTTTCGGGTGCCGCGGGACCTCAGGGCTCAAATTCGCGGTATTGCGGTGTTTTCTTCGCGCAAACCCGGCGTCAGCCGGCGGATCAGGGCCAGGGATGCTTCGCTCGAAAACTTTCAAATAAAAAAAGGCGGCCCAAGGGCCGCCTTTTTGAGAGGAATGAGAGGAGCCGTCAGTTGGCTTCCTTGTTGGAAGGCTTGTCGATCGCCGCCTTGTCGCCGGTGGCAGGCGCGCTGGCGTTGACCTTCACGCCGTGAAGCAGATCGTCCGCCATCTTCAGGGCCTTGTCGTCCTTGGCGTCCGGCGGGACGTAGGATTGCGAACCGGTTTTCTCGTCACCATCGTTTTTCAGATGGCCGCGCAGCGACGCTTCGCCCTTGGTATCCGTGCGCGATTTCAACTCTTCCGGCACGTCCTGCAACACCTCGATATCGGGAACGATGCCCTTGGCCTGGATCGACTTGCCGGACGGCGTGTAATAGCGCGCCGTGGTGAGCCGCAGGGCGCCGTTGCCCGAGCCCAGCGGTATAATGGTCTGTACCGAGCCTTTGCCAAACGAGCGCGTACCAACCAGGGTTGCCCGCTTGTGGTCCTGCAGCGCGCCCGCGACGATTTCGGATGCCGAGGCGGATCCGCCGTTGATGAGAACGATCAGCGGCTTGCCCTTGGTCAGATCGCCGGGATGCGCCGAGCGACGCTGGGTTTCCTCGGCATTGCGTCCCCGGGTCGAGACGATCTCGCCGCGCTCCAGGAAGGCGTCGGAAACGGTTACTGCTTCTTCCAGAAGACCGCCCGGATTGTTGCGCAGGTCGATGATGAAGCCTTTCAGCTTGTCGCCAATCTGGTTGCTGAGATTGTTGATCTCGCGCTTGAGGCCCTCGGTGGTCTGCTCGTTGAAGGTGGTGATGCGGATATAGCCGATATCGTCGCCTTCCACATGCGCGCGCACCGAGCGGACACGGATGTTGTCGCGGACCAGCGTCACTTCGATCGGATTGTCCTGGCCCTTGCGGATGATCTTCAGCCGAATCTTGGTGTTGACGGGGCCGCGCATTTTTTCGACGGCCTGGTTGAGGGTGAGGCCCTGAACCTGTTCGTCGTCAAGATTGGTGATGATGTCGTTGGCCATGATGCCGGCCTTCGATGCAGGCGTGTCGTCGATCGGCGACACCACCTTGACCAGGCCATCTTCCATGGTGACTTCAATGCCGAGCCCACCGAACTCGCCGCGGGTCTGCACCTGCATGTCACGGAAGCTCTTGGCATCCATGTAACTGGAATGCGGGTCGAGGCCGCTCAGCATGCCGCTGATCGCAAACTCGACAAGCTTGCTGTCATCGGGTTTTTCGACATAGTCGCTGCGGACCCGCTCGAACACATCGCCGAACAGATTGAGCTGGCGATAGGTGTCCGACGTCGAGGCGCGCGCGCTCGATCCCATCATTACCGAGCGTGGCTGGGTCACGAAGAGCGTCAACGCCGCGCCGGTGGCGGCGCTGAGGAGAATTACCGAAGTCTTGCGCATCATCCGCGAACCTTTTCGCCTTCATTTGCGGCCCACCATGGGCCTGGATCAATGGGAGTGCCGTCCTTACGGAACTCGATATAGAGCACGGGCTGGCTCGCGTTGGTCGCGAGAATCGAAGCGACCTGGGACTTGGTCCCCATGGTCGCGACCGGCTCCCCCGTAAGAACAAACTGGCCGATGTTAACCGAAATGCGCTCCATCCCGGCGATCAACACATGATACCCACCACCGGCATTGAGGATCAAGAGTTGTCCGTAGCTGCGAAACGGACCCGCGTAAACAACCCAGCCATCACACGGGGTTGTGACCTGCGCTCCGGGTCTGGTTGCCAAAGAAATGCCTTTTTCCACGCCACCAGCGCCATCGGAACCGCCAAATTCGCGCATTTTGACGCCGTTAACCGGCAGGGCGAATAGCCCCTTGGCGGAGGCAAACGCGATGGCCGGGCTCAACCGGGCGGGGTCCTTCAGCCCGCTCAGATTCGGCTTGCCGTTGAGGGTGGCAGGCGCCCCCTGCAGGCTGGCGGTCGCAGCCGCTTTCGCGGCGCTCTTCAGATCCTGTTCCATTTTGCTGATCAGGCCCTGAAGGCTGTCGACCTGCCGGGACAGCGCAACGGCACGCGCGCCTTCCGCCTCCATGTCCTTTTCGATCGTGCTCTGCTTACGCTGGCGCTCGTCGATCAGGGCGGCGAGCCGGATCTGGTCTTCCTTAAGGCTATCGCGGTCAGCCGCGAGGTGGTCGCGCTCCGAGGCGATGGTCCTGCGAAGCGCAATCAATTCGGAGAGGTCGCCGGCCAGTTTTTCCGCGCGCCCGCGCAACTCGGGCACGACGGATCCGAGCAGCATGGCAGTCCGAAGCGACTGCAACGCGTCTTCGGGTCTCACGAGCAAGGCCGGAGGTGCTCGCCGTCCGGCGCGTTGTAACGCAGCCAGCACCTCGACAACCTCGGTGCGGCGCGAATCGAGCGAGCCTCTGATCTGTTGTTCGCGTGCGTCGAGCGGATGCAGCCGCGCTTCGGCTTCGCCGATTCTGGTCTCGATATCGCGGACCTGGGCAGCGGCATCGATCAGCTGCGCATTGAGCTTGCTGCGGTCCTGGCCGATCGCCGCGATATCGGCCTTGAGCTTCTGCTGCAGATCGGCCGCGCTTTTTTGCTGCGCGCGTGCCGCTTCGAGTTCCTGTTCCCGCTGCTTGATGGCATCCGGCGACGGGGCTGCCGTCTGCGGCGTTGATCCGGCGACCTGGGCGGCCGTCGTCGTCGGGCTCAGCCAGGCAAAGCCCGCAGATAACAGAGCGATCGAAAGCGAAAGGCGGGTCGAGGTGAGAGGACCGCTACGGGCGGTGTCAGGGTAGGAGGGGATGTTCCACGCTGCCAGCATCGATTCCAAATCAGCGTTTTCTATACTGGGTTGCGCGCCTCAGGCGCGATGATAGGGGTGTCCCGCCAGGATGGTCGCGGCCCGGTAAACCTGTTCCAGAAGCATGACACGGACCATCTGGTGCGGCCAGGTCGCGGCGCCGAACGCCATCCTCAACTTTGCCATGCGCCGCAAATCGGGCGAAAGTCCGTCCGCCCCGCCGATTAAAAAAATAGCATTGGCAACCTGATCGTCCCGCCAGCGGCCAAGAAGCCGGGCAAAAGCGCTGCTGTCGATATTGTCGCCGTGTTCGTCGAGCGCGACCAGCATGGATTTTGCGGGGATCGCCGCCGAAATCGCCGCGGCCTCCTCGGCCATCCGCGAGGCGGCGTCGCGTCCGCGGCTTTCCGGGATTTCATGAATCTCGAGGCCGCGAAATCCAAGTTTACGGCCGATGTCGTCGAATCGCTCGCGGTAGCGCTCTGCCAGCTCCCGTTCCGGGCCTTGCTTCAGACGCCCGATGGCAATGACGACGAGGCGCATGGGCGCATGTTCCGGCAGGCAATACCGTCAGGTGATCCGAGGGTAGAATCGGTTTGCCGCATCAGGTTTTTTAAATCAACCGATTGCAGGCATTCTCCATGCAAAAGCGGAATCCGCTTTTGCGGCATGCGCGATGCGTTCCGCAAGCGCTCGGCCGATTCACATCGGCTGGTCAGATCGCCTTCGCCGCCGTCGGGCCTTGTGTCCACAATCTCTCGAGATTGTAGAACTCCCGCACTTCGGGTCTGAAGATGTGCACGATCACGTCGCCGCAATCGATCAGCACCCAATCGCAGTTAGGCAAGCCCTCGACGTGGATGTTTTTGATTCCGGCTTCCTTGAGACCTTTGGCGACATTTTCCGCGATCGCGCCAACGTGCCGGTTGGCCCGGCCCGAGGTGACGATCATGTAGTCGGAGAACGCGGATTTGCCGTGAAGGTCGATGGTGACCGTTTCTTCCGCCTTCATATCGTCCAGGCGGGAGAGGATCATCTTCAGCGTCTTGTCGGCGTCGGGTTGCGCCTTCAAGGTCGCAGCTTGTGTCGATGTTTTACGCGCGGTTTTCGTTGCCTTGGGTAAAACAGACTTTGACAATACAGACGTGGCCAGGGACCATTCCTTTCACTGTATCGCGGGCGCCGAATCCTGCGGCCACCCGCTCACCATACTATGCATGTGGGGTTAACGGTTTCAATATTCCAGTGACAAACCCCCGTCACTTTGTTCTCCAGCTGCCGTCCAGGTTCCGCAGGCCGGTCGAAGACAGGCTCAATTTAACGCCGGTAAGAAAGACCCAGGCTGGTGCAGGCTGGTCGGCGAGCCTGCCGGCCTGATTTTCGGGCAGTCGGTAGCGCGCAAGTGCCTGCGCCGCAGGCGACGCCAGCGCGCGAAAACTCTGCGGCGGACGGTCGATCACAGCGATCGGAACCTCGGATGCGATACTCCGCCAGTTTTGCCAGCGGTGAAATTGCGCAAGATTGTCGGCGCCCATGATCCAGACAAAGCGCAGGCCGGAAGCGCGGCGTCGCAGATATTTGATGGTATCTACTGTATAGCGCGTTCCGATGACGGATTCGAGACAGCTGACGTCGATGCGCGGATCGCTGGCCATCCGGCGCGCGGCCTCGGCGCGCTCGTCGAGGTCGTGCAGCGCCCCATAATCCTTGAGCGGATTGCCCGGCGTCACCAGCCACCACACGCGGTCGAGCCTCAATCGCTTCATCGCGAACAGGCTGATGGCACGATGCGCGACGTGTGGCGGATTGAACGAACCGCCGAGCAGGCCGATGCGCATGCCGTTGGTATAAAGCGGAATGGCTGAAGCAGCAGACTGCAACGCGACTGAAGCCGGCTTCAACGAGTGCCCCGTTTCCGCAGTTCGCTATTCTTCGCGGTACCCCCTGACGCGAACTCGGGAAGCAAAGGGGACGCTGGCAACTCCGCCGCTTCGGGTCGGCTTGACGCCTTCCTGCCTGAAAACACACTGGCGATCACGGCCGGGTCTGTCCGGTGCCATGAACACGGTATTTGAAACTCGTCAGCTGCTCCGCACCAACCGGGCCGCGGGCGTGGAATTTGCCGGTGGCGATGCCGATTTCGGCGCCGAAGCCGAATTCACCACCATCGGCGAACTGGGTCGATGCATTGTGCAGCACGATCGCCGAATCGACCTCGTCGAGAAATTTGCGGGCGGTGGCCTCGTCCTCGGTCACGATCGCATCGGTGTGATGCGAGCCGTGATCGTGGATGTGGGCGATCGCCTCGTTGACGCCATCGACAACTTTCGCGGCAATGATGGCGGCCTCATATTCGGTATCCCAGTCTTCGTCGGAAGCCGGCTTCACCCGGGGGTCGGTTCGTTGCACGACATCGTCGCCGCGCACCTCGCAACCCGCATCGATCAGCATCTCGACCAGCGGCTTGAGACTGCTCGATGCGCCCTTGCGATCGATCAGCAAGGTTTCGGCCGCGCCGCAGACGCCGGGGCGACGCATTTTTGCGTTCAGGACGATCGATTTTGCCATCTCCAGATTGGCGGCATGATCGACGTAAACGTGATTGACGCCTTCCAGATGCGCGAACACCGGTACGCGCGCTTCCGCCTCGACGCGCGCGACGAGGCTCTTGCCGCCGCGTGGCACGATCACGTCGATGGCGCCGTGCAGCCCGGTCAGCAAGAGACCGACCGCCGCGCGGTCACGGGTCGGCACCAGGGTGATCGCGGCCTCCGGAAGGCCGGCTTCGCGCAATCCCTGCACGAGGCAGTCATGGATCGCGCGGCAGGAGCGGAAACTGTCCGAGCCGCCGCGCAGAATGACCGCGTTGCCGGACTTCAGGCACAGCACGCCGGCGTCGGCCGCGACATTGGGGCGGCTTTCGAATATCACGGCGACGACGCCGAGCGGTACGCGAACCCGTTCGATGATCATGCCGTTGGGGCGCTGCCAGCTCTCCGTCACGACCCCGATGGGATCCTTGATCGCGCGCACGGTGGCGACGCCATCGGCCATGGCTTCGATGCGGCCTTGCGTCAGCGTCAGCCGGTCGATGAAGGCCGAACTGGCGCCGCCGGCGCGAACTTCGGCGACGTCCTCGGCATTGGCCGCGAGAATGGTGGTCGCGTTGGCGCGGATGGCGCGCTCGATCGCTTCCAGCGCGCGATTCTTCTGCGCAGGCGTGGCGAGCGCCAGCACCCGCGCGGCGGCGCGCGCGCGGGCTGCGAGATCGGTCATCAGGGCAGGCAAGTCGGCGTTTCCGTCGATCGCCTTCAGCGGCGCGCTCATGTCTGTTCCAGCGTCAGTTAAGGCCATGTCCTAGCATGGAAATCCATCTTTTGCGAAGGGCGGTGCGGGCATGCACGGGGCGAGGGTCGGCCGGCCGGTCCGCCCGCGGCTGCTCGGCCAATGGCCTAGTTGTTGGAAAATGCCGCGCTGGGGCCGATCACGAGGTCGTCGCGGTGGATCATTTCCGAGCGCCCGCTGATGCCGAGGATTGCCATCACATCCGGTGACGAGCGGCCTTTGATCTTCTCGGCATCGTCGGCGTCATAGGCGACAAGGCCGCGGCCGATCTCGTGGGTGTCAGGGCCGCGCACCACCACCGCATCGCCCCGGGCGAATTGCCCGTCGACCCGGATCACGCCGGCCGGCAGCAGGCTCTTGCCCGCCCGCAGCGCGTTCACGGCGCCGGCATCGATGGTCAGGGTGCCCTTTGGCTCGAGCGAGCCCGCGATCCATCGCTTGCGCGCGGTGACCGGGTTGGCCGGCGACAGAAACCAGGTGCAGCGCCCGCCATTGGCGATGGCCTGCAGGGGATGCTCGATCTTGCCCGAGGCAATCAGCATATGCGTGCCCGCCGTGGTCGCGATCTTCGCCGCCTCGATCTTGGTGCGCATGCCGCCGCGCGACAGTTCGGATTCCGCTGCCCCCGCCATCGCTTCGATTTCCGACGTCACGGACTCCACGATCGGAATCAGTTTGGCGTCCGGATTGGCGCCAGGCGGCGCGTCGTAAAGGCCATCGATATCCGACAGCAGGATCAGGAGATCGGCGCTGGCCATGGTGGCGACGCGGGCGGCGAGGCGATCGTTGTCGCCATAGCGGATTTCATTGGTGGCCACCGTGTCGTTCTCGTTGATGACCGGCACCGCGCGCCATTCCAGCAGTTTGGCGATGGTCGAACGCGCGTTGAGATAGCGGCGACGCTCCTCGGTGTCCTGCAGTGTCACCAGGATTTGTCCGGCGCCGATGCCGTGAGCGCCAAGCACCTCCGACCAGATCCGCGCCAGCGCGATCTGACCTACCGCCGCCGCACCCTGGCTCTCCTCGAGCTTGAGCGGGCCGCGCGGCAGTTTCAAACGGCTGCGGCCGAGCGCAATCGAGCCCGACGAGACGATCAGGAGTTCGCGCCCCTCGGCGTGGAGTTGGGCAAGGTCGGCGGCCAGCGCCGCCAGCCACGCGGTGCGCACCTCGCCGGCATCGGAATCGATCAACAGCGACGAGCCGACCTTGACGACGATGCGGCGGAAGTTTTTCAGCGCGGGGTGGACCATGGATGAGACTTTGCGGCAGAGCTCGAAGAAGGAGATCGCGGAGGCGCAGATAGATATCGCAGCAGGGCAGGCGGGTCCGTTCTCCCGGCGGGAGAGCGGCAACCGATCTTGCGGTGGGCGTCGCTATAATTCATGCGTCACACGTCAGGTCGTTTGCGTCGCCCACGGTTCGGCCTGCGCGCCGCCCTTGGCCTTGCCCGACACCGGGGCTTCGCCGATCACCTCGGCAAGCCGCCGCAGCGCTTCCTTGAGGCCCTCGCCGGTGGCGCCCGAGATCAGGAGCGGCGCCTTTTTGGCAGCGCGCTTCAAGCGATCCTTTTGTTTCTTCAATTCGTCCGGCGTCACCGCGTCGATCTTGTTCAGGGCGACGATCTCGATCTTGTCGGCGAGATGTCCTTCGTAGGCCTCGAGCTCGGTCCGCACCGTCTTGTAGGCCTTGCCCGCGTGTTCGCAGGTCGCATCAACCAGATGCAACAAGACGCGGCAGCGCTCGACATGTCCGAGAAAGCGATCGCCGAGGCCCGCGCCCTCATGCGCGCCCTCGATCAGCCCCGGAATATCGGCCAGCACGAATTCGCGGCCATCGGCATTCACCACGCCGAGCTGCGGATGCAGCGTGGTGAAGGGATAGTCGGCGATCTTCGGCTTGGCGGCGCTGACCTTGGAGAGGAAGGTCGATTTGCCGGCGTTGGGCAGGCCGACAAGGCCCGCGTCCGCGATCAGCTTCAGCCGCAGCCAGATCCAGCGCTCTTCGCCGACCTCGCCGGGATTGGCGTTGCGCGGCGCGCGGTTGGTGGAGGATTTGAAATGTGCGTTGCCGAACCCGCCATTGCCGCCCTCCGCGAGCACGAACTTCTCGCCGAGCGTGGTGAAGTCGTGGATCAGCGTGGCGCGGTCCTCGTCGAAGATCTGGGTGCCGACCGGCACCTTGAGCACGATGGACTTGCCATTGGCACCATGGCGGTCCTTGCCCATGCCGTTGGTGCCCTTCTGCGCCTTGAAGTGCTGCTGATAGCGATAGTCGATCAGGGTGTTCAGTCCATCGACCGCTTCGACGATCACGTCGCCGCCGCGGCCGCCATTGCCGCCGGAGGGGCCGCCGAACTCGATATACTTCTCGCGGCGAAACGCCACGCAGCCGTTGCCGCCGTCGCCGGAGCGGATATAGACTTTTGCCTCGTCAAGAAATTTCATGGGCCATAGGTAAGCCAGGGGCGGCGGTGCGGCAACCTTTAGGTACGGTAAAATCAGCGAAAAGCCTTAATTTATCGGCCTTTTTTGGGCGTCTGCGACCGCGCCGGGTTGGCCGGATGTCCCGATCGTCGATTTGAACATTTGGCGCGCCCGCCCATGTCAATTACGGCCCGACAGTCCGTCGGCGAATGAGAAACTTCTGCAATCCTTCCAGCACCAGTTCGCCGCGCTGATTGAACACGGTGGAGCGCAAGCCGACCACCCCGGTGCTGCGGCCGGGCGTCAGTTCCGTTATTTCGAGCGCCGGATAAATCGTGTCGCCGGCGAACACGGGCTTCAAGAACCTGCTCGACTGTTCGAGGAACCCGACCAGCGATTCCTCCACCATGAAGGGGAACAGCCCGGCGCCCGGTGCGGTGTGGATCAGGGTCTGGAAGCCATGGGCCAGCAGGTTCGGCATTCCGCGGCTGCGGCAATATTCGACATCATAGTGCACGGGATGGGTATCGCCGCTCGCGGTCTGAAAGGCCGCAAACAGCGCTGGCGTCATGGTGCGGCCGGGAATGACGAAGCGCTCACCGAGCGTGAAATCCTCGAACCAGCGTTGTTCGGGCACCATGCGATGCGTGGTGGGATCGAACTCGGTCATGTTCCGGTTTCCTGCGGGATATACGGTTCATCCGTATCGCACAGCGGATGGTGCGGCAATCGATTCCGTGTCTCCGCCATTGTCTCCGCATTCCACATTGACGCAGTCCGCTCCTCATGGTGAGGAGGCGCGCTTGCGACGCGCGCCCGCAGCCAGGTTGACGCGGTCTGCGTAGACTGGCCTGTGTGGCCGCACCCCAAGATGAGGGTATCCCGTCAAAATGAGCCTGCTTTCGAAAATCTCGACCGGGCTGGACGAGCGCTCGGCGCGGCTTGCCGGCATCGGACTGATGCTGCTGGCGATCTTCATGTTCTCGTTCGGCGATGCGCTGGGAAAATTCATCGTCGCGACCTATTCGGTCGGACAATTATTATGGCTGCGCGCCTGCGCGGCGCTAATTGTTTTGTCGCCGATGATCTGGCGGCATCGCGCTGATTTTAGCCACCTCGAACGGCCGTGGCTGCAACTGCTCCGGGTGACGCTCTCCACCCTCGAAGTCGCGGCATTTTTTCTTGCAACCGTCTATTTGCCGCTCGCCGATGTGGTCACCTATTATCTGGCGTGTCCCATTTTCGTTACCGCGCTGTCGGCGATCGTGCTGCGCGAGCATGTCGGCTGGCGGCGCTGGAGCGCGGTCCTGATCGGGTTCTGCGGCGTGCTGATCGCGCTGCGCCCGTCGTCACAAACGGTGAGCTGGCCCGCGATGATCGCGCTCGGCGGCAGCCTGTCGTTTGCGCTGCTGATGCTGATCACCCGCTCGTTGCGCGCGACGCCGGACATCGTGCTGGCCTCGACGCAATTTGCCGGCACCTTCGCCCTGGGTGCGCTGATGTCGCCATTTGGCTGGGTGACGCCCGGTTTCGGCAGCCTGGTCCTGTTTGTCGCCGCGGGGTGCATTTCGGTGAGCGCGCTGTTGTGCGTCAACCGCTCGCTGAAGCTCGCTCCGGCAAGCGTGGTGGTGCCGTATCAATATTCGATGATCGTCTGGGCCGTGATGTTCGGCTACGCCGTGTTCGGCGACGTGCCCCAGATGGCGACGATCGCAGGTGCGGCCATCATCATCGGCGCCGGACTCTATATTTTCCTGCGCGAGCGGAAGCTCGGGCGCGAGGAAGGGACGGTCAGTCCGCCGGTGTAGGGTAAAACAAACGTCGCCGTTCCCGCATGCGCGAGAACGGCGACGAAGACTTTACCGCTCGCGCCGGATCGAATTGCCCCAGCTCTTCAGCGAGGCCCAGACACCACGCGAGAGGCGGAAGCAATCCACCGGCGTCGACGATCCCAGCGCCTCGAAGCGGTGCAGTTCGACGCCGCTCCACTGGAAGCCGCACTTTTCCAGAATATTGCGTGAGGCCGGGTTGGCGACGCGCGTGCCCGAGATCAGCTGTTCGGCATCGAATTCCTCGAAGGTGAAATCGATCACCGCGCGCGCGGCTTCGGTGGCAAAGCCCAGGCCCCAATATTCCACGCCGAGCCAGTAGCCGAGTTCCGGCGTCGCCTGCTCGCGCCAGTCAACGCCGACCATCCCGATCGGCGTGTGGTTGTTTTCGATCAGGAACACGGTTTGGCGGTTGCCGTCGGCGATTCCGCGCACGAACTCCACGGCATGGTCCTGCGAATAGGGATGCGGCAGGCGGCGTGAATTCTCCGCGATGCGGCGGTCATCGGCGAGGCGCGAGATTGCCTTGACGTCCGCGAGCGTCGGCTGGCGCAGCACCAGCCGTTCGGTCTCAAGGACGCAGCGCTTTGTCTCGCGCAAGGTCTGGGTCGGGATATCCTGCAGCATGTCGGGCTCCTGAACCGTAGCTCTTCGATTTCGGCGCGCGTTCCCGGCGAAACACGCGCAACAAAAAGGGGAGGCCGGTTTCCCGCCTCCCCCTTGGAGCCTTAACGATCTCCGCCGGTTCAACAGGATCCGGCGGACTCACGATGTTCCACCGTTTACTCGGCCGCAGCTTCCGTCATCGGGACTACCGATACGAAGGTGCGGCCGTTGCCTTTCGCACGAAACTCGACATGGCCCTCGACCTTGGCAAACAGAGTATGGTCAGTGCCCATGCCGACATTAAGGCCGGGATGCCAGGTGGTGCCGCGCTGACGCGCGATGATGTTGCCGGGAATCACATGCTCGCCGCCATAGGCCTTGATGCCAAGGCGCTTGCCCGCTGAATCGCGGCCGTTACGTGATGAACCGCCTGCCTTTTTGTGAGCCATGGCCCGTCTCCAACTTCTAACTAATCTCTAAATCAATTCCTTGACGGAATCATTTCACTTTATGTCACGCTAAACTGAAGCGCTTCACTTTTTGTCGCTTTTGCCCTTCGCCGCGGCTTTCTTGGCCGGAGCCTTTTTCGCCTCGGTCTTGGCGGGCGGTTTTGCCGCGGCCGTTTTGGCAGCCGCCTTCTTGGGCGCTGCCGCTTTCTTCGCGACCTTCGGCGCCTCGTCGTCGCCATCCACCGGAGCTGCCGCGACCGGCTTCTCGCGCTTCGGGCGCGGTCCGATGGTCGGCTTGTTATCGTTGGTCAGGATCTCGGTGATGCGCAGCACCGTGATCTCGTCGCGATAGCCCCGCTTGCGGCGCGAATTCTTGCGGCGGCGCTTCTTGAACGCGATGACCTTCGGGCCGCGCTTGTGCTGCAGCACTTCCGCGGCCACGCTCGCGCCGGCAACCGTGGGGGTGCCAAGCACCGGCGATTCGCCGCCGACCAGGAGAACTTCACCCAGTTGCACGATCGTTCCGACATCGCCGGCGATCTTGCCTATCTCGAGCACATCATCCGGAACGACGCGGTATTGCCGGCCGCCGGTTTTGATGACTGCGAACATCGTTTTATTCCTTCGTGTTCGATCCCGGCCTCGGACAGGTCCGGGCCGGCTTTTTCTTCAGTCGTTATGGGTTCAATTTCCGCGCGACCGGGCAAAACCCTTCAAGAACCGCGCAAAAACAAACAGCGCGAGAAAGATCCCGCGCCGGGTACGGGACTTATAGCCGCTGGCAGCCCTGAGTCAAGGAAAAGTAGGCCAAAAGGACGCCAAATTGGAAGGATTTGCCGGGTTTTGACCGGCCCGCCGGGATCGTGCCGGGCCGCCCCGTGAAACCAACGGGTTCCCTATTTGTTGTCCCTCAATTCCGGCATTGGCAGGGCAAAATGGCTGAGGGCACATTGACCACCACCGGCATCGGCCGGCACGGCGCCGTCCGTCTGCCATCTGTAGACGTGGACAGCTTCAACATCGAGTTGAAGGACGACGACGGTTTCCTCGGCGACCGAGCCAGCAAGGGCGCGTTCCGCGAGATCCTGGAAAGCTTGCGCAAGCCGCTGAAGAAGAACGGCGCGGATCCGCTCGGCGACAAATCCACCGAGGCGATCGGCAAGGGCGCGCTCGACGAGTCTTTGGTGGGCGATGACATCGGCGCCGCCGCGCTGGTGCACGGCGCGATCGAGGAATTCGCCAGCGAATTGGCCTATGTGACGTCGCGCTTCCTGAAGACCAAGGCCTGGGCCGATACCCAGCGCATCGTGGTTGGCGGCGGCTTCCGGCAGAGCCGGGTCGGGGAACTCGCGATCGCGCGCACCGACATCCTGCTCAAGGCCGAAGGTTTTCAGGTCGATCTGGTGCCGATACGTTTTCACCCCGATGAAGCCGGCCTGATCGGCTGCCTGCACCTGGCGCCGTCGTGGATTTTCGAGGCCCATGACAGCATCCTCGCGGTCGATATCGGCGGCACCAACATCCGCTGTGGCCTGGTGGAAACCCGCTGGAAGAAGGCGCCGGATCTGTCGAAGGCGTCGGTGTGGAAATCCGAGCTCTGGCGCCATGCCGACGACGAGCCGACGCGGGAAGGCGCCGTCAAGCGCCTGGTCAAGATGCTGAAGGGGCTGATCACGGAGGCCGAGGCGGAGGGGTTGAAACTCGCGCCGTTCATCGGCATCGCCTGTCCCGGCGTGATCGATGACGACGGCTCGATCGCAAAGGGCGCGCAGAACCTGCCGGGCAACTGGGAGAGCAGCAAGTTCAATCTGCCGGCGAGCCTCGTCGAGGCGATCCCGGAGATCAGCGGCCATGATACCGCGGTCCTGATGCACAATGATGGCGTGGCGCAGGGACTTTCCGAGGTGCCGTTCATGCAGGACGTCGACCGCTGGGGCGTTCTGACCGTCGGCACGGGATTGGGCAATGCGCGCTTTTCCAACCGCCGGAAAGACAAGGACGACAGGAAGGACAAGGACGAGAAGAAAGAGAAGAAGGCAAGGATTAACGTGGACGCCGCTCTTTGCGCTGGCGCGCAAATCCGGCGCCATGCCGTGGCTGGCTGGCGAACGGGTAACCTTGAAAGGTTAGGTTAAAACAGGGATCGCGTTGCCGGGCGCAAAGGGATCGCTACCGTGAAAGCGTCGCTCCGGCTGGCCAGCGAAGCCGCACTTCCGGCCCGCAATTTCAATGAGGCGACACGGGACCGCCGGTTTTTTTCGCGTCTGGCGGTCCCACCCCATTTTGGGCCCTTTGCGCCCGGGAATTTCGTCTCCCGCGCCTTGTCTGGTCAGCCATCCTCGCCTAGAACTCGACCCGACCTCGGGGCGCTGCTTCGCCCCATGATGGCGCCTGGAGAGGTGGCAGAGTGGTCGAATGCACCGCACTCGAAATGCGGCATAGGTGCAAGCCTATCGGGGGTTCGAATCCC
>CAWAXR010000006.1:0-20551 GCA_963786045.1 uncultured Alphaproteobacteria bacterium | reverse complement strand
ACGAAGATCGAGGCGTTGCCCTTGGCGGATTCCTCGAACGCACCGCCCGGCTCGATCCGGTAGGCCGGCTCGAGATGGTCGCGGATTTCCTGCAGCTTCGGCCAGATCTGGTTGGTCACATCAGGCGCCTGCACACCGTCGACGACGTCGCCGCGCACGGTGATCGCCATGTCGCGGTTGCGCCGCCAGATGATCGGTTCCTCATGGGCGTATTCGATTTTCGCGATCTGCTGCAGCGGCACCGCCACTCCGTTGCGCGACGTCACGGTGAGGTCGCCGACATGGCCGAGGTCGAGCCGCTCCGACGGCACCGCGCGCGCCACCACGTCGACCTTCTCGATGCCGTCGCGCACCGTCGTCACCGGCGCCCCCGAGATCAGCATGCTCATCGCCTGTGAGACGTCCTGCGGGGTGAGGCCAAGCGCGCGGGCCCGATCCTGATCGACCACGAGCTTCAGGTACGGCGACTGCTCGTTCCAGTCGAGCTGCGGATCCTTGATGTTTTCGTTCTGCTTGACGACGTCACGCACCTTGTAGGCGATGTCGCGAACGGTCCTGGCATCCGGGCCGATCACGCGAAACTGGACGGGAAAGCCGACCGGCGGTCCGAAATTGAAGCGATCGACGCGAACGCGCGCTTCGGTCAACGCCCCATCATCGACCGCCTTCTCGATGCGCGCCTTGATCCGCTCGCGCGCCTCGACATTCTTCGCAACGATCACGATCTCGGCGAACGCCTCGTTCGGGAGCTGCGGGTTGAGCCCGAGCCAGAAGCGCGGCGAGCCCTGGCCGACATAGGAGGTATAGGTCGCGATGTCCTGATCGTCCTTCAACAGCGCTTCCGCCTTCTTCACGGACTTTTCGGTGACATTGAACGCGGTGCCTTCGGGCAGCCGCAGTTGCAGGAACAGTTCGGGCCGCTCGGACAGCGGGAAGAACTGCTGCTGGACATGACCGAAAGCCAGGATCGAGAGCGCGAAGACGCCGACGGTTGCCAGCACCACCTTGACGCGATGGTTGACGCACCATTGAATCATGCTGCGCAGAATGCGGTAGACGCGGGTTTCATACACCGCATGCGGATCGTGGTTGTGGCTGACGGCGATGTTCGGCAGCAGCTTGACGCCGATATAGGGCGTAAAGATCACCGCCACGAACCAGGATGCGACCAGCGCGATCGCCACGATCCAGAAAATGCCGCCGGCATACTCACCCACGGCCGAATTGGCAAAGCCGATCGGAAGGAAGCCGGCCGCGGTGACCAGCGTTCCCGTCAGCATCGGAAAGGCGGTGGATTCCCAGGCAAAGGATGCCGCACGCATGCGGTCCCAGCCCTGCTCCATCTTCACCACCATCATCTCGACCGCGATGATGGCGTCATCGACCAGCAACCCGAGCGCGATGATCAAGGCGCCGAGCGTGATCCGGTGCAGATCGAGCGACATCGCGTTCATGACGATAAAGACGATCGACAGCACCAGCGGCACCGACAATGCCACCACGATGCCGGTGCGCCAGCCCAGCGCGACGAAAGAGACGAACAGCACGATCGCGAGCGCCTCGATGAAAGAGTGCACGAATTCGTTGACCGCGTGCTCGACCACCTCCGGCTGGTCGGCGATCCGGTCGACATTGATGCCCTGCGGCACCGCCTTCATGAATTCCGCGGTCGCACCGGCGACGTCCTTGCCGAGTTCCAGAATGTTGGCGCCCTTGGCCGTGACCACGCCGATGCCGATGGCGGGCTTGCCTTCCTGGCGCACCACAAAGCTCGGCGGATCGACGAATCCGCGGGTGATGGTGGCGATATCGCCTAAGCGAAACACGCGGCCATTGCTCTCGACCGGCGTCTCCGCCACGGCCTTGGCGCCGTCGAGCGCGCCGGTGACGCGCAGCGGCACGCGCTGCGACGAGGTTTCCACCGTGCCCGCTGGCACGACATTGTTCTGCTTGGCGAGCGAGTCAAACAGCGCCTGCGGCGTAATGCCGAGCGTCGCGAGCTTCGCGTGCGAAAACTCGACATAGATCTTCTCGTCCTGGGTGCCGTAGAGATCGACTTTCGTCACTCCCGGTACCTTCAACAACCGCTGGCGCATGCCTTCGGCGGCTTTCTTCAGCTGCGCGTAGTCGGCGCCATCGCTGGTCATCATATAGAGGATCGAGTTGACGTCGGAGAATTCGTCATTGACGACCGGGCCGAGCAGGCCTGAGGGAAGCTGGCCTTGCACGTCCGCCAGTTTCTTGCGCAGGATATAAAACAGATAGGGCACGTCCCTGGGCGGGGTCGAGTCCTTGAACGTGACCTGCATCGCCGTGAAAGACGGCTTCGAATAGGTCTGCACCTTTTCGAAATAAGGCAGTTCCTGCAGCTTTTTCTCGATGGGGTCGGCGACCTGCGCCTGCATCTCGGCGGCGGTCGCGCCCGGCCAGATCGCCGAGACGTTCACTACCTTCACGGTGAAGAAGGGATCTTCGGCGCGGCCAAGCTGCCGGTAAGAAAAGAAGCCGGCGGCGCCCAGCGCAAATATCAGGAACAGAATAAGCGCGGGATGACTGACCGCCCAGCCCGAAAGATTGAAGCGCTTCATCTTACCCTCCTTGACTTGGGCTAGAACGACAGCGACGAGACGACCCTGACCTTCTGGGTCGGGTCGAGCTTCTGCACGCCGAGCACGACGATTTTCGCGCCCTCGTCGACGCCGCCGGAGATGACGACGCAGTTGCTCTCGTAGGATTTGACGCTGACAGGCTTCAGCGCCACCTCGCCCTTGTCGTCGACGGTATAGAGCGAGGGATCGCCGCCCTGGCTATAAAGCGAGGACAGCGGCAGCCGCGCCACGCGCTCGGTTTGGGAATCCGCGAGCGTCAGCGTCGCGGTCATGCCTAGCGAGACGTTGTCGCCGGCGTCAGGCAACGAAAATTTTGCGAGATAAGTCCGCGTCGCGGGATCGGCCGATGGCGCGACCTCGCGCAGCCTGGCGGTATATTTCCTGTTCGGCTCGGACCACAGCGTCACCGTCGCAGCGCCGTCCTTGGCGCGTCCCACCAGCGTCTCCGGTATGGCGACGACGGCCTCCTTCTCGGCAAAGCGCGCGACACGAACAGCGGTCTGCCCGGAGGCTACCACCTGCCCGGAGTCGATCAGGGTCGCGGTAACGACGCCGCGGCTGTCGGCGACAAGCGTGGCGTAGGACAGGGAGTTGTTGGTGAGTTCGACCGAGCGCTCGGCGCGATTGAGGCGCGCACGCGCCTCATCGGCGACGGCTTTGGCCTGATCCAGCTGCGCGTCGGTCGCCCACCCCTTGGCGCGCAGATCCCTGGCGCGGGTCTCGGCGGCAGCGGCCTGCGCCAGCACGCCGGTGGCGGCGCGGAATTCAGCCTCGGCCTGCTCGGCCTGCAGTTTCAAATCGGCCTCGTCGAGGGTCGCGAGCGGCTGGCCGACATCGACGGTCTGGCCGACTTCAACCAGACGCCGGGCGACCTTGCCGGGCACCCGGAACCCCATGTCGGTCTCGATCCGGGGCTTGATCGCGCCGACAAAGCTACGCTCCGGGGATTCCGACTCATAATGCACCGTCGCGACCATGACCGGCCTGGATGGGACTGGTTTCTCGGCGACCTTATCGTTGCAGCCGGCCAAGGCGATTGCGATCAGCGCCAGCGACAGACCAGCTAAAAGCCTGTAATAGCTCGAAAAAATCGAACGGGCGAACATCGGACACTCCATCGGCTAATTCCGTGAGGAGTGTTGATTATTCACTGACGATTGTCAATATTCGTCATTAGACACTAATTTGTGAGCTCATGGATGCCCGAAGGGGCCTGGCTCATCATTTCACCTGTCCCGCTCCGGCGAATTCCACCTTGGTCTCGTGGCCACCGAGGAAAACCAGCAGTCCGCCGATCAGCGGCAGTACCGCGAGCACCAACAGGCCCGTCGAGGTCGAACCTGTCGCTTCCTTGACCCAGCCGATCAGATAGGGTCCTCCGAAGCCGGCGAGGTTACCGACCGAATTGATCAGCGCGATCGCACCAGCCGCCGCCGTCCCGGAGAGCCACGCGGTCGGCAGCGTCCAGAATACCCCGAAGGTGCAGAAGATGCCGATCGCGGCCACGACCAACGCGACCATGGTGACGTAGGGATTGTCCATGTAACCGCAGATGCCGAGCGCCACCGCGGTCAACAGCAACGGCAGGCCCACATGCATCACGCGCTCGCGCGTGGCATCCGAATGCCGCGCCCACAGGATCATGGCAACGGTGCCGAACAGATAGGGGACTGCGGTGACAAAACCGGTCTGAGCGTTGGAAAAGCCGAACGCCTTGACGATCTGCGGCAGCCAGAACTGCATGCCATAGAGCGCGCCGACAAATCCGAAATAGATCAGGCTCAGCGTGATCACCCTGGGAGACGACAGCGCCTGCCCCAGCGTGAGATGCTGCGCGGCCGTCTTGGCGGCAATCTCGTCTTCCAGCTTTGCGGAAAGCCAGGCCTTCTGCTCGGAAGTCAGCCAATCGGCCTTTGCCGGCCGGTCGGTGAGATAGAACCAGGTGACAATGCCGAGCAGGACGGAGGGAACGCCCTCGATGATGAAAAGCCATTGCCAGCCCTTCAGCCCCATCGTGCCATCGAGCCCGAGCAGGAGGCCCGAGATCGGCGCTCCGATCACCGAGGACACGGGAACGGCAATGGCAAAGGCGGCGAGAAAACGCGCGCGATATTCCGCAGGGTACCAGTAGGTCAGATAGAGAATGATGCCAGGGAAAAATCCGGCTTCGGCGACGCCAAGCAGAAAGCGCAACGAGTAGAAGCTCCAGACCCCCGACACCAGCGCCATCAGGGCGGAGATGATGCCCCAGGTCACCATGATGCGGGCGATCCAGCGGCTGGCGCCGAATTTCTCCAGCGCCAGGTTGCTCGGCACCTCGAAAATGAAATAGCCGATGAAGAAGATGCCGGCGCCCCAGGCGAAAATGATCGGGGAGAATTTCAGCTCGGCATTCATGGTCAGCGCGGCGAAGCCGAGATTGACGCGATCGAGATAGGAAAAGAAATACGCCAGCACCAGAAATGGAATCAGGCGCCACGAGATTGCGCGGATCGTCGAGGTTTCGAGTTCGCTCTTGGCGGCACCGGACGCGGTGATGGTGGTGACGGACATAAGGGTTCTCCCCGGGCTTTTCTTGTGGCGGCAGTTCATCGGGGTTTTGAGCATCGCCCGCAAGGAGTCAATGGATTTGCGGCAAAAAGCGCATTCGCGGGGCGTGGACCTCAATGCGCAGGGCGCGGTCGTTCGCCTTGCGGATGAAATTCACTCCGCGAGCTGAAACCGCTCAAAGCGATGCAGCTCTTCCTCGATCCGGCGCTTGAGATCCTTGCGCGCGGCTTTCGGCGCGCCGGCGCCGACCCAATTCCATTTCTGCAGCAGCAATTTCCGGCTTCTGCGATCGGTCTTGAGATCGAGCGCGGCGACGATGTCATCGCCGACCAGAACCGGCAGCGCAAAATAGCCGAAGCGGCGCTTTTCCTTCGGAACATAAGCCTCGAAGCGATGTTCGTAGTCGAAGAAGAGGTGCGTCCGCTTGCGCTGGATGATGAGCGGATCGAACGGCGACAGGATATGCACGAGTTCGCAAGCCGGTTGGCCGGCAATTTCCAGCGCTTCCGGCAAAGCCCAATGCTCCTGCTTGCCGGCGCCTTCGAGCGCTGCCGGCACCAGTTCATGGCGGCGAACTCTGGACTCGATCAGGCGCCGAACCGCCGGCTTGCCCGGCGCGTCGAGATGACAGATCGAATCCAGGCTGACGAGCCCTTGCGCGCGCAAAGCGCGGTCGAGCAGATAGGTCGTGATTTCCCGCGCCGAAGCCGGCTTCGGCGGCCTGTCCCAGCCGAAATGCCGTTCCATCAGCTCATAGGTCTTGAGCATGCCGTTACGCTCGGAGATCGTGACCCGGCCTTCGTAGAACGCCAGCTGCAGCGCCCGTTTCGACGGCTTGCGGCTGGCCCAGGCATGTACCTTCTCCACCAGCACGTCATCGTCGATGTCGCGGATCGTCAGCGCGCCGTCCTTTTTTAGGAGCCGCATCACCTTGCGCACATCTGCCGGCTTGACCTCGCCGAACCATTTGTGGCCCCCGCGCCGGTGAACCTTCATGGCCGGCATGAAAAAACGAAAATCCCGTGCCGGCACATAGGACAGCGCGTGGGTCCAGTATTCGAACACGCTTTTGTCGACGCTCTGGGCCTGGCGCAGGTCCGCGCGCCGGTATTCGGGAATGCGGCTCCAGAGAATATGGTGGTGGCAGCGCTCGATTACGTTGATGGTGTCGATCTGCACGTAGCCGAGATGTTCGACGGCCGCCGCCGTCGCGTGCGGCCCCTCGCCGAACGGAGCCCTGGTGTCGAGCCGCTGGGCGCGCAGCCAGACGTGCCTGGCCGCGGCCTTGGTCAGGGAAACGGGTTTATCGGCGCGCGACATCGCGCGGCAATGTAGCCGGATTCGCGCGCTTCAAGCGCCGGAAATTCGTCGGGCGTCAGCGCTTCGGCTGCTCCCCGATACTGCCCGTCGCGACCTCCGGGTCGCACGACGCCTTGCCACGTTCCGGCGCCTTGCACCGGTAAACGCTGCCCGTAAGGCGGTCGATCAGCCACATATTGTCATCGGCGGGGCTTTCGATACCCACGAACCGCGTGCCCACCGCCGTAACCAGCGTGGACAGCAGGATGGCGGCGGCGATGATGGCCGAGCCGATCAACACCGCTACCGAGCTTCCCAAGTGCTCCGACGTGATCGGGCGATGCCCCTGATACTCGCGTTGTCTTTTTTGTGTTTGAAACAGGGTCAGGGTGATCCGCCTACTCTACTCTTTTTTACGCGACGGAAGCTTTCCTAGAAACGCATCTGGCCATTTTTTTGTTCGCACATCGGCGCCGGCGCGACAGCTTTGCGCCCGGGCAGCGGACACGCCACGAAACAAGCCTGGCGGTCATACGGCATGCCTGAGCAGCAGTTGACATGATCGGGAGCAGCGACTCACGCGGCCGACTTGCCCTCATACGCCTCCCGCAACCCCGCGATGTCGAGCTTGACCATCTGCAGCATGGCCTGCAACGCCCGCTCCGCGCCGGCACGATCGGGACCGCCGAGCAATTCCGGCAACACGCTCGGCACGATCTGCCAATACACGCCATAGCGATCCCTGAGCCACCCGCATCGTTCGACCGACCCGCCATTGGACGACAACGCGTCCCAGAGACGATCGACCTCGGCCTGGTCCGCGCAGTCGATCTTGAACGAGATCGCGTGGGTGTATTCGAACCGCCTACCGCCGTTCAAGGCCATGTATTCCTGGCCGGCAAGCGTGAACTGAACCACCAGCACGGTGCCGGCCTTGCCGGCGGGCCCGTCGACAAGGTTTTTCTGGATCCGGTCGATCCGTGAATCCGGCAACAGCGAGACGTAGAATTTCGCGGCTTCCTCGGCTTCGCCGTCGAACCACAGGCAGGGTGAAATCTTGGACATGGGCAGGCTCTCCTTCGCGATGAGGTCGACCCAAGGACGAGCGCCCGGACCCAAATCCGACATCCGATTCTGGATTTTTTTGGCAGCGAACGTGCCCAAGCCTTGTCATTCCGGGGATAGCCCGAAGGAACCAGGCCCGGAATGACAAGATTGCGGGCGCGCAGCTCACGCTGCGCCCCGGAATGACCGCATCGCGAGCGCTCAGGTCACCAGCGGCGCCGGCATGGTCAGGAACGACCGCGCGACATGCCAGAACAATTCGCGGTTGGTCGCGATCGTCAGCGAATGGGCGGTGCCCGGAAGGATGGACGAGCTGCCGGTCGCCGTTGGGCAACAGATTGAAGAACTCCTCAAGGTCGGCGACGGTGGCGTTCCCGTCATACTGACCGCTCACCAGGAGCACCGGCGCAAGCACCTTCTGCGGATGCACCAGCGGCATGTTGGCCGTCATGTCGAGATAGGTGCCGGTGGGGATCTGGTCGCCGAATTGCATCTCTGCATCCGCAAGCGCCTCGACCGCGGCAATATCGCTGGTGCCGGGCTTGTCGCGGGTCGCAATCGAACGGATCATCTCGCGATCGCGTTTGCGCATGTTGTGGGTGCGGTAGTAGTCGAGCTGCTCGGCGCGCTTGGCCAATGTCGGCGACCCGTCCCCCTTGTAGGTGAACGCGGCCAGCACCAGGCGGTCGATGCGCTCGGGGGCCACCATGGCATAGACGCCAGCGCGGAGCGCGCCGGAGGACTCGCCCAGGAAATGGTATTTCTGGCGGCCGGTCTCACGGGCGACGACTTCCATCGCCACCTTCAAATCCTCAACGCCGCTAGCGACATCGGAATTGCCGGAGGTGCGCCCCGATTTTCCGTAATTCTCGTGATCCATGGTCCAGACATCAAACCCAAAGCGGGCGAACGCATTCATCACGGAATATTCGCCGTGACCGGGCACATTGAGATCGAACGCGCGCGAGGTGACCGAGGAGCCGTGGACAAGGAAAAGGACAGGCCGCGATGGCTCGCCGGCCTTTGGCGCGCCGAGCCGCTTGCGAAACATCCACAAGGGAACGTCGCCCTTCTTGGTCCAGTATTCGCTGCTCCAGATCTCGCCTCCCTCTGTAGCCGCAGCGGCGTTTTGGGCAGGAAGCGCAGCGGAGATGCCTCCGGCAACGAGGCCCAGTCCCGCTCCCTTGATGACGGCGCGCCGCCCCAACGATTGATTGAGTTCTGTCACGATTCCTCTCCGATCACAGGTTCTTGATCTTGCGGATTTTTTTGCGGCATTGCAGCGCAGCGGCTATTGGAGGTCTCACGCTCAATTTAGAGCCCCAATCGCTGGCCAATGTAGCAGACTACACATTTACCCGGAAGCCACCCCGAGCCGCGGAGTGCGGGATCGCATGCGAGGGGCGCACCCGGACAATCCGGGGATTTTCGGGTTCAGCGCTGAGGCGTCGCCCCGGAAGACACGATCTACTTGGTTTCCGCCGGATCGCGGTGCACGGGATCGACCCACAGCACGGTCTCCGGCTTCTCGACCGGCTCGATGTCGAGATTGATCGCGACCGCCTGGCCATCGCTGCGCACCAGCACACATTCCAGAATTTCGTCACGGCTGGCGTTGATTTCCTGATGCGGCACGTAGGGCGGAACGAAAATGAAATCGCCGGGACCCGCCTCCGCGGTGAATTGCAGGTGTTCACCCCAGCGCATCCGCGCCCTGCCCTTGACGACGTAGATGATGCTCTCGAGATGGCCGTGATGATGCGCCCCGGTCTTGGCATCGGGCTTGATGGTCACGGTGCCAGCCCACAATTTCTGGGCGCCGACACGCGCGAAGTCGATCGCGGCCTTGCGGTCCATGCCCGCGGTCGACGGCACGTTGGGATCGAGCTGGTCGCCGGGAATCACGCGGACGCCATCATGCTTCCAGCGCTCCGCATCGCCATGATCGTGGGTATGACCGGCATGGGAATGATCGGAATGGACGTGATCGTGAGAGTTGGTCATGGCGCTGCTTTCCAGTGAATTCTTTCAGCAAATGCTACAGAAAACCGCGATCACAGGCCAGACGACAAGGCAACAGTCGATTGATTTACCGACCGAACTCGAATCGAAAAGACCGGCCTTTTTTGGGCCGGTCCCTTACTTTTCGCAGTTCAGCCCTTCACATCCAGCAATTCGACGTCAAACATCAGCGTCGCGTTGGGAGGAATGACGCCGCCGGCGCCGCGGGCGCCATAACCCAGCGCGGGCGGAATGATCAGCGTGCGTTTGCCGCCGACTTTCATGGAGGCGACGCCTTCGTCCCAGCCAGCGATAACCTTGCGCTGTCCGATCGGGAATTCGAACGGCTCGTTACGGTCGACCGAACTGTCGAATTTCTTACCCTTCTTGCCGTCCTCGTAAAGCCATCCGGTGTAATGCATCACACAGATCTGGCCGGGCTTGGGCGCAGCGCCCGTGCCGACCTTGCTGTCGATGATTTGCAAGCCTGAAGCTGTGGTCATGGTTTTTCCTGCGGTCTGGGCCGACGCTATGGTTGGCGCAACGAAGAGAGAGGCGCCAGCCATGGCGATGGCAAAGGCGATCGAGAGATTTCGAAACTGCGAATGTCGCATCGTTCAGCTTTCCTTTTAACAGAGCGAAAAGTGACAAAACGTTCGCTCAATATCCGAGCGCGCAACCATCCTTGCGGGGATCGGAACCGCCGGTCAGCGTGCCCTTGTCCCAGTCAATCCAGATCGCCTGACCGCCGCCGAGCGGCGGGACCACGCGGGTGGTCTGATGTCCGAGCTTCTTCAAGCCCTCGACGATTTCGGCGGGCACGCCATCCTCGAGCTGATAGACATTCTCGTAATGCAGGCCGCGCGGCATATCGATCGCTTCCTGCACGTCGCAGCCGTAGTCGAGCATATTGGTCAGCACATGAACCTGCCCGACCGGCTGATACTGCCCGCCCATCACGCCGTACGGCATCACCGCGCGGCCGTTTTTGGTCGCAAGGGCGGGGATGATGGTGTGCAGCGGCCGCTTGCCCGGCGCGAGACAGTTGGGATGGCCGGGCTGAATGCGGAACCCGGCGCCGCGGTTTTGCAGCAGAACGCCGGTCTTGTTCGAGACGATCGCCGAACCGAAGGAGTGCGCGATCGAATTGATGAACGAGCAGACGTTGCGATCCTTGTCCACGACCGTGACGTAAATCGTCGAGGGATTCATCGGCGGCGACACTTTCGGCAGATCGAGGATCCGGTCCATGCGGATCCTGGGAGCATACTCGTCGGCGAATTCCTTCAGGATCCCGGCCACGTCGACGTTGACAAAGCCGGGATCGCCGATGCGCTGCTCGCGCATCATGTAGGCGACCCGCGCGGCCTCGGCTTCGAGATGAAATCGCTCGATGCTCATCGCCGGGAATTTCGTGAGATCGAAGCGCGACAGGATGTTCAACATCACCAGCATGGTGATGCCCGGGCCGTTCGGCGGGCACTGCCAGACGTCGTGGCCTTTGTACATGGTGCCGATCGGCACCGTCGTTTCGGTGGTGTGGCGAGCGAAGTCGTCGGTCGTGTGGAGGCCGCCGATCCCGCGCAACGTCTCGACCATGTCCTCGGCGATCGCGCCCTTGTAGAAGGCGTCGCGGCCATTCCTGGCAATCGCCCGCAACGTCTGACCGAGCTCAGGCTGCTTGATGACGTCGCCGGCAACCGCAGGCTTGCCGTGCGGCAGCAGATAGCGCTCGGTGTTGGTGCCCTTCTTCAGTTTTTCGAAACCGTTTTTCCAGTCGAACGCGACACGGGGCGCGACAACATAACCTTCCTCCGCCGCCTTGATCGCCGGTTGCAGCAAGGTATCCAGCCCGAGTTTGCCGTGGTCGCGCAGAATGGTCGCCCAGGCGTCGACCGCGCCGGGAATGCTGACGGCGTGCGCCGAGGTCAGCGGGATCGCCTGCATGTTGCGCTCAAGGTACCATTCCGGCTTCGCCGCCATCGGCGCGCGGCCCGAGCCGTTATAGGCAACGATCTTACCCTCGCCCTTCGGCTGGATCAGCGCGAAGCAGTCGCCGCCGATCCCGGTGGATTGCGGCTCGATCACGCCGAGCAGCGCAGACGCCGCCACCGCTGCGTCGGCGGCGGTGCCGCCGGAACGCAGCACCTCGATCGCCGTCAGCGCAGCCAGCGGGTGCGAGGTCGCCACCATCGCGTTCTGGGAGTGGACCGTCGACCGGCCGGCGAGATGGAAATTCCTCATGCCAAATTGCTCACTTTGCGCTGTTCTCCTGCAAGTTCCACAGCCGGTAGCCGGCGCGGGTTTGCCGGGGGGTTATTGGCACATTCATCCGGTGCAGGGCAATGGTGGGAGGTGCTCCAAATAACGGGGTCGTCCCTGCCTTTCCCCTCCGCCGCCCCCCTGATAAACCACCGCGATGCCATTCAAGGTCGCCGCTTTCTATCAATTCGCCGCCCTGCCGGATTTTCGCGATTTGCGCGAGCCGCTGCGGGCGCTTTGCGCCGATCTCAAGCTGAAGGGCAGCGTGTTGCTGGCCCACGAAGGCATCAACGGAACGCTCGCGGGCACCGCGGTGGCAATCGACGAACTGGTCGATGCGTTGTGCGGCGGCAGCCTGTTCGGCGGACGGCTCGACAATCTCGAGCTGAAATTCTCAAGCGCCGCGGCGATGCCGTTTGGCCGCCTGAAGATCCGGCTGAAGAAGGAGATCGTGACCCTTGGCGATGCGGAGACCGACCCGACGCGCCGGGTCGGCATTTATGTCGATCCCGCCGACTGGAACGATTTGATCGCGGCCCCGGAAACACTCCTGATCGACACCCGCAATGCATTTGAGGTGGCGATGGGCACCTTCGACGGCGCCGTCGACCCCGGCATCAAGAGCTTTGGGCAATTCAGGGAATTCGCCGCTCGCCATCTCGATCCGGTCAAGCACCGCAGGATCGCGATGTTCTGCACCGGCGGGATCCGCTGCGAAAAGGCATCCAGCTATCTGCTGTCGCGCGGCTTTGCCGAGGTCTATCACCTCAAGGGCGGCATTCTGAAATATCTGGAAGGCGTGCCGGAAACGCAGAGCCGCTGGCACGGCGAGTGTTTTGTCTTTGACGAGCGCATTGCGCTCGGCCACGGGTTACGGGAGCGCGGAGTGGGAGCCGATTCCGATGAGTGATATCAAGACGCTCAGCGACCGCGTAGACACGCTGGAGGCCCGGTTGACATTTCAGGACGACGCCATCGAGACGCTGAACAGGACCGTTACCGAGCAATGGATCAAGATCGACGCGCTGACGCGGCAGCTCGTCCATCTGAACGAACGCCTGCAGGAGGCCGAGACGCAGGTGCCAGGCGCCGCAAACGAACCGCCACCGCATTACTGACATTGCGACTTGGCCAAGTCCGTGTCCGCGGTGTATCAGGGGCTGCACCTCGCTTCCCGATGACCTGCGGAACCAGCGTTTTGACCCGGATTCAACCCACTAAACCCTTCCTTGAAGTGCTTTCCGGCCGCAGGCAGCCGATACCGCCGGTATGGATGATGCGGCAGGCCGGCCGTTATCTGCCGGAATATCGCGAGTTGCGGGCCAAGGCCGGCGGTTTTCTCGATCTTTGCTTCACGCCGGAATACGCCGCCGAAGTAACGCTGCAGCCGATCCGCCGTTTCAACTTCGATGCCGCGATCATCTTCTCGGATATTCTTGTCATCCCCTATGCGCTCGGCCGCTCCGTGAGATTCGAGGCCGGCGAAGGTCCGCGGCTCGATCCGCTGGACACACCGGAGAAAGTCGAAACGCTGGCATCGCGCGCCGACTTCACCAGGCTCGATCCGGTGTATGAGGCGCTGCGGCGCGTCCGCCGCGAGCTCGATCCGAAAATTGCGCTGATCGGTTTCTGTGGCGCGCCGTGGACGGTTGCGACTTATATGGTGGCCGGGCAAGGCACACCGGATCAGGCGCCGGCGCGGCTCATGGCCTATCGCCACCCCGAGGCGTTCGCGAAAATCATCGACGTGCTGGTCGAGAATTCGATCCAGTATCTTTTGGGACAATTGGCGGCCGGCGCCGACGCGCTGCAGATCTTCGACACCTGGGCCGGCGTGCTGCCGCCGCGCGAATTTGCGCGTTGGTCGACCGAGCCGGCCCGCCGCATCGTCGCGGGCGTGCGCCAGAAAGTCCCGGATGCCAGGATCATCGGCTTTCCCAGAGGCGCGGGCGCGCAGTTGCCGGGATATGTGGAATCAACCGGCGTCGATGCCGTCAGTATCGACTGGACGGCCGAGCCATCGTTGATCCGCGAGCGTGTGCAAAACCGCGTCGCCGTTCAGGGCAATCTCGATCCGCTGGCGCTGATCGCGGGCGGCGCCGCGCTTGATCGCGCCATTGACGACGTGCTCTCGAACTACGCCGGCGGCCGGCTGATCTTCAACCTCGGCCACGGCATTCAGCCGGAAACCCCGATCGCGCATGTCGAGCAGATGCTGAAGCGGGTGCGGGCCTATAAAGGCTGAGCGCGGCTAGCCAAAGCGTCATACCCGCGAAAGCAGGTATCCGGTAATCGCCGGCCTTCACAAGATTCGAGACGCTATCGCGGATGATGACGACGGTGTTTGCGGAAACGCCCCCGATCCATCATTCCGGCCGGCTGCGCTCGATGATGCCAGCCGCGCCCTTCGCCAGAAGCTCGAGCCCAACCGCGCGTCCGAGTTCGCGCGGGCGGTCGGCAGGCCCGGAATGCGAGGCTTCGATGAACAATCCGCCGGCCTCGTCCAGCACCGAGGCGGTCAGCGTCATCCGCGCGCCGTCGATGGTTGAAAATCCCGCGATCGGCGAATTGCAATGCCCGTTGAGCACCCACAACACCTCGCGCTCGGCATCGGCGCTGCGATGCGCGGCGAGGTCGTCGATCGCGGCCAGAATACCTCGCGTTTGCCAATCGTCGACGGCGCATTCCACCGCGACGATCCCCTGCCCGACCGCCGGCAGCATTTCCTGAATCGAAAACTCATAGGCGATACGGCCTGAGAGGCCAACGCGCTCAAGCCCGGAGCGCGCCATGATCAGCGCGTCCGCGGGGCCCGCCTCGCCGCCATCGGGAAGCCGTTGCTTCTCCAGATGATCGAGCTTGCGCACGCGGGTGTCGGCGGCGCCGCGATAGTGAATGACCTCGACTTCCGGAAACAGGCGGCGCGCGTAGGCGGCGCGGCGGACCGCATTGGTGCCGATCTTGAAACCCTTGCCGCGCGAACGCCTGAATTCCTCGATTGAAACCCCAGGCCGCAGCACCAAAACGTCACCGGGCGGATCGCGCGTCAATGTCGCGCCGATGACCAGCCCCGGAGTGTCCTCGTTGCCCGGCATGTCCTTGAGCGAATGCATCGCGGCGTGCAATTTTCCTGACCGCACGGCATCGCGAATTTCAGCGACGAATGCGCCGCCCTTGCCGCCGTGCTTCAAGAGCTTGCTGGTCTGGTCAGAATCGCCTGTCGTTTCGAACTTGACGATTTCGACATCGATACCGGGTACGGCCCCGGTCAGGCGCCGGGCGATTTCCTCGGTCTGGGCCAGGGCCATGACGCTCTTGCGCGTGCCGATCCGTAGTCGAATTGCCACCACTCACGCTCCAAATCGATGCCCCCCGCAGGAATTGCGGCTGCCGGTGAGCCGGGAAGATAGAACGCGCCGATACCGGAATGCAAACGCCTCTCCGGGGCATGCCTGGGCTACCTCGCATCCTCCAAAATCATGTCGGAGGCTTTTTCCGCGATCATGATGACCGGGGCATTCGTATTGCCCGACACAAGGTCGGGCATGACAGAGGCGTCGACCACGCGCAGCCCCTCGATCCCGCGAAGGCGAAGCCGCTGATCGACGACAGCGAGCGGATCGTTTCCCATGCGACACGTCGAAGTCGGATGATAAATGGTGCTGCCGCGGGAACGGCAATACGCCAGCAACGCCTCATCGCTCACGACCTTTGCTCCGGGATCGACCTCCTCGACGACATAGGGGCTGAGCGCCTTTGCCTGCAATATCTTCCGCAACATCTTCAGGCCTTCGACATTGGCGGTGCGATCGACCTCGGTCGAGAGATAGTTGATCCTTATCTCCGGAGGCGCGGCCGGGTCAGCGCTGCGGATGCGAAGCGAGCCGCGGCTCTCGGGCCTCAACTGACAGACCGACGCGCTGAATCCGGAAAACGAATGCAGCTTCTCTCCCATCTTGTCGGTAGAGAATGGCAGGAAATGAATCTGGATATCCGGCGTCGCCAGACGGGGGTTGGTCTTGAAGAATGCCCCCGACGTGCCCGCGGCGATCGTCAGCGGACCGGTCCGGAACGCCGCATATTGCAGCCCGGTCAGGATCTTGCGCACGGGGTTGTTGACGATATCGTTGAGCGTGATGGCTTGCGAGCAACGCATGACCACCCTGACCTGGAGGTGATCCTGCAGGTCGTGCCCGACGCCCGGCGCATCCAGCACGACATCGATGCCATGCCGGCGCAACAAGTCCGCCGGGCCCACGCCGGAGAGCTGCAACAATTGCGGAGAATTGAACGCCCCACCAGAGATCAGGATTTCCTTGCGCGCCCGCGCCGTTTTCAAGACCCCTGCCTGGCGGTACTCGACCGCGTCGGCGCGACGCCCATCGAACACGATGCGCTGCGCCGGGGCGGAAGTCTCGATCCGCAGATTGCCGCGGCCCCTGGCGGAGCGAAGATAGGCGACCGCCGTGCTCGCGCGTCTTCCGTGCCGTGTCGTGGTCTGGAAAAATCCGGCGCCTTCCTGCGACGCGCCGTTGAAGTCGCGATTGACCGGCAGGCCGGTCTCGGCCGCGGCCGTGATGAAGGCCGCGGAGAGCGGATCGGGATGCCCCAGGTCGGAAACCGGCAGCGGGCCGCCGGTGCCGTGAAAATCATCCGCGCCACGCTGCTGGTCTTCGGCTTTCTTGAAATAGGGCAGGACGTCGTCAAAACCCCAGCCATGGTTGCCATGCTGGCGCCAGCGATCGTAGTCCTCGTGCTGGCCGCGAATATAAAGCAAGCCGTTGATCGAACTCGATCCGCCCAGCACCTTGCCGCGCGGCTGGAACACGCTTCGTCCGTCCAGTCCCGGCTCCGACTCGGTCTGGTACATCCAGTTGACGGCCTTCTCCTTGAACAGCCTGCCATATCCGAGCGGCACGTGAATCCAGAGATTGGTATCCCTTGGGCCTGCTTCGAGCAGCAGAACCGAATTTTTTCCATCCGCGCTCAGGCGATGGGCGAGCACACATCCGGCCGAGCCCGCGCCAACGATGACGTAGTCGAATTCCACGGCTTCACCCTTGACCGGACGAAAGGAGGTTTCACTGTTCATTTTCTTGTTGCTTCACTTTGTTCGGTTCAAGACGCGCGGCCTTCCCTCACGCGCCCGGGACATGCGGCACCGACTGCCGCGCGGCAACGCGGCGGATCAGGCTGGCTGTGCTGTCAGGCGCGGTCACCGGCAGCATATGACCATGCTCGTCCATCAGCACCAGATCGAGCGCCGGGCATTGTTGTTTCATCGCCTCGCCCTGCTTACGGTAGTCGAGGATCAGGTCGCCCTTGGCGAACAGCATGCCGAGCGGAATGGTCAGCCCGCCATAGCGTTTCATCATGCCCGGCAGATCTTCATTGACTGCGATGAGGTCGGAAGAGGTGTTGTAGAAACTCTTAGGCCGCAGGCCGAGCAGCCCGGCGCCACGTGTCGGGAAATCCGCCGGCACCGCGTCCGGCCCGAACACGACCTTCATCAGTTCCGGCGCGTTCCGGATCGACATTGGAATGGCCAGCGTCCAGGCGATGATCTTGCGCATCAAGGGCGAATTGACGACCAGCCCCAGGAACGGTTTCGGCACCTCGTCCTGCGCTTGCGTCAGCGGCGCGATCAACGCCAGCGCGCCCGCACAGTCCGGATGATCGAGCGCGATCGCGAGCGACAAGGCGCCGCCCAGCGAATGCCCGACCAACAGCGGCCGCTTGAGCCCCAACGCGCGCATGAACTTCGCCAGCGTATCAGCCTGCGCACTGAGTTTGGCCGGCGCACCGTCTGCGCGCGCCGAATAGCCGGAGCCGGGCCGATCGACCGCGATGACCCGGTACTCGCCCGACAGCTTGCCCACCAGCGCATAGGTGTAGTTCCACAGCGTACCGCCGAGGCCGTGAATCATCACGATGGCCGGGCCCGTGCCTCCGGTGTCGACGTAGTGCAGCCGCTGGCCATCGATCTCGATGAACCGGCCGCACGGCGGCACCGCGGCTTCGACCTTCCGCGCGGTGTTGGCGGCGAACAAGACCAGACCGGCAACGATCAAGACAACAATCAGAACCAGCGTCAGGAGAATGCTCATGTGCAGCGCACCAGTGTAATTCGTCGTCAAACGCCCGGTTTCAGCGACCAGCGGAAGATAGCGGCGAAGGTCCGCCGGCTTGAATTTGAACCATCCCAACCTGATTGGTCAGACTGTTTGCCATCACGGGGTTGCCGTCGGGCGTGACGTCCATGTTGCGCACGATGTCGCCGCCGCCCGGGATCGCCCAGCTCTGGAATTTTTCCGTAGCTGGATCGAAGCGAACGATGGTGTTCGGCTTGGCATTGGATTCGCTGTACCACACCGCGCCCCTCGTAAAGACCATGCCGTAAGGTTCGGACTTCGGACCGCTCGGCGAGGGCCACTCCCTGGCCGCGCCCGTCGCCAGATCGAGCTTGCCGATCATTCCCCGCGCAAAGTCGGCGTACCAGATCGTGCCGTCGGGACCGATCGCGAGGCGCCGCGGTCGCGCACCGGCATCGGGCAGCGTGTATTCCTTGATCGCGAGTGTCTTCGGATCGATGGTGGCAATTTTGTTGGTGCCGAATTCGACAAACACCGGAATACCCTGCGCGTTGATCTTGATCCCGTAAGGGCGCGATTTCGGCGTCGGCGAGGTGAGAAGCTTGATCGCGCCGGTCGCGGGATCGAGCCGCCCGATCATATTGGCCTGTTGCACGGTGAACCAGAGAATCCCGCTCTGGTCGAAATTGAGGGTGTGCGGGTCCTTCGCATTCGCATCCGGCAGCGGATATTCGGTCACAATGCCGGTGTTGGGATCGAGCTTGCCAATCATCCCGCTAAGGTTGCCGGTAAACCAGATATTGCCGGCCTTGTCCTCCACCAGCCCATGGGGCCCGGTGAACGCCGACTTCAGCGTATATTCCCGGATGGCGCCGGTCTTCGGATCGACCCGGCCAAGCTTGTTGGCCAGTTGGGCGGCCCACCAGATTGAGCCATCCCGGGCAGCGAGCGGATCGTGCGGACGCGCCCCCTGGGTCGGCACGTCCCACATCTTGATATCGACCTTCACCGGACCATCGATAATGGCCGCCTCCGGGCGCTTGCGCTCGGGGAAACTCTTCATGAGGTAGTCGGTCAGAGGTCCCCATTCCTGCGCAGGCACCGGCGCCTGCATGTTTTGCATCATGCGCACCACCGTCAGCCAGCCCTCCGGGGTGTAGCCGATACGGACCCGATTGATGTCGTGGCAACCGTTGCAGGTGTCAACGAACCTTTGCTTGCTCGGGCCGTCCGGCCAGTCCTTTGCCGCGTACTGCGCCTGCGCGCCGGGCGTTCCGAGGGCGACCATGGCCGATAGAAACAGCAGTGATTTGCCGCGCATCGTTCGTTCTCCCCAAGGGCTTTGCCAGACCAGGCCGCCTTCATATTGATTGACGTCAGCTAAGCGGTGGCGCCGGCATCCGTCAAGCATTCGGCAGGCACGGGCGTGCGACGGGGGCGCGAAAGGCGCCCCCCTTTCGAGGCTTTGATGCGTCTCAAAAAGCGCGGACCGCGCCTGCCGTTTTGACCTGGTGCAAGGTTCGGACAAGCTTCTCATGCGTTAAGAGTAGGCCTATTGGAATATGAAGACCGACCATCCTCCATTCCTGCCGAGCAGCGGTTTGCCGGGAAGATCTGACCGAACCCGCTCCCGTGAAGCTGGGATCCTGAAGGTCCACGAGATGAAATCCGTGCCAGAAAAAGCGCCTGACGAAAACGAGCTGCTCCCGGTCTTGGAGCAACGCCTGGGACGGCTGTACGCGCGACAACGTCTGGGAATTGAAACCGATCATGAAGCTCAAATCTTTGGCCAGGGCCTCAATTTTTTTCACATCGAGAACTGGTATTCCGTTCATTCAGTCATACGAGCGATACTCAAGCTGACCGGTTTGTATTGGCGCGGGCGCAGGAACGCGGAGCGCATTGTCGTCAGGACGAACAACATCCGATCCGCAAGGTTGCCGCGTCTCTTTGACGGCTTCACCATCCTTCACATCAGCGACACCCATGTCGATATGAACCAGCTGGCGATGCAGCGGCTCGGCGAACTGGTCTCCGGGCTGCGATATGATTTATGCGTCCTGACAGGCGACTATCGCGGCAAGACTTTCGGCGCGTACGATGCTGCGCTGAAAGGAATGACGCGAGTAATGGATCACCTGAGACAGCCTGTCTTCGGTGTGCTCGGCAATCACGATACGATCCAGATGCTGCCGGGGCTGGAGGCCATGGGCATCAGAATGCTGCAAAATGAATGCGAGGTAATCCGACGCGGCGATCAGGCGATATATCTCGCCGGAATCGACGATGCGCATTACTTCAGGGTCGACAATATTGAAAAAGCCGGGTCGCAGATTCCCGAAGACGCCTTCTCCATCCTGTTGTCGCATACGCCCGAAATCTTCCGCCAGGCCGCGCATGCGGGCTTCGATCTGCTTTTGAGCGGGCACACGCATGGCGGCCAGATCTGCCTGCCGGGATCAATCCCTCTGACACTCGACTCGGTGCTGCCGCGGCGGATGGGTGCGGGAGCCTGGCGCTACGGCGATATGACCGGCTACACCTCCACCGGCGCCGGATCGAGCGTGGTCGCCGTTCGTTTCAACTGTCCGCCGGAGATCACCCTGCATCGTCTCCACTGCGACTGACGGTGAAATCAGTACGGCTCGTCGCGGACGTGCAGATCGTAAAGCA
>CAWAXR010000005.1:0-37008 GCA_963786045.1 uncultured Alphaproteobacteria bacterium | reverse complement strand
GCAATCACGGTAGATTGACTGACAGATATGAAACTGTCAGCGAGATGTCCTATATTGCCGATGACGCCGATACTGGGTCGTCACCTGGCTGGCCGCACCGGCGGCGAATCAGGCAATGCATGAGGACACCGCCATGACCATCGAGATCTTTTACCTGACCACCCAAATCCAGCGCTGGCTCAACGCCCGTGTCGCGAGCCACCTGGCCGCGCAGGCCGAACGGCTGGCCCGCTAACCGGGAACGATGATGACCAACCACGAGATCGGTTCGCGAAAGCAGAGGATGCCCGGATGAACGAGATAGTGGTTTTGACGCCGGAGCGCATTCTGGACGTCACCGAGGACGTGCTGCGCCGCTTCGGGCTCGCCAAGGCGACCGTGGTGGACGTTGCCCGCGCGCTCGATGTGAGCCATGGCAGCGTCTACCGCCATTTTCCGAGCAAGGCTTCACTGCGCGAGGCGGTGGCCAAACGCTGGCTCGACCGCGTCAGCGCGCCGCTCAAAAAAATCGCCGAAGGGTCCGGCCCCGCGCCTGCAAGGCTTGATAAATGGCTGCGGACGCTGTTCGCGGCCAAGCAAAAGCGGGTTTGTGACGACCCCGAGATGTTCGCGACCTATCTGACGCTGGCGCGGGAAGCGTGCAAGGTGGTCAAAGGGCATAAAGAATGCCTCATCGACCAGGTCGAGCTTATCTTGTCCGACGGCGTGAAGCAGGGCATCTTCCAGGTCACTGACGCCAAGACCACCGCGCTTGCGGTCTTCGACGCCACCATCCGCTTCCATCATCCCGCCCATTCCGAGGAATGGAGCGATCCGCAGCTCCCGGCGCGGATCGACGCCGTGCTGGCCCTGTTGCTCAAGGGCCTTGAAGCCCCACGCAGGCGCTAGACGATCCAATCGCAACGTCCTCCACATGATTGCGCGCCTCCCGCGCCCTGTTGTTTGATATCCGTCAACCCCGGTAACACACCGGGTGATAGGGCTGGTCGCGGAGGGAAGCGTGCTGCTGGCAGTTTTTGCGGATATTCACGCCAACCGGCAGGCTTTCACGGCGTGCCTTGATTTTGCGCGGGCGCACGGCGCGGAGCGGATCATTTGCCTCGGCGACTATGTCGGTTACGGCGCCGATCCCGAATGGACGGTCGAGACAGTCATGAATCTCGTCGAGGACGGGGCGCTGGCCGTGCGCGGCAATCACGACAGCGCCATTGGCACCCCGTCGGAATCCATGAATGCCCAGGCCCAGGCCGTGATCGAGTGGACGCGGGGCAGGCTGAGCGCACCCCAGCGGCGCTTCCTGGCGGAATTGCCGCTGACGCTGGACGAGGACGACCGCCTCTACGTTCATTCGGAGGCCAGCAATCCGGCGAAATGGCGTTACGTCCAGTCGACGGCGGATGCCGGACGGAGCCTTCTGGCGGCGGCCGCCCACGTCACGTTCTGTGGCCACATCCATCGGCCGGCGCTTTATTCGATGTCGGTGACGGGGAAGATGACGAGTTTCGTCCCGACATCCGGCGTGACGGTGCAATTGCTTTCCGGCCGGCGCTGGCTGGCCGTTCTCGGTTCGGTCGGGCAGCCCCGCGACGGCGATCCGGCGGCATCCTTCGCGATGTTCGATACCGGATCTCGGGAAATCACCTATTGCCGGGTGCCGTATGATGTCGATGCGGCCGCAAGGCGAATTCGCGAAAACGGCCTGCCGCACTGGCTCGCCGACCGCCTCTCGGTCGGGAGGTGAGCGATGGCGAAAGTATCGGTTCAGCCCGGCGCTGATATCGACGGCTTCACCGTCGGGGAGTGCGTTCATCGCGGCGGCATGGCGACGCTGTGGAGCGTGACCCGTCCGGACATATCAACGCCGTTGTTGATGAAGGTTCCAAGAGTGTCGGAGGGCGAGGATCCCGCCGCCATCGTCAGCTTCGAGATGGAGCAGATGATCCTGCCGCGGCTGTCGGGGCCTCATGTGCCGGCCTGTTACGCGACCGGCGATTTCGCGCGCCAGGCCTATGTCGTGATCGAGCCGATTCCGGGCAAGACGCTTTACAGCCGGCTTGGCGAATTGCCTCTGGCCTATGAAGAGGCGCGCGTCATCGCCTGGAAGATCGCGACCGCGTTGGCCGACCTGCATCGGCAGAACGTGATCCATCACGATATCAAGCCGAGCAGCGTCATGTTTCGCCCCTCCGGCGAGGCCGTGCTGATCGATTTCGGCCTGTCGCACCACAATCAACTGCCCGATCTGTTGCAGGAAGAATTCCGCTTGCCCTATGGCACCGCGCCCTACATGGCGCCCGAGCGGTTGCTCGGCGTGCGCGACGATCCGCGCAGCGATCTGTTTTCGCTGGGCGTGCTGCTGTATTTTTTTACGACCGGCGTGCGGCCGTTCGGGGAAAGCGAAACCATGCGCGGCATGCGGCGCCGGCTGTGGCGCGATCCCTATCCTCCACGCAAATTGAGGCCGGACTATCCGCCGTGGTTGCAGGAAGTCGTGCTGCGGTGCCTGGAGATCGAGCCGGTCTGGCGTTACCCCACGGCTTCGCAACTGGCGTTCGAACTCGCCCATCCCGACCAGATCAAGCTGACGGCGCGATCGGAGCGGCTCAACCGCGATCCCATCGGCACGGTCTGGCGCCGCCGCTTCAACGGCAACCCGACGCCGCCGCGAGGCAAGCCGGGTGTTGCCGCCCAGCTGGCGTCAAGCCCGATCGTGGCGATCGCGCTCGACATCACGGAAGGGTCGGCCGCGCTGAACGAGGCGCTGCGGGTCACCGCCGAACGAATCCTGAAGACGCTGCCCTCGGCGCGGCTTGCCTGCCTGAACGTGCTGAAGCTCGGCCGGGTCACCATCGACAGGACGCTGGATGAAGAAGGCAACAACAAGCATGTCGACCGGCTTGTCACGCTCAAGCACTGGGCGTCGCCGTTGAAGCTCGACGAGAGCAGGTTGACCGCCCATGTCCTCGAGGCCGTCGATCCGGCAGCCGCCATCCTCGAATTCGCCGAAGCCAACCACGTCGATCACATCGTCATCGGCGCCCGGCAGAATTCGCTGGTGCGCACGCTGCTGGGCAGCGTTTCCGCCAAAGTGGCGGCCGAGGCGCCCTGTACCGTGACCGTGGTGCGGCCGCCCCGGCTGGCCTCGTCACAGGACGAGGCGCCGAAGGACCGTTCCGACGATCGATCGATGCCGGCCTTGTAGGTCGGAGTATCGCCTGCTGCCGCGCGCCTGTAAGCCCGGACGTCAGATCGCTTCGCCGCGTGCCAGCGCGGCCGCGTTGCGGATCGCGGAAATATTGGCCTTGTAGCTTTCCATGCTGCCGCCCTTGAACACGGCGGAGCCCGCGACAAACGCGTTGGCGCCGGCGGCGGCGAGTTGGCCGGAAACATCCGGGCCGACGCCGCCATCGACCTCGATGTCGATCGGCCGTCCCGCCGTCATCGCGCGCAAATCCTGAATCTTGCCGAGCGCGGAGGGGATAAAAGCCTGGCCGCCGAAGCCCGGATTGACCGACATCACCAGCACCAGGTCGATCATGTCGATGACATATTCGATGGCCGAAACCGGCGTGCCCGGGTTGAGCGAGACGCCGGCCTTCTTGCCGAGCGCGCGGATCGCCTGCAGCGAGCGATGCAGATGCGGGCCTGCCTCGGCATGCACCGTGATGTGATCGCAGCCGGCCTTGGCGAAGGCCTCCAGATACGGATCGCACGGCGAGATCATCAGATGCGCGTCGAAGATCTTTTTGGTGTGCGGGCGGATCGCCTTGATGACGTCGGGGCCGTAGGAAATGTTGGGGACGAAATGTCCGTCCATCACGTCGAGATGGATCCAGTCGGCGCCCGCCGCATCGACGGCGCGAACCTCTTCGCCGAGTCTCGCGAAATCGGACGCCAGGATCGAGGGCGCGATGACGAGGGGACGTGACGCAAATTGCTGGGACATGTGCGCTTTCCCGAACCACTTTCGAAGCCTCAAGGATGGTTTCCGCGTAACACGCGCGGGGCTTGCGGGCAATGCGGGACGATGGAGGCGGAAAATTCTGCCGCGGCGGCATCAATTGCCGGGGCGGCCGGCCGGGTCGAGGTGCAAAAACCCCTGATTTTATGGGGTTCTTCACGATGGCATGGGGCTTGCTGATCGATTGCTCTCAAGGGAAAGGCCGCGCGCTGCGGCGCTTGTCGGAGTTCTGTCATGCTGATTGGTTTAGGCGCCGCGTCGGCCGCACTGGATGCCATCCATTCGCTGACCTCTTCGAGTTCGTCGTCAGCGCAATCCACGGGTTTTAGCCAGGCCTCGGCAGATCTGTTCGCCCCCTCTGGCGGCGCCTCGGCTTCGGAAAGCTCCGCCCCGGTTCCAGGGTTCAGCGGAGGCGCCCAGATATCGCCATCGACCATGAGCGCGCTGCTCGCGGCGCAGGGTCAGTCGCAAACGGGGGCAGCCACGCCGGCATCGGTCAGCCCGGCGACCGCTCTGCAAAACCTGTTCTCGCAGATCGACGCCAACGGCGACGGCCAGATCACCCAGTCGGAATTCGAAAACGCTCTTGGCGCGGGTGGAACCAACATCGCGGCGGCCGATCATGTGTTTGGCCAGCTGGACAAGAGCGGCGACGGCACGGTCAGCCTCGGCGAGCTGAAGTCCGCGCTGCAGGGCGGGCATCGCCACGTGCATGCGGCTGGCTCGACCGGGTCCACCGACGTCGACGGCACCACGGACGGCAGCACGACGAACGGCAGCACATCCACCGATCCACTCTTGCAGGCCCTGGCCGCGTCCTCGGCCACCGCGACATCCTCCGCCTCGACGAACGGCGGCACTGGACTATCGTCCTCGCTGAGGCCGGTCGATTCCTCGCAGTTCACGCAGATCTCGCTATCCTACGCCCGCCTCGAGCAGCTGATCCAGAACGGGCCGCAGTTCTCGACCGCCGCGCCGCTCTCACTCAGCGTCTAGCCAAAGCGGTCCTTCCATGCCGGCAACGCGCCGGGGAAGGGCAGGGCGGTCGCCGCAAAGACGCCGCGCGCGATGGCGCGGGCCACGACATTGGCCGCGACCATGCCGAGCTCGGTGAGTCCGACCAGCGGATCGACCGGTATTTCGCCGGTCGCCGCGGCGAACACCACGTCGCCGTCCATCGGCGCGTGCACCGGATAGATCGCGCGGGCAAATCCGGTCTGCGCGATCATGGCAAGCCGCCTGGCCTGCGGTTTCGTCAGCCTGGCGTCGGTCACGACGACGGCCAGCGTCGTGTTCTCCACGGAGGTCGCATCAGGGCCGCCTTTGATGCGCATCCTCAGCATGTCCGGCGTGAACGAGCCCGGCCATCCGCGCCCGCCATACTCGCCGTCGATTTCAAAGGGCGCGGCCCAGAACCACGGTCCGTCGCCGACCGTCACGGTGCCCACCGCATTGACCACGGCAAGTGCGGCGACCTTGACGCCATCCTCGGTTTTCGCAGAAGCGGAGCCGAGGCCGCCCTTCAGATTTGCGGTGTTGGCGCCGAGGCCTGCCCCCGCGCTGCCGAGCGCGAAAGCCGTATTGGCCGCGGCGGCCGCCGCATAGCCGAGATCGCGGTACGGCGCGAAGCGGCCCCATTTTTTGCTGCCTCCATTCAGGAGATCGAAACAGATCGCGCCGGGCACGATCGGAATGATGGCGCCGCGCACCGCAAAGCCGCGGCCCTGTTCGGCAAGCCAGGCCTGTACGCCGCCGCCGGCCTCCAGCCCGAACGCCGAGCCGCCCGCAAGCGCGATCGCGTCGATCTTCTCCACCGTATTGGCGAGGTCGAGCAGCGCACCCTCGCGGGTGCCGGGTCCGCCGCCGCGTACGTCCATGGCCGCGACCGCGGGCTTGTCGAAGATCACGGCCGTGACGCCGGACGCCAGCGCGGCATCGTCGGCGTGACCGACGCGAACCCCGGCAATGTCGGTGAGGAGATTGTTCATGGTGCGGATCCGTGGGGGCTCGATCGCGTCAGCCCCATCCTGAGTCATGGAAATATAGTCCCGAACAATGCTTCAACTGTCGAGGGCCATTCTGATCATTCCCGTCAGATCAGACTGGCGATGCGGCCCGGCGGCGCGCAAAAAAACGCCCCGGCGAACCGGGGCGTTTTAGTCGGACGGAAGCCGTCGGGTCCTACGAGCCCTTCGGATTGATCTCGGTGTAGTTGCCTTTGGCGTCCCACTTGTAGACCACATAGTCGATCTGCTTGATGTCGCCCTTGGCGTCGAATTCCATCTTGCCGATCACCGTATCCCACGTGCCGGCCTTGATCGTATCCATGACCTTCTTCGGATCGGTCGTGCCGGCCTTCGCCACCGCCTGCGACCACACCTGCATCGCGGCGTAGGTGTAGAGCGTGTAGCCTTCGGGATCGATGTTGTTGGCCTTGAACTTCTCGACGATGGATTTGGCGGTCGGCTTGTTGCGCGGGTCGGGACCGAAGGTGAACAGCGTGCCTTCGCCCGCGGGTCCGGTGATCGAGGCGAACTCCTTGTCGGCGAGCGCATCGCCGGCCATCAAAACGGTCTGGAGACCCTGATCGCGCATCTGGCGCACGATCAGTCCGGATTCCTGATGGTAGCCGCCGACGTAGACAAGGTCGATGTTCTCGCGCTTCATGCGCGAAACGATCGCGGTGAAGTCCTTGTCGCCCTTGTTGTAGGATTCGAACATCTTTTCGGTAAAGCCGGCCTTGTTGAGCGCCTTCTTGGTCTCGTCGGCGAGGCCTTTGCCGTAGGTGGTCTTGTCGTTGAGGATGGCGACGTTCTTGCCCTTGTAGAATTTCGCGATGTAATCGGCGGCGACCAGGCCCTGCTGATCGTCGCGGCCGCAGACGCGCGCCACGTTCCAGAGCTTGCGCTCGGTGAACAGCGGATTGGTCGAGGCAGGCGTGATCTCCAATACGTTGCCATCGGCATAGGCTTCCGAAGCCGGGATCGACGAGGACGAACAATAGTGGCCCGCGACGAAGGGGATTTTGGCGCTGGCGAACTTTTCCGCCACCGAGCGCGCCTGTTTGGGATCGCAGGCATCGTCGCCGACTTCCAGCGCGAGCTTCTTGCCGAGCAGGCCGCCGGCGGCGTTGAGATCCTTGACCGCCTGTTCGGCGCCGTTCTTCATCTGGCGGCCGAACGCGGATTCTCCGCCGGTCATCGGCCCCGCCACAGCGACAGTGATGTCTTGCGCCAACGCTGTCGTCGACAGCGCGAGCGACGCGCCCAATGCCAGGCCGATGAGCTTTAGTGATTTCATGAGGGGTCCTCGCGGTTAGTTCGCCATGGGAAGTCGGCGGCAGGCCGCCGGGTTCGAAAATCACGGTCATTGTCGGCTGAATTTACCGCGAAGTCATCGGCAAATTTCGGGCAAAGGGACCCTTGGCAGGCCCTGGTGGTCATTCCGGGGCGCGAGTGAAACGGGCGAACCTCAGATGTGCAATTGCACGTCGGGGAATCTCGAGATTCCGGGTCTGCGCTGCGCGCATCCCGGCAATCCTTACCCCCGCCGTCCGCCTTCCAGATAGGCGGCGCGGATCTCCGGGCGCTGCAACAGTTCCGCGCCTGTGCCGCCAAGCGTGATCAGGCCGTTGACCATGACGTAGCCGCGATGGGCCAGCCGCAGGGCATGATTGGCGTTCTGCTCGACAATCAGCACGGTGAGGCCGTCCTGCCGGTTGAGCGTCCGGACGGCGTCGAAAATCTGGCGCGCAATCAAGGGCGCCAGGCCCAGCGAGGGTTCGTCCAGCATCAACAGGCGCGGCCGGCTCATCAGCGCTCGCCCGATCGCCAGCATCTGCTGTTCGCCGCCCGACAGGGTGCCACCGCGCTGGGTCATGCGCTCCTTGAGTCGCGGAAACAGCGTCAACACGCGTTCGAGTCCGGCTGACCGCTCGGCCTCGCTGCAATCGGTGGCGTCGGCGCCCATCTGCAGGTTTTCCGCCACGCTCATGCGCGGGAAAATCCGGCGGCCTTCGGGCGATTGCGCGATGCGCAGCCGCGCGATCTCGTGGGTCGGCACATCGGTGATGTCGCGGCCGTCGAACCGGATCGATCCCGCGCGGGCGCGCGGCTTGCCGAAGATCGTCATCATCAGCGTCGACTTGCCGGCGCCATTGGCGCCGATCAGCGCGACGATCTCGCCCGGATTGATGTCGAGATCGACGCCCTTCAGCGCCTCGATCTTGCCATAGGCGGCGCGAAGGCCGCGGACGGCGAGCAGGGGCGCTGCGGATGGCGCGGTCACGTTTCGCCCTCCATGAGGGCGAGGGCCTCTTCCTCGTCGGCGCCGAGATAGGCCGCGATCACCTTCGGGTCGTCACGGATGTCTTTCGGCGCGCCTTCGGCGATCCTGACGCCGTAGTCCATCACCACGATGTGGTCGGAAATTTCCATCACCACCGACATGTCGTGCTCGATCAGCAGGATCGAGGTGCCATGGTCGGCGCGGATCGAGAGCAACAGCTCGCTGAGGGCTGCGCTCTCGCGCGCGTTCAGTCCGGCGGCCGGCTCGTCGAGGCACAGCAACGCCGGTTCGGTGCACATGGCGCGCGCGATTTCGAGGCGGCGCTGATCGCCATAAGGCAAATTGCCGGCGGCGTCGTCGGCGCGATCGCGCAGGCCGATGCGGTCGAGCCAGCGCGTTGCCTGATCGATCGCGTGCTTCTCGGCGGCGCGCCAGGACGGGGCGCCGATCAGCCCGAGAAAGGTGAGGCCGGAGGCGAGCATCAGCGCGTTGTGCTGCGCGACCATCAGGTTTTCGAGCGCGGTCATGCCGGGAAACAGCCGGATGTTCTGAAAGGTGCGCGCGACCCTGGCCTGTTTGGAAATCCGGAAATCGTTCAGACGTTCGAGCTGGATATTGCGGCCGTCATCATGCGTCAGGCGCATGGTGCCCGATGTCGGCCGGTAGAATCCGGTAATGCAGTTGAACACGGTGGTCTTGCCGGCGCCGTTCGGCCCGATCAGCGCGGTGATCTTGCGCCGCTCGGCCTCGAACGACAGGTCGTTGACGGCGACGACGCCGCCAAAGCGCATCGTCAGGTGATCGACGCTGAGGATGCTTTCCCCGCTCATCCCCGGCCTTCCCTGGCCAGTTCGGAGGAGATGGCCTGGCTGTGCCGCAGGAATACGGTCGGCGCGCGATGTCCGATCAGCCCGCGCGGCCGCCAGATCATCAGGAGCACCATCGCCAGGCCGAATACCAGCATGCGGTACTGGTCGAAGCCGCGGAACAGTTCGAAGCCGCCGATCATGGTGAGCGCGGCAAGCGCCACGCCGAGTTGCGAACCCATGCCGCCGAGCACGACGATCGCCAGCACCAGCGCCGATTCCTGGAAGGTAAATGATTCCGGGCTGATGAAGCCTTGCCGGGTCGCAAAGAATGCGCCGGCGAAGCCGCCGAACATGGCGCCGGTGGCGAACGCGGTGAGTTTGGTCGTGGTGGTGTTGATGCCGAGCGCGCGGCAGGCAACCTCGTCCTCGCGCAACGCCTCCCAGGCGCGGCCGATCGGCAGGCGTCGCAGCCGGATCGTCACCCAATTGGTCAGGAGCGCCAGCGCCAGGATCAGGTAGAACAGGAACACAATGCGGTGGGTCGGCGAGAATTCGATGCCGAGCCTGGCGGCAAGTCCGTCATCGCCCGGCGTCAATGGAATTCCGAAGAACGACGGCCGCGGAATGCCTGACACGCCGTTCGGGCCGCCGGTCAGGCTTTGCCAGTTGATGATCACGAGCCGGATGATCTCGCCGAAAGCCAGCGTCACGATGGCGAGATAGTCGCCGCGCAGCCGCAGCACCGGAAATCCCAGAAGCACGCCCCAGAACGCGGCGAGAATTCCCGCGAGCGGCAGGCAGACCCAGAACGACAGCCCGAAATTGGTGGACAACAGCGCGTAGGAGTAGGCGCCGACCGCGTAGAACGCGACATAGCCGAGGTCGAGCAGGCCGGCGAGGCCGACCACCACGTTCAATCCCCACCCGAGCATCACGTAAGTCAGCACCAGGATGCCGAGATCGAGAATGTAGCGCTGATCGTAGAAGATCACCGGTACGAGAAACGTGAAGATCAGCAGCAGCGGCGCGATCGCACGCCGCGCGATCCCAAGGGCGCTTTGCACGGTTGGCGGAACGATCCTGACGGTGCCGACCGGTCCCCACCATTGCCGCAGCAATTCGACAACGATGCTGCCGCCAAACACGGTGGCGACCATGGTTGCGAGATCGCCGAACCTCGTCCAGTAGATCAGCTGGCCAGTGGGGCCCGCCTCGGTGCGGATGCCGATCATCAGCGAGAACAGCACCAGCGCCACCAGCGCGCTGATCAGGGCTTTCTTGAAGATGAAGGCGATGCCGGGTGTGCGGGAGGCTTGCACAGGTTCGGGCATGGGTGCTGTCACGCGCGCGCCCGTCAAACTTTTTCAACTTCGGGCCGGCCGAGCAGGCCGGTCGGAAGGAAGATCAGCACGACGATCAGGATCGAGAACGCCGCGACGTCCTTGTATTCGACCGAGAAATAGGCCGACCACAGCGTTTCGATCAACCCGATCAGGAGCCCGCCGAGCATCGCGCCCGGCAACGAGCCGATGCCGCCAAGCACGGCCGCGGTGAACGCCTTGATGCCCGCGACGAAGCCCATGAAGAAGTCCACCAGCCCGTAATAGAGCAGGTACATCATGCCGGCGACGGCGGCGAGCGCGGCCCCGATGACGAACGTCATGGAGATGGTGCGGTCGACATCGACGCCGAGCAGCGCCGCCATGGTTTGGTCCTGCTCGCAGGCGCGCATGTCGCGGCCGAGCCGGGTCCGGGACACCAGCCAGGTGAAGATGGCGAGCAGCACGACGGTGGCGATGACGACGATGATCTGCACATTGGAGAGCCGGACCACGAAGCCGTCGCGCTCGAACAGGCTGTAGCCGCCGGTGATGATCGGCGGCACCGGCTTGACCCGCGCGCCCTGCGCGATCTGCGAATAGTTGGTGAGCACGAACGACATACCGATCGCCGACAGCATCGGCGCGAGGCGGAAGGAGTGCCGAAGCGGCCGATAGGCGATGCGTTCCACCGTCCAGCCATAGAGCGCGGTGATCGCCATCGATACCAGGAGCACGATCAGCAGGATCAGGGGAACCGCGGTGAGCCCGAACGAGACCAGGATCAGGAACGAGATCAGCGCGATAAAGCCGCCGATCATGAAGATGTCGCCGTGGGCAAAATTGATCATGCCGACGATGCCATAGACCATGGTGTAGCCGATCGCGATCAGGCCGTAGATCGAGCCGAGCACAATGCCGTTGATCAATTGCTGGGCGAAATAATCCATACGCTGCCGCTGTTTGGCGCATTTTCCGGCAAGACGGAATCCGGCTGGCCGTGACGAAACAAGTTACGCGGCGAAGGGCCCGGCAGCCGGACGGCGCGTCGTCTCATTTTCTAACAGTGGGAACCCGGGGCGGCAACAGCGCCGGGCGCTTGTACAGAGGTAGTTTCCCGGCAGCGGCTGGAACCCTAAAGGCAAATAATCCATCGTCATCCGTCCCGCAGGAACCGACGTTTTCATGCAACCAACGCCGGATTTTCTGGTTGTCTCTTGCGACGTTCAACAAGGGAGATCCCGATGTCCAATCCGAACCAGAATCCGGGCCAGCAGACCCAGAACCCGGGCCAGAAGCCCGGCCAGCAACAGGGCGGCGGCCAGAAACCCGGACAGCAGCAGCAAGATCCGAACCGGCAGGGCCAGAAGCCCAATCAACAAGGCAAGGGCGATCGCTAGTTCCCGCCGGTGGAATGAGTGAGCGCAAGGAAGGTCCCGCCGAAAGGCGGGACTTTTCTTATAGGGAGAAACGCCGGGCTCTCCTTCTTGCCCCGCCCGGCCGCACCGCCGGTTCATCTGGACCTCCAATGGAACCTCAACTACGGTTCCCTCAAGCGGCAACGCGGATGGATTCCACCGTCCATCGGCGAAACGACCGCACGACATCAGGGAGGAAGGCCGATGAACATGACCCGCCGGGGTGTATTCGCGACTGCAGGAGCCGCTGCGACCGCGTTAGCTTTTCAACAGCGTGCCAACGCGCAGTCTTTTGAATTCAAGCCGAACCAGCGCTACCCCGACGCGTCGGTGGAGATCCTCGACCCGAGCTTTGCCAAATATCGCCTGTTCAGCAGCACCGTCGAGCAACTGGCTACGGGAATGCGGTGGGCCGAGGGACCGGTCTGGTTCGGTGACGGCCGCTATCTTTTGGTCAGCGACATCCCGAACAACCGCATCATGCGGTACGACGAAGCCAACGGTAACTGGGGCGTCTTTCGCCAGCCGTCCAATTTCGCCAATGGCAACGCGCGCGACCGGCAGGGGCGCCTGATCAGTTGCGAACATCTGACCCGCCGCGTGACGCGCACGGAGTACGATGGAAAAATCACGGTGTTGGCCGACAACTTCAATGGCAAGCGTTTCAACTCGCCCAACGATATCGTGTGCAAGTCCGACGGTTCGATCTGGTTTACCGACCCGCCGTTCGGCATCTCCGGAGAGTGGGAGGGCGACAAGGCGACGCCGGAATTGCCGCATTCCGTTTACCGCATCGCGCCCGACGGCAAGCTTGGGCTGGTGACCGCCGATCTTGCGGGCCCGAACGGGCTGGCGTTCTCGCCGGACGAAAAGAAGCTCTATATCGTTGAATCGCGCGCGCAACCGAACCGGCTGATCTGGGCCTATGACGTCGGCGCGGACGGAAGCACGCTGTCCAACAAGACCAAACTGATCGATGCCAACGGGGCCGGAGCGATCGACGGAATCAAGGTCGATACGGATGGCAATATCTGGTGCGGTTGGGGAAGCAACGGCGCGCCCACCGCCAAGCCTGAGGAGCTGGACGGCGTCAAGGTCTTCAATCCTGAAGGCAAGGCGATCGGCTTCATCCGCCTTCCCGAACGCTGCCCCAATCTGGTGTTCGGCGGCCCCAAGAAGAATCGCCTTTTCATGGCGAGCTCGCATTCGCTCTACGCGTTATATGTCGAGGCGAGGGGCGCCGTCTGAGGCCGCTCCGGTTGCTGGGCCGCACTCGATCGGCTCTCCAACTTGGCCGCGCTGATGGCGTGGCCAGGCGCGGCGATTTGGCCTCCGGCCGGTCAAATCCCGGCCGCCGGTCCGATGCGGCTCAGCCGTTAAGGTAAACGAAGGGTTTAAATTGCCCGGCGGAGTTTGAGCGCGTTACCTCTCCCGAGAAGCCGCCGCCCCAAACCGGGCTTGCGGACAAGCGGGAAACGACATGTCCAGCAACTGGCGGATCAGTTCATTCAACGGCGTGCTGCTGGCGGCCTATTTCATTCCGACGTGGGCCATCACCGCCTTCAGGATCATGACTTCGCCGGTCCACGGTCTCTATGAGCGGCCGAGCATTTCGGTGGCATTGTTCATCAGCGACCATCTGCAACTGGCATCGACGGTCACGGTGCGCGTTGCGTGGCTGTTGGCGTTGGGCAGGCTCACCGTCGTCGCTTTCTTTGCGATCTTCGTGTTTTTCGCCGCGCGCGCCTCGATCCGCAAGACCGGCGGTTATGACGAAGCGCTGGCGATCGCGCTGGCCATCGGCAGTGTGATCAGCTTTGCCAGCATGTGGATGGCCTCGCAGGTCGGCGAGACCGCGGCGCTCCGGCTGCATGCGACCGAACTCTTGATGATGCTCGGCACCGCTGTGGTGCTGCTGGTCGAACGTCCCGCGCAGTCCCCGACAAATCCCGGTGTGACGCCGGACGTCCTAGCCCTTGAGCAGTCCCAGCTCCCCTATAATTGCTGACGCCTCCTTGACCGCGTGGTTGGCGGCCGGCACGCCGCAATAGATCGCCTGTTGCAGCAGTATTTCCTTGATGTCGTCCGGCGTGAAACCGCCTTCGGTGAGCGCGGCGCGGACGTGGAGGCGGAATTCGTCCCACTGGCCGAGCGCGACCATGGTGCCGATCACCAACACGCGCCGGGTGCGATGATCGAAATGCGGCCGGGTCCAGATCTCGCCCCAGGCGTGGCGCGTGATCAAATCGATGAAGTCGGCGTTGAAAGAATTCCTGCCCGCGACCGATTTATCGACCCAGGCGTCGCCGAGCACCTTGCGGCGCTGTGCCATGCCGTCATCACGGCGTTTCTGATCGTCCATGGTAGATTCTCCCCGTCCTTGCGAGCGCAGCGACGCAATCCTCGCAATGACGCTGTTCGAGTTACCGTTGCGTCAGGAAGCCGATCACGGCGTCGGTAAAGGCGTGCGGCTGCTCGACATTGGAAATATGCGCGGCGTCGAGGATGGTGAGGCTCGCGCCGGGGATCTGGCTGCGGATGAATTCACCGGCCGCGACCGGGGTCGCCACGTCGTGGCGGCCGGCGATCACCAGCGTCGGGCTTTTGATCCCGGGCAACAGCGCGCGCTGATCGAGCGTGCTCAACGCTTCGCAGCAGGCGAGATAACCTTGCACCGGGGTAGCGAGCAGCATGGCCTTCATGTTCGCCGCGATCTGCGGTTCGCGATCCCTGAAATCCGCCGTAAGCCATCCTGCGATCACGGCGTCGGCGACCGCGGCGATGCCGCCTTCCTTCACGGCCTTGATGCGGTTCAGCCAGTTGGTCGGATCGGGATAATAGCAAGCGGTATTGGAGAGAATGATCCTGCCCATTCGCTCCGGCGCGTTGGCCCCCAGCCACTGTCCCACCATGCCGCCCATCGAGAGCCCGCACCAGTGCACCTTCTCGATGTTGAGGTCGTCGAGGATCGCGAGCACATCGCGGCCGAAGCGCTCCATCGAATAGGGGCCGGGCGGTACGCTCGACTTGCCGTGGCCGCGCCGATCGTAGCGGATCACGCGAAACACCTGTGTGAGCGCCTTCATCTGCGGCTCCCACATATGCAAGGTGCAGCCCAGCGAATTTGACAGCATCAGGGTGGGACCGCCGTCGCGGCCTTCGACGGATACGTTGAGCAGGCAACCGTCGGCGTCGATCATCGGCATTCGAATTTCTCCAAGTTTCTTATTTCAAATGCTTCGCTTGTCATCAAGTGAAGCGAGCAGGCGATCGATCAAGGCTTGCGAGACGCCCTGATAGGCCATCGGCTCAAACAATTTTGCCAGCCTGTCCACGCTCAAATGCGCGGTGACGCTGGCATCTTTTGCCAGCACATCGCGCAGGTCTTTTTTCCCGGCGATGGCCTTTTTGCTGGCCGCCTCCACCAGATGATGGGCCTCACGCTTGCCGATCTTCTCCGCCAGCGCCATCGCCACGGCTTCGGCCATGATCAGGCCGCCGGTCGCGTCGAGATTGACACGCATGCGCGCGACATCGACTTCCAGGCCCTCGGCAATATCGACAATGGCGGCGAGCCCGCCCGAGGTGACGAGCAGCAGGTTCGGCAAGGTCGGCCATTCCGCGTGCCAGGGGCCCGCGCTGCGCTCGTGATCCTGCACCTGGGCGGCAAAAATCGTCGCCGCCAGGTTCGGCGCCATGGTGGCTGCGGCGAGCGCGGTCGCAGCCGCAACGGGGTTGCGCTTGTGCGGCATGGTGGAAGAGCCGCCGCGGCCTTCGCCGGAGGGCTCGAACGCTTCGGCGACATCGGTCTGCATCATCAACTGGACGTCACGCGCGATCTTGCCGCAGGTACCCGCGATGATCGCCAGCACCGAAGCCGCCTCCGCGAGGCGGTCGCGATGGGTGTGCCATGGCGCGTCCGGCAAGGGTAGCTGAAGCCCCTCGGCCAGGCTTTCGGCGACCAACAGCCCCTTGTCGCCGAGCGCCGCGAGGGTCCCGGCGGCGCCACCGAACTGCAGGCATACGGATTCGCGGCGCAGCCGCTTCAACCGGACGCGCGAACGGTGCAGGGCTGCGGCATATTCCGCGAGCTTGAGGCCGAACGGCATCGGCAGCGCATGCTGCAGCCAGGTGCGCGCCACGACCGCGGTGTTGCGGTGCTGCTGCGCGAGCCGGGCAAAGCCGGCAATGGCGCGGTCGATATCCGCGAGCAGCACGTCGATGCCCGCACGAAGGGCGAGCATGGCGGCGGTGTCGATCACGTCCTGGCTGGTGGCGCCCCAGTGCACATAGCGCGCGGCGTCAGGGTCGGCCTTGGCGACGTCCGCGGTCAACGCCTTGACGAGGGGGATTGCGAGGTTGCCGGACCGCCGCGCGGCGTCGGCCAGGGCGGCAAGGTCGAAGCTGCCTGCCTTGCAGGCACTTCCGATCGGGCCGGCAGCGCTAGCCGGAATGACGCCCGTTGCGGCTTCCGCACGCGCAAGGGCCGCTTCAAAATCAAGCATTTGCTGGAGGCATGCCACATCGTCGCAGACGGCGCGCATCGCGGCGCTCGACAGCATGGGCGCGAGCAGGGGGGAGAGCGAGGTACTCATGATGGGCGCGACCTAACCATCCCCGCCGGCCTCTGCCAATCCCAAAGCGTGTTGGGCAAGCCTGCCGCGCCGCGAATATGCATCGCTCTTCGTCCATTCATCCCCTTCCTTTTGGGCTGGCCGTGCTTTACTTGGGGCAAGACCGTCAGCGAACCGGGAGGCAGCACATGGCCATGACGATGAACGGCGAAGTCCAGCTTGCAGCGCCGCGCGAGGCGGTCTGGGCCAAGTTGAACGACCCGGAGGTGCTCAAGGCCTGTATTCCCGGATGCGAGGAATTGGAGCGCACCGAAGACAACGGCTTCCGCGCTGTCGCCAAGATGAAGGTCGGTCCGGTGTCGGCCCGCTTCAAGGGCCGGGTGATGCTGAGCGATCTGGACCCGCCGAATGGCTACAAGATTTCAGGCGAAGGCGAGGGCGGGGTCGCCGGCTTCGCGAAGGGCGGCGCGACGGTGACGCTCGCCGACAAGGACGGTGGCACGCTATTGACCTACGACGTCGAGGCGCAGATCGGCGGCAAGCTGGCCCAACTCGGCCAGCGCCTGATCAACGGTACGGCCAAAAAACTGGCCGATGAGTTTTTCGCGAACTTTGCCAAGGCGGTACAAGGCTGATCTTCCAACAAGGCTGATCTCCTGAAAAGACCGGCCCCGTCGGAGTCCCATATCAGGTCATGCGGGATGAGGTTGCTCATTGCCGGGATGGCCCATATTATGGCTTTGAAACGATTGTAATGACTGTGCCGCCGTGCGACGCGGCCGCGCAGATGAAGAGAGTGCTGAATGGCCAAAATCTCCCTTATCGTGAACGGCAATCCCGTCAATGCGAATGTCGATCCCCGTACCCTCCTGGTGCAGTTCCTGCGCGAGAATCTGCGGCTGACCGGCACCCATGTCGGCTGCGACACCTCGCAATGCGGCGCCTGTGTCGTGCATCTCGACGGCAAGGCGGTCAAATCCTGCACCACGCTTGCGGTGATGGCCGACGGGCACGAAGTCAGGACCATCGAGGGGCTTGCCGCCGACGGCGCGCCGCTGCATCCGATGCAGGAGGCGTTCCGCGAGCATCACGGCCTGCAATGCGGATTCTGCACGCCCGGCATGATCATGACCGCGGTCGATCTGGTCCATCGCAAGGGCCATGACCTGTCCGACCACACCATCCGCGAAGAGCTCGAAGGCAATCTCTGCCGCTGCACCGGATATCAGAACATCGTTCAATCGATCGCGGCCGGCGCCAAGGCGATGGCGAAATCCGATCTCGCGTAAAGCACGTCAGCGCACGGCGATCAGGAATACCGCAAGGAATACCTTATGTACGAATTCAAATATCATCGTCCGGCGACCGTGCGGCAGGCCGCCAATCTGCTGGTCAAGAATGAAGACGCCAAGGTGATTGCCGGCGGCCATACCTTGCTGCCGGTCATGAAGCAGCGGCTCGCCAGCCCGCCGCATCTGGTCGACCTCTCCCACATCGAGGGGCTCGACGGTATCGAGATGAAGGGCCGCTCGCTCGTCATCGGCGCCACGGCAACCCACAACGCGGTCGCGACGTCGGCCGTTGTCGGCGAGGCGATCCCGGCGCTTGCCGAACTCGCCGGCCTGATCGGCGATCCGGCCGTGCGCCACAAGGGCACCATCGGCGGCTCGCTCGCCAACAACGATCCGACCGCCGATTATCCCGCGGCCTGCCTCGCGCTCGGCGCCACCATCGTCACCAACAAGCGCCGCCTCAAGCCCGAGGAATTCTTCCAGGGACTGTTCACGACGACGCTGGAGAACGACGAGATCATCACCAAAGTGATGTTCCCGCTGCCGAAGAAGGCCGCCTACGTCAAATTCCGCAACCAGGCCTCGCGCTATGCGCTGGTCGGCGTGTTCGTCGCCAAGCGTCCGTCGGACGTGCGGGTCGCCGTCACCGGCGCCGGCTCCGAGGGCGTGTTCCGCGTCACCGCATTCGAGGAAGCCTTGAAGAAACGCTTTTCGCCGAAGGCGCTCGATGGCTTGACGGTGCCGGCGACCGGGCTGAACAGCGACCTGCATGGCAGCGCCGAATATCGCGCGCATCTGATCGCGGTGCTGGCGCGGCGCGCGGTCGAAGCCGCGACCGGCAAATCGTAACGTTGCCAATTCCTGGCTCATCGAGGCTGGCTCTCCCATGACCGCATCGGCGCTGCCCAATTCCGTCGATGCCATGCTCGATCTGCTGTCTTCGCGCGGCTATCTCGCCGAGCGTTCGCTGGCGACGGTGACCTATCTGTCGCTGCGCATGGGCCGGCCGCTGTTTCTCGAAGGCGAGGCGGGCGTCGGCAAGACCGAAATCGCCAAGGTCCTGTCGGCGGCGCTGGGACGAAAGCTGATCCGGCTGCAGTGCTACGAAGGCCTCGACGTCGCCTCGGCGGTCTATGAGTGGAACAGCGCGGCGCAGATGATCGCGATCCGGCTTGCGGAAGCGGCCGGCGACACCGATCGCGCGCAGCTCTCCAGCGATATCTTCGCCGAGCGCTATCTGATCAAGCGGCCGCTGCTGCAGGCGCTGGAGCCGGATGTCGCCGGCGCGCCGGTGCTCCTGATCGACGAACTCGACCGCGCCGATGAGGCGTTCGAGGCTTATCTGCTGGAGATCCTCTCGGATTTCCAGGTCACGATTCCTGAACTCGGCACCGTCAAGGCGCCGCATCCGCCGATCGTCATCATCACCTCGAACCGCACCCGCGAAATCCACGACGCGCTGAAGCGGCGCTGTCTCTATCACTGGGTTGATTATCCCAGTGCCGAGCGCGAGCTCGCGATCGTGAAATCTCGCGTGCCCGGCATTTCCGCAAAATTGTCGCAGCAAGTGGTCAGATTCGTGCAGGCGCTGCGCGATCAGGATTTCTACAAATCGCCGGGCGTTGCCGAAACCATCGACTGGGCGACCGCGCTCACCGAACTCGATGCCCGCTCGCTGACCCCGCAGGTGGTCGGCGATACCCTCGGCGCGCTCCTGAAATACCAGGACGACATCGCGCGCATGCAGGGCGACGGCTTGCAGAAGGTCTTGAAAGAGGCGACGAGCGAGAACTAATTCGTGCCTCCAATCGTCATTCCGGGGCGCGAGTGAAACGAGCGAACTACGATGTGCAATTGCACATCGGAGAATCGGGAGATTGCGGCGCGAGATTCCGGGTTCATGCTTCGCATGCCCCGGAATGACAGAATGGGTTGTCCGATGGCCATCGATCATCTCTCGCCCCCGACCGGTCAAATGGCCGACAACGTCATCGGCTTCGCCCGGGCGTTGCGCGCGGCCGGAATTCCGGTTGGACCCGGCGCCGTGATCGACGCCCTGAACGCGCTGCAGGTGGTCGAGATCGGCAACCGCGCCGACGTGTTCACGACGCTGGAGGCGATCTTCGTCAAGCGGCACGAACATGCGTTGATCTTCGCCCAGGCCTTCGACCTGTTCTTCCGCGCCGCCGAGGACTGGAAGCACATGCTGGATTCGGTGCCGCTGCCCGATCACGCCAGGAAGAAGCCGCCGCCGGCCTCGCGCCGGGTCCAGGAGGCGCTGTCGCAAGCCCAGATGATCGAGACGCCGCAGGCGCAGGAACAGGAGCTCAGGCTTTCGGTCTCCGACAAGGAAGTGCTGCAGAAGAAGGATTTCGCGCAGATGACCGCGGCCGAGATCGCGCAAGCGACCCGCGCGATCGCGCAAATGAAACTGCCGCAGGCCGAATTGCGCACGCGGCGCTACCAGCCGGACGCGCGGGGCCTGCGGCTCGACATGCGCCGCACGCTGCGCGGCAGTCTTCGCACCGGCGGCGACATCATCGATATCCATCGGCTGGGGCGGATCGACAAGCCGGCGCCGATCGTGGCGCTGCTCGATATATCGGGCTCGATGAGCGAGTATACCCGGCTGTTCCTGCATTTCCTGCATGCCATCACCGATGCGCGCAAGCGCGTGTCGGTGTTTCTGTTCGGCACCCGCCTGACCAATGTGACCCGCAGCTTGCGGGCGCGGGACCCCGACGAGGCGCTGGCCAGTTGTTCGTCGTCGGTGGAGGATTGGTCCGGCGGCACCCGCATCGCGACCTCGCTGCATACTTTCAACAAGCTCTGGGGCCGGCGGGTGCTGGGGCAGGGCGCCATCGTGCTCTTGATCTCCGACGGGCTGGAGCGCGAGGCCGACGCCAGGCTGGCGTTCGAGATGGACCGGCTGCACCGGTCCTGCCGCCGCCTGATCTGGCTCAATCCGCTGCTGCGCTATGGCGGCTTCGAGGCCAAGGCGCAGGGCATCAAAATGATGCTGCCGCACGTTGACGAATTCCGCCCGGTACATAATTTGAGTTCCATTGAAGGGCTGATCGCGGCACTGTCCTCGGTGCCGGCGCCGCATCACCGCAGCCTGATCAGACCGGCAGCTTGAGACTTGAAAGAGGCTCCCATGCTCAATCGCGACGAAGATATTCTGAAAGCGGCTGAGGACTGGCAGAAGGCCGGCCACGGCGTCGCGCTCGCCACCGTGGTCGAGACCTGGGGGTCCGCGCCACGGCCGGCCGGATCGAGCCTTGTCATCAATGATGACGGCACGTTTCTGGGCTCGGTTTCCGGCGGCTGCGTCGAAGGGGCCGTCGTCACCGAAGCGATGGACGTGATCGCCAGCGGTCAGCCGAAAATGCTGGAATTCGGCGTCGCCGACGAGACCGCCTGGAACGTCGGCCTGTCCTGCGGGGGCACCATCCGCGTATTCGTCGAGAAGGTCGGTTAATCGTGAAGCTTCAGACGCTAGCCGAACTTAATGCCGAGCGCGCCGCGCGGCGGCCGGTGATTGTCGTGACCGATACCGCCAATGGCGAACAGCGGCTGGTCAAGGCCAAAGACTTCGCCGCCGATCCCTTGCGCGCTGAGCTGACAAAACAGTTGCGCATGGGCAAGAGCGGCACGGTCGAAGCCGAAGGCAAGAAGCTGTTCCTCAACGTCTATGCGCCGACGGCAAAGCTCGTGATTGTCGGCGCCGTCCATATCAGCCAGGCGCTCGCGCCGCTGGCGCGCTCGCTGGACTATGATGTGACGGTGGTCGACCCGCGCACCGCTTTTGCCAGCCCCGAGCGGTTTCCGGACGTGCCGCTGATCGCGGAATGGCCCGACGTGGCGCTGCCCCCGCTCAACATCGATCACTACACCGCTTTCGTGGCGCTGACGCACGATCCCAAGATCGACGATCCGGCGCTGCTGCACGCGTTCGAGCGCGACTGCTTCTATATCGGCGCGCTCGGCTCGCGAAAGACCCATGCCAAGCGCGCCGAACGCCTGAAGGCGCAAGGCGCAAAGGATTCCGACATCGCCCGCATCCACGCTCCGATCGGCCTTTCGATCGGCGCGGTCTCGCCGTCCGAGATCGCGGTTTCGATCATGGCCGAGATCACCGCGCAGTTGCGGCTGCCGAAAGAAAAAGAAGCCGCGGCATGAAATTCGGTCCTGCCAGTCCGGCGGACGCGATCGGCGGCGTCACCGTTCACACCCTGCGCCAGGGTTCGCTGGTGCTCAAGAAAGGCACCACCGTCGGCCCCACCGAAGTCGCTGCGTTGATCCGCGCCGGCGTCAAGGAAATCGTCGTCGTGCGGCTCGAGGAAGGTGACGTCTCCGAGGACGTCGCCGCCGCCGGCATCGCGCAGGCGGTCGCCGGCGACGGCATCAACGTCGAGCGCGCCTTCACGGGCCGCGCCAATCTGTTCGCGGGCCGCGCCGGCGTCCTGGTGGTGGACCGCGCCGCGGTCGATCGCATCAACGGCGTCGACGAGGCCATCACGTTTGCAACCCTCGCCGCTTTCAAGCCCGTGGTCGAAGGCGAAATGGTCGCAACGGTCAAACTCATTCCGTTCGGGGTCGAGGCGAAATTGCGCGACGCCGCATTAGAGGCGGCCAAGGGCGGTGCGTTGCGGATCGCGCCGTACAAGATCAAGCGCGTCGGTGTCATCTCGACCTTGCTGCCGGGGCTTGCGCCGAAGGTGGTGGACAAGACCTTGCGGGTAACGGCGGAGCGGCTGGCGCCCGCGGGCGCCACGATCATGGCCGAGCGCCGCGTGCCGCACGATGAGACGGCGCTCAAGGCTGCGATGAAGGAATTGCTCGGTCTCGGCGCGGAGCTTGTGATCGTGTTCGGAGCCTCGGCGATCGCCGACCGGCGCGACGTGATCCCGGCGGCGATCTCCGGCGTCGGCGGCGCCGTCGAGCATTTCGGCATGCCGGTCGATCCCGGCAACCTGCTGCTGATCGGCAATGCCGGCGGAGTGCCGGTGCTCGGCGCGCCCGGCTGCGCCCGCTCGCCGGTGGAAAACGGTTTCGACTGGGTGTTGATGCGTCTGTTGGCCGGCCTGAAGGTCACCCGCGCCGAACTCACCGGCATGGGCGTTGGCGGGCTGTTGATGGAAATCGTGACGCGGCCGCAGCCGCGTGCGGGTCGCGGCACCGACGGCGACCGTGAGGTCGCCGCGATCATCCTTGCCGCGGGTCGTTCGACCCGGATGGGCGGCCCCAACAAACTCCTTGCCGAACTCGGCGGCAAGCCGCTGGTCCGGATCGTGACCGAGCAGGCGCTGGCCTCGAAAGCGCGGGGCGTCATTGTCGTCACCGGCCACCAGGCCGAATTGGTCGAGAAGGCCTTGCAGGGCTTGGATGTGAAATTCGTCCGTAACCCGGATTTCGCGCGAAGGGCTCGCGAGCTCCGTGAAGGCCGGCATCGCTGCGGTTCCTGACGATGCCGATGGCGCGGTGATCTGTCTCGGCGACATGCCGATGATCTCGGCGCAATTGATCGACCACCTGATCGACGCCTTTGCACCCGATCGCGGCAATTTGATCGCGGTCCCCGTCAGCGACGGCCGTCGCGGCAATCCGGTGCTGTGGTCGCGCCGCTTCTTCAACGAATTGATGACGCTCGACGGCGATATCGGCGCCCGTCACCTGATTGCGAAGCACAACGAAGCGGTTTCGGAAGTCCCGGTCGAAGGCTTTGGCGCGTTTCTCGATATCGACACGCCCCAGGCGCTCGAGGCCGCGCGGCGGGGCTAAACGAATTGCAGGCTGGGCAAGGGCGGCGCGTCACCCGCTCGCCGGCTTGTCTTCAACGCGCTATTCACCAAGTTGAAACGTCCGCTGAGATAGCTTCCGCCGGGATGACCTCGGGGAGGGGCTTTTGACGTCTTTGACCAGCGCGCAACGGCGCGCGATGTCCATTTTTCTTCTGACCCTGGCGCTGGCTGCGACCCGATTCGTAACGGAGGCGTGGGCCGCCGGTGCGTTAGCCATCGGCAAATGCGGCGCTTACGGCCAGGCTTTCGACTATGCCGGCGAGGCGGATGCGCTCGCCGCGGCGCGCAAGCAATGCAAGGGCGAGTGCCCAACCACGCTGACCATGAAGCGCGCCTGCGCCGCATTCGCGGTCGACATGACCAATCCCTGCGGCGCCCATGGCTACGCCGTCAAGCCGCGCATATCGAGCTCGCTCAACGCCGCGGCGCGCAAATGCTACGAGTTCGGCGGCAGGGAATGCGTGATCCGCGCCTGGGCCTGCGACGCCAGGGGATAGCATCTCTCCTTCGTTCCAGGGCGCGCTGGCGCGAACTACGATTTGCAGTTGCACATCGGAGAATCCCGATATCATGAAAGCGCGATTCCAGGTCTGGTCGTTCGACCATCCCGGAATGACCGGTCACGGGAAAACCCGTCATGCAATTCGATACCAAGATCGCGGTCGTGATCCGGACCGACCTTGAAGCGTGGCAGAAGCTGAATGTCGCGGCGTTTCTGAGCAGTGGCATCGCCGCCGCGTTTCCCGAATGCATCGGCGAACCCTATTCTGACGGCTCGGGCACGCGATACCTGTCGCTGATCGGCCAGCCGATCCTGATCTATGGGGCCGACCGCGCGGCGCTGACCCGCGCGCTCGAGCGGGCGCTGGCGCGCAACGTGACGCCCGCGATCTATACCGAGGATATGTTCAAAACCACGCACGATGCCGCCAACCGCGAGGCGGTGAGGGCAGTAATCCGCGCCGAGCTCAACCTGGTCGGGCTGGCCATGCGCGCCGAGCGCAAGGTGATCGACAAGATCGTCGACGGGCTGAAGTTTCACAGCTAGCGGGTTCTTGGTTTCTCTGTCCCGGATCCGGACCACTGGCTCGCGCGTCAACTCGCGACCGGCTGTTTTGACAAATCGCGGACGTTGTGCGCTTTGACCTCTTGGAGATGATCCCCACAGCTTTTGAGTGTTCTGACAGAAGCATCCGCGTTATCGGATGATCCAGCGAAACAGGATATCATGACGAGTTTTGCTCCGGTTTCGGGCCTTGTCGGCGGAGCCCTTATTGGTCTCTCGGCGATCGTTTTGATGCTCACGATCGGCCGTATCGCCGGCGTGTGCGGTATCGCCCTGAACGCCATGATCGCGCATGACGCGGCGGGCCGGTCGTGGCGTTTGGCCTTCATATTGGGCTTACCTCTCGGCGCGGCGCTGGTCGCGGCGGTCGGCCTGAAGGATTGGAGCGGCATGGGTTTTCCGGCGACCGTGCCGACGATGGTGATCGCAGGTTTCATCGTCGGCTTTGGATCGATCGTTGGGTCCGGCTGCACCAGCGGTCACGGTATCTGCGGCCTGGCCCGGTTTTCGATGCGCTCCGTCGTTGCGACGGTGACTTTCATCGCCGCGGCCGCGGCAACTGTTTTCATTGTGCGTCACATGATTTAGGTGCCCGGCATATGTCGCTGATTTTTTCGCTTTTGGCTGGGGTCATATTCGGAGCCGGTCTTACCCTTTCCGACATGGTGAATCCGGCACGGGTTCTGAATTTCCTGGATGTCGCAGGCCACTGGGATCCGACCCTGATATTTGTGATGGCAGGCGGTCTTGCCGTTGCGACTTTGGGCTACAGGTGGATTTTTCGCCGCAGCGCGCCTGTGTTCGACGACGGGTTCCACCTTCCGACCCGGCGTCAGATCGACCTGCCGCTTGTCGGCGGCTCCGCGCTATTTGGCGTGGGGTGGGGCCTCGCGGGCATCTGCCCCGGTCCGGCCATTGCCGATCTCGCCACATTAGAACCGAAAGTCTGGCTGTTTGTTGCAGCCATGCTGGCCGGGATGATCGCAGCGAGCGTGCTGCGGGGCAGGGTCTTTGCCACGAAAGCCCTGCGGCAATCGTAGGACGTCAGGCTTCCCGCGCGATCCGGACTTCTGTTTTTCGCCACGGCCGGGCTCGTCCCGGCCCATCCACGTCTTTCTTCTCGCTGGCTCGCGGTCTGCGCGGCGCAGACTGTCTTGGCCGGCCATGATGAAGATCAATGCGCTTTTCCCCCAGATCGAAATAATTCGAATGTGAAAATCCGGTTTGAATGGCGCGAATTGACAATGACTGACCAGTCAGTCATATTTAATCGATGGCAAGTTCCCGAACGACCTCCGCGGCAAGAACCCCGTCGAAACCGGGAGGCCGTCGGCGTGGCGGGAAGGCTGTCGTGGCCAGGGGCGCGAAGCCGACGTTACCGACGGCGCCTTCGTCCAAACCTCGGTCCAGCCGCGCCGAACGCGCGGCCGACCGGCGTCAGGCCATTATCGATGCGGCGCTGGATGAGTTCATTTCGCGGGGATTCACCGCAACGCGGCTTGACGACATCGCCAAAAGGGCGGGCGTCGCCAAAGGCACGATCTACCTGCACTTCAGGGACAAGGAATCAATGTTCGAGGAACTGATCCGAACGGCGCTGGTGCCTCTGATCGGTCGGCTCCATGCGCCGCCACCCATCGGCGGATCGGTTCGGGATGCGGTCGAGGGTTTCGCGCGCACCTTCATTCAGGAGGTCGCGTCAACCCGGCGCGGCGACATCGTGCGTTTGATCGTCGCGGAGGGGCCGAGATTTCCCGGCATCGCCGATTTCTACTACCGCGAAGTGGTTGCGCGTGGTCTTGGCGCCATGCGCGCGTTGATCGAGCTGGGCGTCGCGCGCGGGGAAATCAAGCAAAGGGAATTGGCCCGCTTTCCACAGATCCTCGTGGCACCCGCGATCATCGCGGTGATCTGGCAAAGCCTGTTCGGCAGGCACGCCCCGCTGGACGCGACCGCGATGCTTCGCGTTCATCTCGACATGATTTTCGGCGAACGGAGGACGGCATGACCCCGTCGCGAATGGTGATGCGAACTTTGGTGGCGTTTACGCTTGTGGCCGCGCTCGCCGGCTGCAACGAGTTGCGCAATCCCGGTTATCAGGGCTGGGTCGAGGCCGACATGATTTTCGTCAGTCCCGACGAATCCGGACGCGTGACCAAACTGAATGTGCACGAGGGCGACGAGGTCAAGGCGGGCGTCGAGCTTTACTCGGTGGATGACGATCTGCAGCAGGCCGATCTCAACCAGACCAATGCGACGCTGGCCAACGCCCAGCAAAGCTATGACCGCGCATTGTCACTGAGCAAGACGGGCTCCGGAACGCAGGCCACTCTGGACGCCGCGGTGTCGGCGCTGCGCGTGGCCGAGGCGCGCGTCGTGACCTCGCAGACGAGGCTTGCGCGGCGGATCGGCTATGCACCGGTGGGCGGCACCGTTCAGCAGATCTATTTCCGCGTCGGCGAGACGGTGCCGGCGCAGCGGCCGGTGCTATCGATCATGCCGCCCGGCAACATGAAGGTGAGGTTCTACGTGGCGGAGACGGAGTTGCCGAAGCTCGCGATCGGCGAAGAGGTTCGGGTGACCTGCGACAACTGCGCCGCCGATCTCACCGCGAAGATCTATTTCATCGCGACGTCGGCCGAATACACCCCGCCCGTCATCTACAGCCTGGATGAACGCAACAAGCTCGTCTACCTGATTCAGGCGCGGCCCTCGCGGCCCGACGTGTTGCGGGTCGGCCAGCCGATCAGCGTATTTCTCAACCCCAAGACACCCGTTGCGGACAGGCGATGACCGCGATACCGGCGTCCGCCTCCGACATCGCGATCGACGTCCGCGGACTGTCGAAATCATTCGACGGCCGCGAGGTGGTGCATGACCTCAGCATGCAGGTGAAGCGTGGCACGATCTACGGCTTCCTCGGTCCCAACGGCAGCGGCAAGACCACCACCATCCGCATGCTCTGCGGTCTATTGACGCCCGACAGCGGCGAGGGCAGGTGCCTCGGCTATGACATCCGCCGCGACGCCGACAAGATCAAGCGCCTGGTCGGCTACATGACGCAGCGCTTTTCCCTGTACCAGGATCTGTCGGTGCGGGAAAACCTGGAATTCGTCGCACGGCTCTACGGCGTGCGCGATGCGCGCGGCGCCGCGCGCGACATGATCAAGCGGCTGGGGCTGAGCGGTCGCGAAGATCAGCTCGCCGGCGAACTTTCAGGCGGCTGGAAGCAACGTCTGGCGCTCGGCGCCTGCACCTTGCCCAATCCGCAGTTGCTGCTCCTGGACGAGCCGACCGCGGGCGTCGACCCCAAGGCACGCCGCGATTTCTGGAACGAGATCCATGCGCTGGCAGCGGAGGGGCTGACGGTCCTGGTTTCCACCCACTACATGGACGAAGCCGAACGCTGTCACGAGATCGCCTATATCGCCTACGGCTACCTGCTGGCGCACGGCACCGTGGAGGAGGTGATCGCCAAATCGGCATTGTCGACCTATACCGTTACCGGCAACGACCTCCATGCGCTGCAGGATCAGCTCACCGGCAAGCCCGGTGTCGACATGGTGGCTCCGTTCGGGACCAGCCTGCATGTGTCCGGGCGCGACAGGGCCGCGCTCGATGCCACCATCGCGCCCTGGCGCGAGCACAAGGAATTGCACTGGCAGCACGGCGAGCCGTCGCTGGAGGATGTATTCATCGAACTGATGACCCGCTCGAAGGATAATTTCCAGTGAGCATGACGAGCCCGCCGAACCATCGAGACGAAGTCCCGGAGCCGCGCTTCGGCTTCTTGCGGCGCAGCTATGCGATGATGGCCAAAGAGTTCATCCAGCTCATGCGCGACCGCGTGTCGTTCGCCATGATCGTGATCATTCCGGTGATGCAGCTGTTGCTGTTTGGTTACGCCATCAACACCACGCCGCGCAACCTGCCTGCCGCGGTGCTGCTGCAGGAAGACAGCGATCTCGGGCGCTCGATCCTGAAGGCGCTGGAGAACACTTCCTATTTCCGCTTTACCCGGGAAGTGCACGATGTCGCCGAGTTCGACGACTTGTTGACGTCGGGCAAGGTGCTGTTCGGCGTGGAAATTCCGCGCGGCTTCGAGCGCGCGGTGCGGCGCGGCGACTACCCGGCGCTGCTGGTCGCCGCCGACGCCACCGATCCCGTGGCCGCAGGCTCGGCGCTCTCGGCGCTTGGTGTCGTGGTGCAGACCGCGCTGGCCCACGATCTGTTCACAGGCGATCCGCCGTCGCTGCCATTCGAGATCCGGGCGCACGCGCGCTACAACCCGGCGGCGTCGTCGCGGCTCAATATCGTGCCTGGTCTGGTCGGCACCATTCTCACCATGACCATGCTGATCTTCACCGCGCTTTCGGTGACGCGCGAGATCGAACGGGGCACCATGGAAAGCCTGCTGTCGATGCCGATCACGCCGGTCGAGGTGATGCTGGGCAAGATCATTCCCTATGTACTGGTGGGTTTCATCCAGGCCATATTGATCATCGGAATCGGCGTGCTGCTGTTCGGGGTGCCGGTGCGCGGCAGCCTGATCCTGCTGGCGCTGCTGTCGACGCTGTTCATCACCGCCAATCTTTCGATCGGCTACACGTTTTCGACCATCGCCCAGAACCAGCTGCAGGCGATGCAGATGTCGATCATGTTTTTCCTGCCGAGCATTCTGCTGTCAGGCTTCATGTTTCCCTTCATGGGCATGCCGGTGTGGGCGCAATATATCGGCGAGGGCCTGCCGCTGACGCATTATCTGCGGATCGTGCGGGCCATCATGCTCAAAGGCGCTGAACTGCCAAATCTGCGATATGACGCGTTGTCGCTGCTGGCTCTGATGCTGTTGGCGATGACAATCGCGGTGATGCGCTTCCGCCGCACGCTGGATTGATCGGGCGGTGCTGCCGGATCAAACCTGCTTCGCGGCCAGGTTCTCTACCTTGACCCCGTCACGTTCTTCGATGATCTCGGCGATCCACTGCCGGTGGCAATGGCTGTGGTCGCGCTCGTAGCAGAGGATGCAGACCGGCCCGGATTTCCTGACCAGCGCCGACAGTTCGTCGAGTTCTTCTCTCGCCTGCGGTGTTTTCAGATGCCTGGCATATATCTTGTGGAGGGCGTCGAACTGGCCGCTGCGCGCGGCCTCGCGGCCGTCCTTCGGCGTGCCGAGCCCGCGCAGATGCAAGTAGGAAATGCCGCGCTCATCGAGTCCCGCCGCAAGCTGATTCTTGGAGAAGCCGGGGCGGCGCGAGGCGGCGACGGCGCGCACATCCACCAAAAGCTTCACGCCGGCGCGCTCGAGCTCGTCGAGCACCGATTTGGCCGGTGTCTGTTCATAGCCGATGGTGAAGAGCTTCCTGGGCCTGGCCATGGTGATACTTTGGTTACGCGACGCGCGCGATCAATTCCATCGCGCCGGCAGGGGCGCGGACCTTGCCCTCGTGGATCACATAGGCGAATACGTCGCGCGGGACCTGCTTCGGCTTGGTCGGATCGAAGCGTGGCAGGTCGTCCGGTTCGCCGCCATCGGCCCACAATTGCAAGCGCCTTGCCCAGGCATCGAGCTGTTTCGGGGGATAGCAGGTCCTGATCTCGTCATTGCCCTTTTGCAGCCGCGCGTAGACGAAGTCGCCGACGACGTCCGCAATCGCCGGATACTTGCCGTGCTCGGCGAACACCACGGGCGTTTCGAATTGGCGCAGCAGCGCGACGAAACCGGGCGCGCAAAAACTGTCGTGACGCACCTCGACCACATGGCGAAGCGCGCGCCCGTCAAGCTTGCGCGGCAGCAGCTCCAGAAACTTGCCGAAATCCGCTTCGTCGAATTTCTTGGTCGGCGCGAACTGCCAGAGCACCGGCCCCAGGCGGTCGCCGAGCTCGAGCAGGCCGGAATCGTAGAACCGTTTGATGGAATCGCCGGCCTCGGCCAGCACGCGGCGATTGGTGGCGAAGCGCGGGCCCTTCACCGAAAACACAAAACCGTCGGGCACCTCGCGCGCCCATTTGCGAAAGCTCTCCGGCTTCTGCGAGCCATAATAGGTGCCGTTGATCTCGATCGAGGTCAGCTTCGAGGCGGCATAGGCAAGCTCCTTCGCCTGCGCCAGCTTCTCGGGATAAAACACCCCGCGCCACGGCTCGAAGGTCCAGCCGCCGACGCCAATATAGATGCTCCCTGATTTCCCGGAGGCGGTCTTGGCGGTATTGGGAGGCTTGGTCACCGGCGGGGGTCTCGTCGCGAAAGGGCACGGGGCGGGCGAAGCCTAGTCAAATCATGCGGAATTTGCCAGTTCGCCGGTAGGTCGGCTGGCCGTGCCGCAGGATACCGGCGATGCGCGCCGCTTACCCTGTGCTGCCCCTTGCGAAGCGCCCCAACCGTTCCTATCTGGTCTTTAACGGCGACGTCGATGCTTCATAGCTCCGGCGCTGGGACGACCACTGAATAGCTCGGCTGCGCCGGATGTACGCGCGCCCTCTGTTCGTGGTCGTTGGCATTTTCAGGGCCATTTCAGCCAAGCAGGCCCCCCTGATTGATCCGGGCAAAACACCACCGGGCGAAAATCCGGGCCCGTTTTGGCGGGTTCTGACCCTTTCCGCACCGCTGTTTTTGGCCCTTCCCTTGGCATCCCCTCAAGTGATCGGATATACGCTGGCGGCATGAACGACGCCATCCAACCGGGGCCCGTGAACCCGCCGCAGGCCGCTGGTTTCCCTCAGCTTTCGGTCATCGTCCCTACCTTCAACGAACGCGACAACGTCACCACGTTGTTTCGGCGGCTGGAGGCCGCGCTGGCCGGCACCGCGTTCGAGGTGATCTTCGTCGACGACAACTCCCCCGACGGTACCTGGGAAGTGGTGCGGGCGCTGGCGCGCGGGGATAGCCGGGTTCGCTGCATCCGGCGGATCGGGCGGCGCGGCCTCTCTGGCGCCTGCATCGAGGGCATTCTGGCATCGAGCGCGCCGTGCGCCGCCGTGATCGACGCAGACCTGCAGCACGATGAGACCCAGCTGTCGAAGATGTTGGCGCTGCTGCAGGGCGGCGAGTTCGACCTCGTGGTCGGCAGCCGCTATATCGAAGGCGGCAGCGCTGACAGTTTTGATCGCCAGCGGGCAGGGGCCAGCGCGCTCGCGACCGAAGTCGCCAAACGCGTGCTGCGGGTCAAGATCGCCGATCCCATGAGCGGCTTCTTCATGATCCGCAGGGATCGCTTCGAGCAATTGGCGCCGCAGCTCTCCACCCAGGGCTTCAAGATCCTGCTCGACATCGTCGCCACCGCGCACGGCAAGTTGCGCGTCAAGGAAATTCCCTACACCTTCGGCTCGCGGCAGCACGGTGAGAGCAAGCTCGACTCGATGGTGGCGCTGGATTTCCTGGGCCTCGTGCTGGCCAAGCTGACCCGTGACGTGGTGTCGCTGCGCTTCCTCCTGTTTGCGATGGTCGGATCGATCGGCCTGATCGTGCATTTCGTGGCGCTGTACATCGCGCTCGAAGCCTTCGACTGGCCGTTTCCGGAAGCGCAGGCCTGCGGCGCGCTGTCGGCCATGACCAGCAACTTCATTCTCAACAATTTTCTTACCTATCGCGACCAGCGGCTGAGGGGACTTGCGATTTTGCGCGGCCTCTTGCTGTTTTATCTCGTCTGCAGCGTCGGCCTTCTCGCCAATGTGGGCGTCGCGTTCTCCGTCTACGATCAGGAGCCGATCTGGTGGCTGGCGGGCGCGGCCGGCGCATTGATGGGCGTGGTCTGGAACTACGCGATGTCCGGACTGTTCGTCTGGCGCAACCGATGAATTCCCCATGAGTTCGAACGAGGCCCGGCTCGTCCGCAACACCTCGCTCACGGTAGTGGCGCTGGTGGCGCTGCGGCTGGTCGGCGCCGCCTGGACGCCGCTGACCTTCGACGAAGCCTATTACTGGATGTGGTCGAAGCATCTCGCGTTCGGTTATTACGATCACCCTCCCGGCGTCGCCGTCGTTATCCGCCTTGGCACGCTGATTGCCGGCGACACCGAGCTCGGCGTGCGGCTGGTGTCGATCTTGCTGGCACTACCGATGAGTTTTGCGGTGTATCGCACGGCCGCGATCCTGTTCGGCGGCCAGCGCGTGGCGGCAACCGCGACCATTCTGCTCAACGTCACCCTGATGGCGGCGGTCGGCACGCTGATCGTGACGCCGGATTCGCCGTTGCTGGTGGCCTCAAGCCTTGTCCTGCTCTTCCTTGCCAAGGTGCTGGAGACCGGGCGGGGCGCATGGTGGCTCGCGGTCGGCGCCGCCGTCGGCGTGGCGCTGTTGTCGAAATACACCGCGCTGTTTTTTGGCCCGGCGATCCTGATCTGGCTGGTGAGTGTTCCAAAACTGCGCCGCTGGCTGATCTCGCCATGGCCCTATCTCGGCGGGGTCGCGGCACTTGCGATATTTTCGCCGGTCATTCTCTGGAATGCCGATCACCATTGGGTCTCCTTCATCAAGCAGATCGGGCGGTCCCGGATCGAGGATTTCAAGCCGTTATTCATCGGCGAATTGATCCCGACCCAGATCGCATTCGCAACGCCGCTGGTGTTCATCCTGGGGGCGATGGGGCTCTACGCATTGTTCAGGCGCGATGGCGGCGCGCTGGCCGCGCGAGCGCTGATCAACGCCATCTTCTGGACCGTCGTGCTGTATTTCATATGGCATTCGCTGCACGCCCGCGTCGAGGCCAACTGGTTCGCGCCGGTCTATCCGGCTTTCGCGATCGCGGCCGCCGTGGCTGCGAACCTGACGCGATGGGAAAGACGCGGGCAACGCGTCGTTGATTTTTGCCTGCGCTGGGCATCGCCAGTCGGCATCCTGATGTTCGCGCTCCTGATCGTGCAGGCTAACACCGGGGCGCTTTCGGGATTCCGCCGTGATGCGACGGTTCGCAGCGTCGGCGTCGGCTGGCCCGCGCTCGCCGCCGGAATCGAGGCCGTTCGTGTCCGCACGGGCGCCGCTTGCGTGCTGGCGCCGGACTACGGCACCACGAGCTGGCTTGCCTTCTATCTTCCCAAAGGTACCTGCGTGGTGCAGCCCACCCAGCGCATTCGCTGGGTCAACATGCCCGAGCCCGATCCGGCGCTATTGTCCGGCAAGCTGCTATATGTCGACGAGGCGCGGCCGGCCGTGCAGCCCTACCTGAAAGACAGGTTTGCGCGGGTCGAGCGGGTTGCCGAGCTGAAGCGCATGCGCGGGCCGCTCACGATCGAAACCTACGGGCTTGATCTGCTCGAAGGCGCCAAAAGCGCTGTGCTCGACAATTCCCCGCCGCCGGAATTGCAGCCGTGAGCGACCCTTCGTGACTTTGTCGTTGGATCTCAGGCGGCGGGCTGGGCCGAAGGCTGCTTCGGCCTGATTTCCGCGAGCGTCTTGTCGCTCGTGTGGATGGCGAGTACGTTGATCCCGGCCTCGATGATCTCGTATCCACGCTCTCCCAGCCATTGATGCAACTTTCCGGCGTCTGTCTTGATCTTCTCGATCAGCATGATCGGGTGGCTTCGATCGATCGTGCTGCTTGCTCCCTCGAGCGCCTCCAGTTCCATCCCTTCGATGTCGATCTTGATCAGATCGACGCGCGGCAAGTTGAACTCATCGAGCGCCAGTTTCCTGACGTTGACGGTATTCTCATAATCGATCGGCTGGCCGATGAACTCGTTGCCATTGCGCTGGCGCAACTCGAGGCTGCCGAAGCTGGACGGAAGGAAATAGTTGGGACTTGGAATCTTCAGAATCCCGCTTTCCGACGACACCGCGCCGTGCACCGCGATGGCGTTGAAGCAGTTATTGATCGTGATGTTGCCGGCGAGGGCATAGTAAATGCGCTCTTGCGCCTCGATGGAAAGGACCGATCCCCAACCCGTCATCGACGCCGCCCACTCAACGGTATGAACACCGATATTGGCGCCGCAATCGATGGCCACGACGCCGTCGCCGTGATGCTTGCGGCGGAGGGCGAGCAAATCAACCGCGAGCTTGACTTCCGAGGGATCAAAGAACGCAGTTTCCAGAATCTGATAACCGACCCCATAGCCCCGCTGCGAATCGAGCATGCGGTAATCGAATCGGTTGACGATCATGGTTCCGTGATTGGAGGAGGCCAGTACGAATGCCAGCTTGCGCCCCACGCTTTGCATCAGTGTCTCCTGAAGGACTGGGAGGGGTGGCGCCATCGACCATTTTGAGCTGAGCGCCACGCGAATCGCGTTGGGCGAGTGTACTCGGACTTGGCGGGGACGACCACGCTGGGCTCGCCAGGCCGCTGCATCCAATTTTTTTGCGGTAGGTGTCGAACCCGCCCGGTCCGGAACGTCTTCCATCGGTGTCCCGTTGAATTCCGCCGAAGCGAGGTCATTCCATGAGCAATTCCACCGTGGCATCCGCCAGCAGTCCCGCCCTGAAGCCCGCCGCCGAACTCGCGCGCGCCAGCGGCTTTCGTTTTCCCAACGAGAGCGCGGAGTATCGCCGCGCCCGCGAGGCGCTGCTGGTCGAGGAAATCGAGCTTCGCCGCCACATCGAGCGTGTCGCGGAACAGCGCCGCGCCTTGCCGCCGGGCGGCGAGGTCAAGAAGCAATATGCCTTCACGGGTGAAGGCGGCCGGGCATCGTTCGCCGACCTGTTCGGCGACAAGAATACGCTCGTGGTCTACAGCTACATGTTCGGCCCGCAGCGCGAGCGGCCGTGCCCGATGTGCACCTCGCTGTTGTCGGCCTGGGATGGCGAAGTGCCGGATATCCGGCAGCGCGTGGCGCTTGCCGTGGTGGCGCGATCGCCGATCGAGCGGCTTGTTGCGTTCAAGCACGAGCGCGGCTGGCGCTATCTGCCGCTCTACCAGGATATCTCCTCCGAGTTCAGTCGCGACTATTACGGGATGACCGAAAACGGCGGTGACGACGCGGGATTCAATGTGTTCACGCGGAAGGACGGTACAATCCGGCATTTTTGGGGCGGCGAGATGAATGGTGCGTCCGCGGATCCCGGACAGGATCCGCGTGGCGCGCCCGATCTGATGCCGCTCTGGACCATCCTCGACGTGACGCCCGAGGGGCGCGGGACCGACTGGTATCCGAAGCTGGGTTATTAGAGCGAAACCGCCAGCGTTTTGTTCTGCAAATGTGCCGGCAACAACCGCGCATTTCGTATCAAAATGGGACTGCCCAACAACCGCCCGCACTTAATCCGCATTTAACTAAAAATCGCCTTAATGACGCTCCGCGCCTCTGCGAGATGGTTCACCGGAATTTCGGCGGACCACCGCGCGCAGGCCGCCGTTCGAATGTGTTTGAGGAACCTGCCTCATCGAACGGCGGCTGCGGGGGTATCAAGGTGGAACAAGTCTGGATGCGAGGCGGATGAGTACCAGTACAGTTGCGTGTTACAGTTTTTTGGCGTCCAAACCCAGAAGGTCAGCCCGGAAAACCACCTCTCAGAGCTTTTTCGCCAGCGCGGCGGTCACGGCCATCGTGCTTGGCTGCGCCTGGACGGTCTATGCCAATATTTTCGCTGCCAGTCCCTATCCGCAGCTCGGCAACGCCGGCCTCGATGACCCCGTGAACAGACGTTGGGCGAGCGTTGCGGTTCGCAGCGCGGCGCCGGTCGACAGCACCCGGGTTGCCCAGCTCGAACCGCCGCCGTCGATCTCCGCGCCGGCCGCCGCCGCATCGGGCCCCTCGCTTTCGTTCGATGACCGGTTTGCCGCCGCCGCGCCGCAAGGTGTCGCGCCGGCACCGCAGGCCGAACCTTCGAAGCTCGCTGAAGCACCGAAGGCGCAGCCCGAAACCTCGAAGCTTGCAAACGCACCCAGGCCAAAGGAAACGGCGGCAGCGCCGGTGAAGGTGGCTGCGGTTCCGCCGGCGCCGCCGCGCCCCGCCGAGCCGCGGCCGGAGAAGCCGGCAGTGGCGTCGATCCACGACATGGCGCAACGCGCCAAGGCGGCCGTGATGTCGATCGCTTCCAACGACAGGCAGACGATCGTCGAAAAGCTCTGGGGTAGGCCGCAGCCGCGCGGATCGTCGCTGTTGTCGTTTGCGTCCGCCGACGCCAGCGTCACCGGCAGCCTTGGTTCGACGCAGAATCCGGCGCTGGCGGGCAGCACGCCGCGTTACGATCAATCGACCGCGGTCTACGATATCTCCGCGCACATGGTTTACCTGCCCGACGGCACCAGGCTTGAGGCGCATTCCGGCCTCGGCTCCAAGCTCGACGATCCGAGCTCGGCGAATATCAGGATGCGGGGCGTGACCCCGCCGCATATCTACGAACTGAAACCGCGCGAGGCGTTGTTCCACGGCGTGCCGGCGTTGCGGCTGACATCCGGTCGGCGGCGAGGAAGCGATCTACGGTCGCTCCGGCCTGCTCGCGCACACCTACATGCTTGGCCCCAACGGCGATTCCAACGGCTGCGTGTCCTTCAAGGACTACAACGCCTTCCTCAACGCCTACCGCAACCAGGGCATCAAGCGG
>CAWAXR010000004.1:0-34076 GCA_963786045.1 uncultured Alphaproteobacteria bacterium | reverse complement strand
AAGCTTGGAAAGTAACGACGATGGAGGCGCGTCGCGCGTCGCTCCGGTGAGATGATAAAATGGCGGTTATGATCAAAAAGGTCGGCGTGATCGGTTCGGGCCAGATGGGCAATGGCATCGCACATGTGGCGGCGCTGGCCGGCTTCGACGTGGTGCTCAACGACGTATCCGCCGATCGCCTCAAGTCGGGCATGGCGACGATCAACGGCAACCTGTCGCGTCAGGTCGCCAAAAAAATCATCACCGACGACGCCCGCAAGCAGGCGCTGGAGCGGATCGCTCTCGCCGAGACCATGGACGGATTGTCCGACTGCGACCTCGTGATCGAGAGCGCGGTCGAGAAGGAAGAGGTCAAGCGCAAGATCTTTCAAGATGTTTGCGCGGTGCTGAAGCCCAGCGCCATCGTCGCCTCCAACACCTCGTCGATCTCGATCACACGGCTTGCAGCGTCCACCGACCGGCCGGAGCGCTTCATCGGCATTCACTTCATGAATCCGGTGCCGTTGATGGAACTGGTCGAACTGATCCGCGGCATCGCCACCGATGACACGACCTTCGACGCGGCCAGGGACTTCGTGATCCGCCTTGGCAAGCACGTCGCGGTGTCGGAGGATTTCCCGGCCTTCATCGTCAACCGCATCCTGCTGCCGATGATCAACGAGGCGATCTATACGCTGTATGAGGGCGTCGGGAATGTCGAGGCCATCGATGCCGCGATGAAACTCGGCGCGCACCATCCAATGGGACCGCTCGAGCTTGCCGATTTCATCGGTCTTGATACCTGCCTGTCGATCATGCAGGTGCTGCATGAGGGGCTGGCCGACTCCAAATACCGGCCATGTCCGCTTCTGGTGAAATACGTCGAGGCCGGCTGGCTTGGTCGCAAGACCCAGCGCGGCTTCTACGATTACCGCGGCGAAAAGCCGGTCCCGACGCGCTGATATCTCCAGCATTTCTTAACTACCGTCCAGTAGGGTGCCTGCGACGGGGGTAGTGCGTATGGATGTAACGAGTCTGGCCAGCAGCCTTCTCGCGGCTCAAGCGGGAAACATGCAGCAGCAGGTCGCAACCACGGTTCTGAAATCGAACCTCGATGCGGAGAAATCCGCGGTTCAGACCCTCCTGGGCGCTGGGCCCCCATCGCTTGCCAATGTCGGCCCTGGTATCGGCGGCAACATCAACGTGACCGCCTGAGCCTCACTCATCCGGCAAGCGCCAATTGCTGGAGCGTTTTCAAGCGAAGCGGGGACCGGTTCGCGTCAAGAAAACGCGTCAAATCAAGAACCCAGAGCGCCGTTTCGATTCAATCGAAACGGAAAAGGCTCTAAGGCTGGCCGCCGCCCGGCCCTTTCTCCGTGCGCAATTCCGGAAAAATCGCCTCGTCCTGCAAGATTACGTCGGCGGTCTTTTGGTAGTGCGCGGTCAAGAGCTTCACCGCTGCTTCGGCATCGCCGCTCATCACCGCATTGGCGATGGCCAGATGCTCGTCGCCAACGTGGCGTGAAGGAAAAGCCTTGCGGATCGAAAGTCGCCGGTAGCGATAGAGCTGGTCGGCAAGCTGTCCGCAGAACGCGATCAGCGATTGCGATCCGCAGTTCCCGATCAGCGTCCGGTGAAAGATGCGATGCAACCGCTCCCATTCGGGATTGTCTTCGAATTCGGTCTCCTTCAGCGAACGCGGCGTGCGGCTCAGGCGGTGCTGCGCGAGCAGGAGCTGCTCCTCCCATTGCGAAGTCGAAGCCGCCATGGATTCGCGCAGCGCGAGGCTCTCCACCCAGCAGCGCGTCTTGGTGAGCTCGGCGAGTTCGGCGCGACTGATGTCCCTGACATAAAATCCGCGCTGCTCGCGCACTTCGACCAGCCCGTCGGAAGTCAGGCGGTTGAGCGCCTCGCGTAGCGGCGTCTGTCCCGTCTGATACGTTTCCATCAGGAAACGCATCTGCAGCTTGCGCGACGGTGCAAGTCGTGCGGAAAGCAGGTCTTCGCGCAACCGGTCGTAGACGTTGCTCGCCTGCGTCGACGGCCCGGCCGCCAACTGAACCGCCGCTGTCCTGTCCACGCGCCTTCTCCTCGGCCACTTCCTTGGCCTCGCTGCAAGATTATCTTATATACTTTTTCATTTTTGAAAAAAATATATAAATTTATGTTGTGTGCCTGATTTTATGCAATATAAACGGCGCGGCCGCCATGGCCCTTAGGATGAGCGACATGACCCGGTTTCCCGTCTCAGCTCTGCGCAGCGTCGATCTGGGCACGCCGGATATCGAACGCTCCGAGCGGTTTTACGCCGCGGTCTGGGGGCTCGAAGTGGTCGCGCGTCACAACGGCGTGATCTATCTGCGCGCCGCAGGCAGCGACCATCATGTCGTGGCGTTGCACCGGAGCGCGCGCCCGGAGTTACGCGCGGTGACATTCCGGGTCGCCTCAGCCGACGACTTCGCGCCGATCGTGGCCAACGTGGTCGCTCAAGGCGGGCATCTGATCTCCCCTGCCGCACCGAGCGACGCACCGGACGGCGGCACCGTCATGACCGTGCGCGGACCGGAAGGCGGTCTTTTGCGCTTCGTCCACGGGGATGTGGTCCATGCCGCCAGGCTTTCCGCAGGTGAGCGGCCGGAGCGGCTTGCACACGTCAATCTCAACAGCGCCAACGCCGATGCGACGGCTGCGTTCTACCAGAAGGCGCTTGGCTTCCATCTCACCGACCGCACGAAGCTGATGGCCTTCGTCCGTTGCAACAGCGACCACCACGCCGTGGTGATCGCCGACGCCAACGTCAATGGGCTCAACCACGTCGCGTTCCAGATGCCAAGTCTGGAGGCCGTGATGCGCGGCTCCGGGCGCATGATTGACGCCGGCTTTCCGATCGCCTGGGGCGTCGGCCGTCACGGCCCCGGGGACAACGTGTTTGCCTACTTCATCGATCCGGTCGGCTTTGTCATCGAATACACCGCCGAAGTGCTGCAGGTCGACGACGAATACAAGTTTCGCGGTCCGAGTGAATGGATCTGGCCGCCAGGGCGCACCGATCAGTGGGGCATCGCGCCACCCAAGGCGGATCACGTCAAGGCGGCGCAGCTTGCCGTCCGCTACGCTCGTTGAATCAACCGAACCAGCAATCGACCGGGGCCGATGCCGACTGTAGTCAAGCCAAACGAATTTCAGGTCGTGGTTGTCGGCTTTGGTCCCTCGGGCGCAGTGGCGACGAGCCTGCTCGGAGACCGCGGCATCCGCACACTGACGATCGATCGCCAGCGCGCCGTCTACGACAAGCCACGTGCGATCGCGATCGATCACGAGATCATGCGCCTTTTGGACAATCTCGGCGTTGCAGGGAGCGTGCGTCCCTTTATCGCGCCGTTTCCGGCCTCGCAGCATTTCGGCGCCAAAGGGCAATTGATCCGTCGCATCGACATGGTTCCCGAACCCTATCCTCTGGGTTACACGCCGAGCATGGTATTCACGCAGCCGCCGGTGGAAGCGGCGTTGCGCCAGCATGCGCAGGCCTATCCCGGCGTTACGGTCGAACTCGGCACTGAACTCACCAGCCTCTCGCAAACCAAAGATGGCGTAACGTTACACCTGCGCGGCGATGATGGCGCGACCCGTACCGTCACCGCCGACTATGTCATCGCCTGCGACGGCGCCTCCAGCGGCGTTCGGCAACAGCTCGACATTCCTTTCGAGGATCTGGTGTTCGACGAGCCGTGGCTGGTGATTGATCTGCATGTCGCGGAGGCAGCGCTTGGAAAACTGCCGCAGACGGCGGCGCAGTTCTGCGATCCGGCGCGCCCGGCCAGTTTCATCATCGGTCCCGGCCTGCATCGCCGCTTTGAAATCATGCTGCTGCCGGGCGAAGACCCCCGGGTCATGGAAGGGGCGGACCAGGTATGGCGATTGCTCCAAAAATGGCTGACGCCTGCCGACGCCAAATTATGGCGGGCCGCGAGCTACCGCTTTCACGCGCTGGTGGCAGCCGAATGGCGGCGCGGACGTGTGTTGCTGGCGGGCGACGCCGCCCACCAGCAGCCGCCCTTCATCGGCCAGGGCATGTGCCAGGGCATTCGTGACGTCGCCAATCTGGTCTGGAAACTCGATCGCGTATTACGGGGCCAATCAAGCGCCGCGCTGCTCGATAGCTATGGCGAGGAGCGCGGCGCGCATGTGCGCGAACTCACTACGCGGATCAAGGCGATCGGCCATGTCATTTGCGAACGCGATCCGGTGGCGGCCGAAGCGCGCGACGCCCGCATTCTCGCCGAAGGCAACGGAGAACCCCGAACCATCACCCGGCAGGACATCGTGCCGCCGCTCCAGCACGGATTGCTGGCTACCGTACGGCATGCGGCGAACGGCACGCTGTTTCCGCAGCCATGGGTGCGGACAGATGCGGGCCGACAGTTGCTCGATGCCGCCTGTGGCGTTGGATGGCGTCTCGTGCTCGACGGCAGCAATGGCCTGGTGATCGGATCCGGCATTGACGATCGAGCGGACGAGCTGGGAATGCGCGTCATTCGTATTGGTGCAGGCCAAGGCGCTGCCGCGGCCGGTATCATCGAAGAAGAGGACGGGGTCGTCGCGAACTGGTTCGGTCGGCACGAATGCGCCGCCGCCATTGTTCGCCCCGACCATTACGTGTTTGGCGTCAGCAGAGACGTGCCAACACTCTCCGCAATGATGTTGGAGCTGTCTCAGCGCCTGCAATGAACCAACAGAAAACAAAATGAATCAACACAGGGGGAAACCACAATGGCATCAATGCAAGCAGCGACAGGGGGCGCGATCGGGCGAGGCCGGGCCTTTGCCGTCCTCATCATGTTGTTTCTCTTTCAGACGCTGAATTTTTTCGACAAGCTCGTCTTCGGCCTTTCGGCGGTTCCGATGATGAAGGAATTGTCACTGTCTCCGAAGGAGTTCGGGCTGATCGGCAGCAGTTTCTTTCTGTTGTTCTCGTTGTCGGGCATGGCGGTTGGGATGTTCGTGATCGGCCGCTTTCCGACAAAATGGATTTTGATCATCCTTGCCGCGGTGTGGTCGGCGACGCAGATTCCGGTCTTTTTCACGAGCTCGGTTGCGGTGCTGGTCGGGTGTCGCATCATTCTCGGCGCCGGCGAAGGGCCGGGGCTGCCGACCGCGCTGCACGCCTGTTACAACTGGTTTGGAGCCGACAAGCGCAGCGTGCCGAGTGCGGTGGTGCTGCAGGGCATCAGCGTCGGGCTTCTGGCCGGTGGTCCATTCCTCACATACATCATCGTCAACTATGGCTGGCGCGCCGGCTTTCTCGTTTGCGGCCTGCTCGGTCTCGCCTGGATTTTGGCGTGGGCCTTTATCGGCGGCGAAGGGCCTTACGCTGCCGCCGATGTCGGCAGCGATGCGCAGCAATCGGGTGCGACCGTACCGGCAAGGACGCTGTGGTGCGATCCGACCGTGATCGGCGTCATCATCATGTCGACCATGTCATACTGGATAGTCGGGATGTCGGCGACCTGGTTGCCGCCCTATTTGCAGCTCGGTCTCGGCTACAAGCCGACCGACGTCGGCTGGATCATCTTTGGAATCTACCTGTTTCAGTCGCCGCTATTGCTGGGAGGGTCGTGGGTAACCCAGGTCATGCAGCGCAGTGGATGGAGCCTGCGCGCCTGCCTTGGCAATTCCGCAGGGCTTGCGCTGCTCACCGCCGGTTGTGCTCTGCTGCTTACGCTAGTGACCACCGGGCCGCTGCAGCTGGTTTGCGTCGCGATCTCCTTTGCCGCGCCGAGCCTGACCACGATCTTCGGGCCTGTCGCTCTCGGCGCGGTAGCACCGGCCGTGCAGCGCGGGCGGCTGATCGTCGTGATCTATTCCGGCAACGCGGCGTCGGCATTGGTTTCGAACGCGCTCACCGGCTGGATCGTCGGCGAGGCCGGGCCTAACGTCACGCTTGGCTATGCCCACGCCATGACGTTCACGTCAGGCATTCTGATCGTCGGCGCCATCTCGGCGTTCGCACTCATATTCCCGGAGCGCACCATCGCGCGCTTCGCCAAGATCGCTACGACAGCTCCAGCGGCCGCACGCGCGGCTTGATCTTTCTTCGAACACCCCCCTCTCAACACAAGGACATCCGATGAAGTTCGCAAGTTTCAAAATCAACGGCGCCACCAGCTGGGGCCTCATCGACGGCGCCGACGCGGTGGATCTCGGCGCGCTCTCACGCGACCGGTTTCCCGATCTGAAATCCGCCATCGCCGCCGGAGCGCTGGCGGAGGTGGCGGCGCTTGCGGCAAAGGCCGCGCGCCATCCGCTCGCCGACATCGCCTGGCTGCCGGTGATCCCCAATCCCGACAAGATCCTCTGCATCGGCCTCAATTACGAGACGCACCGCAAGGAAACCGGCCGCTCCGAGGTCGAGAATCCGACCGTGTTCGGTCGTTTCGCCAACAGCCAGACCGGGCATCTCGCCAACATCGTCCGCCCGCGGGTGTCGAAGGATCTCGATTTCGAGGGCGAACTCGCCGTCATCATCGGCAGGCCGGGCCGCTATATCTCACGCAAGGATGCGTGGGACCACATCGCGGGATATGCCTGTTACAATGAAGGCAGCGTCCGCGATTATCAGCGCCACACCCACCAATTCACGCCGGGCAAGAACTTTCCCGAGACCGGCGCGTTCGGTCCCTGGATGGTGACGCCGGACGAGGCCGGTGATCTGGCGCAGCTACGGTTGCAAACCCGTCTCAACGGTCAGGTGGTTCAGGACGCCACCATCAGCCAGATGATCTTCGATATCCCGCGCCAGATCGAATACTGCTCCGCGTTCACGCGGCTGGAGCCGGGCGACGTGATCGTGACCGGTACGCCCGGCGGCGTCGGTTCCAGACGCACCCCGCCCTTGTGGATGAAGCCCGGTGACGTCGTCGAGGTTGAGATCGACCGGATCGGCCTGTTGCGCAACGGCATCGCCGACGAAGCATAATGCACCTGATCGGTTCGACGTCGCCGAAACGCGGCGGCGTCGAACGTCCGGCAGCCGCTTTCAGGAGCCGGGAGACGCCGTCGCCGCCGTGATCAGCTTGATGGCGTCGTCGCTGTCCCATTCGGCTGGTCCGGCAATGGTGGCGATCTCACAACCCTGACCATCCACCAGCACCGAGGTCGGCATGCCCAAGGCCCGACCTATGGATTTAAGATCCTGAAAAACCTTGGCTTTTTGGTCGCTAAAGTAGCTTAGCCCGGTCAGATTGGCCTCTTTCAGGAAGGTCCTGGGTTTTTCGGGGTCGCGGGTATCGATATTGATCGCGACTACCTCGAAATTCCTGCCGCCGAGCCTGGTCTGGAGGCGGTCCAGCGCGGGCATTTCCTTGCGGCACGGCACGCACCAGGTCGCCCACAGGTTCACCAGCACCGTGCGGCCGCGCCATTCCGAGAGCTTCCTGGGCTTGCCGTCGCCGTCTTCGAAGGCGAGGTCCGGCAGCCGCAGCGGGGCCGTCGCCATGGTCAGGGCGGCAATCTCGCCATGCGCCAAAGGCGCGAGCCTATGCGAAAGGTCGACCGCCGTGCCGCAGCCGGAATTGCCCGCCGCGTTGCGCTTCAGGCCGCCAATCCCGTAAATCCCGGCAAATCCAATCACCGTCCCGACCAGGACCGCCCCGACGACATAGGGAATCCGGCGCACAGGGGATCGGGCAGGTGAGGGTCGTTCAGGCATATCGTTTGTCATCCTGTATCAGATACGGCTATGCAGGGTTCCGGTCGCGCCACCAATGGCACACGGCGTGTTCACGGGCGCGGGCGATAAGCGGCAGGCATGAGTAACGGGTCATGAGCAACAAGTCATGAGCAACAAGATGTGGGGCGGCCGGTTCACCGAGCGTCCGGACGCGATCATGGAGGAAATCAACGTCTCGATCGACGTCGATCGCCACCTTTACGCCCAGGACATCGCCGCGTCCAAGGCCCATGCCGCGATGCTGTCGGCGCAAGGCATTATCACGGCGAACGATGCGAAAAATATTGCCAAGGGTCTAGACACGATTTTGTCAGAAATCGGCAACGGATCGTTCGATTTCAAGCGTGCGCTCGAGGACATTCACATGAATGTCGAGAGCAGGCTCAGCGAGCTGATCGGGCCCGCCGCGGGACGGCTGCACACCGCGCGCTCGCGCAACGATCAGGTCGCAACCGATTTTCGGCTCTACGTCCGCGATACAATCGACGAGACCGATGCCGCGCTGGCTTCGTTCCAGTACGCGCTGGCGGAGCGGGCGCTGGAGCATGCCGCGACCGTGATGCCCGGATTTACCCATCTGCAGACCGCGCAGCCGGTGACGTTCGGGCACCATCTGCTCGCCTATGTCGAGATGGCGGCGCGTGATCGCGGCCGCTTTGCCGACGCGCGCAAGCGCCTGAACGAATCGCCGCTCGGCGCGGCGGCGCTGGCCGGCACATCGTTTCCAATCGATCGTGCGGCGACCGCCAAGGCGCTTGGCTTCGACCGGCCGATGGCCAATTCGCTCGACGCGGTCTCGGACCGCGATTTCGTGCTTGAGACGTTGTCGGCAGCCGCGATCGCGTCGGTGCATCTGTCGCGTTTCGCCGAGGAAATCGTGATCTGGACCTCGCCGCTGGTGGGGCTGGTGCGGCTTTCCGACAAGTTCACCACCGGCTCCTCGATCATGCCGCAGAAGCGCAACCCGGATGCGGCCGAACTGGTGCGCGCCAAAACGGGCCGCGTGATCGGCGCGCTCACCGCATTGCTGATCGTGATGAAGGGGCTGCCGCTCGCGTATCAAAAGGACATGCAGGAAGACAAGCAGGGCGCGATGGAGGCGTTCGGCGCGCTTTCGCTGGCCGTTCGGGCGATGACCGGAATGGTCGCCGACATCGTTCCGGACGAAGCAAAGATGAAGGCTGCGGCAGGGGACGGCTACGCCACCGCCACCGATCTTGCGGACTGGCTGGTGCGGACGCTGAAAATGCCGTTCCGCGATGCCCACCACGTCACCGGGCGCATCGTCGCCAAGGCATCCGGCGATGGCGTCGCGCTGCATGAACTGCCGCTGAAAGCGATGCAGGCCATCGAACCCAGGATTACCCGCGATGCGCTGGCGGTGCTGTCGGTCGAGGCCTCGGTGAAGAGCCGCACGAGCTTTGGCGGAACCGCCCCGAAGAACGTGGCGGCGCAGGCCAAGGCCTGGCTCAAGCGGCTGGAAAAAGAGCGAAATTTGGGCTGAGCCGCGATTCTCGCGGGAAATTCAGCCGACTGCGGGTCTCGCCAGAACTGGTCATTCTTTGTATGGTGCCGCCGCATTGGGGATTTTGACGTGACTAGCAACTACCGCCCAAAATATCAGGGATGGGCTCTTATTGTGCTGGGCGCGGCCGCGCTTGCGCTCGGAGGCTGCGGACGCAAGGGTCCGCTCGATTTGCCGCCGACCGCGTCGTCGCAGCCGGCAGCGGCCGTCCAGAATGATCCCGTGGCCGATCAGGCGAGCAAGCCGAGCCTGTTCGACCCGAGTTATGGAGCCAATGCGCCGCCGACCGCCGGTAGAGGTCCCAAGAAACCATTCGCCCTCGACCCGCTCCTGAACAGCAACTGAGCGCGCCATGAATCACTTCGACTATCGCAACGGCGTGCTTCACGCCGAGGCGGTGAATCTCATCGAACTGGCGGAAGCCGTCGGCACGCCGTTCTATTGCTATTCGACCGCGACACTGGAACGCCATTACCGGGTGTTCAGCGACGCCTTTGCCGGCGAGAAGTCGCTGGTCTGCTACGCCATGAAGGCCAATTCCAACCAGTCGGTGCTGCGGACGCTGGCCAAACTTGGCGCCGGCGCGGACGTGGTTTCGGGCGGCGAGCTGAAGCGCGCGCTGGCCGCCGGCATTCCACCTGAGAAGATTCTATTCTCCGGCGTTGGCAAGACCGAAGCCGAGCTGCGCGCCGCGCTGGCGGCGGACATCCTCTGCATCAACGTCGAATCCGAGCCCGAGCTCGAATTGCTGTCGCGGCTGGCCAGCGAGCAGGGGCGGGTGGCGCGGATTTCGGTTCGGGTCAATCCCGACGTCGATTCCGGCTCGCACGCGAAAATCTCGACCGGCAAATCCGAGAACAAGTTCGGCGTGCCGCTCTCTCTCGCGCGCGCGGTCTATGCCCGCGCGGCAAGGCTGCCCGGCATCCACGTCACCGGAGTCGACATGCATATCGGCAGCCAGATCACCGATCTGGTGCCGCTGGAAGCCGCGTTCAGGCTGCTGGCCGAATTCGTGCAGACGCTGCGCGCCGATGGCCATGTCATTTCGCATGTCGATTTCGGGGGCGGCCTTGGCATTCCCTATCATGCCGACCGCGAAGCGCCGCCATTGCCTTCCGCCTACGCCGATGTGGTCAAGCGGGTCACGCACAATCTCGGTTGTACGCTGGTATTCGAGCCCGGCCGAATGATCGTCGGCAATGCCGGGATTCTGGTGACGCGCGTGATTTATGTGAAGCACGGCGACGCCAAGAATTTCGTCATTATCGACGCGGCAATGAACGATTTGATCCGCCCCACGCTGTACGAGGCGCATCACGACATCCTGCCGGTCCGCGCACCCGCGCAAGGCACGCCTGCCATCGTCGCCGACGTGGTCGGGCCGGTCTGCGAAAGCGGCGATTATCTCGCGCTGGGGCGGGCCATGCCCACGCCCAAAGCGGGCGATCTCCTCGCCATCATGACCGCCGGTGCCTACGGCGCGGTGCAGTCCGGCACCTACAACACCCGCGCGCTGGTGCCGGAAGTCCTGGTCAAGGACGACCAGTACGCAGTGGTGCGTCCGCGCGTCGAGGTCGAGACCCTGATCGCGATGGACAGGCCTGCGCCGTGGTTGTGAGTTATTGACGTTGTGTCGTCCCTGCGAACGCAGGGACCCATAACCACAGGCGTTAATGGCTTCACGAGCTGCTGGTTATTTTTCTTTCGCAACAACTCCGGCCGCGGAGTACGGGTCCCGGCTCGCGCTCGCGTTGCTCGCTTGGCCGGGACGACGATGGTTCTACTTCGCGGCGTGAGCGCCCTTGCCCCCGACCACCACGCCGGCCGCCTTTTCGATCGGCAGAATTGCGGAAGTGAAATCGGACTCCGCGCCCATTTCGCGGATGATCACTTCCCAGAGACGTCCGACCGCTTCGGCGACCTCCATCGAAAGTCCCAGCGATTTGGCCTCTTCAAGGCAGAGCCTGACGTCCTTGACCATCAAGCCGGTGGCGAAGCCGTAATCGAATGTGCGCGGCAGGATCGAACGCGGAAACTTGTCGCGGCTCGCCGTGTTCATGCCCGAGCCCGCATTGATCACCTCGATCATCACGGCGGGATCGAGGCCCGATTTGACGCCCATCGCGACGGCCTCGGAAGTCGCCACCATGGCGGTCGCCGACAGCAGGTTGTTGGCCAGCTTCATGGTCTGCGCCGAGCCGGGTTTCTCGCCGATGAAGAACACCTTGCCGATCACGTCGAGCGCAGGTTTCACCGCTTCGTAATCGGCACGAGGGCCCGATACCATGACGGCGAGCGTGCCCTTTTCGGCGCCGCCGACCCCGCCGCTGACGGGACTGTCGAGCTGAACGAGGTTGCGCTTCGCCAAAAGGTCGTGAATCCGCACCGCCATGTGCGATCCGACGGTGGAGAGATCGACGAAGCGTTTGACGAGCTTGCCTTCGATCACGCCGTCCTTTCCGGTCGCCACCTCGAGCGAGGCCTGCAGCGAGGGCAGGCTCGCCAGCACCGTCTCGGCGCGGTCGGCGACGTCTTTCGGCGAGGACGCCGCCTGCGCCCCCAGCGCCACAAGCTTGTCGACCACTTCCTTGCGCTGGTCGAAGACCACGAGCCGGTGCTTGGCCTCGATCAGGCGCCGGGCCATGGGGAAGCCCATATTGCCGAGGCCGATGAATCCGATATCCATGCTGCTTCGTCCTAACCCTTGTCGAGTTCGGCGAATACTTCGCGCGCTATCCGGAAACTGTCGACGCCCGCGGGGATGCCGGCGTAGATCGCGACCTGCATGAAGACTTCGCGAATCTCGTCGCGGCTCACGCCGTTGGTCAGCGCGCCCTTGATGTGCGCCCGCAATTCATGCGGCCGGTTGAGGATCGAGATCATGGCGAGATTGAGCATGCTGCGGGTCTTGCGCGGCAGTTCCTCGCGGCCCCAAATCGCACCCCAGCAATATTCGGTGACCAGCTCCTGAAATGGCTTGTTGAAATCGTCGGAGTTTTTCAGCGCGTTGGCGACATAGGCCTCGCCCAGCACTGCTTTCCGAATCTCCAGTCCCTTGTCGTGCGTCTTCTTGTCCATGTCGTTTCCCTGGATGCTTTGATGGTTCCGCGGCGGACGTTACGAGGTCGTGGCCGCGCAGTCACGCCTTCGTGCTATGCGTATTTCCGGGTGTGGGCTCCCCGTCCCGGGTGGATGCCTCACTGCCGCCGTTGTGCTAAGGTGTTGTGGGGACAACTTGGAGAGTTTATTGAGCGGCGCCACCCCCGACCCGTCAGAGCCAGTTCGCAACCCTGATGCCGTCTCCCGGCTGCAGCTGGCGCAGGCCTTGCGGCGGGCCGAATTTGCGATGGCGTGGGAGCGAAGCTGGCCGCATCTGGCCCGGCTTTTGACCGTGGCCGGGTTGTTCCTGGTGGTGTCCTGGGCCGGCCTTTGGCTGGTGCTGCCGTTCATGGCCCGCGCCGCCGGGCTCGGTCTGTTCGTGGTCTTGGCGCTGGCAGCGCTGTTTCCGCTGGTCTGGTTTCGCTGGCCGAGCCGGCAGGAAGCTCTGGGCAGGCTCGATCGCGGCACCGGCATCCGCCACCGGCCGGCGACGGCGCTGACCGATACGCTCGCTACACAGGATCCGGTCGCGCTGGCACTGTGGCAGGCGCAACGTGAACGCACGTTGGCATCGATCAAGCGGATCCGCGCCGGGCTGCCGTCCCCGCGGCTTTCGATCCACGATCCCTGGGCGCTACGCGCATTGATCGTGGTGATGATGGTCGCCGCCTATATTGCCGCGGGCGATGAGCGCAGGATGCGGGTCGCGGCCGCCTTCGACTGGAATGGCGTGCTGTCGGCAGCCAATATCAGGGTCGATGCATGGGTGACACCGCCGCTTTATACCGGCAGACCGCCGATCATTCTGTCGGCGGCGAACAAGGAGGCCGCCATCCCCGCCACAGGACGGTTATCCGTCCCGACGGGCAGCAAGCTGATCGTGCGCTCGAGCGGCGGTGCCCTCGATGTCGTGGCCGGCGGCGGCGTGAGCGAAGCGGTACCGACCGAGCAGGCCCCCAAGGGTACCAGCGAGAAGCATTTCACCATCACAGGCGATGGCACCGTACACGTTCGCGCGCCCTCCGGTCAGCCGCAATGGAGGTTCAGCGCCACGCCCGACCATCCTCCGACCATCGCGCTCGCGAAAGATCCGGAGCGTCAGGCTCGCGGCTCGTTGCAGCTCTCCTACAAGATCGAGGATGATTACGGCGCTACCGAAGCCCGGGCGCTCTTTGCAGCCCGCCGCGCCGACGCGGCGAAGGGTGCCGAGCCGCGGCCCTTGTTCGACCCGCCGCAATTTTCGCTGGTGCTGCCGAATGCGCGGACCCGCAATAGCGTGGGCCAGACCGTCAAGGACCTCAGCGAGGATCCCTATGCCGGCGCCGACGTCACGCTGACGTTGACTGCCAAGGACGAGGCCGGCAATGAGGGACGCAGCGAGGCGTTCGGCATGCGCCTGCCGGAGCGGCTGTTCACCAAGCCTTTGGCGCGGGCGCTGATCGAGCAGCGGCGTATTCTGGCGCTCGACGCCAATCAGAACGCGCAGGTCCTTGATGGGCTCGACGCGTTGATGATCGCGCCGGAATTGTTCATGCCAGAGGCGGGTCAGTATCTCGGGCTGCGCAGCGTCGCGCGGCAGCTCGAGACGGCGCGGACCGACGACGCCATGCGGGAGGTGGTCGCGAGCCTCTGGGCGCTCGCCGTCACCATCGAGGACGGCAACATCACCGATGTGGACAAGGCGCTCCGTGCTGCCCAGGAGGCGCTCAAGCAGGCGCTGGAAAGGGGCGCCAGCGACGAAGAAATCAAGAAACTTACCCAGGACCTGCGCGCGGCGCTGGATAATTTCATGCGCCAGCTCGCCGAACAGCTGCGCAACAACCCGCAGCAACTGGCGCGGCCTCTCGACCCCAATACCAGGGTGATGCGCCAGCAGGATCTCAACAACATGATCGAGCGCATGGAGCGGCTGTCGCGCTCCGGCGACAAGGACGCCGCCAGGCAACTGCTCGAACAGCTGCAGCAGATGCTGGAGAACCTGCAACTCGCGCAGCCCGGCCAGTCCGGCGACGGCGACATGGAGCAGGCGCTGAACGAGCTCGGCGACATGATCCGCAAACAGCAGCAGCTGCGAGACAAGACCTACAGGCAGGGCCAGGATTCACGGCGCGACCGGCAGCGCGGCAAGCAGGGCGACCAGGGCATGAGCGATCTGCAGCAGGATCAGCAGGGCTTGCGCGAACGGCTCAGGAAATTGCAGGAGGAGCTTGCCAGGCGCGGTATGGAGCAGGGCCAGCGTGGCGAGAAGGGGCAGCAGGGCCAACAAGGTCAGGACGGCGAGCAAGGCGATGGCGAGGATGGTCTCGGCGCGGCCGACAACGCGATGGGGGACGCCAGCGGCAAGCTCGGCGACGGCAACGCCGACGGCGCGGTTGATGCGCAGGGCAAGGCGCTGGATGCGCTGCGCAAGGGTGCCCAGAGCCTCGCGGAAGCGATGCAGCAGGGCGATGGCGAAGGCCAGAGCGACGGCCCCGGTAACCGCGCGGGCCGCCAGCAGAGCGGCGGCAACCAGAGCGACCCACTTGGACGCCCCCTGCACGGGCGTGAGTTCGGGGACGACCTGACGGTGAAGATTCCCGGTGAAATCGATGTGCAGCGGGTACGCCGGATTCTGGAAGAACTCCGCCGCCGCCTCGCCGATCCCCAGCGCCCGCAGATCGAACTCGACTACATCGAGCGGCTGCTGAAGGATTATTAGGCTACGCCGTCCTTCGCGCGGTCAGCGCATCGGCGACCGCGGTGCGGATATCGGCCACCGAAAACGGCTTGGTGATGACGTCATGGGCGATGGCGTTGAGGCCTGATGCGCGTTCGCGCTGGTCGGCAAAACCCGTCATCAGTAAAATCGTCAGGTCGGGAAAATCGCGGGCGGCTGTCAGCGCGAGCGCGATCCCGTCCATCACAGGCATCTGGATATCGGTCAGCAGGAGATCGAAGGCCCCCTGTTCGCCGGCCAGGATCTCCAGAGCTTCGGCGCCGTCTTCGGCGGTCACAATATCGTGGCCATCCATGGCGATGGCGCGCCCCACCAGCATGCGCATGGAATCCTCATCGTCGACGATCAGCACGCGCGGCATCTAAGCACCTGTTCAGACATGGCCGCCGGCGAGATCCCGCTTGCTGAAGAAGCGCACATCGATGTTACGTCCCTCCGGCGGCGGCGAAGCCAGCCGCGACTTGAACCAGGCATTTTCGCCTGGTCTCAGCACGGGCTGTTCCAGTACCGCATTCCAGGCGTAGATCTCGGCGCCCTGGGCGTCGCGAACGCTGAAACGCAGCCGCGGCAGTTCCACCGGTTTGCCGGTTTCGCCTGTGATGCCCCCCTCGATCACCAGAACCGGTTTACCTTCCACCGTCTCCGATGTGATCTTGACGTCCCTGAACCGCAGTCCGCGTAGATTGACCTCAAGGCCGACCAGTTTGTAGAACCCGGCGGTCTGCGGCAGCAACCGCACCACGTCGACGCGCCAGATCAAGAGTGCCAGCACCAGCGCCCCCATGGCAGCGCAGGCCGTGGAGAGGCTGGCGGACGGCGTCCCGGGGCCGCGAAGGAAGGCCGTCGGCCTTGACAGTGTCCGGAACCATGAGAGGCGTTGGCGACCGTCGGCGTCGCTGCCGTGCAGATCGTTTCGGGCGATCGACGGCCAGTCCGCGTCGGCGGTCCCGGACGAGCCTGAGTCCTCGCTGGGCCAGTCTCCTGCTATCGAGGGGCTGTCGATGTGCGGGGTTTTCTGCGCCTCGCCGTCGTCCTCGCGCGCGAGAGCTTCCCATTCGGCGGCGGCGTCCTGTTCGGCGTCCAGCCGGCTGGCCTCCGCCATCGCAGGCACCTGCGCCGGGAGTTCGGTCGCATCCTCCGGCCGCGCCAGCCAGACCTCCTTGCAGCGGGAGCACCGCACCGTGCGGCCAGCCGCGCCCAGACTAGCCAAATCAATGGCATAGGACGTTGAACAATGAGGGCAAACGATGTGCATGGAGCCGATCTCCACAATGACGCTGGTGAGATGCTACAAGGCGACTGTTAACGAATCGGAAACCATAAACGAAGCAAAACCACTTTGTTTGGTTCGCGACCGCGGCGGCTGGGAGAAACCCGTTTGAGGTTTCCGGTCGCGCCCCTCATCGAACGGAGCTGAGCTTGGTTCGGTTCGAAAATGTCGGATTGCGGTACGGGCTTGGCCCGGAGATTTTGCGCGATCTCAATTTCCAGATTCCCGCCCATTCCTTCCAGTTCCTCACCGGTCCATCCGGCGCGGGCAAAACCTCGCTTTTGAAGCTGTTGTTTTTGTCGCTGCGGCCGACCCGCGGCCTGGTCAACCTGTTCGGCCATGACGTTTCGCTGCTCGGCAAGGATGAAATCGCCGATCTGCGCAAGCGGATCGGAATCGTATTGCAGGATTTCCGGCTGCTCGATCATATGACCACCTATGAAAACGTCGCGCTGCCGTTCCGGGTGATGGGCCGGGAAGAGTTGAGCTATCGCAAGGAGGTTATCGATCTGCTGAAATGGGTCGGTCTTGGTGAGCGAATGGACGCGCTGCCGCCGATCCTGTCGGGCGGCGAGAAGCAGCGGGCGGCGATCGCTCGCGCCGTGATATCGCGGCCGCATCTGCTGCTGGCGGACGAGCCAACCGGCAACGTCGATCCGACCCTGGGGCGACGATTGCTGCGGCTGTTCATCGAGCTGAACAAGTCCGGCACCGCGGTGATCATCGCGACCCATGATATGACCCTGATGGATCAATATGACGCGCGGCGGCTGGTGCTGCACCAGGGACGGTTGCACATCTATGAGTAGGAGCGACCATCAACTTGGCCCGTTAATGGACCTCGGACGCGAGCGTCCGCAGGTGCCGGCACGGGCGCGTATTATGTCGCCGATCGTGCCCCGCGCCTCGATCGCCGGCCGCGCGCTGGTCGCGGTCGTCGCCATCATGACCTTTCTCGCGTCGATCACCACCGGCACCGTGCTGCTGGTGAGTGCGTCGGCGGCCGAGTGGCAATCGGAGGTCGCGACCGAAATCACCATCCAGGTGCGCCCGATGCCCGGGCGCGATCTCGACCGCGATGCCGCGGCGGTAGCTGAAGCGGTACGGGCGCAGTCCGGCATCGTCGAGATCCGGCCTTTCACAAGGGAGGAGTCCGCCAAGCTGCTGGAGCCGTGGCTCGGCAGCGGACTTTCGCTCGACGATCTGCCGGTGCCGCGCGTGATTGTCGCGCGGGTGCAACCGGGAACCGCGCTCGATCTGGAGGCGCTGCGCCGCCGGGTAACGCAGGTGACACCGTCGGCCAGCGTCGACGATCACCGCGCCTGGATCGAGCGGATGCGGTCGATGACCGGCGCTACGGTGATCGCCGGCATCGGGATCCTGGCGCTGGTGATTATCGCCACCATCATTTCGGTGTCGTTCGCGACACGCGGCGCGATGGCGGCGAATCGCCCGATCGTCGAAGTCCTGCACTTTGTGGGCGCAGGGGACCGTTATATCGCCAACAGGTTCCTGCGGCATTTTCTCCGGCTGGGTCTGGAAGGCGGGGTGATCGGCGGTGGCATCGCCATGCTCTTGTTCGGGTTCTCCGAATCGATCGCCGGCTGGTTCTCGGGTACCCCCGTCGGGGATCAATTCGTCGCATTGCTGGGGACATTTTCGCTGCGTCCCTCGGGCTATCTGGCGCTGGCGGCGCAGGCGGTGCTGATCGCGGCGATCACGGCCTGGGCATCGCGGCGAACGCTGTTCGCCACGCTCGACGAAATCGACTGACGCGACGTAATCGTGCCCTCCGGACTCCACTTCGTCCAAAAAACTTCTAGACTTGAGCGGGAAGGATCACCAGATCAGCATGAACCGGCCGCCCGACGATAAACCGCCTGCCGCGCCGATTGCCGCGCCGCGGAGCGGGCTGCGGGCAACGATCGTTGCGGTGCCGGCAATCGCGGTCCTGGCTGCCGCGATCGGCTTCGTCGGGTTTCTTTTGCAGCTGCGCGGGACTGAAACGAAGCCCACCCGCACGGCCGACGGCATCGTGGTACTTACCGGCGGGTCATCGCGTGTATCCGACGCGATGGAATTGCTGGCCGACGGTTTTGGCAAGCGGCTGTTGATCTCCGGCGTGCACCCGACCAATGCCGCAAGCGATATTTCGCGGTCGCTGACCGACAATCAGTCGTTGCTGAGCTGCTGCGTCGATCTCGACCGTTCCGCGGTCAATACCCGCAGCAACGCGGCGGAGACACGGCGCTGGGCGCGCGAGCGCGGTTTCAAGTCGCTGATCGTGGTGACATCGAATTACCATATGCCTCGGGCGATCGTCGAATTGTCGCATGCGATGCCCGATATCACCCTCATTCCGTTTGCCGTGGTCGGCGACAAATGGCGCGACGAGCCCTGGTGGACGAATGGCGCGACAGTGCGGCTGTTGCTATCGGAATATGTCAAATACGTCGCCGCGGAAGTGCGGGTGCGTCTGGCCGCCGCCGGTCTGGAAATGATGGGCGAGGTCGGGGAGAAGCCTGCCGGTATTATCGCGCCGCGCAGTCCGGCGACGGCTCAAGCCAACTGATCGGGTTATCGATGGTCTTCATTTTCTTGCGTTCGCTGGTCTACAACGTGCTGTTCTATCTGGTGCTGGTGTTTTGGGTCATCGTCGGAATCCCGACCTTCCTGATGCCCCGCTCCGGCATCCTGACCATTGCCCGGTATTGGGCGCGCAGCAGCATCTGGCTGCTGGGCGTGATCTGCAATATCAGGGTGGAGTATCGCGGGCTCGAGAAAATCCCCAAGGGGCCGCTGATCGTCGCATCGAAACACCAGTCGATGTGGGAGACCTTCGCGCTGCTGCAATTCTTCGATCAGCCGCTGTTCATTCTCAAGCGCGAGCTGAAATGGATTCCGTTTTTCGGCTGGTACCTGAGCAAGTCGGACATGATCGGGGTCGACAGAAGCGCCGGCGGCCGCGCGCTGCTGGAGATGGCGCGCCGCGCCGGCGAGCAGGTGCGTCGCGGCCGTCAGCTGATCATCTTTCCCGAGGGCACGCGAACCGCGGTCGGTGCGCCGCCGCACTACAAGACCGGCATCGCACAGATCTATGTCGATTGCGGCGTGACCTGTCTGCCGGTGGCGCTCAATTCGGGGCTGTTCTGGCCGCGCCGGACCTTCATGCGCTATCCGGGAACGCTGGTGGTCGAATTTCTCGATCCGTTGCCGCCGGGCCTCGCGCGCCGCGAATTCATCGCGCGCATTTCAACCGTGATCGAGGAGGCCACCAACCGGCTGGTCGAGACCGCGCGCCGCGAGCAGGCGCAGCTGTTCGGTCGTGTGCCGGGCTCGGCGTCGGCGAAGGCGTAGAAGAGGGTGCCTGCGATGCGAAGCATCGGAGGAGGGTGAGGGGGCCTCTCTCCGCGGATACAGACCCCTCATCCGGCGCGGACTTCGTCCACGCCACCTTCTCCCGCAAGGGGAGAAGGAAGAAGAGACGGCGTCACCGATGCAGGGACGTTTCGTCGTGCAGCATGAGCGCGAGTTGATGCAATTGCGGATCGCGAAAACCTTGCGCCTCGATCGACTTTACGGTCGAGAGAACATAGTCGCGGTTGTTCCCCGAACGACCGTGTCCCTGCCGGACGTAGTGCAGCTGTTCGGCCAGCGAGAGCCTTCCGGCATACTGAACGTGGCCACGATCGACCACATAGGCGAGCGCGCTGACCCGCTGCCGGGCTTCGTTTTCCAACCAGACCGAACGCATGACTTCGCGATAGACATGGGTGGTCTGCTCGCGGCTGCGCAAATAATCCACGGTATCGGTGCGCCGCCCGGCCGCGACCCGGAAGGCGATGCCGCGACAGGCGCCGCCGCGGTCGAGGCCAAGCACGAGGCCGGGCTTTTCCGGCGTCCCGCGGTGGTCAAACGAATAGACGCACAGCGCCCGGTGCTCGCCGATCAGCCTCGCGGGCACTTGTTCGATGAACTCGAAACCCGGCCGCCACATCAGCGAGCCGTAACCGAACACCCACAGGTCGTCGTTGGACGGTTCCGTTTTGGACAGAATCTCAGCCGGCATCTTGTGCACGGCTAGCAGAACAACGAAACGAAACGAAGCGGAAATTCCGCCCTGGCCGGCCGCTTACATTTGACAAAATCGTCAGCCAATGGTCGGTCCATGCCCGACATGACCCTTGCACCACGCCGGCGCCCGCTCTGGGGCCTTTTCCTGATGCCCGCCCTGCTCCTGATCGCCGCCGCGGCCTGGAGCGCGTTCTGGTTCTTTGCCGCCTCGGAGGCCGAGGTGAAGGCCGACGCCTGGCGGGCGCAGGAGGCGAAATCGGGCCGGGTTTACGATTGCGCGAGGCGGACGCTGGCCGGTTTCCCGTTCCGCCTCGAAATGCGCTGCGGCGGCGCCAGCGTGTCGCTGATATCGCAGACCGCGGGCCAGGCCGCGGCGCAAACGCCGGTCACGGCCAGGCTCGGCGAGATTCTGGTGGTCGCGCAGATTTACGATCCGAAATTGGTGATCGCGGAATTTACGGCGCCGGCGACGATCGCCGATTCGCGCGGCATGCCTTCAATGCTGGTGAACTGGAGCAAGGCGCGCTCCAGCGTGGTGGGATTGCCGGCCATTCCGCAGCGGGCCTCCATCGTTTTCGACGACGCATCGATCGATCGCCTCAATGGACCGGTACAGGTCCCGCTGGCGCGGGCAAAGCATGTTGAACTGCACGGCCGTTTTGCGGACGGTGCGCCGCTCGACCATCCCGTGATCGAAACCGCTCTGCGGATTGAAGCGGGCAGCGTGCAGGAGCTGCACCCGCTGCTGGCGCAGCCGTTCGACGCGGAAGTGCGGGCGACGCTGAGCGGTCTGAAGGATCTCGCGCCAAAACCGTGGCCCGACCGGTTCCGCGAACTGCAGGCCGTCGGCGGGCATGTCGAGATCGTGCAATCCCGCATCCAGCAGGGCGATCTGATCGCGGTCGCCGCCGGCACGCTCGGGCTCAGCGGAGAGGGGCGTCTGGACGGCGAACTGCAGATGACGGTTGCCGGCATCGAGAGGGTGATCCCGGCGCTCGGCATCGAGAAAATGCTCGATGAGGGGGTGCCGCAGGCAACGCTCGACCGCGTCGCGCCGGGCGTCAGGACACAGGATGTCACCAATCTTCTCGGCGCGCTGGACCGGGCGATTCCCGGCCTCGGCAAGGTGGTGAAGCAGAACGCCAATATCGGCGTCGCCGCCGGCATCAACGCGCTCGGCACGGAGGCGGTGCTGGAAGGCAGGAAGGCGCGGGCCTTTCCGCTGCGCTTTGTTGACGGCACGGTATATCTCGGCCCGCTGAAGGTGGGGCAGATCCCGGCGCTGTATTGAAACAAACACACCGCTGTCGTCCCGGCCAAGCGAGCGCTTGCGAGTGCGAGGCGGGACCCATACTCCGTGGCGTCTATTGTAAGAGACGCTGTTTAATGGCTTTTCGCACGGACGACGGAAGCAACTACTTCTTCCCCAGCTGCGCGTGCGGGCGGCCGAAATCGGGCGCGGCGGAATCCTGGCCGATCTCGACGATGCCGCGGCGGATCGCGCGGGTGCGCGTGAAATGCTCGAACAGCGCTTCGCCGTCGCCGCGGCGGATCGCGCGGGTCAGCCTGGAGAGATCCTCGTTGAAGGTGCCGAGCATCTCCAGCACCGCATCCTTGTTGGCGAGAAATACGTCGCGCCACATGACCGGGTCGGAGGCCGCGATGCGGGTGAAATCGCGAAAGCCGCCGGCCGAGAACTTGATCACTTCCGACGAGGTGACCTGGGCCAGTTCGTCGGCGGTGCCGACGATGGTGTAGGCGATCAGATGCGGCAAATGGCTGGTGATCGCCAGCACCAGATCATGATGATCGGGCGTCATGATCTCGACCCTGGCGCCGATCGCGGCCCAGAACGCGCGCAATTTTTCCACCGCGTCCGGGTCGGTGCCTTCGGGCGGGGTCAGGATGCACCAGCGGTCGATGAAGAGTTCGGCGAAACCGGAATCCGGCCCGGAGTGCTCGGTGCCGGCGACCGGATGCGCCGGTACGAAATGCACGCCGGCAGGCAGATGCGGCGCCATGTCCTTGACCACCGCGCCCTTGACCGAGCCGACGTCGGAAACGATCGCCCCCGGCTTGAGATGGCCGGCGATTTCCTGCGCGACCGCGCCGCAGGCGCCGACCGGGATGCACAGGATGACGAGATCGGCGTCCCTGGCGGCCTCCGCATTGGTTTCCACCACGCGGTCGACAATGCCGAGTTCCATCACGCGGGCACGGGTTTTCGCCGAGCGCGCGGTGGTGACGATCTCGCCGGCCAACCCTTGCGCGCGCGCGGCACGCGCGATCGAGCCGCCGATCAGCCCGAAGCCGATCAGCGCGATTTTCTTGAAGGCCGGTGCCGCGCTCACTTCAACCCCATGAAGTCGCGCAAGCCCTCGACCACCAGCCGATTGGCCTCTTCGGTGCCGATGGTCATGCGCAGGGCGTCCGGCAGGGCGTAATTGTTCAGCGCGCGCAACACCAGGCCGCGCCTGGTGAGGAACGCGTCGGCCTCGGCCGCGGTCTTGCCCTTGTCCAGCGGGAAATGGATCAGCACGAAGTTCGTCACGCTCGGCGTCACCTTGAGGCCAAGCCTGCCGATTTCCTCCATCAGCCAGTTGCGCCATTTCTCGGTATGCGCCTTCGACGTCTGCTGATGCGCGGTGTCCTCGATCGCGGCCACCGCCGCCAGCATCGCCGGCGTCGAGACGTTGAACGGCCCGCGGATGCGGTTCAGCGCATCGACGATATGGGCGGGCCCGAACATCCAGCCGACCCGCAGCGAGGCGAGGCCGTGGATCTTGGAAAAGGTGTGGGTCATCACGGTGTTTTCCGTGGTCGCCACCAGTTCGATGCCGATCTCGTAGTCGTTGCGCGATACAAAATCCGAATAGGCGGCGTCGAGCACCAGCAGCACATGCGGCGGCAGTCCGGCGCGCAGCCGCCTGATCTCGTCGAACGGCAGATAGGTCCCGGTCGGGTTGTTCGGGTTGGCGAGCCACACCAGCTTGGTGCGCGGCGAGACCCGTTTCAGGATCGCATCGACGTCGGCGGTGAAATCGGTCTCGGGCACGACGACGTTGATGCCGCCATTGGCTTTTGTGGCGATCGCATACACCAGAAAGCCGTGGGTGGTGGAGATCGCCTCGTCGTCTTTGCCCAGATAGGTGTGCGCCAGCAGATTGAGAATCTCGTCGGAGCCGGCGCCGCAGATGATGCGGTCGGGATCGAGCCCGAAGGTGCGGCCGATCGCCTCCCGCAGCACGCGCGAGGTGCCTTCCGGATAATCCTCCAGATGCTCCGCCGCCTTCCTGTAGGCATCGATCGCCTTCGGCGAAGGACCGAGCGGCGTCTCGTTGGCCGACAGCTTGAACACCTTGCGGCCCGGCTCCGCCACCGGGCTCTTGCCTGGCGTATAGGGCGCAATATCGAGAATGCCGGGATTCGGCACGGGGCGGGACATCTTCAACTCCGGATTGGCGGGACGGCTATTTGGCTGTTCCGTTCGGGACCGTATAGCGCGTTGCGTGGCTGCCGACGAGAGCCGATGAGCGCACCGATGCGCCGGCCTCGATCAATGCCGCCTTGACCTTTTCAAGGCTGCTTGATCCCCCAACCGACACCAGCAGGGCCGCGCCGTCGAACGCGGTATCCTGTACGGCGACGATTTCCGCCTGCGGCGACAGCGCGCGGGCGATTTCGGCGTTCCAGCCGGATACGCGCACGCTCCACATCTCGACTTCGGTCACCATCGCGCTGTCGGCGACGCGCGACACCACGAACACCGGCAGGGCCGCCGGATGGTCGGCGCGCTCGACGAACGGCAACCGCGCGATGATCTTCGGCGCGCCCCTGGCTTCGAGCGCGATCCACCACGGGGTGCGGCTCGCGGTGGCGGAGACCAGCGCCAGATCGCCCTTGGATTTGGCCACGGCCTCGACCGCGGCAGGCGCGCTGAAATGCGCGACGTAGGGCACCGTAAATCCGAAATGGAACCGCGCCGAATCCCGCATCGCGGATTCGCCCAGCGATATGTCGGCATGGACCGAAAACGGCGCCTGGACATAGGTGAAGGTCGAGATGATGACGCGCCAGATGCTCTCGACGGTGTCGAGCGGCAGGATGCCGCGGTGGCGCTGCACCAGGCGCCGCATCATGTCGGCCTCGCGCGCCGGGCGGAACGCCGAGCCGACCTCCTGGGTCTGCTTCACCTGGATCAGGCGGTCGATGATATCGCCGCGCTGCATCAACAGGCTGTGCATCTGCGCGTCGATGGCGTCGATCTCCTGGCGCAGCACGTCGAGCGAGGGCGGAGCGGGGGGCGACTGGGACATCTCGGATGATCTCTCTCCTCATCCTGAGGAGCGGCGCCTTCGCCGCGTCTCGAAGGATGAGGCCCCTTGTCCCTCATGGTTCGAGACGGCGCAAGAGCGCCTCCTCACCATGAGGGACGAAACGGCGCCAGCCTGCAATGCTCTTTTAGGGCCGCGATTTGGTTAACCGGCCCCTCGCCTTGACGAAGTGAGCCCCGCAGACTACTTTCCCGTAGTTCCGTGGTCATTTGAGCCGGCCGGCTTGCAGCCACGTTAAACAACTCGCTAAACAGGCCGGGGACAAATCTGATCCCGGCCGAACCTTTGTTCAGGCCGGATTTTTTATGGCCTGATTTCTGTGGCGGTTTCGAAAGGCCGCCTGGGGAGGTAGGTCACAAGATGGTCAAAGTGAAGTCGGTGCCAGGCCCGGCGGTTCATGCCGACGAGCGGTCGCAGGAGGCGGACCATCCGCGTTCGCAAGTTGCGCTGTTCGGCGCGGACCAGCCCTTGCGGCTCGATTGCGGCGTCGATCTCGCCCCGTTCCAGATCGCCTACCAGACCTATGGCGAACTCAACGCCGACCGCTCCAACGCCATTCTGGTCTGCCATGCGCTGACCGGCGATCAGCATGTCGCCAGTGTGCATCCGGTGACCGGCAAGCCGGGCTGGTGGGAAACCCTGGTCGGTCCCGGCCGCCCGCTCGATACCGACAGCTACTTCATCATCTGCGCCAACGTGATCGGCGGCTGCATGGGCTCGACCGGGCCGGCGTCGACCAATCCGGCCACCGGCAAATTGTGGGGACTGGATTTTCCGATCATCACGATACCGGACATGGTGCGCGCGCAGGCCATGCTGCTGGATCGGCTGGGCATCGAGACGCTGTTCTCCGTGGTCGGCGGCTCGATGGGCGGCATGCAGGCGCTGCAGTGGACGGCGGCCTTTCCCAAGCGGGTGTTCTCGACGCTGGCGATCGCCTGCTCGACGCGGCACTCGGCACAGAACATCGCCTTTCACGAACTCGGCCGGCAGGCTGTCATGGCCGATCCGGACTGGCACAACGGGCGCTATTTCGAGCAGGGCACCCATCCGCATCGCGGCCTCGGCGTCGCGCGGATGGCCGCGCATATCACCTATCTCTCGGACGCCGCCCTGCACCGCAAGTTCGGCCGGCGGATGCAGGACCGCGATCTGCCGACCTTCTCGTTCGACGCGGACTTCCAGGTCGAGAGTTATCTGCGCTATCAGGGCTCGTCCTTTGTCGAGCGGTTCGACGCCAACAGCTATCTCTATCTGACGCGGGCGATGGACTACTTCGACATCGCCGCCGATCATGACGGCGTGCTGGCAGAGGCGTTTCGCGGCATCCAGACCCGGTTCTGCGTGGTGTCGTTCACCAGCGACTGGCTGTTTCCCACCTCGGAGTCGCGCGCGCTGGTGCACGCGCTCAATGCTTCCAGCGCGCGGGTGTCGTTCGCGGAGATCGAGACCGACCGCGGGCACGACGCGTTCCTGCTCGACGTGCCGGAATTCCTCGACATTTCCCGCGCCTTCCTGCAATCGGCCGCCACCGCGCGCGGTCTCAACAGGACGGGCGGCTGACATGACCACCATGCAGCAACAGGCCCTGCCGCTGAACGTCGTCCCGCCGGACACCGGGCATTATCGCGGCGATCATCTTCTCGTCGCGGAAATGGTCGAGCGCGGCTCGAAGGTGCTCGACGTCGGCTGCGGCGACGGCGACCTCTTGCAGCTGCTCGAAAGCCGGGGGATCGACGGGCGCGGCATCGAGCTGTCGCGCGAGGGCGTCAACCGCTGCGTCGCCAAGGGCCTCGCGGTGGTGCAGGGCGACGCCGACACCGACCTCGTCAATTATCCCGACGATGCCTTCGACTACGTGATCCTGTCGCAGACGCTGCAGGCGACGCGGCAGCCGCGCGTGGTGCTGGAGAACCTGCTGCGGATCGGGCGGCGCGCGATCGTGTCGTTCCCGAATTTCGGGTTCTGGAAGATGCGGCTGCAGCTGTTGGTCGGCGGCCACATGCCGCGCACCGAAAACCTCCCCGCCACCTGGTACGACACCCCGAACATCCATTTCTGCACCATCAAGGATTTCGTGCAGCTCTGCGGCGAGATCAACGTCAAGATGGAACGCGCCGTCGCGCTCGATCTCTACGGCCGGCCGCTGCGCGTCAACCTGCCCTGGTGGTTCTGGAACATGTTCGGCGAGCAGGGCGTGTTTCTGCTCAGCCGGGCGGGGAAGGAGCAGGTAGGACTTCAGCTCCCGCCGCCGGAATGGCTTCACCTCTCGCCGCTTGCTCTGATTCAAATGTCAAACAGCCACGACGCGATCTTCACTGTCGTCCCTGCGAACGCAGGGACCCATACGCTGCGGCGGCTGTTTGGGAGATGCTGTCCGCCGGCTTTTTCGCAACAACGCAGCTCCGTGGTTATGGGTCCCTGCGTTCGCAGGGACGACCGAGATTTTGTCAGACACAACATCCGCATCCCCGCGGCGCGTTTCGCGCCCGGGCTGTTGCATGCATCGCCCTTCGAACATGAAGAGGGCGCGGGGAAGGCCGGGTGCTGGCCGCACCCATGGCCCGCCTGCAAACAAAAAAGCAGGCGGCAGTCACCACAGGTTCAGCCCATCATCCGGCCTTCCCTGCGCAATGGTTTTAACGGTTTCCTTCGGGCTCTCCCTGGTGACCGGGCTCTTTTGCCACCATCGCCCCTGAGAAGCTTGCTTCTCAAGAACTTGACGCCAGCGTCGGGGCGTCAGGACCACACGACTTCGCCGTCCGCGAAAGTGCCGCTCGTCCGCGCAAAACTTGCGCCCGGCGCTCCCGCGTCCATCGCATCCCGCACTCACGTTTCGTGACGATCGGCCGTAACGCCCCTCTTCATCGAGGCGGGATGCGGAGTTGGTAAATCTGCTTCTACCGGATCGCGAAGCGATTTATTTTTGTTCGGAGGGCTGGACAGAAATTCGCGAAGACGCATTGATTTGCCCGTCGGGCGGGGCCCGCACGTCTAGCCGGGCTTCGCTTTCCTCCGCAGTTCTTCCTGGCGCTTCCGGTATTCGCTCTCCATTGCTTCGATATGGCCTAAAACGTTTTCCAGGGCCTCACGCTTGGAGGCGTCCTGCGCTTCTTCTGTCCACTGCGCGAATTCCTCGCGCAATTCGAACAGAAGGTCGGAGGCCCCTTTCAATTCGTAGAGCTGACGTTCGAGTTCGGAGACGCTGTCGGTCATACGAATGATCCTGTCCTGCATCAGGTTGGCACGCTTGCCGCCGGGAACGTTTCGTGACTCGATCCCGCCTAGCACGCGACGCATAGCGGGCCCTTGATGTAGCTCAATCGTGAATGGCGTCCGGGGAGACAGGCCGCGCTCTCATCCCGCGTCACAACTCGGCCTGGACGTATCGGATCAGCTTCTCGGCGATCGCGGCAGCCGCGATCTTTCTGACCGTCGACGTCAGGCCCTCGTCTGCTCCGGCGAATTTCCGCAGGTCCGCGAGCCGCCAGCGCATGACACGAGCCGGCTGCGTGACCGTCGTGTCGAAGAGCTCGGGCGAATCGCCCAGCACGCTGGCCAGGCCAGCGAGATCTCCGGGACGGGCGTAACCCAGCACGCGGCCACCTCTGCGCGCCTCCAGCTCGCCGCGGACGACCGCCTCGAGTGTATCCGGCGGATCACCGATGGCGTGAAGCACGTAGCCGCGGTCGAGGTCCTGCCACTCGCCGACCGCCAGCAGGCGCTTGAACTGCCGGGGCGACAGCGCACTGAACGCCTTGTCGTACAGAAGCTGCTCCTCACCCGTGAAGACGACGGGCCGACGTTCCCTCAGGATTCCCCAGGCGCGCGTGGCGTTGATAGCGATGAACACGCAGCTCCATATCATGGGTGTCCACAGCGGCTCCGCCCGCAACAGGTAGAACGGGATGACCACGAGCGAACCTGCGATGGTCAGCAGCCTCAGCCACAGGATGTCCTTCACCCAGTAGGCGCCGACGAAGATCAGGTTCGCCAGATCGTCGATAACGTTGAGAGGCATGACATCACCGTATGCGTCGGAGAAGCGGCCATGACGAGGAGGTGCTCAACGAACGTGCCGCGCGTTCGTCAACGTCGCCAGCGCGGCCTTGGCAGTGAACGAGGCCGCTGGCATCGAACATGCTCCAGCGTAGCAGCAATGGACGCCTCGGCGATGGTCTTCAGAGGCGCCAATTGGCCCTCTGCCGGCCTGAGCTATCATCGGGCTCTCATTCACCGATTCGAATGTCAAACAGCCATGACGCGATCTTCACTGTCGTCCCTGCGAAAGCAGGGACCTATAACCACAGGCCCGCGTTGTTGCGCGAAAGCCGGTGGACAGCATTTTGCCCAAACAGTCGCCGCGGCGTATGGGTCCCTGCTTTCGCAGGGACGACCGAGATTTCGTCAGACACAATTCCGCATTCCCGCGGCGCGCATTCGCCCGACCCGTTGGCTCGCCATGACGATCAACTTGCCGCCATCGACCTCGGATCGCGAACCGGCCAGCGTCCGGCTTCCACCAGCGCGATGAAGCGTTCGACCATTTCGTTGAACAGCGCCGGCTCTTCCAGATTGAGCACGTGGCCGGATTTCGGAAACATCGCCAGCCCCGATGCGGGCAGGTGCTTCTTCAGGAACAGGCTCGGCTCGATGCAGGCGTCGTCCTCGTCGCCGCAGATGATCAGCGCCGGCGTCGGGACTTTCCTGATTGCTTCGGTCAGGGTGTAGATCGAGGGCCGGCCGCCCTGAAAGCTGCGCATGGTGTTGGCCGAGCCTTTGGCGTCGTGGCGGGCGAGCGCGTTGTAGAAGTCCGCGTGCCCGCGCGGGTCCTTCAGCAGGAACGGAATCCGGCTCGGCGCCTCGCGCGTCGCTTTCGCGACCTCCACCGAGCCGATCGTGTCATATTGCTCGGCATTGGCCTGGCACTGCTTGCGGAAGGCGGCGAGATTTTCCAGGTTCGAGCCGGAGCCGACCGCGGCGAGCGTCATCGACATCGCGCGCTCGGGCGCGTTCAGGCTGACGTGCAGCGACGAATAGGAGCCCATCGACAGCCCGACGAAATGCGCTTTTGCGATCTTGAGGTGATCGAGCACGGCGAGCGCGTCGGTATAGAAATGCCTGTAGGTGTAGGCGTCCGCCGATGGCGGCACGTCCGAGGGCGTATAGCCGCGCGCGGAATAGGCAATGCAGCGGTGCCCGCGCGAGAAATAGCGCATCTGCGGCTCCCAATTGGTGTGGTCGGCCGCATATTCGTGCAGAAAGATAATCGGCGTTCCGCTGCCCGCTTCCTCGAAATAGAGGCGGACATTGTCGCTCGTCACGGCGTAGGGCATTCGGTGTTCCTTCCATTGTTCTTTGTTTTGGCGCGTTTCTTTGCGCGAACCGGGAGCTGCTGCATGAAAACGCTTTGCGCCCGAAAATCGCAGTTAATGGGCGCGGCTGCAATGAGGCGGCATCGATTCTTTTTCGCAGCGGACGGGGCAGCGGCAATTGGTGGCTTTTCACCTCGCCCCGCTTGCGGGGAGAGGTCGCCCGGCGAAGCGTAGCGAAGTCGGGCGGGTGAGGGGGAGTTTCCGCGAGTTGCTCTCGTGGTGAGAGCCCCTCACCCCGACCCTCTCCCCGCAGGCGGGGAGAGGGAGAAGACGCGGCCGCTACAACAGCCCCGCCTCTTCCGTGGCGATCGCGTCGCCGACGCCGATGGCGCCGCCGGCGATGACCTCGGCATAGACGCCGCAATCGGCGTTGCCGAACCGGCGCATCAAGGTGGGCGGGATATCGAGGTCGCGCGCGGCGCTTTCCGGATCGACATTGACGGCCGCGCAGCGGACGATGCGCTTGACGATCTTGAGGCGGACCTCGCCGATCGCGAGCGTCCGGTCGAGCAGCTCGAATTCGTGCCAGGCCGGCCAGCCCGAGACGTACAGATTGGCGCGAAACCGCAACGGATGGACCGGCTGGCCGACGACGCCCTCGATCGCGGCGACGCTGGAAAGATTGATGATGGAGACGACCTTGCGGGCGACGTCCGAAAAGCTGTGGCCGCTGGCGGACAGGACCTTTGGGGGACCCTTGAGATCGCCGGCAAAATTCGCCGTGAAAAATTGCTCGATGGCGGCCCGGCCCTCCGCCGTTTCGAGATCGCCGCGGGCCGCCACCCGGCCGCCCTCCCGAATGGTCAGGAGATTGGCGCGATCCTCGAAATGGGTGCGCAATCCCGCCAGGCGTTCGTTGCGCATCAGCATCAGGAATTGGGATTTGGGCAGCCATGCCGGGGCCAGCGGATCGAAGCCGCTCGGGCCATTTTCGATGGCGTAGCGCCGGTCGGCCGGCAGCGTCTGGCCAACCCCAAGCATGACGCGCGGCAGCGGCTCCGGGGAAAGGCCTTTGACGGGATAACGATAAAGGCCGGCGATCTGTGCGGGCGGGCTCGGGGACATCCGGCTTTCTAGGAGATTCCGCGGCAGGGCGCCACCGCACACGAATTTGTGAATTCGCCTCTTCCGTTTCGGGAACCCCTTCCCACATTTGCCTCAAGCCGGCGCCAGCGCCGGTGACGACCGCGGCCGCTTGAGGAATGTCAATGCGGCCAGCGGAAACCCAATGAAGATGCTGCTTCCGTGCTTTCGGGGCGGAACGGCAGGCTGAGGGAAATAACGATGAATATTGAAAAATACACCGAGCGCGCGCGCGGTTTCATCCAGTCGGCGCAATCGCTGGCCGTGCGTGACGGCCATCAGCAGTTTTCGCCGCTGCACATGCTCAAGGTGCTGCTGGACGACAGCGAGGGCCTTGCCGGCGGCCTGATCGACCGCGCCGGGGGCAATTCCCGCGCGATCCTGAAAGCCACCGAGGACGCGCTCAACAAGCTGCCGAAGGTTTCCGGCAGCGGCGCCGGACAGGTCTATCTCGCGCCGGAGCTGGCGCGCGCGTTCGACGCCGCGGAAAAGGCCGCCGAGAAGGCCGGCGACAGCTTTGTCACGGTCGAGCGGCTGCTGCTGGGGCTCGCGCTCGAAAAGGACAGCGAGGCCGGCAAAATCCTGAGCAAGGGCGGCGTCACGCCGCAAAATCTCAATGCCGCGATCGAGGCCCTGCGCAAGGGCCGCACCGCCGACAGCGCCACGGCGGAGAACGCCTATGACGCGCTGAAGAAATATGCGCGCGACCTGACGCAGGCGGCGCGCGACGGCAAGCTCGATCCGGTGATCGGGCGCGACGAGGAAATCCGCCGCACCATCCAGGTGCTGTCCCGCCGCACCAAGAACAATCCCGTCCTGATCGGCGAGCCCGGCGTCGGCAAGACCGCGATCGTCGAAGGTCTGGCGTTGCGGATTCTCAACGGCGACGTGCCGGAGAGCCTCAAGGACAAGAAACTGCTGTCGCTCGACATGGGCGCGCTGATCGCGGGCGCGAAGTACCGCGGCGAGTTCGAGGAGCGGCTGAAAGCCGTGCTGCAGGAGGTGACCACGGCCGAAGGCAGCATCATCCTGTTCATCGACGAGATGCATACCCTGATCGGCGCCGGCAAGGCCGATGGCGCGATGGACGCCTCCAATCTCCTGAAACCCGCGCTGGCGCGGGGAGAATTGCATTGCATCGGCGCGACCACGCTCGACGAATATCGCAAGCACGTCGAAAAGGACGCGGCGCTGGCGCGGCGGTTCCAGCCGATCTTCGTCTCCGAGCCGACGGTCGAGGATACCATCTCGATCCTGCGCGGCCTGAAGGACAAATACGAACAGCACCATGGCGTGCGCATCACCGATTCCGCGCTGGTGGCTGCGACCACATTGTCGAACCGCTACATCACCGACCGCTTTCTGCCCGACAAGGCCATCGACCTGATGGACGAGGCGGCGGCGCGGCTGAAGATGCAGGTGGATTCCAAGCCTGAAGAACTCGATTCGATGGACCGGGAAATCATCCGGCTGAAGATCGAGCAGGAGGCCCTGAAGAAGGAAAGCGACGCCGGCTCGAAGAGCCGCCTGCAGACGCTGGAAAAGGAACTCGCCGATCTCGAGGAGAAATCGGCGGCGCTGACCTCGCGCTGGAGCGCGGAGAAGAACAAGCTGTCGAACGCGCAGAAGCTGAAGAGCGAACTCGACGCGCTTCGCATCGAACTCGCCAACGCGCAGCGCCGCGGCGAATTCCAGCGCGCCGGCGAGCTCGCCTATGGCCGGATTCCCGAACTTGAGAAAACGCTGGCCGAGATCGAGGCCAGGGAGAACACCGGCGAGATGATGGAGGAGGCGGTCACCGCCAACCACATCGCGCAGGTGGTCTCGCGCTGGACCGGCGTGCCCGTCGACAAGATGCTGGAAGGCGAAAAGGACAAGCTGCTGAAGATGGAAGACAGCCTCGGCAACCGTGTCGTCGGCCAGGCCGAGGCGGTGCGTGCGGTGGCGACCGCGGTGCGCCGTTCGCGCGCGGGACTTCAGGATCCGAACCGCCCGATGGGCTCGTTCATGTTCCTGGGCCCCACCGGCGTCGGCAAGACCGAGCTGACGAAGGCGCTCGCGGAATATCTGTTCAACGACGAGACCGCGATGGTGCGCCTCGACATGTCCGAATACATGGAGAAGCACTCGGTGTCGCGGCTGATCGGCGCGCCTCCGGGCTATGTCGGCTACGACGAGGGCGGCGCGCTCACCGAAGCGGTGCGGCGCCGGCCCTATCAGGTGGTGCTGTTCGACGAGATCGAAAAGGCCCATCCCGACGTCTTCAACGTGCTGCTGCAGGTGCTGGATGACGGCCGGCTGACCGACGGCCAGGGCCGCACCGTCGACTTCCGCAACACGCTGATCATCATGACGTCGAATCTCGGTTCGGAATTCCTGGTCAACCAGCCGGAAGGCGAGGACACCTCGGCGGTGCGCGAGCAGGTGATGGGGATGGTGCGGGCGCACTTCCGCCCCGAATTCCTCAACCGCGTCGACGAGATCATCCTGTTCCACAGGTTGCAGAAGAGCGAGATGGGAAGGATCGTCGAAATCCAGTTCGGCCGGCTGCAGAAGCTGTTGGAGGAGCGCAAGATCACGCTCACGCTCGATGCCGCGGCGCGCGACTGGCTTGCCGCCAAGGGCTGGGATCCCGCCTATGGCGCGCGGCCCCTGAAGCGGGTGATCCAGCGCAATCTGCAGGATCCGCTGGCGGAGATGATCCTTGCCGGCGAGGTGCGCGACGGCGATCACGTCGCCATTTCAACCGAAGGCAACGTGCTGACGTTCAACGGCAAGGCGCCGCAGACCGCCGAGATCGCGCCATTCGAAGCGCCCGTAGCTAAACGGAAGCTGAACTGAGGCAAAATCGATCTCCCTCTCCGCGATGCGGAGGGGGCTTTTTATCTAGCG
>CAWAXR010000003.1:0-75657 GCA_963786045.1 uncultured Alphaproteobacteria bacterium | reverse complement strand
TGCCAGCCAGCATCGCCGGCGCACCGGGCGAGCCCGCCGCGGCGGCGGCAATACTGGAGATCACCGCATCCATTTTTTCCGCGTAGGGCCGCGCCGGCTTCGGCGGCGGTCTGCGCGCGGCGCAGCTTCGACGCCGCGACCATCTGCATCGCCTTGGTGATCTTCTGCGTCGCCTTGGTGGAGGCGATGCGGACCCGCATGTCTTTAAGTGAAGCCATTCTTAGTTCACCCCGGCGATCCGATCTTCGACCTGACCGCGAACCTCTCTCTCGTCGTGCCCGGCCTCGTGCCGGGCATCCACGTCCTGGTTTCATCCACGCGCAAGACGTGGATGCATAGGAACTCGTTCACGAGTTCCGTCCTTCCATTCAATTTGCGCAAGTCGGATCTACCCGACTTGCGATAACGAGCCCGGCCATGACGGTATTAAGCAAACGTCTTGGCGTAACCCTCGACCACGCTCTTCAGCTTGGCGGCGGTGTCGTCGCTGAGATCGCGGGTGTCGCGGATGGTGTTGAGAATGTCGACATTCTTGCCACGCAGCAGCGACAGCAGGCCGTCCTCGAAGGCACGCACCTTGTTGAGCGGAAGCGCGTCGAGATAGCCGTTGGTGCCGGCCCGATCACCACGACCTGCTCTTCCATTTTCAGCGGCGAGAACTGCGGCTGCTTCAACAGTTCGGTCAGCCGCGAACCCCGGTTCAGCAGGCGCTGGGTCGAGGCGTCGAGATCCGAGGCGAATTGCGCAAAGGCCGCCAATGCGCGATATTGCGCGAGGTCAAGACGAAGTTTACCGGCAACCTGCCGCATAGCTTCGGTCTGCGCTGCCACCGACGCGCGAAACGGAAATACCAACGTTGATTGCGGGCCGTATACCGGAGTTGAATAATTCGGATTCAAGGAAGATCTGTCCGTCGGTAATCGAAATGACATTGGTCGGAATGTAGCGCCGACACGTCACCGGCCTGCGTCTCGATAATCGGCAAAGCAGTCAGCGAACCACCGCCCAATGAGTCGGACAACTTGGCGGCACGTTCCAGCAGACGCGAATGCAGATAGAACACATCACCGGGATAAGCTTCACGTCCCGGCGGACGGCGCAGCAGCAGCGACAATTGACGATAAGCCCACGCATGCTTTGTGAAGGTCATCATAGATGACAACAGGCATGGCCGCCGTTATCGCGGAAGTATTCGCCCATCGCGCAACCGGAATACGGAGCGATGAACTGAATCGGCGCGGGTTCGACCGCGGTTGAGGCAACCACAATCGTGTGATCCATTGCGCCGTGGTTCTGAGAATCTTAACGGTATTCGCGATGGTCGAACCCTTTTGGCCGATCGCGACATATAGCAATACAAATTACTCTCGCGTTGCGCCTTTTTGATTGATGATCGTATCGATGGCAATCGCGGTCTTACCGGTCTGACGGTCACCGATAATCAATTCGCGCTGACCACGCCCGATGGGAATCATGGCATCGATTGCCTTGAGACCGGTCGCCATCGGCTCGTTGACCGACTTGCGCGGAATGATGCCGGGCGCCTTGACGTCGACACGCTTGCGCTCGGTGGCCTAAATCGGCCCCTTGCCGTCGATCGGATTGCCGAGCGCATCGACCACGCGTCCGAGCAGGCCCTTGCCCACAGGCGTATCGACGATGGCGCGGGTACGCTTGACGGTCTGGCCTTCCTTGATCTCGCGGTCGGCGCCGAAGATCACGATACCGACATTGTCGGTCTCGAAATTCAGCGCCATGCCGCGGGTACCGTTTTCGAACTCGACCATCTCGCCGGCCTGGACGTTGTCGAGGCCGTAGACGCGGGCAATGCCGTCGCCGACGGACAGCACTTGTCCAACTTCGGAAACTTCAGCCTCCTGGCCGAAATTCTTGATCTGGTCCTTCAGGATCGCGGAAATTTCCGCGGCGCGGATGTCCATCAGCCTGCCTCTTTCATCGCGTGCTTAATCGAATTGAGTTTGGTGCGAAGCGAACTATCCACCATGCGGCTGCCAAGTTTGACCACGAGGCCACCGATGATCGAAGGATCGACCTTCACGTTGAGCGTAACGTCCTTGCCCGTCACCGACTTCAGCGCGGCCTTGAGGGCGTCGAGCATTCTTGTCATTGAGCGTTTCGGCCACCGTCACGTCGGCGGTCGCCTCGCCCTTGAACTTCGCCACCAGCGCGCGGAACGCGCGGATCACGTCGCCGACCGCGAACAGCCGGCGATTGGCGGTAAGGACTTTCAGGAATTTTGCGGAAATGCCGGAAATGCCGGCTTTGTCGAGCACCGCGGCCAGCGCTTTCGACTGCGCTTCGGCGGAAAAAACCGGACTGCGGACGAGACGCCTCAGGTCGGCGCTGTCCGCCAGCATGGCCTCGAATCTGTCGAGATCGGCCCTGACCGCGTCGATGGATCTTTCATCGCGCGCCAGTTCGAACAAGGCCGTTGCATAACGACCGGACACTCCCGAAACGGACGGATCTTCAACTGCCACAAGCGCGCTCTTTAATGGTGTCAAACTCGCAAGGGAAAAACCGTCGCCACAATGCGGCGCCTAGCGATCCAAGCCCTTGGAATTCAAGCGGGACTTCGATTTTCGACCGGCACAGGATGTACCGGGACCGTTAAAATCGCGGCTTTGCTAACATAGCAGGAGCGCAGGTGCAACATGACGGCGAAGACCGGCGATGCCTTGTCGCATGTCGCTAGCCGACGATGCCGGCGGGCCGTTTTTGGCGGGGCCCGCCCCGGTCGAATTCACTGCCGGCAGCGATGGCCTTCCGAGTTGCGGGACCCGGCAACCGCTTTCGAGCCCTGACGCACCTAGCGCACACCACCGGAATTGAAGGCCCGGCGGCATCGAGCCATTCCATTATCGCATTACTTGCCACGACGAGGACGTTAACAGCGATGACTTCGATCATCAGTATTCAATAGTAATTGAATAATTAATAATCAGTAAAACCATAATAATTCTGAATTTTTTTCGATTACCTACATTCGGTAATAAGATGTTCCATCGAGAGACAAAATCATTTACTGCCCCTTTTATGCCTCAATAGGCAACCAAACCGCAACTACTTAATGGAGCGGGGGTTCCACTTGCCGCATAAGTGGCATTACTATTTTAAGGGACTGATATATGCTGAAGTTCATGAAGCCGGCGTTGGGAACTGCAACCCAGTCGCGCACAGCGCTAGCTCTTTTTGCTGCAACTGTTCTGGCCGGTGGGAGTGCCACCGAGGCCTCGGCCAAGTCTTACAGGCACCATCACCACTTCCACCACGCAGCCCGCTCCGCCGACGGCTCTTCAGCCTGGCGCGACGCCCATGCCGCGATCACTCCAACGTCGGGCTCGGGGCGGACCTTCTCGGGCGTGGCTTCCTACTACGGCAATAAATCTGGCAGCAGGACGGCCTCCGGCCAACGCTTCAACCAGAACGCCATGACCGCAGCCCACCGTACCCTGCCGTTTGGCACCAAGCTCAGGGTCACCCATGGCGACCGCAGCGTCGTCGTCACGATCAATGACCGCGGCCCGTTCATCCGCGGCCGGGTGCTGGACCTGTCCACGGGCGCCGCCCGCGCGATCGGTCTGACGGGCGCCGGCGTTGGCCGCGTCGTCGCGGAGGTCATGTAACCTCCTCAAGGCGTTTCAAACGCCTCTTCCGTTCAGGAAATCTCGCCAAACGCTGCGTCGTGTAACTGCCGCAGAACTTGCTGGACGCCGAAACAAGCCTGCCGTCACGACTGGCGGCAGGCTTGTTTGTCATCCATGGACGGCGATGCGCGTCACAAAAAGCTCTGCGGATCGACGTCGACCTCGAGCTTGAGATTGCCCTTGGTCCTGGGGCCGGCGGCGAGCCATTCGCGTAAATATTCCGACAGGTCGACATTACGCAGCGATTTCACCAGGAGGCGGAAACGATAGCGGCCCTTGATCACGGCGAGCGGGGCCTCGGCGGGTCCCAGCACCTGGATCCGCTCATCGACCGGCGCGACCGCGGCGAGCTTGCGCGCAAACCCTTCCGCGGTAGGCCGGTCGCCGGCGGAAATGATCAGGCTCGCCAGGCGCCCGAACGGCGGATAATGGGCGCGCTCGCGGGCTTCGATCTCGCTGGCATAAAATGCCTCGCGGTCGCACGCCACCAGCGCCTTCATCACGGGGTGTTCGGGCTGGTGGGTCTGCAGGTACCCGACGCCCCTGCCCTGATCGCGCCCGGCCCGCCCGATCACCTGGTTGAGCAGCTGAAAGGTACGCTCGGCGGCGCGCGGATCGCCATTGCTCAGGCCCAAATCGGCATCCACCACGCCGACCAGATTGAGCCGCGGAAAATGATGACCCTTGGCCACCAGTTGCGTGCCGATGATAATGTCGACGCGACCTTCCGCGATCTCGTTCAACTCGCTGCGCATGGTCTCGATCGAGGTGATCAGGTCGCTCGACAGCACCATGGTGCGCGCATCCGGAAAAAGGCCTGCCGCCTCTTCCTGCAACCGCTCGACGCCGGGACCGACCGCGACCAGCGATTCTTCCGCCGCGCAATTCGGGCAGACATGCGGACGCGGCATCGAGAAGCCGCAGTGGTGGCAGACGAGGCGCTGGCGAAACCGGTGATCGACCAGCCAGGCGTCGCAGATGGTGCAGGCAAAGCGATGTCCACAGGCACGGCATAATGTCAGCGGCGCGTAGCCGCGGCGGTTGAGAAACAACAAGGCCTGCTCGCGCCGCTCTGTCGCTAAGCGGATTTGTTCGGCAAGCCGTGGCGAGATGAAGTGGCCGCGCGCAGGCGCTTCCCGCCGCAGATCGATCGCCTCGATATGCGGCATGTGCGCCCCGCCAAACCGCGACGGCAACACGATGCGCTGATAGCGGCCCTTGCGCGCATTGACCTCGGTCTCGACCGACGGCGTAGCGGAGGCCAGCACGATCGGAATCTTCGCGATATGCGCACGCACTACCGCCATGTCGCGGGCGTGATAGTGCGCGCCTTCGTCCTGCTTGTAGGCCTGGTCGTGTTCCTCGTCGACGACGATCAACCCAAGATCGGCGTAAGGCAGAAACAGCGCGGAGCGCGCGCCGACCACCACTGGCGCCTCGCCTGCCGATATCGCGGCCCAGTTGCGCTGCCGCGTCCTCGGGGTCAGTTCGGAATGCCATTCCAGCGGCCGCACCCCGAAACGCCGCGCGAAGCGGTCGAGGAACTGGCCGGTAAGCGCGATCTCCGGCATCAGGATCAACGACTGCTTGCCGCGGCGGATCACCTCCGCGATCGCCTCGAAATAGACTTCGGTCTTGCCCGAACCGGTGACGCCATCGAGCAGGGCGACGTGAAAGCTGCCATTGGCCGCGAGCGCGCGCATCGCGTCCACCGCGGTGCGCTGCTGAGGGGAAAATTCGGGCATGGCGAATGCCGGATCGGGTGCGGGCGGCGCCAGCGCGCGCGGCATCGCTTCCGTCACCAGCGTACCTTCGTCGACGAGACCATCGACGACGCCGAGGCTGACTCCGGCTTCCTTCGCGGCATCCGACTTGCCGTGCAACAGACCGTCCGACAACAGTTCGATCAATCGCCGCCGCGCCGGCGTCACGCGCTGCGGCGGCTTGCCCACCAGCCGCACGCCCAGCCTCACCCGCTCGGGGCCGAGGTGTTCGCCCATCCGCAACGTCATTCGCAGCACCATGCCGCGCGCCGACAAGGTGTAATTGGCCACCCAATCGACAAGCGCGCGCAGTTCCGCTTTCAGCGGCGGCACGTCGAGCTTTTCGCTGACGTCCTTGAGGCGATTGTGCAGGCGCGGATCGGGATTGGCGTTCTCCGCCCAGACCACGGCGACCACCTCGCGCGGCCCCAGCTGCACGCACACGACGTCCCCGGGCTCGAGCTCCATGCCGCGCGGCACGCGATAGGAATAGTTCTGATTGAGCGCGACCGGCACCAGCACATCGACGACTCGAGTCGATGATACGGATGATGGTGGGGCACGCGTGGAATGGTCCATCGGAGAATCAGATGAGAGGGGTTTGAGCCAATCTAGGGTCTGAAGCTCCGCCGAGCCAGCAGCCGGCCTGGTATTGAGGGCAATATCCGAGCCCCGCCGCGGCGGTTCACCAAAGGTAAACGAGAAGGATGTGATAGTATCGGTTATTCGGTCGAGAAACCCAAAGACAGTCGATGGCCAAACCGATCCCCGCCATTCCGCCCATCGAACTGGCCTGCGCCGCCAGCGATGTGACACAGGAGATGACGCGCTGGCTTTCGCATCTGCGCGCCGAGCGCCGGCTGTCGCCGAAGACATCGGAGGCCTATTCCCGCGATGTCCGCCAGTTCCTTCAGTTCCTCGGCGAACACTGGGGCGCGCGGGTGACGCTGGCCGGTTTTGCAAGGCTTGAGGCCAGCGATGTCCGGGCATTCATGGCGATGCGGCGCGCCTCCGAAATCGGCGGGCGCTCCCTGATGCGGGGGCTCGCCGGGCTGCGCTCGTTCGGCCAATTCCTCGAACGGGAGGGCAAAGGCAAGGTCGGCGCGCTATCGGCGATACGCGCGCCCAAGGTCGGCAAAAGCCTGCCGAAGCCTATACAGGTGGCGGCAGCCAAGCGTTTCGCTGACGCCGACGAGCGCGCCGGCGAGACCCGCGATCCCTGGATCTGGGCGCGCGATGCCGCCGTCATGGCGCTGCTCTACGGATCAGGCCTGCGCATCTCCGAGGCGCTCGGCCTGAAGCGCCGCGACGTGCCCTTGCCGGGCGCCGGCGACGTACTGGTTGTCACCGGCAAGGGCAACAAGACCCGCATGGTGCCGGTGCTGCAAAATGTGCTGGCGCTGGTTCAGGATTACGTGGCGATGTGTCCGCATCCGTTGCCTGCCGAGGGGCCGGTTTTTGTCGGCGCCCGCGGCGGCCCGCTGAGCGCCCGCATCATCCAGCTCACCATGGAACGGCTGCGCGGCGCGCTCGGCCTGCCCGACAGCGCGACGCCGCACGCGCTGCGGCATTCCTTCGCAACCCACCTTCTGTCCCGCGGCGGCGATCTGCGCGCGATTCAGGAATTGCTCGGCCACGCTTCGCTCTCAACCACGCAGATCTACACCGGGATTGACAGTGAACGGCTCCTCGAAGTGTACCGCACCGCGCATCCCCGCGCCTGAAGCCGCCTGATTTTCGAATCCTGACGAACTCCGGTCACACCGCTTGGCTCTTGCGCTGGCCGTATTGTTCGGTCCATCGTTGGCCGTTGGGCGGCGCAGGGGGAGAATCATGAGCGCACATGAAAGCATGGAGCACGCCGAGCACGCTGAACACGCGTCCGGCGAAAACAAGAAGATCGCGCTACTGATCGCCGTGATCGCGCTTTTCCTTGCGCTGTCGGAGACGCTGGGCAAGGGCGCACAGACCGAGTCGATCAGCAAGAACGTCGAGGCTTCGAACCTGTGGGCATTTTTTCAGGCCAAGAGCATCCGGCGTACGGTGGTCCAGTCGGTATCGGAAGAGGCGAGGCTCAGCCTCGGCCTCATGGGCGACGATGCCGCCAAGGCGGCGCTGCAAAGGCAGATCGACGAATGGCAAAAGACCGCCGCGCGCTATCGGTCGGAGCCTGAAACCGGCGAAGGTTCGGAGCAATTATCCGAACGCGCCAAGCACGCCGAGGAAGAGCGCGATCTTGCAACGGCAAAGTATCATCATTTCGAGCTCGCCTCCGCCGCCTTTCAAATTGGCATCGTGCTGGCTTCGGCGACCATCATTACCGGCATGATCGCGCTGGCCTGGATCTCCGGGCTGCTGACGCTGGCCGGCCTCGCCTTCACCGCGCTCGGAATATTCGCGCCGCACGCACTGCATCTGGCCCTGTAAGTACGGCCTGTGGCTGGAGCGCGATCGGTTCTGATTGAATCGGGACAGACGCTCCCGTCTCTTGTTTCGCTCGAAAACGCTCTACCGCGCTTCGCGCACGCTCTTGCGGAAGCGCTGGATCAACCGCAGCGTCCGCGATGACCAGCCGTCGCCGTCTCCGCGCAAGATCTCCAGGATTCGCTGTTTGAACGGCTCGACCAGCGCAGCCGCCTTCGCCCGCAACGCCAGGATGAATTCATAGAGCGTTTCGAACCATTCCATTTCCAGCAATTTCGGCCGCGTCACGTCGAAGACGAAGGCCGTGACGCCGACACCGAGGAATTTCGCGAACAGGATGGTGAAAACGGCACTCATCCAATACTCATGGGTGAGCAGCCAGAATCCGACCAGCTTCAGCGGAAACAGCGGAACCACCGGCACGATGAACACGACCAGCGTCATCGCCGGCGACAGCGTGTCGACGCGCTCGGCCAGCCAATGCTTGAAGGTGCGCAGCGGAATTTTGGCCACCGCCGACGCCACGATCGGCTCAAGGTGATCCCACAGCCAGGCCTCGATCAGAAAAATGACCGCAAGCAGGACCCAGATCGGTTGAAGGAGACGGCGCAGCATCGATTTTTTCCCGCTCCGGCTTCCGCCGGGCACGCATCAAATATGGATGGCTCGCTTGCCAACCGCAAGCGCGGCTTCCTTCACCGCTTCCGAGCGGGTCGGGTGGGCGTGGCAGGTTCGCGCGAGGTCCTCGGCGGAACCGCCAAACTCCATCAAAACAGCCGCTTCGTGGATCATTTCGCCGGCTTCGCGGCCGACAATGTGGACGCCGAGGACGCGATCGGTCTTCGCATCTGCGAGAATCTTCACGAATCCGTCGGTGGTCTGGTTGACCTTGGAACGGCCGTTGGCGGTGAACGGGAATTTGCCTGACGTGTAGGCCACGCCGGCCTGCTTCAGTTCTTCCTCGGTCTTGCCGACCGAAGATACTTCCGGCGTGGTGTACACGACACCCGGGATAACGTCGTAATTCACATGTCCGGCCTGGCCGGCAAGAATTTCCGCAACCGCGACGCCTTCGTCCTCGGCCTTGTGCGCCAGCATCGGACCCGCGACGACATCGCCGATCGCCGAGATGCCCTTCACGCTGGTTGCAAAATGAGAATCGATCTGGACGCGGCCGCGATTATCGAGCGCGACGCCAGCTTCCTTCAAACCAAGGCCCTCGGTGTAGGGCACGCGGCCGATCGCGACCAGCACGACATCGGCTTCCAGTTTTTCCGCTGGCCCGCCCGCGGCCGGCTCAATCTGCGCGACCAGCGTCTTGCCGGAGGTATCGACGCCGGTGACCTTGGCGCCGAGCTTGAACGCAAAGCCCTGTTTTTCAAGCATCCGCTGGAATTGCTTGGCCACCTCGCCGTCCATGCCCGGCAAGATACGATCCAGAAATTCCACGACGGTGACTTGCGCGCCGAGCCGGCGCCACACCGAGCCAAGCTCGAGGCCGATCACGCCGGCCCCGACGATCAACAGCTTCCCGGGCACCTTGTCGAGCGAAAGCGCGCCGGTCGACGACACGATGCGCTTCTCGTCGATCTCGATGCCCTTCAGCCGCGCGACATCCGAGCCGGTGGCAATGACGATGTTTTTGGTCTCGACTATTTGCGTCTTGCCGTCATGGCCGGACACCTCGACCTTCCCGGCGCCGAGTATCTTTCCCTTGCCGACGATGACGTCGATCTTGTTCTTCTTCATCAGGAACTCGACGCCCTTGACGTTGCCGTCGACGCCCTGCTGCTTGAAATTCATCATCGCGGGCAGATCGAGTTTCGGCGCCGGAACGCTGACGCCCATCTTCGCAAAGGAGTGTGCGGCCTCCTCGAACATCTCGGACGCATGCAGCAGCGCCTTCGACGGCATGCACCCGATATTCAGGCAGGTGCCGCCGAGCGTCGGGTTCTTCTCGACCACGGCGACCTTCATGCCGAGTTGCGCCGCGCGGATCGCGCAGACATAGCCGCCCGGACCGGTGCCGATAACAACAAGATCGTAAGTGGCCATCATTGAAGTCCTGTAGCTGAACGGTGTGGCAGGTCTTAGCGCCCGCCCGAAACGTCGAGAATGGCGCTGGTCACATAGGAGGCATCGTCGGACATCAGCCAGACGATGGCGTTGGCGATTTCGTGCGCCGTGCCGACGCGCTTCATCGGCACCATGTGACTGAGCCGATGCGCGCGATCAGGCTCGCCGCCTGAAGCGTGAATGTCGGTATCGATCAGGCCGGGCCGGATCGCCGCGACGCGAATGCCTTCGCCCGCGACTTCGTATCCCAGCCCGAGGGTGAAGGAATCGATGGCGCCTTTGGACGACGCGTAATCGACATAGGTATTGGGCGCGCCGAGTTTCGCCGCGACCGACGACAGGTTGATAATGACCCCGCCCTTGCCGCCGTGGCGCGTCGACATCCGCCTCACCGCCTCCCGGGCGCAGAGGATGCTGCCCGTGACATTGACGGCCATCATGCGCTGGATCCGCTCCGCGGACATCTCGTCGACCCGCGACGTCGTCCCGACGATACCGGCGTTGTTGACGAGCGCCCCCAGCGTTCCGAACGCGTCGGCGGCCTTGAACAAAGCGAGGATGTCCTTCTCGCTGCCGACATCGCATTTCACCGCGATGGCCTTGCCGTTCTTCGCCTCGATCGCCGAGACTGCGCTCCGCGCCGCGGCTTCATTGCTGGCATAACCGATGCAGACCCGATAGCCGCGGCCGGCGGCGGCGAGCGCGGTGGCGCGGCCGATGCCGCGGCTTCCGCCGGTGACGATCACAACCTTGTTGGTCAAAGCTACCCCCACGATCCAAACGCAGTTACGGGAAGAGCCGCCATGGTGCTGCGGCGTGTGCAAATTTGAAGATACGCTATCCGTTAGAGGTCCAGTACGAGCCGCGCCGGATCCTCCAGGTTTTCCTTGACGCGCACCAGGAACGTCACCGCTTCCTTGCCGTCGATGACGCGGTGATCGTAGGACAGCGCCAGATACATCATCGGACGAATCTCGACCTTGCCACCGATCGCCATCGGCCGCTCCTGAATCTTGTGCATGCCCAGAATGCCGGACTGCGGTGCATTCAGGATCGGCGTCGACATCAGCGAACCGTAGATGCCGCCATTGGTGATGGTGAAGGTGCCACCCTGCATCTCGTCGATCTTGAGCTGGCCGTCGCGGGCGCGCCGGCCGAAATCGGCGATGCTCTTTTCGATCTCGGCGATAGACTTCTGGTCGCAGTCGCGCACCACAGGCACGACGAGACCCTTGTCGGTGCCGACGGCGACGCCGATGTGGTAGTAATTCTTGTAGACCAGATCGGTGCCATCGATCTCGGCGTTGACGGCCGGAATGTCCTTCAGCGCCTGCACGCAGGCCTTGGCGAAGAAGCCCATAAAGCCCAGCTTGCTGCCGTGCTTCTTCTCGAACACGTCCTTGTACTGCGCCCGCATCGCCATGATGTGGCTCATGTCGACCTCGTTGAAGGTCGTCAGCATCGCGGCGGTGTTCTGGACGTCCTTCAGCCGGCGCGCGATGGTTTGGCGCAACCGCGTCATCTTCACGCGCTCTTCGCGCGCCGCGTCGTCGGCGGGCGAGGGCGCGCGGACCTGCACCGCCGCGGCGGGCTGATTGACCGGCGTCGGCGCCGACGCCGCCTTCTCGATCGCGGCCAGCATGTCGCCTTTTGTCACCCGCCCATCCCTGCCCGAACCGGGGACCGTCGCGGCATCGATGCCACTCTCGGCGGAAATCTTGCGTACCGACGGCGCCAGCGGGGCATCGGCGGGCGGAGCCTTCGCGGCGGGCGCGGGCGCTGCGACGGGCGGAGGCGGCGCCGCCTTGGCGGGCGCGGCGGCCGGTTTGGCGGCGGCTCCCGCAGGACCTTCGTTGATCTGCCCGAGCAGCGCGCCGACCGCGACGGTCTCGCCATCCTTGGCAACAATGTCGCCGAGCGTACCCGCCGACGGGGCCGGAACTTCTATGGTGACCTTGTCGGTCTCCAGCTCGACCAAGGGCTCATCGACCGCGACAGCGTCGCCGGCCTTCTTGAACCAACGGCCGATGGTGGCTTCGGTCACGGATTCGCCGAGCGTCGGCACCCGAATTTCAGTCATGGCTTGTTTCCTCAAATGCCCTGTGTGGTCATCGTCCGCGGAAGCGGACGAGCCGGTAATCCGTGACGATCCTGATTCAAGAAGAGCGACGCGGGTTCCTGGATGCCCCGCTTGCGCGGGGCATGACGATTGATGGATTCCTAGTTCAGCGCGTCATCCAGCAGCGCCTTGAGCTGCGCCAGATGCTTCGACATCAAACCGGTGGCGGTTGCCGCCGACGCCGCGCGCCCGGCATAACGCGGACGCTTGTGCGGCGCGTTGACCTGGTTCAGCACCCATTCGAGATAGGGCTCGATGAAGTGCCACGATCCCATGTTGCGCGGCTCTTCCTGGCACCAGACCAGTTCGGCGTTCTTGAAGCGGCCGAGCTCCGCTACCAGCGCCTTCAACGGCACCGGATAAAGCTGCTCGACGCGCATCAGGTAGATGTCCTCGACGCCGCGCTTCTCGCGCTCCTCGTAGAGGTCGTAATAGACCTTGCCCGAGCACAGCACGATGCGGCGGATCTTGTCGTCCGGCACGAGCTTGATCTTCTCGTCCGGCAGCATCTGGGCGTCATCGTAGAGGATGCGGTGGAACGTCGTTCCGTTGCCCAGTTCGTCGAGCCGCGAGACCGCGCGCTTGTGCCGCAGCAGCGACTTCGGCGTCATCAGGATCAGGGGTTTCCGGATTTCGCGATGCAGCTGGCGCCGCAGCACATGGAAGTAATTGGCCGGCGTGGTGGGATAGACCACCTGCATGTTGTCTTCGGCGCACATCTGCAGATAACGCTCGAGCCGCGCGGAAGAATGCTCCGGTCCCTGCCCCTCATAGCCATGCGGCAGCAGACAGACGAGACCGGACATGCGCAGCCATTTGCGTTCGCCCGATGAAATGAACTGGTCGAACAGGACCTGCGCGCCGTTGGCGAAGTCGCCGAACTGCGCCTCCCACATCGCCAGCGCATTCGGCTCCGCCAGTGAATAGCCATACTCGAAACCGAGCACCGCCTCTTCGGACAGAAGCGAGTTGATGACTTCGTAATGGCCCTGATCGCTGCCAAGGTGATTGAACGGCGTGTAACGGCTTTCGTCTTCCTGGTCGATCAGCACCGAATGACGTTGCGAGAAAGTTCCGCGCTCGGAGTCCTGACCGGACAGCCGCACGTGACGGCCTTCCTGCATCAGGGAGCAGAACGCCAAAGCCTCGCCGGTCGCCCAGTCGATGCCGATGCCGCTGTCGATCGCTTTCGACCGGTTATCGAGGAACCGCTGGATGGTACGATGAACCCGGAAACCGTCCGGCACCTTGGTGATCTTGCGCCCGATATCCTTCAGGACCGCGATTTCGACGCCGGTGACGCCGCGGCGCGCGTCCTCTTCCTGGTCCGCCGACTTGAAGCCCGCCCATTTGCCGTCGAGCCAGTCGGCCTTGTTTGGCTTGTAGCCCGAGCCGGCCTCGAATTCGGCGTCAAGCCGTGCGCGCCAGTCGGCCTTGGCCTTTTCCACCTCGCCTTCGGTCATCACGCCTTCGGCGATCAGCCGCTTGGCATAGATCTCGAGGGTCGTCGGATGCGAGCCGATCTTCTTGTACATCACCGGCTGGGTGAACGCCGGCTCGTCGCCCTCGTTATGGCCGTAGCGGCGATAACAGAACATATCGATGACGACCGGCTTGTGGAATTTCTGCCGGAACTCGATTGCGACCTTGGCCGCGAACACCACGGCTTCCGGATCGTCGCCATTCACGTGGAAGATCGGCGCGTCGATCATCTTCGCCACGTCGGACGGATAGGGCGAGGAGCGCGAATAGCGCGGATAGGTGGTAAAGCCGATCTGGTTGTTGACGATGAAGTGCAGCGAACCGCCGGTGCGATAGCCCTTCAGGTCCGACAGCCCGAAACATTCCGCCACCACGCCCTGGCCGGCGAAGGCGGCGTCGCCGTGCATCAGGAGCGGCAGCACCGAAATGCGCTGGTCGGGCGGATCGCCGTGCTGGTCCTGCTTGGCACGCACCTTGCCGAGCACCACCGGATCGACGATTTCCAGATGCGACGGGTTGGCGGTCAGCGACAGATGGATCTTGTTGTTGTCGAACTCGCGATCCGACGACGCGCCCAAATGATATTTGACGTCGCCGGAGCCTTCGACCGCGTCGGGATTGGCGGAGCCGCCCTTGAACTCGTGAAACAGCGCGCGATGCGGCTTGCCCATCACCTGGGTCAGCACGTTGAGCCGGCCGCGATGCGGCATGCCGACGACGATTTCCTTCACGCCGAGATTGCCGCCGCGCTTGATGATCTGTTCCAGCGCCGGAATCAGCGACTCGCCGCCGTCAAGGCCGAAGCGCTTGGTGCCGGTGAATTTGACATCGCAGAATTTCTCAAAGCCCTCGGCTTCGACGAGCTTGTTGAGAATCGCGCGCCGCCCCTCGCGGGTGAAGCTGATTTCCTTGTCCGGCCCCTCGATGCGCTCCTGGATCCAGGCCTTTTGTGCAGCGTTGGTGATGTGCATGAACTCGACGCCGAGCGTCTGGCAGTAGGTGCGCTCGCAGATCGCGACGATTTCGCGAAGCGTGCCATATTCGAGGCCGAGTACATGATCGAGGAAGATTTTGCGGTCGAAATCGGCCTCGGCAAAACCGTAAGAGCGAGGATCGAGTTCTTCACGATCGCGTGGCGCCTCGATGCCGAGCGGGTCGAGCTTGGCGTGAAAATGGCCGCGCATGCGATAGGCCCGAATCAGCATCAGGGCGCGCACGGAATCGCGGGTGGCCTGATGAATGTCGGCCGCCGTCAGTTCTGCGCCCCTGGCCTGGGCCTTGGCCGCAAGCTTGGTGCCGACCGCCTTTTCGACCTCGATCCAGTTACCGTCGAGCGCGGAAGTGAGCTCGTCGCGCGGCGTCAGCGGCCAGTTGTTGCGGGCCCACGAGGGTCCTTCGGCGTTTTTCCGGACGTCCGCCGGCGTGTCTTTCAGGCTCTTGAAGAACTCCTGCCACTCGGCGTCGACTGAGGAGGGATCGTTCTCGTAACGGGCGTAGATTTCATCGATGTAGGTGGCGTTTGTGCCCTGCAAAAACGAAGAGAGGGCAAAGGCGGCGTTCGCATCCTGGCGAGACATGGTGGCGTCCTGGTGATTTTCGGTTCGCGCGTGGAAGACGGCGCGGCAGCTGGTCCGGCGACCGGATCAGCTGGGTAAAGAAGCTTTACCCTATCTAAAGCGAATATTCGCGCCGAAAAGAACGAAACGATGAATTTAAATTCAATTTTTAGGCAAGTCCCGAATGGGCCGACAGATTCACGTCCGGGACGAAAAAAACCCCGGACCATGCCGGGGTTGAGGCTTTCTGATTATCGAAAGGTGCCCTGAAAAAACGGGGACTAGCCCTTGAGGACGTCCACTAGCGTTTTGCCGAGCCGCGCTGGGGAGGGGGATACCCTGATTCCGGCAGCTTCCATCGCCGCGGTCTTGGAACCAGCGTCGCCCTTGCCGCCCGAAATGATCGCACCGGCATGGCCCATGCGGCGTCCGGGAGGCGCCGTGACGCCGGCGATGAAGCCGACCATGGGCTTCTTGCGACCGCGCTTGGCCTCATCCTTCAGGAACTGGGCGGCATCCTCCTCGGCCGATCCGCCGATTTCCCCGATCATAACGATCGAGGTCGTCTTGGGGTCGGCCAGAAACATCTCCAGCACATCGATGAATTCGGTGCCCTTGACCGGATCGCCACCGATACCGACCGCCGTGGTCTGACCGAGGCCTTCCTGGGAGGTCTGGAAAACCGCCTCATAGGTCAGCGTGCCCGAGCGCGACACGATGCCGACATTGCCGGGCTTGAAGATGTTCGCCGGCATGATGCCGATCTTGCATTCGCCCGCGGTCATGACGCCCGGGCAATTCGGCCCGATCAGGCGTGACTTCGATCCGCTCAAGGATCTTTTGACCCGCACCATGTCGAGCACCGGGATGCCTTCGGTGATGCAGACGATCAGCGGGATTTCGGCGTCGATCGCCTCACAGATCGCATCCGCGGCCCCCGGCGGCGGCACATAGATCACGGACGCGTCGGCGCCGGTTTTCTCGCGCGCTTCCGCCACGGTGTCGAATACCGGCAGACCGAGATGCGTCGAGCCGCCTTTGCCCGGCGAGGTGCCGCCGACCATCTTGGTGCCGTAAGCGATCGCGGCTTCCGAATGGAACGTGCCGTTCTTGCCGGTGAAACCCTGGCAGATGACTTTGGTGTTCTTGTCGATCAGAATGGACATGTTGGGATTGCTTTCGCGAGACGATCGGTAAGGGTTCTGAGGAGTCAGTGAATCCGCCGGCAGGGCATCGGCTTACCCTCCCTTGACGGCCTTGACGATTTTCTGCGCGGCGTCGTCGAGATCGTCGGCCGACAGCACGTTGAGACCACTTTCCCGGATGATTTTCTTGCCGGCCTCGACGTTGGTGCCTTCCAGACGCACCACCAGCGGCACCTTGAGGCCGACTTCCTTCACCGCGGCAACCACGCCCTCGGCAATGATGTCGCATTTCATGATCCCGCCGAAGATATTGACCAGGATACCCTTCACGCTGGGATCGGCGGTAATGATCTTGAAGGCGGCCGCGACCTTTTCCTTGCTGGCGCCGCCGCCGACGTCGAGGAAATTGGCCGGCTCCATGCCGTAGAGCTTGATGATGTCCATGGTCGCCATGGCGAGGCCGGCGCCGTTGACCATGCAGCCAATGGTGCCTTCGAGCGCGACGTAGTTGAGATCGTATTTGGAAGCCTCGATCTCCTTGGCGTCTTCCTCGGTCTCGTCGCGCAGTGCGGCGACGTCCGGGTGACGAAACAGCGCGTTGTCGTCGAACGATACTTTGGCGTCGAGAACCCGCAGCTGGCCCTGCCTGGTGACGACCAGCGGATTGATTTCCAGCATCGCCATGTCCTTGGCGGTGAACGCCGCATAGAGCTGCGTCACCAGTTTTTCCGCCTGCTTGGCAAGATCGCCGGACAATTTCAGCGCCTTCGCGACGGTACGGCCGTGGTGGGGCATGATGCCGGTCGCCGGATCGACCGAGAAACTGACGATCTTTTCGGGATTGTTGTGCGCGACGTCCTCGATGTTGACGCCGCCCTCGGTGGACACCACGAACGACACTTCGGAAGTTTCGCGGTTGACCAGGATCGAGAGATAAAACTCCTTGTCGATGTCGGAGCCTTCTTCGATGTAGAGCCGGTTGACCTGCTTGCCATGCGCCCCGGTCTGCACCGTGACCAGGGTTGCCCCCAACATCTGCTTGGCGAATTCATTGACCTCGGCGACCGATTTGGCGATGCGGACACCGCCCTTGTCGCCGGCGCTGGCCTCCTTGAACTTGCCCTTGCCGCGGCCGCCGGCGTGGATCTGGCTTTTCACCACCCAGACCGGGCCGGGAAGCGTCTTCGCGGCCGCGTCGGAATCGGAGGCGCGCAGGACCGGCACCCCCTTCGAGATCGCCACCCCGAACTCGTTCAGCAGTGCCTTGGCCTGGTATTCATGGATGTTCATATGGACGCTCCCCGAACCCTCATGCGCACAATTAGCAAACGATCCGCGCTTGGCGTTGGTATACCATATGCCACGCGAAGTGCAAATTCAAAATCCTGTGGAATTCCATTGTCTTAGCGACAGTCCGATTCCAGGTCCGCCGCGAATGCCGCGAAGGCTGGAAATCGATTGGGCCCGATCCGTCAGCCAATAACTCTCGCGCGATCAGCGGCCGAGCAGATCGGGCGCGATCTTCTTGCAGGCATCGACCAGACCCTGCACGGCGCCGACCGACTTGTCGAAGGCTTCGCGGTCCTTGCCGGCGAGCTCGATCTCGACAATGCGCTCGACACCCTTCGACCCGATGACCACGGGCACGCCGACATACATGTCCCTCACGCCGTATTCGCCATTGAGATAGGCGGCGCAGGGCAGCACGCGCTTCTTGTCCTTGAGATAGCTCTCGGCCATCGCGATGGCGGAAGCCGCCGGCGCATAGAACGCCGAACCGGTCTTCAAGAGGTTGACGATCTCGGCCCCGCCATTGCGGGTACGATCGACGATCTCATCGATCCGTGCCTGCGAGGTCCAGCCCATCTTGACGAGATCGGGCAGCGGAATGCCGGCCACCGTGGAGTACTTCACCAGCGGCACCATGGTGTCGCCATGGCCGCCCAGCACGAAGGCGGTGACGTCCTCGACCGAGACGTTGAATTCGTCGGCCAGGAAATAGCGGAATCGCGCCGAATCCAGCACGCCCGCCATGCCCACCACCTTCTTGTGCGGCATGCCGGAAGCCTTCTGCAGCGCCCACACCATGGCGTCGAGCGGGTTGGTGATGCAGATGACGAAGGCATCGGGAGCGTATTTCTTGATGCCGGCGCCGACCTGCTCCATCACCTTGAGATTGATGCTCAGGAGATCGTCGCGGCTCATGCCGGGCTTGCGCGGCACGCCGGCGGTGACGATGCAGACCTTGGCGTTGTCGAGCGCCTCATAGGAGTTGGCGCCGGCGAAATGCGCGTCGAACCCGTCCACGGGCGAAGACTGCGCGATATCGAGCGATTTGCCCTGCGGCACGCCCTCGGCGATGTCGAACATCACGACGTCGCCCAATTCCTTCAGGCCGACGAGGTGGGCCAGCGTTCCGCCGATCTGACCGGAGCCAATCAAAGCAATTTTATCGCGCGCCATGGAAAATCTGTCCTTTGAACGTACGTAGGTGGATGGAAGGAAGTTTGACTGGCTGGTTATCCCTTTCGACCGACCCGTTCAAGCCGGGGCATGCTCAATTGTCAGCCGTGCCTCGATTTCGATCAGCCTGCGACTTTTGTCATTCCGGGATGGTCCCAACGGGCCGGCGCTTGCGCCACCCGATGACGGGCTCCGGACCAGACCGGCATGACGTGCCTACGTCTCCACCAGTCCCGTGCTGCTGCCACTGGCCGAGGAATCCTTGCGTCCGTGCGGCAGCGCCAGATAGGTCTCCGAACTCATCTCGATCAGCCGCGACGAGGTCCGCTTGAATTCGTTCGCCTCATTGCCCTCGTTCGCGACATATAACGACAGCGGATCAGCCTCGGCCGAGGCTATCAGCTTCACTCCGTTGTCATACAGCGTGTCGATCAGCGTGATGAACCGCTTGGCGGCGTTGCGCTCGGCATAGTCCATCACGGGAATGCGGCCGATCATGATGGTGTGATAGTCGTGCGCGAGCCGAAGGTAGTCGGATGCGGCGAGCGGCTTTTCGCAAATGTCCGCGAAGGAAAATCGCGCGACGCCGTCCGCCGAACACGGCACGTGCAGGATGCGGCCCTTGATCGAGATCTCGCGCGGCTTGCAAGGCGCGTTGCCGGTCATGCTCGTCCAGGCCTTGTCGAGCGCGGCGTCAGCGGCGACATCCGCCGGCACCAGCCACATTTTCACCCCCGCAAGCTTTTCCAGCCGGAAATCGGTGCGCGCATCGAGCTGCAGCACGTCCATATGTTCCGATATCTGCGCGATGAAAGGCAGAAACAGCGCCCGGTTCAGGCCCCCTTTATAGAGATCGTCGGGCGCGACGTTGGATGTCGCGACCACCACGGTGCCGAGCTCGAACAGCCTGGCGAATAGCCGTCCGAGGATCATCGCATCCGCAATGTCGGTGACGTGGAATTCGTCAAAGCATAACAGCCAGGCATCCTCGAAAATCGAGGCGGCCGTTAGCGCGATCACGTCGCCGTTGGCGATCTCGCCACGCGCGACGTTCTGGCGAAAGCCATAGATCCTCTCATGCACCTCGGCCATGAATTCGTGAAAGTGGGCGCGCCGCTTATGCTCGACCGGACTTTGCTGAAAGAACATATCCATCAGCATGGTCTTGCCACGCCCGACCTCGCCGTGAACGTAGAGGCCGCGCGGCGGCGCGCCGTCCTTGTCGGCAAACAGCCGGCCGAACAGCCCCTGCTTGCGCAGCGGCTTGTAGCGCGCAAGCCGCCGCTCGAGGTCGGCAAAGGCTTCCGCGACCTCTTCCTGCGCGGCGTCGGGCTCGATCGCGCCGGAGAAAACGAGGGCCTGATAATGGGAACGGAACGAGGCGGATGGAGGAGACAACATGCCCCCTCTTACGGCCCCAAGCTTACGAAAAATGCAAGCCGTTAATTGGTGCAGGGCCTATGCATGGGCGGGCGTTGGGAGCCACCGCCTCGCCTCGAAACAGTTCGCAGCTCGCGCGCGCCGGGCGATGACAGGCTGGCGTGCGGCAACCCTACGCGCTCAGCGCATAGGAGTCCTCGACCACATAGGGGCCGCCACCGGTCGAGGCGCGCGAGGAGAACAGCACGAACCGCGATGCGGTGAACACCCGGGTCGGAAAATAGCCGCGCACCGACAGATAGTCCGCAACGTCCTGGGTGGAGGCGTCGCGCAACCGGGCCAGCGTCACATGGGGGGTGAATTTGCGCCCTTCCGGATCGAGCCCGATCCGCTGCATCAGCCGCTCCAATTCCGCCTGAAGTTCGATCAGCGGCCGGCTCGGGGCGATGTTTGCGACCACCGCGCGGGGTTTCTTTCCCCCGAAGCTGGAGAGGCCTTGCACGGCCACCTCGAACGGCTTGCGGTTGACCCGAAACAGCATCGAGGCAATTTCGTTGGCGGCGATGCCATCGATATCGCCGATGAAGCGCAAGGTAACGTGATAATTCTCGGGGTCGATCCAGCGCGCACCTGGCAGGCCGCCACGCAAGCCGGAAAGTGTCAGGCCGACCTCGGCCGGAATTTCCAGTCCAGTAAACAGACGCGGCATCGCAAGACTCCCGATGCTGGGGCAGAATCCCGAAAAGTGGGCACCGGCTTTCGGGAAAGATCGTGCCCTGTAGTCCGATGACGAATCACCGATGCTATTTTTTACCGCAGTTATGTGACTCTGCGAAGCATTCGGCGTGCGGCCCGGGAAAACCGACAGTGTCAGGGTTATCGCTGCCTTTTTTCAACTCGGTTGCCCGGATATCGTGCCGAGAAATGCTCGCACGGTGGGCAGGATTTTCCTGACGATCACATCGACGCCCTCGGCCGTCGGATGTAGTCCGTCTGCCTGATTGAGCTTGGCGTCAGCCGCAACGCCCTCGAGGAAGAAAGGATACAATGGCACCCCGGAGGATTTGGCGAGGTCCGGATAGATCGTGTTGAAACGGGCCGAATAGTCGCTGCCATAATTCGGCGGCGCGAGCATGCCGCACAACAGAACGGCAATTCCGCGCGCCTTCAGCCGCGTCACAATGTCCGTCAAAGCCACGCGGGTAACCGCGGGATCGGTGCCGCGCAAGGCATCGTTGGCACCGAGTTCGACGATCACGGCCTGTGTGCCCACTGGCACTGACCAATCGAGCCGGTCGCGGCCACCCGAACTGGTGTCGCCGGAGACCCCGGCATTGATCATTTCAACCTCTATCCCATTGGTTTTCAATGCCTTTTGCAACTTTGCCGGAAACGCGTCGGAGCCAGCAAGGCCAAGCCCCGCGCTTAGCGAATCACCGAGCACGACCAGTTTGATCGGCCTCGCCTCGATCGCCGCCGAGGTCTGGGCAAAGACCGGTTCGCCTGCCATCAGCGCCAGGCCCAACACGAGCATTTGCACGAACATCGCAGCCCGCCTCTCGACCGCGCTGCCGGAAGTACCATATGACCGAGCCATGGACAGCCTCATCGAACCCTCATCATCGACCGGCATCAGGCCGGACACCATTTCCATTTCGAACGTCAATCTCTCGCTCGGCGCGGGCGCGGCACGCGTTCATATCCTGAAGGATATCAGCCTCAGGGTGGCGCCGGGCGAAGCAATCGGCCTGATCGGGCCATCAGGCTCGGGGAAATCCACTCTTCTGATGGTGATGGCGGGACTGGAGCGTCCTGACAGCGGAGAGGTGGTGGTCAACGGCACCCCTTTCAATGCCCTCGACGAGGATGCGCTGGCGCGCTTTCGCGGTCGCGAGGTCGGAATCGTATTCCAATCGTTTCATCTGATTCCGACCATGACGGCGCTGGAAAACGTCGCGGTTCCGCTGGAGCTGGCCGGGGATCCCGACGCATCGCGGCGCGCGGCGCAGGAATTGATCTCGGTCGGTCTTGGCGACCGGTTGCACCACTATCCCACGCAATTATCGGGCGGCGAGCAGCAGCGCGTGGCGCTGGCCCGCGCGCTGGCGCCTGATCCCGCCATCCTGGTGGCCGACGAACCCACCGGCAATCTCGATGAAGCTACCGGCAGACAGATCGTCGATCTGCTTTTCACCAAACACGCCGAGCGCGGCATGACGCTGGTGCTGGTGACCCACGACACGTCGCTGGCCCAGCGCTGCGACCGCGTGGTGCGGCTGCGCTCCGGCCGTATCGATGGGCAGGTTGCGGAGCGCGAAACCGCTTCATCATGACGCTCGCTTCCGCACCCCGTTCAGGCGGCCGCCCGGCATCGTTTCCCTTGCGCTACGCGCTGCGCGAATTGCGCGGCGGCTTGCGCGGCTTTTACGTCTTCATCGCCTGCATCGGGCTCGGCGTCATGGCGATTGCCGGTGTCGGCTCGGTCTCGGCGAGTCTCGGCGAGGGACTGGCGCGCGAGGGCCGAACGCTGCTCGGCGGCGACGCGGCCTTCTCCCTGTTCCAGCGCGAGGCCAAGCCGGATGAAGTCGCCTTTCTCCGCTCCCGCGGCGAGGTCTCCGTCATAGCCACCCTGCGCGGCATGGCGCGGGCAAGCGACGGCCGGCTTGCACTGGTCGAGATCAAGGCCGTGGACGGCAGCTACCCGATGCTGGGTGAACTCACGCTCGACCCGAAGCTGCCGGTGGCGGAATTGCTGGCCGAGCACGAAGGGGCGTTCGGCGCGGCGGCCGATTCGACCTTGCTGACCCGGCTCGATCTCAAGCTCGGCGACAGCGTCAGTATCGGCAGCGCGACGTTTCAGATTCGCAGTGTCGTCAGCGCCGAGCCGGACAAGCTCGCCGGCGGGCTCGGCTTCGGTCCGAGACTCCTGACCAGCGAAGCCGGGCTTCGCGCCACCCACCTGTTGCAACCCGGCAGCCTGGTGCGCTGGATCTATCGGGTAAGGCTGCCGGACAATTCGGCGGGCAATCGCGGCGCGACCCGGCTCGCCGACGATGCGAGAGCCGCCCTGCCGCAAGCCGGCTGGGAAATCCGCACCCGCGACAGCGCCTCGCCCCAACTCGAGCGCACCATCAGCCGCTTTACCCAGTTTCTCACCCTGGTCGGCCTCGCCGCGTTGCTGGTCGGTGGCGTCGGCGTCGCGAACGCCGTCAAGAGCCACCTCGATCGCCGCCGCGACGTCATCGCCACTTTCAAGGCGCTGGGCGCCACTGGCCGCGACGTCTTTGCGATCTATCTCACCCAGGTAACCGTGCTCGCCGTGATCGGCTCGGCGATCGGTCTTGCCGCCGGTGCTGCGCTCCCGTTCCTGATCGTCAACGTGTTCGGCACGCTGTTGCCGCTGCCGGTAGTGCCGGCACTGCATTTCGGCGAACTGGCACTGTCGCTTGTTTACGGGCTTTTGACCGCGCTTGCGTTTGGGCTGTGGCCGCTGGGTCGCGTGCATGACGTACCGGTGGCGGCGCTGTTTCGCGAAGCGGTGACGAGCCGCTGGCATCGCCCGCGCTGGCCATACCTCGCTTTGATGGCCGTGGTGATCGCGCTTCTGATCGGGGTGGTGATCGGGCTTGCCTATGACAAGCGCATCGCGATCGTGTTCGTCGTGTCCTCGATCGCCGTGTTCGCACTGCTGCGCGGCATCGCCGCTGGCCTCATGGCGCTGGCACGGCGCCTGCCCCGAACGCGGGTCACCATGCTGCGGCTTGCGATCGCCAATATCTACCGACCCGGCGCCTTGACGCCTTCGGTGGTGATGTCGCTCGGCCTTGGTTTGGCCGTGCTGGTCACGATTACGCAGATCGACGGCAATCTGCGGCGGCAATTCCTGGCGGCGCTGCCGGACCGCGCGCCGTCGTTCTATTTCATCGACATTCCCGCCACCGAAGCCGACCGCTTCGGCGCCTTCCTGAAGCAGACCGCGCCGCAATCGACCGTCGAGGAGGTGCCGATGCTGCGCGGGCGTATCGTCGCCGCGCGCGGCGTCAGGGCGGAAGATCTTAAACCCTCGACCGACAGCGAATGGGTGCTGCAGAGCGATCGCGGCCTTACCGCAACCGGCGAAATCCCAAAAGGCTCGACAATCGTCGAAGGCAAATGGTGGGGCGCGGACTATGACGGACCGCCGCTGATCTCGATCGAGAAGAAGATCGCCGACGGACTCAAGCTCAAGATCGGCGACGAGATTGTCGTCAACGTGCTCGGCCGCGATATTCCCGCGAAGATCGGCAATATGCGCACGATCGACTGGCAGGGCCTCGGCATCAATTTCGTGCTGGTATTCTCACCTAACGCCTTCAAAGGCGCGCCGCACACCCATATCGCAACATTGACGGAATCCCACCCGGATTCCGCCGGCGACGCCCGAATCGTCAAATCGGTGGCCGATGCATTCCCGATGGTCACGAGCGTGCGGGTCCGTGAGGCGCTGGAAACCATCGGCACGGTGGTCACCAATCTGGTGCTGGCGATCCGCGGCGCCAGCGCGGTCACGCTGATCGCGGCTGTTCTGGTGCTGGGCGGGGCGCTCGCCGCCGGCCATCGCCATCGGGTGTACGACGCGGTCATCCTCAAGACCCTCGGCGCTACCCGGGCGCGGCTGCTCGGCGCCTACGCGCTGGAATACTTGATGATCGGTTTTGCGACCGCTGTCTTCGGCGTGATCGCCGGCTCGGTCGCGGCCTGGCTGATCGTCACCCGGCTGATGACCCTGAGCTTCATCTGGCAGGCCGGCAGCGCCGCCGGCGTGGTTGTAGCGGCACTGGTCGTCACGGTGGGATTGGGGCTCGCCGGAACATTGCTGGCCCTGAATCAGAAGCCGGCCGCGGTGCTTCGAAATTTATAATATAAATTTTATACAATCGGCGCCGCCTAGTTTTACCGCCGCTCCAGCTGATTCGCGCTTGTGCAGCGACATTCGGCCGCGCATGGACGCTTGCGGTGAATGTGCTAGTTTCCCAAATATCAGCTTGGGCCAGACGTCGTTTGATGACGCAAAATTAATGTCAGCAAATGGTGGTATCTGGGCTAGTTTTCTAGCTGGCGCCGCAAAGCCCTTGCGCTCCGCCAGGCAACCAACAGGAATTCGACCATGTCGGACCTAGACCGCAATTATGCTTCTCCTTTCGGCCGGGCCGCCGGGCGCGTTGACGCCGCGACCGTCGACGCCGGTCTGCGCGCCTACATGCTGCGCATCTACAATTACATGAGCATCGGCCTGGCCATCACCGGCCTGGCCGCCCTTGGCGTCTATATGGCGGCGGTGACCGCCGATCCGTCGGGCGCCGCCGCCAAGATCGGCAGCGCGTTTCTGACGCCGTTCGGCTACGCGATGTTCGTGAGCCCGCTGAAGTGGCTGTTCATCCTGGCGCCGCTCGCCATGGTGTTCGTGATCTCGGCCGGCATCAACCGTCTCGCGCCCGCGACCGCCCAGATGCTGTTCTGGGTATTTTCGGCGCTGATGGGCATTTCGCTGTCCTCGATCTTCCTGGTGTATACGCACACCTCGATCGTGCGGGTGTTCTTCATCACCGCGGCGACATTCGGCGCCCTGAGCCTCTATGGTTACACGACCAAGCGTGACATGACGGGCATGGGGTCGTTCCTGATCATGGGCCTGTTCGGCATCATCATCGCGAGCCTGGTCAATCTGTTCCTCGCCAGCTCGATGCTGCAGTTCGTGGTCTCCGTGGTGGGCGTGCTGGTATTCGCAGGCCTCACCGCATGGGATACCCAGCGGTTGAAGAACGACTACATCTACGGCTACGCCCGGCAGGGCGGTGACGTGGCGGAGCGCGCGGCGATCACCGGCGCATTGTCGCTCTATTTGAACTTCATCAACCTGTTCACGCTGCTGCTGCAGTTGCTCGGTCAGCGCGACTGACGCTTCAAAACGGACCAGTCCGAGCCCCGGCCTCACGGCCGGGGCTTTTCTTTTGCGATCAGCAAAAATATTCTCTGCGCCATGTCCTCGCTTGAAATCAGACCCACCGCGCCCGCCGACCTGCCCTGCATTACCGAGATCTACGAGCAGGCCGTCCGCTTTGGAACCGCGACGTTCGAGCTTATTCCGCCGGACCTCCCCGAGATGACGCGACGCTTCGACACGCTGATGGAGGGCGGCTTCCCCTATCTCGTCGCAGCCCTCGAGGGCCGCGTGGTCGGATATGCCTATGCGGGCGCATACCGGCCGCGCCCGGCCTACCGGTTCACGGTGGAGAATTCGGTCTATTTGCAGCCCGCCATCCAGCGGCGCGGGATCGGCCTGCAATTGCTGCAGCGGTTGATCGCCGAATGCGAGGCGCGCGGCTACCGGCAGATGATCGCGGTGATCGGCGATTCCGCCAACGCCGCGTCGGTCGGCGTTCATTCAAGGTGCGGATTCCAGATGATCGGAACCCATCCAAATGTCGGTTTCAAATTCGGCCGCTGGCTCGATACCGTGATGATGCAACGCGCGCTCGGCGAGGGGGCGGCGACGACGCCAACGGACGATCCGGGCTGACCGATCGCCCGTCCCGCGTGAGGCGCCGCTGCGTTGCTAAACCGCGGCCAGCTTGCGATCGATCACCAACAGTACTCGATCGAGTTCATGGCCGCGGCGCAGGATCAATCCGCTCGCCGAGATCACGCTGTAGATCCCCTGCTTGCGGGCCAGGCGCGGATCCTTTTCGATGCGGTAGATCGGAACTTCCGAAGCGCGGCGGAATACCGAGAACACCGCGCGGTCGCGCAGGAAATCGATGGCATAGTCGCGCCATTCACCATCGGCGACCATGCGCCCGTACAGATTCAAGATGCGATTGAGTTCGAGACGATTGAACGTCACCCGGTTTGGCAGAGCGCCCACAGCAGCATTGCGCGCCGCGGCGCGTACCTCGCTTGGGTCGGCATCCTCCGACATTGAACTCATGGCGCATCCCCTGTCATCGCAGACATGATCTTGTTCCGGATCCTGGCCGTCACCGGCATGATTGCGCCGACTGACCCGCGCCGCAAGAGGGCGGCGGGGCGCCGCCTGATTTCGTCCGCGGCGAAAGTTCCCGGTGCCACGGAATGGGATGTGCAATGGCACATCCGGACCGTCACGGGATCGTTAGCGGAATCATAATACCGCCCCACTTCCGCCCATCGACCGCCCTTCTAGGTTGCGAAAAGGATACTCTACGTTGGCCCGGTCCTTTCGATTCCGGATTCCTCAGCCCCCAGCCCCCCGGGGTCGTCGGGATCGGGCCTATTCGTAGGATAGTTTATCCCGATATCGGACCAACGCGAGTTGGTCCTTTTTTGTTTTTGGAAACCCTTTTTTCTTTTTGGACAACGAACAGACGCGCGTTTCGCGTCCCGCCGGTGGACGCGTTATCGCAGCGCCGCAGCCGGCCTGCCCTATCTTATCTTTCATTTGAACATGATCTTTTCCGGAAAACCGGTGCCCACTTTTTCCGGATCGTGCTCCAGTCTAGTGAAGCGAGGTGTAAGCCGCGCCGAGCATCGGCCCGGGCCTGTCGCGGCTGCCGTCCTGGATATAGACCGCCGCGGCATCGATGCCCTCGTGGGAAATATTTTCCAGCGGCACTGTCCAGCTGCTGGCACTGCCGTTCCAGTCGCCGACCTTCAGCACGTTGCGGACCACATTGTAGTAGGTGATCTCGCGGCCGCGATTCTCACCGCGCCCGATCGAAATCGGCACCGCTTTCGAGATTGAACAGATCCATATTTCGCCATGCATCGCGGCCGGGCCCTTGTCCGAGGCCGCCACCGACACGGTAATCTGCTTGCCCGACAGCGTCATGGAAACCGGTACCGACATCACGTCAGCGGCTTTCCTGGTAGCGCCGATCGCGCTTTCGATGCCGGCGCGGTCGCTGCCGATGACATGAGCGGCGCCATTGACGATCACCTGCGGCGTGTAGACGTCGCGATCGCCGCGCATCTGCGAATAAGCCTTCTGACGGGCACTGAAGCGCGCATCCGCCAGCGTATCCTTCCAGCCGAGATAATCCCAGTAATCGATCGGCATGCTCAGCGCGATCACCGATGGATCCTTGGCCAACTCGCCGATCACCTTGTCGGCGGGCGGACATGACGAGCATCCCTGCGACGTGAAAAGTTCGATTACCGCGCGGGGTTCCGCCAGGGCTGGCCGGATAATTGCCACAATTGCACAGACGCCAAGCGCGCCCGACCACCGTGAAATACCAGTATAGGCCATCATTGCTGTCATGCCGGGACCCGAGAAAATCCGCGTTGCCGCCGTTAGCAACCTTACGGCGTATGAGTCACCCGCCTTCGAATAAACGAAGGCGGCCTTTCTTAGGCCGCCTTCAACTCCCTCGCTACTCACTTCGCGGTGAGCCATCGATCACGATCACGCGGCAAGCTTGCGCAGAACGTACTGCAGGATGCCCCCGTTTCGATAATAGTCGAGCTCGTCAAGCGTATCGATCCTGCACAGCAGCGAGATGCGCTGCAGCGAACCGTCGCCGGACACGATCTCCGCGGTGAGCTTTTGGCGTGGTTTCAGGTCGCTCTGCAACCCCCGTATGGTTACGGTTTCATTGCCCTTCAGCCCGATCGACTGCCATGAGGCTCCATCTTCGAAGGTGAGCGGTAGCACGCCCATGCCGACGAGGTTAGAGCGGTGGATACGCTCGAAGCTCTGGCAAATCACGGCGCGGACGCCGAGCAGCCTGGTCCCCTTCGCGGCCCAGTCCCGCGATGAGCCGTTGCCATATTCGGCACCGGCGAAAACCACCAGCGGCACCTGCTCGGCCTGGTACTTCATCGCGGCGTCGTAGATCGACATCTGCTCGCCGTCGGGCCAGTGCCGGGTCAGGCCGCCTTCGGGAATGTTGCCGTCGGCGCCCTTCAGCATGAAGTTCTTGATGCGGATATTGGCGAAGGTGCCGCGCATCATGATTTCATGGTTGCCGCGCCGCGTGCCGTATTGGTTGAAGTCGGCCGGACGCACCTGATGCTCGCTGAGGAATTTTCCGGCCGGAGAGGTCAGCTTGATTGAACCCGCCGGCGAGATGTGATCGGTGGTGATCTTATCGCCGAACATCGCCAGGATCCGCGCATCGACGACATCGACGACCGGCTCCGGCTCTTTCTTCATGCCCTCGAAATAAGGCGGGTTCTGCACATAGGTCGAGCTCATGTTCCAGCGATAGGTCTCGCTCTCCACCGTCTTGATCTTGCGCCAGTTGGTGTCGCCCTTGAACACGTCCGCGTAGCGCTTCTTGAAGATCGTCGCGGTCACGAATTTCTTCACGAACGCGTTGATCTCCTTGGTGGTAGGCCAGATATCCTTCAGATAAACCGGCTTGCCGTCCTTGCCGGTACCGATCGGTTCAACCGCAAGATCCTTGGTGACCGTTCCCGCCAGCGCGTAGGCGACGACCAGCGGCGGCGAGGCGAGATAGTTGGCCTGCACGTCCGGGCTGACGCGGCCTTCAAAGTTGCGGTTACCCGACAGCACGGCGGCGGCGACGATGCCGTTGTCGTTGATCGACTTCGAGATGTCTTCCGGCAGCGGACCGGAGTTGCCGATGCAGGTGGTGCAGCCAAAGCCGACCAGATTGAAGCCGACCTTGTCGAGGTCGCTCTGCAATCCGGAATTGGCCAGATATTCGGCGACCACCTGGCTGCCCGGCGCCAGCGAAGTCTTGACCCAGGGCTTTGCCTTGAGGCCCCTGGCGGCGGCATTGCGCGCCAGGAGTCCCGCGCCGATCAAGACGCTTGGATTGGAGGTGTTGGTGCAGGAGGTGATCGCCGCGATCACCACGTCGCCATGGCCGAGATCGAAATTGCGATTATCTACCGCATAGCGCTTCGCTGCGTCGGCGGCCTTCTTGTATTCGCTCGCCATCGCCGCGGAGAAGCCTTCCGCCACGGCGGGCAACGCGACGCGGCCTTCGGGACGCTTCGGTCCGGCCATCGACGGCACGACCTGACCGAGGTCGAGCATCAGGGTGGTCGTGAACACCGGGTCCGCCGACTTGGCGGTGCGGAACAGGCCCTGCGCCTTGGCGTAGGCCGACACCAGCGCCACGCGGTCGGCCTTGCGGCCCGAGGTCTTGAGATAATCGATGGTCGCGGCATCGACCGGGAAGAAGCCGCAGGTCGCGCCATATTCCGGCGCCATGTTGCCGATGGTCGCCTTGTCCGCCACCGAGAGGTGATCGAGGCCGGGACCGAAAAATTCCACGAATTTTCCGACCACGCCCTGCTTGCGCAGCATCTGCGTCACCGTCAGCACCAGGTCCGTCGCGGTAACGCCTTCCTTGAGCTGACCCTTGAGTTTGAAGCCGACCACTTCCGGCAGCAGCATCGACAGCGGCTGGCCCAGCATGCAGGCTTCCGCCTCGATGCCGCCGACGCCCCAGCCGAGCACCGCCAGGCCGTTGACCATGGTGGTGTGTGAATCGGTGCCTACCAGCGAATCCGGATAAGCGACCTCAAAGGTGCCGGTCTTCTTGCCGACCGTCATCTTTTCCTTCCTGGTCCATACCGTCTGCGCGAGATATTCGAGATTGACCTGGTGGCAGATGCCGGTGCCGGGCGGCACCACGGAGAAGTTCGAAAACGCCTTCTGGCCCCATTTCAGGAATTCGTAACGCTCCTGATTTTGCTTGTATTCCTCGACCACATTTTTGCCGAACGCCTTGTTGTCGCCGAAGAAGTTCACGATCACCGAATGGTCGATGACGAGATCGACAGGAACCAGCGGATTGATCTTTTCCGCGTCGCCGCCGAGCGCCTGCATCGCATTGCGCATTGCCGCGAGATCGACCACCGCGGGTACACCGGTGAAATCCTGCATCAGTACCCGCGCCGGGCGGAACGCGATTTCATGTTCGAGAGCGCGCTTCTTCAGCCACTTCGAGACCGCGAGAATGTCGTCTTTCTTGACGGTGCGGCCGTCTTCATTGCGCAGCAGGTTTTCCAGCAGCACCTTCATGGAATAGGGAAGTTTGGAGATTCCCTTCAGACCGTTTTTCTCGGCGGCGGGCAGGCTGTAATAGACATAGGTCTTGCCACCAACCTTGAGGGTTTTTTGGCATTTGAAGCTGTCGAGCGAGGTCATGTGAGGCAATCCCAAATTGTCAGTTATACCCGGCAAAGGTATTATAACACCGGATAAGAGGCTTGGCCGATAGGCTTGCAGCCGCGGATTGTGTGCTGCATCAAGTTCCGGCTTATAGAATCTTTCAACAAGCGCCGCCACACTGACAATCGTGCCGGAGCATTGCGCCGCCCACAAATTCTGGTGCGGTACCCATGGTTTCCAGAGGGCTGAGAAGGGCAAGATGCGGCTCTCGGGACGAGATATCAGCTGTCTGCGAGGTGGCCGGGAAGTCTTTTCCGGCGTCGATTTCCAGGCCGAATCGGGCGAAGCGCTGGCCATCACCGGCCCTAATGGATCGGGCAAAACCTCGCTGTTGCGCCTGATCGCAGGCCTGCTGACCCCATCCGGCGGATCGATCGATCTGGAGGGCGGCAAGACAGATCTGACCCTGCCCGAGCAGTCGCATTATCTTGGCCACCGCGACGCGATCAAGCCGGCGTTAAGCGTGTTGGAAAATCTCTGGTTCTGGCGGGATTTTCTCGGCGGCGAGGCGTTCGATCCGGCGGAAAGCCTTGCCATGGCGGGGCTCGATCATGCCGCGCGGCTGCCGGCCGCGTATCTGTCGGCCGGACAGCGGCGGAGGCTCTCGATCGCCCGGTTGCTTGCGGTACGGCGACCGGTCTGGCTATTGGACGAGCCGACCAACGCCCTCGACGCGGCCGGGCAGACCCTGTTCGCCAAACTGATGGGGGATCATCTGTCGCGCGGCGGCCTGATCATCGCCGCCACCCATATGCCTTTAGGGGTTGCCGCGCGAGAACTGCGGATCGGAGGCGCATCGTGACCGCGCTAACCGCGCTGATTCGCCGAGACATCAAGATCGCGCTTCGCGTCGGCGGCGGCGCGCTGATCGGCGTGCTGTTCTTTCTCACCGTGGTGGTGCTGATGCCCTTCGCGGTCGGCCCCGATCTCGCGCTTCTGACGCGGCTCGGTCCCGCGATCCTCTGGCTCGGCGCGCTGCTGGCAAGCCTGCTCACCCTCGATCGCCTGTTCATGGCCGACCACGAAGACGGATCGCTCGATCTGATCGTGATGGGCCGGACACCGCTGGAATTGGCGTGCGCGGCGAAAGCGCTGGCGCACTGGCTGGCCGCGGGATTGCCGCTTGTCATCGCAACCCCGGTGCTGGGGCTATTACTGAATCTGGATGCCACATCGACGTCGGCCGTCGCGCTGACGCTCCTGGCCGGCACGCCGGCTCTGACATTTACCGGCATGATCGGCGCGGCGCTGGCCGTGACGTTGCATCGCGGCGGGCTGCTGCTTGCGGTGCTGGTGCTGCCGCTGTCGATTCCGGTATTGATTTTTGGCGTGGCGGCATCGGAAGCCGCGATCATGGAGCCGTTGTCATTCGGCGCGCCGTTTTCGATCCTGTGCGCGCTGTCGCTGGTCAGTTTTGTCATCGGCCCGTTCGCCGCCGCCGCAAGCCTGCGGCAAGGATTGGACTGACAAAGGATCGGACCGGCCAGGCATGATCCCGACCCGCAGGACCGCGTCAGCGCGAAACGGCTGCCGGTTTTCGGACAAGATCATGCCCAACTTGATGCCCATCAACTATGGCCGAGAGCCTTCATGTTGATTGCCTGTGGCGACCGCTACCATTAACAGGGTGTCATGACGCTGATCGATCTTGCCAATCCCACCCGGTTCCTGACCCTGGCCACGCGCCTGTTGCCCTGGCTTGCGGCGGCGACCGCCATCCTGCTCGCGATCGGCCTCTACCAATCGGCCATGGCGCCGGACGACTACCAGCAGGGCGCCACCGTGAAGATCATGTTCATTCACGTGCCCAATGCGTGGCTGTCGATGTTCGTCTGGGGCGTCATGAGCCTGGCCGCGCTGGGCACGCTGGTGTGGCGGCATCCGCTGGCCGACGTCGCCGCCAAGGCCGCCGCCCCGATCGGCGCGGCGTTTACGTTTCTCGCGCTGGTGACAGGCTCGCTGTGGGGGCGGCCGATGTGGGGCACCTATTGGGAGTGGGATGCACGGCTGACCTCGGTGCTCATTCTGTTTCTGATGTATCTCGGCCTGATCGCGCTGTGGCGCGCGGTGGAGGATCCGTCACGTGCGGCGCGCGCCGCCGCTATCCTGACGCTGGTGGGCGCCATCAATCTGCCGGTCATCAAATTCTCGGTGGACTGGTGGAATACGCTGCATCAGCCCGCGTCAGTTATGCGGATGGGCGGGCCCTCGCTCGACCGCGCTTTTCTGATTCCGCTTCTGGTGATGGCGGTGGCGTTTTCGCTGTTGTTCCTCACCCTGCATCTGGCGGCGATGCGCAACGAGATCCTGCGCCGCCGGGTGCGTGCGCTGCAATTGATACAAGTGGCGCAAGCCAGCCAGCGTCCGGCGTGAACGCGATGTCGCTCGGCTCCTACGCGCCCTTCATCGTGACGTCCTATCTGCTGGTAACGGCGGTCGTGCTGATGCTCATTATCTGGATCGCGATCGACTATCACCGCCAGAAGCGGCATCTGCGCGAACTCGAAGCCGGGGGCGTCGCGAGACGCTCCGGGCGCAACCCGACGGACTTGAGATGAGCGAACCTTCGACAACGGATACCGCGCCACGAACCTCGCGCTGGCTGATGGCGTTGCCGCTCGTCGCTTTCGCGGCGCTCGCCGCGATCTTCTGGTACCGGCTCGGCAACGGCGATCCGTCGCGCATTCCATCCGCCCTGATCGGCCATCCGGCGCCACAAACCTCCCTGCCCGCCCTGGAGGGCCTCGCCAATAACGGCGCACAGGTGCCCGGACTCGATCCTGCCGCATTCAAGGGCAAGGTCAGCGTCGTCAACGTTTGGGCGTCGTGGTGCGTGCCGTGCCACGACGAAGCGCCGCTCTTGACCGAGCTCGGCAAGGACAGCCGGCTGCAGGTCGTCGGCATCAACTACAAGGACGCCCCGGACAACGCCCGGCGCTTTCTCGGCCGCTACGGCAATCCATTCGGCATCGTGGGCGTCGACGCCAACGGCCGCGCCTCGATCGAATGGGGGGTCTATGGCGTGCCGGAGACCTTCATCGTGGGGCGGGCGGGCACCATCGTCTACAAGTTGGTCGGTCCGGTTACCCCTGATAATATCAATACCGTGCTGCGGGCCGAGATCGACAAGGCACTGAAGGCAGGGTCATAGACCCCTTCGCGCCTCGCAACGGCGCGCAAGGCGCACGAACGCGACTTACTTCGTCACATCCCCTTCCGTCGCCTCGCTCACCTGCAGCGAGGCCGGGTCCAGATGGTAGCGCTTGATCAGCGGCATCTGCGTGATCGCGAACGCCATCGTCAGCGGAATCACGCCGAACGCCTTGAATGCAACCCAGAAATCGGTCGTCTGAGTGCGCCAGATGGCTTCGTTCAGGATCGCCATCACGAAAAAGAACAGCGCCCAGCGCAAGGTGAGAATGCGCCAGCCTCGCGGCGTGAGATTGAACATCTGGTCGAACATGATCGCGATAAAGGAACGGCCGAACAGCAGGCCGCCGCCGAGAATGGCGGCAAACAGGCCGTAAATGATGGTGGGCTTGACCTTGATGAAGGTCTCGTCGTGCAAGACCAGGGTGAGCGTTCCGAATACGATGACGATGACGCCGGTGACCAGCGCCATCAGCGGCACATGCCGGGTGACCACGTAAGAGGCGATCATCGCCGCCACGACGGCCACCATGAAGGCGCCGGTGGCGACGAACAGATGGAATTTGGCATTCGCTACAAAGAATACCAGCAGCGGACCGAGTTCGGTCGCGAGCTTGAACAGCGGATGCGGCTGGGTCTTGTCCATTACTCTATCCCTGCGATCGCTTTTGCAAAATCCGGCGCAGTGAACGGGGCCAGATCGTCGATGCCCTCACCGACGCCGATGAAATGCACCGGCAGCCTGTGCTTTTCGGCCAACGCCACCAGAATGCCGCCGCGCGCGGTGCCGTCGAGTTTTGTCATGACAAGGCCGGTGACATCAGCGGTACGATGAAACGCCTCGACCTGCGACAGCGCATTTTGTCCTACCGTGGCATCGAGCACCAGCAGCACTGCGTGTGGCGCGGATGCATCGACCTTCTTGAGGACGCGAACGACCTTTTCCAGTTCGTTCATCAATTCAGTCTTGTTCTGCAGGCGGCCCGCGGTATCGACCAGCAAAACGTCGAGATTTCCCTCGCGCGCCGCCGACAATGCGTTGAAGGCAAGGCTCGCGGAATCCGAGCCCTGCGCGCCTGCGATGACCGGCGATTTGGTGCGATCGCCCCAGACCTTCAACTGCTCGATCGCGGCGGCGCGAAAGGTATCGCCGGCGGCCAGCATCACCTTGCGGCCTTCGGCGGAAAGTTTCGCCGCCAGCTTGCCGATGGTGGTGGTCTTGCCGGAACCGTTGACGCCGACCACAAGAATGACGAACGGCTTTTTCGTCTCATCGATGACAAGCGGTTTCGCCACGGGCGCGAGAACCTTTTCGACCTCGGCCGCGACCACCGATTTGACGTCATCCGCCGAGATCGACTTGTCGTAACGGCCAACCCCCACCGCCGCGGCGATGCGCCCGGCCACCTCGGTTCCGAGATCGGCGCGCAGCAGCACATCCTCGATATCCTCGAGCATCGCGCGATCGAGCTTGCGCTTGGTGACGAGGTCGGCCACCGCCGCGCCGAGCGAGCTCGACGTGCGTTTCAGGCCGCTGGACAGCCGCCGCCACCAGCTCAGCTTCGGGTTTTCCGGAGTGGTATCGTTCATAAGGGAGGTGTGTTAGCGGTTTCGCGCCATGAGCGAAAGTCTTGACCGAACGATCGAAGTTCCCGAGCTGACCGCGGATGAAATCCTGGCCCGCCTGCTCCATCGCGACGGGCTGATGCTGGTGATCGACAAGCCCGCCGGCCTGCCGGTGCATCGCGGCCCCAAAGGCGGGGCCAACCTCGAATCATCGTTCGACGCATTACGATTCGGCCTGCCGCGTCCGCCGGTCCTTGCCCATCGGCTCGACCGCGAGACGTCCGGCTGCCTCGTGCTCGGACGCCACCGCAAGGCGACGGCCTCGCTGGGTCTCCTGTTCAAGCATGGCAAGATCTCGAAGACCTATTGGGCGGTGGTCGAAGGCGGCCCGGCCGAGGACGAAGGCACCATCGACATGCCGCTCGGCCGCCTCAATGCCGAGCGCGGCTGGTGGCAGAAGCCGGATCCGGAAGGACAATCGGCAATCACCAACTGGAAAGTGCTGGGGCGCGGCGACGGCCTCAGCTGGCTCGCGCTCGAACCGATTACCGGCCGCACCCATCAATTGCGCGTCCATTCGGCAGCGATGGGCTGGCCGATCGTCGGCGACGATATCTACGGCACGCAGGCAAGTTTACGCCGCCTGCGCAACGAAAAATTTATCCCGCGTTTCGGCGAGCCGCGCCTGCACCTGCATTCCCGCGAGATCGTGATTCCGATCTCGAAGAATAAAGACCCGGTCCGCGTGACGGCCCCGGCGCCTCCGCATTTGCACGAGCGGCTCAGGGCGTGCGGCTGGAACGGGGAGTAGTCAGCCCGGCACAAGGCCGGGCCTGACGAATTTCACACCGTCAGCCGCGCGCCATCGCTTCCTTTGACGACAAGCGTCCGCACCGTACCGGGCTCCGCCCCGCTGACCGCCACCGGCAAGAAATGTTCGGTGCGGCCCTGCGCGCCGCTTTCGATCAAAACCTGACGCGTCGCGCCGATTTCTGATTGAAGTCGCCGCTGCAACGCGGCCTCACCCGCTGCCCGCAAGCGACCGGCGCGCTCCCGAATCTCCTGACCCGCGACCTGCGGCATTCGCGCCGCCGGAGTGCCAGGACGCGGCGAGTAGGGAAACACATGCAGGAACGTCAGCTCGCACTCTCCGACCAAATCCTGCGAGCGGGCGAACATCGCCTCGGTTTCGGTCGGGAAGCCCGCGATGATGTCGGCGCCAAGCGCGATATCCGGCCGCAAGCACCGCATCTGGGCGCAGAAATCGATCGCCTGTTGTCGTGAATGCCGCCGCTTCATCCGCTTCAGAATCAGGTCATCGCCCGACTGCAGCGAAAGGTGCAGGTGCGGCATCAGCCGCTCATCTCCCGCGATCACATCGAGCAGGTCGCGATCGACCTCGATCGAGTCAACCGATGAAATCCGCAACCGCTTCAGTTCCGGCACGTGTCGCAGGATCTGTTTGGTCAGTTGACCGAGTTTTGGCGTGCCCGGCAAATCCGCGCCATAGCTCGTCAAATCGACACCGGTCAGCACGATCTCGGCGTGGCCGCGCTCGATGAGCGCGCGGACCTGGGCGACCACCGCCCCCATCGGCACCGAGCGCGAATTGCCGCGGCCGTAGGGGATGATGCAGAAGGTGCAGCGGTGATCGCAGCCGTTCTGCACCTGCACAAACACCCGCGGCAGGCCCTTCTGAAATCCGTCCAGGAGATGCGGCGCCATCTCGCCAACCGCCATGATGTCGGCAACCGCGATCTTCTCACTTTCGGCAACGCCAAACGTTTCGGCGGCGTCAAGCGCCGCACGCGTGCTGCGCCAGGTATCACCCCGCATCTTGTCGTCATTGCCGACGACCCGATCGACCTCGGCCATGGCAGCGAACATTTCCGGCTGGATCTGCGCTGCGCAGCCGGTGACGACGATACGCAGTTCGGGACGCTCGCGTTTCAGCCGGCGGATCGATTGCCGCGCCTGCGCGACAGCCTCGTTGGTGACGGCGCAGCTGTTGATGACGACGGTCCCGGTGAGCCCGACGCGCTCAGCCTCCACGCGAACAACCTCGGATTCGAAGGCGTTGAGGCGGCAGCCGAAGGTGACGATCTCGACGCTCATGATCTTAAGCGACGGACGCAAACAGCGCGGGATCGAAGCGACCTTCATATTCGAACGTCGCCGTACCCGTCATCAGCACGTGGTCGTCACCCTGCCGCCACTCAATGGCGAGTTCGCCGCCGGGCAGCGCTATCTGTACCTTGCGATCGGCGCGCTTCAGCCGCGCCGCCGCCACCGCCGTGGCGCAGGCCGCCGAGCCGCAGGCTTTCGTCAATCCCGCGCCACGCTCCCAGGTGCGGATCGTGATGTGGTCGCGATCGACGATGTGGGCCAGCGTGATGTTGGCGCGTTCCGGAAAGATCGGGTGATTCTCCAGGAGCGGTCCGAAGCGGGCCAGATCATAGGCATCGACGTCGTCGACCCAGAAGATCGCATGGGGATTGCCCATGCTGACGACCGAGGGGGTATGCAGCACCGGCGCATCGATCGGGCCGATCTGCAGCTCGATAGACCGCGTGTCGCGAAACTCCTCGGCGAGCGGAATATCCTTCCAGCCGAATTTCGGCGGCCCCATGTCGACGGTATAGAGATCGTTGGACGGGCCCTGCCAGCAGTTCAGGAGGCCGGCCCGGGTCTCAAAGGTGGCCGCGGTCTGGCCGGTCGCCTCGAACAGCCGACGCGCCACGCAGCGCATGCCGTTGCCGCAGGCGGCGGCTTCCGAGCCGTCATTGTTGTAGATGCGGATGAACGCCTCGGTGCCGGCAAGGCGGGGCGGCTGCAGCACCATCAGCTGGTCATAATGCACGCCTTTGGGCGAGGCTACCGCACGGGCATCCTCTGAAGTGACGGGCGCGGGCTTGTCGCGCAGATCGACCACAACGATCTCGTTGCCGATCCCGTTCATCTTGGCAAAGGTATGGTTGGCGAGCGCGCTCATGGAATTTCCCGATATCAGCCTGCCTTATATGGCGAATGACGGCGGATTGACCAGTGCCGCCGATCTGAAGTCCCTGCACCGCAATCGGCAAATTCGCATCGGGGACGTCAGACATTTACCGGGCGGGGAGGCCCATGAAATATCTGCTATGGGACGAAAGACGAACTGGCATGTTAACATGCCGGTAGTTTGCCACTGCTTTGCCGACATCACGCCGGACAGTCAGGGCGAGGCGCGCGTGCCGAACAAGACCATGGAGAATACCCGATGAGTTGCCCCCGCCCATTCCGCCTTGCCATGGTCGCGTTGGTCCCGGTAGCCGCGATTTCGCTAGGCTTCGCCACCGCGCTGGCTCAGACGGCGCCGCCGGCTCCTCCCGCCGCCAGTACGCCGGCAACTCCGGCTCCGTCAGCCAGCCCACCGGCGGCAGCAGCCCCACCCGCGACGCCATCGCCTGCGCCGGTCCAGAAAGCCGATCCGTTCGGCGAGGAAATCACGCTGACGCCGAAAACGGTGCTCGTCATGAAGGGCACCGCCAACTGGGATTCGGCGTTCGACACCCTGATCGAGTCGTTCAAGTCGCTGTCGGCATTGCTCGACAAGCAGGGCATCAAACCGTCAGGCAATTCAATGATCGTCTATACGTCCACCGACGATACCGGGTTTACTTATCTGGCGGAGATTCCGGTCGATCAGGATCCGCAGAACCTGACGAAGGCCATGAGCATGGGTAAATCGCCCGAAGGCAAGGCGCTGAAGTTTGTCCATCGCGGGTCCTATGACAATATGGACAATACCTACGAGGCTATCACCAATCACCTCGACGACAAGAAACTCGAAGCCAAGGACACCTTCATCGAGGAATACATCACCGATCCCCTGAAAACGGCGGAGGACAAGCTGGTGATCAATGTCTACGTGCCGCTGAAGTGAGGCTCATGAAGCATCGCTCTTGTCTCGCGTTAACGCTTGCCGGAGCCGTCGCTGCGGCCACGCTGCTCGCCGCGCCCGCGCGGGCGCAGACGGAACCGCCAGCCGCAATTTCCGTCACCGGCGAGGCCCAGGTCTCGGTACCGCCCGATCTGGCGCAGATCGACGGCGGCGTGACCTCGGAGGCCAAGACCGCGCGCGAAGCCTCGGACGCCAACAACGCGGCGATGGGCAAGGTCCTGCTGGCGCTCAAGGGCGCCGGTATCGACGAAAAGGATTACCAGACCTCGCGGCTGTCGTTGCAGCCGCAAAGCTCGTCAAGCCGGCCCGGCGGGCCATCGACCATCGTCGGCTACCGCGCCAGCAACCGGGTGACGATCCGGCTGCGTGACGTCACCAAGGTGGCGAACGTGATCGATACGCTGGTGGGCGCGGGCGCCAACGATATCGGCGGCATCAATTTCACGGTGTCACAGGCGTCGAAGCTTCTCGACGAGGCCCGCGAACGCGCGATCGCCGATGCCCGCCGCAAGGCCGAGATCTATGCCAGGGCCGCCGGCGTGACGCTTGGCGCACCGATCAGCATCGCCGAGGGCGGCGCGCCCGGTCCAATCCTCTATCGCCGGATGGCGGCCCCGATGGCCGTGTCCGGAGCCCCGGTGGCGCAGGGTGAAGAGACGTTGCAGGTGACGGTGAGCGTGTCCTGGGCGATCAAGCCGGCACCGCAATGATCGTTCCACTCCCGCGCCCCGCTCTTGCGGGGAGAGGCTAGAACTCGAACACCTGCCCCGGCTTGAGCGCAACAAAGCGCTCGCGCGGAATGTTCGCCGCATCGAGCGCCGCATGTAATGCGACGAGCGGCGCGTCGATCGCCTCGTCCGTCAGCTGAAAGGTGCCGTGGTGATGCGCCAGAGCCTGCCCGGCGCCGCAATCAGCAAGCGCCCTGACCGCGTCGGACGGGTTCATGTGCTGATCGCGCATGAACCAGCGCGGCTCATAGGCGCCGATCGGCAGGATCGCGAGCCGCAGCGGACCATGTACCTCGCCGACGCGGCGAAAATGCTTGCCCTCGCCGTACCCGGAATCGCAGACGATGTAGATCTTGCCCGCCGGCGTCTCCAGCACGAAACTTGCCCATAACGCCCTGTTGCGGTCGAACAGTCCGCGCGCCGACCAATGCCGGGTCGGCACCAGCGTCACCGCGAGCCCGCGGCCGAGATCGACGCGCTGATGCCAGTCGAACGCTTCCGCGGAAACCGCACGGTCGGCACGGCGCATGGCCACGTCGTTGCCGAGCGGCGTGATCACGCGCGGGGCGAATCTCGCGGCGAGTTTTGACAGCGTCGCGATGTCGAGATGGTCGTAGTGGCCGTGCGACACCAGCGCGACGTCGATCGGCGGCAATGCGTCGAAGGCAATGCCGGGGTCGTTGCGGCGCTTTGGTCCGGCCCAGCGGACGGGCGAGGCCCGCTCCGACCATACGGGGTCGATCAGGATATTGAGGCCAGCGGTCTGGATCAGCCAGCTGACGTGACCGACAAACGACAGCCGCACCTTGTCGCCGTCGACGCGCGGCGGCGGGGTGTCGGCGTGCGGGCTCGGCGCCCATTCGGGCCAGGCCTGCCGCTGCCGGCCCCGGCCAAACTGCCAGCGCAACACCTCGCGGAGCGATTTCGGCGGCACGCCATCGGGATCGAAAAACTGCCTGCCGTCGAAATGATCGGACGGCGGGCCGCTATAGGTTTTGCGAGAAGAGCTCATGGCGCGGATTGGCACCAAAAATGCCCGTCCCTGCAAGGGGGTAGCGCCCCCCGAGATTCACGAAAGCGCCATTTGACCGCGACTTTTCTTGACTTTTGGGGCTTGCGGGAGTTTAACCCCGGCAATCCTCGAAAAGACGTTCTTTTCGACCCGCCGCCCGGTCCCTGAGGCCGGAGGTCAACGCCCGACAGCGCGATGCGCCCTCGGGCGCAAAAGTGTTTGGAATATCTCTCACCCTGAGGAGCCGCGAAGCGGCGTCTCGAAGGGTTGAGGCAGCAGGAAGAAAATACGTGTTCGACAATCTGTCGGAAAAGCTTGGTGGCATTCTCGATCGGCTGACGCGGCGCGGGTCGCTGACGGAAGCCGACGTCGATGCCGCGATGCGCGAGGTGCGCCGCGCGCTGCTCGAGGCCGACGTCTCGCTCGACGTGGTCCGGAGCTTCACCGAAAAGGTCCGCGAGCAGGCGATCGGCGCCACCGTGGTCAAGTCGGTCACCCCCGGCCAGATGGTGGTGAAGATCGTCCATGACGAACTGATCGCCACGCTCGGCTCCGACGGCCAGAGCATCGACCTCAACGCGGTGCCGCCGGTCGCCATCATGATGGTCGGCCTGCAGGGCTCCGGCAAAACCACCACGACCGCAAAGCTCGCCCGCCGCCTGACCCAGCGCGACAAGCGCAAGGTGCTGATGGCCTCGCTCGACATCTATCGCCCGGCGGCGATGGAACAGCTGGCGGTGCTCGGCCGCGACCTCGAGATCCAGACCCTGCCGATCGTCGCCGGCCAGAAACCGGCGCAGATTGCAAAGCGTGCGCTGGAAGCCGCAAAACTCGGCGGTTACGACGTGGTGCTGCTCGACACCGCCGGGCGCACCACGCTCGACGAAGAGATGATGACGGAGGCTGCCGAGATCAAAACGGCGGCCAATCCGCACGAAGTGCTGCTGGTCGCGGATTCGCTCACCGGCCAGGACGCGGTCAACCTCGCGCGCGCATTCGACGAGCGCGTTGGATTGACCGGCATCGTGCTGACGCGGGTCGATGGCGATGGCCGCGGCGGCGCCGCGCTATCGATGCGCGCGGTCACCGGCAAGCCGATCAAGCTGATCGGCACCGGCGAAAAGACCGACGCGCTGGAAGATTTCCACCCCAGCCGGATCGCGGGCCGCATTCTCGGCATGGGCGACGTGGTGTCGCTGGTGGAAAAGGCCGCCGCCAACATCGACGCCGAAAAGGCCGCGCGCACCGCCGAGCGGATGCGCAAGGGCCAGTTCGACCTCACCGACATGCGCGAGCAATTGCTGCAGATGGCGAATATGGGCGGCATCTCGGGGCTGATGGGCATGATGCCCGGCATCGCCAAGATGAAGAATCAGATCGCGAATGCCGGGATCGACGACAAGATCATCAAGCGTCAGGTCGCACTGATCGATTCGATGACGCGGCAGGAACGGAAAAACCCCGACATCCTCAAGGCCAGCCGCAAGAAGCGGATCGCCGCGGGCGCCGGCGGCAAGGTCGAGGACCTCAACAAGCTGCTCAAGATGCACCGGAACATGGCCGACATGATGAAGGCGATGGGCTCGGGCAAACGCGGTCCGCTCGCCGGCATCGCGCAGGCGATGGGCTTTGGCGGCGGCATGCCGTCGCCCGAACAGATCAAGGCGCTGGCTGAAAAAATGCCCGGCGGTGCCGGACCGGGCGGCCTGCCCGCGCTGCCGAAAGATCTTCCCGCTGGCCTGCGCTCCGGCCTGCCTAATCTGCCGGGACTTACGGGTCTCAGCGGCAAGCCGACCTTGCCGGGGCTCGGCGGCTTTCCCGGTCTCGGCAAGAAGAAATAATCGCGATCAATTCACTCAACCTTCGAACAGACACCTCAAAGGAGAACTAGATGTCAGTCGTTATCCGCCTCGCTCGCGCAGGCACCAAGAAGCGTCCAGTCTATCACGTCGTCGTCGCCGACTCGCGCTTTCCGCGCGACGGCCGCTTCATCGAGCGGCTCGGCCATTTCAATCCGCTGCTGCCCAAGGACAACACCGAACGGCTGAAGCTCGACATGGACAAGGTCAAGGCATGGCTCGCCAAGGGCGCGCAGCCGTCGGATCGCGTGACGCGCTTCCTCGACGCCGCCGGCGTGAAGAAACGCGCCGCGCGCAACAATCCGGAAAAGGCCGTGCCGCGCAAGGAGCGCAAGGCGCAAGCCGAAGCCGCCGCCAAGTCGGCGTAACGCGCCGGGGCGAGCGACGGTGGCCGCACCGATTTGCGTCGCCCGCATCGGCGCCGCGCATGGCGTGCGCGGCGCGGTGAAGCTGTGGACTTTCACGGACGATCCGCTTGCCGTGAAACGATACGGGCCGCTTGCGACCAGGGACGGCGCGCGCCGGTTCGAGGTGGCGAGCGCGCGTGAAGCCAAGGGTCATCTGGTCGCGACGCTCAAGGGCGTCACGACGCGGGAGGAGGCCGAACGCCTCAACGGCGTCGAGCTGTATGTCGCCCGCGACAAATTGCCGGCCACCGATGACGACGAATATTACCACGCCGACCTGATCGGGCTCGCCGCGGTGACGACAGCGGATGAACCGCTCGGCCGCGTGGTCGCGATCCACAATTTCGGCGCCGGCGATATCATCGAGATCGCGCCGCCGCATGGCCCAACCCTGCTGTTGCCGTTTACCAACGCCGTCGTGCCGACGGTCGATCTTGCCGGCGGGCGCGCGGTGATCAAATTGCCGGACGAAATCGAGGGCGACGAACCCATGGCTATTTGATTCAATTGGCCCCATCTGCCAGGGCCGTCATTTGCCTCACGAACGCCGCGTCCAGCGGCTCTTCCAGAAGCAGCCGGTACCACAACGCGCCATAGATCGCGAGCACGAGCCCGTCCCGATGCTTTGCCGTGATTCCGGCGTGCGCCAGACACCGGCGAAACGCGTCGCGGCGCGGCTCAATCAGGCGGACCTTCAACTTCTTGCGTAGCGCCGGATCGAATTGCGCTTCCGCCATCAGTGATCGCAGGACGGGACCGGCACGGGTCGCTCCCTCGCAGACCTTGCGGAGAAAGGCCGCTACGGTTTCGGACTCGGCAATGTTGATTTCGGTTTCCGCCCAGCCTTCCAGCGCGTCGAGCACGAGATCCGCCTTGCCCGGCCACCAGCGATAGATCGTTTGTTTGCCGGAGCCGGCCTTTGCCGCGACCGCATCCATCGATACCTTGGCGTAACCGTGCTTGACGACGAGTTCGTAGGCCGCGTCGAGCAGCGCGCGTTTGACGGTCTCGTCACGCGGCCGCCCCCTCGACTTATCCGCCAAATCAGCTTTCACGCCCGCCCCCATTGCGAGACTTTAAGTCTCGTATTATAGAATTACGAGACTGATAGTTCCGTAAAGGATAACGGCGATGGCGAATACCCACAAGGCCTGGCGTCTGCATGCGTACAATGACCTGCGCCTCGACGATGTTGAAACACCACGGCCGGCGCCTGACGGCGTTGTGGTCGGAATCGATGCCGGGATGGTGCTGTCCTACACCGGCAGGGTGCTGTCGGGCTTGGCTCCCTACAGCCTGCCGCCGCTGCCATTCGTGCCCGGCACCAACGCGATCGCGCGGGTGATCGCGGTCGGCGATAACGTCACCCATATTCGCGAGCGCGACCGGGTTTTCCTGAGCCCTCACCTGCGCGGCGATGCTCCGAACGTGGAGCCGCCGCAAATTCTGATCGGGCTCACTACGACCGTAACGACGCCAGCGGCCCTCGCCTTGCAGGCCCGCTGGCGCAACGGTGTATTCGCTGAAATTGCGCATTGGCCGGCGGCATGCGTCACGCCTCTGGTCGGTCTCGACGGCAAGCCGGCAACGGAATTGATCGGCCTGGCCAAGCTGATCGTCCCATTCGGCGGCTTGCAACGCAGCGGCTTGCGCGGCGGAGAGACGATCATCGTCAATGGCGCCACAGGTTTTTTCGGTTCCGGCGCTGTCATGCTGGCGGTGGCGATGGGTGCTGGCCGCGTCGTTGCCGTCGGTCGGAGGATTGAAGCGCTGGAAGCCTTGCGAGCAGCACTCGGCTCACGCGTGGTGGTCGCCGCCGTCACCGGCGACACCAGCAAGGACCTCGCGATCATTCGTGCCGCCGCCAATGGCGGCGCTGACGTAGCCCTCGATTTGCTTGGTGGCGCCGGCAGCACATCGACCACATTGTCCTGCCTACGCGCGCTGAAACGCGGCGGTCGCCTCGTGATCATGGGGAGCGCCGAGGTCCCTCTGGAACTCTCGTTCCGCGAAATGCTGGCGAACGACTGGGAGATCGTCGGCCAATTCATGTATGGGCGACATGCGCCGAGCCAGCTTGCCGGATTGGCCGCCTCCGGCCTGCTCGACCTCGGCAAGATCAAGGTCAGGACCTTCAAGCTCGCCGAATTGAAGCAGGCGATCGAGGTGGCGGCTTCGATGGATGGGCTCGATCTCACCGCTGTGGTGCCGTAACGCGTTTGACCATCCACACCAGACGCGCCATTGGAAGGCCATGACCAAGGCAACGATCTGGCGCGCGACCGTCCTTACCCTGTTTCCCGAGATGTTCCCGGGCCCGCTCGGCGTCAGCCTGGCGGGCAAGGCGCTGGCATCGGGGCTTTGGGCACTGGAGGCGCGCGATATCCGGGATTCGGCCACCGACCGGCACCGCAGCGTCGACGATACCCCTGCCGGCGGCGGCCCGGGCATGGTGCTGCGCGCCGACGTGCTGGCGGCCGCCATCGATGCGGCCGACAGCGGCCCCGACCAGCCAAAGGACCGAGCCAAGGAACCGACCAAGGCTGCTGATGAGCCCGCGGGGTCGGCCATTGACCCAGTCGCGGGTGATGGAACTCGCCAACGGACCCGGGCCGCTGATCGTCTGCGGCCGGTTCGAGGGCGTCGACCAGCGGGTCATCGCGGCCCGCGGGCTGGAAGAGGTCTCGATCGGCGACTACGTGCTGTCGGGCGGCGAAATCGCCGCCATGGCCCTGATCGACGCCTGCGTCCGGCTGCTGCCCGGGGTGATGGGAAAGCCCGGTTCCAGCCTTGAGGAGAGCTTTTCGGACGGATTGCTGGAATATCCGCAATATACCCGCCCGCAGGAGTTCGAGGGGCAGCCGATCCCGGAAGTCCTTGTATCGGGCGACCACGCCAAGGTCGCGGCCTGGCGGCTGGCCGAGGCGGAAGCCCTGACCAGGGCGCGGCGGCCCGATCTCTGGGCCGCCAAAAACAGCGGCCAAAAGCCGCCAAAAAGCACGACGAAAGGGTGACAACGCCCCGCCTTTGCCGTATACGAGCGCGAAATCCGCGCAGGATAAACGAACACTCGCGCAGCCCGTGCTTTGCGGCTGGGGCGCGCCGCTGATGGAGATTTTGTGATGAACCTCATTCAACAGCTCGAAAAAGAGCAATTCGACAAATTGTCCGCCAGCAAGGAAATTCCGGAATTCGGCCCCGGCGACACCGTGATCGTCAACGTCAAGGTGGTCGAAGGCGATCGCTCGCGCGTGCAGGCCTATGAAGGCGTCTGCATCGGCCGCTCCGGCGGCGGGCTCAACGAGAGCTTCACGGTGCGCAAGATTTCCTACGGCGAAGGCGTCGAACGCGTGTTTCCCGTGATGTCGCCGATGATCGACTCGATCAAGGTGGTGCGCCGCGGCAAGGTGCGCCGCGCCAAGCTGTATTACCTGCGCAGCCTGCGCGGCAAGTCGGCCCGCATCGTCGAGAGGACCGAGCGCGCCGCCGCCGTCGGCGAGTAATTCCGCCCGCAGTAAATTTGACGAAAAGCGCGGGGCGTGAACCCCGCGCTTTTTTGTTGCCCATGCCTATCTGACCAATGCCGACGGCCTGCCGATCGATTGTCGCGGTGGCGCGCATCATGTTAGAAACGAAAATGGCCCCAGATCAGACCAGCGCCACTTCAGGGATCGTCAGCCGGGTAGTCATCGACGATCGCTCGCGCCTGCCCGGCCGCTTCTTCGGGCGGTTTACCACCTCGGCGACGTCGGGACTTGCGCGCGCGTAACCGGACCGCGCCCCCACCCGCCTTTTGCTGCGCCTGTCGGCGCCCGTGCTCACACAAAACATTCCCTGGAGCCTGCGCTCATGTCCAAACCAACCACGCTGTACGACAAGATCTGGAACGATCATCTGGTCCACGAAGCCGATGACGGCACCTGCCTGCTCTATATCGACCGCCACCTGGTCCATGAAGTGACTTCACCGCAAGCCTTCGAAGGCCTGCGCGCGACGGGGCGAAAAGTCCGCGCGCCGGAGAAGACGCTGGCCGTGGTCGACCACAACGTCCCGACCTCCGACCGCTCCAAACCCAATCCCGATCCCGAAAGCGCCGAGCAGATACGGGTGATGGCGGAGAACGCGAAGGAATTCGGCATCGAGTATTTCAACGAGTTCGACCGGCGTCAGGGCATCGTGCACGTCATCGGTCCCGAGCAGGGCTTTACGCTGCCCGGCACCACCATCGTCTGCGGCGACAGCCACACCTCCACCCACGGTGCGTTCGGCGCGCTCGCGCATGGCATCGGCACCTCCGAGGTCGAGCATGTGCTGGCAACGCAAACCCTGATCCAGAAGAAGGCCAAAAACATGCGCGCCGTCGTGGACGGCAAATTGCCCGACGGCGTCACCGGCAAGGATATCATCCTCGCGATCATCGGCGAGATCGGCACCGCCGGCGGCACCGGCTATGTGCTGGAATATGCCGGCGAGGCGATCCGCGCGCTGTCGATGGAAGGCCGCATGACCGTCTGCAACATGTCGATCGAGGGCGGCGCCCGCGCCGGCCTGATCGCGCCGGACCAGAAGGCCTTTGAATTCCTGAAGGGCCGGCCGAAATCGCCGAAGGGTGAGAATTGGGACGCCGCGATGCGCTACTGGGAAGGCTTGCGCAGTGACGACGGCGCGCATTTCGACCACGAGATCAGGCTGGATGCGGCCAGGTTGCCACCGATCGTGACCTGGGGCACCTCGCCCGAGGACGTCGCGTCGATCACGGGCTTCGTGCCCGATCCGGACAAGATTGCCGATGAGGCGAAACGGCTGTCGAAGCATCGCGCGCTGAACTACATGGGTCTGAAGGCGGGGACGAAAATCACCGACATCAAGCTCGACCGCGTCTTCATCGGCTCCTGCACCAACGGCCGGATCGAGGACTTGCGCGCCGCGGCGAAGATCGCCGAGGGCAAGACCGTCAACGCCAGCGTCAACGCAATGATCGTGCCCGGCTCGGGAATTGTGAAGGAACAGGCCGAGGCCGAAGGCCTCGACAAGATCTTCGTCAAAGCCGGATTCGACTGGCGCGAACCGGGCTGCTCGATGTGCCTGGCGATGAACCCTGACAAGCTCAACCCGGAAGAGCGCTGCGCCTCGACCTCGAACCGCAATTTCGAGGGCCGCCAGGGTTTTAAAGGCCGTACCCACCTGGTCTCGCCGGCGATGGCGGCGGCAGCCGCGATTGCCGGGCATTTTGTTGACATCCGGGAGTGGCGGTAGGCGTTCTGCCGCCCCCTTCCCCCAACATCTCCGCATCGGCGAAGGAACTCGTTAAGCAGTTGGGAGCAAGCTTGTCGGCTCAAGAAGGTGCGACCTTTCGCGAGGAGCCAGCCATGGCCGACAAGGCTGAATTTGTCGATATGATCAGCGAGGCGACGCAGCAAACGCGGCGCCGCCGTGTAATGCCAAAAGTGGTCGCACCCGTGGCCAAGGAGACATCGCGTCTTGGCCATTGGCCACCGGACCGATGGGAGCAATGGCGGATGGAAAATCTCACGCCATGGAAGCTCAGGCCCTGGAGAGTCAAGGACTGGGATTAGGGCGCTTTCGGGCGAAGCATCGCCTCGAACCCAGCGGCACTCCGTGGCCACGCAGGTAAAGACATCCGGAAAAAATCAGGCGCCCTTGCGGGCGCCTGATTCATCTCGCCTACCGTCTCGAACCTCAGCGGTAGACGCGATGCTGCCGGCGATGACGATGGCGCCGGTAGTGAGAACCCCTGGTCGCAGACGACAAAAAACGAAGGCCGCATAGCGGCCTGCCGTCGTAATCCTCAATACGCGATCGCTCCCGAGCCCAGGTTAAGCGAGACGGCCTGAACGTGCCATGAATGCGCATGCGCAATCTCAAACGAAAGCAAGTTGGGTGGTTGCTTGGCGCATGATCCCATCGCGAACCGCTCACACTTTGGCGGATCATGCGTGATGACGGCTGTCAGCCGTTACCAACCCCATGGTCCAAAGCCGAAGCCCAACGCGAACGGGAACAGGAATGGAGCCGGCGCATATGGTCCGTAATATGGAGCGGCGTAGTACGGATAGGGCCGATAGTAGTAATACGGCCGTGCGTAATAATAGGGCCGGTAATACCTGCGATAACCGTAGTGATAATAATGCCGGTGGTAGCGCCGGTAGTAGTGGCGCGCGCTGAAATCCGTCGCCTTTGCAGCTTGCGATTTTTGCGCCACGGGCTGCGACGGCGCTGCGGCGGCGGGATTGATTCCGGCCGAGCCACCGAACGTCAGGGTAACAGCCAGCAAGGCTGGGCCGAACCATCTTGTCATGAAGGCCACCTCCGTTTGAACCGATGCCTGCCGGACCGGCACAACAAGCCAGTCGAAAAACAGGCCCGCCAACGAGGCCCTTCCTTGCCACTTTCATCGGAAGCTGCATTGACCTGCGTCAAACAGGCGGGGTGACGGCGCGCAGAACCAAAGCCTGCGCCGATCGCTAGCCGCGACGCCAGACGCAATTCATGCGCGGCACGATCACCGTGCCGCTTGGCCGGTATTCCTGCACATAGGTGGCATTGCACACCCGCACGGCATTTGGACCCGGGAAATATCGGGGGTAAACGCCGTCAGGTTCCGCCTGATAACGGGGATAGATGCGAAGCCGCCTCGGCGGCCGTCGAACGGGGGGCTGCGTGGATAGCTCGTCGGCCGGCGACGCCTGCACGGTCCGCGTCCCCTGCGGCGCGGTTTGCGCTTCGGCGCCGACCGCGAGCAGCGAACAGACGCCCGCAAGAACCAGCCATATTGCCAAAGTCCTGAAAAGCATCCTGGCGCCCATCCAAACCATTATCGGCCCTACGGTCTCCGATTGCCGCGACTACGTCAACTGCTCGGCGGACCCATTTCCGGCAGGGGCCTCCCGATCGGCCGCCTTGTGCGGGCTCCACCTTTTTCCGAAACCGGTTCCCACTTTTTGCGGATCTTGCTCTAAACAGGAGCGATGTGGACGTCAGCAAAAGCCCCGTCGCTCGCGGAAATGGAAGCCATGGCGCACGAAATCCTCGCGCGCCTGCCGAAAACCTTCCGCGATCTGTGCGAGGGCCTGATCATTCGGGTCGACGATTTTCCGACCGATGAAGTTCTCGACGAGATGGGCGCGGCAACCGAATTCGACCTGCTCGGCCTGTTCCATGGCGTCGGCCTGCCGCATCAAAGCCATGACGACATCGCGCGGCTGCCCAACATGATCTGGCTCTACCGCCGGCCGATCCTGGACTACTGGTCCGAACATGACGAGGCGCTGGGGCGGGTCGTCCGCCATGTGCTGATTCACGAGATCGGCCATCATTTCGGCCTCTCCGACGACGATATGGCCGCGATCGAGGCGGCGGCCGATTAGGGGATTTTGTCCTTTGATGCCGGCGGCATTCGCGATAAACCAACGCCCGGAAAGCGTTTCGTCAAATCCAACCAAGAAGTGCGATCGATGGACAAGTTCACCACGCTGGAAGGCGTCGCGGCGCCGCTGAAGATCATCAATGTCGATACCGACATGATCATCCCCAAGCAGTATCTGAAGACCATCAAGCGCACGGGCCTCGGCAAGGGGCTGTTCTCGGAACAGCGCTACAAGGACGACGGCGGCGAAAACCCGGATTTCATCCTCAACAAGCCGGCCTATCGCAGCGCCAAGATCCTGGTCGCCGGCGACAATTTCGGCTGCGGCTCCAGCCGCGAACACGCGCCCTGGGCGCTGCTCGATTTCGGCATCCGCTGCGTGATCTCGACCTCGTTCGGCGATATCTTCTACAACAACTGTTTCAAGAACGGTATTCTGCCGATCCGCGTCACCCAGGACGACCTCGACAAATTGTTCGATGACGCCGAGCGCGGCGCCAATGCGACGCTGACCATCGATCTTGCCAGTCAGGAAATCCGCGGGCCCGACGGCGGCACCGTGAAGTTCGAGATCGATCCGTTCCGCAAGCACTGCCTGATGAACGGGCTCGACGATATCGGCCTCACCATGGAGAAGAAGGCCTCGATCGATGCCTACGAGACCAAGGCCAAGACCGCGCGCGCCTGGGCTTGATCCCGCGCTTGCGACCCGACATCGTCACCTTCTGGCATGGACCGCTCGATGCGCTGAGAAGGCTATGCCTGAGGTCGCAGGTCGCAGCCGGCCACAAGGTCACCGTCTACAGTTTTGACCCGCTCGCGCAGTTGCCCGACGGCGTCGGCAATGCCGAGGCCGAGGCCATCCTGCCGCATAGTTTCGCCGAACGACTGCGCCCGACGGGTTCCGACGGCGTATGGCGCGACTGGACCACGCTGCAATTCTCGGATTTTTTCCGGATGCGGCTGATGGCCGAGAATGCGGGTCTTTGGCTCGACGCCGACGTGCTGCTGCTCAAGCCTATCGAGATCGATCCGGCCAAACCCTATTTCGCGTGGGAGCGGCCGCGCCAACTCGGCAATTCCGTGCTCTATCTGCCGCCGGGCGATCCGATCGTCGCGGCCTTCACTTCCCTGATGCGGCAGGATGAATTGACGCCGGACTGGCTGGCGCTGCGACACCGCCTGACATTCGCGCTTCGCAGATTTCGCGGCTTGACGCGGCTCTCGGATGTTCGCGTCGCGATCTATGGCCCCGCGGCGCTGACCGCGCTTGCCCGCCGCGCCGGCGAACTGGGCTATGCGCTGCCGAAGAAATCGTTTTATGCCGTGCATGCCGAACCGAAGCTGTTCTTCGAACCCCGGGATTACTCGGCGCTGATCGGCGATCCCGACATCATCGGGTTTCACATTTCGCCGAAAGGCCGCGGCAACACGGCTCCCGTTCCGGGCAGCCTCCATGCCTGGGCGGCGGATCGGTTCGGGACGTGAACGGTCCAGACCGCCGTCATTCCGGAACGATGCGTTAGCACCTGGGCGTTTGATCTAGCGCAACGATCGCACGCCCCGCTTATGCACTATAGCGCATGATCGGAGGTGTCCCATGACTGTCCAAGACCAGCCGCATTCCGTCGTCGAACGATTGACCCACACGTTTAGCGATTGGATCAAGCACCGGCAGGAGCTCAACGAGATGCGTCAGCTCAACGCGTCGGAGTTCGACCGCATCGCAAGCGATTTGCGGGTTTCCCCCGCCGACCTGAATGAATTGGTCCGTCACGGTCCGCATGCTGCGGATGAGCTGCCAAAACTGCTCAAGGCCCTCGGCATCAATGAGGCCGATCTGGCGCGCGTCGAACCTCTGGTGTTGCACGACATGGAGCGCGTCTGCGCGCTATGCCAGCACAAGCGCGAATGCGACCGCGATCTCGCCGTCGGCGCTTCTGCCGAGCACTATAAAGAATACTGCCTCAACGCACCCACGATCGAACAGCTGGGGCATGTGGGCCATAAATGAAGATTTCGCGCTCCGCGTGGATCCACGTTTCTCTGGCGAACTGATCGCGTTCGCGCCCCTCTCCATAGTCCCGATCCGGGTAAGCCGGATCGCGGTCTGGAGCGGGACCACCCCATCCAGAGCGGGGTGGCTTTCTTGAATCGCTATCCCGCTCTACTTTTTTGTTTGAGCATGATCTCCGCGCAATCGCTTCGCGTTTGTCGCGAGGGAAAACCGGTGCCCGCTTTGCGCTAACGCGGCCCTTCGGGTCCGGATCATGTTTTATTGCTGCGCAAGCGCCGCGATCGAGTCCGCGATCGCTATCGTCCGCCTTGCCATGTCGGCGTGCAGCCGCTCGACCATCTGTCCGTCGAGCGAGATCGCGCCGCGCGAGGCGTTCTCCGGCAGTTCGAATGCCGCGATGATCTTGCGGGCCTGGGCGACCTCCTCCGCGGGCGGCGTGAAGATCGCGTTGCAGGCCTCGATCTGGCCCGGATGGATCAACGTCTTGCCGTCGAAGCCCAGATCACGCGCCTGCGCGCACTCCTGACCAAAGCCGTTGAAATTGCTGAAATCGCTGTAGGGTCCGTCGAGGATCTCGAGGCCATAAGCGCGGGTGGCGAGAATGCAGTGCGTGATCAGCGGCAGCATCGTCGCGCGACCCGGCTGCATCCGTATCCGCGTCTCGCGCGAGATATCGTTCGGCCCGAATACGAAGCCGGCCAGCCGGGTGTCGCCATCGCGTGAGGCGGCGGCGAGTTCCTCGGCGTGCAGCACCGCCCGCGCGGTTTCGATCATCGTCCAGACCCGGATCGACGGATCGGCACCGGCATCGCGCAGGCAACGGGCGATGGTGTTGATATCCTCCACGCTGGAAACCTTTGGAACCAGAATGCCGTCGGGCCGAGCCTTGGCGGCCATCGTGATGTCATCCATCCACCACGCCGAATCCGGCGCATTGGTGCGGATCAGGAGCTCGCGCTTGCCGAAGCCACCAGCCGCGATCGTCCGCGCGATCTGGTCGCGCGCGGAGGCCTTGGCCTCCGGCGCCACGGAATCCTCGAGGTCGAGGATGAGGCCATCCGCGGGCAGATTGCGTCCCTTTTCCAGCGCCCGCGCGTTCGATCCGGGCATGAACAGAAGGCTGCGGCGTGGTCGGATCATGGTTTCATTCCCCTCAATTTTTGAATAACCCGCGATCGATCCGGCTCGCTTCATCCGGTCTGATCTATCGATAGCTTATTGTTTGAGCATGGGCTCCGGACAAAAATTCAAGCTTGTCCCGAGCAAAAACCGGTGCCCAATTTTCCGGATCATGCTGTAACATTCCGGCATGCCGTCCGAAAGGCTTGCTCCGGCCTGCGGCATATGGTTAGCCAACGTCATGTTACCCTTCCCGCAACATCTGCTTGACGGCTACCGTACCTTCACCTCGCATCGGTTGCCTACCGAGCAATCGCGCTATCGCGAATTATCCGAGCGCGGCCAGGCCCCTGAAGTGATGGTGATCGGCTGCTGCGACTCCCGGGTGTCGCCGGAGGTGATCTTCGATGCCGGTCCGGGCGAATTGTTCGTGGTGCGCAACGTCGCCAACCTGGTGCCGGTCTACCAGCCCGATGGCGGCGCGCACGGCGTTTCGGCGGCGCTCGAATACGCGGTGCGGGCGCTGCGCGTCAAACACATCGTGGTGCTCGGCCATGCGCAATGCGGCGGCATCCGCGCCTTCATCGACAATATCGCGCCGCTGTCGCCCGGCGACTTCATCGGCCGGTGGATGTCGATGTTCATCAAGCCGGGCGAGAAAGTGGAACAGCGCGACCACGAGACGATGGCCGACTTCACCGTCCGGATCGAGAAGGCGGCCGTGTTCCGCAGCATGGAAAACCTGATGACGTTTCCATTCGTGCAGTCTTTGGTCGCGCGCGGCGAGCTGAATCTGCACGGCGCCTATTTCGGCGTGGCCGAGGGCTCGCTGTTCGTGCTCGACCAGGAAACGAAGGAGTTTCGCAGCGTCAGGGAGACGTTTCGGGCAGGCGAATAGCCGAGGCCGATCTACTCGCCGCCGTGGTCGACGCCGCCCCAGCGGTCCGACAGCGCCAGCATGAACGCCGAGACCACGAACACCAGGTGTACGCCGACCAGCCAGGCCAGCTTGCCGGGATCGAACACGGTGTCGATGTTCATGAACGCCTTCAGCACCTGGATCGCGGAAATCGCGACGATCGAGGCCAGCAGCTTTTGTTTCAAGCCGCCGAAATTGATCCTGGTCATCCAGTCCGGCCAGTCCGGATGGCCGCCGGGATCGATCTTCGAGACAAAATTCTCGTAGCCGGAAAACACCACGATCAGGATCAGATTGCCGGTCAGCGACACGTCGATCAGGCTGAGCACGCCAAGAATAATGTCGGACTCCTTGGAGCCCGGCGCATGCACGATGAATTCCCACAGGATCATGCAGAACTTGAGCAACAACACCGCGAGGCTGACGACGAGGCCGAAGTAAAACGGCGCCATCAGCCAGCGGCTGTTGAAGATAAGGCTCTCCAATCCCGTCTCGACGCGCTTGAGCTTCGGATTGGGCCTATAGGGAGCCGGTTGTTCGGTCATTGCACTTCCGACTCCCGCCGCAGGGTTACGCTGCCTTTTTCTTGGCGCTGATCAGCTTGCGGTTGACCAGGCATTCGGCGATCTGGACCGCGTTCAGCGCCGCTCCCTTGCGCAGATTGTCCGACACGCACCATAGCACGAGGCCGTTGTCCACGGTGGGGTCGGCGCGGATGCGGCTGATATAGGTGGCGTCCTCGCCCGCCGCCTCATAAGGCGTGACGTAGCCGCCGGGTTCGTGCTTGTCGATCACGAGGCAGCCCGGCGCGTTGCGCAGGATGTCGCGCGCCTCGTCGGGCGAAATCGGATTTTCGAATTCGATCGTGACGGCTTCGGAATGGCCGACGAACACCGGCACCCGCACGCAAGTCGCGGTCAGCTTGATTTTGGGATCAAGAATCTTCTTGGTCTCCATCATCATCTTCCACTCTTCCTTGGTGTAGCCATCCTCCATGAAAACGTCGATCTCGGGGATGACGTTGAAGGCGATACGCTTCGGGAATTTCTTGTTGATCAGTTCGCTGTTGGTGTAGACGGCCTTGGTCTGCGAGAACAGCTCATCCATGGCATCCTTGCCGGCTCCAGACACCGATTGATAGGTCGAGACCACGACGCGCTTGATCACCGCCTTGTCATGCAGCGGCTTCAGCGCGACCACGAGCTGCGCGGTCGAGCAGTTCGGATTGGCGATGATGTTCTTCTTGACGAACCCCTTCACGGCGTCCGCGTTGACTTCGGGCACGATCAGCGGCACGTCCGGGTCCATCCGCCACGCCGACGAATTGTCGATCACCACCGCGCCGGCGGCGCCGATCTTCGGCGACCATTCCTTCGACACCGCGCCGCCTGCCGACATCAGACAGATATCGACATCGCTGAAGTCGTAATGCTCGAGCGCTTTGACTTTCAGGGTGTGGTCGCCATACGAGACTTCGACGCCCGTGCTGCGGCGGGACGCCAAGGCCACCACCTCGTCGGCTGGGAATTTACGCTCGTCAAGAATGCTGAGCATTTCACGCCCGACATTGCCGGTCGCTCCGACCAGCGCGACTTTGTAACCCATCGTTCACTCTCCGAAGAAAAATGCCTCACCCCCACCCGCAGTGGAAAGGGAAGAGGCAGCGCTTCTATGCGAGAAACACCGCCAAGACAACGTTAGACCTGGGCATGCCCTTCGGCGCTCAGCGGCGCCTTGGGCATGTGATGCGATCGTTTTCGGCCACCCCTGCCAACCCAGAATATCACACCAGAATTCATCCGGCGCTGACAAGCTTTGCCGACGAATGCTGTGCGACGCTGGCCCGCCTTATTGCCTATGTGGGCTCTCTCACCCTGCTTGGCATTTCCGCGTTGCATCTATGGGACCAACTGCCGACGGCCACGACCGTCGAACCCGCCGGCAAGCCGGGCTGGCGCGTGGCATCGCGCTCGCGCCCGTCCTTCGCCGTCAGTTCACTTGATCCGCTAGAAAAATCAGAGACTTACACCATCTTTCGACACCCCGAGGGAGGCCGCAAGGACGTTTTCCATTGGGGCCCGCCGGACGAAAAGCCGGTTGCGGAACTTGAGATCTATCGTCCCGGCGGCGAATTCAACCAGGCGGAGGCCTTCTCGTCAGATGCCGTGGAGGCCGAAATCGCCGCCCGAATGGGTGCCCACGGCGGGCGCGGGCTGGAAGCGGCGGGCGTGGTCGACAGCCAGTTCGGCACGGTGACGTTGCTCCGCCCAACCGGCCATTCCGACGGGGCAAAAGCCTGCCTTGGCTTTATCAAGCGCATTGGCGATCCACCATTGCAAATATCCGGCTGGTCGTGCCAGGGCAGCGGAGTACCCGTTCGGCGCGCCGCGATCGGCTGCATGCTGAACCGGCTGACGCTGCTTGCGTCCGGAAATGAGCCGAAACTGGCCGAATTATTCGCCCGCGCCGAGCTGAAGCGTGGCAACTGCACGACGGCGGCAACGCCCGCCATCTCGGCGGATTGGGTGATGGGTAACGAAAACCCCCGGCTGCGCGGTCCTCTCTAGACTGGCCCATCGGCCAAGGTGCTGGTTTTGATACGAGTTTTTTGCCCGCCCGGCATTATTCTGACGAAGTGTGGCTCGATTGACCTTGTGACGGCATGCCCTGCGGCTAGAATGGCCGCCGAAACGGATATGGCGGCCGGCCCGCCCATGAGGACCTGATGACCCCCAAACTTCCTTCTGCGAGCAAACTTGCGGTGTTGCTAGCCGCTACCGCCCTTGTCGCGATCGGCTTTGACACGGCACCGGCCAGCGCGCAGACACAGGCGCCGGCCACCGCGCAGAAGCAGACCGCTGCGCAGAAGCAGGCCAAGCGTCAATATGACGACCGCGGCCGTCACTATTACGGGCCGAATGGACCCAACGTGTCCTACCAGCAGGGCCCGCACACCCGCATTTACGTCACCAAGCGCTCATGGCTTGACGCAGGCGTCGAGGTATTGCCGGGCGACCGCAAATTCTCAGATTACGCGTTTCCCCCGGAGATCGGCTATCCGTCGTTCGGCCGCGAGAACAACAATCGCCCGATCGACCGGCAGCCGCTCTATCCGCCGTCTGATTTGGGCGGGTATCCGCAGGGCATCCCGCTGTATTGAGCGGGAGTACCAGCGTCCCTGCAAAACGCAGGGACCAGTAGGCTGTGGCATCTCGCCTGAAAACGACTGTTCGACGACTTCGCTCGGCCGCGAATGCTTGCGGTCCCGGCTCAAGGCCGGGACGACGATGCGGGAAGCTCTCGTTCAGCCGTGCAGCGCCTGCAATTCTTTCAAAATCGCCTCTCCCATCTGCGCGGTCGAGACCGCAATGGTGCCCTCGGACTTGATGTCGGCGGTGCGCAGGCCGTTTGCGAGCACCGCGGCAATCGCCGCATCCACCTTGTCGGCAAGCGCGCCCATGTCGAAGGAATAGCGCAGCGCCATACCAAACGAGGCGATCATCGCGATCGGATTGGCGAGGCCCTTGCCCGCGATATCGGGCGCCGAGCCGTGTACCGGCTCAAACAGGGCTTTCCGCTTTTTGGTCTTGACGTCGACTTCGCCCAGCGAGGCCGACGGCAGCATGCCGAGAGAGCCGGTCAGCATCGCCGCGATATCCGAGAGCATGTCGCCGAACAGGTTGTCGGTCACGATGACATCGAACTGCTTCGGCCATTTCACCAGATTCATGCCGCCGGAGTCGGCGAGCTGGTGCTCAAGCTGCACATCCTTGTATTCGCGGGCATGAACCTGGGTCACGACCTCGTTCCAGAGTACGCCGGATTTCATCACGTTGCGCTTTTCCATCGAGGTCACTTTGTTGCGGCGCTTGCGCGCCAGATCGAACGCGACGCGGGCGATTCGCTCGATCTCGTAGGTGTCATAGACCTGGGTGTCGATGGCGCGCTTCTGACCGTTACCGAGATCGGTGATGGTCTTGGGTTCGCCGAAATACACTCCGCCGGTAAGCTCGCGCACGATCATGATGTCGAGGCCCTCGACCACCTCACGCTTCAGGCTCGAAGCATCCGCGAGCGCGGGATAACAGACCGCGGGACGCAAATTCGCGAACAGGCCGAGATCCTTGCGCAGCCGCAATAGCCCGGCTTCGGGGCGCGCCTCATAGGGGACGCTATCCCACTTGGGGCCCCCGACCGCACCGAAGATCACGGCGTCGGCCGCTGCCGCCTGGGCCATGGTGGCATCCGTGATGCTTTGCTTGCTCGCATCATAGGCCGCGCCGCCGACCAGGCCCTGCTCGGTCGCAAAATGCGCGATACCTTGCGCGCTGAGCCAGTCGATCAGGCGTTTCACCTCCGTCATCACTTCGGGGCCGATGCCGTCGCCGGGGAGAAGCAGCAGTTTATGGGTCGCCATGATCGCGTTGCCTTTTGAGAAATAAAGAGTGCGCGCGCGGAGTGCTAAAGCGCCATTGCATCGATGGCAAGACACCATTGCCGCAGCGTGCCTGTGCAATCGCGGCAGACCCTGCCACAATGCCCGTCCTGCCGGAGAATCCCGTGAAAACCCCTGATCCCTCGCAGCCACCAACGCATCCCGCGCGGCTGATCCTCATTCTCTCGCTTGCGCCCACGGTCGGTCTCGGCATCGGCCGCTTCGCCTATTCGCTGGTGCTGCCGGACATGCGCGACACGCTGGGCTGGTCCTATTCCGCCGCCGGCTTCATGAACACCATCAACGCCGCTGGCTACCTCGCCGGCGCCTTGATGGCGTCGAAACTCATCAAGCGCTTTGGGCTGGCCGCCGCCGTGCGCTGGGGAACCATGGCTAGCCTGGTGTCGCTGGCGCTCTGCGCGCTGTCGGGTAATTTTTTCATTTTGAGCTTTGCACGGCTGCTCGCGGGCTTCGGCGCGGCGGCCGCATTCGTCGCCGGGGCGGCGCTGGCCGCCCTTCTCGCGCAAGCGCAACCCGCGCGGGCGAATTTTCTGCTCAGCCTGTTCTACGCCGGGCCGGGGCTCGGCATCCTGTCTTCCGGACTGATAGCACCCTTTGTACTGCAGGCTTTCGGCCCGGGGTCGTGGTGGATCGTATGGTGGGCGATGACACTGCTCGCCATCGCCCTGACTATCCCGCTGCTGCTGGCGCCGCTCGATACCAAGGCCGGCATCGCCGGCACGGCGGCTGCCGAATTCGCGCTTCGGCCGGTGCTGATCTATCTCGCCGGCTATTTTCTGTTTGGCGCGGGATACATCGCCTACATGACCTTCATGATCGCCTATGTGCGCGATGCCGGCGGCGGCGCGGTGGCGCAGAGCGCGTTCTGGTGTCTCATCGGGGTGAGCGCGTTCGCAACCCCGTGGCTGTGGCGGCGGGTGCTGGCGCGCAATAGCGGCGGCCTGTCGACCGCGATCATCCTCGGTGTCAACGCGATCGGCGCGTCACTGCCGCTGTTCGGGCATTCCCCGCTCCTGCTCGCGGTATCGGCGCTGGTGTTCGGGGTGTCCTTCTTTGCGATCGTGGGATCGACCACCGCCTTCGTGCGCTTCAACTATCCGCCGGCGGCATGGCCGAAGGGAATTGCGGCGATGACCATCGCTTTTGGAATAGGCCAGACCCTGGGACCGACCGCGGTCGGCGCGATCACCGACGCGTTTGGCAGCCTGTCCTATGCCTTGAATGCCTCGGCGGCGATGCTGGCGCTGGGAGCCATCGCGGCGGCGTTTCAGGGCAGGCTCGCGCAAGCATCCTAGATTGCGCCGGGCGCGTTTTCGCGCCGCCCACAAACTCCTTTGACAAGATTGGCCTGAAGCCGGGTTGGTGCCAGGAAACGGCGATCGGGACGAATTGCCGCCAGGTCATCGCTGCTCGGTCTGGATATTGTATTTCGCCGACCCTAAAGTAGCGCAATGATGAATTCCAACCACCTGCACTTTTCGAACGGGCGCATTCTCACCGGTCTGCTCGGTGCGCCGGTCGCGCAATCGGCCGCGCCGGCGATGCATGAACGGGCGGCCGAGGCGCTGGGCCTGCGTTGCCACTATCAGCTCATCGAGGTCGCCGGCGCCGGACGCGAAGAACTGAAGGCGCTGATCGAGGGCGTTCGGCGGCTGGGCTTCGCCGGCATCAACGTCACCTTTCCCTATAAGGAAGCAGCGGTCGGCCTGCTCGACGAATTATCGCCGGACGCAGCGCGGATCGGCGCGATCAACACCGTCGTAGTCCGCGATAACAGCTTGATCGGCTACAACACCGATACGACCGGATTCGCGCGCGCGGTCGCTCCGCTCGTCGACGCATCTTCGGATGGCGCCGTTGCTTTGATTGGGGCCGGCGGCGCCGGCAAGGCGATTGCGTTTGCGCTGGCCGGACATGGCGTTACCGATTTGCGGATCTTCGATTGTGACCGTGCCAAGGCCCTGCATCTGGCGGCGCGGCTCGAAGGTCACGTAAAGGCGCGCGCGGCTCACAGCGTCGAGGATGCGATGCACGGCGTCGTCGGGGTGGTCAACGCTTCCCCGATTGGGATGCTGCCCGGTCTTGGCACGCCGGTCCCCGACGCCCTGCTGCATGCCGGGCTGTGGGTGGCGGACGCCGTCTATTCGCCGCTATGGACGCCGCTGCTGACGGCCGCCAAGGCCAGGGGGGCCACGGTCATGACCGGGCGCGAACTTGCCATCTATCAGGCCGCTGAAGCGTTTGAACTATTCACGGGGGTTGCGCCGTCCACGATCGAGATGGGAATTGCATTCGACGACGTGATGGCAAAAAGATACGTCGCCTCGCACGCGGCGTAACAACGCGGCCCGGAACGAGGCCGCAACCAAAATGGCGGGACCACAGGGGGAAACCGAATGAAGCCAGGAATTTTGGCGGGCGCCGTACTGGCGACGATCTGGACCGGGACGGCGTTCGCGCAATCCGGCGGGACCATCAAATTGGCTGACGTCGCCGAATTATCCGGCGGCGGCGCCACCGTCGGCACCAACTGGAAAAACGGGATCGATCTGGCGATCGAGGAAATCAACGCGAAGGGCGGCATCCTCGGCAACAGGCTCGAGGTTACTCACGCGGATTCGCAATCCAATCCCGGCATGGCCCGCGCTCAGGTTCAAAAAGCGCTCGACAACGAGCCTTACGTCCTGCTCGGTCCGGGCTACTCGGGATCGGTCAAGGTAACGGCGCCGCTGGCGGCGGAGGCCGGCATCGCGCAGATTATGGGTGGCGAAGCCGCCGAACTGACGCAAGCCGGCAATAAGTTCCTGTTCCGCACGTCTTTCGGCCAGCAATCGTCGATGCCGAAGGTCGCCAAATATATCAACGACGATCTCAAAGCCAAATCGGTGGCTCTCGTCTGGGTCAATAACGATTTCGGCAGAGGCGGACGCGACGTCATCGCCAGGGAATTTGCCCGCCATGGCATCAAGGTCGCGGCCGATCTGTCCACCGAGGCCGGTCAGGCCGATTTCGCCGCCGACGTCAGCAAGATCAAGGCCGCCGCCCCCGATGCGGTTTTCATCTACCTCAACGAAGAAGAAAGCGCGCGCATCCTCAAGGAACTCAAGCGCCAGGGCGTGACCGTGCCGCTGATAGGGGAGACGACCCTGGTCGGCCAGAAGGTCGTCGAACTCGCAGGTGACGCCGCCAATGGCGCCCGCGGCCATGTTGGATTGACGACCGATGCGCCGGTCGATCTGGTCAAGGCGTTCCGCGAAAAGTTCGTCAAGAAGTACAATTACATTCCCGACCATAACGGCATCAAAGGCTACCTTGCGATCTATATGATCAAGGCAGCCACCGAAAAAATGGGCAAGGTCGATGCCAAAAAGCTCGCCGATACTCTGCATGGCCTCACCATCAAGGCCGCGAACGAGCCGGGCATCCTGATGGACGTGACCTTCGATCAGAACGGCGACATTGACCGTCAGGGGTTTCTGGTCGAGATCGTCGAGGGCAAGCAGGTCATCAAGCAGGTGCTGCCGAAGCTGAATTGAACCGCTCATTCCTCGCTCCATCGCGAAACGGCGAAAGCTGGAACACCGACCGGTCTCCGAGGTCAGGGAAGCATGTCCAATTTGCTCGATCTTCTGGTGGCCGGTCTTGCGACCGGAGCAATTTACGCCATCGTCGCGGTTGGCTTCACCTTGTTGTGGCAGACCTCGCAGACCATCAATTTCGCGCAAGGCGAATTTGTCATGCTGCCGGCATTCCTGATGCTGGCGGCGATGCACGCCGGCGCGCCGTTCTGGCTGGCGATCCTGATCGGCATCCTCCTCTCGCTGTTGCTGCTCGGTCTCGGCTTCAAGATGCTGCTGGTCGATCCCATGCTTCGCCATGGCGTATTGCCGCTGGCGATCGCGACGATGGCGCTCGCCATCGGTATCAAGGAAGCCGTGAAGCAGTTCTTCAGCGCCGAGGCATCGCCATTTCCGTCGCTGCTGCCCGCCGGGGACGTCGCCATATTTGGCCGCATGGTGTCGCTGCAAAGCCTCGGCGTGCTTGTGCTCGCTATCCTGGCCGTGGTCGGCCTCACCGCGTTCCTGAACCGGACCTCGATCGGCCACCAGATGCAGGCGGCGGCGCAAAATCCAACGGTGGCGCGCATTATCGGCGTGCCGGTCGAGCGCATGATCCTGCTGACCTTCCTGATCAACGCGTTGTTGGTGGCACTGGCCTCGCTGCTGATTACCCCGATTTACCTCGCTAAATTCTCCAGCGGCGAAGTGCTGGGGCAGGCGGCATTCATCGCCGCGATCGTCGGCGGCTTCAATCAGGTGCGCGGCGCGATCGCCGGCGGCTTGCTGATCGGAGTGGTCGATAATCTCGCCGCGGCCTATGTCTCGACCCAGTACCGCGCCGCGGTGCCGCTGATCCTCTTGATCGTCATCATCCTGTTCCGTCCGCAGGGAATCCTCGGCCGGGCGGAAGAGCGCACGGTATGAACGGCCCAAGAAAATATCTGCGCATCGCGCTCGGCATCATCGTGATCGCCGGGCTGATCGTGGTGCCCATGAATTTCAATCGCTACGGACTGTTCATCCTGAGCCAGTGGGCGGTGATGACCATTGCCGCCATGGGACTTAATCTGACGCTCGGCTATGCCGGGCAGGTTTCGCTGGCACAGGGCACGTTCGTCGGCATCGGCGCCTATGCCGCCGCCATCATGACCACGCAGGGCGCGCCGCTAGTTGCCGCGCTCGTCGTTGCGGTCGTGCTGTGTTTTGTGGTCGGCTGGCTGCTCGGTTACCCCGCGCTCCGGGTTCAGCATCACTATCTCGCCTTCGTCACCCTGGCATTTTCGACGCTGGCTTTTCTGGTGTTTCGCAACGAAGACTGGCTGACCAGGGGCATTTACGGCATCAGCAATATTCCCCGGCCGGTCATCTTCGGCTTTCCGACCAACCGGCCGCTGCCGTTCTATTACCTTTGCCTCGGTTCGCTCGGCATCGTCTCGGTAGCGCTATCGTGGCTGATCCGCTCGCCCTGGGGCCGCGCTTTCCTGGCGCTGCGCGAGAACCCTGTCAGGGCGCTGTCGCTCGGAATCGATACGCGACGCTACACATTGATGGCATTCGCGATCGGTTCGGCGCTCGGCGGGGTTGCCGGCACGCTGTACGCGCCGCTGACACAATACATCGATCCGGTGCCGTTCAATCTGTCGCTGTCGCTCGATCTCTTGATGATGGTGATCGTCGGCGGCGCCGGGTTCTTCTTCGGGCCGTTCCTTGGCGCGATGATCGCGGTACTGCTTCCGGAATGGCTGCGTTTCACCGAAGGCTATTACCTGATGCTCTATGCCAGCGCCGTGATCGGACTCCTGATCTTTTCACCGACCGGCATTCTTGGCATTCTCGACCGCCTGCTGTCGGAGCGCCGCACCAGGGCGGCATCCGCACTGCGCGCGGTCGCGAAATCCGGACTGGAGGCCGCGCCATGACGGCAGTCCTCGAAGTCACCGACATCCGGAAGAGCTTTGGCGGCATCACGGCCGTCGACGGCGTGAGCTTCGACGTTCGCGAGGGCGAAATTCTCGGACTGATCGGACCGAACGGCTGCGGCAAGTCGACGCTCTTCAACTGTATTCTCGGCCAGCTCACCCCGACTGGCGGCGAAGTGAAGGTCGACGGCAGGGTCGTCACCGGATTGCGTCCCTCCGAGCTGAACCGTCTTGGCGTCAGCCGGACTTTCCAGTTGCTGCAGGTGTTCCCGAAATTGTCGGTACGGGAAAATCTGATCCTCGCCGGACAGGAGCACCAGGGCAGCATGATGTCCCGCCTGTTCGGCCCATCCGACGCGGGATTGACCAAGACCGCCGATCGGATGATCGGCTTCTTCAAGCTCGACCATCTCGCGGGCGAGGCCGCGGGCAGCCTGTCCTATGGACAGCAGAAGCTGCTCGATGCGGCGATGGCTTTCATGGGCGGGCCACGGCTGGTGCTGCTCGACGAACCCGCCGGCGGCGTCAATCTCACTATGCTCGCCGATCTCAAAGAGCGGCTCGCCGCTATCAATCGCGAGAGGCGCGCGACCTTCGTGGTGATCGAACACAACATGGAATTCGTGATGTCGTTGTGCTCGCGTGTCATGGTGATGGCGGAAGGCAGGGTGCTGGCGATGGGCAGGCCTGACCAAATTCGCGACAATCCCGCCGTGATCGAAGCCTATCTCGGCCATTGAGGACCGGGCCATGAGCGACACCATCCTGGATGTTCGGGGCCTCCTCGGCGGTTACGGCAAGATGACGATCCTCAACGGCACCAGCTTTTCGGTGCCGGCAGGATCGATCACCACGGTGATCGGACCGAACGGCGCCGGCAAGTCCACGGTGTTCAAGGCGATTTTCGGTCTTCTGAAGCTGCGCGAGGGCAAGATCATCTTCAGGGGACGCGACATCACCGGCTTGAGTCCGCGCGAATTACTGTCCGCGGGCATTTGCTATGTTCCGCAGGGGCGCAACATTTTCCCTGAATTGTCGGTGCGCCACAACATTGGACTTGGCGCGGTGGCCGCCGGGCGTGACATCACCGATTTGCCGGCGCGTATCGAAGCCGCGCTCGACCGGTTTCCGGCCTTGCGCAACAAGGCCGCGCAGCAGGCTTCCACGCTGTCGGGCGGCGAGCAGAAGCAGCTCGAAATCATCCGTGGCTTGTTGCTCAATCCGAAACTGGTGCTGATTGACGAGCCGTCGATCGGTCTTTCGCCGCTGATGGTGCAACAGACGTTCGACATCCTGAGAGAACTGCGCGACCGCGGCGTGTCGATCCTGATGATCGAGCAGAACGCGCGCTCCGCGCTCGAGATTTCCGACTTCGGCATCGTGCTGGAACTTGGCCAGACCCGCCTTGTCGACAGGGCGGAGCGTATGCTCAACGATCCCCGCATCGGGCAGCTGTTCCTCGGCGGCGCCATGAAGGACAGCGCATCGTGAGTACCGATGCGGATCGACCTGGCCGCTTCGCGCTCATTTCGAAACGCTTAGCTCCCGCTGAATGAATTATACCCCTGGTCCTCCCAGTAGCCGCCTTTGTAATCGTTGGTGACTTCCATCGACGTCACGTATTTCGGATTCTTGAAGCCGAGCTTGGTCGGCACCCTGATCTTCATCGGGAAACCATAGGCCCTTGGGAGAATTTCATCGCCGAATTTGAACGTCATCTGGGTCTGCGGATGCAACGCGGTACGCATATCGAGCGGCGAGTTGTAGCCTTCCTTGTCCGCACACTGGAACCAGCAATATTTCGCGCGTGTATCGGCGCCGACCAGCTTGAGGAAATCGCGCAACGGCGTCCCGGTCCAGCTCCCGATCGCGCTCCAGCCCTCGACGCAGATATGGCGCGTCACCTGCTTGACCTGCGGCAGCTTGTAGAGCTCCTCCAGCGTCCATGATTTCTTGTTGTCAACGAGACCCCGCACCTCGAACTTCCAGGCCTTGCCGTCGATCTCGGGCGCGTCGTCGAGCTCGTAATAGGCGTTGAACGGGAACGGCTTTGTGATCGCGCTTTCCGGGAAGGTCGGCGCCAGCGCATCGGGATTGAACATGAACGCCTGCACGGCGTCATTGAACTTCGAAACCTTCTTCAGCATTTCCTCGGCGGAAAAGCTGTCTGTGACATCGCAGCCGGTCAGAAGCGTCAACGCACCCAGGCTTGCGCCGCCGGTGATAAAGCGCCGGCGCACCGGATCCGGCATCACATTCGTGGCGTCCCGGACCAGCAAACTCTTGTCGACGCCCGGGATCAGAAGCTTGCGGAGTCTTCCCATGATTTGTTCTCCGGTAAACTTGTTCAGCGGCCGATAATCATGGCGCGCAGGCTCTTTGGCACCAGCGCCGCCAGCACCACATGAATCACCAGGAACGCGACGATCGCCGACATGCAGATAAAGTGGACATAACGCGCGGCATCGTAGCCTCCGAACAGCGCCGTCAGCCACTGCAACTGCACCGGTTTCCAGATCGACAGTCCGGACAGCACGATCAGGACGCCGACGAGGATGATGCCGGCATAGAGCAGCTTCTGCACCTGATTGTATTTGGTCAGGTCGTCATGCGACAGCTTGCCGGTCAGCGCCGCCCTGGCGTCCGAGATCACGCCGCCAGGGGTGATCGGCAACAGCTTCCTTTTGAAGCGCCCTGTCGCGAAACCCGTGATGAGATAGGCGAGGCCGTTGACCATCAACAGCCACATCGCCGCGAAATGCCAGAGCAGCGCGCCGCCGAGCCAGCCGCCCAGCGTGATCGAATGCGAAAATGTGAAGCTGAATAACGGCGATGCGTTGTAGATCTGCCATCCCGACATGATCATCAGGATGACCGCCACCGCATTGATCCAATGCATGGTCCGGACCCAGGCCGGTTGAATGACCCCGGTGGCGGCGGTCCCTGTGCGTGCGTCGGTGGCTGCAAGGCTGGACATGGCGATCCCATCGCTGAAGGCTTGTCCCCCCTTATACGCCGAAAGCAGGCGCTTCGTTACTGCCGTGGATGCAGATTGGGCATGGCGGTCACAAAAATGCGAGCCGGGCTTCCCCGGCTCGCTGCTCGCGCATCCCGACGGGGGCGAGATGAGACGCGCGCGCGGGTTTACGACGCGGGCATCAGGACGGTGTCGATCACATGGATCACGCCGTTCGACTGGTTGACGTTCGGGATGGTGACGGTTGACGTACCACCCTTGGCATCGACGAGCATCACCTTGCCGTCAGCCTTCTTCACAGTCAGCTCTTCGCCTTCGACGGTCTTGAGCTTCTTGCCGTCGGTCAGGCCGGAGGCCTCAAGCTTTCCCGGGACCACGTGATAGGTCAGGATTTTGGTCAGGGTTGCCTTGTTCTCGGGCTTTACCAGGGTGTCGACCGTGCCGGCCGGCAGCTTGCCGAATGCCGCATTGGTCGGCGCGAAAACAGTGAATGGACCCTTGCCTTCGAGTGTGTCGACAAGGCCCGCCGCCTTCACCGCCGCAACCAGCGTGGTGTGATCCCTGGAGTTCACCGCGTTCTGGATGATGTTCCTGGAGGGGAACATCGCGGCGCCGCCCACCATGACGGTCTTCTCCTGCGCATCGACGGGCGCAATGATGGTGGCGGTGAGAGCAAGTGCGCCGAAGGCGGCGGCGGACAAGAGTGCAAAACGCTTGGACATGGAAACGTCTCCCGATTGATGGCGTGACCGGCGGATATCCGCCGACGATGGGGCAACAACAACGCTGGCCCGTTGTCGGGTTGACTGCGTCGCCGTTGGGCCGAGTTACGGGAGGTTTTGGGCGTGGTTTCAGGGAATAAATTTTCGAAGGCTTGAAACTTTTTCCAGGGCGGGCCGTGTGCCGCATCGTCATGCCCGTGCCGGGAATCGTTCCGGCGGCCCGATACCACCACGATCCGGCCACCGCTGGCCACGATTCCACACCGGCTACCTAATCCCGCTGGCGGCCATCCGGGTTCCGCGTTTCCCGCTATGTGGCATGCAAACCGTTTCCGTTGCTTTGTGGAGCGCGTCTTTGCTATGGAAACCCTTGAGAATATGAGATTATGCGGCCCGACCGGACCGCGCCCGCCTACTGGAATGATGCATGAATGCGCCCCACAAAACCATCATGAACGCCAACCTGTTTTCCCGCCTGTTCGACGGCCTTGACGATCCGAACCGCCTTGCGATCGAAACGGTCGACGGACAGCGCATCAGCTATGGCGAGTTGATTTCACGCGCCGGACAGATGGCGAATGTGCTGGTCGGCTGCGGCGTCAAGCCCGGCGATCGCGTCGCAGCCCAAACCGAAAAATCGGTGCCGGGTGTGGTGCTCTATCTCGCGACGGTGCGCGCCGGTGCAGTATTTCTGCCGCTCAACACCGCCTATACGCTGAACGAGCTGGAATATTTCATCACCGACGCCGAGCCCTCGCTGGTGGTCTGCGACCCGTCGAAGGCGGAAGGCATCGGCGCCATCGCGGCGAAGGTTGGCGCCAGGGTGGAAACGCTCGGGTCCGACGGCAAGGGATCACTGACGGATGCCGCCGCCACGGCGAAGCCTGAATTCGTGACCGTGGCCCGCGCAAACGACGACCTCGCGGCCATTCTCTACACGTCCGGCACCACGGGACGTTCCAAGGGCGCGATGCTGACGCACGATAACCTCGCGTCGAATTCGCTGACGCTCGTCGACTATTGGCGCTTCACCGACAAGGATGTCCTGATCCACGCATTGCCCATCTATCATACCCACGGCCTGTTCGTGGCGACCAACGTCACGCTGTTCGCCCGCGCCGCGATGATCTTCCTGCCGAAATTCGATCCCGAACTGATCGTCAAGCTGATGGCGCGCGCGACGGTATTGATGGGCGTGCCGACGTTCTACACGCGGCTCCTGCAAAGCCCGGCGCTGAACAGGGAATCGACCAGGCATATGCGGCTGTTCGTTTCCGGCTCCGCTCCGCTGCTGGCCGATACCCATCGCGAATGGTTTGCCCGCACCGGTCACGCCGTGCTCGAACGCTACGGCATGACCGAGACCAACATGAACACGTCCAACCCGTATGACGGCGAACGCGTCGCCGGCGCGGTCGGCCATCCGCTGCCCGGTGTCTCGGTGCGCGTCACCGATCCGGAAACCGGCAAGGAGCTTGCGCGCGAGGCCATCGGCATGATTGAGGTCAAAGGCCCCAACGTCTTCAAGGGCTACTGGCGGATGCCGGAGAAGACGAAGTCCGAATTCCGCGACGACGGCTTTTTCATCACCGGCGACCTCGGCAAGATCGACGCCAAGGGCTACGTCCACATTCTCGGCCGCGGCAAGGATCTGGTGATCTCCGGTGGCTTCAACGTGTACCCCAAGGAGATCGAGAGCGAGATCGACGCCATGCCGGGCGTGATCGAGTCCGCCGTGATCGGCGTGCCGCACGCCGATTTCGGCGAGGGCGTCACCGCCGTCCTGGTCTGCGACAAGGGCGCCAAGGTCGACGAGGCTTCCGTGCTGAGGGCGCTGGACGGAAGACTGGCAAAATTCAAGATGCCGAAGCGGGTGATCGTCGTCGACGAACTGCCGCGCAATACCATGGGCAAGGTGCAGAAGAATATTTTGCGCGATACCTATTCGGATATTTACGCGAAGGCGAAGTAAATCACCGCTCCAACAGTGTCGGCACTACTGGCCATGCAGCAGGCTGATCACAAACCGTGCACCGACGATAAAGAGATAGCTGCCGTAGGCGCGCTCGAGCATTTTCTTCGACATCGCGTGCGCCACCCGCACGCCGAGCGGCGCGGTGAACATGCTGGTCGGCATCACCAGCAGCGCACCGATCAGCGAGACGTAGCCGATCGCAAACGGTGATTGCAGCGCCAGCACATCGGGATAACGCACGGCCGCCGGCCAGCCGGCATAGACGTAGCCGAGCGCGCCCGGAATCGAGACCAGTACCGCCAGTGCCGACGAGGTTGCGACCCCCTGGTGAATCGGCCGGCCATAGAACGTCATCAGCAGATTCGCGAATAGCCCCCCGCCGACACCCATCAGCGTGGCCAGGAGCCCGACGCAGAAGCCGTAAACGCGCATCAAAGGTCCCCGCGGGAGATCGTCGCCGAACTTCCAGGTCTCGCGCGCCAGCAAGAGCCGCGTCGCGGCGGACCAGGCCACCATCACGAATACGATCTTGAACAACCTCTCCGGCGCATAACGCGCGATCACGCTGCCGGCCACGACACCCACCAGCACGGGCAACCACCACGCCCGCAGGATCTCCGTATCCACCGCGCCACGCGCCTGGTGGGCGCGCCACGAGCGGATCGAGGTCGGAATAATGATGGCGAGGGAGGTGCCTACGCACAGCGGCATCCGCACCTCAAGCGGCACGCCGGCCAACCGAAAGCATTCATAAAACACCGGGACCAGGATTGCGCCGCCGCCGATACCGAACACGCCGGCGAGAAATCCGGACACCGCGCCCACCGCCACCAGCAGAAGCGCCAGTTCGAGAAGCTCGGAGATATCAAGCCCGGCGATTGCCATCCCGATCTTTTCTTCCTGTCGCGCCGATTGGGCCCGACGTTCATGAATCGTGCTTCAGGTATACCAGCCACCAGCCCCTCAGGAACATGTCAATCCCCGGTAATGCAGGGCTCATCTGAAACTATGAACCTCGGTTCGCTCGCAGCGGATTTCGTCATTGCGCTGGCTGTTTCGACTTCGTAAATAGACTTCGTCTATCGCGATCCCCTAAGGGCCCCTCTGCGGAGCCCCATGAACCGTCAAAGCCGCCGATGACCGCCAGGATCGAAAGACCACTTTCACCACACCTGCAGACCTATCGCTGGACCCTGACGATGGCGCTGTCCATCGTCCACCGTGCCACCGGCGTCGCACTGTATTTTGGAACCTTGCTGCTGGCCTGGTGGCTGATCGCCGCCGCCTCCGGACCGACCGCCTACGCCCACGTGCAGGCCTTTACCTCCAGCTTCCTCGGCCGTCTGATCGTGTTCGGCTATACATGGGCGCTGCTGCATCATCTGTTCAGCGGCGTCAGGCATTTTGTCTGGGACCTCGGCTACGGCTTCAAGGCCAGCGAGCGCGAAACACTGACCTGGGGCGCACTGCTCTGCGGCATCTCGCTCACCGTGCTGCTCTGGATCGCCGCCTACGCGATCGGAGGTGGACGATGAGTGCGCCAAATACCCGGATGGCGAAGTCGATGCGCACGCCGCTCGCCCGCGTCCGCAATCTCGGCGCGTCGCATTCGGGCACCTCGGACTTCTGGCGCCAGCGCGTCACCGCGGTCGCCATGGTGCTGCTGATGGTGCCCGTCATCGTGGTGGTGATGATGCTGCTCGGCCGCAATCAGGCCGGCGCCGCGCAAATTCTCGGCTCCCCGCTGGTCGCGATCATCATGCTGCTTGTTCATCGTCGCCAGCGCCTGGCACATGAAGATCGGCATGCAGGTGGTGATCGAGGACTATGTGCACCACGAGACGCTGAAGCTTGTCGCCATCATGGCCAACAATTTCTTCTCGATTGCGGTAGCGCTGGCCTCGATCTACGCCATTCTCAAACTGTCATCTGGAGTGTAGCCCATGGCGGCTGATGGCAACGGCAAGGCCGCAAACGGTGGTCCCGCCGCCAACGGAAAAGCCTATCCGATCGAAGACCACACCTACGATGTCGTCGTGGTCGGTGCCGGCGGTGCCGGCCTGCGCGCGGTGGTCGGTTGCAGCGAAGCAGGACTGCGCACCGCCTGCATCACCAAGGTATTTCCGACGCGCTCGCATACGGTCGCCGCGCAGGGCGGCATCTCGGCCGCGCTCGGCAACATGCACGAGGACAACTGGCGCTGGCATATGTACGATACCGTCAAGGGGTCGGACTGGCTGGGGGATCAGGATTCGATCGAATACATGGTGCGGCAAGCGCCGGAAGCCGTTTACGAACTCGAGCACTGGGGCGTGCCGTTCTCGCGCACCGAGGACGGCAGGATCTATCAGCGGCCGTTCGGCGGCATGACCGTGGATTACGGCAAGGGCCAGGCCCAGCGCACCTGCGCCGCCGCCGACCGCACCGGGCATGCCATGCTTCACACCATGTACGGCCAGGCGCTGCGGCATTCCGCGGAATTCTATATCGAATTCTTCGCCATCGACCTGATCATGGACGACCAAGGCACCTGCCGCGGCGTGATCGCGCTGAAGCTTGACGACGGCACGCTGCATCGCTTCCGCGCGCAAACCACCATTCTCGCGACCGGCGGCTATGGACGCATCTATCATTCCTGCACCGGCGCCCACACCCAAACCGGCGACGGCAGCGCGATGGCGCTGCGCGCGGGCCTGCCGCTGCAGGACATGGAGTTCGTGCAATTCCACCCGACCGGCATTTACGGCGCCGGCTGTCTCGTCACCGAAGGCGCGCGCGGCGAGGGCGGCTATCTCGTCAATTCGGAGGGCGAGCGCTTCATGGAGCGCTATGCGCCTTCCGCCAAGGATCTGGCGTCCCGCGACGTCGTTTCCCGCGCGATGACCATCGAAATCCGCGAGGGCCGTGGCGTCGGAAAGAAAAAGGACCACATCTACCTGCACCTCGATCACCTCGATCCCAAGGTGCTGCAAGAACGCCTGCCGGGCATTTCCGAATCGGCGAAGATATTCGCCAATGTCGATGTCACACGCGAGCCGATCCCGATCGTGCCGACCGCGCATTACAACATGGGCGGGATTCCGACCAACTTCCACGGCGAAGCACTGACCAAGAAGAACGGCGACGACAACTATGTGGTGCCGGGCCTGATGGCGGTGGGCGAAGCCGCCTGCGTCTCGGTGCATGGCGCCAACCGCCTCGGCTCCAACTCGCTGATCGATCTCGTGGTGTTCGGCCGCGCCGCAGCGCTGCGCTGCGCGGAAAAACTCACGCCGAATGGCAAGCAGCCGGACCTGCCGGCGGACTCAGCCGACAAGGCGCTCGGGCGGCTCGATCGTTATCGCTACGCCTCCGGCGGCACGCCGACCGCGAAGCTGCGCGACAGTATGCAGCACGTGATGCAGAACAATTGCGCGGTGTTCCGCACCGGCGAGGTGCTGAACGAAGGGCACAATTTGATTCACAAGGTGCATAGCGGCATCAGTGATGTCTCAGTGTCCGACCGCTCGCTGATCTGGAATTCCGATTTGGTCGAGACGCTGGAATTCGACAATCTGATCGTGCAGGCGGTGGTGACGATGGACTCGGCGGTGAACCGCACCGAGAGCCGCGGCGCGCACGCCCGCGAGGATTTCCCCGACCGCGACGACAAGAACTGGATGAAGCACACGCTGGCGTGGATCGACGATGGCGGCAACACGTCCATCGATTATCGCCCGGTGCACGACTACACCATGACCAATGACGTTCAATACATCCCGCCGAAGGCGCGGGTGTATTGAAATTGCATGATCCGGCATTCCGAGGGCCGCGTTCGCGCAAAGCGGGACCGGTTTTCTGAACAGATCATGCTCAAAACCATCTGAGACGACAGCGAAGGCGTGACCCGATGGTTGAATTCGCACTGCCCAAGAATTCGAGGATATCAGGCGGCAAGACCTGGCCAAAGCCGGCGAACGCCACCGAGACGCGCGAATTCAAGGTCTATCGCTGGAATCCGGACGACGGCAAGAATCCCAGCGTCGACACCTATTTCATCGACACCCACGATTGCGGCCCGATGGTGCTCGACGGCCTGATCTGGATCAAGAACCACATCGACCCGACACTGACATTCCGCAGGTCCTGCCGCGAGGGCGTGTGCGGTTCCTGTGCCATGAACATCGACGGCCAGAACACGCTGGCCTGCACCAAGTCGATGCACGACGTGAAGGACGGCGCGGTGAAGGTCAATCCGCTGCCGCATCAGCCCGTCGTCAAGGATCTGGTGCCGGACCTGACGAATTTCTACGCGCAATATGCCTCGATCGAGCCGTGGCTGAAGACCACGACGCCGACGCCGCAGAAGGAATGGCGGCAGAGCCATGAGGACCGCGAAAAGCTCGACGGCCTTTACGAATGCATTCTCTGCGCCTGCTGCTCGACCTCGTGCCCGAGCTATTGGTGGAACAGCGACCGCTACCTCGGCCCGGCCGCGTTGCTGCAGGCGAACCGGTGGGTCACCGACAGCCGCGATGAAGCCACCGGCGAGCGGCTCGACAATCTCGAGGACCCGTTCCGGCTCTATCGTTGCCATACCATCATGAACTGCGCCAAGGCTTGCCCGAAGGGCCTTAATCCCGCCGAGGCCATCGCCGAACTCAAGCTCAAGATGGTCGAGCGCCAAATCTGAGGCGCGGGCGCGCGCCTCTCGTTGGT
>CAWAXR010000002.1:0-202208 GCA_963786045.1 uncultured Alphaproteobacteria bacterium | reverse complement strand
CGTTCCCCTCGCGCTTTTCTTGCGTTTCCTTGAGACGTTTCCTTGGTCGTTGCCCGAGAACCGTCTATTTTGAATCGCAGGGATGGGGCGCTTTTCGGAGAAGGCATCGATGAACCTCGCCGATCTCAACAAGGTCGCCCTGGCCATGGTCGCACCGGGCAAGGGCCTGCTCGCCGCCGACGAATCCTCGGGCACGATCAAGAAACGCTTCGACAACATCAGCGTCGCATCGACCGAGGAATCGCGACGCGACTATCGCGAAATGCTGTTCCGCAGCAGCGAGGCGATGACGCAGTATATCTCCGGCGTCATTCTCTATGACGAGACCATCTGGCAAAACGCGAAGGACGGCACGCCGCTCGTCAACCTCATCCGAGGGGCCGGCGCCATTCCAGGCATCAAGGTCGATGAGGGCACGCAGGCCCTGCCGGGCTGTCCGGGTGAACTGGTCACCGCCGGGTTGGACAATCTCGCCGGGCGTCTGAAGAAATACCACGATGCTGGTGCGCGCTTCGCGAAATGGCGCGCGGTGATCGACATTGCGCCGGGCATCCCGACCATGACCGCGATCCATGTCAACGCCCACGCGCTGGCACGTTACGCGGCGCTGTGCCAGGCCGCGCAGATCGTTCCGATCGTCGAGCCGGAAGTCCTGATGGACGGCGACCATGACATCGAGCGCTGTTACGAGGTGACCCAGCGCGTTCTCAACAAGACGTTTCAGGAGCTGCGGATCCAGCGCGTCGCGCTGGAAGGCATGATCCTGAAACCCAACATGGTCGTTCCCGGCAAGAAAAGCGCAAGCCGGTCTTCCGTCGCCGAGGTCGCCGAGAAGACCGTCCGGCTGTTGAAGGCCTGCGTCCCCGCGGCGGTGCCCGGCATCGCCTTCCTCTCCGGCGGGCAGTCCGACGTGGACGCCACCGCGCATCTTGACGCCGTGAACCGGATCGGCAACCTGCCTTGGCGTCTCACCTTCTCCTACGGTCGCGCGTTGCAGGCGGCGCCGCTGAAGGCGTGGTCGGGAAAGGCCGGGAACGTCGCCGCGGGCCAGCGGGAATTTAACCACCGTGCGCGAATGAATTCGCTTGCGAGCAAGGGCGAATGGACGCCTGACCTGGAAGCAAGGAAGGCGGGATAGATTTGGCCACGAAACCTGTACCTCCGCGTCCGGTACCGCGTCTCTATCTCGCGACGCCTGAGGTGGACGATCCGCAAGCCCTGCTGGCGAGCCTTCCGCGCCTGCTCGCGGGCGCCGATGTCGCAGCCGTACTGGTGCGGCTCAAGCCCACCGACCAGCGCACCATGATTTCGCGCGTCAAGGCGCTGGCGCCGGCGATCCAGGACAAGGGCGCAGCGCTGTTGCTCGACGGCCATGTCGAACTGGTCGCGCGCGCCGGCGCCGATGGCGCGCATCTGACCGGCATCAAGGCCCTGGAGGATGCGCTGCCGAGCTTGAGGCCCGACCGCATCGCCGGTGTCGGCGGACTCACGACGCGTCATGATTCGATGGCGGCGGGCGAGCTGGGTGCGGATTATGTGCTGTTCGGCGAGCCCGACGAACACGGGCAACGGCCGTCGGTCGACGCCATTTCCGAGCGCCTGCAATGGTGGGATGAGCTGTTCGAGCCGCCGTGCATCGGCTTCGCAACCTCACGCGAGGAAGCCTGCGAATTCGCCGCCGCGGGTGCGGATTTCATTCTGGTCGGAGATTTCATCTGGGCCGATCCGCGTGGCGCGGAGGCGGCACTGATGGAGGCCGAACAGGCGATCCGGCAGGCCCATGCTGCGGCGCGGGGAAAAGCCAGGGTCGAGCAGGGATAACGCCGGAAATGAAGATCCTGCGTTCACTCTTGATCCCCGCAAGTGTTCTGACGTTGGCGGCAAACGCGGCGGCACAAGTCTCGCCGACGCCTTCGGCTGCACAAGCGCCCCAGCCCGAGGACCAGTCCGCATCAAAGCCGAAGGCAAAGCCGGCGGCGGTCACCAGGAAGCCCGCCGCCACGTCGAAACCCGGGGCAACGCCGCCGGCAACGGCAACGCCGGCGCCTGCTCCCGACGATCCCAATGTCGATCTGGTGTACGGCGCCTATCAGCGCGGTTTCTACAAAACCGCATTCGATCTCGCGACCCGGCGCGCGCAGGAGAACGGCGATCCCAAGGCGATGACGATGCTCGGCGAACTCTACGCCAATGCGATGGGCGTCAAGCGCGACGATGCGAAGGCCGCCGAGTGGTACAGGCGTGCCGCCGACGCGGGTGACCGCGAGGGCATGTTCGAACTGGCGATGCTTCGCCTCGCCGGCCGCGGCGGTCCGATCAACCGCGAGGAAGCCGTGAAGATGCTCGCGTCCTCGGCCAAGCTCGGCAACCCCAAGGCGGCATATAATCTCGCGCTGCTCTATCTCGGCGGAGAGACGCTGCCGCAGGATCTGAAGCGCTGTGCGGAATTGCTTCGCGTCGCCGCCGACGCCGGCAGTCCGGAAGCCCAGTACGCGCTCGCGACCTTTTACAAGGAAGGCACCGGCGTCCCGAAAGACATCGAGAAGGCGGTCCGGCTGCTGCAGGCGGCCTCGCTTGCGGGCAATGTCGACGCCGAGGTCGAATATGCGATTGCGCTTTTTAACGGCACCGGCACGCCCAAGAACGAACCCGCGGCGGTCGCGCTGATGCGCAAGGCGGCCAAACAAAACAACCCGATTGCACAAAACCGCCTCGCGCGCGTGCTGGCGAGCGGACAGGGTGCGCCGGTCGACAGGGTCGAGGCCCTCAAATGGCATCTGATCGCGAAATCCGCCGGGAAGGGCGACCCCGCGCTCGACGATGCCCTGTCCAACCTGAGCCCGGAGGATCGCGCCAGGGCGGAAGCCGGCGCGCGCAAATGGCTCGGAACCAAATGATCCGCCTTGACGCCACCGCAACCGCAGGGCACCCAGTCCGGGGTCCTGTATCGGGCTATCGCCTTTACCTCTCCCTTCGGGACTGAGGGTCCACCCTCACCGTCGAACCGCCAACGGCAAGCCGAGATCATGCTGCATTCAGCCCTTATCAACGTCATGGTCAAGGCCGCGCGCCGCGCCGGCCGCAGTCTCAAGCGCGACCTCGGCGAGGTGGAAAATCTTCAGGTATCGCTGAAGGGACCGGCCAATTTCGTCACCATGGCGGATCGGCGCGCCGAGGAGATGCTCTATTCGGATCTTGCCAAGGCGCGACCCGGTTACGGCTTCATCGGCGAGGAAGGCGGAGCCCGGGTCGGTGAGGACAAGACCCACACCTGGATCGTCGATCCGCTCGACGGCACCACCAATTTCCTGCACGGCATTCCGCAATTTGCGATTTCGATCGGCCTGCAGCGCGAGGGCACGGTGATCGCCGGCGTGATCTACAACCCCGCCAATGACGAGCTCTATATCGCCGAACGCGGCAAGGGCGCCTTTCTCAACGATCAGCGCCTGCGCGTCGCCGGCCGGCGCAAGCTCAGCGACTGCGTCGTCGCCTGCGGGCTGCCGCATATCGGGCGCGGCGACCACGAGCTGTCGCGCCTCGAGATGGCAGAAATCCAGAACCGGGTGGCGGGCCTGCGCCGGTTCGGTGCGGCCTCGCTCGACATGGCCTTTGTCGCGGCCGGCCGCCTCGACGGCTATTGGGAGCGCAACCTGCAACCGTGGGACATGGCGGCCGGGCATATCATGGTGCGCGAAGCCGGCGGCACCGTCAGCGGCATCGAAGGCAATGACGACCCGCTGAAAACCGGCAACGTGATCTGCGGCAATGAATACATCCACGCCGAGCTCGTGAAGATCCTGAAGCCGCTGGGGAAGTAGTTTTTCGCGCTGCGCGCGAACCGGCACGGAATGACGCGGACGACACGCAGCCAACCGTGACGTTTCAAGGAGAACGGAATCGTGTGGGGGAACGGGGTTTGGCTGGCAGCCTTTGTATCCATGATCATTCCATTTTTGATCTCGGTTTTGGCCGGCCTTAAATTCAAGAAATTCTGGGCAAGATTCGTTTTCTTTTTGATCTGCTCGGTTCTTGGAATTGGCCTTTTTATTGTCTTCGGCGGCTTATGGGCCGCGTTGCATCCAGCAGAGGACGCGGACGGTTCGATCCGCATTGCTTTCCGGGATCAATTGCCGGGGCACATCATCCTCATCTTGTTAATGACGTGGTTTGCGATCTGGCGGCTGCCCAAGAAAATCGACGCTCAACGAAATCGAATCAGGACACCCGCAGATCCCGGCTAGGGCAATCGCGATGGTTTCCGAAATAGCCGCGGCCAGCCGCATCGAAAATCCCGGTTAACCGCCTGAAGCGCCAAAGTTTTGCAGAGATGCATCGGGGCCGAAGCCGGGTTTCACGCGGAAGTTTCCCTTTTCCTGCCTCCGATTGACTGCAACCGGCTTTTCTCTCAGGCTCGCTGTGCCATAGTGGGGCCCGAAAAGCGGTTCCTCGCAACGGATGACATCGGCAATGCCTTCAGGCCCCTCTTCCCGCTCCGCGATGGAGATCGAACTGGCCAAATTGTCCTCGCCGCGCATTTTTCTGGTGCGGATGCTGGTGTTCCTCGTGCTGTGCGCGCTGGTGATGGTCGTGCTCTACCGGCAGATCATCACGGCCTTTTTTGCCAATCCCGGACTCAACGCGCTGATCGGCGCAGTGCTTCTGATTGGCATCATCCTGTCCTTCCGCCAGGTGATCCGGCTCTATCCGGAAGTCGCCTGGGTCAACAATTTCCGCATCGCCGATCCCGGGCTTGCGATCGACCGGCGCCCGACGCTGCTGGCTCCGATGGCGGCGATCCTGGGCGGCGAGCGCAGCGGGCGAATGACCATCACGCAGCAGACCATGCGGCATCTGCTCGACTCCATCGCTACGCGTCTCGATGAGGCCCGCGACATTTCACGCTACATGACCGGCCTGCTGGTGTTTCTCGGACTGCTCGGCACCTTCTGGGGCCTGATCGAGACCGTAGGTTCCGTCGGCAAGGTGATCGACGGCCTGAAGGTCGGCGGCGACGCCGGCGCCCTGTTCGACACGCTGAAGGAAGGCCTGGCCGCGCCGCTCGGCGGCATGGGCATTTCGTTTTCGTCCTCGCTGTTTGGCCTCGCCGGCTCGCTGATTCTCGGCTTTCTCGACCTGCAGTCGAGCCAGGCGCAAAACCGCTTCTATACCGACCTCGAAGACTGGCTCGCCTCCACGGTGCGGGGCTATTCCGGCGAGACCGGCCCGGGCGGCGAACTGCAGGCCGCCGTCGATCGGCTGCGGCTGAGCCTTGAAGAAGGCGGCGCGAACCGCGGCACCACCGCGGCGATGGCCAATCTCGCCGAAGCCATTCAGGGCCTGGTCGCGCACATGCGGACCGAACAGCAGATGATCCGCGAATGGGCCGACGGCCAGGGCGAGCAGAACCGCGAGATCAAGAAATTGCTCGAGCGCATCGCGCGCCAGCCGGAGAAGAGCTAGGTGTTCGCCCTGAAATCGAAACCAGCGGGGCCGCGATACATGAGCTGGATGGAGGTCACATGGCCCTAGCCCGTGCGCGCCGCAGTGAGGCCGGGTTCAATTACTGGCCGGGTTTCGTCGACGCGCTGTCGACGCTGGTGCTCTCGATCGTGTTTCTGCTCTCGGTGTTCCTGGTGGTGCAGTTCTTCCTGTCGCAGGAGGTCACCGGCAAGGACAAGGCGCTGGAGCAGCTCACCGCCAAGATCGCGGAATTGAACGATCTGTTGTCGCTGGAGAAACTCGGCAAACTCAATCTCGAAGACCAGCTTGGCCAGGTGCGGGCAGGCCTCGCCTCCGCGGAGACCGAGCGCGACCGCGTCAAGGGCCTCTATGAGAGCCTCGCCGGCGCCGGGAGCGACGCCGCCGGCCGCGCCAGCGAGCTCAACAAGGCGCTGGATTCCGAAAAGCAGGTGTCGGCGCGGGCGCTGGCGCAGATCGAGGTATTGAACCAGCAGATCAGCGCGCTACGCCGCCAGCTCGCGGCGCTCGAGGAAGCCCTCCAGGCTTCGGAAAAACGCGACCGGGAATCCCAGGGGCGGATCGCCGACCTCGGCCAGCGGCTGAACGTCGCGCTGGCGCAGCGGGTGCAAGAGTTGTCGCGCTACCGTTCCGAGTTCTTCGGGCGACTGCGCGCCATTCTCGGCAACCGGCCGGACATACGGATCGTCGGCGACCGTTTTGTCTTTCAGTCGGAAGTATTCTTTGACACCGGACAGGCCCTGCTGTTGCCCGAGGGCCGCGCCGAACTCGACAAGCTCGCGACCGCGCTGATCGATCTGGACAAGCAGATCCCGAGCGAAATCGCCTGGGTGCTGCGGGTCGACGGCCACACCGATATGCGGCCGATCAGCAGCCCGCTGTTCAAGTCGAACTGGGAGCTGTCGTCGGCGCGCGCGATATCGGTGGTGCAGTATCTGATTTCGCTCGGTGTTCCGGCGCAGCGGCTGGTTGCGGCCGGATTCGCCGAGTTCCAGCCGCTCGACACCGCCGCGACCGAAGACGCCTACCGGCGCAACCGCCGCATCGAGCTGAAACTGACGGAACGGTAATGGCGGCTCCAGGCGCCGTCATTCCGCGGCGATGCCAACGGGTCCGCGCGGAGCGCGGCCCGATGACAGGCTCCGCATCGAACTACGACGTGCAATTGCACATCGGAGTATCTCGAGGTTCCGGGTCTGTCGCTTTCGCGTCATCCCGGAACGACGGTGCCTGACCATGAGCATCTTCCACCTTCGTCCCTATCGTGCCGAAGACGAGGATGCCGCCAATCGCGCTGTGGCTGAAGACCTGGCAGCGGGCCTATCCTTCGATCGACTTTTCCGCGCGCCTGCCGTGGTGGCGCGAGCGCTGGCGCAACGAACTGGTGCCGAATGCGGCGATCATTGTCGCGGAAGAAGCGGGAGAACTGGTTGGGTTCGTGACCATCGACGCCGACGCCTATCTCGACCAGCTCGTGGTCGCCCCCGATCGCTGGGGCTCGGCGCTTGCCGGGCTGCTGGTCGATGAGGCGAAACGCCTGTCGCCCGACCGCATCACGCTGCTGGTCAACACCGACAATATCCGGGCGATCCGCTTTTACGAACGCAACGGCTTCGTGCATGCGGGAGATGAGGTCAATCCGACCTCCGGCCGGCCAGTGCTGAAGATGGAGTGGAAGGCGTAAGACGCCGGCAATGACGGTGGTGAGACCTCACGCTCCCTCGAACTGCAGCCGCGCCAGCCGGGCGTAGAGTCCGCCCGCGGCGACCAGCGAGGCGTGGGTGCCCTGTTCGACGATGCGGCCCTGATCCAGCACCATGATCCGGTCGCAGGACAAGACGGTGGCCAACCGATGCGCGATGACCAGCGTGGTGCGGTGACGCATCAATTCCTCCAGCGCGGTCTGCACCAGCGTCTCGGACTCGGCGTCGAGCGAGGATGTGGCCTCGTCGAGCAGCAATAGCGGCGCGTCGCGCAGGATCGCGCGCGCAATCGCGATGCGCTGGCGCTGGCCTCCCGACAGCGTGACACCGCGCTCGCCGAGTTGGGCGTCGAAACCGCCGGGCAGACGGTGGATGAATTCGCTGGCGTGCGCCAGATCGGCGGCCCGCTCGACTTCGGCGTCGGCCGCCTCGGGCCGGCCGAAGCGGATGTTCTCGCGCGCGGTCGCGGCGAACACCACCGATTCCTGCGGCACCAGCGCGATCCGCTTGCGCACCTCGCGCGGATCAGCCGCATTGATCGGCACGCCGTCGAACGAGATGCTGCCGGAGGCCGGATCGTAGAACCGCAGCAGCAGATGAAACAGCGTGCTCTTGCCGGCGCCCGAGGGACCGACAATCGCGACCTTCTCGCCGGCGCGAACCGAGAGCGAAACGCCGTCGATCGCCTTCGTATCCGGTCGCGTCGGATAGGCGAAGGAAACGTTTTCGAAACTGACATCGCCGCGCGCAGGCGCCGGCAGGGCCTGCGGCGATGCCGGCGCCGCGATCTGCGATTTGACGTTCAGGATCTCGAACAACCGCTCCGCCGCGCCCGACGCGGCCGACACCTCGCCCCAGACCTCGCTGAGTTGCCCGAGTCCCGCTGCCGCAAACGCCGCGTACAGCACGAACTGGCCGAGCCGGCCCGGACTGATCGAACCGGTCAGCACGTCGTGCGATCCGACCCACAGGATCACCACCACGCTGGCAAAGACGATGAAGATGATGATGGCGGTCAGCACCGCGCGCGCGTGGGTCGAGGTGCGCGCCGCCTCATAAGCCTGTTCGACTTCGCCGCCGAAACGCGCATCGGCCAGCCGCTCGCTGGTATAGGCCTGCACGGTCCGGATCGCGCCGACCAGTTCGGACGCGTAGGCGGTTGCCTCGGCCAGCGTATCCTGGGCATTTCGCGACAGCCGCCGCACCCAGCGCCCGAACGCCACCAGCGGAATCACAATCACCGGAATGGCCAGCAGCACGAAGCCGGAAAGCCTGGGGCTCGTGATCACCATCATCGCGGTAGCGCCGATGAACAGCATCAGGTTGCGCAGCGCGATCGAGACCGAGGCGCCGACCGCGGATTTGAGCTGGGTGGTGTCGGCGGTCAGCCGCGAGATCAGTTCGCCGCTGCGCGCGGAATCGAAAAATGCCGGCGACAGCGACATCAGGTGAGCGAACACGTCGCGCCTGAGATCGGCGACGATGCGCTCGCCGATGGTCATCACCAGATAGTACCGCGACGCGCTGGCGCCTGCCAGCAAGGCGACCACCGCGATCATCACGCTGAAGTAGCTGTTGATCAGGGCGATACCTTCGGGAGAAAAGCCGAAATCGATGATCCGCCGCACCGCGATCGGCACCACGAGCGTGGTGATCGCGGCAACCGTCAGCGAAACGAAGGCAAGGACGGCGCGGCCGCGATAGCGCCCGACGTAAGGCGCCAGCGCCAGCAGCGGTCGAAGCCGCGCGCCGCGCCTGGCCGGCGGTTGCGTCGGCGCCGCTTCGATGGAGGACGCCGTCTGGTTGGAGGAGGTCTCGGCGGCTGCCAAATCGCGCCGCGATGTTTCGTCACGCCGGTCTTCAAGCCGTTCCACTGCGCTCATGAAATCTCAACCCATCGCTTTGCCACCCCCCAGATAGGCCCCGCCGCCACCGCTGGCAAATCCTTAGAATCCCTCCGGATAGCCGGCTTGTTTTGGGGGCCCCAAAGGGTTATAGAGCGGCCCAAATCCGTTCCCGCACAATCGATCGACAGGCGCCAGCGCGCCAGAGGATATGCCATGAAAGCCGAAATTCACCCGGATTATCATACGATTACGGTCGTCATGACCGATGGCACCGAGTACCTGACGCGCTCGACCTGGGGCAAGGAAGGCGACAAATTGAACCTGGATATCGACTCCAAGTCGCACCCGGCCTGGATCGGCGGCGCCCAGCAGCTCCTCGATCGCGGCGGCCGCGTTTCGCGGTTCCAGAAGAAATTCTCGGGGTTCCTCAAGAAGGACTGACGTCTTTCGGGACCCTCATTCGAGGCATCACGTCAAAGCGCCCCCGCGGTTCGGGGGCGCTTTTATTTTGCCGTGCCTTCGCGACGCCGGAAATCTACTGCTCGAACGCCGCTTTCAGGAGGTTGAGCTGGGGTACCAGCGGATTGCCTACCGGGGCGCGTTCCGCAGCCGAAGCGTGGATCGTCGCATCGAGACGCCGCACCTTGGCCTGCAGGGCCGTCGAACGGGCGATCAGGTCCTGCAGTTGCTGCGGCAGTTTTTCGATCATCTCGTTCGGGCCGGGTTCGGCGGCCGAGAGCTTGACCTTGGTCTTTTCTCGGTTGGCCTGGGTCAGCGTCATCTCGCCTTCCTTCACCGCGCGATGCAGCAGCAGCCATGAGGCCAGTTGCATCAGGCGGGTGGTCAGACGCATGCTTTCCGTCGCGTATGTGAGGCTGACGGCGCGTTCGAGCGCCTTGGCCTCGGAGCGGCCGTCCCCGTCGAGATAGGCAGCGGTCTCTTCGACCAGATCCATGCCTTCCCGGAACAGGGCTCCGAATGCGGCCGAATTGGTCAGCCGTTCGCTGAATTGAACAAGTGCGGTTTCGCCTTGCGCACGGTCCCACATGGTAAACGCCCTCACGCCACTGCTTACGCTGCCGGCTTGGGAAGCGCCGACTTATGATGAACAAATCATTGCGCGAGCGCGGGCCGGAGTCCAGCCGCAAGAGTCTTTATGGTTTCCAGCCGGTGCGGTGGAGGGCGGCGTCCCAAAAAAGAGCCGCCGTTTCCGGCGGCTTTTGAAGTTGATAACAGGGAGGCGTCAAACAGAGTGGACAGGAGCCACTCGGTGTCCAAAGAGGACGCTACTAGTCATAAGCGAGAAAGCTTAATCGATCGTAAACGAACGATTTCCTTCAGATTTCGTTTGCCATGTCGGCCATTGGCCGAGTTCGGCGTGGGCGCCTTCCCGTCAGTGGTCGTCCCTGCGAAAGCACCAACCATCAGCGTTTGCGTTTGAAGAAAAAGTCGTCCAACTCCCTGCCTCAAGGGAATACACGGCGTATGGGTCCCGGCTCGCGCTATCGTTTGGCCGGGACGACGGTTCCTACGACTTGAAGAAACTGTCGGCGGCCTCTTTCGAGGCGCGCTTCCCGGTCACGGCCAGCTGCAATCGATCGATCTCGGAGGTCATCAGCGCGATCCGCTGGTCAAGTTCCTCGACCGACAGCAGCGAGAGGTCCTGCCCGATCTCGTGGGTGATTTTCTTTCTCGGCTTGTCGTCGTCCTCGATGGCCATATACCCTACTCCGTGCTCGAAAGGCGGTCAGGCGGTTGCCAGCCCGAACGCCGCTGTCTAATCAGGGGCCTCTTCAGAACTTGATCGCGGTGCGGTTGGGTTGAATTGCATCATGATCTAATCTCATCATCCACGCATGATCTCTGCGCAAACGCTCCGCGTTTGTTAGCTGAGGGAAAACCGGTTCCCGCTTTTCCGCATCATGCTTTAGCGTTTGGCCAAGGACAAATCATGGAAAAACTGCCCGCGCACATGACCGTCATCGGCATCAGCAAGCCCGGCGGTCCGGAAGTGCTCCTGCCCGAAACCCGCGCGGTGCCGACGCCGGGGCCGCACGAAATCCTGATCAAGGTCACGGCTGCGGGCGTCAACCGTCCCGATGTCGCGCAACGATCCGGCTCCTACCCGCCGCCACCCGGGGCAAGCGATTTGCCCGGCCTTGAAGTGGCGGGCGAAGTCGTCGCGCTCGGCGCCGGAAGCCACAAGCACAAACTCGGCGACAAGGTGATGTCGCTGGTAGCCGGCGGCGGCTACGCGCAATATTGCATCGCGCACGACGCCCAGGCGATGGCCGTGCCGTCGGCGCTCTCGATGCTCGAGGCCGGCGCCACCCCGGAAACGCTGATGACGGTCTGGCACAACGTATTCGAGCGCGGGCGGCTTCAGCCAGGCGAGACGATCCTGATCCACGGCGGTTCGTCCGGCATCGGCACCATGGCGATCCAGCTTGCCAAGGCTTTCGGCTCCAGGGTGATCGTCACCGTCGGATCGAAGGAGAAAGCCAGCGCCTGCCTCAAACTCGGCGCCGACCACGCCATCAATTACAAGACCGAAGACTTCGTTGCGGAAGCAAAGGCGGCGACGTCAGGTACGGGCCCCAATCTCATTCTCGACATGGTCGGCGGCGATTACATCGAACGCAATTACGACGCGGCGGCGATCGACGGACGCATTGTCCAGATCGCGCTGCTCGGCGGACCCAAGGCCACTGCCAATTTTGCCAAGCTGATGGTGAAGCGGTTGCACCATACCGGTTCGACCTTGCGACCCCGCAGCAATGCGGACAAGGCGGCCATGGTCTCCGCTATCGAGGCCAAAGTGATGCCGCTGCTGCGCGAAGGGCGCATCAAACCCTTGATGGACAGCACTTTCCCGCTGGAAAAGGCCGCGGATGCGCATCGGCGCATGGAGACCAGCGAACATATTGGCAAAATTGTGTTGACCGTTTGACGCTCGCGCGCGATGCCCAGCCGGAAACCCTTTGATTTCCTTCGCATTCATGTCAATTATCCCGCAGCGTCGGGCGGCAGGCATCGCCCACAAACGGTGTTGATCGCGGAGAACCGACATTGCGTCTGATCAGGTGCCTTGCGCCCCTCGCGCTGGGCCTCATGGTTTGTGCGGCCGCGCCGCCGGCACGGGCCATCGACGCCGTCAGCGTCCGCAGTGACGCGCCCGCGATCGACCTGACCGCGGTGCTTGATCACCAGCGCAGCGACACCGACCGCATACAGGTCTCCACCGCGCCGGGCACCGACGGCATTGTCCGCCGCATCGAAGTCCGGGCCCGCGAAGGCGGGCAGAACTGGGTGGTATTCGCGCTCGCCAACAATACCGACGACCAGCTCGATCGTCTGATCGTGGCGCCTCACTACCGCATCGTGTCGTCGGGGTTGTTGTGGCCCGATCTCGGATTGTCGCGCATCGCGACCATTACACCGTCCACCGGCGACCGTCCGGAGCGGCAGGAGAGCGCAACCGCGGACATTTTCCGCATCACGCTCGATCCCGGCGCCGTCGTCACCTTTGTCGCGGAGTTGCGCACCGACAAGCTGCCGCAGCTCTATTTGTGGGAACCCGACGCCTACAAGGACAAGGTCAATTCATTCACGCTGTACCAGGGCATCGTGATCGGCATTTCCGGATTACTGGCGCTGGTGCTGACCATCCTGTTCGTGGTCAAGGGCAGCATCATGTTTCCCGCCGCCGCCGCGCTGGCATGGGCGGTGCTGGTCTATATCGGCGTCGATTTCGGCTTCTGGGGCAAGGTGTTCGACATGTCGAACAACGCCGAGCGGGTCTGGCGCGCGGGCGGCGAAGCCATCCTGGCCGCGACGCTGCTGGTGTTCCTGTTCGCCTATCTCAATCTCAGCCGCTGGCATGTGCGTTATGCCCACATCACCATCGGCTGGCTTGCCTTCCTGGGCTCGCTGGTGGCGTTGGCGCTGTTCGATCCCGCGGTGGCCTCGGGCATCGCGCGGATGTCGCTGGTGCTGATCGCGTTCGCAGGCTTCGCCCTCATCGTCTATCTCTCGACCCACGGTTTCGACCGCGCGGTGTTGCTGATCCCGACCTGGTTCCTGCTGGTGATCTGGGTGATCGCGGCCGGAATGACCGTGGCGGGCAGCGTCACCAACGACATCGTCGGACCGGCGCTGCTCGGCGGCCTGGTTTTGATCGTGATGCTGATCGGATTCACGGTGATGCAGCACGCCTTCGCCGGCGGCGGCGCCACCACCGGCGTCGTCTCCGATGTCGAGCGCCGCGCGCTGGCGCTGACCGGCTCGGGCGATCTGATCTGGGACTGGGACGTCTCCGCCGACAAGGTCTTCACCAGCCCCGAGACCGAAAGCCTGCTGGGCTTGAAACGCGGCACGCTGGAAGGCCCGGCCGCGAAATGGCTCGAGGTGCTGCATCCGCTCGACCAGGACCGTTTCCGTGCGACGCTCGACAGCGTGCTCGACCAGCGTCGCGGCCGGCTGGTGCAGGATTTCCGCCTGCGCACGCCCGACGGCCACTTCATGTGGTTCGCCCTGAAGGCCCGTCCGGTGGTCGGATCCGATGGCGAGGTCTCGCGCGTGGTGGGCACGCTCACCGACGTCACCGAAGCCAAGAACGCCGAAGAGCGCATGCTCCACGATTCGGTCCATGACAACCTCACCGGCCTGCCGAACCGCCAATTGTTCATCGACCGCCTGGGCGCGGTCGCCAATTTCGCCAAGACCATGCCGAACCTGCGGCCGACGCTGATGGTGATCGACCTCGACCGCTTCAAGCAGGTCAACGATTTCGTCGGCATTGCGGTCGGCGATTCGATCCTGCTGACGCTGGCCCGGCGGCTGACCCGCATCCTCAAGCCACAGGACACGCTGGCGCGGCTGGCCGGCGACCAGTTCGGCCTGATCCTGATGTCGGAACAGGACCCGGCGCGCATCACCGCCTTCGCCGAGACCATCCGCAAGACCATCCGCGCGCCGATCGCCTTCAATGACCGCGAGATTTTTCTCACCGCCTCGATCGGGCTCGCGCTCTCCGATCCGCAGACGCAGCTGTCCGACGAGATCATCAAGGACGCCGAGCTTGCGATGTATCACTCCAAGCGCATCGGCGGCGACCGCATCGACGTGTACAAGCCGGTAATGCGCGCGCGGAAAACGGATCGGCTGACGCTGGAAAGCGAGTTGCGCCGCGCCATCGAGCGCGAGGAAATCACCATCCTGTATCAGCCGATCGTGCGGCTGGAGGATCGATCGATCGCGGGTTTCGAGGCGCTGGCGCGCTGGGACCATCCGAAACTGGGACGAATGTCACCATCGGAATTCATCAACATCGCCGAGGAAATCGGCCTGATCGTCGACCTCGGCATGTTCGTGCTCGACCAGACCGCCAAGCAGCTCGCGATCTGGCAACGCGCGATGCGCTCGCGCCAGCCGATCTTCGCCAGCGTCAACGTCTCCTCGCGGCAGTTGCTCCGGCACGATTTGATCCACGACATCCGCACCGTGCTGTCGCGCTCCTCGGTGGCGCGCGGCACGCTGAAGCTCGAATTGACGGAATCGCTGGTGATGGAGAATCCGGAACACGCCGCCCAGATGCTGACGCGGATTCGCGAACTCGGCACCGGGCTGTCGCTGGACGATTTCGGCACCGGACATTCGTCGCTCGCCTATCTGCAGCGTTTTCCGTTCGACACCATCAAGATCGACCAGTCGTTCGTGCGCACCACCAGCCGCGGCACAAGGCCGGTGATCCTGAAATCGATCATCGCGCTCGCCCACGACCTCGGCATGGACGTGGTCGCCGAAGGCGCCGAAACCGATTCCGACGCGGTCGAGCTTTACCAACTGGGCTGCGAATACGCGCAGGGTTTTGCGTTCGGCGAGCCGATGGACGCCGACGCCGCGATGCGGCTATTGACAGAAGAGCGGCTTGAGGCGGCGAGCTAACCGGCTTGCATCGTTCCGGCGATCACGCCGATTTACACAGTCTCAGCTTCGATTTTCAAACAGCCGGGCAGGTGGGCTCGGGAAGCCGGCTTCCGGACGCATAGTACACCGTAACGCCGTCAGCTTTCGTGGTTCTTCCGGTCGCCAAATCATTTTTTCTCGGAAATTTCAGGCTGCTCATCTGCCGTGAGCGCGGCCCGCAGTTCAGCAATCAATTGCCCACACGTAGGCAGATGCCCCTCCTCCACATCCAGAATCCGGAGAAAGCCTCTTCTTTTTATTGCCGCCACGGCGACTGACGATCGGGATTCGGAGCCGGCCGCCTCGGAAACGATATCGATGAGACGATCGATGGCGTGCAAGCGGCCGAGCAGGTAATCGTTCTCGCGGTAAGCACGCGACAAAAATGCAGCCGACTGGCTGAATCCGGTACCCTTCAGGTAAAAGGTTCCCAGCCGATTGATACCGGCGGCATCTTGCGCACTAATGCGGTTGATCTTTACCTCATTGAATTCCCCGGCTTCCCGCCATGGCATCACTGGAAACGTCACGACGTCCCAGAAGGGAAACCCGAGATAGTTCACCAGCAATTCACGCATCGCCGCGGGGGGCCAGCCCCTGGATTCAGCAAGAAGAATATCGATGTCCGACGTGCTGGCGTTGAGATCGATATCCGAGCCGAGGCGTTCGATGAGCGCATCAATCTCGTTCCCGTGTTGCACGACGAACGACTGCGCGTATTTCCCTATCTCCCTGATTTCAGCCGGAGATGGCCCTGCGCGAAAGATGTCCTCGACCAGATCGCACGTTGTCGCGTTGACGGATCCGAGCGTTTCTCTTCGCTCCAGTTGTTCCGCGCATTCGTAGAACCTGCGTTTCAGACGGTCGACGACGGTGGCATCCAGACCCTCGAGCTCTTGTGACCCCAGCATCTGGGCAAGGCGGTTTTGACCTTCGATCAGGAAACGCAGCCTGCGCTTTCGATAGCCCATGTCGAACGACAGCAAAAACCTGACCCACTTCGGAGCAGTGTCAAGGCCGATCATGGTTTCAGCTTGCAGGGATCGATCGTCTGCGGACTCGTATGTCACCCCGGCCTGGATCGCCCAGGCATCCATAATCTCCGCGATCGAGCGCGCGAATGGGGATTCCGGACGAACGCCCCGGATCTCCATGATCAGGCGGCAAACGAAGTCGCGCGCCGAGGCGAGCTTCAGGCGCACATAGGCATCGTACGCGAAACCCGCGTCGCGGGCGGCCTTGATATTTGCCTGTTCGCGCCAGCCGCGAATTCGGTCCTCGCTGATCGGCTGTTCATGGTTGGTGGTCATGGCCTCTGCGACAAGCCGGCGGATATTCGGCCGGGCGCTATCGACAATCGATCTCAGCCGGCGCACCTGTTCGTTGAATTGGTCTACCCAGACGAGTTCATCGGTCACGGGTTGGGACAGGGGAATTTCCGACAGCGCACCCTTCAGCGTCGGAAAGAATCCCGGCATGCCATGATGCGCGGCCATGCCGGCAGGTGTGGGATTGGGGTCGACATAGACCACCCGTCGGTCTACCTCGCGATACGCGGCGCGACCCCGGATAGCGCTGACCGCCTCGCGAAAGGGATGGCTGCTCAAAACACTGCCATCGATGAACGGAACTGAAGCCACGTCAACGTTCATTTGCGCATAGTTTTCGAAATTGTGCGCTATGAATTCTGCGCGGCGCGGCCAATCGATGGCGCTATTTCTGAGGAACTCGTCGACCTCCAGAATGCGCGCCGGTGGAAACGCTCCGGGAATTGATGACGTCGCGCGCGCGGCGAAAGCCAGCGCAGGCGCATTCATCATTTCAAAATCGCTCTCGACGGCTCCGCTTGCACGCCGGCGATATTTGAAATGCAGCCGGTGACGGTGTTCGCGCTCATGAATAATCGGCGGATTGTGGATCTGCATGGTTCGCTGGTAACCATTGAAATCCGTCAGGGTCACAAACAAATCGAGACCCTGGCCTGAAGGAAGCAGGGAAGACGTCTCCTCCCGTGGCGTTCCCATAGCGGCCACCGCGTCATACATCAGCGCCGTCATCTTCGGGCCGTCGAATGGCGGCTGAAACCAGCGAGACCGCATGAACAACGACAGCTTGGAGCGCACCTCCAGGTCGTTGATGAGTTTGATGCCTGCCAGGCCCGCTGCCCAGAACAGCGGCCGAAGAAACCACTTGCTCGATAGGTGGGCTTTGGCTTCCGATGCCAGCAACTCGGTGACATCGGCATTTTCAAGCCAGAGGTCGCGCAGCCGACCCATCGGCAGGTCATGACTCAACGCTCGTGCCAGCATGATGCCATTGATTCCGCCCGCGGAGGCTCCCGCCACGATGTCAATGATAACCCGCATATCGACCGTTCGACCGATATCGCGCAGCAGATCGAAATAAATCGCTTCGGTGTCGAATTCGGGATCGGCGCGGTCGCGGACATCGAAGAATGCCGCGGCCGAGCGCTTTTCACGATCGGTGATGGCATGAAGGGCGCTGGACGCCCTGGCCAGTTTCAGAATCTCCTTGGTGATCCCATGCATATAGATAGCGAGCGAGGCGCCGCCGAAACAAACCAGCGCTATCCGAAGCTCCCTTTCGCGCAAGGCCGTCCCCCATTCTGAAACTAATGACGCATCACAATAACAATATGGCGCATGGATTGCTGAACGAAGGTGGGAGACCGTTTGCTGCGACAGCGGGCTGGCCTCGCCAACGTGCCTTCGCAATGTCTATAAACTGCTTGCGGGCACAGTTGTTGGTCGCAGACGGTTCGCGCATTGCCCCATCCGGCAGAATAAAGACCCTTGGGACACCGCCATATCGCAGACCGCCCGTTCTTCCCGCCAGCCTCGGCCGATCTATCGATGCTATGTCCCAGTTATCACCGCGTCCAGCTCTTCCCGAAGTTCGGCGCAGGTGCGGTCGATCATTGTGCGCGCAAAGTCATCGATGGGCAGATCCGCGACCCGCTGGTATCTTCCATTTGCACAGGTGACCGGGACACCACAGATGAGGCCCTCCGGAATGCCATAGCTCCCATCGGATCTGACACCCATCGATACCCATCGACCTTCTGTTCCCAGGATCCAATCGCGCATGTGGTCGATCGCCGCATTTGCCGCGGAAGCCGCGGAAGAAGCCCCCCGCGCCTCGATGACGGCGGTGCCGCGCTGGGCGACAGTCGGGATCAGCTTGTCACGATACCAGGCCTCGTCGCCGATCAGCTCCGGAACACTTCGGCCTTTGGCGGTGGCAAAGCGCCAGTCGGCAAACATGGTCGGTGAGTGATTGCCCCAGACAACTACGCGCTCGATTTCGCCAACTGTCACACGCGCCCTGGCAGCGAGCTGCGATATTGTACGGTTGTGATCGAGCCGGATCATCGAGGTGACGTTCTCCGCTGGAAACCCGGGAGCATTCGCGCTGAGGATGGCGGCATTGGTGTTTGCCGGATTTCCCACGACGAGCACGCGGGCGTCGCGGCGAGCCGCTTCGTTGAGAGCCCGGCCCTGTACCTTGAAGATCTCGGCGTTGGCGGCCAAAAGGTCGCGCCGTTCCATACCCTTGGAACGCGGCCGCGAACCAACAAGGAAGGCGGCGTCGATATCGCGAAAGGCAGCGGCCGGATCGTCTGTGACCAGGACACCGGCCAGCAGGGGAAAGGCGCAGTCCTCGAGCTCCATCACGACCCCGCGGACGGCAGCTTGCGCCTGCGGAAGGTCCAGCAGTTGCAGGACTACCGGCTGGTCCGGACCGAAAACATCGCCGCCGGCGAGGCGAAACAGGAGTGAATAGCAAATCTGGCCTGCAGCGCCGGATACGGCGATGCGTTTTGCGGGACGGGACATCTGGCGCTCCACTGGAGGGGGTAATCGATTATCATCTAGAACGTTTGATCGCCACGATCCAATCGATATTTATGATCGATCGCGGAAAAGAACCTGGTGCGGAAAACCCGCATCGATTGCCGCTGGCCCCCTCACCATCGTCGCGGCGAATCATTTTCTTAAATCCCGTGAAACGGCCGTCATGCCCAACCGTGAGGACCCGGCAATTGGTCACTCAATAACTCGCTTCGAGCGGCGCTATAAGATCCTCTCAGATAGATAGATTGGGCGGGATGGCCTACTAAAAGTCATTTTATGGTAGCGCATAAGGATGCTTACTCACCGGGTCGGCCGCTCGAATCAAGTCCCGCTCAGGCCGACTTGACGCGGACTTGCGGGAGTTACTATCGAGGCAGCGCCGCAGCCTTTGTTGCTCCATGCGCGTCACTCCTCCTGGAGACCGAGTCACATCATCGAGTACACACCTTACGCCACGATGCGCCGTTTCATCAGCTCGCGCCGTTTCGAGCAACCGGCTGGGACACCCAAGCGCCTTGCAATCGTACATATCCAATGCATCACGCCGCCGTGATGTGCCCCCTGCACCGCGAAGCAAATTGATGATCCCCTCATGAGCGATACGAAATCCATCCCGATCAACGCCTCGCCGTCCACGAAGCGGTCCTTTGCGGCGATGCGCCACCGGGGCTTCCGCGCCCAGTTCATCACTTTCGTGCTCGCGATGATGGCGGACAATATCGAGCACGTCATCAGCTACTGGATGGTCTTTCAGAAATTTCACTCGCCCGCTCTCGGCGGTTTCGCCATCGTGTCGCATTGGCTGCCGTTCCTGCTGTTCTCGGTCGCCTCCGGCGCGCTCGCGGACCGCTTCGACCCGCGCCGGGTCATCCAGATCGGCATGGCTCTCTTCATCATCGCATCCCTGAGTTGGGGCTATTTCTTCGTCACCGACACCCTGCAGATGTGGCAGGCCATGGTGATCCTGGTAATTCATGGCTGCGCCGGGGTTCTATGGCAGACGCCGAACCAGATGCTGCTCTACGATATCGTCGGCCCGTCGGATCTGGAAAGCGCAGTACGGCTCAACGCGATGGCGCGCTATCTCGGCATCCTGGTTGGCCCGGGCGTAGGCGGCGCTATTCTACTCGCGCTCGGCCCGGCCCCCGGCATCATGCTCAACACCATTTTCTATCTGCCGCTGGTGCTATGGCTCGTGAGCGCGCCCTACGGTCCACGCTTCCGCGCCGGGGCGCCGACGCCGCGCCGTGCCGTCCGTGGACTTGGCGACATCCTGCAGACGGTGCGAGACATCAAGGATCATTCCGTCATCGTTTCGATGACACTGCTCGCCGGCGCGGCGTCGTTCTTTGTAGGCAATGCCTATAGTTCGCAAATGCCGGGCTTCGCGAACGACCTCGGCCATGGCGATCCTGGCCTGTCCTACAGCCTGCTGCTGGCCGCTGACGCCGCCGGAGGGTTGCTTGCCGGTGTGGTGCTCGAAGGCAGGGGATTGCTGCCGCCGCGGCAGCGCACCGCGATCGTGCTCGGCATGCTGTGGTGCGCCGCGCTCGCGATCTTTTCGCTGGCAAAAAGCTATCCGCTCGCGCTCGGCTTCCTGTTTGCCGCGGGGTTCCTGGAATTGTCCTTCAACGCCATGGCGCAGAGCCTCGTCCAGATGAATGCTCCGCTTGACATGCGCGGACGCGTCATCGGTCTGTTCAACATGTCGAGCCTCGGCCTGCGTGCCTTCAGCGGCATTTCCGTTGGCCTGCTCGGCAGCCTGATTGGCGTGCACTGGTCGCTCGCGCTGTCGGCTCTCGCCACGCTGGCGATCTCCGGTGGACTGCTCGCCCTCCCCTGAAGATCGTGACCGCGGAGCGCGTCGGCCACACGGCCCGCCGGCAAATCGCGCGGCATGGGCCGCGGCTTTCGCGGGCGACGAAAAGCCGGCCTGGTGACTCACTTCATCCGCTTGAATCGCACGCTCTTGCCGTCCGCGAGCCTGGTCGCGATGTAGCCGCCCGCGAGGCACGCCTCGCGCTGTGGCATCCTTTCCTGCGGGCTACGCAAGGTCTCCCACCACGACGCGCGCTGCGCCGCGCGCGGCAGCGCGGCGTCGATGATCTCCTCGATCTGTTCGAAGCCCAGCACGAATTCGGGGAGCTTCTGTTGCTTCAGATAATCCCGAAGCGCGTCATAATCGTTCACTGGCTTCCCTCAGCGCATGATCCGCCAAAGGCAGGCGTTTGGCGAACAGACCACATTGATAGTTCAGAGCGAGACCGGGCGCAAAATCGTCGTCCACGCTTGTCCGGTTGCTCGAAACCGCCACCAACTTCAATGTATTCCTCCGATCCCGGCAACGGAAAGTTAACTCATTAGCACACAAACGCTCGCCATTTAAGCCGACAGCAACCATTCCGGGCGCATGCGCAGGAGCGGGAGCGAGGCATGGGATTAGGAAGGCGCAAGGATGTGGCCAGCCGGCACTGGCGGCTATCAGCAAAGCTGCTGATCCTGTCGTCCGTGGTCACGGTCATCGGCTTTTCGGCGATCTGCGCCAGCATCATGCTCGATATGCGCCGCGGCGAGGAACAACTGGCGCGCCAGACCCTTGAGAACCTTGCGTCCAGCATCGACGCCGACATCGGCCGCAACGTCGAGCTTTACGACCTTTCGCTACGCGCAGTCGCCAGCAACATGGTGGCGCCCGAGATCAATCAGGTGAGCAAGCCGATCCGGCAACTGATCCTGTTCGACCATGCCGCCACCGCGAAACATTTTGGCGGCATTCAAGTCTTCGATGCCGATGGACGGCTGACCGTTGACGCCTCGACGCTCGACCCGGTGCCCGAAGATCGCAGCGATGAGGAGTATTTCAGGGTTCACCGCGACGAACCCGATATCGGCCTGTTCATCAGCCGCCCGATGCTGCATCACGGCGCCTATGCCATCGTGCTCAGCCGGCGCATTACCGGCGAAGACGGACGCTTTCTCGGCGTGGTCGCCGGCTCAATCCGCTTCAGCTACTTTCACGACCTGTTCAGCCGCTTGCGTCTCGGGCAGGACGACGTCATCACCGTTTTTCGCGGCGATGGCACCGTGATCATGCGAACGCCGTTTGATCTCGATGTGATCGGAAGGAATCTCAGCCATTTGCCGGACATCCATCGGGTGCTGTCGGAGCCGAGCGGATCATATACGGGGCTCGCCACGGCAACTCACCAGCCGCGGCTTTACATCTGGCGCGACGGCACAAGGCCGCTCGTTGTTCTGGTTGGCAAGCCCTGGAGTGATATTCTCTGGCTCTGGCGCATCGAGGTGACGCGGATCGGCGCGATCATGCTGGCTCTCATCATGTTCGTGCTCGGCGTGACGTTGTTTCTGGCGCGGGAAATCGGCCGCCGCGCCGCAGCCGAGGACAAGCTCGAGGAGCTCGCGACGACCGACGCGCTCACCGGGCTGAGAAACCGGCGCAAGTTCGATGCCGCGATTCAGGCCGAATGGCGGCGGGCGGCGCGCCAGCAGATGCCGCTCGCGTTGCTCATGATCGATGCCGACTATTTCAAATCCTACAACGACACGTTCGGTCACCAGGCCGGCGACGAGGTGCTGGTTGGCATCGCGATCTGCATTTCCGATTCGGTGCGGCGGGCCGGCGATTGCGCCGCGCGTTACGGCGGCGAGGAATTTGCCGTGCTGCTGCCGGGACTCTCGTCCGAGGAGGCACTGGGGGTGGCCGAAACGATCCGGCTGAAAGTTCAGCAATGGTTCGGCGACACCGCGATCACAACCGTCAGCCTCGGTGTCGCGAGCGTGGTGCCCGATATGGCCACGGATTGCAGCGTTCTCGTGAACGCCGCCGACAAGGCGCTTTACGCGGCCAAGGCTGACGGTCGCAATCGCAGTGTGCTGGCCGGCGTCCCCAACCTGTCGCTGGTGGCCTGACGAGTCTCCAGCGCGTCATTGCAATGACGGCGGAAACAACCTTTCCGCCGTCACTTCTCCAGATAGTTCTTCATCTCGGCGCGCAGGCCGTCGCGGAGGTCGGCGCGCGCCATGCCAAAGGCGATGTTGGCGCGGAGAAATCCGGCCTTGGAACCGCAATCGTGGCGCTCGCCCTTGAATTCGACGCCGTAGAAGCTTTGCGTCTTTGAAAGCCCGATCATCGCGTCGGTGAGCTGGATCTCGCCGCCGGCGCCACGCTCCTGGGTCTCAAGGATCTTGAAGATTTCCGGCTGCAGGATGTAGCGCCCGGTGATCGACAAATTCGACGGCGCGGTGCCCTTCGGCGGCTTTTCAACCATGCCGTCGATCTCGAACATGTTGCCCTGGGCGTGGCGCTTGCCGACGCCGCAGATGCCGTATTGGTGGGTGAGGTGGTCGGGTACGGCTTCCACCGCGATCAGGTTGGACTTCTCACCAAGCTGGCCCGCGGCCTCGATCATCTGCGCCAGGCAACCCGGCGTGCTCAATACGAGTTCATCCGGCAGCACCACCGCGAACGGTTCGTCGCCCACGATATCGCGCGCGCACCACACCGCGTGGCCAAGGCCCAGCGGCGCCTGCTGCCGCGTGAAGCTCATGGCGCCGGCTTCCGGCTGATCGCGGGCCAGGATCTCCATCTCCGCCTTCTTGCCGCGGGCGGCGAGCGTGGCGTCAAGTTCATACATCCGGTCGAAATGGTCCTCGATCACGCCCTTGTTGCGGCCGGTGACGAAGATGAAATGTTCGATGCCGGCCTCCTTGGCTTCATCGACCACGTACTGGATCAGCGGCCTGTCGACGATGGTCAACATTTCTTTTGGCATCGCCTTGGTGGCGGGCAGGACGCGGGTGCCGAGACCGGCGACCGGAAAGACGGCTTTGCGGATTTTCATGTGGTATCGGGCTGCCTTCAGAGAGAACTGGCGGGAAATAACATAAAGGGCATCTTGATCGCATGTTGGTAGCTGGTTTGCAGCCGGGAACAAAGACGGATGTGAGATTAGGCTGAATCCGATCATGGTCTCGTTCCCGAGCATGATCTTGCCGGAAAACCCGTCCCCACCATGCGCCAACGTGACCCTCGCGGTCCGCGATCATGCCCTAACGCAAAAATCCCGCAATTGTTAAGCTATTGGAAACCGCGACCGGGCCTCCTGAAAGCGGCTGATTTCGCGGCCTTGCGGATGGAACATGACGCGACGAACGGCACGATGGACGATGGGACGAACGGGCGCGGTAGTCCTCGCCGCGGCGCTCGCTTGCTGCGGTGGGGCGCGTGCGCAACCCACAGGCGGCGGCCCGCTTGATTTTCTCGGCAACATTTTCAGCAGTTCGCCCCCGAAAGGAGCCCAAACCCCGCCGGGCGCATCGGCGCAGGCGCCGAACAGGCGGTGGGCGGTGCGCCGTTGCCATGGAGCGGCGAGGACGGAGCCTCCGGCCACCCGCTGATGACCGCAAGCGCGATCCGCGAGGCGGCGGCGAATTTCGACAAATGTGTCGCCTCGATGTGGCCGGACGCCGCGCGCCGCAACATCTCGCAAGACAGTTTTCAGCGCTTTACCGCGGGTCTTGCCCCCGACCTGCGCATCATGGATCTGATGGACTCGCAGCCGGAATTCACCAAGTCGATCTGGGATTATCTGGACATCCTGGTGAACGATAACCGTCTCGCCAAGGGCCGCGAGATCCTTGCCAAATACAAGCCGCAGTTCGACACGACGGAAAAAGCCTACGGCGTCGACCGCTACGTGATCGCGGCGATCTGGGGCATCGAATCGAATTATTCAACGCAAATCGGCGATCGCAGCGTGCTGCAATCCACGGCGACGCTCGCCTGCGTCGGCCGCCGCCAGAAATATTTCAGGGATGAGTTCCTCTCGGCGCTGGAGATCCTGCACCACGGCGACCTGCGTCCCGAACAGATGCGGGGCTCCTGGGCCGGCGCCTTCGGTCCCACCCAATTCATGCCGACGGCTTTCAAGCGCTATGCCGTCGACGCCGACGGCGACGGCCGCCGCGACGTGGTCGACGATCCGGCCGACCTGATCGCCTCCACAGCCAACAATCTCAAGAAAGACGGCTGGCAGGCCGGCCAGACCTGGGGCTATGAAGTCGTGGTGCCGAAGGGCTTCAACTACATGCTGGCGGATCGGGCGAAAGCGATGACGATCGCGCAGTGGGAGCATCTCGGCCTCAAGCGCGCCAATGGCCAGCCATTCCCGGCTTCCGCCGAAAAGGCCTATCTACTGGCGCCCGCCGGCGCGGAGGGGCCTGGCTTTCTGATGCTGCAGAATTTCCGCGTGATCATGAAATACAATCCGGCAGAGGCCTATGCGCTGGCGATCGGCCACTTCGCCGACCGACTGCGCGGCGGGCCTCCCTTCGTGCAACCCTGGCCGCGGCAGGAGCGGGAATTATCGCGCGCCGAGCGGCTGGAACTGCAACAGCTTCTGGCCCAGCGGGGGTTCTATCGCAGCACCCCGGACGGCCAATTCGGCGGCGAGACCAGGGAGGCCCTGCGAGGTTTCCAGGCCTCGATCGGGGTGCCCGCGGATGGATTTGCCTCCTCGGAGGTGCTGGAGCGGCTTCGCGGGCGGTGATTCCGGGGCGATCAGGCCCGAAAGTAACCCTGTTTGCGCTCAAACGGGATCGGACGGGAAAACCGGTTCTCCGCCCTGGTGGATCGTGCTCTACGGCGTTTCCGGGATGCCCTTTGACGGTGGTAGGCGATGCCCGGTTGATGACGGGAAATTCGCCCGCTTGCGGCCTGATTCAGCTATTATATTGATCAATCAAACGATCCATTGCGACCGAACCGCATGCCAAAGACCAAATCCTTTTTCCGGGTGTTCACCGAGACCGGCCCGATGATCGTACTGGCCGTCGCGGTCGCGCTGCTGCTCGGGGTCGTGGGACCGGCGTCGGCGCAGTTCTTCATTTTCGGCGGACCGCCGCGGCCGCAACCCCAACCGCAATCGCCACCTTCGAGCGGCCGGGGACTGGGCGGCTGGTTCGGCGGCGACCTGTTCACACCGTTCCAGCAGCAGGCGCCCAAGCCGATCCAGAATTTTTCCAAGGCGCCGCCGCCGGAAAAACGGGAGACCATACCGGAACGCAACGTGCTGGTGCTCGGCGACGCCATGGCGGACTGGCTCGCCTATGGTCTTGAGGACGCTTATGTCGAGCAGCCGGACATGGGCGTGATCCGCAGGCACAAGACCGTCTCCGGCCTCATCAGGTACCAACCCAAGGGCGAACCGGCCGACTGGGCCGCCGCGGCAAAAGGTATCCTCGCCTCCGAGACGGCCGACGCCATCGTCGTCATGCTCGGGTTAGACGACCGCCAGGCGATCCGCGAGCCGGCAGCCGATAAACCCGACAAGTCATCTGACAAAAAGGGCGACAAGAAAGACGCCCGCGCCAAAGGCGATACCAGGCCTGCCGACAAATCCGCAGCCAAGCCGGATGGCGCAGCCGATGCCGCCAAGCCCGGTGAAAAAATGGTCGATACCGAATTGTCCCCGGACGATGCCGCCGACAATGACCTGCCGCCGATCGCCGCGCCGGAGAAGAACGCACGCTCGCCGAATGGCATCTATCAGTTTCGCGACGAGCGCTGGGTCGAGCTCTACAGCAAGAAGATCGAAGAGATGATCGCAGTCCTGAAATCCAAGGGCGTGCCGGTGCTCTGGGTCGGACTGCCCGCGGTCCGCGGGCCCAAGGCGACCTCGGATATGCTGTTTCTGGACGCGCTATACCGCGAGGGCGCCGCCAAGGCCGGCATCACCTATGTCGATGTCTGGGACGGATTTGTCGACGAGGCCGGCCGCTTCCTGCAGCAGGGCCCTGACTTCGAAGGCCAGATCCGGCGCTTGCGCTCCTCTGACGGCGTGTATTTCACCAAGCCCGGCGCGCGCAAGCTTGCCCATTATGTCGAGCGCGAGATCACCCGGCTTTTAGCGTCGCGTTCAGCGCCGTTTACGCTACCGAGCGAGCCCGGAATCCCCGATGCCAGTGCGCAGCCCGGCCAGCCGGCGCCGCGCCCGTTGGCAGGACCGATCCTGCCGCTGGTGGCCTCCTCCGTCGGCACCGATCAATTGCTCGGCGGCCCGGGATCGCGCCCGGCCGCGGTCGATGCGCTCGTCGCGCGAACCCTGGTCAAGGGCGAACCGCTCGCGCCACCCGCCGGCCGCGCCGATGATTTCGCCTGGCCGCGCCGCGAAGTCGAACGCGAGCAGGCCAGAGGCGAAGCGCCGGTGGCATCGGTTTCGCCGGATGGAACGCCGTCGGCGACAGCGCCCGCGGCGCCGCCGAAGCCGAAAAAGCCTGTTGCCGTCCAACCCGGCACACCGCTGCAACCGGGCCCCTCACAGCAATTGGCTCCGCCGCCATTCCGGAATTTCTTTGGTTTTGGAAGCCCGCCGCCTCCGCCGCGTCAGTTGTTGCCGCCGCCGCGCGCGCCCGGCGTCCCGCGACCGCCGGCTAACGTCGGGCGGTCAGCCTCGGTACCGGCGGGCAACGTCGCACAGTAAAATCATTCGCCGTCCCGGACGCAGACAGGCACGAGCCCGGGATATGCAATTGCACATCTTGAGAAACTCGCGAGCCGGTGTCTTCTGGATTCGCTGTCCATCTCCCGTCAGATGGCACCCGCCCGCCCCAGGCCGTTGACTTCGCAATGTCCGGGAGTAGCCTTTCGCCCAAATGCAGCGGGAATAACCGCTCGCGGCGATCAGGAGGGAAGCCATGACCGTGACGATCCGGCAACTTCACCCGCATTTTTTCGGTGAGGTCTCCGGCGTGGATCTGCGAAGGCCGCTGACGCTGCAGGAGGCCCGGGATATCGAAGCCGGCATGGATCAATACGCCGTGCTGCTGTTCCGCGATCAGGACATCACGGACGAACAGCAACTGGCCTTTGCATTGAATTTCGGCCAGCGCGAGAATGCCCGCGGCGGCACCGTCACAAAAAAGGAAGATTACCGGCTCACTTCCGGGCTGAATGACGTTTCCAACCTCGGCAAGGATGGCAAGCCTTTGCCGCGCGATCACCGCACGCACCTGTTCAATCTCGGCAACTGCCTGTGGCATTCGGACAGCTCGTTCCGTCCTATTCCGGCAAAATTCTCGCTGCTTTCGGCGCGAGTGGTGAACCCGAAAGGCGGCAACACCGAATTCGCCGACATGCGCGCGGCCTATGACGCGCTCGACGGCGAGACCAAGGCCGAGATCGACGACCTGATCTGCGAACATTCGCTGATGTATTCGCGGGGATCGCTGGGTTTCCTCGACTACACCGAGGACGAGCAGCAGATGTTCAAGCCGGTGCGGCAGCGGCTGGTGCGCACCCATCCGGTGCATGGCCGCAGGTCGCTCTATCTGTCATCGCACGCCGGCGCGATTGTCGGCATGAGCGTGCCGGAAGCGCGGCTGCTGCTGCGCGACCTTACCGAGCACGCCACGCAGAGCGAATTCGTCTACGTCCACAAATGGACGCTGCATGATCTCGTGATGTGGGACAACCGCCAGACCATGCACCGGGTGCGCCGCTACGACCAGTCGCAGCCGCGCGACATGCGCCGCGCCACGGTAGCCGGCACTGAACCGACGGTCGCGCAGCAGGCGGCGGAGTAGAAGGTCGGCGTCGTCCTTGCGAAAGCACGGACGACACCGCGGTTGTCGCCAGGCGCCAGAACTTGGGCCTAGGCGTGCCCGGCTTCGTTCGACAGCATGCCTGGATCGATTCCGATCTTGCGCAGCGCGCGGATGTATTTCTCCTCGACATCGCCGCCAAAAATCAGGTCCGGATCCGCGTCGCAATGCAGCCAGCCATTGTCCTGGATCTCGCTTTCCAGCTGTCCCGCCGCCCAGCCGGCATAGCCGAGTGCGAGTATGGCGTGCTTCGGTCCCGCACCCTTCGCGATCGCCTTGAGAATATCGACGGTGGCGGTCAGACAGATCCCGTCGTCGATCCGAAGCGTTGCATCCTTGATGAAGAAGTCGCTCGAATGCAGCACGAAACCACGCCCGGTCTCCACCGGACCGCCCTTCAAGACCTTCATGGTCTCGGCATTTTCCGGCAGCTTGATCTGGTCGGCCTTCTTGATGATGTCGAGTTGCACCAACAGTCCGGGAAAGTCGATGCTGCCCGCCGGGCGATTGACGATGATCCCCATGGCGCCTTCGGCCGAGTGCGCGCAGAGATAAATCACCGAACGCTCGAAGCGCGGATCGCCCATAACCGGCATGGCGATCAGCAACTGACCGTCGAGATAGCCGTCGTCCGCCAATTCGCCGCCGGCACCGGCAGCATCATGGCGAAACTTCTTCCGTCTTTTGCCTTCAGGGTCCATCCGCAAAGGACTCTCATATCGTTGTCCATCCTGATATTGGGTGGCAGTTCTGTCAATCAAGCTTCGCAACGGGTTTCGTGATACATCACAAGCAATTCAATGGCTTACGATCTCCTTTGGCTGTAAGGACCGCCTCATGACCGTCGTAGTTCCCCTGCGAGCCGCGCTCGGCTTTGCCCTGACCGCCCTCGCGTCATCCCTGGCGATCGAGGCGCGCGCCCAGGACGTTTCACCCAAGGACACCTCGCCCTGGCAACATGGCACACACTCCGCTGTCCGGTTGCTCGCGGGATCGCGGAGCGGTTCCGTGCTGCTCGGCGGCATCTCGGTTCAGCTTGACCCGGGCTGGAAGACCTACTGGCGTACCTCCGGCGATTCCGGCGTTCCGCCGCGCTTCGACTTCTCGAAATCGGACAACATCGAGGCCGTGACCGTTCTTTGGCCGGCCCCGATGCAATTCGACGACGGCGCCGGTGGAACCTCGCTGGGCTATCACGATCAGGTCGTGCTGCCGTTGCGAATCGTCCCGAAAAATACTGACAAGCCGGTGACGCTACGCGCCGATATCACCTACGCCGTTTGTGAGAAAATTTGCATCCCGGTCGAAGCCAATGCCGAACTCGCCTTCGCCAGCGTGGCGAGCACCGAGGATAGTGTGCTGTTCGCCGCGCTCGATACGGTTCCCAAGCCGGCCAACGTCGGCGATCCCAACCCGGTGACCATTCGCGACGTCAAACGCGAAGGCAAATCCACCGTCCTGGTCGACGTGGTTGCTCCACCTGACGCGAAAAAGCTGAACCTGTTCGTCGAGGGACCCACTCCGGACTGGGCGTTGCCAGTCCCGAAACTGCGCGAGCACAGCCCGCCCGGCGTCAAACGCTTTGCCTTTGAGCTTGACGGCGTGCCGCCGGGAACGAATCCCGAAGGCGCGGCACTCAAACTGACGCTGGTCTACGGCGACCGCTCCTACGAATTCAATATCAATCTGGAATGATCCGAAGAGTCATTCCGGGGCGCGCGTGAGCGAGAACCTCCGATGTGCAATTGCACATCGGGGAATCTCGAGGTTCCGGGTTCATGCTTCGCATGCCCCGGAATGACACCATGCCACCCAACCGAATCTTAACGAATCGTTGATAGGCCGAAACGATCGCTGCATCGCTTGCGGCAGCTGAGGATTTCCCGTTTTGGCCGTGATGGACACCCAATCCGCAACGCCCGGCATGCGCGCGCGGTTGCGCTCGATGCTCGGCGGCTTTGTTGCCAGCTCCAGCGAAGCCTCGGTAACCAGGCGGCTCGCGGGCACCATCTTCATCATCCGCGTCGTCAGCGCCGCGCTTGCCTATCTCTCCCAAATCCTGCTGGCGCGCTGGATGGGCGGCTCCGACTACGGCATCTACGTCTACGTCTGGACCTGGGTGCTGCTGCTCGGCAGCATGATGGATTTCGGCATCTCGGCATCGGCGCAGAAGATCATCCCGGAATATCGCACCCGCAGCGAGCACGCGCTGCTGCGCGGCTTTCTCTCCGGCAGCCGCTGGATGACTTTTATCGTCTCGTCGATTGCATCAGGGTTGCTGGCTGGCACCGTCAGGCTGCTGTCGCCATGGATCGATTCAGGCACCGTCGTTCCGCTTTACATCGGCTGCATCACGCTGCCGGCCTTCGTGGTGGCCAATACCCAGGACGGCATCGCGCGCTCGCATGACTGGATGCAACTTGGACTGATGCCGCAATTCATCGTTCGCCAGTCGTTGATCATCGGCGTCACCGCCGGGATGTTCATGCTGGGCTTCAACCTCGGCGCGACGGCGGCGATGCTGGCGAGTGCCGCCGCGGTCTGGATCGCCATGATCGGCCAGATGGTGGTGCTCAACCGCCGCCTCGGCCGTCACATCGAGCCTGGTCCGAAGGCCTACGACGTCCGCGGCTGGCTTTCAGTCTCGCTGCCGATCCTGATGGTCGAAGGTTTCTACCTGCTGCTGTCCTACACCGACGTGCTGGTGCTGCAGCAGTTCCGTTCGCCGCAGGAGGTCGGCGTTTATTTCGCCGTGGTGAAGACGCTGGCGCTGGTGTCCTTTATTCATTACGCGATGTCGGCGACGACGGCGCATCGTTTCGCCGAATATCACGCCAGCGGCGACAAGGCGCGGCTGGCGGCCTATGTCGCGCATGCGATCAAGTGGACGTTCTGGCCCTCGCTCGCCATGACCCTGCTGCTGCTGGCGTTCGGCAAGCCGCTGTTGTGGCTGTTCGGGCCGCAATTCACGGTCGGCTACGACATCATGTTCGTCGCCGCCATCGGCCTCGCCGTGCGTTCCGCGATCGGCCCGGTCGAGCGGCTGCTCAACATGCTTGGGCATCAACATATCTGCGCGCTGGCCTATGCGCTGGCCTTCGCAATGAATGTCGTGCTCTGCGTCGCACTGGTGCCGCGGTTCGGCGGCCACGGCGCCGCGGCCGCGACCTCGATCTCGCTTGCGTTCGAGACCGCGCTGTTGTTCTGGATCGTGCGCCGGCGGCTTGGGCTGCACGTGCTGGCGTTCGGGAAGAGCGACTGAACTCGTCATGCCCGGACCCGATCTTTGGTCGAGCCCGGCAATGATGTCGAATGGCAGAGGTTTCGGCTAAAAAAAAAAAAAAAAAAAAAAAAAAACGAGATCGTCGGCATCAAGCCGCCCAAGGTAGTCGATGGCTTTGTCCAGGATCCGATCGATGGCGTCAGCCTTGCCTATACTTTCAGCGATCCGAAGGCGCCCACGCGCAAAAAGGTCCAATATTTCGACAACAATGGCAGCCGCGCGATCTATCAGGACGGCTGGATCGCGGCGACCTTCGGTCCGCTGGTTCCGTGGTTGCCGGGCGCCCCCGGTCTCGCCACGTGGGATTCGGCCAAGGACAAGTGGGAGCTTTATCAGATCACCAAGGATTTCTCCGAGGCCAGTGATCTCGCCGGCAAAGAACCCAAACGTCTCGCTGACCTGCAGAAAGTATTCGACGATCAGGCCAGGGACAACAAGGTCTACCCGCTCGGTGCCGGCATCTGGCTTCGCCTGCATCCCGAAGACCGCATCAAGTCGCCGTATACAACCTGGCGGTTCGACGCGACCACGACGCGAATGCCCGAGTTCTCGGCGCCCGGCATTGGTCGTGAAAACAACACCGTGACCATCGATGCCGAGCTTGGCGAAAACACGTCCGGCGTCCTCTATGCACTGGGCGGCGCCGGCGGCGGCGTCACGCTATACATGGACAAGGGCGACCTCGTCTACGAATACAACATGATGATCATCGAGCGCTACATCGCGCGTTCCGGGTCCAAGCTTGCTCCCGGTAAACGGCGCATCGAGATCACAACCCGGCTGGAGAGTCCGAAACCGCTGTCCCCGGCCGAAATCGTCTTGAAGGTCGACGGGCAGGAGGTCGCGAGGACCACCGTCAAGCGCACCGTGCCCGCCGCGTTTTCGGCTAGCGAGACCTTCGACGTCGGCGTCGACCTCGGTTCGACAGTCTCACTCGACTATTTCGATCGGCGCCCGTTCAAGTTCGACGGCAAGATCGACAGGGTCGAGGTAAAACTCAATTAGGCCGCAATCTATGATCGGGCTCGCCAGGGCGAGACCCGGTGCGCGCCCTACTCCGCGGTCCAGCCGCCGTCGATCGACAGATTGGCGCCGGTGATCTGGGCAGCGTCGTCGCCACACAGGAACAGCGCCAGGGCTGCGACCTGCTCGGAGGTGACGAACTCCTTGGTCGGCTGCGCTTCCAGCAGCACGTCGTGGATGACCTGCTCCTTGGTGAGGTTGCGCGCCTTCATGGTGTCGGGAATCTGCTTCTCGACCAGCGGCGTCCAGACATAACCCGGGCTGATACAGTTGCAGGTGACCTTGAAAGTCGCGAGTTCCAGCGCCACGGTCTTGGTGAGGCCAGCGATGCCGTGCTTGGCCGAGACATAGGCCGACTTGAACGGCGAAGCCACCAGCGAATGCGCTGAAGCGGTATTGATGATGCGGCCCCAGCCGCGCTTCTTCATGCCGGGAACCACGGCGCGGATGCCGTGGAACGCCGCCGACAGGTTGATCGCGATGATCGCGTCCCATTTCTCGATCGGGAATTCCTCGATCGGCGAGACGAACTGGATGCCGGCATTGTTGACGAGGACGTCGACCGAGCCGAAAGTCTTTTCTCCCAGCGCTATCATCCCGGCGATCTCGGCGGGCCTGGTCATGTCGGCGGGCGAATGGATGGCCTTGACCTTGAAGTCGCTCTCGATCGCGGCACGCTCGCGTTCGATGTCGGCAGGCGCGCCCATGCCGTTGATGACGATGTTGGCGCCGGCACCGGCGAAAGCGCGCGCATATGCCAATCCGATGCCGCTGGTCGATCCGGTCACTACCGCGGTCTTGCCTGTCAACGTACCCATTTCTTTACTCCTTTTTGACGGGGGCTTCTTCCCCCGAGAGGTCGTAGCTCACCATGGTTTCGTCGGACTGCGGCCTTTCAAGCCACTCTCTCCGACGCATCGACCAGTGAACATCCCGTACACCCGCCTCCCAATGCTCGACCATGGCGACATGGGAAAAGTCGTAGTCCTTGGAAGACGTTTCGTAGTTCTTGCTTTTGTAAATCAGGTGCACGACCGTGACGGTGCTCTCCCTGGTTGCTTCGCGCAAGAAGGCTGCGGACGGGTCGTCCTTGAGATAATCCGGCAACTTTTCGATCAAGTCGCGAACCGCCTTGCGGGCATTGTGGAGCTGCCGGTTCTTGTCGGTGTTCATGCGCGTACGGCTGGAGAAACGGATATCCTTCTCGCGCTCGGCGGCCTCCAGCAACGTTAGCGGCAGCGGTCCGCGGGCGCTGAACAGATCGACCTGGAAGACCAGCAGGTCATTGGTGGTCTCGGTATCCAGCACATAATCGAGCGGCGTATTGGAGGCGATGCCGCCGTCCCAATAATGCTCGCCATCGATGACGATGGAGGGAAAGCCCGGCGGGAGCGCGCCGGACGCCATGATATGCTCGGGACCAATTCTCTTGCCGATCCTGTTGAACTCCACATTGTCGAAATATCTGAAATTGCCTGAGGTCACTCCCACCGCGCCGACGCTGAGGCGGGTCTTCAGATCGTTGATACGATCGAAGTCGACCAGGCGTTCCAGCGTCCGTCTCAGCGGCGAGGTGTCGTAATAGCTCTGCAACTCCGGGCTTCCCTTCGGCCAAAGCGGCGCAGGCGGGACCCGCGGCGCGAAGAAGCCTCGCGCCCCGAAGGTGGCGATGAATGCGGCACTGGTCTCGTTGAACAGCGAACGTTCACGGTCCCCGTTCGGGACCGGAACCCATGGCACCGGAGATGAAACCATCTCCCAGAATTCCTTCAGTCTGTCGATGCGCTTTGCAGGCTCGTTGCCGGCGATGATCGCCGCGTTGACGGCGCCGATCGAGATGCCGGCAACCCAGTCCGGCTCGAAATCGAAGTGACACAGCGCCTGGTAGGCACCGGCCTGATAGGAGCCGAGCGCGCCGCCGCCTTGCAGAACGAGCACGCGCTGTGCGTTCGCAGGTATCCTGGCTGGCGCTGGATCGGCAGAATTCATCATCGCCCTTGCTTCGACCAGGAAATTGAGGGTGTACCGTGGCGTCAGTTCGCGATGGCGTCAATCGGCGAGGGCCGCTGAAGGGATCCTCACGCCCAATTGATCGCGTGGTTCGGTCGACGCAAGAATGAGTGTCCAGAACACCTTGTATTTGGTATTCGGAGCGTAACTCGCCGCGATGCCTAATTTTGTGACACCATTCTGGAGCATGTTCGCCCGGTGTGGCGGCGAGTCGCGCCAGCCGGAAAATGCCTCGGCAAGCGTGTGGTAGCCGGCGGATACATTTTCCACCGCCAGCGTCGCGGGGTATCCGGCTGCTTGCAGACGCTTCGGCAGCGGCGCCTTGACGTCGTGGTCGAGCTTGTTGCGGCTGGCCATCGCCTGCGACTGCCCCTCCGCAACCCGCATCAGCTCAGGATCAACCACCACGGCGCCGAGACCGTTGTTCTGCCGGTAAAGCGAAATCATCCTGGCCGCGGCCTGGGGATCGAGCCTGGCGCCGCCATCGGCCATGTTGAGATACATGCTCGGCTGCTCGATCGGAACATCTGCCGCGCAGCCGCCAAGCGCCAATAGCCCAATAATTCCGATCAAGGCACGCATGATTCGAGGTTCCCCAGGTAACGGGCGGTTGTTGCATGGCAACCGTGGCTGAATGGTGAACGGGGGGCATTTTTTGGCCGCAACACCGTTGTCGTCACCCGCGAACGCGGGTGACCCGGTATTCCAGAGATGCCAGCGATAGAGCCGGGAAGCCGCGGCGTACTGGACACCCGCTTTCGCAGGTATGATGCCTGTTGCTAGTCGCACGGTCTTGCCCGACGGGAACGCAGCGCAGGGCTACGCCGTCTTCGTCGCATGAATGCCGCATTCCGTCTTGGCCCGGCCCCGCCAGCGGCCAGCGCGCGCATCCTCATCGGGTGAAGTCCGGCTGGTGCAGGGCATGCACCCGACCGAGAGAAAACCCGACGCTTCCAACGGATGCCGCGGCAGTTCTGCAATCTTATAAATCGCCTCGATCTCTTCGCGCGAGGTGTTGGCGAACGGATTGAATTTCAACCGGGCTCCATCATCCTCGACCACAGGAATCGCGGCGCGGAGCCCCCCCTGAAAACGCTTGCGGCCGTTGATCCACGCGTTGAACGGCGCCAATGCGCGCGCCAGGGGTTCCACCTTCCGGATCCGGCAGCAGGCATCGGGATCGGAGAACCACAATTCCCGATTCCCATCCTCCCGGCGCAGCGTCTCCTCCAGCGGCTTGATGGAACGGACATCGCGCAAGCCCAGCGTCGCGATCAGGGTGTCGCGATAGGCCAGCGTCTCCTCAAATAGCCACCCGGTATCGAGAAAGATCACGGGGATCGCCGGATCGACGTCAGCCACCACCTCGAGGAGCGCCGCAGACTCGGTACCAAACGACGAAACCGCGGCAAGACGCTCGCGGCCGACGGTCCGCAGGGCCGCCGCGATCACTTCCGCCGGGGTGGCATCGCGAAGCGCGCGATTGAGCTCTTCCGCCGCCGGTAAATCCGGCGCGCCTGCCGCTCGCTCCGCCAACCCTGGTTGCGCGAGATCACTCACCGGCCGGCACTCTCCGAATGGCGCTGCTGCATCCGCCGGTGAAGCGCGGTGACGCGGCCATCGCCTGTCGGCTGGTAGAACACCGAGTAACGCTGTGCGGTGGCCGCGAACGCTTCCGCGTCGCTTTCCTTCTTCACTGCAAATGCGTCGAAGCCGGCGCGCAGCATGAAGACAAACTGGTCGCGCAGCACCTGGCCGGTGGCGCGCAATTCGCCGTCATAGCCATGGCGTTCGCGCAACAGCCGCGCCTGGCTGTAGGCGCGGCCGTCGCGGAACGTCGGAAACGCCAGGGCGACCACCGCGAGCCGGTCGATGAAGGGCACGAGATCATCGACGTCGCGATTGTTCGGCCAGGCGACCCCCAATTTGCCCGCGCGCTGCAACAACGCCTCCGCATCCTCGAGAAACCGCGCCGCCGAAATCAGGATCGCGCCATCGCCCGGCAATTCGCCACCGTCCGGGACGTGGACGAAGGTATCGGCGATTATTCTTCCATTCTTAACGAGTGGCATAGACCCGCTCCCTGAAAGGTTCGACGCCGAGCCGCTTCACCGTATCGACGAAAAGCTCGTCGGGGCGCGCGCGCAGCGCTAGATAGGCTTCGACGATATCCTCGACCACGTCGGCGACCTCGCCGTAAGCCACGGCGGGTCCGATCAAGACGCCAAGCTCGGCGTTCTCGTCGGCGCGGCCTCCGATCGTAATCTGGTAAAACTCCTCGCCGTTCTTCTCCACGCCGAGAATGCCGATATGGCCGACGTGGTGATGGCCGCAGGCGTTGATGCAGCCGGAGATATTGATGTGCAGCCGGCCGATCAGGTCGGCGGTGTCGTGATTGGCAAATCGCCGGGTCAGTTCCTGCGCGATCGGAATCGAGCGCGCATTGGCGAGCGAGCAATAATCCAGTCCCGGACAGGCGATGATGTCGGAGACCAGATTGACGTTCGGCGTCGCCAGCCCGATCTTGTCGAGCGCCTTCCAGAGCGCCGGCAGGTCGCGTTTTGCGACATGGGGTAGCGCGAGGTTCTGCTCATGCCCGACCCTTATTTCGCCGAAGGAATATTTGTCGGCGAGATCGGCAACCGCATCCATCTGCTCGGCGGTAGCGTCGCCGGGCGGTCCGCCGACCGGCTTCAGCGACAGCGTCACGATCGCGTAGCCCTGCACCTTGTGCGTGAACACCGAGTTCTTGCGCCACCTCTCGAAAACCGGATCGTGCGCGGCCTTCTTCAATTCCTCCGGCATGTGCGGCAGATTTTCGTAGGCCGGATAGGTGAAGCGCGAGCGGACGTCCTCGACGACGGCGTCATCCAGCGTCAGCGCCCCATCACGCATTGCGCGCCATTCATCCTCGACCTCACGGGAAAATTTCTCGATGCCGAGCTCATGCACCAGGATCTTGATGCGGGCCTTGTAGATGTTGTCGCGGCGGCCATACTGGTTGTAGACGCGCAGGATCGCCTCGACATAGCTCAGGAGATCGCGGCCCGCGACGTACGGCTTGATGGTTTTGCCGATGAACGGGGCACGGCCCAATCCACCGCCGACCAATACCTCAAAGCCGGTCTCGCCTTCCGCGCTCTTGTGCAGGCGCAGGCCGATGTCGTGAATTTTGATCGCGGCGCGATCATGCGCGGAGGCGGTAATCGCGAATTTGAACTTGCGCGGCAGGAAGGAAAATTCCGGATGGAGCGTCGTGTATTGCCGCAACAGTTCGGACCAGATGCGAGGGTCCTCGATCTCGCCCGGCGCGACGCCGGCCCACTGATCGGAGGTAACGTTGCGGGTATTATTGCCTGAGGTCTGCATGGAGTGAATGCCGACCTCGGCGAGATCGGCCAGCGCATCCGGCAATTCGGCGAGCTTGATCCAGTTGAACTGGATGTTCTGCCGCGTCGTGAAATGCCCGTAGCCGCGGTCGTAGCGACGCGCCACGTGCGCCAGCCGGCGCAATTGCTTCGACGACAGCGTGCCGTAGGGGATCGCGACCCTGAACATATAGGCGTGCAGCTGCAGATAGACGCCGTTCTGCAATCGCAGCATCTTGAATTCGTCCTCGGTGAGTTCACCGGACAGCCGGCGCTTCACCTGATCGCGGAATTCCTCGACGCGTTCGTTGATGAGCGTGCGATCGAGTTCGTCGTATGCGTACATGATGGATTGGCCTTATGCCGGAACCGGAAGATCGATGGTGACACCCCGGAGCCGGATATGTTCGCGCAGGTTTCCGGGCTTCACCTTGCCGCCATCCCTGATTTCGACCGGCGCGATGTAGGGACCGACCGCGCCGACATCGTCGGCCACCGATTCGGCGAGCAGCGCGCGCGCTTCGTCCGCAGTGCGGACGATCGCGGCATCGGGCAAGTTGATGGACCAGCTCTTCGAGGAGGTCCGGTAGATCACTGCGCCATCCCGGGTGCGATTGGCCGTGACGATGGAAGGACCGGTAATCTTGATCTTTTGTTGCAGCGGAGATGTCATTCGGCGGCGACCTGAAAATACGAGGCGAGTTGAGCGAGGTTCTGACGACGCCAGGGCGCGGAATGCGCGACCACGTCGCCAATGATGAGAACGGCGGGACCGCCGTCGATCTTTTCGACGAGACCGGGCAATCCATCGAGCGTTCCGACAACAGCCCTGGCGTCCGGCCGCGTCACGCGCGCAAACACCCCGACCGGCGTCCGCGGCGAACGCCCTGCGGCCAGAAGGCCGGCGCGCACCGAGGGCGCCGCGGTCATGCCCATATAAACCACGATCGTCATCGTTCTGGTCCGTCAGGACGGACCAGTCGACGGCTTCCGCATCCCTGGCCTTGTGCGCTGTGAGGAAGGTGACGCGCAGCGCCTCATGACGGAAGGTGAGCGGCACTTCGAACTGTGCGGCGGCGCCGAGACCCGCGGTGATCCCGGGAACGACCGAATAGGCGACGCCGGCCTGCCGCAGGGCTTCAATCTCCTCGCCGCCACGGCCAAAGACAAAGGGATCGCCACCCTTCAGCCGCACCGCGCGCTGTCCCGATGTCGCGGCTTCGATCAGGAGACGGTTGATGGCCTCCTGGCCAATGCCGGGCCTGCCGACGCGGCGGCCGACCGGCACGCGCGCGGCATCGCGACGCGCACGATCGAGAATTTCCGGCGCTACCAGCTCGTCGTAGAAGACGACATCGGCATCCTGCAGCGCGCGCAGCGCCTTGACGGTGAGCAAATCGGGATCACCTGGACCCGCGCCGACCAGCGTCACCTTGCCCTCGGGACGGCCCGACGCAATCCCGCTGGCGAAGTCGGAGGGATCGCCAATTTCCTTCAGCGCCGCCTCCGCCTCGTCCGTGCGCCCGGCGAGAACCAGCGCACCGATCCGGCCATCGACCACGCGCTCCCAGAAACGCCGGCGCAAGGCAAACTCGGGAATCAGGCCATGGATGGTCTTGCGCCAGCGGCCGATGAAGCCGGCGAGATCGCCAATTCGAGCGGGAAGCGCCGCCTCGATGCGCTCACGCACGCGGCGCGCCACCACCGGCGAGGCGCCGCCGGTCCCGACAGCCACCACCACATCGCCGCGATCGACGATGGCCGGAAAAATGAAAGTCGAATGCGCAAGGTCGTCCATTACGTTCACGGGCAGACCGACAGCCTTTGCCCGCGCCGACATCGCGGGCCCGACATCGCCTGCGCCCGCGCAAAGAATCGCGATCACCCCGCCGAGATCGGCTGTCAACGGATCGCCTGCGGCAAGCTCGATCCGCGCCGCCTCGTCCACGCCAAGCGCGGTCAGATCATGATGGCCATCGGTCGCATACCAGCGAACCCGCGCACCCGCCGCCGCAAGCAGTCGCAATTTCGCGCGCGCCAGATCGCCGGCGCCGACCAGCACCACCACGCCGCTTTGCAGATCGAGGAATACCGGCAGGAATCGCATGCGATACTCGCTTCCCCAACTTCCGGGGTTGACTGGAATTATTTTCTATATATGTCTCATTCAGCGCCTGCAAAGAGAAAATTATTTCTTCTCTACTGCAATGCAACTATAGAATTTTCGCCTCCCAAGGCCAAGGGCCGGTAGATGCATCTTCTCGACGACGACCACGCCAGTGATCGGCTGCTTCGGGCAATCCCGATCGGGCAGTCCACGGTCACGCAAATTTCAACCGATGGGCGCGCCGAGGCGCCCTCGATGGATCACCTCGACGCGCTCGAGGCCCAGAGCATCTACATTTTCAGGGAGGCCTTCGCGCGGCTGAGGAAGCTCGCGCTGTTGTGGTCGCTGGGCAAGGATTCCAACGTGATGATCTGGCTCGCGCGCAAGGCCTTTTTCGGCCGCGTGCCGTTCCCCGCGTTGCACGTCGATACCGGCAAGAAATTTCCGGAGATGTACGCGTTTCGCGATCGCTACGGCAAGGAATGGGAGCTCGATCTCAGGATCGAACCCTGCCCGCCGCTTGAGACGATCGACCCGACCTTGCCGCCGGCCGCGCGCTCCGCTGCGCGCAAGACCGAAGGATTGAAACTCGCGCTCGCCAAATTCGGCTTCGATGGTTTGATCGCCGGCATTCGCCGCGACGAAGAGGCTACGCGCGCCAAGGAACGGGTGTTCTCGCCGCGCGGTACCGAAGGCGGATGGGACGTGCGCGATCAGCCGCCGGAATTCTGGGATCAGTTCAACGCCTCGCCGCCGCCGGGCGCGCATCTGCGCGTTCATCCGATCCTGCATTGGACCGAGGCCGACATCTGGGCCTACACCTTGCGCGAAAACATCCCGATCATTCCGCTGTATCTCGCCAAGGATGGCAAGCGCTATCGCTCGCTGGGTGACGCCGACATCACCAACCCGGTGGCTTCGACCGCGTCGAATATCGAGGAAATTCTCATTGAGCTCGACCGCACCAAGGTGCCGGAGCGCGCGGGACGCGCGCTGGATCACGAAACCGAAGATGCTTTCGAGCGGCTGCGTGTCGCCGGCTATCTCTGACGGACAAAATGGGTTGAGCGCAGCAATGAACATGACCGTCCCCGCCGCGTTATCGGCAACGCCAAACGGCACCACGCGCCCGCAAGTGCGCATCGTCATCGTCGGTCATGTCGATCACGGCAAGTCGACACTGGTCGGACGTCTTTTGCATGAGACAGGCAGCTTGCCGGAAGGCAAACTCGAAATGCTCAAAGCCGTCAGCGCGCGGCGGGGCATGCCATTCGAATGGTCGTTCCTGCTCGACGCGCTACAAACCGAACGCGACCAGGGCATCACCATCGACACCACGCAGATCCGTTTCCGCACCAAATCGCGCGACGTGGTGCTGATCGACGCGCCTGGACACGCCGAATTCCTGCGCAACATGATCACCGGCGCCTCGCAGGCGGACGGCGCGCTCCTGATCATCGACGCGCTGGAAGGCGTGCGCGACCAGACCCGGCGCCACGGCTATCTGCTGCATCTTCTCGGCGTCAAACAGGTCGCGGTCGTCGTCAACAAGATGGACCGGGTTGACTTCGGCGCGGCGCGATTTGCCGAGATCAGCGACGAAATCTCCGCCCATCTGACCGGCCTCGGCGTCAGGCCTCTGGCCGTGATTCCAATTTCGGCGCGCGATGGCGACGGCGTTGCCGAGCGCACGCGCAGGATCGGCTGGTACCAGGGCCCGACCGTGGTCGAGGCGCTCGACGCGCTCGAGCCGGCGCGGCCGCTGGAGCAGCTTGCGCTGCGGCTGCCGGTGCAGGCGATCTACAAGTTCGACGACCGCCGCATTGTCGCGGGCCGGATCGAATCCGGCGGGCTCGCCGCCGGCGACGAGATCGTCATCATGCCCGCGGGAAAAATCGCAAAAATCAGAAGCGTCGAGGGCTGGCCGATGACGCCGGTCGAGGGTGCTCAAACGGCGGGACGATCCGTCGGCGTCACGCTCGATCGTGAACTGTTCCTCGAACGCGGCGACGTCATCGCCCATGCCGGGACCAGCCCGCGCGACACGCGCCGGCTGCGCGCCCGTATCTTCTGGCTACACGACAAGGAGCTTGCCAAGGGCGAGCAAATCCTGGTCCGGCTCGGCACGCGGGAGGTCCGCGCCACCGTGGTCGCGATCGAGAAAGCCGTTGATCCCGGCGAACTGTCGAGCGTCGAGAATAAATCGATCGCGCGAAACCATGTCGGCGAAATCGACATCTCGCTGGCGCAGCCGGTCGCCGCCGATCCCTACGTCGAAAATCCACGCACTGGACGGTTGGTGATCGAGGTCGGCGGCCGCATCGCCGGCGGCGGCCTGGTGCTGTCGGTCGACGCCGGACAACGCGCCATTCCCGTCGATATCGTGCCGGTGGAATCCGCGCTGCGCCCCGACGAACGCTCGGCGCGCAATCGCCATAACGGCGCGGTGGTCTGGCTGACGGGACTGCCTGCTTCCGGAAAATCGACGCTGGCGCGGGCGCTGGAACGCCGGCTGTTCGGCAATGGCGGATCGCCGGTCCTGCTCGACGGCGATACGCTGCGCGCCGGGCTCAACAGCGATCTCGGCTTCTCCGCGGCCGACCGCACCGAGAACATTCGACGCCTCGCGGAAGTCGCGACCCATCTGGCGCGCAACGGGCACATCGCCATCGTCGCCGCGGTTTCGCCCTCGCGCGAAGACCGTGAAGCGGCGCGCCGCATCGCCGACACCGCGTTCCGCGAGATTTATGTCGCAACGCCAGCCGAGGTGTGCGAGAGCCGCGATCCCAAGGGCCATTACGCCAAGGCGCGCGCAGGCTCCCTGCCGGCATTCACCGGCACCGGCAACGATTACCAGCCGCCCACTGATTGCGAATTGACGCTCGATACCTCGGCGGGTTCCGTCAGCGATGCGACCGACGAGATCGAGGGAATGCTGACGAAGACCGGTATTCTGTTCGACGAAGTAGTTGATTTAGCTGCCAATATTTGAGCCTCCGACCGCCGCCGTAATAGGCAATCGAAAGGCTTTTCTTGGGGCAGGCTTTGGCGCTAAAAGGCCCCTGAACCTCGCGCCCCATGGCGCTTTTTTTGCTTTGTCATCCCTGTAAACCGCGCTTTCAACGCTGTTTCTCGTGAGAAAAATCCATCATGAATCGTATCGATGCCCACGGACTGAAGATTGCCCCTGTTCTGTTTGATTTCATCGCCAGCGAAGCGGCCCCGAAAACCGGGATTTCGCCCGACGCGTTCTGGGCAGGACTGGCCGCCATCGTCCGCGATCTGGCGCCGAAAAACCGCGACCTGCTCGCCTTCCGCGACACGCTGCAGGCGAAGATCGACGACTGGCACCGCGCCAACAAGGGCAAGCCGATCGACCTCAATGCCTACACGGCGTTCCTGAGGGAGATCGGATATCTGCTGCCGGAACCCGCGACCCAGAAGGTCGAGACCGCCAATGTCGATGAAGAGATCGGAAAGATCTGCGGACCCCAGCTGGTCGTGCCCCTCACCAATGCGCGCTATGCGCTGAACGCCGCCAATGCGCGCTGGGGCAGTCTTTACGACGCGTTTTACGGCACCGACGCGATCCCGCACGAAGCAGGCGAGCAGGCAAAGGGCTTCAACAAGGCACGTGGCGACAAGGTAGTCGCGAAAGCCAAGGCCTTCCTCGATTCCGCCGTGCCGCTGGCGACCGGCAGCCACACCGATGTGACTTCCTACAGCGTCATCAGCGGCCAGCTCGCGGTCAAATTGAAGAGCGGCAACGCCACCGCGCTGAAGTCGAACGCGCAGTTCGCGGGCTATCGCGGTGATGCCGCCTCGCCCTCGGCCATCCTTCTGGTCAACAACGGCCTGCATATCGAAATCAAGATCGACCGCAGCCACATGATCGGCAAGGACGATCCTGCGGGCGTCGCCGACATGATCCTGGAATCCGCCGTCAGCACGATCCTCGACATGGAAGACAGCGTCGCGACCGTCGACGCCGAGGACAAGGTGCTGGTCTATCGCAACACGCTCGGGCTGATGAACGGCACGTTGTCGGCCGACTTCGAGAAGGGCGGCAAGACGCTGACGCGCGCGCTCAACCCCGACCGCGTCTACAAGACCCCTGACGGAAATGAACTCAAGCTGCATGGCCGCAGCCTCTTGTTGATGCGCAATGTCGGCCATCACATGTTCACCGATGCGGTGCTCGACGGCGCCGGCGAGGAAATTCCGGAGGGCCTGCTCGACGCCGCCGTCGCGGGCTTGCTCGCGATCCACGATCTCAAGGGCAACTCGAAGGTACGCAACAGCCGCACCGGCTCGGTCTATATCGTCAAGCCGAAGATGCACGGCCCCGACGAGGTCGCGTTGACCTGCGAACTGTTCGCCCGGGTCGAAAAGATGCTGGCGCTGCCGGAAAACACCATGAAGGTCGGCATCATGGACGAGGAGCGCCGCACCACCATCAACCTCAAGGCCTGCATCCAGCAGGCCCTCAAGCGCATCATGTTCATCAATACCGGCTTCCTCGACCGCACCGGCGACGAGATCCATACCTCGATGGAAGCAGGCCCCATGATCCGCAAGAACGACATGAAGGCTCAACCCTGGATCAAGGGCTATGAGGACTCGAACGTCGATATCGGCCTGATCGACGGCCTGCCCGGCCACGCCCAGATCGGCAAGGGCATGTGGGCCGCGCCTGACATGATGGCGGACATGCTGGCGCAAAAAATCGCGCACCCGCAGGCCGGCGCCACCACCGCGTGGGTACCTTCGCCGACCGCGGCGACGCTGCATGCGCTGCATTATCACCAGGTCAACGTGCTGGCGCGCCAGCAGGAGTTGGCGAAGGGCGGCCCGCGCGCAAAGCTTTCGGACATCCTCACCGTTCCGGTATCGCAATCGAACTGGGCGCCCGACGATGTGCGGCAGGAGATCGACAACAACTGCCAGGGCATTCTCGGCTATGTCGTGCGCTGGATCGATCAGGGGGTCGGCTGCTCCAAGGTGCCCGACATTCACGACGTCGGGCTGATGGAAGACCGCGCGACCCTTCGCATCTCGAGCCAGCATCTGGCGAACTGGCTGCATCAGGGCGTCATCAGCCGGGAGCAGGTGATGGAGTCGCTGAAGCGGATGGCGGTGGTGGTGGACGGCCAGAACAAGGGCGATTCCCTATACCGGCCGATGGCGCCTTCCTTTGACGGCGTCGCCTTCAAGGCCGCCTGCGATCTGATCTTCAAGGGGCGCGAGCAGCCGAACGGCTACACCGAGTACATCCTGACGGCGCGGCGCCGCGAGGCCAAGGCGGCGGGTTAACCAGTCGACGGCCGCGCAGCCGGAACGATTGAATATCGCGTTCGTTAGATCGTCATCGCAACGAAGGAGGCGATAACGATGGATTGGAACCGGGTTGAAGGGAACTGGAAACAGCTCAAGGGCGCTGCCAAGGAAAAGTGGGGCAAACTCACCGACGACGATCTCAACGTGATCGAAGGCCGCCGCGAGCAACTCGAAGGCAAGTTGCAGCAGCGCTACGGCTTCGCCAAGGACCAGATTCACAGGGAAGTGGACGACTGGTTCAGGACGCTGAAGTAAGTGTTCGTGATCGGCTAAAAAGCCCCGGCTCGCCGGGGCTTTTTAGTTGGGGCGCGGCTGCTCCCCGGTCGTCGAAGCCGTGCGGTAAACGCCCCCAAGGCGCCTGGAAAACCGGCCTCGCGGGCCCGTCGCGACCTAACAACGGCAGGTTTGCTGCCTAAAAATTTACCCTTTTTTGGCTAGATGGGCGAAGTTTTCTGGGGGCCGTTCATGCTCAATCGTCTCACCGTGTCTTCGCTGATCAAGTCGGTCATCATCCTGATGGCCACCTGCATGACGGCTCTGCTCTGCGTAAGTGCCCGGGACTCCTGGGAGCGGCTCGTCACAACAAGCCGGATTTCTGTGGTCGCGGATGCCTCATCGAATCTTTTCAAGGCGATGCACAATCTGCGCAGCGACCGATCGACCACCAGCCGCAGCCTGAACGATGACACCATACTGCAACCGGACGTGCAGAAATATCTCCGCTCCCATCGAGATATCGAATTGTCCGCGATGCGGTCGGCGGCCGAAGCGCTCGCCGCGGTCGAGTTTCCCGAGCAAAAGACGTTGCTTCCCGATTTGAACCGGCTGATCCGAGCGTTCACCGCGCTCGAAGCCGAGTCGTGGGACGCCATGAGCAAGCCGAAGGCTTCGCGCCGCCCGGCGCTGGGCAGGGAATACACGGAAAACACGGCGGCGTTGCTCGAGACCCTCGATAAGGTGTCCATCCGGATTGCCGCTGCCGTAAATCACAGCGATCCGGTCATCGACCAGTTGCTGATGATCAAGCAACTCGCCTGGCTAATGCGCAACACGGCGGGCGAGGCATCTTTGCTGATTTCGAATGGTCTCGCGTCCGGCCGCGTGGCGCCCGATCTTCGTCAGGCCTACACCAAGCTGGTCGGAGGTATCGAATCTGCGTGGGCGGCACTGCAAATCGCGGCAGCGGAAAGCGGGTTACCACCTCAACTTGCTGAAGCGATGACCGAAGCGAAAACGGCCTATTTCGCGCCACAGTTTCTTGCGCTTCGGGATCGATTGGTGAACGCCCTTCTGACCGGCGAGAAACCCGAAATGAAGGCTAACGAGTGGAGCCCGTTCTCGGTCGAACACATGAGCAGCGCGGTCACCGTCGCCGAACGCGCGCTTGATACCGCCAAGGAGTATGCCATCGCCCAGCATTCCGAGGCCCAGCGCTCGCTGACGCTCCAGCTCGTGCTTTTGGCCGCGGCGCTCGTCCTGACCTTCGGCACGATGATGGCTGTGAGCCGCCGCATTATCGGGCCGCTGCACACCATGCGCGATGCGATGCTGAAGGTGGCCGCCGGCGACCTCGCCGTCGACACCGGATATGCGCAGCGCCGTGACGAGATCGGGGCGCTGGCCGGCGCACTGGAAACATTCAAGCAGCAGGCCATGGACAAGCTCAGGATCGAGGATCAGGAGCGCGAACGTCATGCTGGCGCTGCCACGCGCCAACGGACCATCGAAGGCTATGTCGGTGAATTCGAGAGCCTGGTTCGCCAGACGCTCGACCAATTGAACGACGCTTCCAGCCAGATGAGGACGACCTCGGCGGGCTTGTCGGCGGTCTCCAGCCAGACCAATTCGCGCGTCCAGATCGCGGAGAAGGCCTCCGGCGAGGCCTCGATGAGCGTGGAGAACGTGGCTTCTGCCTCGCAGGAACTGAGCGCATCGATCGACGACATCAGCCGGCGGGCCTCGCACGCCGCCGGCATCGCCAGCCGCGCCGTCAATCGGGCGCAGGAAACTGACGACACGGTCCAGGGACTGGCGAAAACGGCGGCCCGGATCGGCGAGGTGGTCGGCCTGATCAATTCTATTGCCGCCCAGACCAACCTGTTGGCGCTCAACGCGACAATCGAGGCGGCCCGCGCCGGCGAAGCCGGCAGGGGTTTTGCCGTCGTGGCGTCCGAGGTCAAATCGCTGGCCAGCCAGACCGCCAAGGCGACCGACGACATTTCCGAGCAGATCGCCGACATTCAGAAGGTGGCGGGCGACGCCATCGAGGCGATCAAGGGAATTGGCAGCATCATCGGCGAGGTGAACGAGGTCGCGACCGCCATCGCGGCCGCAGTCGAGGAGCAGGGCGCCGCCACCCAGGAAATCACCCGCAGCACCCAGCACGCCGCGCAAGGCACCAGAAACGTCTCGGAGAATATCACGGGTGTCAAAACCGACGCGGATGCCGCCGCCGCAGCGGCGGAGAACGTAAGGCAAGCCTCCCGGACGCTGGAAACGCAGAGCCTTGCGCTGGGCAAACAGGTCACCGAATTCCTGGGCAAGATCCGCGCGGCCTGAACAGCGCGTCTTGCCCGGGCATAAATCGCGACCGCCTCTACTGCGACGCCACCACCGGCACGCGCCGATAGCGTGAGCGCACAGCTTCTGGAGCGGGCGAGAGGGTCAGCGATGCGCCCCGTCGATCGGCGCCACCGCCCGCAACCATCAACCCGCCGCTACCTGCCACGATGTCGCCTTTACGAAGCGTCGGGTCGTCTTCGATTTTGATCGATGCGAGGCCGGTCGGGTCCTTGCCGTTGCAGGTGCAGCCCGCGACCAATTCGCTGCGATAGCGAAACGCGTTCGGCAGTTCGGAATAGGGCTTTCCGCTCTCGGTGATGGCATCGTCGATATTGCTGCCGTAGACCACCCTGGTGTCGCTCGCCGGACAGAAGCTGTTACAGGATGCCGCCCGGCTCTGATTGCCGGTTGCGGCGATCGGAAAATAGCGCCCATCGCAGGTACGCACGCAATAGGCCTGTGAGCCACCGGAATAGGAATAAAGCGTGCGCGGACGCTGAATATCGCTTTCGGGGACGCTGGAACTGTTGCCCCCGCTCGCATATGGCAGAGGCCGGCCGAATGCCCCGAACAGGGCGGAAAGAAAATCCTCCGCCTGCGCAGCGGGGGCCAACACCACCACGATCAGGGCCGCTGCCGCGTCCAATGCCAGCCTGCCTGATCGCACCATCATGTCCGCCTCCGAGACAGGTTCAGTACAGCGGCGAGGTCGAAAGGTTCATCGCCTGGCGACCCGACGGCAACGTCGTCACCACAGGTCGGGGCCGCGAGGCCGCCGCGACGTTATTGTCTCCGGTGACCGTTCTCTTGGCTTCGAGATGCTGCGCATTTTTCGGCAGAACCACCACCTTGGTACCGACATTGACGCGGCTGAACAGGTCGATGACATCCTCATTGGTCAACCGGATGCAGCCTGACGACACAAACTTCCCGATCGTCGAAGGATCGTTGGTGCCGTGAATGCGGTATTCGCTGGAGCCAAGATACATGGCGCGGGCGCCGAGCGGATTGCCGGTACCCCCCGCCATGAAGCGCGGCAGATAGGGCTGACGCGCGATCATCCGCGCCGGCGGATGCCAATCCGGCCACTCCGCCTTGTGGGTGATGGTTTGGACGCCGGACCAGGTGAACCCCTCGCGGCCGACACCGACGCCGTAGCGCATGGCCCGGCCTTGCCCGAGCACGTAGTAGAGCACGGTGTTACCGGTATCGATGATCACCGTGCCCGGCGCCTCACTCGTGGCAAGCGCCACAACGGCGCGACGCAGCCGCTCCGGACGCACATAGGTGTTTCCGCCGCCTTCATCCGACAGCGCGGAACCGGCCGGCGCCGTCATGATATTGTCTGACGGAAACGAGGTTTGCGGGGCCGGTGCGTAGCCGAGCGCTTGCGCATCCGCCCGGCTTGAAAGGACTGCCGGCGCAAATGAGATCGCCCCGAAAACAATGAGCGCGTTAATGACACGCAGCCGCTGCGTTCGATTACGGGAAATTTCCTGTGCCATGACCTGTCATCCTTGACTGGCATGCGATGATGCCTGGTTCAAAAGTTCGCTCGGGGTCGTGCGGCAATACCGGAATATTGAATGTCTGGTAGGCTCGTTTGAGTCAGAGCTTTTTGATCCATCGCAAGCATCCTGAGCCGATCCGGAATTTCTTTGGCGATCAGCCACCCACGATGTCCCCGTGACAGCCAGCGTGGCTGCGGCCGTACGGCCATCGCCTGCGAATATCGTTGTCATGATCGGCCCTGCCGCGACGTGCATCACGCTGATGCTGTCATCAACAAACGCTACCGAGGCTCCTCTGTTCCGTCCCCCGGTTCAAATTGACCCATCCCTGTCAAGAAGACCGCGCTTCACCTTTTCCGCGATGGAACTGCTGCCGGTCTTGCGGATTATATCGCCCTGAGCCCTTTCGTCGCGCGATGCCGCGGCTCACCGTCCATGTTCGCCGCGCGGGGAGAGACTATTGCGTGTCCCGCCCAACGAACGTGCGTTTCCCGGAGATGTGGCCGACACGCCGCTGCCTGACAGCAACGCCGAATTTGCTCCGATCATTCGCCGCACGGAGCTTGTTGCGTTTGCACTGATTTCGCTGCTGCTGATCTCTGTCGTTGCCGTCCTCTATGTCGCCAAAGCGTTCTTCTTGCCCGTCGTGGCCGCATTCGTGGTCGGCACCATGCTGTCGCCGGCGGCGGGCTTTCTCGAACGTCATCGAATTCCGCGTGCGCTTTCAGCGGTTCTGATCGTGAGCGCGGTGGGCGCCGGCGTCACGTTCATCGTCGGCCTGATTTCCTCGCCGCTGATGGAGTGGAGCACGCGCCTGCCGGAGCTCGGCGCGCGGCTCAAGGACAAACTGCACCTGTTCGACCGGCCGCTGGCGCTGTGGCATGACCTCCAGAACATGCTTGGGCTATCCGACTCATTCCCAGCGGCACCGTTTCAGATGCCCAAATTCGAGTGGGTCCAGCCGACGCTGGAATTCCTGTCGCCGACTTTCACCGAATTCCTGCTGTTCTTTGCCACGCTCGTCCTGTTCATCGCGAGCTGGCGAGACCTGCGACGCGCGCTGATCATGACCTTCACCGGGCATGAATTGCGGCTGCGAACCCTGCGGATCCTGAACGCCATCGAGGAACATCTCGGCGGCTATCTGCTGACGGTAACGATGATCAATCTCGGGGTCGGCGCGGCGACCGGCATCATCTGCGCGGCCACCGGCATGCCTAATTCGGCCGGGCTTGGCGCGCTGGCGGCAACATTGAATTTCTTTCCGATCATTGGCCCGGTCGCGATGTTTGTGATCCTGACGGCGGTTGGAACAGTCACGTTCTCGACCATCGGAGCAGGGTTGATCGCGCCGCTTTCCTTTGTCGGACTCACATTTCTTGAAGGCCATTTCGTCACGCCGGCCATTATCGGCCGCAGGCTCGAACTCAACGCGCTTGCCGTGTTCATCGCACTCGCCTTCTGGACCTGGCTATGGGGACCGATGGGCGGATTCCTGTCGTCACCGCTTCTGATCGTGGCGCTGATCCTCAGAGAGCATTTGTGGCCGACGACCTCGCCGCAGTTACCGTCGAGCTAATTGCCTTGAGTTCATCGATTACGCTTCCGGAACTTCCCGCGACGCGGGGCGTTTGTGCCGCATCTGACTTTGGATGCCGGGAGCTTTTGATGTCGAGTACAGACGGTGAAATTGGAATGAAAAACCTGAAGGACAAAGCAACCTACGAACGCCTTGAAAAGGATGTAGCAGCCGTGAAAAGCGATATCACCGCCCTCACCGAACAGATTACCGACGCGCTTAATTCATTCGCAGGCACCGCGCAAAAGCAGGCGCGCCGCGGCTACAAGCAGGCGCGCGCCAATGTGGATTCGGCGGTCGACGATATTTCCGCGCGTGGCAGCGCCGCCATGGACGCCGCCCAGGACACGGCCATATCGATCGAGGAAACGCTGGGGGATGTCATCACGCAGCGGCCGCTGGCGACCGTTGGCCTCGCGCTCGGCCTTGGCCTTTTGATCGGCATGACATGGCGCCGCTAGCGAAGGGCGCGCGGCCGAAATGATCATATCGCCCGGTTCAATTCTTCCATTTTCGAACGAGGCGTTCCGATGTTTGGGCGCGTAATCGATGATTTCAAGGAATCGACCGGCACCGCGTTGCGGCTGACGTCACTCGCGGCAGCGGCGGCGGCGGCCGCGTTCATCACAATCTCATTTCTGTGCGCGGCGGCCTTCGTCTACATGCTGCAAACCTACGGCCTGATCCAGGCCTGCCTGACCGGCGCCAGCATCTTCCTGATCGTCGCGATGGTCGCGACCTCGCTTTACGTCGTGCGAAAAAATCGCGCCCGGGCGCGCGCGGCGGGAGCCGCGAAATCCACGGCTCACACCGCGCTTGCCGACCCGATGCTGGTGGCAGTTGGCGTTCAGGTGATCCGCGCCATCGGCGTCAAAAAGCTGATTCCGATCCTGGCGGTCGGTGGACTGGCCCTGGGATTGCTGGCCAGCCGCAACACCTCGGTGGATGAAGCGCCGGCGGAATGATGAAGCGTCTCTGGCAAGGACGGAGAAGCGCTATGTCACGCAGCGGCCGGGCTGAAGCAGCTTGGCGACTTCGGTCAACACGCTAACCACGGGTTCGCAGGCCACCGTCAGCTTGCGATTCCCCGGCTTGCTCCCGGAGAGGGAGGATGTGGGGGTGCCGGCGCCGCTGGCAACGGGAACACGGACCAGGAAAGACGTATTTGAAAAGCCATCCAGCCGAAGCGAAATCGTGCGGGTCTGCGCGGGGGATCCCGCGACGCTTGCCACGCGGCTGGCTTTCGCGACACGGTTGACTGCAACCCCGACCGCGGCCAAAGGCTCCTGAAAGGCATTCTCGAGGCGGTCTTGGGCCAGGGGGCCTTGCGCCGCTTCGGAGAGGTCGCGGCCCGAGGCAAATTGCGCCGCGCCCAATGTCAGCGAAAGGGCGATCGTACCGAGGATCCCAGTTGCAAGCCGTGACATGTTCTTGTCCGCCGCTCATCGCCCCATGGCAATCGAACGAACAACGCAATGGGAACAACAAGGTTTCGGGAGACTCGCAATCACTTAACTGTGTGTGAAAAAATGTCGCGGGGGCGGAACGTCTCCGGGGCCCTGTGCGTCATCCCGGCAGCCGGTTATCCCCCCTGCCCCATTGACCGGTGATGTAGGGCGCGGCTGTGGTGATGCCAGCCGCGCCCTGCTTATTTGCCTGTGATCCGGTTGATTTAAAAAAGAATAACCGACCGCGCACCCGCTTTCGCCGCTGCCGCTTGGAAGCACGGGCTCCAAATCCGCTGGCCAGGATCGACGCTTCGCTTATCCGCGCAGCAAAAGCTCCTGCATCCGGAGGGTGGCGCATTGGACGATTTCCCGGGGGTTACCGGCGCGCATCAAGTCAACAGGGCGATTGTTCAATCCGCTGGCGAATTTGCCGAAGCGACCGGAGCAAAGTAACCTGCGGTGACGCGGCCGATACCGGCCGCGTCGTACTTACGCGCTCGCGCCATCCTGCCTTAAGCCGTCCTTGCTCAAGCCACCCTCGGCGCGCGGTTGCGCGAGTTGCGCTGGAAGAACAGCGCCTGGCTGGCGACGGCCGACACCATCGCCGGCTGGAACGGTTTTGAGATCAGGAACGCCGGCTCCGGACGCTCCCCAGTCAGGAAACGCTCCGGATAGGCGGTGATGAACACCACCGGCACCTCGAAGGTGCGCAACAGCTCGTTAACGGCATCGAGGCCCGAAGAGCCGTCGGCCAACTGGATATCCGCGAGAATGAGGCCGGGCTTCCTGTTCTTGGCGAGCGCAACCGCATCGGTGTGGGTGCGGGCGACGCCGATCACGTGGTGGCCGAGATTCTTCACCAGGCTTTCGAGATCCATCGCGATAAAGGTCTCGTCCTCGATGATGAGCACATCGGTGGCGATCTCCGCCGCCATTTCGCGCCCGGCGGCATCGGCGAGGTTGCGGGTCTCGGCGACATCGGTTCCGAGAATGAACGCGACTTCTTCTTCCGAGAAGCCTTCGAGCGACAACAGCAGGAAGGCCTGGCGCGGCAGTGGGGTGATATTCGAGAGCCGTCGCTCGGGCGGCATCGGCAAGGTCGTCACATCGGGATCGTCGTTGATCGATACCGAGTTCCAGATTTGCGTAAAGATCCGGAATAGCCCGGCACGGGGTCCGTGACGTTCGTCGAGCAGGGACGGATCCTGAAGCAGCGCCTCAAGCATGGCCCCGACATATGCATCGCCCGATGTCTGGCTTCCCGTCAAGGCACGAGCGTAGCGGCGCAGCAATGGCAAGTGTTCGGCAACAAGCTGTGATCGGGACATCCCCACTCCATCCTTGTCTTGGGCCGCAAACGTTCAACGGGAGGCGACCCGGTGTCCCCCTGACATGGCTGAACTACGTTCGGGGACAAGAAAAGTTCCGTCAGCCACGGAACTATTCACCCAACTTTGAATTAGCCATTACGACGAGCCCCCGAGGGCGCAGGGACCAATTTCGAGGATTAACCGTGAAAATACAAAAGCTTAACTCTGGGGGAAGCGGTGAACAGGTCATGAAAGAAGCAAAAAAGCAGGGCGGCCTAAATGCCGAGATTCAGTCGAGAATAGGCCACCAGCTGCGCGCCATGTACGACGACGTCGTCCGGCAAGGGGTTCCGGACCGGTTCGTGGAGCTGATCCGGAAGCTTGATGTGGCCGAGGCCAATCCCCAACTTAGGAATGCGGGCGACAAAAACGACGGAGGGGAATGAATTATGCCTCTCACAGACTCACTCCGCGACGACATCCTGGCGTCAGTTCCAAGCTTGCGCGCGTTTGCGATCTCGCTTTCCGGCAACGGCGACCGCGCCGATGATCTGGTGCAGGAGACCCTGTTGCGCGCCCTGGCCAATATCGACTCGTTCCAGCCCGGCTCCAACCTGCCGGCATGGCTGTTCACGATCCTGCGCAACCTGTTCCGCTCGGACTATCGCAAACGGCGGCGGGAGGTGGAGGACGCCGATGGCAGCTATGCAAAAACCCTGAAGACCCAGCCGGCGCAGAGCGCGCATCTGGAGTTCGAGGAATTCCGCGCGGCACTCGACAAGCTGCCGCAGGACCAGCGCGAAGCGTTGATCCTGGTGGGCGCCTCCGGCTTCTCCTATGAGGATGCGGCAGCGATCTGCGGCTGTGCGGTCGGCACCATCAAGAGCCGGGTCAACCGGGCCCGATCGAAACTCTCGGCACTGCTCTATGTCGATGGCGCCGAGGATTTCGGCCCCGATGAAACCGTGCGCGCGGTGATCGGCGGCAGCGGCGGCTAAATCCAGTTCGATTTCCAGCTCACTCAGCGACATTCGGGATGCGCCGTGAGGCGCAGGCTTCAGATGTGCAATTGCACATCTGAGAATCTCGAGATCATTTGCGCGAGATTCCGGGTTCACGTTCGCGTGCCCCGGAATCCCGGTGTCCTTGTTGGCTGACCAACGCGAGAGCTTTAGCGGTGCCGAAAATTTTCGGTTCGATCCCTCTCCGACATATCGACCACGGTCTCCATCGGCGCGGTGAGTTCGTACACGTAGCTCACATCGGTAAAGTACCGCTTCGATGTCCCGCCAAGCGCCTCCGGCGCGACGCGGTCCAGCAGGATGACGCCGAAATCGCTGTCGGCGCGGCGGGTCGCCGCGCTGGTGTTGAACTCTTCCCAGCGAAAATAAAAGATGGTGTCTGGCTCTTCCCCCGTCACTTCCCAATGCGCGACGATATGGGGATGCTTGCCGACCAGCGAAAGCCCTTCATCGGAATGCGAAGCCAGTTCGAAGAACAGCAGCGAAAGCGACTGCGCCGCCCGCGCGCTAACGGTGATTTCCGGACCACTGACCGCAATACGCTCGGCGTGGGGTATCGCGCGCGCTTCGAACAGGCCCTTCAGCTTGACGCCCTGCCACTGGCTCTCGCTGAGCAGGGAGACCACGTTCGACATCGCATGAATCCGACCGATCAGAAGTTCACGGGCGACCTCGATGTCGGAGCCATGACGCAGCGTCCGGGTCACGATCGACTGGATCACGGCAAGAATATTCTTTACGCGATGATTGAGTTCGTCGATGACGGCGGTCAACCGGCGCTCGAAGCCGATCCGAACCTGGATTTCACGGCTGAGCCGCAGGTTATTGTAGGCGACATATCCGAACAGCCCGCAGATGACCGCTGTCAGCGCGAGACCGATGGCGGCCACGATAGCGGCGGCCTGTTGGGCCCGCATCACTGTGTTGGTCTTGGCGTAATAGCTGAGCGACCAGTCGCGGCCTCCGAACGCAACCGTCCTCGTCACCGATGGTGTGGGACCTTGTGGACCTGCCGTTCTCGATATGACGACGTCCCGGTCGTTTGCGATCAGCTCGCCATAGTTTCTACGCGGATCTTTCAGCACCACCGAGAACAGCGACAGATCGTCATTGGCCAGCATCAGCGGCGCCAGCTCGTAGGCGAACGTCACAAAGCCGGCAGGCTGTGCCTCGCCCTCCTGCAGAACCGGCGCGGCAAGCACGAGACCGATCGGTCCGTCCGGACGCAGCAGCGGAAGGGGATCTGACGCGACAGGCTTCATCTCCACCAAGGCTCGTGCCAACATCGGTCCCAGAATGGGATGCTGGTCGAAGCAACGCCCCGAAAACGCCTTCATCTCTTCGTTGCGGGGTTCGACATCCATCAACACGTCGATCGGCCGGTTGAGAGAGCCCGCACCCAGGGGAGCATCGTCATAGCTGCGGATTGTCGGGTTCGGAAACCCAGCACCCGCCAGTTCGGCGTGTGCGGCCTCCAGTTCATTTGGCCCGAGCCGGGCGATCCAGCCTGCGACCACGAAATCGGTCTTAAAGGCATAAATCGAGGTTCGCAGCGGCTGCAGCATATTGGCCTTGATCACGGAGGGCGAACGGAACAGGCCCGACGCAACGCGGGCGAGCAATTCGCGCTCCGTCAACCGGTCCTGAACCAGGCTGGCGTGCACGTCGATCGCCCGCGCCAGCGCGATCCTGTCAACCGTCAGTTCCTGATCATGGACGCGATAGGCCGCAAGACCGGAGAGCAGCACCCCGATAAGCGCGATAAATCCGATGATGAGACCCAGCCGAACCACTCGCTCACTCAAAAAAGAGGTGTTGGCAAAGAAAAAGACGAAGCATTCGACGACCGACCGGGCGGCGATAAACCGAAACGAAATGAAAGCCAACCGATTGGCATTGTGGAGGGGTGATCATCGGTACGCAACTGTGGCTGCCACACATGATGCTTTCGGTGGGCCGGGCAACGCTAACCACGGCAGCTGGCTTTTGTTCCCGCGCCGACCGACGAAAAACCTCCGCTGCTACTCGCATGCGTCTCGCACGCGGCAAACGTTAACGATCGGTTAAAATCACCTAGGCCCGCACCGGCCGACCGAGTCCGCCCTTGGCCTCGATGAAGTCGATAATGCGATCGAGGCCCTCGCTCTTTCTGAGATTGGCCATGACAAACGGGCGCTCCCCGCGCATGCGCCTGGCATCGGCATCCATCTTTTCCAGCGAGGCGCCGACATGCGGCGCGAGATCTATCTTGTTGATGACGAGAAGGTCCGACCGGGTGATGCCGGGCCCCCCCTTTGAGGGGATCTTGTCGCCAGCCGCGACATCGATCACGTAGATGGTCAGATCGGCGAGTTCCGGCGAGAAAGTGGCGGCGAGATTGTCGCCGCCGGATTCGATCAGCACCAGATCGAGGTCCGGAAATTTCGCGCGCATGTCGGCAACCGCGGCGAGATTCATCGAGGCATCCTCGCGTATCGCGGTATGCGGGCAGCCGCCGGTCTCGACGCCGGCGATGCGATCGGGAGTCAGCGAGCCCGAACGAACGAGAAATTCGGCATCCCATTTGGTGTAGATATCGTTGGTGATCGCCGCGATGTCATAGCGCTGGCGCATCGACTTGCAGAGCAGATCCATCAACGCGGTTTTTCCCGAGCCGACGGGACCCCCGATGCCGATACGAAGCGGGCCGTGCGAGTTGGACATCCAAACAATCCCTCTATGATCGTCGTCCCTGCGAACGCAGGGACCCATAACCGCCGGTGGTCGTGATACCGGAAGGCAATTGCCCCTGTGTTCTAACGACAGGTCGCGGCGTATGGGCCCCAGCGTTCGCAGGGGCGACGCGCGGACAGTACGTAGCCTCCCTCATGACCTGAACAACCGCGTGTACTGCGTCTCGTGCCGCATGCTGGCGAGATCGGCGCGGAAGGTCGCGCTGCCGAGACCGTCGAGCGAGGCTGCAAGCGCCCGTCCGGCCGTCGCGCCCACGATCGGCTCCAGCTGCGCCAGCACGCGCTGGCTATCGGTTTGTCCCAAGGGAACAAGGCGCGCGCCGGCGGATATCCAGTTCGAGGTCAACGCGTGAAGGAAAGCGTGGACCGTGGACGCGAGAGGGATCGCATGCGCGGCGCTGACAAGACCGACCGCGACGGGGTAAACGATGGCACCACCACAAGACGAAGCCAGCCGATCCAGCGAAGCGCAATTCCAGGCCGCACGCGCGATCTCGACGAACGCCCGTCCCTGCGCCGAGGTCTCAAGATGGCGCTCGCGCGAAGGTGCGAAGGCCGCGGCGAGCTCGGCGATGCCGGCAAGCCCTGCATCGTCGTTGGACGACGCGGCCCGATGCGCGTGGGCGAGAAAGACGCCGTCGCAAAAGCCCGGCCCGTCCGCCAGCATAGAGGCGAGCCAGCCCCGCAAGGATGCGGCGTCGCTGATATCGCCGGCCTCCACCGCCCATTCGATGCCGCTGGAATAAGAGAAGGCGCCGACCGGAAAGGACGGCGACAGCCAGGTCATCAGCCGGTACAGCGCCGCGGCTTCGCTTTCCTGCACCGACCCGCCGGGTGCCGGCGCGGCACCATCGCCGGCCGCATCCACTCGCACCGCCGCGCGGCGCCGCGGCTTCGCCGGCGGTTTATTTGCGGTCATGAGCATGGGAATGGCCGTGGTGATCGTCATGATCGCAATGCTCGTCATGGCGATGACCGGGTTCATGGTGATGATGACCGCCATGGGCGTGCGATGAATGGTCATGCCCTGCATGGTCATGCGCTTCACCTGCCGGTGCGTGCGCCTGGCCGCCGGCGGCATAGGCGCCGCCTTCCGGATCGAACGGCGCGTCGATCTCGATGATCCGCGCGCCGAGCCCCCTCACCATCGCCTCGATGACGTGATCGCGCCGGATGCGCAGGCCTCTCCCCGTGATCTGGGTCGGCAGATGGCGGTTGCCGAGATGCCAGGCGACCCGAACCAGGTGCTGCGGGTCGTTGCAGCGGATCTCCGCCAGCGGCTCCGGCGCCGCCACGACCTCGACCAGCCTGCCATCGTCGAGCACCAGCGCGTCACCTCCCCGCAGCGCGACCGCGTTTTCCAGATCGAGCAGAAACGTGAGTCCGCGCGTGCCCGTCATCGCCATCCGCCGCCGGTGACGATCGTCGAAATCGAGCACGACGGTATCGGCCGGCGGCTCACTCCAGCGATGCTGTCCGCGAACCTGCGTGGCGCGGATCATAGGGGAATATCCCGCAATTCCGGCTTCAGAGAGATGCCTGCAAGGTCAGCCATGGTTAATGCTCTAGTACATGAAATAGCGCTGCGCCATGGGCAGCACTTCCGCAGGCGCGCAGGTGAGGAGTTCGCCGTCGGCGCGGACCTCGTAGGTTTCGGGATCGACCTCGATTTTCGGCGTAGCTCCATTGTGGATCATGCTCTTCTTGGAGATGCCGCCGCGGGTGTTCTGCACGGCGTAGAGTTTCTTGGCTATGCCGAGCTTCCTGGCGAGCCCGGATGCCACCGCCGCCTTCGAGGAGAATACCACCGAAGAGGCGGTCAACGATTTGCCGAAAGCCGCGAACATCGGCTGGTAATGCACGGGCTGCGGCGTCGGGATCGAGGCGTTGGGATCCCCCATGGGCGCAGCGACGATGGAGCCGCCCTTGATGATGCATTCAGGCTTCACGCCGAAGAAGGCCGGCGACCACAGCACGAGGTCGGCGAGCTTGCCCTTTTCCACCGAGCCGATCAGTTTCGAGACGCCATGGGCGATCGCGGGATTGATGGTGTATTTCGCGATGTAGCGTTTGACGCGGAAATTGTCGTTGTTGCCCTTGTCTTCCGGCAGGGAACCGCGTTGCTTCTTCATCTTGTCCGCGGTTTGCCAGGTCCGGATGATGACTTCGCCGAGCCGGCCCATGGCTTGCGAATCCGACGACATCATCGAGAGCGCGCCGAGGTCATGCAAAATGTCTTCGGCCGCGATCGTTTCTTTCCGGATGCGGCTTTCGGCAAACGCCAGATCCTCGGCGATCGAGGGATCGAGATGGTGGCACACCATCAGCATGTCGAGATGCTCGTCGATGGTGTTGCGGGTGAACGGGCGGGTAGGATTGGTCGAGGAAGGCAGCACGTTCTTCAGCCCGGCGATCTTGATGATATCCGGCGCATGGCCGCCACCGGCGCCTTCGGTATGGAAGGCGTGGATGGTGCGCCCCTTGAACGCCTTCACCGTATCCTCGACGAATCCGGATTCGTTCAGCGTGTCCGAATGGATCATCACCTGGATGTCGTAATCGTCGGCGACGGAAAGGCAATTGTCGATCGCGGCCGGCGTGGTGCCCCAATCCTCGTGCAGCTTGAGCGCACAGGCGCCGGCCTTGATCATCTCCACCAGCGAGGCCGGACGCGAGGCATTGCCCTTGCCCGAAATGCCCAAATTGACCGGAAACGCGTCGAACGACTGGAGCATCCGCGCGATGTGCCAGGGGCCGGGCGTGCAGGTCGTCGCATAGGTGCCGTGCGAGGGCCCGGTGCCGCCACCGAGCATCGAGGTGACGCCGGACATCAGGGCATGTTCGATCTGCTGCGGGCAGATGAAATGGATGTGACTGTCGAAGCCGCCGGCGGTGAGGATCTTTCCCTCGCCCGCGATGATGTCGGTGCCGGGGCCGATCACGATAGTCACCCCGGGCTGGATATCCGGATTGCCGGCCTTGCCGATGGCGCTGATCATGCCTTCCTTGATCGCGACATCGGCCTTCACGATGCCCCAGTGGTCGACGATCAGCGCATTGGTGATGACGGTGTCGGCCGCGCCCTGCCTGTTGGTGACCTGGGACTGCCCCATGCCGTCGCGGATCACCTTGCCGCCGCCGAATTTCACCTCTTCGCCGTAGGTCGTAAAATCCTTCTCGACCTCGATGATGAGGTCGGTGTCGGCGAGCCGCACCCGGTCGCCGGTGGTCGGCCCGAACATGTCGGCATAGACGGAACGTTTGATTTTTACGGACATGATTTGACTCCGACTGCCACGAACATGTTTACAGCTTCCCCATCACATCGCCGCGGAAGCCGTAGACGGTGCGTTTTCCCGCGAGCGCCACGAGCTGCACGTCGCGCGTCTGTCCCGGCTCGAACCGCACAGCGGTGCCGGCGGCGATATCGAGCCGCATGCCGCGGGCCTTTTTACGATCGAACTTCAGCGCCGGGTTGGTCTCGAAGAAATGGTAGTGCGAGCCGACCTGGATCGGTCGGTCGCCGGAATTGGCGACCGTCAGCGTCACCGTCTTGCGGCCGGCATTGAGCTCGATTTCGCCGTCCTTGATGAAGAGTTCGCCGGGGATCATTTTTCCTCCTCCGTCATTCCGGGGCGATGCGCAGCATCGAACCCGGAATCTCGAAAACATAACCTCTGGATTCCGGATTCGGCCGTTCCGGCCGCCCCGGAATGACGACCTTCAATTCTCACCTTATCGGCTCGTGCACGGTGACAAGCTTGGTTCCGTCCGGAAACGTCGCTTCCACCTGGATGTCATGGATCATTTCGGCGATGCCCGGCATCACCTGGGCGCGGGTCAGCACCTGCGCGCCTGTCTGCATCAGCTCTGCCACGGTACGGCCGTCACGCGCGCCCTCGACGATAAAGTCCGAGATAATGGCGATGGCTTCCGGATGGTTGAGCTTGACGCCGCGCTCCAGCCGGCGTCGCGCCACCATGGCCGCCATTGAAATCAACAGCTTGTCTTTTTCGCGGGGAGACAGATTCATGCGAGCACTCTGATTAACCTGAACTGTTCTGGCTGGACCACCTAGTTGAGCCAAAGCCGAGGCAATGCCGAGCCGCTGGCGCGGCCGAGCACCGCCATCATGTCGGCGCGCAGCCGCGCTGCATCTTGGGCACAGAAGCGGGCCATTGCAAACCCATTCCATGCGGAGATGCCGACCTCGCCGCCGAATGAATTCGCCACTTCGCGAATCCGCTCCACCAGCGCCTCGTCGCCCGGCACGATCAGCGCGGTGCCGATCGCCACGCCGCCTTTGGCGACCGCGGGACTTGCCAGCTTTTCGCCGATATCGCCATCGAGACGTATGTTCTCGGCGAACACCAGCCGGCCATCGCGACGCAGCCGCCAGCGGTCGACGAATTCGCCGTGCAGCATTCGTTCCCCCATCGCCGCGCGGCCGAACACCACGATCTCGCAAAGCAGGAGCGAGGCGCTTTCCGCGAGATCAACGTCGATCCGGCGCGACACCCGCGCCCGGTCGAACAGAATGGTCTCCTGCGGCAGCCAGGCGAGATGCGCGTGGGCTTCCGCCTTCAGGGCAATATTGAGCCGCGCGGCGGGGCCCTCGGCCCGATAGATTTTTTCCGCCGCCGCCGTCGTCACGGTGAGCCGCGCGCCCTCGCCGGCCGCAATATCGATGTCGAAACGATCGCCGCCGGCGACGCCGCCCGCGGTATTGACGAATACCGCCGACAGGCCATCCGTCTCGGGCGAAGGAAAACGCACGCGCAGCGAGCCGGATTCATGCAACTGGCGGCATCGGGTGACGCCATCGACCTGGTGCACGTCGAAGGTCACCGCGCCCTGGGCGCGGTTGGCCGCGAAAATCGCCGAAGTCACGCTTGTGGTATCGGTCCGCATTCGCCCCCCCCCAAAAGGCCGCGCCACCTGAGCCGGTCGGGTCAACTATAGCGCCATCTGGCGGCTGATCTCGCTCGCGTCGAGATTGCTTCGATCGCAGGCATATTTCACCGCGCCCCTGTCCATGACCGCGAAATTGTCGCCGAGCTCGCAGGCAAAGTCGAGATATTGCTCGACCAGCACGATCGCGATGTTGCCGAGGCTGCGAAGATAGGTAATCGCGCGCCCGATGTCCTTGATGATCGATGGCTGGATGCCCTCGGTCGGCTCGTCGAGCAGCAGCAGTTTGGGCCGCATCACCAGCGCCCGCCCGATCGCGAGCTGCTGCTGCTGGCCGCCGGAAAGGTCGCCGCCGCGGCGGCCCAGCATCGATTGCAGCACCGGAAACAACGAGAATACGTCGTCGGGAATATTGCGGTCCTGGCGCTTCAAAGGTCCAAAGCCGGTCTTGAGATTTTCCTCCACCGTCAGCAGCGGAAAGATCTCGCGTCCCTGCGGCACGAAGCCGATGCCGCGCCGCGCCCGCTCGTAGGGCTTCAGTCCCGTGATGTCAGCGCCGTCAAATGTGATCGATCCGTCGGCAATGGGATACTGGCCGACCATCGCGCGCAAGAGGCTGGTCTTGCCGACACCGTTACGGCCGAGCACGCACGTCACCTTGCCCGGCTCGGCCGCGATCGAAACGCCGCGCAGCGCCTGGGCCGCACCGTAGTAAAGGCTGATATTGTCGACCTTCAGCATCGGCGACCTCCGGTCGCGGAAGGGCGAGTAGCGAGTAGCGGATGGCGAATGCCTTTGGTCTTCATTTGTAGCTGCACCATGGTTCTATTCGCCATTCGCTATCTTCCAAGATAGACTTCAACAACACGATCATTCGACGACACCTGGTCGATGGTTCCTTCCGCCAGCACGCTGCCTTCGTGCAGGCACGTCACCTTGACGCCGAGTTCGCGCACAAAGGTCATATCGTGCTCGACGACCATGATGGTCTTGTCCTTGTTGATTTCCTTCAGAAGCTCGGCGGTCTGATGAGTTTCGACGTCGGTCATTCCCGCGACCGGTTCGTCGACCAGCAACAGCTTCGGATCCTGCGCCAGCAGCATGCCGATCTCCAGCCATTGCTTCTGGCCGTGCGACAGGCTTCCCGCCAACCGGTTCCGGGCGTCCTTGAGGCGGATCGTTTCCAGCACACGCTCGATGCGCTCGGTTTCAGGCCTGGTCTCGCGCCAGAACAAGGTGCCCTTCACGCTGTGATCGACATTGAGCGCCAGCAGCAGATTGTCCTCGATGGTCTGGCTCTCGAACACCGTCGGCTTCTGGAATTTCCGGCCGATCCCGAGTTCGGCAATCCGCGTTTCGTCGAGGCGGGTCAGGTCGGTGACGCCGTCGAACAGCACCGTGCCCTCGTCCGGCCGGGTCTTGCCGGTGATGATATCCATCATCGTGGTCTTGCCGGCGCCGTTCGGACCGATGATGGCGCGCATTTCGCCGGGCGCGAGCGTCAACGACAGATTGTTGATGGCGTGAAAGCCGTCGAACGAGACATGCACGCCGTCGAGATAGAGCAGCGCGGAAGTTGAGCGGGTATCCATGACGTTCATCCGCTCACTCCGCCATATTGGGTTCGCTGACGCCGTCTTCGCGCGCGGCGCTCTCGGCGGTCGCCGACGTCCGCTTTGCCTTCCACGGCTCCCACCAGGAATTGAAGGTGCCGACGATGCCCTTGGGCAGCAGCAGCGTCACCAGGATGAAGAGGGCGCCGAGCATGAACAGCCAATAAGGCGCCAACGGACCCGACGTGAAGAAGGTCTTGGCGTAATTGACGACGATCGCCCCGAGCGCAGCCCCGATCAGCGTGCCGCGGCCGCCGACGGCGACCCAGATCACGGCTTCGATCGAGTTGCCGGGCGCAAATTCGCCGGGATTGATGATGCCGACCTGCGGCACATAGAGGGCGCCGGCAACGCCGGCCATGCAGGCCGACAGCGTGAATACGAACAGCTTGTAGGATTCGACGCGGTAGCCGAGAAACCGCGTACGGGATTCGGCGTCGCGAACGGCGATCAGCACCTTGCCGAGTTTTGACGTCACCACCGCACGGCAGATCAAGAAGCCAATCATCAGCGCCAGACAGCTCAGCGCCAACAACGCGGCACGGGTGCCGTCGGCTTGTACGTTAAATCCCAAAATATCCTTGAAATCCGTCAGGCCGTTGTTGCCGCCGAACCCGAAATCATTGCGGAAAAACGCCAGCAACAGGGCATAGGTCATCGCCTGCGTGATGATCGAGAGATAGACGCCGGTGACGCGGGAGCGGAAGGCCAGCCAGCCGAAGCAGAAGGCCAGAACGCCCGGCACCAGAATGACCATCAGGGCGGCGAACCAGAACATATCGAATCCCTGCCAGTACCATGGCAGTTTCGGATAGTTCAGGAACACCATGAAATCAGGCAGGATCGGATTGCCGTAGACGCCGCGGCTGCCGATCTGGCGCATCAGATACATGCCCATGGCGTAGCCGCCGAGCGCAAAGAAGGCGCCATGGCCGAGCGAGAGGATACCGCAATAACCCCAGATCAGGTCGATGGAGAGCGCCAGAATGGCGTAGCAGGCATATTTGCCGAAAAGCGCGACCAGATAGGTCGGCACCTGCAGCATGGAGCCGGACGGCAGCAGCAGGTTCGACAGCGGGATCAACACGCCGCAGGCGGCCACTACGATCAGGAACAGGCTTGCGCTGCGGTCCAGCGAGCGCGTGAGCACGTGCGGCATCATGCCTCGACCGCCCGCCCCTTGAGCGCGAACAGGCCGCGCGGGCGCTTCTGGATGAACAGGATGATCAGCACCAGAATGGCGATCTTGCCGAGCACGGCACCGGCGACCGGCTCCAGGAATTTGTTGGCGATGCCGAGCGTGAACGCCCCGACCAGTGTGCCCCACAAATTGCCGACCCCACCGAACACCACAACCATGAAGGAGTCGATGATGTAGCTCTGGCCGAGATTGGGGCTGACGTTGTCGATCTGTGACAGCGCCACCCCCGCGATCCCCGCAATGCCCGAGCCGAGCCCGAAGGTCAGCGCATCGACCCGCGAGGTGGCGATCCCCATCGAGGCCGCCATGCGACGGTTCTGCGTCACCGCGCGCATCTCCAGGCCGAGCGCCGTATAGCGCAGCATGGCGAGCAGGACCGCGAACACAGCCATCGTGAAACAGAGGATCCACAGCCGGTTATAGGTGATCGTGATCTGTCCGAGTTCGAACGCTCCGCTCATCCAGGAGGGATTGCCAACTTCGCGGTTGGTTGGGCCGAAGGCGCTGCGCACCGCCTGTTGCAGCACCAGCGACAGGCCCCAGGTCGCCAGCAGCGTTTCAAGCGGGCGGCCATAGAGGAAACGAATAATCGTTCTTTCGATCAGGACCCCGATCGCGCCGGCGACGACGAAGGCCAGCGGTACGGCGATCAAAAGCGAATAATCGAACAGGCCGGGATAGCCGGTGCGGATCGCTTCCTGCACCACGAAGGTGGTGTAGGCGCCGATCATCACCATTTCGCCATGGGCCATATTAATGACGCCCATCACGCCGAAGGTGATGGCAAGGCCGATCGCGGCGAGCAACAGCACCGAGCCGAGCGACACGCCGTACCAGGCATTCTGCACGGCCGACCACATCGCGAGATTGCTCTGAATGGCCGAAGTCGCGCCGGCCGCGGCGCGCGCCACGGCGGGTGGCTGGTCTCCGGTGAGGCCAGTCAGCAGCGCCAGCGCTTCCTGGTCGCCCCGCGCCCTGATGGTGGCGATGGCTTCAAGCTTCTCGGAATCGGTGGCGTCCGGCTTGAAAAGCAGGATGGCCGCGCGCGCTTCGCTAAAGGCGAGCTTCGCAACCTTGTTGGTCTCCTTTTGCAACGCGCCGTCGACGACAGGCAGCATCGTCTCGTCATGGGTCTTGAAAACCGACTGCGCGGCCGCGGTCCGCTTGACGGGATCGGGCGACAGCAGGGTCAGGCCGCCGAGCGCGGCCTCGACGGTCCGGCGCAGGCGGTTGTTGAGGCGCACCGCAGCGGCATTGTCCGGCAGCTTGTCCACGGCCGCACCCGTTGCGGCGTCGATGATCTTGCCGTCGGCCTGCGTGACATAGACGTTCCTGGTGTCGGGATCGGCTGACAGCCGGCCATCCTGGAGCGCGCTGATGATGGGAAAGGCGAGCGGATTGCCCGATGCCGCCACGGCACCGATCGCCTCGTCGGTATCGGAAAACTCGTCATTGGCGAATTTGGCGACGGCATCCTCAAATGGGCCGGCGAACGCTGGCAAGGCGAAGGCGGCGATCAAAAAGACTGAGAGAACAAGCGCGCGAAGACGGTCAAAAGCATTGGCGACCACTGGACGACCCCGGCAGAAATAGTGGGGAAGGCGGCGACATCGCCGCCTTCCCGGTCTCGTGGATTGGCTCTTTATTTTAGCATGATCTCCGGGCAAACGCTTCGCGCTTGTCCCGAGCGAAACCGATTCCCGTTTTCCGCACCATGCTCTCCTGTTCGAGCACGGACCTTTCGAAAACCGATTCCCGCTTTTTCGCGATCATGCGCCTGACGTCAGGACCCCTGACCGCCGCACTTGTTGGTCTTGGTATTGTAGTTGCCACACTTCTTGCCAACCCAATCGCCGATCAGGTCCCTGGAGCCCTCGAGCTCCTTCGACCACGCATCGCCGGCCACCAGGCCCGGGGTCTTCCACACCACGTCGAACTGGCCGTTGGCCTTGATTTCGCCGATGAACACCGGCTTGGTGATGTGGTGGTTCGGAAGCATCTTGGAGATGCCGCCGGTCAGGTTCGGCGTTTCGATGCCGGGCAATGCGTCGATCACCTTGTCCGGATCGGTCGACTTCACCTTCTCGACCGCCTTGATCCACATGTTGAAGCCGATGACGTGTGCTTCCATCGGATCGTTGGTCACGCGCTTGGGGTTCTTGGTGTAGGCCTGCCATTCCTTGATGAACTTCTCGTTGGCCGGCGTCTTGATCAACTCGAAGTAATTCCAGGCGGCCAGGTGGCCGACGAGCGGCTTGGTGTCGATGCCGGCGAGCTCTTCTTCACCGACCGAGAACGCGACAACCGGGATGTCGGTCGCCTTGATGCCCTGGTTGCCGAGCTCCTTGTAGAAGGGAACGTTGGCGTCGCCATTGATGGTAGAAACCACCGCCGTCTTCTTGCCGGCCGAGCCGAACTTCTTGATGTCGGCCACGATCGTCTGCCAGTCACTGTGACCGAACGGAGTGTAGTTGATCATGATGTCTTCGTCCTTGACGCCCTTCGACTTCAGGTAGGCTTCAAGGATCTTGTTGGTGGTGCGCGGATAGACGTAGTCGGTGCCGGCCAGCACCCAACGCTTTACCTTTTCGTCCTTCATCAGGTAGTCGACCGCAGGGATGGCCTGCTGGTTCGGCGCGGCACCGGTATAGAACACGTTGCGTTCGCTCTCCTCACCCTCGTATTGCACGGGGTAGAACAGGATGCTGTTCAGTTCCTTGAACACCGGGAGCACGGATTTGCGCGAGACCGAGGTCCAGCAGCCGAACACCACGGCGACCTTGTCCTTGGTGATCAGCTCGCGCGCCTTTTCCGCAAACAGCGGCCAGTTCGAAGCGGGATCGACGACGACGGCTTCGAGCTTCTTGCCGAGTACGCCGCCCTTCTTGTTCTGCTCGTCGATCAGGAAAAGGATAGTGTCCTTCAGCGTGGTTTCGCTGATGGCCATGGTGCCGGAGAGCGAGTGGAGCACGCCGACCTTGATGGTGTCGTCAGCCGCTTTCGCAGTCGAGAACGCGGCCAAGCCCAAGACGAGCGCAGCGGTCGCCGCGAGCCAGCGACGGCGGCTCAGCGTAACCATATCGTGAGTGAGTTCTGTAAGCATGAAATGTCTTCTCCCTGACGCAGGCGTGAAACGCTGCGAAACGGCCCCACGGCCGCCTGCATTAAGGGAATCGCAAGAACCATGCCACGGTGCCTCAATTAGATAAGCCGATGGCTTCATTGAAGAATCCAGCATCAAAGGCTAACGAGATTCCGATTTCGCCTAATATTTAGGCGGAAAAAATGTATGCTTTAATTGCAAAATGATTATTTTATGAGCAAATATAAGAACAACTCAATTTGTCGGCACAAAATTTCGGCAAAATTTCCCGCAGATTGGACCCAGATCCGGAGTAAATTAAGCTTTTGCGGCTCTTTTCGATGGCTCCAAAGGAACGAATTCACGATTCACCTTGAAAGTGCCGTGTTCGTGTTCCATATGAACGATACGACCCCGGAATCATCGGGTCACTGCGAGCCGCGTGTTCTGAGCCCGTCCAACGGTTTCTGGCTTGCCCCTTCAGCTAACCAAAACCGACGCCCCAAACACGCTGGGTGTCCCAGACACCGCCTCGCGCGCTCCTGGCAAAGGTTGTCGGGCGCCTGCCTTTTACAATGGAAAGTACCCACCTTTTGACCTCCTTTCAGGATTTCGGCCTCGCCGATCCCATCTCGCGTGCGCTCAAGGAAGAGAATTATCTGACGCCCACGCCCATCCAGGCTCAAACCATTCCCCTCGCTCTTGCCGGCCGTGATGTTGTCGGCATTGCCCAGACCGGTACCGGCAAGACAGCGTCTTTCGCGCTGCCGATCCTGCACCGCATTCTGGAAAACCGCGTCAAACCGCAGCCCAAGGCCTGCCGCGTGCTGGTCCTCAGCCCGACACGGGAATTGTCGGGGCAGATTCTTGAGAGTTTCAACGCTTATGGCCGCCATATGCGCCTCACTTCGGCACTGGCAATCGGTGGCGTCCCGATGGGACGCCAGGTCCGCGCGGTCATGCAGGGCGTCGAAGTCATGGTGGCCACGCCCGGCCGCCTGCTCGATCTCGTGCAAAGCAACGGACTGAAGCTCGGACAGGTCGAGTTTCTTGTTCTCGACGAAGCCGACCGCATGTTGGACATGGGCTTCATCAACGACATCCGCAAGATCGTCGCCAAGCTGCCGATCAGGCGGCAGACGCTGTTCTTCTCGGCGACGATGCCCAAGGATATCGCCGAACTCGCGGAAGCGATGCTGCGTGACCCGGCCCGGGTGGCCGTGACGCCGGTCGCTTCGACGGTCGAGCGCATCACCCAACGCATCATCCAGGTCGACCACTCGGCCAAGCCAGCCTTGCTGGCGCAGCTTTTGAAGCAGGAACCGGTCGATCGTGCGCTGGTCTTTACCCGGACCAAGCATGGCGCCGACAAGGTCGTGAAGGGCCTCGCAAGGGCCGGCATCACCGCCGACGCCATCCATGGCAACAAGTCGCAAAATCACCGCGAGCGGGTGCTCGGAGCATTTCGCGCCGGCGAGATTCGCACGCTGGTCGCCACCGATATTGCTGCCCGCGGCATTGACGTCGATGGCATCTCGCATGTGGTGAATTTCGATCTTCCCAACATTCCCGAGACCTATGTGCACCGCATCGGCCGCACCGCGCGCGCCGGCGCCGATGGCGTAGCGATCTCGCTCGTCGCGGGAGGCGAGGAATTGGGGTACCTGCGCGACATCGAGAAATTGATCCGCATCGCATTGCCCAGAGAAGACCGCCGTACGCCCGGCCATCGCGACGCGGCACCCGCGCAACACCGTGGTGGGCCGTCTGCACCTCGCGTGCATGCCGGGCGCGCAAATGAAGCCGCGCCCGGGTCCAAAGGCCCTCGCCGTCGCCGCCGTCCTGGTGCTAATAATGGCGCTCCACAATCCAACCGCCACGAGGCCAACCGGCAGGAGCAGCCCCGTCCGCCGCAAGGCGGAGGCAAGGCTGAAGGGATGCAAGGTGTCGCTTTTTTGTACCGCGAAAGCCGCCCGAATACCCGACCCAACCGCACTCAACGGCCACGCTAGCCGTCGATCGACCTGGAGATAACCATGGCCAAAGAAGAGCTGATCCAGTTCGAAGGACTGGTGACCGAAATCCTCCCCGATGCCCGCTACCGCGTTCAGCTGGACGCGGGACACGAGATCGTCGCTTACACCGCCGGCAAGATGAAAAAGAACCGCATCAAGACGCTGGCGGGTGACCGGGTGACGATCGAAATGTCGCCCTATGATCTGGAAAAAGGCCGACTGATCTTCCGTCACAAGGATGAGCGTCCTGGTGGCGGCGCTCCGCGCGGCACGCCTCCGCGCGGCCAGTTCCGCCGCAGGTAGCGCCCACCGGCGCGGCCTTTTGAAATAGCGCGTGGCAAAATCATGGCAACACGCGGAACGGGTAGCCCCCAGGCGCGACCCGCGGCGCGATCAAAAAATCGCGCACGTCAGGATTGTTTTGGGGGCTATTTTGGAATAATATGACTTTATCGATTTTCGGCCGGACGACATTAGCTATCCACCGGTACAGCCGGTTTAGACGCTGACGACCCTTCCAAAAATTCGATCTCACCAGCCCATCGAAAGTGGGCTTCTACTATATCTATCTTGAGAAGGGACTACCCCCGTGAGCATGGGAACCGTGAAGTGGTTTAACGCAACCAAGGGCTTCGGCTTTATCCAGCCGGATGACGGCGGCAATGACGTGTTCGTGCACATCAGCGCCGTGGAACGCGCTGGACTTGGAACACTGCGTGAAGGCCAGAAGATCAGCTACGAGATCGTGGCCGATCGCCGCTCTGGCAAGTCTTCGGCCGACAATCTGCGCGCCGCTGGCTAAGCGAAACCCGCTCGTCCGGCTTTTTGCAAGCCGCGTCCATCGAGGTTTCTCCGCCCAGACACCCAAACAAGAAAGGCCGCGCTGACGCGCGGCCTTTTTCGTTCGCGCAATGGGCGCATTGATCCGGTTCAGAGCGTCGTGCAGGCCGTGGACGGGCTATAGTAGACGCAGGTCGACTGGCGCGGCCGCGTATAGGATACGTCGCTCAACGTCACGCCTGTCTTCGCCATGACGTAGCCGATCGTGGGTGTATAAAGGTAGCTCACCTCACTGAAGATCAGATAGGTCCCACCGACCGCCAGCTGCGGCGGTATCGCAATGGTCGAGGTTACCGTGTGGCCCGCTCCCAGCACGACGCCACCCGACGACGTTATCGTCGCCGACCTGCTCCATTGCACCCGTGCCTGGAATGTCTTGGGGTCGATATACAATTCCGTAATCGTGGCTGTCGTCGGCGTCGGGGAATACGGCGTCATAATTGCGTTACTCGCCGCGAAAAAATTCGTCATGTCGCTGTTGGCGACCGTCGTCGACTGGGACGTGAGATCCGACAGCGTTCGCGCTATCAGCGTGACCTTGCGATCGACCGCCACGCCGGAAGAAAACTCGACCGTTCCGAAGAACATCACCAGCATGATCGGAACGATCACGGCGAACTCTGTTGCAGCGATACCGCGGCGATCCTCAATCAGGTCAAGGACGGAGCGGCACATTCGCAGCCGGATCGTCGATAGCGTTTTCATCGATCTGTCCATCAGCAAGCGGATGTCGGAGCCGTGAAAGGCTCATTGCGGAATGCGGCCGTGGCGACCAGCAGCCGCTGGTTGCCCGCCAAATTCGAGATGTTGTAGCCAAGCCCGGTGACGAACAACGGCCATTGATAGAACAACCGAACGACAACGATGTCGCCGGCATTGCCGGGACAATATTTCAGGTTTCCGCTCGTGAAGCTGCCGGTGGCGTCGATCTCACTGTTGATGGTCACGGTCGTGAAAGACGAATAGCTTTTGACGTCGACGTAAATATTGTTGCAGGTGAACAACGCGACGATTTGCGGGCAGACAACATTGGTTTTGAATGCGGCCGCATCATAGGATGCGCTCTGCGCCTGACCGGTCTCGATCATGCGCGCGGAATCCTGCGTGATGGTTTCGAGCACCTGGCTGGCGAAGAACATCAAGGCTGTTTCGACAATCGCAAACAGCAGCGCGAAGAAAACCGGCGCAACCAGGGCGAATTCAACGGCGGCCGAACCCCGGCGGCTGCGTCGGAATCGGCGAAAGACACTTCTGGCGGCGGCGATTGAAGCAGCGGACGACGGCATCGAGGACCCCCACACAGCGGTAATTTTCTGACTGCCGAGGAGTAGCGAAAACTGATTGTTGAAGTGTTTCGCCAAATCGGAGCGGGCCGGCCCGCCCCGTTAACCGCCGATTAACCATATTGTGGGCGCGCCCCGCTTGCGGACCGAAATCTACACGCCAGCAAATGCTGGAGCGGTCGCCACTAACTTCGGTTTAGCGCCTGTTGCACGAGGGATTGCAGCTAAACGATTCGGCAGTAGAGACGCCTCGATAAACGGTGACGAGCTTGCTATCGGCGATCTCAACAACGTTGTTGCTGGTTTTGCCGTCGGCGATGCTGCGCAGTGCCAATGACATTGTGCCGCTCTGGCGCGCTTTCGCCAATATCTCCACTTCGCCAGGCGTCACTTCCAACGTGGCCGTCTTTCCCACGACCGCGTTTTGACCATCCTTCTCCTTGGGAGCCTGGTCGATAGCAAGAACGCGGATATTGGTCAGTACGACCTGGGAGGTGATGATATCGGGAGTTGCGGTGCCGTCAGGATTTGGCGGCGCCTTGTCGCGCTTCGATAGAACGACATCGACGCGGTCATTGGGCAGAATAAAGCCGCCCACGCCGGTCTCTGCCGAAATTTCCGTCGAAACGGCACGCATTCCGGTAGGCAAAATCGCAGCCATGAACCCCGATCCATTGGCCTTCACCAGCTTCTGCTCGCGGATCGGTTCGCCAGCGATAAATGGCGCGCGGGCAATGGTCCCGGCGAGTTGCGTGGCCGCTTCCGGGCGTTCGCTGCGGCGAATAAAACTGCCGCTCGCCGTCGATTGGGTCCACGTCTGCCACACCAGACTTTCGGTGCCCACCGTCTGGCCGAGGCCGATGTCATCTTTAGCGACCAGGACATCAACGGTCGGCAATTGCACGACCGGCGCCGCTGGTGGCTTATTGTCGAATGATCCGCTGGCAAGGTAGGCGGCTATTCCGCCAGCGATTAAAGCGATGGCCAGGACGATGAGGCGTGCAGGTGTCATACGCTCTTACTCTCACAATACACCGGGCGGGCACTTCCCACCGTCGGTTCGGAGTTAACCAGCCATAGGTCAAAACTCGATTAACGAGGCCCCTTGACCCCGTGCCAACAAGCCGCGGCCGAACGAGCCTATTGCCGAAACGGGTAGGCCAGTTGCCCGGCAATCTCGCCGGGCATCGCCGGTTCGTCGCTGCCGTAATTTTCGGGCAGCCTGTTTTCCGGCATCCGGAAGGTTCCAAAAAGGATGTCCCAGATCGGAAACGTCCCGGCAAAATTGGTGTTGCCGCCCTCTTCCAGCGGCGTGTGATGCCAGCGATGGAAGACCGGGGTTGCCAGCACGTATTTGAACGGGCCAAGCGTCCAGTTCAGGTTGGCGTGGACGAAAGCCGAATGGAACGTCGTGAAAGGCCCGACCCAGAGCATGGTGTTGGGGGAGATCCCGGCCATCAGCAAGATCACGTCGACCGCGATCGTTCCGAGGAACAGGTTCACCGGGTGGAAGCGCGCCGCCGATATCCAGTCCAGATCTTCGGACGAATGATGGATCGCGTGATATTTCCAGAATCCGCCGCCGTGAAACAGCCGGTGCAGCCAGTACAGCATGAAGTCGGACAGAACCAGGAACAGCAGCCCCTGCAACCACAACGGCAACTGGGCCAAAGGACCGTGGCCATTGTCGTAAAACGCGATCAGTTCATCGGCATCGTGAATGTTGAAAACCACGCCGGCGCCGAGCACCAAGAGCCCGATCCGCAGCACGCGCGCGAACAGGGGAACGAAGAACCAGTAACAGATGTCGGTGACGAGCTCACGCTTGCGCCACCAGGGCGCGCCGGGATTGCAGGCCCAGAAATGGGTCAGCACCGAGAACACCAGCGCCAGCACGATCGTGATGGGCACCACCTTGGCAATCGTCTGGCCAAGCATCTCGACGACTTCCAAAGGTAGATTGGACATGGTGGCCTCATCTGAGCGGTTGCTCAGGGGTACGCCCCGCGACTTAAGGAGCGGTAAAGCAGCGCGCGCGAAGTCGCGCACTTGTCTCTACAAAGTTGGATGTCGTTGACGCGGCCGGCTTTGATCGCATTGTACGAAATGCCTTAATTCCAAATTTACTCTGCAAAGTAACGGCCAATTCCATCGGCTTTTGCGCGATCAAATTAACCGCCCCGCAATTGTCCGACCTTAGGGTGAGCCATGGTCACGGTGCTGAGAACGCCGGCGAGACCACAGTTAGTTCGACCAGCCACGTGTTCACATGGAGTTACCTATGAAGAATCTGATTGCGCGTTTCGTGAAGGACGAGTCCGGTGCTACCGCCATCGAATACGGCTTGATTGCAGCCGGCATTTCGCTCGCGATTATCGCTGCCGTTAACGGCCTCGGTAGCACCCTGAACACCAAGTTCAACTCGATCAACAGCTCGCTCAAGTAAGCGGCCGTTACGGACTGACATCAAAGGCCTCGGTCAATCCGGGGCCTTTTTTGCTTCTGCTTGTAGTCGATGGCGTAAGCTATGCGTAACACACCAGCATTCCCTGCCGCGGCAAAATCAGCGCCCGTGCCGTCCGGTTGCCGGAGCGTTTCACCGACGGAAGTGGTCTGCGCCGCGCTGGCGCTGGCGCTTGTCGTTCTCGCCTGCCGCATCGCAAGCGTTTGGTGGTAGGCACTGTCATTTCCCGATTGTTCACCTATCAACGCTAGGTTCGGACCACTATCGCACCTCTCATCAGCAGCACAGGGCGCAAATCCATGATCCTCGACATTGCTCGCCTCCTGCTGTTCCCTGCCCTGATGGCGTTTGCGGCGGCAAGTGACCTCTTCACCATGACGATTTCGAACCGGGTATCGCTGGTGTTGGCGGCGGGCTTCCTGGCGCTGGCCATCCTGAGCGGCATGGGGCTCTCCGAGATCCTCTCGCATCTGGGTGCCGGCGCCATCGTGCTCGCGGTCGCCTTTTTCTGTTTTGCCATGGGCTGGGTCGGCGGCGGCGACGCCAAGGTAGCGGCCGGTGCGGCACTCTGGTTCGGCTTCGGCCATCTGCTGAACTATCTACTCTATGCCTCGTTGTTCGGGGGCGCCCTGACGCTGTTGCTGCTCCAGTTCCGAAAATGGCCATTACCCTACCCGCTGGTCGGCCAGGCATGGCTGCTCAGATTGCACGCCAGGGAAACCGGAATTCCCTACGGCATCGCACTCGCCGTCGGCGCATTGGTGGTCTACCCGGAGACGGAATGGATCAAGGCGGTCGACCTGACGCACTTCGTCATTGGCTGATAGCCCCAGAGGTAAACCCGCCGTTAAGGCGATTTAGATACGCCTCATTAACCATGCTTTGACGAATAACTGGTCAACTCCCATCACGGCGGCCGAAGCGCCGCAGCGTAATGTGGAAAGTGAAGCGTATGATTACCGCACGCATTGTCGTCCTGACCATCGGTGCCGGCGGCGTCGCGGCCTATCCTGCGAGTGGGCCGGACAGCAAGCCGCCTCCGGCAGAGCCGGTCGGGCAACTGCAGACCGTCAACGTCCTCGTGGCCAATTCCGACATCAGCCTCGGCAGCACCGCAACGCTGAAGCCCGAGCAAACACCGAGTATCGCCGCCGCTCGCCAGGCCGGCACGCTGGCGCTGCGCAGCTTTTCCCATCTCAACCAGATGGACATCGGATCCGAGGATCTGGCCCGCCAGCCCGGCATCATCAATGTGGTTCGCTACGGAGTCACAAACCCGACCACGATACAGAAGTGACCAAAAGGACTTAACGACATGAAATGCAGGGGAACTCAGCCAATGCGGACATTTCTGATCCGCGCCCTGTCGTTTTCGGCCGCCACCGCGATGACACTCAATCCGGCGCTGGTTCCGGCTGTGGCGAGCGACTCTCGCCCCATCGCGCCGATCGCCGCCGATGGACAGATGAACGCACGCTTTCTCTCACTCGGCATCGGCAAATCAATCGTGATCGATCTGCCGCGCGATATCAAGGACGTGCTGGTCGCCGACCCGAAGATTGCAAACGCGGTCGTGCGCTCCGCGCAGCGCGCCTACATCATCGGCGCGGCGGTCGGTCAGACCAACATCGTGTTCTTCGATTCCGCGGGCCAGCAGATTGCAGCCTATGATATCGCCGTCAAACGCGACCTCAACGGTGTGCGCGCCGCGCTGAAGGCGACATTGCCGAATTCCGACATTCAAATCGAAGGCCTCGGCGACGGCGTGATACTTACCGGCACGGCGGCAAGCCCGATCGAGGCACAACAGGCCGGCGATCTCGCGGCGCGGCTGGCGGGCGGCGCCGAAAAGGTCGTCAACTCAATCGCGGTGCGTGGCCGCGATCAGGTGATGTTGAAGGTCACGGTTGCCGAGGTCGCGCGTTCGATCGTCAAGCAACTGGGCATCGACCTCAGCGGCCAGCTCAACTACGGCACTGCGGTTGTAAACTTCAACAACGCCAATCCCTTCACGGCAACCGGTCAGCCGCTCGTCGCCGGTAACGCCATTACCACGTCTTTCGGCTCCGCCCCCTCGGTCAGCGCCACCATACGGGCGATGGAGAGTGCCGGCGTGGTGCGAACGCTGGCAGAGCCCAATCTGACGGCAATTTCGGGCGAGTCGGCAACATTCATCTCCGGTGGCGAATTTCCGATTTCGACCGGCGTGACATGCCAAACGACGCCCGCGGGATCTGTCGGCCAATGCGCGCCATCAATCGCCTTCAAGAAATTCGGCATCTCGCTTAACTTCACGCCGGTCGTACTCACCGAGGGCCGGATCAGCTTGCGGGTGATGACGGAAGTATCCGAAGTCTCAAACGACAATTCGATCAACGTCACCGGCATTCAGATTCCCTCGATCAAGACTCGTCGCGCGGAAACGACTCTGGAAATCCCCTCGGGCGGCTCGATGGCGATGGCCGGCCTGATCCAGCAACAGACCAAGCAAGCGATCAACGGGCTGCCAGGGCTTTCTCAGCTGCCTGTTTTGGGCACGCTGTTTCGCAGCCGGGACTTCATCAACAACCAGACCGAACTGATGGTTCTGGTAACGCCCTATGTCGTTCGAGCGGTTGCCCAGAAGGACCTGTCGCGTCCCGATGACGGGTTTGCCGCAGCATCGGATCCGCAAGCGGATCTTTTGGGCAGCATCAATCGCATCTACGGCGTGCCGGGCCGCGTCGAACCGGCCCGGAATTATCGCGGCACCTATGGCTTTATCACTGACTGAGGCGGGACAGGACGAACAAGATGACAACCAAGATACCCGTCGATTACTGGCGCGCCTTCCGCATCGCGGGGCCGCTTGTTGGTCTCGCCATAGCGCTCGGCGCCTGTAAGCATACCGACGAAGTGGTGGCGACGGCCAGCGTCCCCGAGGACTATCGGCTGCGGCATCCGATCGCGATCCAGGAGGCCGACCGCTCGGTCGTGATCTTCGTTGGTCGCGCGCGCGGAGGCCTGTCCGCCGAGCAACGCGCCGACGTGATGGGACTGGCACAGACCTGGCTCCATGAAGGAACCGGCGCGATTGTGGCCGATGTCCCGGTCGGTACCCCCAACGCCCGGACGGCCGCGGATGCGTTCCGGGAAGTTCACGCCCTGCTTTCGGCGGCCGGCGTGCCGCCGCGCGGCATCGTCGTTCGCCACTACCATCCAGATGACCCGCGCCAGCTGGCGGCATTACGATTGAACTATCCGAAAATATCGGCGGTAGCCGGACCGTGTGGACTGTGGCCCGAGGATCTGGGCCCTTCAGTCAACGACCCCGGCTATTTCGAAAACAAATCGTACTACAATTTCGGCTGTGCCTATCAGCGCAATATGGCGGCGATGGTCGACAATCCGTCGGACCTCGTTCAGCCGCGTCCTGAGACTCCCGCCTATACGATGCGGCGCACGGAGGGCTTTGAAAAATATCGCAAGGGCTCCACGACCGCGACCGACTATCCTGAAGCCGAAAAGGCCAAACTCAGCGACACAGGCAAATGATCAGCTACGCACGCCAAAATCCCGAAGCGCCGCCGGACGTCACTTCGTCGCCCGTGGACGATCACATCGCTCCGGCCCCGCGGGTGTCCGTGCAGGCGTTCTGCGAGACCGTGGAGACCGCGGCGGCGGTGCAGTCGGCGGGCGAGGATCGACGTCTCGGCAAGGCCCATCTCAAGATTCAAATGGGCGGCATGGCGGCCGCCATCGAAGCCTATCGCAGCGCGCCTACGCCGAACGTCATTATTCTCGAGACTGAAGGCCGCAACGACATCCTCACCGGCCTCGATCAGCTCGCAACCGTGTGTGATTCCGGAACGCGCGTCATCGTGATCGGCCGCGTCAATGACGTCACGCTTTATCGCGAATTGGTGCGTCGCGGCGTCAGCGACTATGTGATCGCGCCCGTCAATACCCTTGACGTGGTGCGCTCGATCTGCGGGCTGTTTTCCTCGCCGGAAGCAAAAGCCGTCGGCCGCATCGTCGCCATCGTCGGCGCAAAGGGCGGCGTTGGCGCATCCACGATCGCGCACAACGTGGCCTGGGCCATCGCGCGCGATCTTGCGCTGGATTCCGTAGTGGCCGATCTCGATCTTGCGTTCGGCACAGCCGGCCTCGACTACAATCAGGATCCCCCGCAAGGGATCGCCGATGCGGTGTTTTCACCCGATCGCATCGATACGGCATTTATCGACCGCCTGCTGTCGAAATGCACCGACCATCTCAGTCTGCTGGCGGCGCCAGCCACGCTGGATCGAGTCTACGACTTCGGCACCGAAGCCTTCGATGCAGTCTTCGACACGCTTCGCACGACGATGCCCTGCATCGTGCTCGACGTCCCCCATCAATGGTCGGGTTGGACCAAGCGCGCGCTTGTGGGCGCGGACGATATCCTGATCGTCGCGGCACCGGACCTTGCGAATCTGCGCAACACCAAGAACATATTCGACCTGCTGAAAGCATCGCGGCCCAACGACAGGACACCGGTTTATTGTCTCAATCAGGTCGGCATACCCAAGCGGCCGGAAATCAATTCAGGCGAATTCGCCAAGGCCATCGAGAGCGAGCCCATCGCGTCGATTCCGTTCGACCCGCAAATGTTCGGCTCGGCGGCCAATAATGGCCAGATGATTGCGGAAATCTCCGCAACCCATCGCAGCACCGAAATGTTCCTGCAGATCGCGCAGCGGCTGACAGGCCGCGGCGAGGCCAAAAAGCCGCGGGGTTCGTTCCTGGCGCCCCTAATCGAGAAGCTGCGGGCAAAATAGCGTACCCGCTTGGAGTATAGTCGTGTTTGGTAAGCGTAGCGGAACAGAAGGCGATTCGAGGGTTGCGAGGCCCGCCATTGTCGCGCCGGAGCCTACTTCCAGCGCCGCGCCTGCGCCCCGCGCTTCATCCCCGCCCACCGTTTCTTCTCCGCCCTTGTCGCCGGCGAAACCGGCGCCGCCCGCGCCCGCCGTCGAGGCGCGGCGTTCGGACACCTATTACCAGGTCAAGGCGACGATCTTCGGCGCATTGATCGAGGCGATCGACCTTGCCCAGCTCGCCAAACTTGACGGCGAGTCGGCGCGCGAGGAAATCCGCGATATCGTCAACGAAATTATCGCGATCAAGAACATCGTCATGTCGATCGCCGAGCAGGAAGAGCTGCTCGACGACATCTGCAACGACGTTCTCGGATATGGTCCGCTTGAACCGCTTCTGGCGCGCGACGACATCGCCGACATCATGGTCAACGGTGCCGGAACGGTGTTCATCGAAGTCGGCGGCCGCATCCAGCGCACCGGCATCCGCTTCCGCGACAACCAGCAGCTCCTCAATATCTGCCAGCGCATCGTTAGCCAGGTCGGCCGGCGCGTCGACGAATCATCACCGATCTGCGACGCACGCCTCGCCGACGGCTCGCGCGTCAACGCCATCGTTCCGCCTCTGGCGATCGACGGGCCCGCACTGACGATCCGCAAGTTCAGGAAAGACAAGCTGACCCTTGACCAGTTGGTCAAGTTCGGCGCAATCACGCCGGAAGGCGCGGAAATTCTGCAGATCATCGGACGCTGCCGCGCCAACGTCCTCATTTCAGGCGGCACCGGCTCCGGCAAGACGACGCTGCTGAACTGCCTGACCAACTATATCGACGACGACGAGCGCATCATCACCTGCGAGGACGCAGCCGAGCTTCAGCTGCAGCAGCCGCACGTGGTACGGCTGGAAACCCGTCCGCCCAATATCGAGGGCGAAGGCCAGATCACCATGCGCGAGCTGGTCAGGAACTGCCTGCGTATGCGCCCCGAACGCATCATCGTCGGCGAGGTCCGCGGACCGGAAGCGTTCGATCTCCTGCAGGCCATGAACACGGGTCACGACGGATCGATGGGAACGCTGCACGCCAACAATCCCCGCGAAGCGCTGTCGCGCTGCGAATCGATGATCACAATGGGCGGGTTTTCACTGCCCTCGCGGACCATTCGCGAAATGATCTGCGCTTCGATCGACGTCATCATCCAGGCCGCCCGTCTGCGCGACGGGTCGCGACGCATCACCCACGTTACCGAGGTGATGGGCATGGAGGGCGACACCATCATCACCCAGGACGTGTTCCTGTACGACATGGTCGGCGAGGATGCCAACGGCAAGATCATAGGCCGACATCGCTCGACCGGCATCGGACGGCCGCGGTTCTGGGAACGCGCTCGGTATTATGGCGAAGAGAAGCGGCTCGCCGCGGCGCTCGACGCCGCTGAAGTCGCCGGGGAGGTCTGAGGAGTCCGCCATGAAGATGCAAACACTCGCACTGGCATTTCTCGCCGCCGCCGCCATCGGCGGCCTGGCGTGGGTTTTTATCTATCCTTTGCTTTCCGGAGAGAAAAAGGCCGAGAGCCGCCGCGCGTCGGTGGCGAAGGCGGAACCGGTGGCGGCCCGGCAGGTTCAAAAGGACCAGCGCGCGCGCCGCGAACAGATCGAAGGGTCACTGAAGGAAGTCGAAGCCCGGCGGCTGAAGGAGAAGATCTCGCTGGCCACCCGGCTCACACAGGCTGGCCTGAACTGGACACCTCGGAAATTCATGGTTATTTCCGGCATTCTGGCCGCTATTTCCGGTGTTCTGGTGATGCTTGGCGGAGGTGGACCGCTCGCTGCCATTGGTTTCGCGTTCGCCGCGGGCTTCGGTCTGCCGCGCTGGAGCCTGGGGTTTCTCAAGAAGCGGAGGGAAAAGAACTTCCTTCGCGCGCTGCCGGACGCCGTTGACGTGATCGTGCGCGGCATCAAAGCCGGCTTGCCGCTGTTTGAATCCATCAAGGTGGTCGCGGCCGACGCGCCCGAACCGCTGAGGAGCGAATTCCTGGCCATCATCGAAACCCAGGCGATCGGCATGCCGCTTGGCGAAGCATGTGGACGCCTGTTCGAACGGATGCCGGTACCGGAGGCGAACTTCTTCGGGATCGTCATCGCGATCCAGCAAAAATCCGGCGGCAACCTCTCCGAGGCTTTGGGCAACCTGTCCAAGGTGCTGCGCGACCGCAAGAAGATGGCTGAGAAGATTCAGGCCATGTCGATGGAAGCCAAGGCGTCCGCGGGCATCATCGGCGCGCTGCCGCCGATCGTCATGCTGCTCGTCTACCTCACGACCCCCGATTATATCTCCCTGTTATGGACGCATCCGACCGGCCAACTGATGCTCGTCGGCTGCGTGGTCTGGATGTCCATGGGCATCCTCGTGATGAAGAAAATGATCAACTTTGACTTCTGACGGTGCAGCATGATTGGATTTCTAGTCGACAAACTTCACGACCCGCGGTTCATGGCCATGCTGCTCGCTGCTATCGCCGTGAGCGCGACGGCCTACACGCTGATCATGCCGCTGTTTGCAAGCGAAGGGCTGGCGAAGCGCATGAAGGCGGTAGCCAGCGAACGCGAACGGATCCGGGCGCGGGAGCGCGAGCGTCTCTCCAAGACCGAAAAGGTTTCGCTGCGCCAGACGCCGAAGCAGATCGTCTCCAAGGTGGTGGAAGACTTCAATCTCGGAAAATGGCTGGCGCAGGAAGCCGCGCGCGAAAAACTCACGATGGCGGGTTACCGAGGGCAGGCTCCTTACGTCACATTTCTGTTCTTCCGCCTGGTGACGCCCGTCGTGATGTTTATCGCGGCGGTGCTGTATGTCTTCGTGATCTCGCATCTGGAAAAATCGGTTCCGGTCAAGATCGGCATGTGTATCGGCGCGGCCTATCTCGGCTTGCAGGCGCCGATGCTGTTCCTGCGAAACGCGATTTCCAAGCGCCAGCTCTCGATCAGGCGCGCCTTTCCGGACGCGCTCGATCTGCTGTTGATCTGCATCGAATCCGGCATGTCGATCGAAGCCGCGTTCCGCAAGGTCAGCGTCGAGATCGTGACGCAGTCGGTGGCGCTGTCCGAGGAATTCACGCTGACCACCGCAGAGCTCTCCTATCTTCAGGACCGCAAGGTCGCCTATGAGAACCTGGCGAAGCGCACTGGTCTTGAGGGCGTCAAATCGGTCTGTCTGGCCTTGCAGCAGTCGGAACGCTACGGAACCCCGCTGGGTCAGAGCTTGCGCGTCATGGCCCAGGAAAATCGCGACATGCGCATGACCGAGGCCGAAAAGAAGGCGGCCGCCCTGCCGCCGAAACTGACGGTGCCGATGATCCTGTTCTTCCTGCCGGTGCTGTTTGTCGTCATCCTTGGACCGACGGGCATCAAGGTCGCCTCGATGCATTGACCTGATCGGCGCGGCGAGCCGATCGTCCTGGCTTCGACCATGCCGTGAGAGCCTCGGTTCTGATTGAATCAGAACCGGTCGTGCTCCCGCGCGCAGCGGCCCAAAGCCGGCATTCGCCCTAAAGATCGCGTGAGTGAACCGTCATTCGGGACGGTTGAGAGAGGCAACGGGAATTCCCGATGCGGCGCCTTTGCGCGGATCGTCCTTGCGGTTCAGCATCTGCTTGAGATAGGCGACGTTCGCCGCCGCCTCGTTCGCGGGTAGATCGGCCCGGACGATCTGCTCAGCCTCGGAGAAGCGGCCCTGCAGGCCGACCACAAGGCCCAGATTTTGCCGCACCCGCGCATCGGCTCTGGTGCTGGCATAGGCCTGGCGGAGCACTTCCTCCGCCTTTGGCAGGTCCTTCGAAAGAACATAGGAAAGACCGAGATTGGAGAGCACCGACGGCTCGTCCGGCGCGATCTTCAAGGCGCTGGCATAATACCGGCGCGCTTCCTCGTGCCGGCCCAGCTGATCGAGCGCCGTGCCCTGTACCGAAAGAATCCGCCAGTCGGGGTTATCGGGCGAGTGGGCGCGGCTGAGAACGTCGAACGCCTGTTGAAAATTGCCGTTGTCGGCAAGCGCCCTGCCATAGCCGGCGAGCAGCGTCTTGTCGCCGGGGTGAGCGATAGTGGCCTGTTCAAGCACGGCGGCGGCCTGGCTGCGCTGCCCGGTGCTACGCAGCGCCTGGCCGTAGGCCAGAGCCGCTTCGGCATTTTTGGGATCGGCGCGGTAGCGTCCGCCGTAGATTTCCACGGCCCGGTGCGGGTCGGCGTCGGAGCTCGCTTCGGCCTTCGGCGGCAGCGAGCCCGTGATATCGGACATGGTCTGGCAACCGCCGAGCCCGGCTGCCAAGATCGCGGTCAAGGCCACGGATGCGAGAAGCCGGGCAGGACTGAACTGCTGTCGCATGGCACTTGGACTCATCGGTATCTGGCAGCGGATCGGGCCGAATGCGCCCAGCAATAGTCTGTTAACCCTAATGCGGGGTTAACGCCGCCTCCCGGTCAAAGCCTTCAATTTCATGCGGATGATCGATGCCGATTTTCCAAAAGCCCGTGATCGCAAGCCGGCGCAGCCGCGACAGGCACACTACTTGAACGCCGACGGCGCTGGGCCACGCCTGCTTGCCGGCTCACCCGTCAAAGTTCAACGGCGAGACGCTTCCTGACCTCGTCGGTCACTGTTCAACCTGCGCAAACAGGCGTGAAGCGCCTTTGCGCCGGTCCCGGCCGGCAGGTTTTTCAGCATCATGTCGTTGCGGCGGCCTTTTGCGCAATGCTCGCCACAACTGTTGCGCAGCGAGCCCGCGTGTTGCCATGCTTCCTCTCGATACGGCCAGTTGGGTCGCGATGCCGGCCGTTGGGTGGAAGAGCCGTCGAATCGGTATTCCCTGATCGCCAACCGAGTGGAAGCGACGGCGGGCCTTTCAGACTGGTTTGGCGCTGTATGCCATTGTAGAATTTCAAGAGCTTGCGGCGCGGGCTCCGGCCCGACGGATCCGCTCCGCCACCGTCCGTCCATTAGAAGACCGAGAGAAGCATGCATTCAGTGTTCGAGACCGCGCCTGCGACGCCGGCTGTTCCCATTACGTTTGCGACCAAGGCGACGTGGGACGCGGTCTCCGCCGGTCTTCCCGCACCAGCCCGGCAATTCGCGCTGGCCAACGGTTTTGCCGCCAAACCAGGCGCCTGCTTGACGCTGCCTGACGCGAACGGCGAGATCGCGCAGGTCGTGTTCGGACTGGAGAGCGAGACCAGCAAATTCCGTGATCCTTTCCGACCCGGACAGTTGCCGGGTCTGCTGCCGCCCGGTGTCTACCGTTTCGTCGGTGTTGCACCGCGCGAGGCACGCCTCGCCGCGCTTGCCTTCGCGCTCGGCAGCTATCGCTTCGGCCGCTACCGCAAAAATGACGCACCCGAGGTTAGACTGGTGCCCCCGGATGGCGTTGACGTCGCCGAAATTATGCGGATCGCTGAAGCGGTGGCTCTTGCCCGCGACCTCATCAATATGCCCTCCAACGACATGGGACCGGAAGAACTGGCGCTGGCGGCGCAGCATCTGGCGCAGCGCTTCGGCGCGGATTTTCAATGCGTGGTCGGCAACGACCTGACGCGCCTGAATTTTCCGTTGATTCATGCGGTCGGCATGGCGTCGCCGCGCGCGCCCCGGCTGATTGACTTCACCTGGGGCGATCCCGCTCACCCCAAGGTCACGCTGGTCGGCAAGGGAGTCTGCTTCGATAGCGGCGGACTCGATCTCAAGCCATCCAGCAGCATGCTGATCATGAAGAAGGATATGGGCGGTGCCGCCAACGTGCTGGCGCTCGCGCTGATGGTCATGGACGCGAGACTCAAGCTGCGCCTGAGGGTTCTGATTCCCGCGGTCGAGAATGCGGTTGCCGGCAACGCCTTCCGTCCGCTCGATATATTCCCTTCACGCAAGGGCATCTCGGTGGAAATCGGCAATACCGACGCCGAAGGCCGTCTGGTGCTGGCCGACGCGCTGGCGCTCGCCGACGAGGAGAAGCCCGATCTGTTGATCGATCTCGGCACGCTGACGGGGGCCGCGCGGGTGGCGCTCGGTCCGGATTTGCCGCCCTTTTACACCGACGATGAAGGGTTGGCGCAGGAGCTTGCGGCTTGCGCGAAACGGGAGAACGATCCGTTGTGGCGATTGCCGCTTTGGCCGCCTTACGACAGCTGGCTCGATTCGAAAGTCGCCAATGTCAACAACGCCCCGTCGGGCGGGTTCGCCGGCTCGATCACCTGCGCGCTGTTCCTGCAGCGCTTCGTCGAAGCCGCCAAAAGCTGGCTGCATGTCGATATCTATGGCTGGACGCCATCGGCCAAACCAGCGCGACCGGAAGGCGGCGAGTGCCAGGCCGCGCGCGCCATCTACAAACTGCTGAGCGATCGCTATGGTTGATCCGCGCCTGACGCCGGCACGAGCAGACCTTGCCGCGAAATATCTCGAAGGCAAGGTTGTGGCGAAGCGTTTTGTCACCGGTGAAGAGTTCGAAATTTCGGAGGCCGTTGCGCCGCTGCGCTGCGCTCCGTCGCCTGACGCCGAGCTTGCGACCCAGGCGCTCAAGGGCGAGCGCGCGACGATCTATGACCGCAACGGCGAAGGCTGGGCCTGGGGTCAGCTCAACGGCGACGGCTATGTCGGCTGGCTCCCGGACCGCGCGCTCGCAGAACCCGCCGGCAAGCCGACGCACAAGGTCACCGCGCTCAGAACGTTCGCCTTCCCCGGTCCGTCGATCAAGCTGCCGCCGGCCGATACGCTGGTGATGGGAACGATGATCGCGGTGATGCGCGAAGAAGGCCCGTTCGCCGTGACGCGCGAGGGATGGTTTCTGCCGCGACAGCATGTCGGCCTCATCGGCAGCCGCGTCCCGGATTTCGTGGCGGTCGCCGAGCAGTTCGTTGGCACGCCCTATCTGTGGGGCGGCAAAAGCAGTCTTGGGATCGATTGTTCCGGCCTCGTGCAGGTTTCGCTAAACGCCGCGGGGACCGGCTGCCCGCGCGACAGCGACATGCAGCAGGACGGCCTCGGCCGGGCATTGGACCAGGCGAAGCGAAGAAACTCAGGCGCGGCGATCTGATTTTCTGGAAAGGCCATGTCGCGATCGTGCGCGACGCCGACACCATCGTTCATGCCAACGCCCATCACATGGCCACCGTGATCGAAAACACGCGCGAGGCGATTGCGCGCATCAAGGCCGCAGGCAGCGAGATCACGGCGATCAAGCGATTAAGCTAGAATCCTATTCCGCGACAGCGCCGCCGTTCGCGATCTCCAGCCGGAATGCCGCCGCGAACAGCGCGCGGGTGTAGTCGGTCTTCGGGTTCCTGAACAATTCCGATGCCGGCCCCTCCTCCACCACCTTGCCCTGGCGCATCACGATCAGGTGGCTTGCGAGCGAGGCGACGACGCGCAAATCGTGCGAGATGAACATGTAGGTCAGGTCGCGTTTGCGCTGCAATTCGCGCAACAGATCGACCATCTGCGCCTGGAACAGCATGTCGAGCGCGCTGGTCGGTTCATCCAGCACGACGAAATTCGGCTCCAGCACCACGGCGCGGGCAATGCTGATGCGCTGGCGCTGGCCGCCGGAAAATTCATGCGGATAGCGGAACCGCGTCGCCGGATCCATGCCGACATCCCGCAGCGCCTTGATCACGCGCGCCTCGCGTTCGGATTCCGAAAGCGACCGCTGGTGCACGCTGAGGCCTTCGGCAACGATGTCGCCGACCGACATGCGCGGGCTCAAGGAGCCGAACGGGTCCTGAAACACGATCTGCATGTCGCGGCGGAACGGCCGCATCGCCTTGAAGCGCAAGCCCTGGATTTCCTTGCCCAGGAATACGATCGGGCCGTCGGACGAAATCAGGCGCAGCAGCGCAAGGCCAAGCGTGGTCTTGCCGGAGCCGGATTCACCGACAACGCCGAGCGTCTCGCCCTTGCGTACCGAGAGGCTGACCCCATCGACCGCCTTGATGTGCCCGACCGTGGAACGCAACAGGCCGCGCTTGATCGGAAACCAGACCTTCAGATCGGCGGCGGATATCACGACAGGCGACCCCGGCCGCGGCGGCGCCGGGTCGGGTTTCGGCTCGGCGGCGAGCAGCGCGCGGGTGTAAGAATGTTTCGGCGCGGTGAAGACCTGCTCGACCGGCCCCTGCTCGACGATCTTGCCGCCGTTCATGACGCAGACCACGTCGGCGATGCGGCGCACGATGCCGAGATCGTGGGTGATGAACAAAAGACTCATGCCGAGCCGCGCGCGAATCTCCGCGAGCAATTTCAGGATTTGAGCCTGCACGGTGACGTCGAGCGCCGTGGTCGGCTCGTCCGCGATCAGGAGATCGGGCTCGTTGGCCAGCGCCATCGCGATCATGACACGCTGGCGCTGGCCGCCGGATAATTGATGCGGGTAGCTTGCAAGCCGCGTTTCCGGCTCGGGAATGCCGACCTGCGTGAGCAGTTCAAGCGTGCGCGCCCGCGCCGTCTGGCCGCTGACGCCGCTGTGAAGCTGCAGGATTTCGCCGATCTGCGACTCGATCGTATGCAGCGGATTGAGCGACGTCATCGGCTCCTGGAAGATGATCGAAATGTCGTTGCCGCGAATGCTGCGGATCTCGCGCTCCGATAGCGTCAGCAGTTCGCGGCCCTTGAAGAGAATGCTGCCCGACGGGTGCGACGCCGTCGGATAGGGCAATAGCTTGAGGATCGACAACGCGCTGACGGATTTTCCGGAACCGGATTCCCCGACCAGCGCCACGCATTCGCCGCGCCTGATCGAAAAGGAAACATGGTCGACCGCGGTCGAGGTGCCGCTGGGCTGGTGAAACGCCACCGACAAATCGCTAATGTCGAGCAGAGGCTGGTTGATGGCGTCCATGCGAGCGTCCTATCTGAACGTCTTGCGCGGATCGAACGCATCGCGCACCGCTTCGCCGATGAAGATCAGGAGCGACAACATGATCGCGACCGCGAAAAAGCCGGTGAAACCCAGCCACGGCGCCTGGACGTTGGCCTTGCCCTGCGACAGCAATTCGCCGAGCGAGGGCGACCCCGGCGGCAGGCCGAAGCCGAGAAAATCAAGCGCGGTCAGCGTCATCACCGAGGACGAGACGATGAACGGCAGGAACGTCATGGTCGCCACCATGGCGTTCGGCAACAGATGCCGGAACATGATCACGGCGTTGGATACACCGAGCGCGCGAGCGGCCTGAATGTATTCGAAATTGCGCCCGCGCAGGAACTCCGCCCGCACCAGGCCGACCAGCGACACCCATGAGAACAACAAGAGAATGCCGAGCAGCACAAAGAAGCCGGGAACCAGCACCGAGGACAGGATCAACAGGAGATAGAGCGAGGGAATCGCGCTCCAGACCTCGATGAACCGCTGGAATCCGAGATCGATCCAGCCGCCGAAATAGCCTTGCACCCCGCCGGCGGCGACGCCGATGATCGACGATATGATCGTCAGGCTGAGACCGAACAGCACCGAGATACGAAAGCCGTAAATCAGGCGCGCGACCACGTCGCGGCCCTGATCGTCGGTGCCGAGCCAGTTGTATTCGAGGTCGCGGCAGCTCTTTAGGCCTTTCTTCTCCACCACCTCCTTGCACTGCGCCTCGGTCAGCATCCAGGTTGGCTTTGACGGCGCGGGCGTCGGCAGGTCGAGATTGTGCGTATCGTAGGAATAGCGGATCAGCGGCCAGACGATCGTGCCGCCCTTGTCCGCGATCAGCTTCTGCAAATAAGGATCGCGATAGTCGGCCGCGGTTTCAAAGTCACCGCCGAAAGTGGTCTCGGAATAGCTGACGAAGGCCGGCCAATACAGATGCCCGTCGAACTTGATGAGAAACGGGCGATCGTTGGCAATCAGCTCGGCGAACAGCGAAACGAAGAACAGGATCAGGAAAATCCAAAGCGACCAGTAGCCCCTGCGGTTCGATTTGAAATTCTGCCAGCGGCGGCGATTGAGTGGCGACACGCTGAATCGATGACGCGTGGCGGGGACCGCCGCGCCGAGCGGCGACTCCGTGGTGGTTTCGGCCGGCGGCGGCGCGATGATCGTCATCAGACCTCCCGCGCCTCGAAATCGATCCGCGGATCGACCCACATATAAGCGATATCGGAGATCAGGTTTACGACGAGGCCAACCAGCGAGAAGATGAACAGCGTTCCGAACACCACCGGATAGTCGCGGTTCAGCACGCTCTCGAAACCGAGCAGGCCAAGCCCGTCGAGCGAGAAGATGGTCTCGATCAGGAGCGAGCCCGAGAAGAAAGCGTGGATGAACGCGCCCGGGAATCCGGCGATCACGATCAGCATCGCATTGCGGAAAATGTGATTGTAAAGCACCTGCCGTTCGCTGCAGCCCTTGGCGCGCGCGGTCATCACATATTGCTTGCGGATTTCATCGAGGAACGAATTCTTGGTGAGCAACGTCATGGTCGCGAAGGCGCCGAGCGCCATCGAGACCAGCGGCAAGGTGATGTGCCAGAAATAGTCGATGATCTTCCAGTACCAGGGAAATTGCGCCCAGCCGTCGGAGGTGAGGCCACGCAGCGGGAAAATGTTGAAGAAGGAACCACCGGCGAACAGGATGATCAGAAGGATCGCAAACAGGAACCCCGGTATCGCAAAACCGATAATGATAACCGCCGAAGTCCAGGTGTCAAACCTCGAGCCGTCCATGACGGCCTTGCGAATCCCGAGCGGGATCGAGATCAGATAGGTCAGAAGCGTCATCCAGATCCCGAGCGACATCGAGACCGGCAGCTTCTCCTTGATCAGCTGCAGCACACTGACATCGCGGAAATAGCTCTTGCCGAAATCGAACCGCGAGAAGTTCCAAACCATCAGCGCGAAGCGTTCCGGCGCCGGCTTGTCAAATCCGAATTGCTTCTCCAGGCTCTTGACGAAATCGGGGTCCAAACCCTGCGCGCCGCGGTATTTGGAGTTGACGGCGTCGGACGAGGCGCCGACCTGGCCGCGTGCGCCGAAATCGCCGCCCGTGGAGCCGGAAATTCTCGAGGTGCCGCCGGTGTCGGCGCCAGAGAGCTGCGCGATCACCCGTTCCACCGGCCCGCCCGGAGCAAACTGCACCACCACGAACGATACGAACAAGATCCCGAGCAGCGTCGGGATCATCAGGAGAATCCGGCGTGCGATGTAAGCGCCCATGGTTATTTCGCCTGCTCAGCCCTGGCCACTTTGCTCGCGTCGGACCACCAATTATCCGGCGCGCCGACGCCCTGGGCGTAGCGCGGCGGCTTTTCCGGATGTCCGAACAGATCCCAATAAGCGAGCCGGTGCGTATGAGCATACCATTGCGGAACCCAGTAGCGACCGGCGCGAAACACCCGATCGAAGGCGCGGCAAGCGACCGTCAGATCGGCGCGATTGTCGGCGCCGAGAATCCTTTCGATCAGCGCATCGATGACGGGGTCGGCGATACCGGCCAGATTGTAGGATCCCTTGGTCCCGGCCGCCTGCGAGGAAAAGAAGGGGCGCATGCCGTCACCCGGTGTCGCCGACATCGAGAAGCGCTCAATCGTCATGTCGAAGTCAAAATCCTCGACGCGGGCGCGGTACTGCACGGGGTCGACCAGCCGCAGACTGGCTTCGATGCCGATGGTGCCGAGATTCTTGATATAGGGCGCGTGATGCGGCTGCAGGCTGGGCTCATCGACCAGAAATTCGATCTTGAAGGCGTCCCCATTCGGCAGCAGGCGCTTGCCGTCCTTGATCACGAGTCCGGCATCCAGCAGCAATTGCGACGCTTTTCGCAACAGCGTGCGGTCCTGTCCCGATCCGTCCGACACCGGCGGCACGAACGGCAGGCCGAACACTTCGTCCGGCACCTGCCCGCGAAACGGCTCGAGCAGCTTGAGTTCTTCCGGCGACGGCGGACCGCTCACCATCATGTCCGAATTCTGGAAGGGTGAATGGGTGCGCGCATAGGCGCCGTACATGATGGTCTTGTTGGTCCATTCGAAGTCGAATGCCTGGATCAGCGCCTCGCGAACGCGAGGATCCCTGAACTTGTCGCGGCGGGTATTGATGAACCAGCCCTGCGCCCCCGACGGCGTGTCGTCGGGCAACATTTCGCGCCTGACGCGACCGTCCTTCACGGCGGGGAAATCATAACGCGTCGCCCAGATTCGCGAGGTGAACTCTTCGCGGTACAGATAGCTCCTCGCGGTAAACCCCTCGAACGCGACGTCGCGGTCCCGATAGAATTCGTAACGCACGATGTCGAAATTATAGCTGCCGCGGGCGACCGGAAGGTCCGCGCCCCACCAATCCTTGACGCGCTCGAATTCGATATAGCGGTTGACCTCGAATTTCCCGACCTTGTACGGCCCGGAGCCAAGGGGAATATCGAGCGTCGATTCATCGAACGGCCGCGTGGCGTAATAGGCTTTCGAGAAGATCGGCAGGCCCGCCACATAGAGCGGCACGTCGCGCGCGCGTTTCTCGGCGAAGGTGACGACCAGCGTCGCGTCGTCGGCGGCCTCCGCTTTCACCATGTCCCGCATCTGTTGCAGGATCAGCGGATGCCCTTTGGTCTTGAGCGTGGTCAGCGAGAATGCGGCGTCATGCGCCGTCAGCTTTGAACCGTCGTGAAATCTCGCCTCGGGCCGCAACGTGAAGCGATAGGTCAGCTTGTCGGCAGAAATTTGCACCGATTTTGCAACGAGGCCATACATGGCGTCGGGCTCATCGCCGGCGCGCACCATCAGCGGCGCGAACGTCATGTCCATGCCCTGCGCGCCTTCGCCCTTTAGAATGTAGGCGTTGAACGAATTGAAGGTCTGGTAGGACTGATTGTAGGCGCGCGCGTAAGGGATCAGCGAAAACATCCCGCCCTTCGGCGCGGCGACGTTGACATATTCGAAATGCTGAAAATCGGCCGGGTATTTCAGGTCGCCGAACACCGATACCCCATGTGCCTCGGTGCCGCCATCGGCTGAAAGCGCTGGCCGCAGCCACGACGCGCCCGCCGCGCCAATGCCAAGACCGAGCATATGCCGGCGTGAGAGTTGCGCCATGCGCGGAAAATCCCTCAAGACCTTTTGCCGAGCCTGGCGGCTTTGTCGGCGTCGAACCACCAGAGCGCGGGAAATGCCGCCTGACCATACTTCGGCAGCTCAGACGGTCGGCCGAAGCGGTCCCACCGCGCGGTCCGAACCTTCGGATAATTCCATTGTGGGACGACGTAGTGATTCCACAGCAGTACACGATCCAGCGCTTTCGTTGCGGCGACCAGCTCGTCGCGGTCCTTGGCGAAGATTACCCTGTCAATCATGGCATCGACCGCCGGGTTCTTGATACCGATGTAATTGCTGGACCCGGGCACGACGGCCGTTTGCGAACTCCAGTACTCCCGCTGCTCATTGCCGGGCGAAAGCGATTCTGGCCAGGAGTGGATTATGATGTCGTAATCGAAGCTGCGCAGCCGATTTTCGTACTGCGCATCGTCGACGATCCGAATCGTGGTCATCACGCCAATGCGCTCCAACGACGGCTTGTAGAAGAGCGCGACACGTTCGAAGGCAGGCTCCTGAACCAGTATCTCGACGGTAACGGGCTTGCCGGCCGCATCCACCAGCTTGCGATCCTTGATCTCGTAGCCCGCTTCCTTCAACAGCTTTGCGGCCTCGCGCAAATTGGCTCGGACCGCTTCGGGATTGCCACCGACTGGATTTTCATAGGGCGCGGTGAAGACCTCGGCTGGAACCTTGTCGCGCACCGTTTCGAGGATCGCGAGTTCCTGCCCCTGTGGCAAGCCGGAGCAGGCAAGCTCAGTGCCGTGGAAATAGCTGTTGATGCGCGTGTATTGTCCGTAGAACAGCTGCTTGTTCATCTCCTCGAAATCGAATGCATAGTTGAAGGCGCGACGCAACCGCGCGTCTTTGAACTGTTCGCGGCGCAGATTGAGAACGAACGCCTGCATGACGCCAGAGCTGCGGTTGGGAAACTCCTCCAGCAACACGCGCTTTTCCGTCACGGCCGGGAAGTCGTAGGCCGTAGCCCAGTTTTTCGCACTGTTTTCGAGACGCCAATCGACCTGATCACCCTTGAAGGCTTCGAGGGCCACTATCGAGTCGCGGAAGTATTCGAACCGCAATTCATCGAAATTGCTGCGCCCAATATTGATGTTGAGATTGTTACCCCAATAGTCCCTGACCCGCTCCAGCACAATCGAGCGGCCGGCGACGAATTCCTTGATGCGGTACGGACCTGAACCGATGGGTGGCTCGATGGTAGTAGCCGAGATATCGCGTTTGCGGCCTTCGCTGTCGGCACCCTCCCACCAATGCTTCGGCAGCACGATCAACTGCCCCACAATTTGCGGAAGCTCGCGGTTTCCGGGCGCATCGAAAGTAAACTTGATATCGCGTTCGCCTGCCTTCTCCACCTTCACGACGTGACGGTAATAGGCGGAATAATGCGGATGGTTTTTCTTGAATGCGTCCAGCGAAAAGATCACGTCCTCCGGAGTCACGGGCTTGCCATCGTGCCATTTCGCTTCCGGGCGCAGACGATAGGTGACGGAAGAAAAATCGGAGGGGTAGCTGACCGACTCGGCCAAGGCGCCGTATTCGGTCGAGACCTCGTCGAGCGATGGCGTCGTTAGCGATTCATAGATCAGCGCCACCGCGCCTCCGAGGTTGCCTTTCACGCCCGAGACCACGAGATTGAAATTGTCGAAGGTGCCGAGCGATATCATGCGGGCGATGCCGCCCTTGGGCGCATCGGGATTGACGTAGTCGAAGCGCTTGAAGTCGGCCGGATACTTGATGTCGCCGAACAGCGACAGCGCGTGGCGCCAGACCGGCCCGCCCGTGGAAGTCTGGGCGTGCGCCGGGCTGACCGCCGGAAAACCGGTCGCAGCGCCAAGCGCCGGGGCGATCGTGGCAAGCGCGCCGCCCTGCAGGAGATGTCGTCGGGTAAGTGCCAAATGCAGGATTCCTGTGGCTATGATGCGTTATTGAGAACGCACTATAAGGCAAGGTTTCGACCGATTAAGTTGCTTTTTGCTCATGATAGCACCGGTTGCCGGGCATCTGTGCGGCCAAACGTCCCGGTAACGAAACCGCGACCGGCAAAAACACGTCCTCTCGCCTGACCTTTGGGCAAGAACCGGCCTTGCGTCAGCTTGTGGTCGGAAAGCAAAAACGGCCAGGCAAGAGCCCGGCCGTTTGCAGCGAAAGATCCATTTGAAACCAGCGGCGGGCTATTTCGCCGCCGTCGGCAGCGGGACCGGCTTATCCGCAAGCGTATGCAGGTAGTCGATCACGTCAGCGCGCTCGGTGTCCTTCGGGATACCGGCAAAGCCCATCGCCGTGCCCGCAATAAAGCCCTTGGGATTGGCGATGAACAGGTTGAGGTCATCGTAAGTCCATTTGCCGCCCTTGGCCTTCATGGCGGCGGAATAGTTGAAGCCGGGTTCGCTGGCACGGTCACGGCCGACGATGCCATAGAGGTTCGGACCAACCTTGTTGGGGCCGCCCTTGGTGAAGTCGTGGCAGGCACCGCATTTCTTCGCCGAAGCGGCCCCCTTCTCGACGGACGCCGTCTGCAGCAGCTTCTCGATCGGCTCGGAGGGAGCGGGCGCTTCCTTGCCGCCGCCGCCATGCGCCTCTTCCTTCACCGCGATCTCGAAGCCCGGCTTTTCCGGCATCTTGGGAGAAAACAGCGCGCCGGCCGTAAAGCTCGTCACCAGCAGAATGAGGCAGGTGCCCAGGATGGCACCGAGAATTTTATTGAGTTCGAAGGAGTCCATTTTGGATCAGGCTCCAGGCCGGAAATGTCGACTTTAGGCCGGAGAGAATCGGCCGCGGATGAGCGTCAGGAATCAGGCTTTCGCACCGCACCCCGAGCCACGATCAGATATCGGTTTGCCCGTGCTCTGGCAACCCGTATAAATGCGCCAGCTTTCGACCAATCCCCATCATTTCCGGCTCGTTATCGACCGGGTCCAGACCCCACGCTGATGACCGACCCCCGCATTTTGGTACTGATTCCCGCCCGCATGGCCGCATCGCGCCTGCCGGGCAAGCCGCTATTGGATATTGCCGGCCTGCCGATGATCGTCCAGGTGCTGCGCCAGGCGGAAGCCGCAGGGATAGGCCGCGTGGCGGTCGCCACCGACACGCCGGAAATCGCCGCGGCGGTGACCGCGCATGGGGGAGAGGCCGTCATGACCCGCGCCGATCATCCTTCAGGCTCGGACCGGATCCATGAGGCGCTCGGCAGCCTCGACCCCCAAGGTAGCACCGAAATCATCGTCAACCTGCAAGGCGACTTTCCGACCATCCTGCCGGACAATATCCGCTGCGTGCTGGCCCCCCTTGCCGACCCCGCGGTCGATATCGCAACGCTCGCCGCGGAAATCCATACCGAGGAAGAGGCCTTGAACCCCAACGTGGTGAAGGCGGTCGGCTCTCCGATCGGCCCGCGGCGGCTGCGCGCGCTCTATTTCACCCGCGCCACCGCGCCGTGGGGAGAGGGACCGCGCTACCATCACATCGGCCTTTATGCCTATCGCCGGGCCGCGCTGGAGCGCTTTGTCCGGCTGCCGCCTTCGCCGCTCGAACTGCAGGAAAAACTGGAGCAGTTGCGGGCGCTGGAGGCCGGTATGCGGATCGACGTCACGATTGTCGACACCGTGCCGCGCGGCGTCGATACGCCAGCCGACCTCGAAACTGCCCGCCGCGTGCTGCAGGAAATCGGCGGACTGGCGAAAAGCTGAGCGGCTGATACAAGGCGCCCCATGAAGAAACCGACGACAAAACCGAAGAAAATCGCATTCCAGGGCGAACCGGGCGCGAATTCCCACATCGCCATCGCCGAGGCCTATCCCGACGTGGAAGCCCTGCCCTGCCCGACCTTTGAGGACGCGCTGGCCGCGATCTCCTCGGGCGAAGCGGACCTCGGCATGATCCCGATCGAGAATTCGGTCGCCGGCCGGGTTGCCGACATCCATCACCTGTTGCCGCAATCCGGCCTGTTCATCGTCGGCGAATGGTTCCTGCCGATCCATCACCAGTTGATGGCGCCGCGCGGCGCCAAACTGAAGGATATCAAGACGGTCGAGAGCCACGTCCACGCGCTCGGGCAATGCCGCCGCATCATTCGCAAACTCGGCATCAAGCCGATCGTGTCGGGCGATACCGCGGGAAGCGCGCGCATAGTTGCCGAGCGCGGCGACAAGAGTTGCGCCGCGATCGCCTCGAGGCTCGCGGCCGATATCTACGGCCTCGACATCCTGGCCGAGGACGTCGAGGATGAAGCCCACAACACCACCCGCTTCGTGGTGCTGGCGCGCGAGGCGAACTGGGCCAAGCAGGGCTCGGGACCGCTCGTCACCACTTTTGTTTTCCGGGTACGCAACCTGCCCGCCGCGCTCTACAAGGCCTTGGGCGGTTTCGCCACCAACGGCGTCAACATGACGAAGCTGGAAAGCTACATGATCGACGGCAATTTCTTCGCCACGCAATTCTATGCCGATGTCGACGGCCATCCCGACGACAAGAATCTGGCTTTCGCGCTGGAGGAGCTGAAATTCTTCTCACGCGAATTCAGGATTGTCGGCGTCTATCCCGCCCATCCCTTCCGCGCGACCTTCAGCGAGAAGCAGGAGTAAGGTCGCCGACACGCCCCGCAGGTGGCTCTTGGCCTCCCGGCGACGCGCGCGGCAACGTTTGCCTCATCTCAGTCCCGGCGGAATCTCGCGCACGGCGCCGCGCGCCGCGCTCGTGGTCAGCGCGGCATAGGCCTTCAGCGCCACCGTCACATTACGCTTGCGCGGCTTGGCCGGCTTCCACGCATCAGCCCCCTTCTGCTCCATCGCGACACGGCGACGCGCGAGTTCTTCGTCCGAGACGACAAGCTTGATGGAGCGGGCGGGAATATCGATCTCGATCCGATCCCCCGCCTCGACGAGGCCGATCATGCCGCCCTCGGCGGCTTCAGGCGACACATGCCCGATTGACAGGCCCGAGGAACCTCCGGAGAAACGCCCATCGGTGACCAACGCGCAGACTTTGCCGAGGCCTTTCGATTTCAGGTAACTGGTGGGATAGAGCATTTCCTGCATGCCGGGACCGCCTCGGGGCCCCTCATAGCGGATAAGCACGATATCGCCCGGCTCAATCTTGCCGCCCAGGATGCCCGTGATCGCCTCGTCCTGACTCTCGAACAGTTTCACCGGCCCGGCGAATTTGAGAATGCTCGAATCGACGCCGGCGGTCTTCACGATGCAGCCGTCCTCGGCGAGGTTGCCATAGAGAACCGCAAGGCCGCCATCCCTGGAGAATGCGTGTTCGATGTCGCGGATCGTGCCGCCGGCACGGTCCTCGTCGAGCGATTCATAGCGTGAGGCCTGGCTGAACGCGACCTGCGTCGGAACGCCGCCTGGCGCAGCCTGGAAGAATTCGCGGATCGACGCGCTGGCGCTGCGCTTGATGTCGTTGCGCTCGAGCGCCGCACCCAGCGTCTGCGCATGCACCATCGGTGTTTCGCGATTGATCAGCCCGGCGCGATCGAGTTCTCCCAAAATACCCATGATGCCGCCGGCACGATGCACATCCTCGACATGAACGTCGGGCACGGACGGCGCGACCTTGCAGAGAACCGGGACGCGGCGCGACAGGCGGTCAATATCGCTCATCTTGAAATCGACGCCCCCTTCATAGGCGGCGGCAAGCAGATGCAGTACGGTATTGGTCGAGCCGCCCATCGCGATGTCGAGCGTCATCGCGTTCTCGAAGGCGCCGAAATTGGCGATGCTCCGCGGCAGCACGCTGTCATCGTCCTGCTCGTAATAGCGGCGCGCGAGGTCGACGATGAGGTGGCCCGCCTCGACGAAGAGCCGCTTGCGGTCGGCGTGAGTGGCCACGATCGTTCCGTTGCCAGGCAGCGCAAGGCCAAGCGCCTCGGTCAGGCAATTCATCGAATTGGCGGTGAACATGCCGGAGCAGGAGCCGCAGGTCGGGCAGGCCGACCGCTCGATCACCGCGACGTCGGCGTCGGAGACGGCTGAATCGGCGGCAGCCACCATCGCGTCGATCAGGTCGACCTTCTTGACCTTGCCGGCGACCGTGACCTTGCCGGCCTCCATCGGGCCGCCGGAGACAAACACGGTAGGGATATTGAGGCGGAGCGCCGCCATCAGCATGCCCGGCGTGATCTTGTCGCAATTGGAGATGCAGACCAGTGCGTCGGCGCAATGGGCGTTGACCATGTATTCGACGCTGTCCGCGATGATCTCGCGGCTGGGCAGCGAATAGAGCATCCCGTCATGGCCCATCGCGATGCCGTCGTCGACGGCGATGGTGTTGAATTCCTTGGCGACGCCGCCCGCCTGCTCGATCTCGCGCGCGACGAGCTGGCCGAGGTCCTTGAGATGAACGTGGCCCGGCACGAATTGCGTGAAGCTGTTGGCAATGGCGATGATCGGCTTGCCGAAATCACCGTCCTTCATGCCGGTCGCGCGCCAAAGACCGCGCGCGCCCGCCATATTGCGGCCGTGGGTGGAGGTACGCGAGCGGTAGGCGGGCATGGGACTGGACCTTGAGTAAGTTGGCGGCAGGGTTGCCGGGAAGGAGGGTCTTTTCGCAAATCGCGCCGGGCACGGCAACCGGGGCGAACGGCAACGGTTCGGCGGGCCGGAAGGCGACCTAAGCCGCCTCTCGCTTCCCGATCCCGAACGCATCCGCCAGCAGGCTGTAGGATTTCTTGCGCGCGTCGTGATCGTACACCGCGGTGATGATCATCAGTTCGTCGGCCTGGCTTGCCGCGATCATCGGCTGCAGCTTTTGCAGCACCGTCGCGGGGCTGCCGACGAACAGCCGCTCGCGGTTGCGCGCGACCGAGGCGCGCTCGCTTTCGGTGTAGGGATAGGAGAGCGCCTCCTCGACGCTCGGCAGCGGCAGGTATTGCCCGCGATCCCGGCGCAGGCGGTTGAGATCCATCGACGACGCCAGCCGCTCGGCCTCCGCATCGGTTTCGGCCGCGACCACCGCGACCGCGAGGATGCCGTGCGGGGTTGAGCGCCAACCCGACGGCTTGAAGTGGCTGCGGTAATTCGTCATCGCCGCCACGGCATCATAGGACGCAAAATGGTGCGCGAACGCGAATCCCATGCCGACCTGCGCCGCCAGTTCCGAGCTGTAATCGCTGGAGCCGAGCAGCCAGATCGGCGGCAGCGGCGTGTCGTCCGGCATCGCCACCACATTGTTGTAGGGATGGCCGGGCGGGAAATCGCGGGTCTCCCACAGGGTCAGTTCGTGCAGCCGCTCGAGGAAATCGTCGCCCTCGCGGCGATCGAGCCGGCTGCGCAACGCGTGCGCGGTGGCGCCATCGGTGCCCGGCGCGCGGCCAAGCCCGAGATCGATCCGGCCGGGAAACAGCGCCTCCAGCATCTTGAACCGCTCGGCCACCACCAGCGGCGCGTGGTTCGGCAGCATCACGCCGCCGGAGCCGACCCGGATGTTTTTCGTCACCGCCGCGATCTGCCCGATCATCAGGTCCGGCGCCGGGCTCGCCACCGACGCCAGATTATGATGTTCGGCCAGCCAATAGCGGACATAACCCAGCGCATCGACATGGCGCGCCAGATCGATGCTGTTGCGCAGCGCCGCGGCAGGTTTGGTGCCCGTGGTGACGACGGAGAGGTCGAGGACGGAAAGCGGGATCATGCGCCTAACCTAGTGCGGCTGGTCGAGGCCAGATAGACCCCGCCCCTGCAGATCAGGCCCGCGACCGCGGGCCCGGAACGGGCTTCGGCTCAGCCTTCCGAGTGGGCAAATATAATTAATCTTACATAATATTGTCATTCTGCCCACTTCAATCCGGTGAGGCCGAATTTTGGCAAAAATAGCAATTTTCCACCAATACCTACCTTATTAGCAAGGTAGCCTGAAGGGCTCGTTCTGCCCACCATTTGAAAAATTAGACATAAATTTCTGTTTTTCTGCAAAAATTGGGCAATTTCCCATGGCCGATGGGCTGTTTGGGCAGCTCGATCTCACCTATCTTGGCCTCCCATAGCCGGACCTGTTGCCGTCCATTGCGGCGGAGTTTGCGAGTGCCATGACCGAGATTGCGCCCCCCATACCGGAAGGACAGCGCATGCTGAAACAGCCTGCGATCTCCTTCGAGTTCTTCCCGCCGAAGACCGAGGAGATGGAGAAGAGCCTGTGGGACACCATCAAGCGCCTGGCGCCGCTCGCGCCCAGTTTCGTGTCGGTGACCTATGGCGCCGGCGGATCGACCCGCGAGCGCACCCATTCCACCATCGCCCGAATCCTGGCTGAAACAGAGCTCCTTCCGGCCGCGCATCTGACCTGCGTCGGGGCCGCGCGCGGCGAGATCGACGAGATCGTGCGCCGCTATCACGACATCGGCGTCCGCCATATCGTGGCGCTTCGCGGCGACCCGCCCGGCGGCATCGGCACGGCTTTTTTCACCCATCCGGATGGCTACCAGACCTCGGCCGAGCTCGTGTCCGAGCATCAAGAAGCGATATCCGGATATCGAAGTCTCCGTATCGGCCTATCCGGAAAAACACCCCGAAAGCCCCGACTTCGATGCCGATATCGACGTCCTGAAGGCCAAGGTCGATGCCGGGGCGACCCGCGCCATCACGCAGGTCTTCTTCGATAACGACCTCTATTTTCGCTACCTCGACCGGGTTCGCGCGCGCGGCATCTTCATTCCGATCGTGCCCGGCATCATGCCGATGCACAATTTCAGGCAGGCGCGATCCTTCGTGACCCGCGCCGGCACCAGCGTGCCGGACTGGCTGGCCGCGAAATTCGAAGGCCTCGACGACGACGCCGAGACCCGCAAGCTGGTGGCGGCGACGGTGGCGGCGGGCCAGGTGCAGAAACTCAACAAGCACGGCGTCGATACCTTTCATTTCTACACCATGAACCGCGCCGACCTCGTGTTCGCGATCTGCCATTTGCTCGGCATTCGCCCCGCGGGCGCACAGAAAGCCGCTTGATCCGATGACCGTGCCTGTATCCCCCAAGCGAACCGCTTTGCTCGCGGCCGCCCGCGAGCGCATCCTGGTGCTCGACGGCGCCATGGGCACCATGATCCAGGGCCTCGAATATGACGAAGCGGCCTTTCGGGGGCAGCGTTTCGCCGATTTCCACCGCGACGTCAGGGGCAACAACGACCTGCTGATCCTGACGCAGCCGAAGGCGATCGAGGATATCCACGCCGAATATCTGCGCGCCGGCGCCGACATCGTCGCCACCAACACGTTTTCCTCGACCGGAATCGCGCAAGCCGATTACGAGATGTCGCACCTCGCCTACGAGCTCAATCTCGAAGGCGCGCGAACTCGCGCGCGCCGCGGCCGAACGGGTCAGCGGCGAGGACGGCAAGCCCCGCTTCGTCGCCGGCGCGATCGGCCCGACCAACCGCACCGCGTCGATCTCGCCCGACGTGTCCAATCCCGGCTACCGCGCCGTCACCTTCGACGACCTGCGCAGCGCCTATGGCGAGCAGATCAAGGGCCTGCTCGACGGCGGCGCCGATCTGCTGCTGGTCGAGACCATCTTCGACACGCTCAACGCCAAGGCCGCGCTCTACGCCATCGCCGAGATTTGCGAGGAACGCCGCATCGACGTGCCCGTGATGATCTCCGGCACCATCACCGACAAGTCCGGCCGGCTGTTGTCGGGGCAGCTCCCCGAGGCATTCTGGAATTCGGTGCGCCACGCCAGACCCATCACCATCGGATTCAACTGCGCGCTCGGCGCCGAGGATCTGCGCGCGCACATCGCCGACATCGGCCGCGTCGCCGACACCCTGGTTTGCGCCTACCCGAACGCCGGATTGCCCAACGAGTTCGGCCAGTATGACGAGAGCCCGGAATATATGGCGCGCCTGATCGGCGAGTTTGCCTCCGCCGGCCTCGTCAACATCGTCGGCGGCTGCTGCGGCACCACGCCCGACCACATCTCGGCGATCGCCGCGGCTGTCGCCCCGCACAGGCCGCGCGCGATCCCCGTGATCGAACCGCGGCTGCGACTCTCCGGGCTCGAGCCGTTCGAGCTGACGTCGGCCATTCCCTTCGTCAATGTCGGCGAACGCACCAACGTCACCGGCTCGGCGAAATTCCGCAAGCTGATCACCGCGGGCGATTACACCGCCGCCCTTCAGGTGGCGCGCGACCAGGTCGAGAACGGCGCCCAGATCATCGACGTCAACATGGACGAAGGGCCTGCTCGACTCCGAGAAGGCGATGGTGACGTTCCTCAACCTCGTCGCCGCCGAGCCGGATATCGCCCGCGTCCCGGTCATGGTCGATTCCTCGAAATTCAACGTGATCGAAGCCGGCCTGAAATGCGTGCAGGGCAAGCCGGTGGTGAATTCGATCTCGATGAAGGAAGGCGAGGAAAAATTCATCCACGAGGCGAGGATCGCGCGGCGCCACGGCGCGGCCGTGGTGGTGATGGCGTTCGACGAGGCCGGCCAGGCCGACACCTTCGCGCGCAAGACCGAGATCTGCAAGCGCGCCTACGACATCCTCGTCAACCAGCTCGACTTCCCGCCGGAAGACATCATCTTCGATCCCAATATTTTCGCGATCGCGACCGGGCTCGAGGAGCACAATAATTACGGCGTCGACTTCATCGAGGCGACGCGCTGGATCCGCCAGAACCTGCCGCACGCGCATATCTCCGGCGGCGTCTCGAACCTGTCGTTCTCGTTCCGCGGCAACGAGCCGGTGCGCGAGGCCATGCATTCGGTGTTTCTCTATCATGCCATCAAGGCCGGCATGGACATGGGCATCGTCAATGCCGGGCAGATGATCGTCTATGACGACATCGATCCCGAACTGCGCCAGGTGTGCGAGGACGTCATCCTCAACCGCGACCCCGGCGCTTCCGAGCGGCTGCTGGCGCTGGCCGAAAAATTCCGCGGCAAGGAGAAGAAGACGCAGGAAGCCAGGACCTCGCCTGGCGCGAATGGCCGGTCGACAAGCGGCTGTCCCACGCGCTGGTGCACGGCATCACCGAATATATCGAAGCCGACACCGAGGACGCCCGCAAGCTCTCCACGCGCCCGCTCGACGTCATCGAGGGCCCGCTGATGGCCGGCATGAACATCGTCGGCGACCTCTTCGGCGACGGAAAGATGTTCCTGCCGCAGGTGGTGAAATCCGCCCGCGTCATGAAGCAGGCGGTCGCCTATCTGATGCCGTTCATGGAAGAGGAGAAGGCGCGCAACCTCGCCAACGGCATCGAGGGCTCCGGCCGCAACTCCGCCGGCAAGATCGTGCTTGCCACCGTCAAGGGCGACGTCCACGACATCGGCAAGAACATCGTCGGCATCGTGCTGCAATGTAACAATTTCGAGGTGATCGACCTCGGCGTCATGGTGCCGGCGACGAAGATCATCGAGACCGCGAAGAACGAAGGCGCCGACATCATCGGCCTGTCCGGCCTGATCACGCCGTCGCTCGATGAGATGAGTTTCCTCGCCGGCGAGCTGGAGCGTCAGGGCATGAATGTGCCGCTCTTGATCGGCGGCGCCACCACCAGCCGCGTCCATACCGCCGTCAAGATCGACCCGAACTACCGCAGCGGGCCGGTGGTGCATGTCAACGACGCCAGCCGCGCCGTCGGCGTCGCCTCCGCGCTGCTGTCGCCGGACAAGCGCGAGGCCTACGCCGCCGAGGTGCGCGCCGAATACGCCAAGATCTCCGCGGCGCATTTCCGCGCCCAGGCCGACAAGAAGCGTCTCAAACTTGCGGACGCCCGCGCCAACGCGGTCAAGATCGACTTCGCCAAGGCGCCGCCGAAGAAGCCGGCGTTTCTCGGCATCAAGACGTTCCGGGATTACGACCTCGCGGAACTGGCCGAATACATCGACTGGACGCCGTTCTTCCAGACCTGGGAATTGACCGGGCGTTTTCCCGCCATTCTCGACGATCCGAAAGTCGGCGAGGTCGCGCGCTCGCTCTATGACGACGCGCGGGCGATGCTCGACCGCATCATCCAGGAAAAATGGTTCACCGCGCAGGCGACGATCGGGTTCTGGCCGGCCAATGCGCAAGGCGACGATATCGTGGTCTACGCCGATGACACCCGAAGCAAGGAGGTCGCGACCTTCCACACGCTGCGCCAGCAACTGGAAAAACGCGAAGGCCGCTTCAACGCGGCGCTGTCCGATTTCATCGCGCCGGCCTCCTCCCACGTGCCGGATTACATCGGCGCCTTCGTGGTCACCGCGGGGATCGGCGAGGACGTGATCGCCGACCGCTTCAAGAACGCCAATGACGATTACTCCTCGATCCTGTGCAAGGCGCTGGCCGATCGTCTGGCGGAAGCCTTCGCCGAACGCATGCATGCCCGCGTGCGCCGGGAATTTTGGGGCTACGCGCCGGATGAGGCGTTGTCGCCTGAGGACCTCATCCTCGAAAAATATCAGGGCATCCGCCCCGCGCCCGGCTATCCCGCGCAGCCCGATCACACCGAGAAGACCACGCTGTTCGCGCTGCTCGATGCCGAGAACACGGCCGGCGTGAAGCTCACGGAAAGCTTTGCGATGTGGCCGGGCTCGTCGGTGTCCGGGCTTTATTTCAGCCATCCCGAAAGCTTCTATTTCGGCGTCGGCAAGATCGAGCGCGACCAGGTGGAAGACTACGCCGCGCGCAAGGGCTGGCGCGTGGAGGAAGCCGAGCGCTGGCTGGCGCCGGTGTTGAACTACATCCCGACGCAGGACCAGTCGGCGCAAGACCGCCGCGTGAAGGAGGCGATGCCGACCCAGGCGCCGTCCGCGGTGCCCGCCAACGATATCGAATCGAAGGAAATGCTGGCGCACCCGCCGGGCTGCACCTGCGCCGTGCATCTGGCCTGGCGGAAGAAGGCGGCAAGGGGCTGACGCTCTTCGTCGTCCCCGCCTGGTGCGCAATTGCGCACGGGCGCGGGGACCCATAACCCCAAATGCCTTTGGCGTGCAACGCTGGAGGCCCAGTCGGCGCAAACAACGTGCATCGGTGGTTATGGGTCCCGGGTCGCGCTTCGCTTGCCCGGGACGACGACGTGACCGATTCAAAACTTCAAACAGCCGAAGCCGCGACTCCGCACTCTCGCGGCGCGGATCCGCCCGAGCTGTGCAGGAACCACCCTCGAAATGGAGGGCGTGGGGAATGCCGGGTGCCCGTTGCACCCGCAGCCGCGTGCGCAGTGTAGAAAGCACACGCGTTAGTCACCGCAGGCCGCCGGAACACCCGGCATTCCCGCACGCGAATGGTTTTAACGGTTTCCTCCGCGCTCTCCCTGGTGACCGGGCTTTGTTGCCACCATCGCCCCTGAGAAGCTTGCTTCTCAAGAACTTGACACCAGCGTCGGGGTGTCAGGACCACACGGCTTCGCCGTCCGCGCCCGCCTTCCGAAAAAGCCGCTCGACGGTCCTGGTACCGGTCCCGCCGAAGCTTTAGCGAAGGCGGATCAGCGTCGTTCGTCTTTCGACACTGCCGCGTCCACCGCATCCCGCACCCAACGTTCCTGACGATCGCGAAACGCCCCTCTTGAGGGGCACGGGATGTGCGAATCAATAAAGCTGTTTCTACCAAACGGCGAAGCGAAAAATTTTTGCCGGAAGGGCTGGACAGGAAATCCGGGAAGCACGCCCGTCGGGCAAATCAGGCTTCGTCAGTGAAATCGCGGAATGTCACAGCCCAGCTTTTTGAATCAACTCGGAGAACTGGGATCGGAACTTCCCCTGTTGGCCGTTACTCGGAAAAGGAATCGATTTGTTGCGATTGATAACGCTGAAACCATCCTTGCTCAACCGAGGCTCCAAAAGCCGACAGACATTCACCTTAATCAAAACGATGGGCACGCTCTGATCGGGATCCAATTTTGTTAAGTCACCCAGTAGGTGGGGATAGTCCCGCAAGATCACTGAATCCTTTTTGCGATCAGGGTAGTCATTAACGGGCTCATAGGTTGCATCGACCAACAGCCACCCGGCTTCTTTTAACCGCGCCAAACCTAGATTCTTTGAGAGAGGCTTTTCGCCTATCTGTTGCATAATTGCGGAGAATAGCGGTTCGGAAACCGCGCCTTCTGGATTGTAAAAGTACTTTCCAGAAACAGGCGGGGATTCCGCGACCATAATGAGACGGAGCGACTCCGGCTGATACTTACGACGAAATGCGAGATAGTCTGTACGCTCCATGCTCCACACCCTTTGAGCCGCGTTTCGATCGATCACAAGCGTCTCTGGAATACTCGATCACCCGCTTTCGCGGGTGATGACGAATCCAATCAATCCCCGCTCGGCGGCGCAAGCGGCTGCACGATTTCGGCAAACACCGGCAGCGCCTCGCAGGCCGCGCTGTGCGCTGCCAGCGCCGGATAGCGCGCGGCGGGAAACAGCGCGGGATGCGCCTCGCCGGCAAAGCGCAGCACGCAGGCGACCGCGATGTCGGCGTGGCCGATGCGCTCGCCGAACCACCAGGGCGTGGCGACGCCGTCGCGTGCCTTTTCCAGCACCTCCAGCACGCCACCGACCTGCGTCTCGCAGCGATCGACCCAGATTTTCGACGGCTCCTTGCGCAGCACGCGCTCGTAAACAAGACTGACCGCCTTGTCGCCAAGCCCCGTCGCCAGCGCGCAGATCTTCAGTGCGCGTCGGCGTTCCGGCCCGCTTTCCGCGATCATCGCTTTCGACGGGCCCGACCAGTTCATCGAGATAATCCAGGATCGCCGTGCTCTCGATCAGCGCCTCGCCGTCATCCAGCACCAGCGTCGGCACCCGCCGCAGCGGATTGAAGGCTGCGATCTTGTCGCCGTCGCCGAAGGTCGACCACGGCCGGTGCTCGAAGGAAAGGCCGTAGAGCCGCAGCGCAATCGCGACGCGGCGGACGAAGGGGGAGTTGTATTGGCCGATGAGAATCATTTGGTTTCGCGTGTATTGACGAGAGCATCTGATCGCAGCTTGCCAGAGATTCGAAAGGGAGCAAGCGGTTATCGCTCCACTCGTCATGGCCGGGCTTGACCCGGCCATCCACGACTTTTCCTCCAGAGAAGAAAGCAGGACGTGGATCACCGGGACAAGCCCGGTGATGACGGGAGCGGTGGCAGGGGCGTCATCACGACATTGCCGTGCGGTTTGCTGGCGCTCGTGAGCTCTCCCTTCGATCGCTCAAGTTCCTAAAATTGGCGAACGTGGCGCAACCGCCCGGGCCGGCTCGGGAACTTGCGAAAACCCGCGGCAACGGGGTGGCTCCGGGGCCTGATGTTGACCCATGTCAAGAAGCCGGATGGAGGGCATGCCAGAAGAGTTTCTGGCTGGAAATCGATGGAGATGGTTCGATGGCTACGCAAGGCAATATCCACTTCTATGTGAATTGGGCCAAGGAACGCCTCGATGAAATGGAGGCGGTGCTGACCTCGCTCGAGGGCAAGGCGGGTGAGGTGCAGGCCGACGCCCGCGACAGGGCCGACAAGGCGATCACCGGCCTGCGCAAAACCCGCGATATCTTCCGGGACACCGTCAAGAAACAGGCGGAGGCCAACGAGGCTGCCTGGACCACCGCAAAGGCACAACTGGAGCCGGAGTGGAACGCGTTCGAGGCCGACGTCAGGAAATACGTCGAGAGCTTCGGCAAGCAGGTCGAGCAGCAGCAGGCGACATTCAAGCTTCAGGCGGAGGCCCAGCTGAAGGCGTGGCGAGAAGCCGCCGACAAGCTTGGCAGCGACGCCAAACAGTTCGCCGCCGGGCGTCAGGCCGAAATCGATGTCGCCGTGAAGCGCATGCAGGTCGACGCCGGCGCCGCGGAGGAAAAACTCCAGAAGCAGCTTGACCAGATGGGGACGCAATCATGGTCCGCGCTGATGACCGTGTTGACGGAAACCCGTGCCGCGTTCGATCGCGCCAATCAGGCGGCGCGCGACGCGTTCAAGCGATCTGCCTGATCAAGACAGTCGGCCGGTTCGAAGACGTCGCCGGAAGCCGGTTTCTCCTGTAGATAACACATTCGATTCCCGGGAACGGCCGGCGGAGCAGGCGCGATGAGCAACATGGATGCCGACCCGGGGCGCCCGACCGGGCGACCCGCAGACCGCCGGCCGCAAAGGACCAACAACAAGTTTCTGGATCAGGGAGCTGCCTTTCAGCCTGGTGCTGATCCTGACCTTGCTTGGCGTCGCCTATACCAGTTTTCTGAAACAACCGATCATGGGCTATTGGGAGCTTCTGGCGCCGGTGATCGGGGTGGTCTGCATCGGCTCCGGATGGTCCAGCGCCCACGACAGAAGCGCGCGATTGCAACTGGTCCTGACGCAGGCGCTGCACTGGGCGGCATTCCTGCTCGTGATGAACATGATCCTGTTGCCCAGTGTCCAGAGGATCCTCGACGCCAGCGCGACCGGGCTCGCCGTGCTCATGTTGCTGGCGCTGGGCACCTTTACCGCGGGCGTTCACGCCCTCTCCTGGCAGGTCGGCCTTCTCGGGATCATCATGGCGCTGTGCGTTCCGGCGGCGGCGTGGATCGAGGCTTCGGCGCTGATGATCGTGCTGATCGCGGCGGCGGCGTTCGGCATCGGCGTCGTGCTGTGGTGGCACTGGCACGAGAAGCGCAAGGACGGCCTGGGCGTCGGATACCTGATTGCCGCTTCAGGCGCGCTTCCGTTTTTGAACCGGAGCGGGATGACTTTTCGTTGAATCGTCATCACGACCTGTCTTTTTGTTTGAGCCTGATCTCCGCGCAAACGCCAAGCGTCTGTCGCGAGGGAAAAGCGGTGCTCCCCTTTTCCGGATCGTGCTCTAAAGCGACTACCCCTCCCCCTCATCGCTCGCCAGCAATCCCTTCACCGCCCTCGCCCACCCAGCCAGCTTCCGCTCGCGCGTGGCCGCGCTCATGGCGGGCTTGAAGCGATGTTCCAGCCGCCAGTTGTCGGCGAATTTTGCGGGCTCGGGATAGACGCCGGCCGAAAGCCCCGCGAGATAGGCGGCCCCCAGCGCGGTGGTTTCCTGGATCATCGGGCGATCGACCGGCGCGTCCAGGAGATCGGCGAGCCGCTGCATGGTCCAGTCCGACGCCGTCATGCCGCCGTCGACGCGCAGCACGACATGGGCGGCGCTGGCTTCCGGCCAGTCGGCGCGCATCGCGGCCCACAGATCGAACGTCTGGTAGCAGACGCTTTCCAGCGCGGCGTGCGCGAGCTCGGCGGGGCCGGTGTTGCGCGTCAGCCCGAACAGCGCGCCGCGCACGCGCGGATTCCAGTAGGGCGCGCCGAGGCCGACGAAGGCCGGCACCAGGTAAACTTCCTGCATGGAATCGGATTTGTCGGCGAGCGGGCCGGTTTCGGCGGCCTGCCGGATGATGCCGAGCCCGTCGCGCAGCCATTGCACCGCCGAGCCCGCGACGAAGATCGAGCCTTCGAGCGCGTAGGTGCGTTTGCCCCCGAGCTGATAGGCGATCGTGGTGAGCAGCTTGTTCCTCGAGGCGACGGGCGTGGCGCCGGTGTTGAGCAGCGCGAAGCAGCCGGTGCCGTAGGTCGATTTCATCATGCCCGGCGAAAAGCAGGCCTGGCCGATGGTGGCGGCCTGCTGGTCGCCGGCAATCCCCGAGATCGCGATCGCGCCGCCGAACAGTTCAGGCGCGGTGTCGCCGAAATGGTGGGAGGAATCCTTCACCGCGGGGAGCATCGAGCGCGGCACGCGCAGGATCCTTAACAGGTCATCGTCCCACTCGCCGGTATGGATGTTGAACAGCAGGGTGCGCGAGGCGTTGGTGGCGTCGGTGGCGTGGACGCGGCCGCCGGTCAGGCGCCACAACAGGTAACAATCGACGGTGCCGAACAAGAGTTCGCCGCGCTCCGCGCGCTGCCGCGCGCCGGGCACGTGATCGAGGATCCACGCCACTTTGGTTCCGGAAAAATAGGGATCGACGATCAGGCCGGTTTTGGCCGAAATCGCCTTCTCGTGGCCCTCGCTCTTCAGTCTGGCGCAGATATCGGCGGTGCGGCGGTCCTGCCAGACGATGGCGCGATGCACCGCCTTTCCCGTGGCGCGGTCCCACACCACGGTGGTCTCGCGCTGGTTGGTGATGCCGATGGCCGCGATGTCGTTTGCCGTGAGGTTCGCCTTGTTCAGCGCCTCGCGGCAGGTGGCGATGGTGGAAGTCCAGATGTCCTCCGGCTCGTGCTCGACCCAGCCCGACGCGGGAAAATGCTGCGGGAATTCCTGCTGCGCCACGCCCGCGATCGAGACGTCGGGCCGGAACACGATCGCGCGCGAGGACGTGGTGCCCTGATCGATGGCCAGCACAAAGGACATGATGCTTTTCCTGGCGGTTTTTTTGGCGGCGCTTCGCGAAGAGGTTGGCTCGTTGCGGGGAGGCAAGCGGATTGGGAGGCAGAGGTCAAGAAGGCGGCGGCGCGCGGCTTCTTTTTCCTTCTCCCCCTGTGGGAGAAGGTGGCGCGGACGAAGTCCGTGCCGGATGAGGGGTTACACTCTATCGATAGACCGTGCCCCCTCACCCGTCGCGAATTTCGCTTCGCTCGTTCGCGCCACCCTCTCCCGCAAGGGGAGAGGGAAAGGCAGCGCCCGCAACGCCGGCTACACCGACGCCGTCGTCACCCCGCCGTCGACCACGATGGTCTGGCCGGTCATGAAGCTCGAGGCATCCGAGCCGAGATAGGCCACCGCGCCGGCGATCTCGTCGGGCTCGCCGATCCGGCGGAGCGGCGTGGTGGCGCAGCGGTGCTTCAGGCGCTCTTCGTCTTCCCACAACGCGCGGGCGAAATCGGTCTTGACGAGGCCGGGCGCCACGCAATTGACGCGCACGCCCTTCGGGCCCCATTCGCCGGCGAGGCTGCGGCACAGCGCAAAATCCGCCGCCTTGGAAATCCCGTAGGCGCCGATCACGGTCGAGCCGCGCAAGCCGCCGATCGACGAGACGATGACCACCGAGCCGTTGCCGCGCGCGGCCATCTGCGGGATCGCCAGCTGGCAGAGCCAGATATTGCTCTTGACGTTGGAGGCCATGATCTTGTCGAAGGCCTCGTCCTTGATGTCGAGCAGCGGGCCGTAATACGGGTTGATCGCGGCGTTGCAGACCAGGATGTCGATCTTGCCGTAATGGCCGGTCGCACCCGCGATCAGCGCCTCGACCTCCTCGCGGCGCGAGATGTTGCAGGCAATGACGTGGGCCTCGCCGCCCGCCTTGCGGATGCCGGCGGCGACTTCCTCGCAGGCGTCCGCCTTGCGGCTGGAGATCACGACCCTGGCGCCGAGCTTTGCGAGCAGTTCCGCCGACGAACGGCCGATGCCGCGGCTGGAGCCGGTGACGACGGCGACCTTGCCGGTGAGATCGAACGGGGTGGATTTCAAGGGTATCTCCTGAACTATCCGAAGCCGTCATTGCGAGCGAAGCGAAGCAATCCATCTCGCCACGAAAAGAAAGAGTGGATTGCTTCGTCGCTTCGCTCCTCGCAATGACCGTTGGGGAAACTATACCTACACCAGCCCGCCGCCCTCGGTGACGCGGCGCAGATGGTAGTCGGTGTCGCCAAAGCTGTTCTCGATCATGGTCAGGCGCTTGAAGTAGTGGCCGATCCTGGCCTCCATGGTCATGCCGATGCCGCCATGCAGCTGGATCGACTGCTGGCCGACGAACTTCGCCGATTTGCCGATCTGCACTTTCGCCGCCGCGACCGCGGTGGCGCGCTCCTTGGCGTCGTCGAAATCGGCAGCCATGGTCGCGAACATCGACATGCTGCGGGCCTGCTCGACGGCGACGAACATGTCGGCGGCGCGGTGCTGCAGGGTCTGGAAGCTGCCGATCGGCACGCCGAACTGTTTCCGCGTTTTCAGATATTCGACGGTGGATGTCAGCGATTCATCCATCAGCCCGACGGCCTCGGCGCACATCGCGGTGCGCGCCTCGTCGACCACGCGCTCGATCAGCGGCAGGCCGTCCTCGGGATCGCCGATCGCCGCGTCCGCGCCGACCTCGACGCCGGTGAAAGTGATGTCGGCGGCGTGCAGGCCGTCCTGGGTCGGATAGCCCTTCTTCGCCACGCCCCGGGCGTCGCCCGGCACCAGGAACACGCCGACGCCGCCGCTCTCGCGCTGACCGCCTCCGGTGCGCGCGGTCACGATCAGCGTGTCGGCGGCCTCGCCGTTGAGCACGACGAACTTCTCGCCGTCGATCACCCAGCCCGCGCCCTTCTTCTTGGCTGACGTGGCGACGTCCCGCAGGTCGTAGCGCGAATTCTTTTCAAGCTGGGCGAAGGCCAACGTCCTGGTTCCCTCGATGATGCCGGGAATGTGCGCGGCCTTCTGCGCGGCCGAGCCGCCGCGGCGCAGGAAGCCGCCGCCGATCACGACGGTGGCGAGATAGGGCTCCAGCACCAGCGCCTTGCCGAGCGCCTCCATCACGATCATGGTCTCGACCGCGCCGGCGCCGAAACCGCCGTCGTCTTCCGAGAACGGCAGACCGAGCAATCCCTGCTCGGCGAACTTGCTCCAGACGGCCTTGCTCCAGCCGCCCCGCTCTTTCATGTATTTCTTGCGGGAATCGAAATCGTAGGAACTGCCGAGCAGCCCATCGACGCTTTCCTTCAGGAGCCGCTGCTCCTCCGACAGATCGAAATCCATTTTTGTTTCCTCGTATTCAAAAACAACTTCCGTCATTCCGGGATGCGCCTTCGGTCGGCGATTGCCGACCTGAGGCGCAGGCCCGGAATCCATACTCACGATCGTGGTTATGGATTCCGGGTTCGCTCGCTTTGCTCGCGCCCCGGAATGACGCTTGAGATTTGGTCGAACCCTCTCCCCGCGAAGGGCGGGGCGAGGGAGAAAGGTCACAGTCCCAGCACCGCCTTGGTGATGATGTTGCGCTGGATCTCGTTGGAGCCGCCGTAGATCGAGACCTTGCGGTTGTTGAAGTAGCTCGGCGCGATCTGCGCGGTCCAGTCCATCGCCTCGTTGCTGCCGTCGTCGCCGTGCTCGTCGAACGGCGCGGCGAACGGCCCGATCACTTCCATCAGGAGTTCGGTGGTGGCCTGCTGGATTTCCGAGCCTTTGATCTTGAGCACCGAGGAAGCGGGGTTCGGCTTCCCCTTGCCGTGCTTGCCTTCGTCGGCGACGACGCGCAACTGCGTCAACTCCAGCGCCTTCAGCTCGATCTCGACCGCGGCGAGCCTTTCGCGGAAACCCTGGTCCTGCATGATCGGCTTGCCGCCGGATTCGACCTTGGAGGCGAGATCCTTGATGCGGCGAATCCGCTCCTTGGAAACGCCGACGCGGGCGATGCCGGTGCGCTCGTTGCCGAGCAGGAATTTGGCGTAGTCCCAGCCCTTGTTTTCCTCGCCGACGAGATTTTCAACCGGCACCTCGACGTCGTCGAAGAAGACTTCGTTGACCTCGTGGCCGCCGTCGATGGTCTGGATCGGGCGCACGGTGATGCCCTTCGACTTCATGTCGATCAGGATGAAGGAGATGCCGGTCTGCTTCTTGGCCGAGGGATCGGTGCGGCAGAGGCAGAAGATCCAGTCGGCATACTGGGCGAGCGTGGTCCAGGTCTTCTGGCCGTTGACGATGTATTTGTCGCCCTTGCGTTCCGCCTTGGTCTTCAGCGAGGCGAGATCGGAGCCCGAGCCGGGCTCGGAAAATCCCTGGCACCACCAGTCGTCGACATTGGCGATGCGCGGCAGATAGCGCTTCTTCTGCGCCTCGTTGCCGAAGGTGTAGATGACCGGACCGACCATGCTGACGCCAAAGGCGAGCGGCGCCGGCGCCGGATGCATCTGCAGTTCCTCGTTGAAGATGTAATGCTGCACCGAGGTCCAGCCGGTGCCGCCATATTCCTTCGGCCAGTGCGTTACGCCCCAGCCCTTCCTGTTGAGGATCCGCCACCAGTCGACCATCTCCTGCTTGGAGAGATGGCGGCCTTCGACCAGTTTCTGCCGCGTCGCCGCCGGCACATTGTCCCTGAAGAAGGCCCGCACCTCTTCGCGAAACGCCACTTCTTCCCTACTGAAGCTGAGATCCATCGGATCCTCCTGTGAGCGAATAAATTTCTTTCCTGTGGTCGTCCCTGCGAACGCAGGGACCCATAACCACCGGCGTCTGTGAGTAGCAACGCCGTCTACCAAAATGCCGAAACAGCAACACCTCGCGGTATGGGTCCCCGCGTTCGCGGGGACGACGATTGCAGAATGCGTCCCGGCTCAAGGCCGGGACGACGGCTGAGTTACTGCACCACCTCGAACAGACCGGCCGCGCCCATGCCGCCGCCGACGCACATCGTCACCACCGCATATCTGGCCTTGCGGCGGCGGCCCTCGATCAAGGCGTGGCCGGTGAGGCGCGCGCCCGACATGCCATAGGGATGGCCGACCGCGATCGCGCCGCCGTTGACGTTGATCTTTTCCGGATCGATACCGAGCTTGTCGCGGCAATACAGCACCTGCACCGCGAAGGCCTCGTTCAATTCCCAGAGACCGATATCGTCGACCTTGAGCCCATGGCGCTTGAGCAGGCGCGGCACGGCGAATACCGGACCGATACCCATTTCGTCCGGCTCGCAGCCGGCGGCGACGAAGCCGCGGAAGATGCCGAGCGGTTTCAGGCCGCGTTTCGAAGCCTCCTTGTCGCTCATGATCACGGAAGCGCTGGCGCCGTCCGAGAGCTGGCTGGCGTTGCCGGCGGTAATGGTAAAGCCCTCGCCGCGCACCGGCTTGAGGCTCGCCAGACCTTCGGCGGAAGTCTCCGGCCGCGGGCCCTCGTCCTTCGACAGCGTGACCTCCTTGAAGGAGATTTCGCCGGTCGCCTTGTCGGCGACGCCCATCATGGTGGTGATCGGCGCGAGTTCGTCGTTGAACTTGCCGCCCTGCTGCGCGGCCGCGACCCGGCGCTGGCTTTCCAGCGAATATTCGTCCTGCCGTTCGCGCGAAATGCCGTAGCGTTTAGCGACGACCTCGGCGGTGTCGATCATCGGCATGTAGACCTCGCCCTTGATCTTCAGCAGCGCCGGGTCCTGGGTGTGAAACTTGTTGGCGTGGTCGTTCTGCACCAGCGAGATGGATTCGCCGCCGCCGCCGACCGCGATCTCCACGCCGTCGAAGATCACCGAGCGCGCCGCGAGCGCGATCGCCTGCAGGCCCGAGGCGCATTGCCGGTCGATCGTGGTGCCGCCGACCGTGACAGGAAGCCCCGCGCGAAGCAGCGCCTTGCGGGCGATGTTGCCGCCGGTCGAGCCCTGCTGCAGCGCCGCGCCCATCACCACATCCTCGACCTCCTTGGGATCGACCTTGGCGCGCGCCACCGCCTCGCCGATGGCGTGACCGAGCAGCGTCGCGCCCTCGGTGGCGTTCAACGCGCCGCGATAGGCCTTGCCAATCGGGGTGCGGGCGGTGGAGACGATAACGGCGTCGGTCATGGGCGACCTCCTGTTGCGAGTTGTTGTTGTCTGGGTTGCGCTGGATGCGCTGTGGATTGCCGGCTGCGCAATTCATGGCGCGAGAGTTTGCCGACCGGCGTGCGCGGCAGTTCGTCGACAAAATCGAGCGCGGCGGGAATTTCGTGCTTGCCGAGCTTGCCGGCGAGGAACGCCTTGAGATCATCGAGCGAGAACGGACCCGCGCCCGCGCGCAACTTGACAAAGGCCTTCGCCGCCTCGCCGCGGTAATCGTCGGGAATGCCGATCACGATCACCTCCTGCACCGCCGGATGTTCATAGATCGCCTGCTCGATCATCTGCGGATAGACGTTGAAGCCGCCGGAGATGATCATGTCCTTCTTGCGGTCGACCAGAAAGAAATAGCCGTCGCTGTCCATGTAGCCGATATCGCCGGTCAGGAAGCGGTCGCCGGCGAACGCCTCGGCGGTTTCCTGCGGCCGGTTCCAGTAGCCCTTGGTGACGTTCGGCCCGCGAATCCGGATCTCGCCGACTTCGCCCGACGGCAGCACCTTCTTGGAATCATCGAGCGCGACCACATCCATTTCGATGCCGGGCAGCATCAGCCCGATCGAGCCCGGCTTGTCCGGACCCTCCTGGGGATGACCGGTGCCGGGCGAGCAGGTCTCGGTCATGCCCCAGCCGCTCTTCAGCTTCAAATGGGTCTTGCGCTCGAAAACCCTGGCGACCTCGACCGGCAGCGGCGCGCCGCCCGATCCGCAACTGACCAGCGACGACAGATCGCGGCTCGCGAGATCGGGCAAGCCCGCGATCGCGATCCACATCGTCGGCACGCCGGGGAACACGGTCGCGCGCTTGACCTCGATGTCGCGCATCACCGCCTCGACGTCGAAGCGCTGGTGCAGCGAAATCAGATCGCCGCGCGCCAGACTTCGCAGCATGATCACCGTCAATGCATAGATATGAAACAGCGGCAGCACGCAGATCACGCGCTCGACGGCGTTGCGTTCGAGCCGCGCCTTCTTGCCCCAGACCTCGTAGATCGAGACCGCCGAGGTCAGGTTGCCGTGGCTCAACATCGCGCCCTTGGGCAGCCCGGTGGTGCCGCCGGTATATTGCAGCAGCGCGACATCGTCGGGCGAGACCTGTGGCCATCGCGCCGGCCTGGCGGCGCCTTTCACGAAGGTAGCGAAGGTCACGATCGCGGGATGATCGGGGATCGGCACATGCGGATTGCCGACCGCGCCCCAATGGTCGTCCTCGCAGACGATCAGGCGATCGAGCAGGCCTTTTTCGAGCAGTTTCAGCGCCGTCGGCAGCAGCGCCGCGAGATCGCTGGTGACGAGAATCCGCGCGCCGCTGTCGCTCAGTTTATGGGACAGCGCGCGTTCGCCGTCGAGCGGGGACAGATGCACGACGCGGGCGCCGGCTTTCAGCGCGCCGAAGAAATTCACGGGGTGGTCGGGCGAGTTGCCGAGGAACAGCGCCACGGAAGTGTTGCTGCCATGGCCGGCGCGCAGGAATGCCGAGGCCGCGACTTCGGCCATCTGTTCCAGTTCGGCGTAGCTGATGGCGTGGTCGCGAAATTCGATCGCCGGCCGCGCGGCGAATTCGGCCGCGGCCCTTGCCAGGAGATCGGGCAACGTCCCGCGCGCGATCGGATCGTCCCAGCGGACGCCTTCCGGATAGAACTGCTCGCCGGGATGGGTCATGAGCCTTCCCGGAAACCAGGTGCGGTAACATGTCTCCGCGTGTCGTCCCTGCGAACGCAGGGACCCATAACCCCTGACCTCGATCCTGAAAAAAGACCTCTGCCACCGTGCCCAAACGTAAAAACACGCGGTATGGGTCCCTGCGTTCGCAGGGACGACACATTGGGAAGAGGGCCAGAGCGCATCCGGTTCATCGACTCACGCCGCCTTCGCCGTCTGTGCGAGCGAGGCGAAGGTCTTGCCTTCGGCGGCCAGACGCTTGAGCAGCGGCGCCGGCTCCAGCGAAGGGTCGTTGGTTTCCCTCGCATAATACGACAGCCGCTCGGCGATATGCTTCAGGCCCACCTGGTCGGCATAGAACATCGGGCCGCCGCGATATACCGGCCAGCCGTAGCCGTAGAGCCAGATCACGTCGATGTCGCCCGGACGCGCCGCGATCTTTTCCTCGAGAATACGCGCGCCTTCGTTGATCATCGGATACATCATGCGCTCGAGGATTTCCTCGTCGCTGACCACGCGGCGCTTGCGCCCGAGCCGCAGCAAGGTCTCGTCGATCAGCTTCTCGACCTCGGGATCGGGCAGCGGCGCGCGCGAACCCGCCTCGTATTTGTAATAGCCCTTGCCGGTCTTCTGGCCGAAGCGGCCGGCTTCGCACAGCGCGTCGGCGATTTCCGACTTGATGCCGCGATCCTTGCGCGAGCGCCAGCCGATATCGAGGCCGGCGAGATCGCCCATCGCGAACGGGCCCATCGGCATGCCGAATTTGGTCACGACGGCATCGACCTGCTGCGGTAACGCGCCCTCGAACAGCAATTTCTCCGCCTGCTTGCCGCGCTGCGCCAGCATGCGATTGCCGACGAAGCCGTCACAGACGCCGACCACCGCCGGCACTTTTGCAATCCTGCGCGCTACCGCGACGGCGGTCGTCAGCACGTCCGGCGAGGTCTTGTCCGCACGCACGATCTCGCACAGCTTCATCACATTGGCCGGCGAGAAGAAGTGCATGCCGAGCACGTCCTGCGGACGCTTCGTCACCTTTGCGATTTCGTCGATGTTGAGATAGGAGGTGTTGCTGGCGAGAACCGCGCCCGGCTTTGCGAACTTGTCCAGCGCGGTGAACACTTCCTTCTTGATCGCCATGGTCTCGAACACGGCTTCGATGATCAGGTCCGCGTCCTTGACGTTCTCGAGCCCGACCACGCCGTTGATCAGGCCCATGCGCTTGGCGGGCGCGTCCGCCGGAATTCCGCCGCGCGCGGCGGTCGCCTCGTAATTCTTCTGCATCACGCCCATGCCGCGCTTGAGCTGCTCTTCGCCGGTCTCGATCAGCGTTACGGGGATACCAGCGTTGGCGAACGACATGGCGATGCCGCCACCCATGGTGCCCGCGCCGATGATGGCGACGCGCTCGACATTGCGCGGTTTGGTCCCTTCCGGCACGCCGGCGATCCTGGCGGCTTCGCGCTCGGCGAAAAACGCGTAACGCTGCGCCTTCGACTGATCGCTCGACAACAGCTTGAGGAAACCTTCGCGTTCCTTCTTCAGCCCCTCATCGAACGGCAGGTCGATCGCGGCGCCCACGGCGTCGGCGGCGGCAAACGGCGCTTCCAGCCCGCGCGCCTTTTTGGTGAGGGCCGCGACCGCGTTGGTGAAGATCGAGCGGTCGGCTTTCGCCGCCGCGAGCTTGCTGTCGTCGTCCCGGAGCTTCCGCAAGGGACGCTTCTCGGCCAGCACCTTGCGGGCAAACGCTTCGCCGCCGGCGGCGGGACCTTCGACGATTTCCTCGATCAGGCCGTTCTTCAATGCGTCCGACGCGGGAATCGGGTCGCCGCCGACGATCATCTTGACCGCGAGTTCGGGACCGACCGCGCGCGGCAACCGCTGCGTTCCGCCCGCACCCGGCAGCAGGCCGAGCTTCACCTCGGGCAGGCCCAGCCGCGCGTCCCTGGTCGCCACGCGGAAGTGGCAGGCGAGCGCGACCTCGAGGCCGCCGCCGAGCGCGGTGCCGTGAATGGCGGCGACCACCGGCTTCGGCGAGTTCTCGATCTCGCTCAACACCTCGGAAAGGCCCGGAGGTTTGGGCGGCTTGCCGAATTCGGTGATGTCGGCGCCCGCGATGAAGGTGCGGCCGGCGCAGGTCAGCACGATCGCCTTCACTTCCGGATCGGCGATGGCGCGCTTGACGCAATCCAGGATGCCGCCCCGCACGGCGGCGCTCAGCGCGTTCACCGGGGGACTGTCGACCGTGACGATGCCGACCACGTCATGACGTTCAAGCCTGACAACTTCGTTCACGGAACTCTCCCTCGATGGACTGTTCTTGCATATTTCGCATTGCGGAATTCAATTCCGCATCTTGACAGCGACGGTTATTTTGAAGCACGTCCCTTGTCAACGAGGTCCACGAGAGCGGCTTTAGCGGCAGGCAATGAAGCGTCCAGGCAAGAAAGTGGCGACCGATCGCAGCTTCGTCGTCGCGCTTTCCCGCGGTCTTGACGTGTTGCGCGCATTCCAGCCCAATGACGGCCTCCTTGGCAATCAGGAGATTGCGGCCCGCACGAACTTGCCGAGGCCAACCGTTTCCAGGTTGACCTATACCCTGACCAAACTGGGGTACCTTACGCCGGTTCCGAGGTTCGAGAAATATCAGCTGGCGCCCGCGGCGATGTCGCTCGGCTATGCGGCGCTTGCAAATCTGGGCGTTCGGCATTTGTCCGACGCCTATCGCGAAGAATTGATGCGCGAGACCGGCGGAGCGGTGGCTGTCGGCGGCCGCGACCGTCTCAGCATGATCTATTTCGGCCAGAGTCGCGGCATGACGCTGGGCGTTCAACTGGACGTCGGCTCGCGGATTCCGATTGCAACCACCGCGATGGGGCGAGCCTATGTCTGGGCGCTGCCGGACGAGGAACGCGCCGCGCTACTGCGCGATTTGCGTGAGCACTACGGCAGCCGCTGGGCCAGGATGCGCGACGGCATCGAACGCGCCGGCGAGACGGTCAGGCAGCATGGCTTCGCCATCTCGGCCGGCGAGTGGCACGACGACATCCACGCAGTCGGCGTAGCACTAAAGCTTAATGACGGAACCGGCCCTTATGCGTTTAACTGTGGCGCGCCCGCATTCCGTTTCACGGAAGACCGGCTGCGCAACGATATTGGACCACGCCTCGTGGCGATGGTAAGGAACATCGAAGTCGCGCTCGGCGGAACAGCGCCGCAATCAAAAAAAGAAGAGAGCAAAAAATTGAAAGCAGGAGGGAAAGTTGCACGTGTGGCCGAGGGGATCCGATAGCTTTCACCGGCGCGATCCAACATGCTGGCGTGGTCGTTCCGGACCAACGATCGACCTGTGCGGGGTGAGATGACGCAGACCCCACCGGCGTCGGGAACATCGCCTCTGCTTGCGGTTTGCGACGTCAGCGTCGTGTTCGGGGGCATCGTGGCGTTGAACGGCGTATCGTTCGACATGCGTCAGGGCCAGATCCTTGGTCTGATCGGACCCAACGGCGCCGGCAAGACCACGCTCTTCAACTGCCTGAGCCGGCTCTACCAGCCGAGCGCGGGCGATATCCGGTTGGAGGGCCAAAGTATCCTGAGGCGGCCGCCGCACCGGATCGCTGAAATCGGCATCGGCCGCACCTTCCAGAACGTCGCCTTGTTTCCAAATCTTTCCGTGCTCGACAATGTTCGGGTCGGCGCCCATTCCCGCACCAATAGCGACATCGTCAGCGACTCGCTGAGACTTCCCTGGGTGCGCCGCGGCGAGACCGCGCTCAACAAGCGCGTTCACGAAATCCTGAACTATCTCGAACTGGATGAAGTCGCCCATGTCACGGTTTCCGGCCTGCCCTTCGGCACCCAGAAACGCGTCGAACTGGCGCGCGCGCTCGCGGCCGAGCCGAAAATCCTGCTGCTCGATGAACCCGCCGGCGGCCTCAACCACGAAGAGGTCTATGCGCTTGGCGACCTGATCCGCCGGATACGCGACGACCGCAAGGTGACGGTGCTGCTCGTCGAGCATCACATGGGCCTGGTGATGTCGATTGCCGACCACGTGGTCGCGCTGAATTTTGGCCGCAAGCTCGCCGAGGGAACGCCTGCCACGGTGCAGTCCGACCCGGATGTGATCAAAGCCTATCTGGGGAGCAAGGACTCGTGACGGCGATGCTCAACATCAGGGATCTCAAGGCCTATTACGGCCAGGTCCAGGCGCTTCACGGCATTGAGTTCAGCCTCAACGAGAGCAGCGTGACCACGCTGCTCGGCGCCAACGGCGCCGGAAAGACCACGACCTTGCGCGCGATCTGCAACATGGTGCGCACGACCGGCGCGATCGAATTCGACGGTGCTCCCCTCTCCGGCCGTTCGACCGAAAACATCGTCCGCCTCGGCATCGCCCATGTGCCGCAAGGCCGCGGCACGTTTACCACCATGACGGTGCAGGAAAACCTCCAGCTTGGCGCGATCACGCGAAGCGACCGGGCCGGCGTGGCATCCGACATCGAACGCATGTACGGCCATTTTCCCGTCCTGAAGCAGCGTCACACGCAGCAGGCGGGCACGCTTTCGGGCGGCGAACAGCAAATGCTCGCGGTCGCCCGTGCGCTGATGCTGCGCCCGCGACTGATGTTGCTCGACGAGCCGTCCTTCGGCCTGGCGCCGCTCATCGTGCGCGATCTCTTCAAGATTTCTCGGCAGGATCAATCGCGAGGACAAGGTCACCATTCTGGTGGTCGAACAGAACGCGCAGCTGGCACTCGAGATCGCCGATCAGGCCTACGTGATCGAGACCGGGCGCATCGTGATGTCGGGCACCGCGGCCGAGATCGCGAACAATGAAGATGTCCGTAAATCCTATCTCGGATATTGAGGGGCACGGCCATGGAGCTTTTCACCAATCAGGTCCTGGCCGGCATCGCCACCGGCGCCATCTATGCCTGCATGGCGCTCGCCGTCGTCATGATCTACCAGGCGATCGATCATCTCAATTTCGCGCAAGGCGAGATGGCGATGTTCTCGACCTTCGTTTCCTGGCAGCTGATGCAATGGGGCGTGCCGTACTGGGGAGCCTTCCTGCTCACGCTGGTATTCTCGTTCGTGGGTGGCATCGTGATCGAGCGGTTGCTGTTCAAGCCGCTGGCAAAAGCGCCGATCCTGACCAACGTCGCCGGTTTCATTGCCTTGTTCGCGATCATCAACAGTGTCGCCGGCCTGATCTGGGACTTCACCATCAAGCAATATCCGACGCCGTTCGGATCCTCGCCGTTTCTCGGCAGCCAGCTGATCTCGACCCATCAGGCCGGCATGATCGGCGTCACCGTGCTGCTCCTGATCGCGCTGTACTCCTTCTTCCGGTTCACGCGGATAGGCCTCGCAATGCGCGCGGCCGCTTCGATGCCTGAATCGGCGCGTCTGGTCGGCATCAACACCTCCTGGATGATCGCGCTCGGCTGGGGCATGGCAGCGGCGATCGGCTCGATCGCGGGCATGCTGATCGCGCCGGTGGTATTTCTCGAGCCGAACATGATGGGCGGGGTCCTGCTTTACGGATTTGCCGCCGCCGTGCTTGGCGGCCTGACCAGTCCGTTCGGCGCGGTCATCGGCGGCTTCCTGGTCGGTATCATCGAAAATCTCGCGGGCACCTACATCCCCGGAGTCGGCAACGAGCTGAAGCTCCCGATCGCGCTGGCGCTGATCATCACCGTTCTGGTCGTCAAACCGGCTGGGCTGTTTGGCCGGCCCATCGTGAAGCGAGTTTGATCATGAGCGCCGTGCCTGAAGCCGTCACCGAAGCGCCCGTCATCGAGGCCGTTCCCAAGAGGGCCATGACGCTCGGCGTCGGAACCTCGCTGTTCGTGCTGGCATTGCTGATCGTGGCGCCGCTGTTCGTGAAGAACTTCATCGTGTTCCAGTTGACGATGCTGCTGATCTACGGCCTCGCCGTACTGGCGCTGAACATCCTGACCGGCGGCAGCGGGCAGTTTTCACTCGGGCAAAGCGCGTTCTACGCGGTCGGCGCCTACACCTCGGCGATCCTGATGGAACATGTCGGCGTGAACTACGCCCTGACGCTGCCGGTCGCCGGCGTCGTCTGCTTTGCGTTCGGATTTCTGTTCGGCCAGCCGGCGCTGCGTTTGTCCGGCGTCTATCTGGCGCTGGCGACCTTCGCACTGGCAACCGCGATGCCGCAGCTTCTGAAGCTCGGCTATTTCGAGCATTGGACCGGCGGCGTGCAGGGCCTGGTCGTGACCAAGCCGGACGCGCCGTTCGGCCTGCCGATATCGCAGGACATGTGGCTTTATTATTTCACGCTCGTGATCACGATCGCGATCTATATTTTCTCCGTCAACCTCCTGAAATCGCGCTCCGGGCGCGCCTTCATGGCGATCCGAGACAACGAGATCGCGGCATCCGCCATGGGTATCGACGTCGCGCTGTACAAGACGCTGGCGTTCGGCGTCTCGGCCGGCATCACCGGCGTGGCCGGCGGGCTGGGTGCGATCGCCGTGCAGTTCGTCGCACCCGACGGTTACACCATCACGCTGGCGATCTCGCTGTTTCTCGGCATGGTCGTCGGCGGCGTGGGATGGTTGCCCGGATCGATTGTGGGCTCGGCATTCATCATTTTCGTGCCGAACATCGCGGAGGGAATTTCCAAGGGGCTTTCCGGCGCCGTGTTCGGCGTGCTCCTGTTTCTCGTCATCTTCCTGGTGCCGCACGGCGCGAGGCAGGTCGCCATGGTCGCCGAGCATCTGCTCGGCAAGCTCAAGAAAAGCTGAAGAAAAGCCTCAAGTAAAAAACTCGGAGAAAACATGCGTTCACGACCCAACCTGCTGATTGCCGCAACCGTCATCGCCCTGGCCGCGACCGCCGGCAGCGCGTTCGCGCAAAAGAAATACGACACCGGCGCCACCGATACCGAAATCAGGATCGGCAACCTCATGCCCTATAGCGGGCCAGCTTCGGCTTACGGCGTGATCGGCAAGACCGAGGCCGCCTATTTCAACAAGATCAACGCCGAAGGCGGCATCAACGGCCGCAAGATAAATTTCATCAGCTATGACGACGGCTACAGCCCACCGAAGGCCGTGGAGCAGGCGCGCAAGCTGGTCGAGAGCGACGAGGTGCTGCTGGTCTTCAATCCGCTTGGCACGCCGTCGAATACGGCGATCCAGAAATATTTAAACGGCAGGAAGGTGCCGCAGCTGTTCGTCGCCACCGGCGCCACCAAATGGAACGACCCCAAGGGCTTTCCCTGGACCATGGGCTGGCAACCCAGTTATCAGAGCGAAGCGCGGATTTACGCGAAGTATCTGATGAAGGAAAAGCCGGACGCCAAAATCTCGGTGCTCTATCAGAACGACGATTTCGGCAAGGATTATCTGAAGGGCCTGAAGGACGGGTTAGGCGCCAAGGCGTCGATGATCGTTGCCGAGGAAGGTTACGAGACCTCGGAGCCGACCATCGACAACCACATCGTCAAGCTCAGGGCCTCGGGCGCCGATGTCTTCCTCAGCATCACCACGCCGAAATTCGCGGCGCAGGCGATCAAGAAGATGGCCGAGATCGAATGGAAGCCGCTGCATATCGTGTCCAACGTCTCGACCTCCGTCGGCGGCGTGATCAAGCCCGCGGGCTTCGAGAATTCGCAAGGCATTCTCTCGGCTCACTACGCCAAGGACGGTTCCGATTCGCAGTGGGACAACGATCCCGGCATGAAGAAGTTCTATGCGTTCCTCGCGAAATATTATCCTGAAGGCAACAAGCTCGACGGCTCGGTCGTGTACGGCTACGGCGCGGCGCAGACCATGGTGAAGGTGCTGGAAATGTGCGGCGACAACCTGACCCGCGAAAACGTCATGAAGCAGGCCGCGAGCCTGAAGGACTTTGCGCCCGACACGTTGCTGCCCGGCGTCAGGATCAACACCTCGGCGACCGACTTCGCCCCGATCGAGCAGCTTCAGATGATGCGGTTCAAGGGCGAGAAATGGGAACTGTTCGGCGACATCATCAGCGGCGAAATCGGCAACTGATGCGCGTGCCGGGCGGCACGCCGGAGCGCTTCGGAAACCTCCCCGGCGCAGGCGTCGGCGCTCAACACAGCGTTCCGGACTACTAAAGAAGCAGCCCTTCGCGCGTCGCGCGGAGGGCTTTTTCTTGTGAGGAACCCGGCAAGATGGTACTCAAAACGCAGGGTCAGAAAGAGCTTTCGATCAAGAAAGCCAGGCACGTGCACACCAGCCAGATCGCTGAACCAGAGGGAGACCGCAATGCCTGCTATCGCGAACAGAATTGCAATTGCTTCAGTCGCCGCGTTTGCGGTGCTAGCCGCATCCGGCAGCGGCGCGCTCGCGCAGAAGAAATACGATACCGGCGCTACCGATACCGAAATCAAGATCGGCAACATCATGCCCTATAGCGGCCCCGCCTCCGCCTATGGCGTGATCGGCAAGACCGAGGCCGCCTACTTCAAGAAGATCAATGCTGCCGGCGGCATCAATGGCCGCAAGATCAATTTCATCAGCTATGACGACGGCTACAGCCCGCCGAAAACGGTCGAACAGGCGCGCAAGCTGGTGGAAAGCGACGAGGTTCTGTTCATCTTCAATTCGCTCGGTACGCCGCCGAATTCCGCGATCCACAAATACATGAATTCGAAGAAGGTGCCGCAGCTCTTCGTCGCCACCGGCGCCACCAAGTGGAACGATCCCAAGGATTTTCCCTGGACCATGGGCTGGCAACCAAGCTACCAGAGCGAGTCGCGGATCTACGCCAAATATCTCCTGAAGGAGAAGCCGGCCGCCAGGATCGCGGTCCTCTATCAGAATGACGACTACGGCAAGGACTATCTGAAAGGCCTGAAGGACGGCCTCGGCGGCAAGGCCGCCTCGATGATCATCGCGGAAGAAAGCTACGAGACCACCGAGCCCACGATCGACAACCATATCGTCAAGCTCAAATCCACCGGCGCCGACGTGTTCGTCGATATCACCACGCCGAAATTCGCGGCCCAGGCGATCAAGAAGACCGCCGAGATCGAGTGGAGGGCGCTGCATATCCTCAACAACGTCGGGGCTTCGGTCGGCAGCGTGATCAAGCCTGCAGGGTTCGAGAATTCGCAGGGCATCATTTCCGCGGCCTATTTAAAGGACGTCTCCGATCCGCAGTGGGACAATGATCCGGGCATGAAGCAGTTCCTCGACTTCCTCGCCAAGGATTTCCCGGAAGGCAACAAGCTCGACGGCTCGGTCATCGTCGGCTACGGCGTCGCGCAGACGCTGGTTCAGGTGCTGAAGCAGTGCGGCGACAACCTGACCCGCGAAAACGTCATGAAGCAGGCGGCCAGCCTCAAGGACTTCCGCACCGAAGTGCTGCTGCCCGGCATCAGGATCAATACCTCGGCGACCAACTTCGCCCCGATCAGCCAGTTGCAATTGATGCGCTTCAAGGGCGAGCGGTGGGAGCTGTTCGGCGACGTGATCAGCGGCGACGTCGGCGGCTGACGCCGCGTTAGAACGAGATGACTTTTCGTTGAATCGTCATCTCGCTCTATCTTTTTGTTTGAGCATGATCTTTTCGGAAAGCCGGTACCCACTTTTCCGGATCATGCTTTAGGGATCGATCAAAGACCCCCGCGGCAGGCCGCGGGGGTTTTCTTTTGCCGCAATCGGATGGATAAGGGCGTTGCATGTCTTCACCTCAAATTCCGAGCCGCAATGACTGACACACGCCCTCTCCTGCGCGCGATTTTCGACGCCGCCGTCGCCGCCGCTCATCCCGATGTCGTGCTGGCGGCGCATCTGCGTCCCCTTCCCAGGGGCAAGGTGATCTGTCTTGCCGCCGGCAAGGGCGCCGCCGCCATGGCCGCCGCAGCCGAGCGGCATTACCTCGATGTGCTCAAGCTTGATCCGGCGCGGCTGTCGGGGCTCGCCACCACCCGCCATGGCCATGGCGTGCCGACGCGGCGGATCAAGGTGATTGAAGCCGGTCATCCCGTGCCTGACGAGGCTGGGCTGAAGGGGGCGGAAGAGAGTCTGCTGCTGGCGCAGCAGGCAGGCGCCGACGATCTCCTGCTGGTGCTGTTGTCGGGCGGCGGCTCGGCCAACTGGATCGCGCCGGTGGAGGGCGTGTCGTTCGCGCAGAAGCAGCAGGTAACGCGCGCGCTATTGCGCTCGGGCGCGCCGATCGGCGAGATCAACACCGTTCGCAAGCACCTGTCGCGGATCAAGGGCGGCCGGCTGGCGCGGGCCGGACAGCGCGCCGAAATCGTGACGCTGGCGATCTCGGATGTGCCCCGCGACGATCCTTCCGCGATCGCATCGGGCCCGACGGTGCCGGATCCGACGACGCTGGCCGACGCCCGCGCCATCGTCGCCAAATACGGCCTCGATGTCGGCGACGCCGTGCGCCGCGCGCTCGACGACCCCGCCAACGAGAGCTGCAAGCCCGGCGATGGCGCCTTCGCGCGCACGCGGTTCGAATTGATCGCGCGGCCCAAGGCCTCGCTCGACGCCGCGATCAAGGTGGCGATGAACGCCGGATACGCCATCATCGATCTCGGCGCCGACCTCGAAGGCGAAGCCCGCGACGTGGCGGCCGATCACGCCCGGCTCGCGCTTAAAGCGCGCGGCGAAGGCAAGCGGGTCGCGATCCTCTCCGGCGGAGAACTCACCGTGACCGTGCGTGGCAACGGGCGCGGCGGCCCCAACCAGGAATATGCGCTGGCGCTGGCCGGCCTGCTCAAGGACACGCCGGGTATATCGGCTCTCGCCGCGGATACCGACGGCGCGGATGGCGGCGCCGGTAGCGCCGCCGATCCGGCGGGCGCGATGATCGACCAACGCACCTTCGCAAAGATGCGATCCCTCGTGCTCGATCCAAAGGCCTATCTCGACAACAACGACGCGACCGCATTCTTCGCCGCGACCGGCGATCTGCTAACGACCGGTCCGACGCTCACCAATGTCAACGACGTCAGGGTGATTTTGGTGGAGGGGGTATAGAGCCCCCTCCGACTCCATTGCGAGCCAGCGGGCCGCCGCAGGTATCTGCGTTAACGTTTTGTTCAGCAAATTTTCAGGGAACCTGCCAAAATCATCGCATCTCAAGGCTGCAATTTACCAGCCTGCTCTTTTAATATGCGGCTCCTCGTTGCCGGGGCGCCATGAAAATGCAGTAGGGGATTGCCAGATGACGGATTCCACGGAGCATGCCGACCATCCGGAGCTGGCTTACCCGAGCGGGCTGCTCGAGGCCGCCGTCAACAATCTCGCCCTGGGACTGATGATCTTCGATGGCAACGACGAGCTCGTGTTCTGCAACAAGCGATACATGGAGATCTATCGACTTGGTCCCGAGCAGGTCAGGCCGGGAACCCCGATCAAGAAGCTTATCCAGCATCGGCTGGATTTGGGATTTAAGGCCCCTTCCAGGCCCGACGAGCAGATCCGGGAGCTGATCGGAAGCGGCATCGTCCAACGCACGTCCGTCCAGGAACTAGCCGACGGCCGGATCATTGCATTTTCGATTTATCCGATGCCGGGCGGTGGCGGGATGGCCACGCATGAAGACATCACCGCGCGGGAGCGAATGAGTGCTCGCCTGAAAAGGCAATACCAGGTTGGCAAGGAACAGGAAGAGAGTCTGCGGATAAGAAACCTGCAGTTCGATACGGCGATCAACAACATGTCGCAGGGGCTATGTTTCTTCGACGCCTCGCACCGGCTGATCGTGTGCAACGACCGCTATGTCGATATGTATGATCTTCCGCGCGACCGCGTCGGCCCTGGCGCTCACCTGAACGAAATCGTCGACATGCGCTTTGAGGCAGGCAGTTTTCCCGAGATGTCCAGGGATGAATACCTGCATTGGCGCACCAAGGTTGCGATCTCTTCCGAAGCCACCGACAGCATCGTCGAACTCAAGAACGGCCGCACCTTCAAGATTCGCCATCGGCCGATGCCCGACGGCGGCTGGGTTGCCACACATGAAGACATCACCGAGCAGCGCCAGTCCGAGGTCAAGATCGAATACATGGCCCACCACGACGCGCTGACCGATCTCGCCAATCGCGTATTGCTGAACGAGCGGCTCGAACATGCGCTGGGCCGCAGCATCAACCGTGAGGAAATGGTGGCGGTCCATCACCTCGACCTCGATCAATTCAAGGCGGTGAACGATACGTTTGGCCATCCCGCAGGCGACAAGCTCCTGAAGATAGTTGCGGACCGTCTGCGCGGGCTCGTCCGCGAAACCGACACGATCGCACGGACGGGAGGCGACGAATTCGTCATCGTGCAGGCTCCCATCAAGGCCCCCGCTGCGGCAACCTCTCTCGCGCAGAGTATCATCAGCCTGATAAGCGAGCCCTTCGACCTTGACGGCCATCAGGCCGTCATCGGCGCCAGCATCGGCATCGCGGTCGGTCCGGGCGACGGCTTGAGACCCGACAAGCTGCTGCGGAATGCGGACCTTGCGCTGTACCGGGCCAAAGGCGATGGACGCGGCACCTTCCGCTTCTTTGAGCCCGCGATGGATCTGCAAATGCAAACCCGCCGCATCATGGAACAGGACCTGCGCAAGGCGCTCCCGGCCGGCGAGTTCGAACTCTACTACCAGCCGGTATTGAATCTGGCGAGCAACGAAATCAGCGGATTCGAAGCCCTGATACGCTGGAACCATCCGAAGCAGGGATTGATCGCTCCGGGCACGTTCATTCCGCTGGCCGAAGAGATCGGATTTATCGTCCCGATGGGGGAATGGGTCATCCGGCAGGCGTGCGCCACCGCAGCCCGGTGGCCCGCAGATATTCACGTCGCCGTCAATATTTCAGCCGCGCAGTTTCGCAGCCCCGGCCTGATGCAGGTCATCGTCGGCGCGCTCGCCACCTCGGGCCTGCAGCCCACGCGGCTGGAAATCGAAATTACCGAGACGGTCCTGCTCCACAACAGGGAAGCGACACTCGCCGTGCTTCACCAATTGCGGGAGCTCGGCATCCGGATCGCCATGGACGATTTCGGCACCGGATATTCCTCGCTGACCTATCTTCAGTGCTTTCCGTTCGACAAGATCAAGATCGACCGGTCGTTCGTAAAGGACATTACGGAAAACACCGGCTCGCTCAATATTGTGCGCGCAGTCGCCGCGCTGGCCAGGGACATGGGCCTGACGGCCACGGCTGAAGGCGTTGAGACCAGTGAGCAGCTCGAAAGGGTTACCTCCGAAGGCTGCACCGAGATGCAGGGATTCCTGTTCAGTCGACCGCTTCCCGCACACGAGATCGAGCGGCTGTTTCTGGCCGGGCGTGAGGCGCGGAGCTCTGTCGACCGCATTGTCGCGGCCTGAGAACGCGCCCCCGTCAGAACTCCCGTGCGATCTTTGTCAGCATCTCGAGCAGGGCGGCGCGGTTGGCGGGACCCAGCAACTCGTTGAGCCGCGCTTCGTGCTTGGCCGCGACGAGTTTCTTCGCCCGCGCCAGCACTGCCCGGCCCTTGTCGGTCAGGACGAGGATGTGCGAACGCCGATCGTTGGCCGAACGCATCCGTGCGCATAAATCGCGGCTTTCCAGATCGTCGAGCATCGCCACGAAATTCGGCCGGAGGATTCCGAGCGTATTGGCGATTTCGGTCTGGTTACGTCCGGGATTCCTGTCGAGCAGCAGCAGCACCGAGAACTGCGCCGGGGTCAGTTGCAGAGGCGCGACGCAGCGCAGAAAATCCTCGAAGACCCTCAGCTGCGCGCGCTTGAGCGAATAGCCGAGCAATTCGGACAACTCGCCCAGCTCGATCGCGGCGTCCGCGGCCCCGTTGTCGGCCAGCTCCTTGCGGGCGGGGCGGGACCTGGTGACATCGGCGGCGGCCTTGGAAACAGTCATCGCTCGGTGCTCGCAATCCCGGACAGGCTGGAGACGTCCGGCCCCGGAAACGGGCCGGGCCTTGAGATTATATTTGATAATTGTTATGCACCATATCAAATACCGGCAGCGTTTTTCAACTGCTGTTGTCGGATCGTCGGGCGGCGCCTCACGGCCGCGCGCGGCCCGGCCTATGAGGGGGAGCGCCCGGGCTTGAACACGACGATCATGCTGTTCCTGCTGCAGGACGGCATTACCAATGGCGCGATCTATGCCCTGCTTGGGCTGGCGCTGGTGCTGGTATTCGCCGTCACGCGCGTCATTTTGATTCCGCAAGGCGAGTTCGTCACCTATGGCGCGCTGACCTACGCGACGCTGTCTTCGGGTCAGGTGCCCGGCACCGCGCGGCTGGCGGTCGCGATGGGCATCGTCGCATTTGGCCTCGACCTGTTCGCCGGCCGCCGGTCGCTGCATGTCGCCCTCGTCGGACGGGCCTTCGCGATCAATATCCTCCTTCCCGCGGCGGTCCTGGCCGCCTGTTCGCTCGCCGGCCGCCATCCCCCGATCGCCGCCAACATCGCGCTGTCGCTCCTGATCGTCGGGACAATCGGGCTGTTTCTCTATCGCATCGCGTTTGCCCCGATCGCGCACACCTCGGTGCTGGTGCTCCTGATCGCTTCGGTCGGCTGCCATCTCGCGCTGCAGGGTTTTGGCCTCGTGTTCTTCGGCGCCGAGGGCCAGCGCGGCCCGGCGCTGTCAGACGCCGCCTTCACCGTCGATCCGCTGCGCTTCACCGGGCAGAGCATCGCCGTCTACGCCATCACGCTCGCGCTCATCGCGGGCCTCTGGCTGTTCTTCAGTCTCACCCTCTATGGCAAGGCGCTTCGCGCCACGGCGGTGAACCGCCTGGGCGCGCGTCTCGTCGGCATCAGAACCGCGCTGGCGGGACAAATCGCGTTCCTGCTCGCTTCCGTCATCGGCGCGATTTCGGGAATCCTGATCGTGCCGATCACGACGCTTTATTACGACACCGGGTTCCTGATCGGCCTGAAAGGTTTCGTCGCCGCGATCATCGGCGGGCTGGTGAGCTATCCCCTGACCGCGATCGCAGCGCTGCTGGTCGGCAGCGTGGAAGCCTTCTCCTCGTTCTATGCCAGCAACTTCAAGGAAGTCATCGTCTTCACGCTGATCATTCCGGTTCTTTTGTTGAGGTCGCTCGCGGCGCCCGCGGTCGAGGAAGAGAAGGATTGATCGCGATGGGGCAGCGACTACCCATCGTCGTGTTCGCGGCCGCGATGGCGGCGATCCCGTTCATCCCGGGAATGCCGCCGTTCTGGATCGTGCTGCTGGACAATATCGGGCTTTCCGCGCTGGTGGCGATGGGACTGGTGCTGCTCACCGGCGTCGGCGGCCTCACCTCATTCGGGCAAGCGGCGTTCTGCGGCTTCGGCGCCTACACCACGGCGGTGCTGACGACGACCTACGGCCTCTCGCCCTGGCTGTCGCTGCCGCTCTCGCTGTTGGTGAGCGGCATCGCCGCGGTGGCGCTCGGCCTCATTACCGTGCGGCTGTCAGGTCACTATCTGCCGCTTGGCACCATCGCCTGGGGCCTCGGCCTGTTCTACCTCTTCAGCAAGCTCGAATTCCTCGGCCGCAATGACGGCATCTCCGGCATCCCGCCGCTTTCGATCGGCTCGCTCAAAATGATCGATCCGGGAACGATCTATTTCGCGATCTGGATCGCGGTCCTGCTCTGCGCGCTGCTCACCATGAACCTGCTGGACTCCCGCACCGGCCGGGCGATCCGCGCGTTGCGGCGCGGACATGTCGCCGCCGAAGCGTTCGGCATCCAGACCCCGCGCGCGAAACTTCTGGTTTTCATCTACGCGGCCGTGCTGGCCGGATTGTCCGGCTGGCTCTATGCGCATTTCCAGCGCGCCGCCAATCCCACCCCGTTCGGGGCCCAGGCCGGCATCGAATATCTGTTCATCGCGGTGGTCGGCGGCGCCGGCTATGTCTGGGGCGGCGTGCTGGGGGCCGCCATCGTCGTCATTCTGAAGGAAATTCTTCAGAGTTATCTGCCGCTGGTGTTTCACGGCGAGGGCCAGCTCGAGACCATCGTGTTCGGCATCCTGCTGGTGGTCCTGCTGCAGCTGGCCCCGACCGGCGTGTGGCCGTGGCTGACGGCGCGACTGCCTTTCAAACCAAGTCGCAAGCGGCCCGATTCCTCGCTTGCGCCGCCCCGGCGCATCCGGACCACGGCCACGCCCGCGGTCCTTCTGCAAATCGACCGGGTGCGCAAGCAGTTCGGCGGCGTGGTCGCGGTCAATGACGTCTCTTTCGACGTCCAGGCACGCGAAATCGTCGCCCTGATCGGTCCCAATGGCGCCGGCAAGAGCACGACCTTCAACCTGATTACCGGCGTGCTCACCTCTTCCAGCGGCACGATCTCGGTTCTTGGCAGCAAAATCACAAATGCGACCCCGCAGCAGGTGGTGAAACTCGGCATCTCCAGAACCTTCCAGCATGTCAAACTGGTGCCGGACATGACGGTTCTGGAAAACGTCGCGATCGGCGCGCATCTGCGCGGACAGGCCGGCGCGCTCGCCAGCATGTTCCGCCTCGACCGGCCGGACGAGGCAAGGCTGCTGGCGGAAGCGGCGCGCCAGATCGAGCGGGTGGGCTTGACCGAACAGATCGATGCGCCGGCGGGCAGCCTTTCGCTCGGTCAGCAGCGCATTGTCGAGATCGCGCGCGCGCTCTGCGTCGATCCGATGCTGCTGTTGCTCGACGAACCCGCCGCGGGCCTGCGCCATATGGAAAAGCAGCGGCTCGCAGGCCTGCTGCGCGAGCTTCGCGACGGCGGCATGTCGGTGCTGCTGGTGGAGCACGACATGGGATTTGTGATGGATCTGGCCGACCGCGTCGTGGTGCTCGACTTCGGCACCAGGATCGCGGAAGGCACGCCGGAGGCGATCAAGACCAATCCCGACGTGATCAGGGCCTATCTCGGAGCGGCTTCATGAATCCCGGACCGGGCGCGCTGTTGCAGGTGACCGAGGCGCATATCGCCTATGGCAAGGTCGAGGCCGTCCGCGCGGTGTCGCTCGATGTCGCCGGGAACGAGATCGTCACCATCATCGGCGCCAATGGCGCCGGCAAGAGCACGCTGCTGAACGCCATCATGGGGATTCTGCCCCTGAGGGGCCGCGTGAACTTCGCGGGGCAGGACCTCGCGCGGCTTGAGATCGAGGACCGCGTCGCGGCCGGCCTGAGCCTGGTGCCCGAGCATCGCGAGCTGTTCGCCACCATGAACATCGAGGACAATCTCAGGCTCGGCGCGTTCCGGACCGCAAAGGCGGTCGCGGCGGCATCGCTGGAGCGCGTCTACGCGCTGTTTCCGCGGCTGAAGGAGCGGCGCAGACAGCTGGCGGGAACGCTGTCCGGCGGCGAGCAGCAAATGCTGGCGATGGGCCGCGCCTTGATGGGCGCGCCAAAGCTGTTGATGCTGGACGAGCCGAGCCTGGGCCTCGCCCCGATCATCGTCGCCGACATCTTCCGCATCATCGGCGAATTGCGCGCCAGCGGCGTGTCGGTGCTGCTCGTCGAACAGAACGCGCAGGCCGCGCTGCAAATCGCCGACCGCGCCTATGTAATGGAACTCGGCGAATTCATCCTGAATGGGCCGGCTAGGGATATCGCGGCCAACGCGCGCGTGGCGGCGAGTTATCTCGGCTTTGCGGAGAGCGAGTCGCGCGGAAACTAGCGCCTGACGAGCCAAACAACACTCAATTGTCATGCCCGCGCTTGTCGCGGGCATCTACGTCTTAGCTTTCTCGTTGGTAGCTCAAGCGTGGATGGCCGGGACAAGCCCGGCCATGACGGCTGAGATAGGTTACCAGCCGCCTCACATCGCCGGAACGTATTTCCCGTTCTTGACCGTCAGGAGGATGCGCGAGCGATCGTCGAGGCCGGAGCGATCCTTCTCGGTCCAGTTATAGACGCCCTGGCTGGCGGCGATTTCGCGTTCGCTCAGGAAAGCCTGGCGGATCGCCTCGCGGAATTCCGGCGTTCCGGGTTTTGCCGTTTTCAGCGCGGTCGGGATGACGCGCTTGAGGACCTCGAAGGCATCGTAGGAATGTCCGGCGAACTGGCTGCGGCTGTTGGGGCCAAATTTGGCCTCATAGGCAGTGTTGAGCGCAAGACCCGGCTTTTTGGTCAGCGCGCTGTCGGGCTGGCCTTCCGGATTCATCACCGGTCCCGACGCCATGATCACGCCTTCGGCCGCCGGCCCCGCGATGCGGATGAAGTCCATGCTGGCGGCGCCATGGGTCTGATAGATCAGGCCCTTGTAGCCGCGCTCGCGAAGCGCCGTCTGCGGCAGGCCGGCCGCAGTGCCGGACGCGCCGACCAGGATCGCGTCGGGATTGGCGGCGACCAGTTTCAGCACCTGCCCCGCGACCGAGGTATCGGGCCGCGCAAAACGCTCTTCATCGACCAGCGTCAGGCCCATCGGGATACCTTGCGTCTTGAAGTCGTTGAACCAGAGATCGCCGTAGGAATCGGAGTAGCCGATATAGCCGACGGTTTTGACGTTATGCGCCTTCATGTGCTCGTAAAGCACCTTGCCCATGATCGGAACCGGCTGCGGCATCACCACCGACCATTTCGCCCGCTCCGGCGTGACCGGGAACGGCGCCAGACTGATATGGGGGATGCCCGCCTCGTTAGCGACGTTGGACACGGCGATGGTCGGCGGCGTCGTCGACGATCCCATGATGATGTCGGCTTTGGATTCGGTAACGAAGCGTCGCGCATTGGTCGTGGCATTGGTCGGATCGCCGCCGTCGTCGAGAACGATGATCTTGAGCGGCACGCCGCCAATTTCCTTCGGCACGAATTCAAGCGCGTTGCGCTCGGGAATGCCGAGCGCCGCCGCGGGCCCGGTGGTGCAGATCGAGATCCCGATGGTGATCTCATTGGTCTGCGCGCGCGAAGGCAGCGCCGGCAGCGCGAGCGCCACCGCTACGACGGCGGACAGATGGAGCTTTTTCATACATTCCTCCCGTGGATGTTGTTCTTGGTCTAATCAAAAACTGCCGGACAATTCAGCCCCTTCTTTAGGTCATGCGTCGGCCGGGCTCAGCCCTGCATGAATTTCGCAATGATCTCCGGCGGCACCGCCGCCGACTTAAGCCGCGCTGGGTCGTCGGGGTGGCGTCCGACCAGCACGCGGGTCTCGAATGCCTCGATCGCCAACGCCTCGCCCTTGAAGACCTTGTGGGTTACCTCGAAGCTCGAACGTTTGAAACTCTCGACCCGGCTCTCGATCGTGATCCAGTCGCCGTGGGTCGAGGCGATGTAGAACTTCGCCCGCGTATCCACCATGGGAATGCCGACCAGGCCGTACTTGTTGATGATGTCCTGCTTGGAGAAGCCGGCCGCCTCGAACAGGATCGAGGTCGAGTTGTCGAACATCTCGAAGTAACGCGGGTAATAGACGATGTTGGCGGGGTCGCAATCGCCCCACTGGATCTGCACATCGCGCCGATGGACGAACATGCGCTTTCCCCTAGCGCGGGGCCATGCGGAGCGAAGCGTCGAGCCGCACTACCTCGCCATTGAGATAGGGGTTGTCGATCATGTGCAGCGCCAGCGAGGCGAATTCGTCGGCATGTCCGAGCCGGCGCGGAAACGGTATCGCCGCGGCGAGGGAGTCCTGCGCCTCCTGCGGCAGATTGGCCAGAAGCGGCGTCAGGAACAGCCCCGGCGCGATCGCCAGCACGCGAATGCCGAACTGCGCCAGTTCGCGCGCGATCGGCAGCGTCATCGCGACGATACCGCCCTTCGAGGCCGAATAGGCCGACTGCCCGATCTGGCCGTCATAGGCCGCGATCGACGCGGTGGAGATCACGACACCGCGTTCGCCGGTCGAAAGCGGCTCCAGTTTCGACATTTCCGCGGTCGCAAGCCGCAGCATGTTGAACGAACCGATCAGGTTGACCCTGATCACCTTGTCGAATTCGCCGAGCGGCATCGGCCCGTCGCGGCCGATCACCCGCTTGGCGACGCCGATGCCGGCGCAATTCACCAGTATTCGCGCCGGACCATGCGCCTTGGCGGCAGCGGTGACGGCGGCTTCCGCCGAGGCCGCGTCGGCGACGTCGCAGATCACGGCAACACCGCCAATCTCGGCGGCGACGGTTTCGGCGAGTTTGGCGTTGAGGTCGCATACGGCGACCCTGGCGCCCTGCGCGGCCAGCCTGCGCGCGGTAGCCGCGCCCAATCCCGATGCGCCGCCGGTGACGATGGCGGCCTGATCTTTCAACTGCATGGTTTCCTCCCGAATGGTGGTCGTTGGCTAAGGCGTTATCACGTCGGCGGCCGGCGTTGGCGAATAAAGCGCGTCGATCAGGTGGCTGCGATGCTCGAGTACCGCGCGCTGGTTGATCGATCCCTTGTCGGTGACTTCGCCGCGATCGATCGACAGCGGTGCATCGAGAAGAAGCGCGCGGGTAATCCGCGTCGACGAACCCGTCGAAGTTGCCAGAAATTTCGCAAATCGCTGGCGAAACGCTTCGCGAACCAGGGCGTCGCCCGCGGTTGCGGCGAGGTCATCGAGCGGAAGCGTCGGATTGATCAGACGGCAACCGTCGAGATCGAGAACGACCAGTGCCGACACCTCGTCGCGGTTGATGCCGGCAATCACGACATCGCGCACCAGCGGCGCGCAGGCGGCGATAAAGCGCGCGCGGAGCGGACCGACGCTGACCCAGGTGCCGCTCGCCAGCTTGAAATCCTCGGCGATGCGGCCGTCGAAGTCGAAGCCGGCGCTGAAATCGTCCGCCACGGCCGGCTTGATCGCATCGCCGAACTTGTAAAAACCTTCCTCGTCGAAGGCGGCCGCGGTGAGTTCCGGTTGGCGCCAATAGCCCGGCGTGACGTTCGGCCCCCTGGCGCGAACCTCGAGCTTGCCGTTGTTCGGAACGAGCTTCGCCTCGTTGCCGGGCACCGGCAGGCCGACATGGCCGGAGCGGCTGGTGGCCGGGTTCGCCGACATGAAGAACGGCGCGGTCTCGGTGGCGCCAAGCCCGGTGAGCATCGGCACGCGAAAGCCGGTCTCCTGCACGGCCAATTCGTCGAGACTGTTCCAGACGTACGGCGACAGCGCCGCACCCGAGAAGAACATCGCATGCAGCCGATGGAAGAATTTTCCGCGCAGCGCGGAATCATCCCGCAGATAGGGCAGCAGCGATTCATACCCCTTCGGCACATTGAAATAGACCGTCGGCGAGATCTCGCGAAGATTGCGCACGGTCTCCTCGATGCCGCCGGGCATCGGCTTGCCGGCGTCGAGATACATCGAGCCGCCGTTGTAAAGCGTCAACCCGACATTGTGATTGCCGCCGAAGGTGTGATTCCACGGCAGCCAATCGACGATCACGGGCGGCTCGTCCTTCAGGAAGGACATGGTCTCGCGGATCATCACCTGATTGGCGCAGATCATCGCCTGCGTGTTGATCACCGCCTTGGGATTGCCGGTCGAACCTGAGGTCAGCAGGAATTTGGCGATTCGCTCCGGGCCGATAGCCCGATGCACCGCATCGAGATCGGGATGGAGCGGCGCCGCCATCAGGTCGGCGAGCATGGTCACATCGCGGCTGCGCAGCGCGCCAAAGGAGGCGGCGATTTCGGTGCCGGGCGGAACGTTCGCTTCGAGCGTGTCCGCGAATTTATCCGCATCGTCGGCGAATACCAGACCCGGGGTCAGAAGCTTCATCAGATAGGAAAGCTTGCCGTGATCCTTCGACACCAGCGAATAGGCCGGCGATACCGGGCAGAACGGAATCCCCGCATACAACGCGCCGAACGCGACCAGCGCGTGGTCGATCGAATTGCCGGAGAGGATGAGAACCGGCTTCTCGGCCGAAAGATCGCGCGCGAGCAGGCTGGAGGCGATATGCCGGCTCGAGGCCAGCAGTTCCGCGTAGGTGATTTGCCGCCAGCCGCCGCCGGGGTCGCGCTCCGCCATGAAGATACGATTGGGCGCAGCCTCCGCCCAGTGATGCAGCCGGTCGGTCAATCGGACCGGATAATCGCCGAGCGCCTTTCTCGGACGGAGATAGATGACGCCGTCGGCGCGGCGCTCGATCGACACTTCGGGGTCGCCGAACGAAATCGCGCGCAGCGGATGCCCCTTGCCGCCGGACACCGGCGCGTCGCCTTTGGTCAGCACGGACATGTCGGGTTTGGCGCTCATGTCAGGAGGGCTTCACCTTGGCGGTCTTGCGATCGAGGAAGGCGCGGATCCGCAGCTTGGCTTCCTTGTCGCTCTGCGCCACCGTTGCCATCAGGGACTCCATCAGAAGGCCGGCCTGCGGATTGGCCTCGGCGATCATCGGCAGGGCCTGCAGCACCGCGAAATTCGTCAGCGGCGCGTTCTTGGCGATTCCGGCGGCGAGTTCCATCGCCTTCGCCAGCGCCTGACCTTCCGCGACAAGATATTGCGCGAAGCCGTAGGCCGCGCCCTCGGTCGCCGAATAGACCCGCCCGGTAAGCATCATGTCGGTCATCCTGCTGACGCCGATCAGGCGCGGCAGCCGCACCGATCCGCCGCCGCCGACAAAGATGCCGCGCTGGCCCTCGGGAAGCGCGAAATAGGCGCTGGGCTCGGCGACGCGAATATGCGCGGCGCAGGCGAGCTCCAGCCCGCCGCCGATCACCGCGCCGCGAAGCGCGGCTATCACGGGGACGCGGCTATATTGAATGCGGTCAAAGACCCGGTGCCACATCTGGGAATGCCGCAAGCCTTCGGTCGCATCCTGCTCGGTCAGTTCCGACAGATCGAGCCCCGACGAGAAATGATCGCCGATGCCGTGGATCACCACGGCGCCGATACCTTCCGGGAGATTCGAGAAGCACTCCCCGATCGCCAGAATGATGCCGTCGTTCAGCGCGTTGCGCTTGGCCGGACGGTTGAGACCGACGGTCAGCGTCGCACCCGACTGCTCGATCCTGAGCAGTTCGGTTGGGCCGGTTACGGCGGAAGCGGCGTTTCCCATGGGCGTATTGGTTCCTGCGCAGAATAGTTATATTTTATAACTAATAGGGAGCGAGTCAACAACTCCCGGTCGTCCCGGCAAACGCCGGGACGACGCGTGGGATGGCGGTCGAGCTTAAAGCACCTGATGCACGTCGATCACGACGCGGTCGGCGTGGCGCGCCGCCGATCCGACAAACAGGCTTTCCATCAGCCAGCGGTATCTCTCGGCGCCAGTTTCGAACCTCGGCACGGTACGGAAATAGATCAGGTCGGGATCGACGGGCTCCCCGCGTTTCAGTTTCTGCAGGAGTTCGACGGGCCCGAAACGGATACCCCTGTTCTCGACATAGATCACCGCGCCATCATCGGTCTCAATCGCGTATTTCGCCTCCAGCTCGATCAGCTCGTTGGGCCGGACGATCTGGAAGTCCGCGCCAAACGCGCAGACCTTGCCGTTGACGTCCCTGCCCTTCACCTCGCCGCCGATGATCGGAATGATCCGGCGCACGCCGGTTCCGATGTCGCCGGCGGAAGTCACGCCGCCGATATGCGCGGTGATGGTGAAGACGTATCTGGTGCGAAGCGCAGGGTCCATAAATTGCCTCAACCTTTTCGGGTCAGCGCATTTTCCAGGGGGCTTCATCCTTCGAGACGCGCGCAGGAGCGCGCTCCTCAGGATGAGGTCTTAAATCCTCATGGTGAGGAGCGCGGCAACGCCGCGCGTCTCGAACCATGTGGCCATTCAATTGCGATGCAGTCTAGCGAACCATCATCTGTTGCGGCAACCAGGTCGCCAGCAGCGGAAATGCAATCAGGATGACCAGCCGAACAATGTCCGTCGCCACGAACGGGATCACGCCCTTGAAGATCGTGGTAAAGGACACGTCCTTGACGACGCTCTTGATCACGAAGACGTTCATTCCGACCGGCGGATGGATCAGGCCGAGTTCCACCGTCATGACGATGATGACGCCGAACCAGATCGGATCGAAGCCGAGATGGGAGATGACGGGAAAGATGATCGGCACCGTCAGGATGATCATCGCCATCGCATCCATCAGGCAGCCGAGCACCAGATACATCACCATGATGACGGCGAGCACGCCGTAACTTCCCAACCCGAGCCCGGTGAGAAACTCCGTGACCTTTTGCGGGGTCTGCGTCACCGTGAGGAAATATCCGAAAATCAAAGCGCCGATCAGCACCGTGAACACGGCCGCCGCTGTGCGCGTCGCCTGCAACAGCGAGGCAAGGATCTTGTCCTTGTCCAATCGCCCGGTGAACACGCCGATCAGGAACGCGCCGGTGGCGCCGACGCCGCCTGCCTCGGTCGGGGTGAATCGCGGCAGAAACGGCAGGCCGTAAAGTCCGCCGATGACAAACACGAACAGCAGCACCGGCGCCCAGATGTCCTTCAAGCCGGCGAACCGCTCGCGCCATGTCGTGGTCACCCCCTTGGGCAGGAAACCCGGCCGGAAATAGCCGATCAGCGCGATGGTGATCATGTACATGGTCATCGCGAGCAGGCCGGGAATGATGCCGGCGATGAACAGCTTTCCGATGTCCTGCTCGGTGATGATGCCGTAGACCGCGAGCACGGTCGAAGGCGGCAGCATGGCCCCCAGCGTGCCGCCGGCCGCGATCACGCCGGTGGCGAAGGATTGCGGATAGCCGAAGCGGCGCATCTCCGGATAGGCCACGGCGGAAAACGTCGCAGCCGTTGCGACCGAGGAACCGCAGATCGCGGCAAAGCCGCCGCAAGCCGCGACCGTGGCAATCCCGAGGCCGCCGCGCAGGTGGCCGACGAAGCCGTTGGCGGCGCGGAACAGATCGCGGCTCATGCCGGAATTGCTGACGAAGGTGCCCATCAGGAGGAACATCGGAATGACGCCGAAGGTGTAGTCGGTCACCGTTCGCATCGAGGTCTGGCCGACCAGTTTCAGCGCCGGCGTGCCGCCGACCAGATAACTGAAGCCGGAGACGCCGACGAGGCCCATCGCCATGCCGACCGGAACGCGCAGCAACATCAGCGCGAACAGCGCCACGAAGCCCAGGACGGCGACGGCATCGGTGCTCATGCCGCCCTCACTCCGTGCCCGCGATCCTGGGATCGTGCATCTCTTCCGGATGGAAGATCAGCCGCCAGGTGCGGATCGCGATCAGAAGCACCGCGGAGACGTCGCCGGCCCATGCGACCGCGAAGAACGGCCAGGTCGGCATGTGCATGTCGAACGTCGTGACATTGTCGTTATAGGTACCGCGCACCTTGTCGAACAGCGTCCAGGTCTGCACGGTCACCACGAACAGCAGGACCAGCGTCGCGAACACGTCAATGATGCGCTGGTATTTGGGGCCGACATTGCCCCAGATCAGGTCGACGGTGATGTGGGTACCGCGATAGCTGGTGGCGGCGATGCCCCAGAAGATCAGGATGCCGAGCAGCAGCCGCCCGATATCGAAGGAGTTCGGAATCGAATAGTTGAAGAGATTGCGCAGCAGGACCGAAATGAAGATGTTGGCGGCGACGATGCCGACAAATCCGGCCGCAATCCATTCGATCGTGTCGATGAAACGATCCATCGATATGCGCTTCATTTCCGCTCCACACGGCAGGGAGATTGCAGAGAGCGCGGCGGCGGAAGGATCTCGCCGCCGCGTCACTCGCAGGGGTTCTTACTGCGTCAAGGCGTTGTATTTGGCGAGCGAGGCCCGCAGTTCGGCCAGCGCCGCGTCCGGATCGGCCCCGGATTTCCTGACGCTGTTGGCCCAGGTCTTGACCAGCGGCTCGGACGCCTTCTTCCAGAGCGCCGTCTGTTCCGGCGTCAGTGTGTAGACCTCCTGACTTGGCTCGGCCTTCACCTTGTCGATGCCCGCGTCCTCGAACTTGCCCCAGGGCTCGCCGACGCGGCCGGCGGCTTCCGTATTGCAATTGTCGTCGATCGCCTTTTTCTGCCGGTCGGACATCTGGTTGTATTTGTCCCGGTTCATGACGAAGGCGAATGTCGTGACGTAGAGAGGCGCGTCCATCTGATACTTCGTCACCTTGTCGATGCCGAACAAAACCAGCGATCCCCACGGGAAGGTGACGGCGTCGGCAACGCCGCGCTCGATGATGTCGCGAACTTCCGGCGCCGAGGACTGGACGTTGGTGCCGCCAAGCAGCGTCACGAAATTCGCGATGGTGGCGTCGGCGGGGCGGATCTTCATCCCCTTGACGTCGTCGGGCACCACGATCTTCTTCGTGCGCGAGTGGAACGACGACGGCGAATGGATGAAGGCCAGACAGAACTTGACGTCCTTCATCTCCTTCTCGGCATATTTCCGGTACCAGGCATCCAACCCCATCGAGCCGCCTTTGGCGTCCGACATCAGGAAGGGGAGTTCGCCGGCGCCGATGATCGGGAAACGGCCGGGCTGATAGCCCGGGTTGATGTAGGTGACGTCGGCGATGCCATCGCGTGCCATGTCGTAGTGGTCGAACGCCTTGCCGAGCTGCTGCGCCGGATAGACCTTGTACTTGATCGTGCCGCCGGATTCCTTCTCGACCGCCGCGCCCCAGTCCTCCATCGCCTTTTGCAGCGGATGCGATGCCGGCACCCAGTGCGACAATTTCAGCTCGAAGGTTTTTTCCTGCGCGAACGCGGGCGTTACGCTGGCGGCCAGCAGCAACGCCAGGAGCGTCTTCCTCATCGACATCGTCCCTCCCTCTCACAGCAGGGCTTCAATGGCCCTTTGCAGATATTGTTATATGATATAATTATCATTGCAAGTGCGCACGGCCACGTCCGCGAGCTACGCAGGTTCAAGCCTATAATAATCACGGGAGCAAGTGTTGCGGGCAAAGGTAGCAATCATTGGCGCAGGGCCGGCGGGATTGCTGCTGGGGCAACTGCTTCACGCCTACGGGATCGACAACGTCATTCTGGAGCGCCACACGCCGGACTATGTGCTCGGCCGCATTCGCGCCGGTCTTCTTGAAGAAGGAACGGTGGCTCTGCTCGACGAAGTGGGCTCTGGCGCGCGCGCCCATCGCGAGGGCCTGGTCCATGGCGGCATCGAGCTCGCCTTCGGCGGCAGCCGCCATCGGATCGATCTGAAGGCGGCCACCGGCAAGACGGTGATGATCTACGGCCAGACCGAAGTGACGCTCGACCTGATGAATGCGCGGCGCGCGGCCGGTCTGACCACGGTTTATGAAGCCGGAGACGTCAAACCGCATGATTTCGATTCCGATCATCCACGCGTCACCTATGTCAAGGACGGCACGACCCACGAGATCGCCTGCGACTTCATCGCCGGCTGTGATGGCTTCCATGGCGTCAGCCGCGCCAGTGTGAAGCCTTCCGCGATCGAGACGTTCGAGCGGGTCTATCCGTTCGGCTGGCTCGGGATCCTGTCGGAGACGCCGCCTGTCTCGCACGAACTGATCTACTCCAACCATGCGAGGGGATTTGCGCTTTGCACCATGCGCTCGATGCGACGCAGCCGCTACTACGTGCAATGCAGTCTCGATGACCACCTCGACCAATGGCCGGATGACAGGTTCTGGGATGAATTGAAGCGCCGGCTGGACCAGGAGGCGGCGGACAAGCTCATCACGGGCCCCTCGATCGAAAAAAGCATCGCGCCCTTGCGCAGCTTCGTCGCCGAGCCGATGCGGTTCGGCCGGATGTTTCTGGCCGGCGACGCGGCCCATATCGTGCCGCCGACCGGCGCCAAGGGGTTAAATCTCGCCGCCAGCGACGTGCATTATCTCTCGCAGGCCTTGCGTGAATTTTACGACGAGAAATCCTCCGCCGGCATCGACGCCTATTCGGAGAAGGCGCTGTCACGTGTCTGGAAGGCGGTGCGTTTCTCGTGGTGGATGACCGCGATGATGCATCGATTTCCCGACACCGAGGGTTTTGGAGCGAAGATCCAGCTCGCCGAGCTCAACTATCTCGTCAACTCAAAGGCAGCCTCGGCGTCGCTCGCGGAAAATTATGTCGGCTTGCCGTATTAGGCCCTGTAGACGTCGCCGTCATTGCGGGGCGCGGAGCGACTAAGTACGAGGTTGTCACCTCGTCATAAAGATCGTGTTTTAAACTTTGTAAGCGGTGCAAATCACATTGGGATCGCGTTCAATGGCGCGCCATGTCGCCATTCACGAAACGCTGCGGATGACCGCTTCCGATATCCCCGACGGTTTTGAGCGCCACTTCCGGCAGAGCCCGCTGACCGATCCGTGGGAGCCGATTTACTCGAGGCGAACGGCAGACGCCGTCATCATCGCCCTGCGGCTTTCGAAGCCGCACACCAATTCACGCGGGCTTATCCATGGCGGGCTGATTGCGGCGCTCGCCGACAATGCGATGGGACTGAGCTGCGGCGTCAAGCTTGACGGCAGCCTGCGGCTGGTGACCGTCAGCCTTGCGGTCGATTTCATCGGCACAGCGCAGACAGGGCAATGGCTTGCCATCGAGACCGACGTGATCAAGACCGGCGGCACGCTTTGCTTCGCGCAATGCTTTGTCACCGCCGATGGCGTTGCGATCGCGCGGGCCAATGCCACGTTCCGTGTCGTGAAGAAGCGGGATGAAACCGCTACCCAAAATGCCAGTCGCTGATCTCGACCGCGAGATCGATGAAGGCGCGCACCTTCGCCGACAACAGCCGCGATGTCGGATAGACGATGTGGATCGGCAGTGCCGGCGGCTCGAACTTCGCCAGCACGACTTTCAGCCGGCCGCGCTTGATCTCGTCAGCCGCCTGATAGGCGAGTACCCGCGTCAGGCCGCCACCCTGCGCGGCATACTGGATCGCGGCGTCTGCGCTGTTGGTGGCAAAGCGCGGAGCCGGCGTGACGCGGACCTCCCCGCCGTCCCTGACAAAGCGCCAGTCGGGCGGCGCGGACATGGCGCCGAACTGAATGGTTTGGCGGGATGCAAGGGCGTCGGGCGTCCTCGGCTCGCCGTGCGATCTGAGATAGCCCGGTGAGGCGACCACGATGCGCCGCATTTCGCCGACGTGGCGCGCCACCAGGCTTGAATCGGCGAGGTGGCCAATTCTGACGGCGAGATCGACGCCTTCTTCCACGAGATTGATCATGCGGTCCGACAGCCGCAGATCGCCGGACGCTTCCGGATAGCGCTTCAAATATTCCGACATGACCGGACTGACGTGGAGGCGGCCGAACCCGATGGGCGCCGATACCACCAGCCGCCCGCGCGGCCGCGTGCGTTCGCCCTCGACCGCGCCTTCGGCTTCATCGACGTCGGCGAGGATCCGCCTGGCACGCTCCAGATAACGCGCGCCCGCGTCTGTCAGCGCCACCGACCGCGTGGTCCGCTGCAAAAGCCGCGCGCCCAGGCGCTCCTCCAGCGCCGCAATCAGCCTGGTCACACCGGACGGCGAAAGCCCGAGCTTGCGCGCCGCCGGCGCAAACCCCTGGAGGTCCGCAACGGTGACAAAGGCCTGCATGGCGTCGAAGCGATCCATCGCATTATTTCATATATCGCAATGATAAAGTGTCAACTCGGAGAATTGTTTAAATTTCGAAATGGTCCATTTTAGCGGTGCGAGGGCGGGGCGTCGCCCAGAGCCCGAAAAAGACCCCGGAGGTTTCCGATGTCAGACACTCACACCTATTCCAGCGACGTCGCGTTCACCCCGGCAGTGAAGGCCATCCAGGCCCGCAAAGGATCGCGCGCGGCCTATGCCCATGTCGAGGAGCGCGGCGGCTGGCGCACGGAGGTCGACGACAATCTCGCCGCGCATCTCGCGGAAGCAAACAGCCTGTATTTCGCGACCGCCTCCGCCGATGGTCAGCCCTATATCCAGCATCGCGGCGGGCCGAAGGGTTTCGTCAAGGCGCTGGACAAGAACACGCTGGCTTTCGCCGATTACAGCGGCAACCGGCAATACATCACGCAAGGCAACCTGTCCGAAAATCCGAAGGCGCACATCTTCCTGATGGATTATGCCCATCGCAGCCGGGTGAAGATCTGGGGCGAGGCGCGCGTGGTGGATGACGATCCCGCGCTCCTGCAATCCTTGATGCCACAGGGCTACAAGGCGCGCCCGGGACAGGTGATCCTGTTCAGGATCACCGCGTGGGATACCAACTGCCCGCAGCATATTCCGCAGAAATTCGACGCCGCGGACGTGGCGGCTGCGCTCGCCTCCCGCGATGGGCGCATCGCGGAACTGGAGGCCGAACTCGCGGCGCTGAAGGCCACGCCCGTTTCCTCCGATTGAAGTTCAGGCGGCCTGTCGCAGCGGTGTCCAGGCGAAGTCCGGATAATATTGCAGCATCATCCGGTCGACATAGGCCGTGAGATTTCCGAATTGTTCGGTTCGCTCCCGCAACGGCGAAGCGAAGAACGGCGTCAGGATCCCGGCCAATGCACCGAACGCGGTGGCATCGGTGCCGCAGGGCTCCTCACCCATCAAATACGGCTTGTCCCCGAGCTGGACCGACAGCGCAAACAACGAGCGTGCCGCAAGATCAATGTCCTCGTCCGGGGCGTGGCGCCCGAGCCCGCTCAAGAGGTAGTTCTCGGCGACGCGAAATTGCGCGTCTTCACGAAGTTTTTCGCGCAAATGCTCGGGCACCGCATCGAAGAAATGCGACGGTCCCTTGGCAAAATTCTCCGGGTCCACCCAGCGCGCACCGACCATCGCCCAATAGAGGTGGTGTTCGATCATTCGCTCGAACGCCCAGGCTTGCGCGCGCTGCTGCAAATTGAGCGGGGCATCGAAATCGAAACCATATTTGCCTTCAAGGTGCGCGCGAATGAACGTGGAATCGGCAATCATCTCGGCATCATCGTCGATAAAGGGCAGCTGCCCCTTGGGAGAGGCCGTCGGCCTCGCCTTTTCCTTGCGATAGGTGAGGCCCGCCATCTTTAGCTGGACCTCGGTCTTGGTCACAAAAGGGCCGATTTCCGGCAAGCCGAAGCCGGGGCCGAAGCCGTAGAGGGTAATCACGAGAGCGCTCCCGATTTCCTGAGCAGGCGTTTCAGGCTAGCCACCCCCTGCTGCCACCGTGGTGTCAGCAGCGGCGACATTGTCGTCCAGAGGTCGAGGCCGTAGAGAATCATCATGGACAAAATCCTCTTGGTTGGAGTGTTGTCCCGGTATACTTGCCACCTGCTGCCAACATGCTGTCAGCATCGGATGGCGGCCTCGAAAAAAGACACGAGACGACCATGCGACGAGCCGACCGTCTGTTCCAGATCATTCAGGTGCTCCGGCGCACCCGAAAGCCGCTGACGGCGGATGCGATCGCCGCCGAGCTCGAGACCTCGAAGCGGACGATTTACCGCGACATCGCAACGCTGATGGAACAGCGCGTGCCGATCCGCGGCGAAGCCGGCATGGGTTACATTCTGGAGAAGGGATTCGACCTGCCGCCCTTGATGCTCACCCCCGACGAGATCGAAGCGGCGGTGCTCGGCGCACAATGGGTCGCCGGTCACGCTGATGCCGTCTTGTCCCGCGCCGCCGCCGACCTCATCGCTAAAATCGCCGAAACCGTACCCGAACGCTTGCGGCCCTTTGTGCTGGAGCCCGCCAGCCGCGCCCGCCCGGGCTGGAAGAGGGAGCCTGACCGCATCGACATGGCGCGGACGCGCGCCCAGATTCACGAAGGCAAGAAGATCACACTGAACTATCGCGACGAACAGGGCCGTGACAGCCAGCGCACGATCTGGCCGATCGCGATCGGCTATCACGAAGCGGTGCGAATCCTGGCAGCATGGTGCGAGCTGCGCCGCGATTTTCGCAGCTTTCGGACCGACCGCGTCGTCGATGCCGTCTATCTCGACGAGAAATATCCCGAGCGGCGCGACCTGCTCCGGGCCAAATGGCGAAGAAGCCTGGTTTGGGAACAACCGAGCGATATCTGATGCCGGCGCCCGCCGTTAACTGGCCGATCGCGGCTTTCCGCGCTAAACCCTCCAGTATGGAAACCAGCGATCCCGCCACCACAATCGAAAGCCCCTGCCAGGCCTGCGGGGCCTGCTGTTCGTATTCGCAAAACTGGCCCCGCTTCACGACCGAGGATGACACCGCGCTCGACCTCATTCCGGAAAACCTTGTCAACGAAAGACAATCGGGGATGCGCTGCGACGGCGACCGCTGCACGGCGCTGTCAGGCCGGATCGGGAGTCAAGACCTCGTGCGCCATTTACGCCGTCCGTCCCGAAGTATGCCGAACCTGCATGCCCGGCGATGTCGAATGCGGTATGGCGCGGCGACGGCATGGATTGCCGGTGTTGAGATAACCCGCCCGTCGTCCCGGCCAAGCGAAGTGCGAGCCGGGATCCATACCGCGTGATCTATCAACAAGGCGGGGTGGCGGACGCCTTCTGAAACAATTGAATTTGGTGGCTAGGCGTCCCGGCGTTCGCCGGGACGACCGCTGTGGCGTTTACGCCGTTACTGCTTCGGCGAAATCTTCATCAAGTTCGTCGTCAGTGGGCGCGAACGTGGAGAGTGGTTTGGTGGAGAGCGTGATCGGCTTGCGGTTGCCGTAGGACGGCATGGTGCGCGCGGCCGGTTCGCGGGACAGCGCGTAAAGGGTCGAGCCGACGCGTCCTCCGAACTCGGTCAATTCCTGTTCGCTGCAGCTCGCTGCGATCGAGAGTGCCAACGAATACAGGTGGCTTCTGCGATAGCAAAACAGCGCCAGCATCGCCCGGACATCGGAAGAAACACTCGCCACCAGCCGCGGCAGGCCGTTTTCACTGGCGCGGTACATTTCACCGAGCAATTCGTCCCGGACCGGGCAGAAATCGTTCTCGAAGGCGTCGCGGCTTGAAAACATTTGCAATATCCCCCGCATCGAGGATGCAATGCGACTCGCTAACGAAAGGTTAACCAAGGCAGCCGGTATTCCTGCGGACCGCTTGAGTGCGGGGGCCCGATCGGGCAGCCGGGTGCGGCGATTCGACTCGCCAGATCATTTGTTTCGGCATTTTTGCGAACGGTTGTGCTGTCATCCGACTTCCCTCGGCGCCTCGTGCAAGCATGCCCGCGAGCGCCTCGAGCACCCTCCCTGCAGGGTAGGGTCGACGCGAACGAAATGAACCTGTCACCGGGAATTCACGATGCCTCTCTCCTTCACCATCGACGACCTGCGACAGTGTCCGCAATTCTTCGACACAGTGGCCGACCGGATCTGGCAGGCATGGTGGCAAGCGGACGGCACGCCTCTCGGCGCCATTTCCGGCCGCCTCCGTGAGAACATGACGGCCACGCCGGTTCCGTTCGCGCTGGTCGCCCACGACGGCGCGGCGTTTCTCGGCACTACGTCGGTGATCGCATCCGACCTTGCGGAGCGCCCGCAATTGACGCCATGGGTCGCAGCGGTGTGGGTCGAGCCGCGCGCGCGCCAGCGCGGTGTCGGCGGCGCGCTGGTCAACCGCGCCACAAAGGACTGCTTCGACCTGGGCTTTGACCGCGCCTATCTTTGCGCGCGTCCGCTACGCACGACATATTACGAGAGACTGGGCTGGACCTCGATCGAACGGGATGTCGGGCCGCGCCGTCTGAGCGTGTTTATGAGGGATGCAAATCCTGAAGCCCGCAGGATCAGCCGTTCGCGGCCATGAAAATCGAAAGGCCGAAACCGGTGAGATGGTGCAGGGCCTGGTCCACCCCGATCAGCGTCCAGAACCAGGGATGCTTTTGCTCCTGCGTTACACCAAACCGCGATGCACAAATTCCCTTTGCGCGGTCGACCGTGACGTGAATGGCAAAATCGATCAGGGCGACAAACCAGAACCGCGGCGCGACGATCAGGATCAGCGTCATTGCAACCGCAAGATGCACAAGGCAGTGGGCGAACAGCGGAAGCGCCCATCCGGTCCGCTGGTCCTTGCCGATGGCCATCCAGGCATTCTGCAGGACAAAATCTGCGATGACATGCTTGACGGTAAGAAGCAGCATCCATCCGATCAGCGCACCAACCGGAACCGACGCGGACATGGGGGGAAAGGACAAGCTGACGCCCTCGCTAGACTTGGAATGGCCCGGAAAAAAGAGTGGAGGCGTTCAGCGCAACTTCTTCTTAAAGCCCGGACGATCTGCCGGTATTGCCCTTTTATGACATCTCCCGACCCGGAATGCACCTGCGCGGAACTCGAAAAACACCGGATGTGACCCAACAGCGATACGCCATGGCGTCGCCCCGTTTCTGCCGGTTTGCAATCCGCCCGGGGACGGATATCGTCAGCAGACGGGAAAATTATCGTTCCTTTTTAGATATTTACGATCTTGTTCGGGCGACCATCGGCGATAACGCTGTTTATCGCATCTCGTTGACGGACTCCTCCCGCACAGGCACTTTGTCAGACCCCGGTCACGCCAGAGCCGGCCGGCTCATTTTGTTCAGCGACAGGCGCCCGCGTCCCGATGTCCAAGCCGCTTGTTCTTCCCGCCCTTGCGCAATTTGTGACCGCGACCGCCGGCCGCAACATGACCAAGGCGGCCTATGTCGCCGTCGCCTCTGGCGTCGGGATGATGGTTGTGCTGACGGTCGATCCCGCCTACGAGGCAGCACGTCACGGCGTCGACGCCGTGCTGTGGGCCTGCCAGGCATTCTTTGTATTCGAATGGGTGGTGAGGCTTCGCCACGCCATCAAGAGGGAGCACGGACGGGCTTACGTCCTCTCCGTTCGCGGGCTGGTGGATACCGGTGCGGCGATCGCCGTACCGCTCGCCATGATGCTTGGCGTGTCCCCCAAATCCGCATGGCTGTTTGGCGTGTTCTGGCTGCTCAAGGTGGTGCCGGGAATTCCCGGCCTGCGGCAGTTGCGCCGGGTGCTGGTGCTGGAATCCGGGCCGCTCCTGAGCGTGCTGGTGATCTTTCTGATGGTGCTGTTCATGGCCTCGGTGGCGGAATACTTTCTGGAACGCGACGTGCAGCCGGCCGGCTTCAGCAGCGTGCCCGCGGCATTGTGGTGGGCGGTCGCGACCCTGACCACCACCGGCTATGGCGACGTGGTACCGATCACCCTGCTCGGCCGGGTGGTTGCGGCTTTTGTGATGATTTGCGGTCTCGGCGTATTCGGGCTCTGGACCGGTATCCTCGCCACCGGATTTGCAGCGGAAACCCGCCGCGACAATTTCCTGAAGACCTGGGAATCGGTGAGCAAGGTGCCATTCTTTGCTGCACTCGGGCCTGCGGCGATCGCCGACGTCACGGGCATGCTGCGCACGATGGACCTGCCGGCGCGCACCACGATCATCCGCAAGGGGCAGGTCGGCGACTGCATGTACTTCATCGCTGCCGGCGAGGTCGAGGTCGATTTGCCGGGCAAGAAGGTAACGCTCGGAGACGGCGCGTTCTTCGGCGAAATGGCGCTGCTCGGCAACAATCTGCGCTCGGCGAATATCGCCACGACGCGGGAGTCGAAGCTGTTGGTACTTGATCTCGTGGATTTCCGCGTGCTGATGGCACGGCATCCCGATCTCGCCGGGACAATCGATATGGAAGCCAAACGGCGCGGGCTGGAAAATAAATAGAACACGATCCGGGGAAGTGGGGACGGCTTTTCCGCGCAACAAACGCGTGGCGCTTGCCCGGAGATCATGCTCAAACAAAAATAAACGGAGAGAATCATGTCGGAAGCCGCGGCGAGCCCGCCGGTGCTCGAACTCAACGGCGCGCGCGCCACCATCCGCCTCAATCGGCCGAAACATCTGAACCGGCTGCAGGCCGACGATCTCGATGCCCTCCTGAAACTGTTCGACCGGATCGAGGCCGATCCCGCGATCCGGGTCCTGGTGCTTACGGGCACCGGCCGCGCCTTCAGCGCCGGTTACGACCTCAACTCGGTCGCCGAGCGCGCGGTCAGCGCCGTTGAAGAACGAAGCGCCGGATCGGCGTTTGAAGTTGTCGTCAACCGGCTTGAGGATATCGGCGTTCCCACCATCTGCCGGCTCAATGGCGGCGTCTATGGCGGCTCGACCGATCTGGCACTGGCCTGCGACTTCCGCATCGGCGTCGACACTTGCGAAATGTTCATGCCGGCGGCGCGCCTCGGGTTACACTATTACAAGAGTGGAATCGCGCGCTATGTGGCACGCCTTGGCGTCGACAATGCCAAGAAGCTGTTCCTGACCGCCGAGAAGATCGGCGGGGCGGAGATGCTGCGGATCGGCTATCTCACCGCGGTCGTGCCGGCCGAGGCACTCGACGAGGAGGTCGACAGGCTCGCCACCATTCTCGCCGGCAATGCGCCGGTTGCGATGCGCGGCATGAAGCGGACCATCAACGAATTCGCCCGCGGCAAGCTCGACGAGGAGGCCGCCGACCGCCGCCATCGCGAAAGCATGCGCGGCGCCGAGATCAAGGAAGGCATCAAGGCGTTTTCGGAGAAACGTCCGCCGAGGTTTTAGCGCGGCGCTGTTCTGCCGGCGCTACACCTCGACAAACGTCGCCGCCTCCGAAATACCGGCGCGCGATGTCCGGTAGCTGTTGATCCGGTGATCATCGTCCGGAAAGCCGAACGATATCCCGCAGACCACCCGCCGGTCCTCGCCAAGCTTGAAATGACGTCGGATCAGGCCGGACTGACGCGCCAGCGCCGCCTGCGCGATGGTGCCAAGACCAAGCGCCTGCGCGGCCAGCATGAAATTGCCGACATAGGCTCCGCAGTCAATCGCGCCATAAACGCCGAGCGCTTCGTCGGTATGAATGATGGCGACGTGCGGCGCACCGAAGAAGTTGTAATTCTCGAGCGCCTGCTTCGCATACGCCGCCTTGTCGCCGCGCGCGATGCCGAGCGTGTTGTAAAGCTGGAAGCCGCTTTCCCGGCGGCGCTCCAGATAGACGCCACGATATTCGCGCGGAAACGCAAAGTCGCCGTTTTCCGGCGCACCGGAACTGACCGTGGCGTAAATCTCCTTGCGGAAGCGTTCCTTTGCTTCCCCACTTGCAATCACGACCTGCCAAGGCTGGCTGTTGCACCAGGACGCGGTGCGCTGCGCCGCCCGCAATATCCGCTCAATGGTGGCGCGCGGTACCGGGTCGGGCCGGAAAGCGCGGCAGGAATAGCGTTCGCCCAGCAATTCCTCGAGCACACCGATCCGTTCCTCGGTGCTGTGCCGGCCGGCTGGTGGACTTTCGACAATATCTGACATGCTCAGCGTCCCCTGGTCGGGATCTTGTTGAACGGCACATCCTTGTCGACGCGGATGTCGCCGGGCAACCCCAATACGCGTTCGGCGATGATGTTGCGCAGGATTTCGTCGGTGCCGCCGGCGATGCGCGTCGAAGGCGACGACATCAGCATGGCCTGGAACTGACCGGCAGCCTCGGCGGCTTCGGGATCAGTCAGCATGCCGCTCGCGCCCTGCAGATCCATCGCATAGGTCGCGATATCCTGCAGCATCGAGCCAGCGACCAGCTTGCCGATCGAGTTTTCCGGTCCCGGCCGCTCGCCTTTGGAGAGCGCCGAGATCGCACGCATGCTGGTGTACTTCAGACCGCTGTTTTTCACCGCCCAGCCGGCGAGTTTCGAGCGCGTGGCAGGGTCGTCGATGGCAAGCCCGTCATCGGTCATCAGGTTGCAGCAGAACTCGAACAGCTCGGAAAACCCGGTCGCGAGCCGTGCGCCGATCGTCATCCGCTCGTTCATCAGCGTTGTCAGCGACACGTTCCAGCCGTCGCCGACCGCGCCAAGCCGCTGCTTGTCCGGAATGCGCAAGTTCGTGAAGAACACCTCGTTGAATTCCTGCATCCCGTTGGCCTGCTTGATCGGCCTGACCTCGACGCCCGGACTTTTCATGTCGATGTAGAACATCGTCAGGCCCTTGTGCTTGGGCACCGTGGGATCGGTACGGGTGATCAGGATGCCGTAATCCGAGTAGTGCGCGCCGGAGGTCCAGATCTTCTGGCCGTTGATGACCCAGTGATCGCCGTCGGCTTCCGCGCGGGTGCGCAGGCCCGCCACGTCGGATCCGCCCGACGGCTCCGAGAACAACTGGCACCAGATTTCCTCGCCCGAGGCGATCTTCGGCAGATAGCGCCGTTTATCGGCTTCGTTGCCATAGGCCATGAGCGTCGGCCCGCACATGCCTTCGCCGATCTGGAACGGGCTTGTGAGCTTGAAGTAGACGCCCTCCTCCTGCTGCCAGATCACGCGCTCGACGGCCGTCGCGCCGCGTCCGCCGTACTCTTTGGGCCAGTGCAGGCAGACCCAGCCGCCTTCGGACTTCTTCTTTTGCCAGGCCTTTGCCACTTCGACGATGTCATGCTTCTTCAATCTGATCCGGCCAAGCGAGGCCTTTGAAAGCTCCGCCTCGAATTCCCGAGGCGCGTTGGCGTCGATCCACGCCTTCGCCTCGGCGCGGAACGCGGCCTCCTGCGGGGTGTCGTCGAAGTTCATGGCGGGTTCCCTTTCACCGTCCTTTTGTCGGTATCTGGTTGAACGGCACGTCCTTGTCGACCCTGATGTCGCCGGGCAGGCCGAGCACGCGCTCGGCAATGATATTGCGCATGATCTCGTCGGTGCCGCCCTCGACGCGTGTGCCGGGCGCGCGCAACAGCATCGCCTGGAATTTGCCGGCGGCTTCCGCATCCTCGGCCCCGCTGAGCACGCCCGCCGCACCCTGCAGGTCCATCGCGAAAGCGGCGATATCCTGGATCATCGATCCCGCGACCAGCTTGCCGATCGAATTCTCGGGCCCCGGACGCTCGCCTTTCGACAGCGCCGAGATCGCGCGCATGCTGGTATATTTAAGGCCGCTGGCGCGCACCGCCCAATTGGCTAGCTTCGAGCGAACGTTGCGGTCGTCGATCGCAAGCCCGTCCTCCAGCATCAGGTTGCTGCAGAATTCCAACAGTTCCGGAAAGCCGGTTGCGACGCCGGCACCGATCGACATGCGCTCGTTCATCAGCGTGGTCAGCGACACGTTCCAGCCGTCATTGACCGCGCCCAGCCTTTGAGCATCCGGAATCCGGACATCGGTGAAATAGACTTCGTTGAAATCGGAGGCGCCATTGGCCTGCTTGATCGGCTTGATCTCGACGCCGGAACTCTTCATGTCCAGGAAGAACATGGTGAGCCCCTTGTGCTTGGGCACCGTGGGATCGGTGCGTGTCAGCAGGATGCCATAGTCGGAATAATGCGCGCCAGACGTCCATATTTTCTGGCCGTTGACGATCCAGTCGTCGCCGCGCTTCTCCGCGCGCGTGCGCAGGCCCGCGACGTCGGATCCGCCGGCGGGTTCGGAGAACAACTGGCACCAGATGTTCTCGCCCGACGCCAGCGGCGGCAGATAGCGGCGTTTGTGCTCCTCGCTGGCAAACGCCATCATGGTCGGGCCGCACATGCCATGGCCGATGATGAACACGTAGCTGAGCTTGCCGAACGGGCCTTCCTCCTGCTGCCAGATCACGCGCTCGATCGGGGTGGCACCCCGGCCGCCATATTCCTTCGGCCAATGCAGGCAGGCCCAGCCCGCATCGGCTTTCTTCTTCTGCCAGGCCTTTGCGACCTGAAGGATGTTGGCGTCCTTGAGCTGGGTGCGGCCCAGTGAGGATTTTCTGAGTTCTTCCTCATATTGCTTCGGCGCGTTCGCGGAGATCCAGGCTTTCGCCTCGGCGCGGAACGCGGCCTCCTGCGGGGTGTCATCGAAATTCATCAGCACCGTCCTCTATCTAGCCTGCCATTCCGGACGAGCGCGCAGCGGATCGATCCGGAATCTTGAGATTCTCCGATGTGCAATTGCACATCGTAGTTCGCATCTTCGATGCGCCCCGGAATGACGTCCCACGTGTCACGCCGCGTTGCGCTTCCGCATCCGGTCGATCAATGCGTCTTCCCAATAAGAGAGCGAGCCGAGCGACAACGCCGTCGCGTTCGCGCGGCGGTAATACAAATGACAATCGAACTCCCAGGTGAACCCCATGCCGCCATGGACCTGAATGTTGTTCTTGGCGCAGTGCTGGAACGCCTGCGTCGCGCTGATGCGCGCGGCGGCCGCGGCTTCCGGCAGCTCGGAAGCGTTGGTCGAGAGCGCCCAGGCGCCGTAGTAGCAATTCGATCGCGCCAGCGTCGCCGAGACATACATATCGGCGAGCATGTGCTTCACCGCCTGGAACGACCCGATTGGTCGGCCGAAGGCGATACGGTCGAGCGCGTAGTCACGGCCCATTTCCAGCGCGCGGTCGGCGCCGCCGACCTGCTCGAACGCCATCAGTACCGCGGCGCGGTCCAGCACTTGCGAAACAATGCTCCAGCCTTCATTGGCGGGACCAAGGGGCTCCGCCTTGCAATTCCTGAAAGTCAGTTCGGCCTGGCCGCGCGACGGATCTACGTTGGTCAGTGCTTTTGCCTCGACGCCGCCGGCCTTCATGTCGACCAGGAACAATGAGATATCGCTGTCGCGCCCGGTTGAACCCGTGCGCGCGGCGACGATGACAAAATCGGCGATCGCGCCGTCGGCTACCGGCTTTTTCACGCCGCTGAGAATATTGCCGGAGGCAGAGAGTTTTATTCCTCCCGGTGACGGATTGCCCTTGCCTTCGAACAACGCCAGCGTGCCGATCGCCGAGCCCCCGGCAATCAAGGGAAGCCATTTCTGCTTCTGCGCCTCATCGCCGGCAATCAGAATGGCTTCAGCCGCGAGATAGACAGTCGAGGAAAACGGTACCGGCGCCAGCGCGCGGCCCATTTCTTCGGCGATGACGCAAAGTTCGAGATGGCCGGCCCCCGCGCCGCCATAGGCTTCGGGGATCGCGACACCGAGAAAGCCCATGCCGGCGAGGCCCTTCCACAATTCGCGGTCATAAAGCGCCTTGCCGTCGAGGACGGTGCGTACCGCCTTGGGCGGGCATTTTTCGGCAAGAAATTTCCTCGCCTCGTCGCGCAGCTGTTTTTGCTCGTCGGAGAAATCGAAATTCATGGCGTTACTCTATGGTGTGAGGCAAGCCTTCCGAGCGGTCGTCCCTGCGAATTCGGGGACCCATACGCCGTGCTCTCTCGTTGTGGCATGGTGGCCGAGGCCTTTCTTAAACAAGAACCGCTGGTGGTTATGGATCCCCGCTTTCGCGGGGACGACGGTCCCTACCTTGGCGCCATGCGGATCGCGCCGTCGAGCCGGATGGTCTCGCCGTTGAGCATCGCGTTCTCCACGATGTGGACGGCGAGGTTGCCGTATTCGGAAGCGTCGCCGAGACGTGCCGGATGCGGCACCTGCGCACCCAGGCTCGTGCGCGCTTCCTCGCTCAAACCCATCAACAGCGGCGTCAGGAACAGGCCGGGCGCGATGGTGTTGACGCGGATCTTGTGCTGGGCGAGATCGCGCGCGGCCGGCAGGGTGAGGCCGACCACGCCGCCCTTCGAAGCCGAATAGGCGATCTGGCCGATCTGGCCTTCATAGGCCGCCACGCTGGCGGTATTGATGATGACGCCGCGCTCTTCGCCGACAGGAGCTTCCGTCAGCAGGCGTTCGGCGAACAGCCGCAGCACGTTGAAGGTGCCGATCAGGTTGACGTTGATGATGCGCGCGAACTTGGCCAGCGGATAGACACCGTCCTTGCCGACAATGCGCTGCGATCCGCCGATACCGGCGCAGTTCACCAGCACGCGCGCAATGCCATGGGCGGCCTCAGCCCTGGCAATCGCGGCCTTGACCTGCTCCTCGTCGGTGACGTCGGCGACGACGGCAATGCCTTTCACTTCAGCCGCGACCTTCTCCGCGTTCTCCTTGCTCTGATCGAGCACCGCGACGTGAGCGCCTTTGGCGGCCATCGCGCGCGCGGTCGCGGCACCCAGGCCGGAGCCGCCTCCGGTGATGAGAACGGCAACGTCTTTCAACTGCATGAGGATTTCTCTCCCTTGGTGTTTTCTTTCGAAATAAGCGAATGGCGAGTAGCGAATGGCGAATGGAAGAGAACGGACATAGCTAGCTACACTCTATTCTCCCTTCTCCCTCTCCCTCGCCATTCGCTACTCGCTACTCAACATGCCTCCGCAAATCAGCGATTCCATGTGCCGGATGTATTGGCGGCAGACTTCGTCGGTGACCGGTCCGACGCCGCTGGCGCGCGACATCGCGTGCCGGGCGAAAAACAGATGGTCGCAGGCGCCGATCAGGCTGGTGTAGAACAGCACCGGATCAACCTTGCGGAACTCGCCGCATTTGCTGCCCTCGGCGAGCAGGCGACGGTGGAAGTCGAGCAAGGGTGCCACGAAGAATCTCGAAACCTCGTCGGCGGCCTCGGCGCTGCTTTCATGCAGAAGAAAGTGGATCAGCCGGTTCATATAAGGGGACTGGTGGTACGCCCTGATGATGCCGGCGATATGCAGCTTCAGCTTCGCGGTCGGCGTGATCGGCCGCGCGAGCAGATATTCGAGTTGCGCCAGTTCCGTCGCGGCATCGCGCGCCAACAGCGCAAGCAGCAGACCATCCTTGTTGCCGAAATGGTATTTCACCAGCGCCGCGTTGACGCCGGATTTCTGCGCGATGTCGCTCAAGGACACTTCGATCGACGAGCGCTCGATCATCAGTTCGCTGGCGGCAACGAGAAGCTTCTCGGCCGTGCTGCTCCTGGCAGGCGGAAGCCTGGTGGCTACGGCGGAATTCAACTCTGAGCCCATGACCTGCCTTCACGGAATTATCCGCGCAGCTAACCCCATGGCGCACGCTCACTCAAGAGTTAATTGACTGATTGACTAAATCCGGTTGCGCCACTTAAATCCACCCCCAATCAATCAAGCCCACCGATAACAATCAGGGAGAACGCCCATGGCCGAGGCCTATATCGTCGCCGCCGCGCGCACCGCTGGCGGCCGCAAGGGAGGTCGTCTCGCCGGCTGGCACCCGGCAGATCTCGCGGCCTCCGTGCTGAATGCGCTGGTTGAGCGCTCCGGGGCCGCGCCCGACCAGATCGAAGACGTGATCATGGGCTGCGTCATGCAGGTCGGCGAACAGTCCAACAACATCGCGCGCAACGCCATCATGGCCTCAAGGCTGCCGGAGAGCGTGCCAGGCACGTCGATCGACCGTCAATGCGGCTCCTCGCAACAGGCGCTGCATTTCGCGGCGCAGGCGGTGATGTCCGGCACCATGGACATCGTAATCGCCGCCGGCGTCGAGGCGATGACGCGGGTACCGATGGGTCTCGCCTCCTCGCTGCCGGCGAAAAATGGCTTTGGTCATTACAAGAGCCCGAATATCGAGAAACGCTACCCCCATATCCAGTTCAGCCAGTTCACCGGCGCGGAAATGATGGCCGAGAAATACGGCCTCTCCAAAGACGAACTCGATGAATATGCCTATGGCAGCCACCAGCGCGCGATCGCCGCGACGCAAGGAGGCAGGTTCAAGGACGAGATCATTCCGCTGCCGATCACCCGCGCGGACGGTTCGACCGACACTCACTGCGTCGACGAGGGCATTCGTTTCGACGCCAGTCTCGAAGGCATCAAGGCCGTCAAGCTGATCGCGGAGAACGGCAAGCTGACCGCTGCCAGCGCCAGCCAGATCTGCGACGGCGCCTCCGGCGTGATGGTCGTCAATGAAAGAGGCCTGAAGTCGCTCGGCATCATGCCGATGGCGCGGATCCATCACTTGACCATGATGGGCGGCGATCCCGTGATCATGCTGGATGCCCCGCTGCATGCCACCGAGCGGGCGCTGAAGAAGGCCGGCATGTCGATCGACGATATCGACCTGTTTGAGGTCAACGAGGCCTTCGCCTCGGTGCCGACGGCGTGGCTGAAGACCACCGGGGCGGACCCCGCAAGGCTTAATGTCAACGGCGGGGCCATCGCGCTCGGCCATCCGCTCGGCGGCTCCGGCACCAAGCTGATGACGACGCTCGTCAACGCCCTCAAGCAGCGCAACAAGCGCTACGGCCTGCAGACCATGTGCGAGGGCGGCGGCATGGCCAATGTGACCATCCTGGAGCGGCTGTAGGAAAAAAGTGAGGAGATCGGCGAGCCGCAAGTAACGAATGGATATGGACTAACGTCCTTCTACTGGCTGCCCGCTATTCGCCGTTCGCACTCGCTATTCCCTCAAGGAAACTCCCATGACCCATCCGTCGATCCACGCCCGCACCCAGCCGAACAAGGTCGCCTATCAGATGGCCGGCACCGACACGGCGATCACCTATCGCGAACTCGACGAATTGTCGAACCAGGGCGCGCATCTGTTCCGCTCGCTTGGCCTGAAGGCCGGCGATCACATCGCATTCCTGATCGAGAACCGGCTGGCGTTCATGGAAATATGCTGGGCGGCGCAGCGCAGCGGATTGTATTACACCGCGATCAGCCGTTACCTCACGCGGGACGAAATCGGCTACATCGTCAAGGACTGTGGCGCGCGGGTCGTCATCACCTCGCCGAAATGCGCCGAGCAGATCAAGGGGCTGGTCTCGGACGCCCCGGGCGCCCCGCTGTTCTACATGATCGACGGGCCGCTGCCGGGTTTCCGCTCCTGGGACAAGGAACTGGCGAAGCAGCCGACCACACCGATCCCGGATGAAGAGGCCGGCTACGACATGCTGTATTCGTCGGGCACCACCGGGCGCCCGAAGGGCATCAAACGGGCGTCGGATCACAATCCGATCGACCTGCCAAATCCGTTTCTGAAAATTCTCTGCGCGGATATGTGCGGAATGAACTCCGACAGCATCTATCTGTCGCCGGCGCCGCTCTATCACGCAGCTCCCTTGCGCTTCAACATGATGGCAATCACGCTAGGGGGCACCTCGATCATCATGGAATCCTTCGACGCCGAAGAGTTCCTGAAACTGGTCGAGAAGCACAAGATTACCCAGTCGCAGCTGGTGCCGACCATGTTCGTGCGCATGCTGAAGCTGCCGGAAGAGGTGCGCACGCGCTACGACGTTTCGTCGCTGAGGGGCGCGATCCACGCTGCCGCGCCCTGCCCGATCGACGTCAAGGCCAGGATGATCGAATGGTGGGGGCCGATCCTGATCGAGTATTACGCCGGCTCCGAAGGCAACGGCATCACCGTCTCGACATCGCAGCAATGGCTGACGCATCGCGGCACCGTCGGCCGCGCGGTGGTCGGCAAGGTCAAAATTCTCGACGAAAACGATCAGGAACTGCCGGCGGGGCAGATCGGCACCGTGTATTTTGCGGATGCGCCGGTGTTTTCCTATCACAACGATCCCGAGAAGACGAAGCGCGCCTACAACGCCAGGGGCTGGTCGACGTTGGGCGACGTCGGCTATCTCGACGGCGAGGGCTTTCTCTATCTCACCGACCGCAAGTCCTACATGATCATTTCCGGCGGCGTGAACATTTATCCGCAGGAAACCGAGGATGTGCTGATCACCCACGCTGAAGTCGCCGACGTCGCGGTGTTCGGCGTTCCGAATGAGGAGATGGGCGAAGAGGTCAAGGCGGTGGTGCAACCGCACGACATGGCAAGAGCGGGCAAGGAGCTGGAAGCCGAGCTTATGCTGTTCTGCCGCAAGCATCTGTCGCCGATCAAATGCCCGCGCAGCATCGACTTTGCGGCCGAATTGCCGCGCACGCCCACCGGCAAGCTGGTGAAGCGGCATTTGCGCGACAAATATTGGCCGAAGACAGTGGTGAGGGTTTAGAGCGAGCCGACTGCAATTATTCCGTCATGCCCGGCCGGAGTGGTCTGCCTTGCGCATACGACGTATACTTGTCTGCGCTGCCGCGCATCCATGTCTTCCAATGTATCGGCAAGCAAGAACGTGGATGGCCGGGAGGTCTGGCGCGAAGACGCGCTTCGCGCTTTTGCCCGACCATGACGGGAAATAAATTCGCCATGAACACAGCCACCGCCCTCCCCGCCGTTCCCCTCCCGTCAGGCATCCGCTCGCGCTTCGTCGAGGATATCAACGGCCTGCGCATGCACGTACTGGAGGCGGGCTTCGAAACCAAAGGCCGGCCGTGTGTGCTGCTACTGCATGGCTTTCCCGAACTCGCCTACAGCTGGCGCAAGGTGATGCCGGCGCTGGCGGATGCCGGCTATCACGTAATCGCGCCGGACCAGCGTGGCTACGGCCGCACCACCGGCTGGGACGCGCGTTACGACGGCGATCTGAACTCGTTCCGGCTGCCCAACCTGGTGCGCGACGCGCTCGGCCTGGTGTCGGCATTTGGCCATCGCTCGGTCGCCGCCGTGGTCGGGCACGATTTCGGCTCTTCCGTCGCCGCGTGGTGCGCGCTGATCCGGCCCGACGTGTTTCGATCGGTCGTCCTGATGAGTGCGCCGTTCGCGGGGCCGCCGCAGCTTGCCTTTGATACCGCCGACGCGCCACCAAAACCGAAGCCCGAGGATCCCGTGCACCGCGAGCTTGCGGCGCTGTCACGCCCGCGCAAGCATTACCAATGGTACTATTCGACGCGCGAAGCCAACGCCGACATGTGGCATGCGCCGCAAGGCGTGCATGACTTCCTGCGCGCCTATTATCACCACAAGAGCGCGGACTGGAAAGACAACCAGCCCATCCCGCTGCGATCATGGTCCGCGGGCGAACTGGCCAGACTGCCGACCTATTATGTGATGGATCTCGCCAGCAACATGGCTGGGACGGTAGCTGCGGAAATGCCATCGACCGAGCAAATCGCCGCCAACCAATGGCTGCCCGACCACGAACTCGCCTTCTATAGCGCCGAATATGCGCGCACCGGATTCCAGGGCGGGCTGCAATGGTATCGCTGCGGCACCTCGGGCACATTCGCGGCGGAGCTCGAAACCTGGTCCGGCCGCAGCATCGACGTGCCTTCTTGCTTCATCTCCGGCAGGCAGGACTGGGGCACCTATCAGCGCCCCGGCGCATTCGAGGCGATGCAGGCGACCGCCTGCACCCGCATGCTCGGCTGTCATCTGGTCGACGGCGCCGGGCACTGGGTGCAGCAGGAGCAGCCGAATCAGGTTAACCGCCTGCTGCTGCAATTTTTGAAGCAGTCCGCGAGCCGCGCGACCTGACTGGCTCATTGTTGACCAGAAACTGCCATCAGATTGCCGCGGGAACTATTTCCAGATACCTAGCGTTGCTGGCTGCTGGGTGCTGCACCCGGCGCCACCTATTGAAGGAGAGATTATGGAAAAGAAGATCGCTGGACTTCTTGGCGCGATGGCCGCGCTGGGAGCGCTCAACACCGCCCAGGCCGCGCCGAGTCCGGCCCCGAGTGACGTATTGAGGGCGAATTCCTTCGCTGAATTGCTGGAGCCGATTCCGAACGCTGCAGCGCTGCTAAGGGCGGTCGATGAATCGCGGCCGAACCCGCCGGCGGACGAAAACGTCCAGCTTGCCCAATTTTACCATCACCATCACCACCACCATCATCACCACAGCTTCTATCCTCGCTATGGATATGGACCCGGATATGGGTATGGGCCCGGGTACGGGTATGGTGTCGTGCCGGGATACCGGCGTTACTACCACCACCATCACCATCATCATCACCACCACAGCTTCTACCGCCGCGATTATTGGTGAGCTTGCGGCATGACGATCAAAACAGGGCCTTAGGGCCCTGTTTTTTGTGTGCGGCTCAATCCTCACGCGCTCTCATGTGCGAACCGGCGCAAACCTCGCCTGAAAGCGCTGTGGTTTTCTTGCTGACGCTACTCCTGGCGGGCTTTCTCCTTGGCCGCACGATGAAGATGCCGGTAGGTCCCGTCGAAAACGGTGTCCGTCGAGGAGGTCCACTCGGTCCCGGCCGATAGCGTCGGCCGGCTGCTATAAATGCGACGGGCCTGAAGTTCGCGCTCCGCGAATTCTTCCTCGTTCATCGGCTCGAGTTCGAAGTTGGCTTCCTCGGGGATGACGATGATCTGCGCGAATGGTTCTTTCGGCCTGAAAATGTGGGTGCGGCCCTCCGCCGGCGCCTTGAACACGCAGAAGAACAGCATCGGCCACCAGTTTCGGATCAGCGCCGGAACGGCGATCGGCACGGTGTCGCTGCGGTCGGTGTAGAACCGCGGATGCGGTTCGGTCCGGATCGCCATGCCCTTTTCAACCTTGAGGTCCAGAAGGATCTGATAGGTATAAAAAGCGTCGCCGAAATTCCGGAACGGCGGCCACTGCACGCCACCGTCCGGCGGCGGGCCCCAATCTCCTTCCATGATCAAACAGCCGTCTTTGGTGCTGACATGCAATTCATTATCGTAAGGGTAAAACAGCTCGATCCCGTATTGCGCGCCTTCCGAAAATGGAACGCAATGCCACACCTGTTCACGCGAACCGTCGGCGCGCGGTTCGCGCTCTCCAGCCCATCCGGGAATTTCAAGCCTGGTCCGACGTGGCGCGAGCCGGGGATCGTTCAAGCGATATTTGACTTTGTCCATGAGTACTCCACTGCGATGGATCGGAAGATAAAAACTCGAACGGAGACCAATCGCAACCGTTCCGGATTGCGAGAGCGGAAACGCACGCGGCTGAATGATTTGACCTTCCAGCAAGCTACGGTTATAGGATTTAGAATAGTTCTAAATCAATGAAGAAGGCGTTGTTGTGAAGAATTTCGCCGATTTGACCGAGCGGGAAGTGCTGGCGGTTGCGATCTCCGCGGAGGAGGAAGACAGCCGCATCTACATGACCTTCGCGGAGGATCTGGCGGAACGTTATCCGGAATCGGCCAAGCTGTTCGAGGAAATGGCCGAGGAGGAAAAAACCCATCGGCACATGCTGCTGGAGATGTACGAAAGGCGTTTCGGCTCAAACCTTCCGCCCATTCGCAGAGATAACGTCAAGGGATTTTTACGCCGCCGTCCGATCTGGCTGACCAAGAACCTGTCGCTCGATGCCATCCGCAAGGAAGTCGGGACGATGGAGTTCGAAGCCGAGCGGTTTTACATCAAGGCCGCCGAACAGACCCAGGATGTCGGTGTCCGCCGGCTGCTCGGCGATCTCGCGGAAGCGGAAAAAGGCCACGAGAAGACTGCAGCCAAACTGACCGATGATATCCTCAAGCCCGATGTGCGCGCGGAGGAAGACAAGACCCGCCGGCGCGTGTTCGTTTTACAATATGTGCAGCCGGGTCTCGCCGGATTGATGGACGGGTCGGTGTCGACGCTCGCCCCGCTGTTCGCCGCGGCCTTTGCGACGCATCAGAACTGGCAGACATTTCTGGTCGGCCTCGCCGCCTCGATCGGCGCCGGCATCAGCATGGGTTTTGCGGAAGCGTTATCGGACGACGGCTCGCTGACCGGGCGCGGTTCGCCCTGGTTGCGCGGCGCGGCCAGCGGCGTGATGACGGCGCTCGGCGGCCTCGGACACTCCATGCCATATCTGGTGCCGGACACCTGGACCAATGCGTTCTGGATCGCGACCGCGATCGCCGGAATTGTGGTGTTCTTCGAACTGTGGGCGATCGCCTATATTCGAGCGCGCTATATGGACACACCGTTCCTGCAAGCCGTATTCCAGATCGTCCTCGGCGGCGTCATCGTGCTCGCGGTTGGCATTCTCATTGGGGCTGCATAGGGCATGATGCGGACCGAAGGGCCGCGTTAGCGCAAGCGGAAATCTGTCGCGGTGATGCTGAAACGATGTTTCAAACGCGGCTCGCGCACTCCCTGGAAGCAATTTGAGCGCGTGGCCGAACTCCTCAACCCGAGGCCGCACACTTCCACGCAATTTCTGCAACCCAGATGAACCGTCGCCATGGGCGCGACATACCCGTGTCACGACTCGAAGCAATCCTGCCAGTATCAATGAAGGAAAACCCATGACCGATCGTTTGCAATACGGCACCACCGCGAAGGTATTCCACTGGATCGTCGTAGCCCTTTTGGCGGTGCAATATCTGATCGGCTGGCTGATGCCGGATGTTCATGCGGGCCCACCCGGCGCGCCCATGACATTCCATATCTCGTTCGGCATCGTCATCCTGGCGCTCATCGTTCTGCGGTTCGCCTGGCGGCTTACCCACCCCGTCGCACCGGAGAACTCGCTGCCTCCCTGGCAGCGGCTGACCGCCGGGGCCGTACATTGGGCGCTTTACGCGCTGGTGTTGGCGACGACCGTCACCGGCTGGCTGTTCGCGTCGTTTCGCGGCTGGTCGATTTCATTGTTTTATTTCGTTCCGCTGCCGATGCTGGCTTCGAAAAGCCAGGTGAACGTGAAGGCCATCGACGGCTGGCATCAGGCGATGGAATGGACGCTGCTGGTATTCATCGGCATTCACGTGGCGGCGGCGATCATTCACGTCTTCATCTACCGCGACCGCATCATGCAGCGTATGCTGCCGGGATAGCCGCCGCTCCTTCGCGCGAAGACTTGCCGGTCGGCGTCCAGATCGTCGGCCCGTGGCTGGAAGACCGCATGCCCTGAATCTGACCGGGCCGATCGAGCGCGAATTCGAGCCACCACCGGAGTTTGATGACTGAACTTCGTCATTCCTCGGCAAGGCGAAGCCTCGAACCCGGAATCGTGTGCGGTATGACTTCGAGATTTCGGGTTCGTTTCGTTCCGCTCACGCCCCGGAATGACGTTGCGCGTCGAACACCATCGCGCGCCGTCCTGCCAGACTTCACGCCGCCACCAGCAGCTTTTCTACCTCGGCCATGCCGACGGCCCGATCGCCGAGCAACAGATCGGTGATGGCACGCTGCACCGCATTGTCCGCCAAGTGGAAGGGATCGCCCGCGGACACGCGATGATCGATGACCATGCGGGACAGCAGGAGCCTTCGGGCATCGCCGCGCATCTCATGAATGCGCCCGGCCTCCCACGAAAGTGAAACCGCGCTCGCGACATGATAGAGCAGGCTGGTGGCGCGCCGCGCCTCGGCTTCGTGGTCGCTGCGCCCCGCCACCTCGCGCGCAAAGCCTGTGGCGCGATCGGTGAGCGCGCGCAGCCGGTCCCGCCAGGCGTCCGGGATGTTGGCGCTGTCATCGAGCCGGGCATGCAGGTCGGCGGCCAGCGCTGCGTCGGCGCCATGACGACCGACCGCCCGCGTGAGCGCGTCGATGGCGACGATGTTGCCGGTGCCTTCCCAGATCGAGCCGAGATGGGCGTCGCGCAACAGCCGCGCTGTTGCAAACTCCTCGATGTAACCGATGCCGCCGCGCATCTCCAGCGCGTCGCCGCAGACCTTGCGGGCATCGCGCGTGGCGCGGAATTTCAAGGTCGGCGTCAGGATTCGCAACAGCGCCGCCGCGTCCTGGCTGCCGGCCTCCGCGCGGTCGAGCGCGTCCGCGGTGAGGAAACTCATCGACAGCGCCTGCTCGGTGGCGAGCATGATCTTCATCAATTGCCGACGCGCCAGCGGCAAATCGATGATGCGGCTTCCGAACACCACGCGATTTGCGGCGACCGTCATCGCGTCGTGATGCGCCCGCCGCATCAGCGCGGTGGATTTGACGCCGTTCGAGAGCCGCGACGAGTTGACCATCTCGGCCATCTGAACGAAGCCGCGATCGAGCCGTCCGACAGCGTAGGCAATCGCGCCTTCCAGCTTGATCTCGCCCGAGGCCATCGAGCGGGTGCCGAGCTTGTCCTTCAGGCGAACGATCCGGTAGTGATTGGGCGAGCCGTCGTCGAGCCGTCCGCGGCATCAAAAACAGGCCGACGCCGCGCGTGCCGCCAACCGCGCCTTGCGGCCGCGCCAGCAGCATCACGACTTCCGCGTCCGCATTGGAGCAGAACCATTTTTCGCCCGACAGCCGCCAGTGATCGCCTTCCTGCGACGGCGGTCGTGGTGAGCGTGCCGACGTCGGAACCGCCTTCCTTTTCGGTCATGAACTGGCCGCCCTGGGTCAACTTGTTCATGTCGGTCTGCGTGAGGCCGTCCAGATATCTCGCCTTCAACGCCTCGCTGCCGAAATTCGCAAGCAGCTTGGCGCAGCCATCGGTGACATTGATCGGGCAGCCCAGGCCGAACTCGGCCTGGTTGAACAGAAACGTAAAGGCGTGCTTGGCAACGACTGGGTATTTCTCCGGCCAGCCCAGAATGCCCTTGCGAAGCGACATCGCATGAATGCCGAACTCGCCAAACGCGGCGCGCTCGAGTTCGCGATAGGCCGGATGGTATTCGATCCACTGGACATCACGGCCGAAGCGGTCGCGCTGATGCAGCACCGGCACGTGCCGGTCGGCGAGCCGCGCACATTCGTCGAGACGACCGCCCGCGAGCGCGCCAAGCCGGTCGAGATGCGGCTCGATATGGCGAAACAGCGCGTCGGGAAGATGGATGCGAAGCAGATCCGTCAATGCCGGATCGGCGCGGTAGAAATTCATGCCCGAGGTGTCGGGGGCAAGCAACCCCGGCCGGCCGGCGGAATCTGCAATGCGATCATGCTTGAGCGGCTGCATTGAATTCCCCCGTTCGTTCCTCATCTGTTGGGTGGGAACTATCGCACATCCGATGCCGGAATGTCGCCCACCCGGCTAACCCCACGAAGCAATTTTCGCTACAAAATCTCATTCCCGGACCAAGACCAGCTCCCACAAGCCAAGGAAATCTCCGATGGAAACGCCCAAATACAGGACTGCCCTCATCGTCGGCGCCGGCGAGGGCCTGAGCGCATCACTGGCGCGGCTGTTTGCCCGCCAGGGCATTGGTGTCGCGCTGGCGGCACGCAAAATCGAAAAGCTCGGCGCGCTCTGCACGGATACCGGCGCACGCGCCTTTGCCTGCAACGCCACGGATCCGGACGAGGTCGAGCGCCTCTTCGGCATGGTCGAGCGCGAAATCGGGACGCCTGACGTGGTCGTCTACAATGCCAGCGCCCGGGCGCGAGGCAGTTTCGTCGACCTGGTGCCCGCCGACGTGGCGCAGGCGATCGCGGTGAGCGCGTTCGGCGGTTTCCTGGTGGCCCAGCAGGCGGCGAAGCAGATGCTGCCCGATAAACACGGCGCCATCCTGTTCACCGGCGCATCGGCGAGCGTAAAGGGCTATCCGCAATCGGCACCGTTTGCGATGGGCAAATTCGCGCTGCGCGGTCTCGCGCAGAGCATGGCGCGCGAGCTATCGCCGCAAGGCATTCACGTCGCGCACTTCGTGATCGATGGCGGCATTCGCAGCGCAGCCCGCGCCGAGCCCGCCGACCGGCCGGATTCGATGCTCGATCCCGACGCCATTGCCTTGAGTTACTGGAACGTATTGCAACAGCCGCGCAGCGCCTGGACCTGGGAGCTGGAACTGCGGCCCTGGGTCGAGAAGTTCTAGCTTCCTCAGCCGATGAGGCGGCCGCGCATGCCGACGTCAGCATCCGCGAAAGCGGATGATCCAGTACGCCGCGGCGCTGGTAGGCTGCTGCGACGCTGGCGATTACTGGATACCCGCCTTCGCGCGTATGACAGCAGGGATTTGGCGGGCCATCAGCTTCCAGCTCGCGCATAAAATTTCCCGCGGCGCCGTGTCGATATGTTTCTCGAAACGTACCAGCTTCCAGTCGTCGGGGTGACGCGCGAACGCAAAGCCGGACTTGCGCGCCAGGCCCATCATGACGTCGTTGGAGCGCAGCGTATCGCCGAACATGCGTCCGGCGCCGAAGGCAGACGCCCGGCTTTCCAGATTCCGGAGCAGCGCCGATCCGATGCCCTGACCTTGCCAGCGGTCGTCGACCGATAGGCCAAACTCGATACTTGCGGTGTCAGCGTCGAAGCCGTAGCGGGCCTCGCCGACGATGGTCTCGACGCCGCCGATCGTCATGACCGCGATCACGCTGAACCGGTCGCGCTCGCCGACATGGATGAAATGATCGAGCTCGGTCTGCGGCAGTTCACTCATGGCGCCAAGGAAGCGATTGTAGCGGGAGCGGGCGGAGAGCGACCGGAAGTAACCCTGCAGGGCGTCCGCATCACCGGGTTCGACAAAACGCGCGGCCAGGGCCTCGCCGTTGCGCAGCCGCAGGGTGTCGGTGTGCCGTCGGAGGTCATCAAGGCGGAAAGCGGTCATCGGGAACTCCCAACGGTTCCGAAAGTCGTTGGCTGGCGCCCCCCTGACGAGGCGACGCCGGCGCGCATGATCCGCCAAAGTGTGAGCGGTTTGGCGATAAGATCATCCGCTTCTAAAAGTGTGGAGCGCGCCCGGACGCAAAACCGGATTCCACTTTTGCTGGTCACGCTCCCTGCCTGCGTTCAAGCCCGCCAAAACGGCTTCTCGGCCTCGCGGATGACATCGCTCCACGAAAGCCCGGCATCGTGCAGGTCGCGATCCGTCCAATGGGACAGTTCACGCCGCTGGCGTCGGCGCTCCCTCCAGGTATTCAGCCTGCCGCTGAGTCGGGCCAAAAAGCCCAATTCATGACGATTTATCATCACTCCGGCTGAGCAGGTGGACATCTCGACCTCCTGAAATTAATCTCTGGCGCGCAATATCCGGGTCAATTTGAATTTCGACAAACGACACTTTGTACCGCTTCAGATGATATAAACTCATATTATGGGGACGCCCGGAGATGACCGCCCGACTGCCATCGCTCAATGGTTTGCGCGCGTTCGAGGCTGCCGCCCGGCATCTGAGCTTCACCGCGGCCGCCGCCGAGTTGAACGTCACCCAGACCGCGATCAGCCATCAGATCCGGCGGCTGGAGGAAGAACTCGGGATTCGCCTGTTCGTCCGGCAGAACCGCAGTCTGGCCCTGACGCCGGAAGCCAGGGATTACCTTCCCGGCATTCGCGCGGCGTTCAACGACCTGCGGCTCGCCACCGACCGGCTGTTGCGCAAGGACAACGATCGGGTGCTGACGGTCTCAACGCTGGCATCGCTGGCCGCCAAGTGGTTGCTGCCAAGGCTGTCCTCGTTCCAGCAAGCGCACCCTGGCGTCGACGTCCGCATCACGACATCGACCAGCCTGGTCGACTTCCAGCGCGACGACGTCGACGCCGCAATCCGGTATGGCCGCGGCCATTGGCCCGGCCTGCGCGCCGACTGGCTGATGGCCGACGAACTGTTTCCGGTGTGCAGCCCGGCGTTGTTGAAAGGCGACAAGCCGCTGCGGTGCCCGGAAGATCTGACCAATCACACGCTGCTGCATTCCAGCGGCGGCTATGACGACGACTGGCGGCTATGGCTGACTGCCGCGGGTCTGCCGTCGAACATCTCGAAACAACCGGGATTGAGCTTCGATCTGATCTTGATGACCGTGCAGGCCGCGATCGACGGGATCGGGGTTGCCATGGGCCGAACCTCCTATGTCGAGGCCGATATCGCCAAGGGGCGCCTGGTTGTTCCGTTCAGGATTGTGCTGCCGGCCAACGCCGGTTTCTATCTCGTCTCGCCCGAGGCGAGAGCCGAATCGGCGAAGCTAACGGCGTTTCGGCAATGGCTGATTGCCTCGGTCCGGGGCGGCGCGGGAATCAACTAGGCGCTGCCGCCGCCGACATTGATGCCGCCCGGCGCGACTGTCCCACCGCAGTCCCCCTTCCCCCCACGTTTTCCGGTTGGTCAAGCCGCCGTGACGTGGCAGAAGAAGGCCAAGTAACTGTCCCGGCCGGTGCAGAAAAGGCTGCATCGGGCGCCGGACAATGGGGAGAATTCAGTATGTCGCAATCGTCCAGTTCGCCGCCGCCTCAACTCAAGTCGCGAATTGGCGCCATTCTCCGGTCAACCAGCGGCAATTTCCTCGAACAGTTCGATTTCTTCCTGTTCGGCTTTTATGCGCCCTATATCGCCAAGGCCTTCTTTCCATCTCAAGACGAGACCGCAGCGCTGCTCAACACCTTTGGCGTGTTCTGGCTGGGCGCCTTGATGCGCCCGGTCGGTGCCATAGTGCTCGGCGCCTATATCGACCGGATCGGACGCCGCAAGGGTCTGATCGTCACATTGGCGATCATGGCGATCGGCACCGTGACGATTGCGGTGTGCCCGGCCTATGCCAGCATCGGCGTCGCCGCACCGATCATCGTTCTGATCGGCCGTTTGCTGCAGGGCTTTTCCGCCGGCGTCGAACTCGGCGGGGTCTCGGTCTATCTCGCCGAGATCGCGACACCGGGCAACCGGGGTTTCTATACCTCGTTCCAATCCTCCAGCCAGCAGGTCGCGATCTTCGTCGCCGCGATCATCGGATATGTCCTCAATCAAGGCTTGACGGGCGATACCGTCGCCCTCGGCGGGCTTGAATTCGCCAAATGGCGAATCCCCTTCTTCGTCGGCTGCCTCATCATTCCCTTCATCTTCCTGCTGCGCCGGACGCTGGAAGAAACGCCGGAATTCCTGGCGATGAAGAAGCATCCTTCCACATCCGAGGTCTTCCGCTCCGCCGCGGTGAACTGGAGAATCATCGTGCTTGGCATGATGGTGGCGGTTTTGACCACCACGACCTTCTACTTCGTCACCGTCTATACCCCGACCTTCGGCAGGACCGTACTGAAGCTCTCCTCGCAGGACGCCCTTCTCGTTACGCTCCTGGTGGCAGTGACCAATTTCATCTGGAATCCGGTCGGGGGCGCGGTGTCCGACCGTCTCGGCCGAAAGCCGGTGCTGCTGACGATCGCATGCCTGTCGCTGGTGACCGCCTACCCCGCGCTGCACTGGCTGGTCGCCGCGCCCACCTTCGGCAAGATGCTCGCGGTCGAAATGATGTTCTCGTTCTATTTCGGCGTTTACAGCGGGACCATGCTGGGCGCGCTGGTCGAAGTTGTGCCGCAGCATGTCCGAACCACCTGTTTCTCGATGGCTTTCGCGTTGGCCGCCGGCCTGTTCGGGACGTTCACGCCCTTCGCGGCGACCTGGCTGATCGAGCACACCGGCAACAAGGCCGCTCCAGCGTTCTGGCTGATGTGCGCCGCCGTCCTCGGCATCTTCGCCGCGCTCACGATCTATCGCGGCGGCAAGGCCATCGCCACCCGCGAGGCCGTCGCGACGTAAGGCTTTAGCCATGTCCGGGCAGCACATCGGTCTGCCCGGATCCCGGTTTTGATTTCCATACAAACACGATAACAACTCGGCATGGTCGATTTAGCCCATAAATACGACGTGCTGGTGATCGGCGGCGGCAACGCCGCGCTGTGCGCCGCGATCGCCGCACGGCGCGCCGGCGCGTCGGTATTGGTGCTGGAGGGCGCGCCGAAATTCTATCGCGGCGGCAACACCCGCCACACCCGCAACATGCGCTGCGCCCATGATGCGGCGACCGAGATTCTCACCGGGCCCTATACCGAAGAAGAATTCTGGGAAGACCTGCTCCGCGTCACCGGCGGCCAGACCGACGAGGAGCTGGCGCGCCACATGATCGCCGAGTCCAAGGACATCCTGAACTGGATCGTCGAACAGGGCGTGCGCTGGCAGCCGTCGCTCGGCGGCACGCTCAGCCTCGGCCGGACCAACTCATTCTTCCTGGGCGGCGGCCGGGCGATGCTGAACGCGCTTTATCTGACCGCCGAGCAGCTTGGCGTCGAGGTCCTCTACGACGCGGAAGTCCTCGATCTGGAAATCGCCGACGGCATGTTTTTGTCTGCCACCCTGAAGCAGGGCAATGGCCGCGCCACCGTCGCCGCTTCGACGCTTGTTGCAGCCGCCGGCGGTTTTGAGGCCAACATCGAATGGCTCAAGCAATATTGGGGCGAGGCCGCCGACAATTTCCTGATCCGCGGCACACCCTACAATCGCGGCTCGGTCCTGAAGATGCTGCTCGAGAAGGGCGTTCAGGAAGTCGGCGATCCCACGCAATGTCACGCGGTCGCGATCGACGCGCGCGCTCCCAAATTCGACGGCGGCATCATCACGCGGCATGATTCCGTGGTGTTCGGCATCGTCGTCAACAAGCACGCCCAGCGCTTCTACGACGAGGGCGAGGACATCTGGCCGAAACGCTACGCGATCTGGGGGCGGCTGGTGGCAGCCCAGCCCGACCAGATCGCCTACATCATTTTCGACGCCAGTTCGCGCAACAGCTTCATGCCGACGCTGTTTCCGCCGATCGAAGCCTCCTCCATCGCCGAGCTTGCGGGCAAGCTTGAGCTCGATCCGGCCGCACTGGAAAAGACCGCGGCCGAGTTCAACGCTGCGGTGCGGCCCGGCACTTTCGATCACACCGTCCTGGACGATTGCCGCACCGAAGGGCTGATCGCCGCCGAAGACCCATTGGGCGCGGCGGATCGAAACATCGCCGTATTACGCCTACCCGGTGCGGCCCGGCATCACCTTCACCTATCTTGGCACCCGTGTGAACAAACAGACGCGGATGCTGATGAAGGACGGCAAACCGGCCGCCAATATGTTCGCCGCCGGCGAGATCATGGCCGGCAACGTACTCGGCAAGGGCTACGCCGCCGGCATCGGAATGACCATCGGCAGCGTGTTCGGGCGGATCGCCGGCCGGGAAGCGGCCAAGAATGCGCGGAACTAACCTGCGGCAGCCATAGAGGGAGGAGCCATGTCACGCCTTGCGATGGCTGCAGCTACGGCCGCACTGATGGCCGCGACATCGGCGCCAGCCGCCGAGCCGATTGCGCTAAGGGACATGGGCTCGTTCCATGTCGGCGGGCGCCTTGCCGAAATCAGCGGCAAGCCGGTCAGGGAAGTCGTGTTCACGCCGGGCGGCGTGCCGGCGAAGGTCGATCCGAACGGCACCTACCAGGTCGAGCAGATGTATGTGCAGTACTTCCTGCCGGCCAACGAACACGGCGCCTACCCGCTTCTGATGTGGCATGGCGGCGGGCTGACCGGCGTCACCTGGGAAACCACGCCCGACGGCCGCGAAGGCTGGCTGAACTATTTCCTGCGCAAGGGCTGGAGCGTCTACAACTCCGACGCGGTCGAGCGCGGCCGCGCCGGTTGGGCGCAGTACCCCGACATCTTCAAAAGCGAGCCGGTGTTCCTGACCACCGCCAATCCGTTTTTGCGCTTTCGCATCGGCGACGGCCCGAACTCCTACGATCCCGATCCCGCGAAACGAAAATTGATGCCGGGCAGCCAGTTCCCGAACGAAGGCTATGACAATTTCGTCAAGCAGGGCGTGCCGCGCTGGACCACCAATGATGACGCGACGATCGCAGCCTATATCGCCGAGATCGACCGCGTCGGCCCCTGCGTCATCATGGTCCACAGCCAGGCGGGCAGCTTTGGCTTCAAGGTCGCGCAGGCGCGGCCGGACAAGGTCAAGGCGCTGATCGCGGTCGAGCCGGCCGGTGTCGGCGATCCCGCGAAGGTGGATGCGCTGAAGAACATTCCGACGCTGATCATTTATGGCGATTACATCGAGCGCGACCAGCGCTGGCCCAAGATGCGCGCCACCGGCGTCGCGTTCGCGGAAGGCATCAAGGCCGCGGGCGGCAGCGTCGACGTCATTGACCTGCCGCAGATCGGCATCAAGGGCAATTCGCACATGATCATGATGGACAAGAACAATGCCGAAGTCGCCGGCCTGATCCAAAAATGGCTGGAAGGCAAAGGCCTCACGAAGTAGCCGTAGCGTTTTCAGGCGAAGCGGCCACCGGTTCGCGTCAGGAAAACACGTTCAACAAAGAGAAAACAGCGCAGCATGCACGGAACCAGAATTTTGGAGGAAGCCGACCGCCTGATGACGGTCTGCAATTCCTGTCGCTATTGCGAGGGGCTCTGCGCGGTATTTCCGGCGATGGAGATGCGCCGCTCGTTTTCCGACGGCGACCTCAATTATCTCGCCAATCTGTGCCACGCCTGCGGCGCCTGCTACACCGACTGCCAGTTCTCGCCGCCGCACGAATTCAACGTCAATGTGCCGAAGACGCTGGCCGTCGCGCGCGCCGAATCCTGGGCCACCTACGCCTGGCCACGCGCCTTCTCAGGCCTGTTCGCGCGCAATGGCCTTGCCATCAGCCTCGTCGCCGCCTTGAGCGTCGCCGCGTTCATCTTCGGCTTCGCAGCCTTTACCGACCGGCAGGTGCTGATCGGTATCCATACCGGCCCGGGCGCGTTCTATGCGTTGATGCCGCATAATGCGCTGGTCGCGCTGTTCGGCGCGGCGTTCCTGTATGCGATCATGGCGCTGGCGATGGGCGTGCGCGCTTTCTGGCGCGATATCGGCGAGCCGGTCGGCATGCTGATCGAGCCAGGCCCGCTCTGGCAGGCGATGAAGGACGCCGGGCAATTGCGCTATCTCGATGGCGGCGGCGTCGGCTGCTTCAACGAAGATGAGCGCCCGACCGACCGTCGCAAGATCTATCATCACCTGACGTTCTATGGCTTCCTGCTGTGTTTCGCGGCCACTTCAGTCGCGACGCTGTATCACTATCTCTTCGCGCGCGAGGCACCTTATGCATGGTGGGACCTCCCGGTGGTGCTGGGCACGTTGGGCGGCATCGGGCTTTTGATCGGTCCTGTGGGACTGCTCGCGGAGAAATTCAAGCGCGATCCGGCGCTGGTGGACGAGAAACGCACCGGCATGGATGTCGCTTTCATCGTCATGCTGTTTCTCACCAGCCTCACCGGCATCGCACTCCTGCTCTGGCGCGATACGCCAGCGATGGGGCCCTTGCTGGCGCTGCATCTCGGCGTGGTGTTCGCGCTGTTTATCACGTTACCTTATGGCAAGTTCGTGCACGGCCTCTACCGCTACACAGCCCTGGTGCGTTATGCGAAGGAGCGGCGGATGATGGGGCATCCCTGAAAATTCCTCCGCAGGAGTTGAACGTCGATGAAGGACCTCGTTGCAATCGCCGAGAAGATCGCCGTCAAACTGGTCGCGCGGAAGCAGACCATCGCGGTCGCCGAGTCCTCAACCGGCGGCCTGATCTCCGCAAGCCTGCTCGCCGTGCCCGGAGCTTCCGCCTATTTCCTGGGCGGAGCGGTCGTCTATACGCGCGACGCGCGACGGATCCTCGTCGACATTCCCGATGAGGCGATGAAGGGAATCCGCTCGGCCTCGGAGCCCTACGCCAAACTGCTCGCGAGCCGGATCCGTGATCGCTTTTCGACCGATTGGGGCCTGTCGGAGACCGGCGCGACGGGGCCTGCCGGCAACCGCTATGGCGATGCGGCCGGCCACAGCTGCATGGCGGTGGCAGGGCCCGAACCGTCCGTGATGACGCTGGAGACCGGCAGCACCGACCGGCTCGGCAACATGCAGGTATTCGCGGCGACGGCGCTCAATCTGCTGCTGCAGAATTTGTCGCGGTGAGCGATCCATAGTTTGTCGTCCCTGCGAAAGCAGGGACCCATACGCCGTGTTGTTTGTTTTGAGAGATGGTGCTCGACGGCTTTCGCGCAACCACTGATGCCTGTGGTTATGGGTCCCTGCTTTCGCAAGGGACGACCAGAGGATGCCGTCACTTCTCCCTGAACGCGCGCATCAGCTGATCGCTGAGCGGCTTGATCAGGTAGGAAAGCAAGGTGCGGTCGCCTGTCTGGACGAAGGCTTCCACCGGCATGCCGGGTATCAACTTGACATCGCCGAGACGGGCGACCTCTTCCGGCGGCATCGAAACGCGGATCGTATAATAGGACTGCCCGGTACGCTGATCGGTGGTGACATCAGGCGAAACGCGGCTGACGACGCCATTCAATTCCGGCGTGGTGCGCTGGTTGAACGCCGACAGCCGCAGCAAGGTCTTCTGCCCTATCTGCAGCTTGTCGATATCCTGCGGATTGACCTTCGCCTCGACCTGAAGGTCGTCGGCCTGCGGGACGATCATCATGATGGCATCGCCGGCGGCGATCACCCCGCCCACGGTATGCACCGTCGATTGCAACACCATGCCGTTCTGCGGGGCGCGGATGTCGGTTCGACGCAACTGGTCTTCCGCCGTAACCTTGCGCTCGACGAATTCGCCGATCTTGTCGTTGGTCTCGCGCAGATCCTTGGAGACCTCGCTGACCATATCCTTGTCGACCTGGATGATCTGCAGTTCGATTTCGGTGATCTTGCCCTTGGCCTGCGCCTTCGCAGCACCGTATTGCGCCCGCTCGCCATTGAGCCGGGCCGCATCGCGCTCAAGCGTGGTCAGCCGCGCGATCTGCACCAGGTGTTTTTCGTAGAGATCGCGAACCCCGACCAGTTCCTTCTCCACCAATGCAATTTCCTGGTCTTTCGCGTTCTCCTGCGCGGTCAGGCCGGCGATCTCCTCGTTGAGCTGGGTGACGCGTTCGCGCAATTGCGCCTTTTGTCCGATCCTTCCGGTGGTGCGGACCTCGAACAATTTGCTCTCGCTCGCCATGACATTCTTCACGTCGGGGTCATTGGCGCGATCAAGCAGCATCGGAGGGAACACCACCTTGTCGAGGCCCTGCTGTTCGGCTTGCAGCCGCGCGGCCCGGGCCCACATTCCGTCGAGATTTTTGGTGACGATCGCGAGGTTGGCCCTGGTGACGGTATCGTCGAGACGAACCACCACGTCGCCGGCCTTGACGAGATCGCCGTCGCGCGCGAGCACTTCGCCGACCACGCCGCCGGTGGGATGCTGGACCTTCTTGACGTTGGATTCGACGACGACCGATCCCGGCGCAATCAACGCTCCCGAGATCTGCGCCGTCGAGGCCCAGCCGCCGAGCCCGCCGGCAAGAATGACGACCACGGCCAGCCCGACGATCAGGTGCAGCCGGATCGATTGGCGCGCTCCCTTCACTTCGCTGCCCGTCATGATTTGGCAACTCCTGCGTCGGACACGATCTTGATCGGAGAAGGTGACGTGACCCGCTGCTGCAAGACCTGCCCCAGCACGGTTTCCTTCGGTCCGAAGGCCTGCACGCGACCGTCTTTCAGAACCAGAATCTGATCGACCGCTTCGATCCCGATCGGCCGATGTGCCACGACCACCACGATGGCGCCGCGCTCACGCGCCGCGCGGATGGCCCGCGTCAATGCCTCGTCGCCTTCGGTATCGAGATTGGAATTCGGCTCGTCGAGAACGATGAGGAACGGGTCGCCGTAGAGCGCCCTCGCCAGCGCGACGCGTTGCGCCTGACCGGCCGAAAGCGCGGTACCCTGTTCGCCGATCTGGGTATCGTAGCCCTCGCGCATCTTGATGATCATCTCATGGACGCCGGCTGCCTGCGCGGCCGCGATAATGCCCTGCGAGCTGGCTTCGGGATCGAAACGGCAAATATTCTGGGCAACCGAGCCCGCGAACAATTCGACATCCTGCGGCAGATAGCCGATATGGCGGCCGAGCACGTCCGAGGACCATTGATCGAGCGCCGCGCCATCGAGCCGCACTTTTCCGCGCGCGGGCTGCCACACGCCGACCAGCGCGCGCACCAGCGACGACTTGCCGGATCCGCTCGGCCCGATCACGCCCAGGCCATTTCCGGCCGAAAGCGCGAACGTGACGTCCTGCACGATGACCCTCTGATCGCCCGGCGCCACGATGCTGACCGCCTCGACCGAAAGGCGGCTCGACGGGCTTTGCAGCAAGGTCGGCACGGCGCGCGCGGGCAAGGATTCGAGCAACCGGTTGAGGCGATGCCAGCTCTGGCGCGCGGCAACGAAGCCCTTCCAGTGCGCGATGGCCAGATCGACCGGCGCCAGCGCCCGCGCGCTCAGGATCGATCCCGCGATGATGATGCCGGCGGTCGCTTCCTGGTGGATCACCAGATAGGCACCGACGGCGAGCACCGCCGATTGCAACATCATCCGCATGACCTTGGCGACGGCGCCGAGACCTCCGGCGACGTCGCTGGCACGCTGGTTGCCCGCGAGATAGTTCTGATTGGCTTCGCTCCAGCGCTTGTTCAGGCGTCCGGCCATGCCCATCGCGACAAGCACTTCCGCGTTCCGCCGGCTGGTGGCAGCGAGATCGTTGCGGCGCGCGGCCAGACCCATCGCTTCGCGCGCAGGCGTCCGCGACAGGAATTCGGTCAGGACGGTGAGGCTCACCAGAATGATCGCACCCACCAGCGCCGTCACCCCAATCAGGACGTGGAAAGCAAAACAGATCGCCAGATAGAACGGCAACCACGGCAGATCGAAGAACGCGCCCGGCCCCTGACTGCCGAGGAACGAACGAACATTGTCGAGGTCACGCAGCGGCTGAAGGCCCTCGTTGCGTCCGCCCACCATCAGCGGCAGGCGCACAACGGTATCGAAGACGCGGGCATTGAGAGCCTCGTCGAGCGAGGTTCCGATCCGGCCGAGGATCCGTCCCCGGATCAGGTCGAGGATTCCTTGCGCGATGTACAAGCCGCCGGCGAGAATGATCAGACCCACAAGGGTCGGTACGCTCCGGCTCGGAAGCACCCGATCGTAGACCTCGAGCATGAACAGCGAGCCGGTCAGATAGAGCAGGTTGATCATGCAACTCATGACGCCGACGCCGATGAACGCATTGCGGCAGGCGCGCAGTGCTTCACCGAGTTCGGAACGCCGGACGCCGGGAGCGACTGCCATCTATCCTGATCTCTTCAAATGGGGGGCAAGCTCATACCGCTTCGGGGCATTCCAAGCGTACGAGCCTGAACATATTACCGATTTTTGCCCATATCGTCCAATTAAGTCGAATTAACCTAAACCAAGAATGCCTTCATTGTCCGCGCAAAACCTCCCGCCGGAGCGCGCCATTCCTCCCACGCCGGCTGGAACCTATGCATAATTCCCGGATGTGGCGACTGTAATCCGGCGGGTTCCGCAGCGAGGCGGTCTTGCCGCGCGCCGAAGAACGGCTTCAGTCTACCTCGCGGCAGCCGCCTCCGCGCGCTCCGCCAGGACGCACCTTGCAATCCTGTCCGGCCCGATTTGCACGATGGGCGGCATTTCCTCGAGGCAGCGGGCTTCCGCAAACGCGCACCGGGGGGCGAAGGAACAATTGGTCGGCGCCTTGTCCAGCGAGGGCGGCGTCCCCGGTATCGTCTCCAGCCGCTGGCCCCGTTTGGCGCCGTGGACGGTGGAGGCCAGCAATCCCCGCGCATAGGGATGGACCGGCGAACGCACGATCTGGCCGAGCGTGCCCTGCTCGACGATCTGGCCTGCATACATCACGGCAACGCGGTCGCAGATTTCGATGGCGACGCCGATATCGTGGGTCACGAAGATGACGGACATGCCGAACTCGCGCTGCAGTTCGCGCAACAAGAGCAGGATCTGGATCTGCACGGTGGCATCGAGCGCCGTGGTCGGCTCGTCGGCCAGCAGGATTTTCGGCTTGCACGCCAGCGCCAGCGCGATCATCGCGCGTTGCCGCATGCCGCCGGACATCTCGTGCGGATAGGCATCCAGCCTTCTTTTGGCCGAGGGAATGCGCACCACTTCCAGCATTTCCAGCGCGCGCGCCATCGCCTCGCTCTGGCTCTTGCCTTCGTGGCGCATCACGGTTTCGGCAATCTGCCGGCCGATGGTGTAGACCGGATCGAGCGCAAGCGCCGGTTCCTGGAAGATCATCGAAACGGTCTGGCCGCGGAACGCCGACAGCTCTTCGTCATCGAGCGCCAGCACGTCGCGCCCGAGCACCCGAACGCTCCCTGCGATTTGCGTCCGCTTCTTCGGCAACAGCCGCATCAGCGCGCGCAAGGTGACGCTCTTGCCCGAACCGGACTCCCCGAGCAACCCCAGCACTTCACCCTCGCCAAGGAAAAAGCTGAGATCGTTCACGGCATGCACGGTACGCTCGCCGCTGAAGCGAATGTTGAGGTCTTTGACTTCGACGAGACGGGTCATGCGAGCTGCGGCAGCCTTTCATGAAAATCGGTAGCGCGCTGGAACGCCGCGCCAATCCGAAGCAGCGTGGCCTCATCGAACGAGCGGCCGACCAGTTGCATGCCGACGGGAAGCCCTCCCCGGGTAAATCCGGACGGGATCGAAAGCGACGGCAGGCCGAGATAATTGATCGGCCGGGTAAACCGCGTCAGCCGCTGGATCACGGCTTCCGCATCCGGACTGTTGCCGACATCGCTCTCGGCGATCGTGGGCGCGGCGACCGGCGCCACCGGCGCGATCATGGCGTCGACGCCGGCAACTGCCGCGAGGAACGCGGACAGGGCCGGCCCGCGCCAGCGCATCGCTTCGAGATAGGACACGCCGGGCACCGCGAGGCCGTTCTGCAGCCGCATCAGCACCTGCGGGCCATAATCCTGCGGCCGCTCGATCATCCAGCGCTTGTGGAAGGCCGCGGCTTCGACCGCGAGAACCAGCTGGCACGCCGCGGTGAGCTGGCGCTGATCCGGCAGTTCGACCTGGACGACATTCGCGCCCTCGCGCTTGAGCACCGCAATCGTCGCGTCCAGAACGCCGGCGACTTCGGCATCGAGATCGTCGACATAGAAGGCCGCGGGTACGCCGATGGTGAGGCCCTTGATCGACCCCGCCGTCGCGGCAGAAAAGTCCGGCAAGGGCCCTGCGACCGCGGTCGGATCCTCGGGATCTTCTCCCGCCATCAGACCCAGCAGGGCCGCGCAATCCTCGGCGCTGCGCGCCAGCGGTCCGACGGTGTCGAGCGATTGCGACAACGGCATCGCGCCGGCGCGGCTGACCCGGCCGACGGTCGTCTTCAGGCCGGTGACGCCGCAGAAATGTGCCGGCATCCGGATCGAGCCGCCGGTGTCCGAGCCCAGCGCCGCAAACGTCAGCCGTGCGGCGACCGCGGCGCCAGATCCCGACGACGAACCGCCGGTGATGCGATCGAGAGCGAAGGGATTGTGCACCGGACCATAGTGTGAATTGTGGCCGGTCGGTCCATAGGCGAACTCGGCCATATGCAACGAGCCGAGGCGAATCGTGCCGGCGTCCTTCAGGCGCTGCAACGCGGTCGAAGTGGTCGTGGCGACGAAATCGCGGCGAATATGCGAGCCGCAGGTCACCACCTTGCCGGCCTCGTAATACATATCCTTGTGCGCCAGCGGTACGCCGTGCAACGCGCCATGACGGGTGCCCTTCGCCAGCGCCATGTCGGCGGCATCGGCCGCTTTCAGCGCATCCTCTGCCTCGACCGCCATGAAGGCATTGAGATGGGGCTGCCATCGCGCGATCCTGTCGAGACAGGATTGCGTCACCTCGCGCGAGGAGACGCGCTTGTCCGCGATCGCTTTCGCGACCGACGTCAACGACATCAGGGCCGGCTCGGTGCTCATCTGGCAGCCTTCGCGGTTTGTACGACGGAGAAAGTCGATGGCTCGAGGTCGAACGGCAGCGTGCCGGCGATCGCGGCAAAGCCGTCGAACGCCGGTCCAATGGAATTGGCGATGCGCGCGGCGACATCGGCATCGACCGGAACGCCGGCAACGTCGGCCATCGCCTTGATCTCCTTGGCTGTGGGTCTTGTCATGCGGAAGCATCCTCCCTTGGTGGCGCGAGGCTGTGACCCGAACCTGGTATCGCCATGTAACAGGCAGCCTGATGGCCCGTTTTATCGAGCCCGGTGAGTTTGGGTGTGACCTCTGCGCAGAGCGGCTCCGCGAACGGGCAGCGGGTATGAAAGCGGCATCCCGACGGCGGATCGATCGGATTGGGCGGATCGCCTGACAGCGGCGGCGTCTGTGTCCTGTGATCGGGATCGGAAGACGGCATCGCCGCGAGCAGCGCCCGCGTGTACGGGTGCGCCGGGGCGTCCCACACCCGGTCCACCGGGCCAAGCTCGACCACTTCGCCGAGATACATCACCAATACGCGGTCGGAAATGTAACGCACGACGTTGAGATCATGGCTGATGAAGAGATAGGTCAGTCCAAATTCGCGCTTGAGATCGGCCAGAAGATTGAGCACCTGCGCCTCGACCGACTTGTCCAGCGCCGAGACCGCCTCGTCCAGGATCACGAGGCGCGGCGACAGCGCCAGCGCGCGCGCGATATTGACGCGCTGCCGCTGCCCGCCGGAAATCTCGTGCGGATAGCGATTGGCGAAGGTTTCCGGCCGCAAGCCCACCTTGCCGAGCAGCTCGCGCGCCAGCGCACGCGCAGGTGCGTCCGCCATGCCATGAACCTTGGGGCCGAAGGCGATCGATTCCTCGATCGTCAAACGCGGATTGAGCGAGGCATAGCTGTCCTGGAACACCATCTGCATGCAGCGGCGAAGTTCGCGCAGCGACAAATCGTATCCGACCTGCATGCCGTCGTAGATGATTTCGCCGGCGTCGCGCTTCATCAGATGCATCAACAGCCGCGCGGTGGTCGACTTGCCGCAGCCGGATTCACCGACGATGCCGACCGTTTCGCCCTTGGCGATCGAGAACGATACGTCGTCGACCGCGCGCACCGTCTTGCGCGCGCTGAACAGGTCGCCGCGCACCGGGAAATGTTTGGTCAATCCGTTGACCTGGAGCAACGGTTGCGCGGCGCCGCCGCGATCCTCGACCGGCTCAAGCAGTTCGACTGACGAGGTGATCTGGTTCATCGCATCAGTTCCGGATGTCCATGGCGCTGCGCATTCCGTCGCTGAGCAGGTTGAAGCAGATCGATACCGCAAAGATCATGACGCCGGGCAGCGCGGCCACCCAGGGATTGACGTAGATCGCGGTGCGCAGCGTATTGAGCATCAGGCCCCATTCCGGCTCCGGCGGCTTGGTCCCCAGGCCGAGGAACGAAAGTCCGGCGGCCAAAATCATCGACACCGAGATCAGGCCCGTGGCGTAGACGAAAATCGACCCCAGCACGTTGCCTAGCATGTGAACGCGCATGATGGTGAAGGGGCCGGCGCCGGAGGCCCGCGCCGCCTCGACGAAATCCATGTTGCGCACGCCGGTCGTGACGCTCTCGGCAACACGGGCAATCTGCGGCACGAAGACGATCGTCAGCGAAACGATGGAGTTGACGATACCTGCTCCGAGCGCTCCCGAAATCGCGATCGCCAGCAGCACCGAGGGAAAGGCGTAGAATACGTCGACTGTGCGCATGATCGCGGTGTTGATCTTGCCCCCGACATAGCCGGCGACAAGACCAAGCGATGTCCCGATCACAAAGGCAAAAATGACAGGAAGAATGCCGATGATCAGCGACAGCCGCCCGCCATAAATCAGCCGCGCCAGCATATCGCGGCCGAGTTCGTCGGTACCGAGCGGATAGCCCACGGTGCCGATATGGCGCAGCCTGCGAATCATCGAGCCCTGATAGGGGTCGGCAAGCCCCAGCCACGGCGCGCAGAGCGCCGAGACGAAAATCGTGACCAGAATAAGGGCGCAGGCCATGCTGACCTTGTCGCGCGCGATGCGCCGTCCGACCGTCGCCCAGTAGCCGCGTGCCTTGCTCGCGGGGGCCGCCTGGAGGGCAGCGTCTGCAATCGCGCTCATCGGCAGATACTCATCGGTTCAACTCCGCTTGATCCGCGGGTCGATCGAGGCCTGCGCGATATCGACCATCAGGTTCAGAAACACGAAGAACAGCGCCAGCACCAGGATCGTGCCCTGCAGGAGCGGCAGATCGCGCTGGAAAATCGCCGAATTGAGCAACAGCCCCGATCCCGGCCACGAGAATACGGTCTCGATCAGGATCGAACCGCCGAGCATGTATCCCAGTTGAAGCCCCATCACGGCCATCGCCGTCGGCGCGGCGTTCTTGATGACGTGACGGAAGACGTTGGTTTCGCGCAAACCCTTGGCGCGCAAGGCCTCGACGAAATCCTGACTGAGAATATCGCCGGTCAAGGCCCGCACGGTGCGCGTGACGATGCCCATGGGAATCACCGATGTGGTGATCGCCGGCAGGATCAGATAGCGGAGGTGTTCCCAATCCCATCCCCATGCGCCGGAACCACCCGGACCGGCGCCGACGGCGGGCAGCCAGTTCAGCTGCACCGAGAAGATGATCACGAGAACCATCCCAAGCCAGTAATGCGGCACCGAGACGCCGGCGATCGCGATCGAGGTCGCAACCTTGTCGATCCAGGTATCGCGGAAATAGCCGGCGATCAAGCCGAAGAACAATCCAAGCGTAAATCCGATCAACGCCGCAGCGATCGCCAATGTCACGGTGTTGCCGACCGCGCGCATGACTTCCGTCAGCACCGGGCGCCCGGTCGCGATCGAATGGCCGAGATCGCCATGGACCGCCTTCCACAGCCAGAGCCCAAACTGCACCGGCAGCGGACGGTCAAAGCCGTAGGCGACACGCAATTGATTGGCGAGTTCCTGCGATGCGTCGGCCGGCAGGATTGCGACCAGCGGATCACCCGGTGTGATATGCACCAGAAGAAAGCACACCAACGCCACGCTGATGACGATGGGGATCACATAGACGATGCGACGGATGATATAGACGAGCACGTATGACCTTCAGTTATCGTCCCCTCTCCCATGGCGGGAGAGGGTGGTGAGAATGAGCGCGGCGAATTTCGAACCGGGTGATGGATCTCGGTCGGTCGATAGAAAGAGACCCTCACCCGTCTTCGTTTCGCCGTAGCCGACGCTACGCATCGGTTACTTCTTTTGCGGCGGCCGGCGGTCGCCCGTGCACCCTCTTGTCACAAGTGGGGAGGAAGAGCGGTCACGGCGCGATCGAAACCGGCGAGAAGTCCACAAACCAGCTCTTCGGCTGCACGAAGCCCTTGACCTTCGGGCTCATGGCGCGGGGCGCCACGTCGTGGGCGACATAGAGAAACGCCGCGTCGTCGACGGAGGCCGCATGCAGCTCGGCCAGCGCCTGATCACGCGCGGCCGGATCGAAGGTCTGACGCGCCTTCATCACCAACTCGTCGAATTTCGGGTTGTTGATAAAGCCCCAATTATTCGACACCGGCGGCGCCATCGACGATTGCAGGAAGCGCACCATGGCAAAGAACGGATCCATCGCGGCGTAGGTCACATTGGTGGCGTTGGCGCCGTTGGCGGAGGGGTCCTTGGCGCCGCGCCGCCAATTGGTGAACAGCGTGTTCCATTCGATGACGTCGAGTTGAACGTCGAAATAGCATTCGGCCAGCGCCTGCTGCAGATACTCGTTCATCGGCAAAGGCAGCATCTGGCCCGAGCCCGACGCCGAGGTCTGGATCTTGACGGTCAATTTCTTGTTCGGACCGAATCCCGCCTCCTGCATCAGCTTCTGCGCGGCGGGCTTGTCGTATTTGATCTGGAAGGTCGGTTTTCCCCGCCAGGGATGACCCGGCTCGAAGGTGCCGGTCGCCGGGACCATCAGGCCGGCGAGCAGACCGTCCCTCAGGCCTTCGCGATCGACGCAGAGATTGGCGGCCTTGCGAACGCGGATGTCGTTCCAGGGTGAGCCTTCGACACGCGAAAACTGCCACGGCCAGACATGCGGCTCCTCATTGCTGTAGATCACAAAGCCGCGCTGCTTGATTTCAGCGACCGCATCCGGCGCAGGAGCTTCGATCCAGTCGACCTGGCCGGAAAGCAATGCCGCGGTGCGGGCATTTGCCTCGGGCATCGGCAGCAGCAGCATCTTGTCGACCTTGGGAACGCGCGCCTTGTCCCAGTAGTTTTCGTTCTTTACAAGCTCGAGCCGTTCACGCGGCGTGAAGCTCGACATCTTCCAAGGCCCGGTGCCCGACGCGTCCTTGGCGAAGGCGGCCCAGGCGGCCTGCGATTTCGCCTTGGCATCCGCGCCTGCGGCCGCGTCGAACAGCTTCTGCCACTTCGCCGGGCTCGCCATGAACAGATTGGTGAGGTTGATGGGCAGGAAGCTGTCCGGCTCCTTGGTGGTCAATTCCACCGTCATGTCGTCGATCTTGCGCGCCGAGGCCAATGTCGGCATCCGCGAGGCGGTCACGCCGACCTGGCTCGGATCGAACTGGGGTGCCTCCTGCTTGAGCACCTTTTCGACATTCCACACCACGGCGTCGGCATTGAACGGCGAGCCATCATGGAACTTGACGCCGGGACGAAGCTTGAACGTCCACTTCTTCTTGTCGGCATCATCGACGGCCCATTCGGTCGCGAGCCCGGGAATCATCACGCTCGCCTTGTCGGCGGACGACAGGTCCCACATCGTCAACGCGTCATACATGGTGAGGCCGGTGAAACGATTGCCCTCAAAGCCCTGATCGGGCTGGCCCAGCGTGCGCGGAATGTCTGCCGCGGTCATGCCGATGCGCAGGGTCGTTTCGGCGCCGGCGATCCGCGGCAGGGTTACGACTGCGGCAATCGCGAACACGACAGCTGTCGCTGTAGTCCGGCCTTTTCCAGCTTTTCCACTCCACATTACAACCCAATCCCTTCTCGATCTCTCGATGACTATTTCTTGTGCAATCTTATGCAACAGCCGTGCCAATGGGGCCAATAGCCCGCCTCCTTGGGATTGTCGCTGCGACTTCTTGTAGCTGTGTACGAAGAAAATATGCAGATGCCTAATCTGGCATCAACTTTGCAGGTTGCGTTGCGGTATTTCTCCAAAGGAGCTTAGTTCATGCGCATCCGAAATTCGATCCTTGCCGCCTTGGCCCTCGCCATCGGCGTCAGCCTCCCGGCCCTGTCCGCGCGAGCCGAGACGGTAGTTCGATATGGAATTTCGATGGCGGATATTCCTCTGACCACAGGCCAGCCCGATCGCGGCGCGGGCGCCTATCAGTTTACCGCCTATACAATATACGATCCGCTGGTCGCTTGGGAGATGGATGTATCGGATCGGCCGGGCAGACTGGTTCCCGGACTCGCCACCGAGTGGAAAGTCGACGACAAGGACAAGACCAAGTGGCGGTTCACGCTCCGCAAAGGCGTGAAGTTCCATGACGGCAGCGATTTCAATGCAGATGCGGTCATCTGGAACCTCGACAAGGTCCTCAACGACAAGGCTCCGCAATTCGACAAACGCCAGAGCGCGCAGGTCAAAACCCGCCTGCCCTCGGTCGCCGGCTACGCCAAAATCGATGACTCAACGGTCGAGATCACCACCAAGACCGTCGACTCGTTCTTCCCGTATCAGATGCTCTGGTTCCTGGTCTCCAGTCCGGCGCAATACGAAAAACTCGGCAAGGACTGGGATAAATTCGCAAGCCAGCCCTCAGGCACCGGACCGTTCAAATTGACAAAACTGGTGCCGCGCGAACTCGCTGAATTGTCGAAGAATCCGGATTACTGGGACAAGAAGCGGCTCGCGAAAGTCGACAAGCTGGTCCTGATCCCGATGCCGGAAGCGCTGACCCGGACTAACGCGCTGCTCGCCGGGCAAGTCGATCTGATCGAAACGCCGGCGCCCGACGCGGTGCCGCAGTTGAAATCGGCGGGCATGCGGATCGTCGACAACATCACCCCGCACGTGTGGAATTATCATCTCAGCGTGCTGCCCGGTTCTCCCTGGACCGACATCCGGCTGCGCAAGGCCCTCAATCTCGCCATCGATCGCGACGGCGTTGTCGGACTGATGAACGGTCTTGCAAAACCCGCCAAGGGTCAGGTCGATCCCTCCAGCCCTTGGTTCGGCAAGCCGACCTTCGACATCACATACGATCTCGCCACCGCAAAGAAGCTCGTCGCGGAGGCCGGCTATTCGAAGGAAAAGCCCCTGAAGACCACGTTCATCATCGCGCAGGGCGGCACCGGGCAAATGCTGTCGCTGCCGATGAACGAATTCCTGCAGCAAAGCTTCAAGGAAATCGGTATCGACATCGACTTCAAGGTGGTCGAACTGGAGACGCTCTACACGCACTGGCGCAAGGGCGCGGCCGATGAAATGAACGCCGGCATCACCGCCAACAATATCGCCTATGTGACTTCGGACCCGCTCTACGCGATCGTGCGCTTCTTCGCTTCCGATCAGATCGCGCCGGTCGGGGTGAACTGGGGCGGTTACAAGAACCCGAAGGTCGATGCGCTGATCAGCGAGGCCAAGCAAACCTTCGATATCGCCAAACAGGACGATTTGATCGCCCAGGCGCACGCTCTGATCGTCGATGACGCCGCACTGGTGTGGGTGGTGCACGACACCAATCCTCACGCGCTCTCTCCCAGGATCAAGAAATTCGTGCAGGCCCAGCACTGGTTCCAGGACCTGACCACGATCGGCGTGGAGTGAGGATGTCGTTATTGGCTGCGGGTCGTCCCGGCGAGCGCCGGGACGACAGGGGCTATTTCGTCAGCAACGCATAGGCGCCGTTCCAGTCTTCGGACGGCGGATTTTCCTGATAGCCGCGAATGCGCGCTTCATAGAGATCATAGAGCAACTCCAGCGCATCGGCGCCCTCGGTCCGCCGGCCGCGCTCGATCGCCGAAAGCGCCCCTTCCCAGTTGCGGCTGCGATAGCAGGCCAGCATCTCGATGGTCAGGTTGCGGAGGCGCTGAAAGGCACCGGACTGAGCGATATCCTCGCGGCCGGCGATGGCGTAGATGACCTCCGGTTCCTTCTTGCCTTTGACCATGATGAAATCGAGCTCGAGAATCGCAAACTTGTCCTTGACCGCGAGCGCGGTCCTGGAACCGGCGATGATCGGGAAGCCGTATTCCTTGGATTGTCCCTCGAGCCGCGACGCCAGGTTGACGCTGTCGCCGAGCACCGAATAGTCGAAGCGCAGGTTGGAGCCCATGTTGCCGACGACGCAGACCCCTGTGTTCAAACCGACCCCGACATTGATCGGAATATAACGGTGGCCGCCGTTCCGGGCCTCGATCTCGCGCTCCTTGTTGAGAGCATCGATCCGCTCCAGCATGTCCAGCGCCGCTTCGCAGGCATTGATCTGATGCTCCTTGTCATCGAGCGGCGCGTTCCAGAACGCCATGATGGCGTCGCCCATATATTTGTCGATAGTGCCCTTTCGCGCCAGGATCGCGTTGGTCAGCGGCGTCAGGAAGCGGTTCATCAGCGCGGTCAGTCCCTGTGGATCGCTCTTGTAGGACTCCGAGATCGTGGTGAAACCCCTGACGTCTGAAAACATGATGGTCATCTCGCGCTCCTCGCCGCCGAGCACGAGCTTTTCCGGAGACTGCGCGAGTTGCTCGACCAATGCGGGCGACAGGTATTGGCCGAACGCGGAGCGTATCTGCCGTCGCTGGGCCTGCTCCCTGACGAAGCTCGCGAAAATCAGGGTGAGATAGATCGCGGTGGTCGACAGCAGCGGATAGGTGAAATCGACGAGCAGCCGGTGTTGCGTGTAAAAATACCAGGACGCTCCGACCAGCACCGTTGCAAACAGGGCGCCGACCGCGACAAGGGTGACCGGCCCGAACTGCGGCGCGAATGCGATCACCAGAATTCCAAGTATGAAGGCCGCCCCGAATTCGAGCAGAGGACCATAAGGCGGCTGCGCCAGCAGCGATTTGGTCAGCGCGGCTTCCAGCACCTGGGCGTGAATTTCGACCCCCGGCATGGCCGCGGATACCGGCGTCGTCTTGATGTCGTTAAGCCCAACGGCGGAGGTACCGATCAGCACCAGCTTGCGCGCAATTTTTTCGGGCGCGACGCGTCCTTCCAGAACATCGACCGCCGGGACATAGAGCGAAGGATCGTACCGCGCAAAATGCACCCAGAGCTGCCCGTTCTTGTCGGTCGGGACCTGAAAACCGTTGACGCCGACGCTGAGGATGCGGGCCTTGTCGGCCTTGATCAGGATCGTATCGGTGCCGGTGACCACACGCAGCATCTCGAAGGTCAGCGACGGCATGACGGCGCCTTGCGCCAGCATCACCATCGGCACGCGGCGGATGATGCCGTCGCGTTCGGGCTTGATCGTCAACAGGCCGCGCCCGGCAGCTGCGCCTTCGAGAACGGGGACATTGCGCAATAAGCCCGGAAATTCGAACAGGAAACGCTGAGGCTCGTCCCCGATCATCGCCAATCCCGTCTGTGGCAGCGTTTTGTCGAGCTCTGGATTGATCTGGGAAATGCCGGACTCGCCCAGCACCACGCGCGATCGCCCGACCGTATCGGCGAGGACCTGATCGTTGCTCGGAAGCGCCTTCAGCTTCTCGCGCGTCGCCTCGTCGAGATCGCGAAACGTGTCGGCTGCGACATCCGGGTTGAGCCGGTCGGGCTCCGAGAATACGACGTCGAAGGCGATCACAACGGCGCCGAGTTTCGTGAGATTGCTGACGAGATCCGCGATCCGCGTCCGTGGCCATGGCCACTGGCCGAGTTTCGCCAGACTCCTTTCATCAATGTCGACGATGGTGACCGGCCGTGCCGTCTTCACGCGGGGATCGAAGCGCTGGAAGGTATCGAAGGTCCTGACGCGAAGTTCCTCGATCGGCGCGAAATCGGCAATGCGCAGTGCCGCCACGCCTATCAGCAGCGCAAGGCACACCAGCCTCGCATAGCCGAACTTACGTCCAAACCACCGCCGTATTGTCTTCAGCCGCTTCATGCCATTCCGATATCACGACGCGCGAGGTTGATCACCTCGCTTGCTGCTTCGAAACTCGAGAACAGGGCCGCGCCGGACTGTAGCGCGTTGTCAAGCGCGAGCCCCGGCTTGCTCCACTCGGGGTGGCTCTAGACGACGTGGAAGTCGGAAGCGTGGAGTTGCGCCTTGAGAACGCCGCTCAAGGTGATGGTGTCGTGGGAATCGATGGCTATGACCGTGTTTCCGTGGCCGTCATCAAGTGCAGCGTTGAACGCCGCCAGCGCGTTCGCAAAGATCGGGCTCTTGAACTGGAGCGTATCGGAATCCGGGTGGAAGTCCGTCACGATGTTATGGCCGACCCCGGCGAAGTTGAAAACAAAGGTGTCGCTGGCGGCCAAGCCGGTCAGCGTCTGGTTCGGCGCGCTTGCGACGACCGTATTGCTCGCCGCCGGGCCGGGATCATTCATGATCATGCCGGCCACGGCCTGGCTGGTGGAAGCCGGCGACCCGACGATCAGGGTATGCCCGCTACCGTCGCTCTCGATGGTAAAATTCGCCAGCTTGTAACTTCCCTCGAAGGTGAGGCTGTCAAGCGCCTGGCCATTCGCGTTGTACAGGGTCAGCGTCCCGGTACCGTTCCCGTTGTCTGAATAGGTGGTCTTATTTGTCGCAACATCGGCGATGTTGACGTCGGTGAGCTTGATCATATCCGAATTCGAAGTCGTCCCGTCTCCCGCAAAACCGAGGATTTTTCCGGTGAAATCCCTGGAGTTATCGAGCACCAGTTCGCCCGTGTTGCCGATGCTATTCGTGAAGCTCACCGTCGCCGTACTTGCCGCAAGGATATCCAGAGTCTTGCCGCTGTCTATCGTCACTACGCCGGATGCCGGCGGATCATCGAGAAGCGTCCCGCCGGTCGCATCTGCCGCAAACTCAAAACTACCCGAAGAGAGACCGGAAAGATGAAGGTCGACGAAGTCTATGCCGTTGCTAACCTTGAAAATGCCGTCAGCAAGGCTGCCACTGACAATGCTGACTTGCATATCGCCTGGTCTAAACGCCAGGTCCTTGAGATCGACGTGATTCTCCAGGCTTTCGTTGGAATTTTCCGTAAGGCCGATGATCGTTCCCTGGAAGTCATGCGAATCATCGAGGATGAGCGTGGCTCCGGTGGCTACCGGCCCGCCGCCTGGTCCGAAGGTCACGGTCTCGCCAGAAGAAACGGAACCGACGATCTCGAGCGTTGCGTTGCTGAAGATATCGATTGATCCCGTTCCGGTAATATTCCCGGTGATGTCTACCTTGCCGGCGGTGATGTCGAGTTCGCCGTTGTTAATAACGGTGCCGGTCAGGTCCAGCGTGGCCAAATTGCCTACGGTCAGCTTGGTGATGCTGGCGATGGTCACGTTATTGAGCGTGTTGTCTCCGCTCACCGCGGCAATCGTGCCGGCCCCGCCCAGCGTGCCGCCGTTGATGGTGACGTTCTCCAGGCCGAGTGTGCCGCTGGTGACGTCGATCGTTCCGGTGTTGGTGATCGTCGCATCGGCGATCAGGCTGTTGCCGGTCGAATCCATGAGGCCGGCGACGATGACCGCACCGCCGGCAATCGTGGACGATTCCAGGTCGAGCGTCGAAAAATGCGTGGCATCGGTGGCATCGACCAGGATCTTGCCATTCACACCATTGCTTACGGTTTCTCCGCTAAGCACCAGGGTGCTGTCGCCCGCCACCTCGATCGTCCCGGCATTGGTCAGCGACGCCGGATCGATCGTCAGCGTACCGCTGACGACGACAATATCGTTGAAGTTGACGATCGTCGCACCGGTAATGAAGCTGATGCCGGTCGAATCCATCACGCCGAAAAGGTTGAGCGTGCCGCCGTTGATCGTGCCGCCGTTGAACGCCAGCGTATTGCCGCCGTCGACCTGGATGGTGCTACTGGCGTCAAGGCCGGTAAAAATCGTCCCGTTCACCGTGACGTTATCCAACGTCAGCTTCACGCCGCCCTCGACCGTTACCCCGCCATAGTTCAGGACGGCGTTAACCGTGCCGGTGCCGTTGATGGAACTGTCGCCGATAACGCCAATCGTGCCGCCGGCGCCGTCCGCCAAGCCGTCATTGATGGTGCCGCCGTTGATCGTGACCTGCGACAGCATCAGCGTGCTGCCGTCGCCAACCTGGATGACGCTGCTGGTATCGACGTCGGTAAAAGTCGTCTCGTTCAGCATGACGTTGTCCAGCGTCAGCGTCACGTCGCTCTCGACCGTAACCCCGCCATTGCTCAGGACGGCGTTGACCGTGAAAGCACCGTCGCCGGTGCCGATGGTGGTGCCGTTGATGGAGCTGTTGCCGGCAACATCAATCGTTCCGCCGACGCCATCGAACGTACCGTCAATAATGGCGCCGCCATTGATGGTGACCTGCGACAGCGTCAAGGTGTCGCCGTCATCGACCGTCATACTGTTATTGTTCAAGACTGTGACGTGATCGAGGGTCGCTCCGCCCGTCCCGATCTCTACGGTCCCCTCAACGCTGTCCGTCGGGAAGTGAACGTGGATCAGCAACGTGCCGCCAGTCACCGTCGTGCCGCCGTCGAGCAGCAGGTTAATGGTGGTGGTCCCGGCCACCGGTCCATCTACCTGGATGGTTCCGGAATTCATCACGTCGACGCCGTTCAACGTGGCGCCGGTGCCCGTCACCGGATTCTCGATGTCGAGCGTCGCCCCGCTGGCGATCGATATCGCGCCACCATTCACCGCCACTCCACTATTGAGCGTGACGGCTCCGACGATATCGATCGTGCCGTTGTCGATGATTGCGCCGCCGGTCACCGTGACGTTATTCAGCGTCAGCGTGGCGCCGCTGTCGACCTGGAGAGTGGCGCCGCCGGCGGTGTCGGTAAAGGTCGTCCCGTTCACCGTGACGTTGTCCAGCGTCAGCGTCACTCCGCTCTCGACCGTCACTCCGCCATTGTTCAAGGTCGCGTTGCCGCCGATCATGGCCGTGCCCGTGACATCGATGATACCGGTACCGCGCTCTGACCCGTCATTGATGGTGCCGCCATCGATGGTGGCGCCGCCCTGGAGCGTCAGCTTGGCGCCGTCGTCGATCTGGATGGTGCCGGCGCTGGTGAAGGTTGTCCCATTCACCGTGACGTTATCCAGCGTCAGCGTCGCGTCACTCTCGACCACCACCCCGCCATTGTTCAGGATCGCATTGCTGTCGATCCTGGCCTCGCCTTTGACGTCGATGCTGCCGGTGCCCGCCTTCTGTACCGACATTGATGATCCCGCCATCGATGGTGACGCTGCCGTTGAGTGTCAGCGTGGTGTCGTCGTCGATCTGGAGGATGGCGCCGCCGGCGGTGTCGGTGAAGGTGGTCCCGTTCACCGTAACGTTGTCCAATGTCAGCGTCACGTCACTCTCGACCGTTACCCCGCCGTTATTCAGCAGGATGCTGGTTCCAGTGCCGTTGATGGAGCTGTCGGCGGTGATATAGATGACACCGTTATCGTTGATTGTGCCGCCGTTGATGGAAGCACCGTTCAGCATCAGCGCGGCGTCGAAATCGATCAGGAGGGTGCTGCTGGTGGCGACGCCGACAAAGGTCGTCCCGTTCACCGTGACGTTGTCCAACGCCAGGGTCACTCCGCTCTCGACCTTCACCCCGCCATTGTTCAGCAGGGCGCTGGATTCGGCGCCGTTGATCGAGCTGTTAGCGGTGACATCGATGGTGCCGTTGTCGTTGACCGCGCCGCCATTAATGGCGGCGCCGTTCAACTTCAGCGTGGCGCCGCCGTCCACCTGGATGACGCCGTCGAAATTGGCGATATCGACCTGAACGTTAAGCGTGCCGCCAGCGAGCTCGACCATTCCCGAATTCGAAACGTTGCTTTGGTCCTTGAAATCACCGCCCTGACCAAGCGCAATGAAACCGTAATTCAGCAGCGAGCTCTGATTTAAAAGCTCTATTTGGCCGCCGACGCTGACGGCGCCCGAATTATTCAGCACGCCATCGTTAAAAATGGTCAGCGCCTCGCCGATCGTGAGGCTGCTGTGATTGATCACCTGCCCGCCGGTCGTATTGTTGGCGTTTAATGTCAAATTTCGTGCAGCCGCCGGGGTCTCGATTGCCACATTGTAGAGGCCGGTGCCTCCGGGAATATGCTCGGCGGCGAATAGACGCATCATCAGCCGCCGTGGGAACCGCGCCGGAACTCCAGTTCGATCCGACGCTCCACAAATCGCCGGTCGGGTGAATCCACTCAACGATGCTGGGCGCATTGATCGTTATCGTGAACGGCGTGACGGTCACCTGATCGTTCGGCAGGTAATTGTTGTCGACCAATGCGTTGTAGTTCAGCTTCAGCGTCTCGCCAGCGGTCAGGAAGCTGAAAGCGCTGTCGGCGACGCTGTAGGTCCAGGTCGCCGAACCATTGTTATTGTTGCCGGGGTTGGGGGTCACAACAAGCTCTGCCGCCACCGCCGCAATTTGCTGAGGCGTCAGCGTCGCAGTGATGTCGTTGTGTTGAGCGTCAAGGAGTGTAAACGAAACGAGCGCCGTCTTCACCGTCGGAAGATCGCTGGCGTTGACGTCGGCAAAACTGATCTGGCCCGATACTGTATCGAACCCGGAGTGCTGGGATACGCCGGTACGCACCGTAAGGGCGTTCCCGGTAGCGACAACCACCGGCGGAACGTCAATGTGATTAACTTGATTAATAGGAGGTGGCCCGCCGTTCGGGCCCGGGAAAGACGGCGAATTGAATGTCGGATTATTCAAGTCATTCAAGTTCAAAATAATCGGGATCGCGGTTGTTCCGCTCGCCAATTGGATCGGCGCCAGGGACTGCGGGACTATCGAATCCGTAAAATGAGTATTCGTATTGGGGTTGGTGTTATCCGAAAATTTCAGCGAGAAAACATCGGTGATGAGCTTTTGTATCTCAGGCGACAGCGGATTCGTCGTTTGGCTGAGGATGCCATTGCTGATGTTGATCTGCTGGCCGGCCTTGTCGACGACAGCGAGCGGCGTCAGCGTCGTCTTGTCGAACAGAATGTAGGAGCCGGTCGTCCCGTCCGGCTCGACCAGGACCTGGAACTTCGCGTCGGGCGTGCCACCCTGGCCGGGCACGGTAAAATCGATCTCGACCAGAACCGCGGTGCCGCGGATACCCATGGTCGCGACCGGCGTGTCGATCTTCATGTCGCCGTGTTTTGCGGTCTCGCCGGCGACAAACGTAATGGTCCCGGCCACCAGGCTGAGCAGCGACGAATTATTCGACCCGTTCGGGTCGTAGACCATTTCGTTGAGCACCATTCGCGCATTCGACGACAGACCGAACACAGTGCCGTCGATAAAGGTGATGCCGAGTGTCGAGTTCGCTCCGGACTGGAGCACATCGCCTTTTTCGACATTGTCGCCGTTGTTCAGGATGATCGAGACGCCGTTGCGGATAGCGGTCGCGGTGCCGACGAGCTTGGTTACATGACCGATGACCTTGCTGGCGCTCGCGCTGCCGTCCGCCTGGGCGTAGTCGACATGGCCAGTCAGCGCATTGACTAGATCACCGGTGAGATGAGCGCCGTCGGGCGAAGACAATGCCGCGCGCTTCTCGCCCTTGAAGTAATCATGGAAGATCAGTTCCTGATCGTCCCCGGAAAGGATCAGATCGACGCCGGACCGCTTGAACTCTCCGTTAAAGAGCAAGTGCGCGTCCGGGACGACAATCGCATCCGATGGAGCGTGCGTAGCGTGGACGGTCTCGACGTGGACGTGGCCATTGGAATGCAGGCCCGACCCGTCAGCGGAAACCTTGGCGTCAAATTCGCCTTTGGCGTCGAATTTGCCAGAATAATTCAAGGGGCACCGCAATGGTTAATAAATATCTAACTTCGGCCTAAGTCCCATATCACCGGGCGGGGTATTGCGAAACCATCTCTTGCTTGTGCGAGAGCCGTGCAGACTTCCATCGCCGCAACGTCAGGAGAAATCGGCTCGGCCGATACTTCAAAAATAGAAGTATTAATCGCCCTATTGGTAATTTTACTATGGTACTTCCATCTAAAATCGGAAGACCATATGTATTCATATGTATAAATTATGATCTCTGATACCTTCATCAACTTCTTCCCGCATGCTGATGCAGGATAATGCGGCAATTTTGCAGCTAAAATTGTGATCTACATAACAAAGCGAGCAACTTTCATCGAATTAGCCATATCCCGCGGAAAGCAGCATCGGACACAACCATGACACGTCCTCTGCCGGGGATTTCTCGCTTCTGAACGTAAAATCCCTAAAATGTTAAGCAAAATGGCGAGGCGGATTTTATCCTGTTTGGCACTTTCCCGCCGGCCGCGCCCGCCTTTAAGCAGAATAAAAGCCCCCCTGCCCATCATCCCGGTGAAATGATCCGGTCACGAGCAGGCTAAGGGGCCTGGCCGATGCCCGGACAGGGGGCATCAGATGGGATTTTTCGGTCATTCGCAGACATGGCGTGTCGTTGTGCTCGCCTGGGGCTTGGTCTGGTTCGGACCCGCCGCAGACCTCACCGCCGGAACACTGATTTCGCCCGGCGCACTGGATCTGATCCGTAAATCCGCCGAACCTTTCGGGCTGTTCGCTTCGAAACTGTCTGGCGGCGGATTGCGGGAAAAATGGCTGGGCGTCGAGCGCAAGCTCGACGATGAGAGGGTGCAACTGGCGCTTTGCGACGGCGACCGCGCCCGCTGCGTATCGCCCGCTGCCCTGCAATTCCTTGCCATCGTGGACAATGCAAGAGCCCGCGAGGGACGTGCCCGCCTCGGCGAGATCAATCGCGCGATCAATCTCGCGATCCGGTCGACGAGCGACATGGCCCAGTATGGCCAGATCGACGTGTGGAGTTCGCCGCTCGTCACCTTCGCCACCGGCGCGGGAGACTGCGAAGATTATGCAATCGCAAAATTCGTGGCGCTGCGCCTGGCCGGTGTCTCACCCGACGATCTCAGGATCGTCGTCATGCGCGATACCATCCACGGCGAGGACCATGCCGTCGCGATGGCGCGACTGGACGGTCACTGGCTCACGCTGGACAATCGCCGCATGGCGATGGTCGAGGACGCCGACGTCAGAAACTATCGGCCGCTGTTTGTCATCGATGACCAGGGCGTCATGCGCTACGACGATACGCCCCCGGCGGCCAGGGTGCCCCGCCAGGATTTCGCGCCAGCGATGGCGGTGAATTTCGCCGCCCCGACCGGCCTGACCTCCTCATCCAACTGACTGTCCGGATCCGGGATGAACCGCGGGGAGAGGTAGCCGATCGAGCGGTCCGGCTCATATGCGTCCGGTGAATTCCCGAGACCCCAAGTCTGGAGGCGGCCACGACAGACCGGACCTGCGATCACTTGTCGAGGCATTCACCGATATAGGCAGCTCGATCCCTGCGCAGCACTTTGGCCTCGGCCGCCTTCTTTGAGCATTCGAACAGCTTGATTTGCTCCGCGCGCCGCTTTTCGGCAACTGCACGATACTCAGGCGCAACGGAATTCGGATCAACCAGCTTTTGCGCCGCGCTGGCACCTATCCACGACGCAAAGATCAGGATCACGCCGAGTTGCTGCCCAAATCCGGCGGACGATCTACGCACAGGTGCGGTAACCAGAGAGGTTGTCATCATTGCCTGAAAATCATCGCTGCTTCAAAACGAGTCCGTTAATCCGCGACCGCCACGGTTCGCGGTCTCAATGAGATAACCACGGTATCACAACCGAAGTCTGCATCAAATTCTGAACGGTAACACCAAGTGCCCGGCAATAATTTCATTTCGCCGCGACGTTCGAAAAGCTACGATGGCGGCACCATCGTTTAATCTTTTCCCCTGGAGATCGGAATGCGGGCAATTGTGCTGGCGGTCGTTGCAATCCAGATCGGACTAATGACGCCCGTGCGTGCAGAAGACCCGGCGGATTCGGACCGGCCGATCACCGATATCCTCCCGCTCTTTGTCAAAAACCATTGTGGGGACATCAAGACCCCCGCGGATCAAATGTTCTGCGGCGATCCCGAACTCAACGCCGCGGCCTCCAGGCTCAGCGCTGCGATCGCCGAAAGGCTGAACAGACTTCCGAACCGCCGCCTCGCGATCGAGGAAAACGCTGAATGGATCAGAGCCCGCAATTCAAGCTGCGGCATTTTTGGCAGGCAAAGCGTTGCGAACCGGGACATC
>CAWAXR010000001.1:0-48582 GCA_963786045.1 uncultured Alphaproteobacteria bacterium | reverse complement strand
TCGACCCATTTCGCCACGCGAAGCAGGCGATAGTCGTGCCGGTAGGCGCCGACGAGCTGGATCCCCAGCGGCAGGCCTTTTTTGCCAAATCCCGCCGGCAGCGACACCGCGGGCGCGCCGATCAGGGTCCACGGCGCGCAATATGCCGGGTCACCCGTGTGGCTGAGGCCTTCCGGCGCTTCGCCGAACGCCGGCACGGTCAGCACGGCGTCGAAGCCGGACATTTGCTCGATGAAAGCTGACCGCAGCTTTTCCTGGATCGCCTTGGCGCCAAGATACGCAAAGGCGGTATGGCCTTTGCCGGCTTCCACGGCCGATTTCAGAAAATCGCTGGTGCGGTCGGGGTAACGTTCGACGAGACCCGCCAGGATCAGCGCGGCTTCGCTCGACATGATCGTGTTGACGGCATGCCAATTGGAATCGAGTTCGTCCCACTCGCGCTCTTCGACAACGGCGCCCGCCTCGCGCAGCTTTGCGACCGCCGCCTCGAACACCTTCTGCTGTTCGGGCTCGGCGTGTGACCATTTTCCGAATCGCACGATCCGAAGGCGCGGTTTCTCCAGCGGCGGCACGCCTTGATCGGCGTCGACGTGAAAGCGGGGAAGGGGGCGGCCATGCGGATCGAGGTCGCTTGAGGCGGCAAGCAGAGAGAGCGCAAAGGCGACGTCGTCCACGCGCCGGGCGAAGAAGCCGACGTGATCGAGCGAAGGGCTCAAGGGATGCACGCCCGCGCGAGGGATCGCGCCGAAACTCGGCTTGAGGCCGACAACGCCGTTGAATGCCGCGGGCCGGATCACCGAGCCCAGCGTCTGCGTGCCCAGCGCCAACGGGACGATGCCGGCCGCCACGGCCGCCGCCGAGCCCGAGGACGAGCCGCCGGGTGTGTGCCTGGAGTTCCAGGGATTGGTGGTCGGTCCGGGATGACGCCAGGCGAACTCCGTCGATACCGTCTTGCCGAAGATCGTGGCGCCGAGATTGCGCAGGCGCTCGACGACCCAGGCGTCTCGCTCCGGAATGTGATCCCGGTAGATCGGCGATCCGTTGGTGGTCGGCATATCCGAGGTGGCGATGATATCCTTGATGGCCACGGGAATGCCCGACAGCGGGCCCGACCGGCGCGCAACATCGACCGGAAGATATTCAAATGCCCTGAGCACGGGCTCCACAGCCTTTGCCTTTTCGAGGCAGGCCGCTGCGTAATGATCCGCAAGGGTCTGATCGTCCCCGAATCGGCGCAGAAGCTCGAGAACCCCGGCGCCGGACTCTGGTGCGGATGGTGCGGTCGGATCATTCATGTCGGAAATTCCTGTTTCATTTGGGCGGTCGCGCAATCAGGTATCAAGCACGCGCAAGCGCGAGATGGCTGGTGAGCCGGCGCGCGACGTCACGCCGCAGCGCGTTGAATTCCGGCGAAGATACGTCACGCGGCCGGGCGAGATCGATGCGGAAATCGCTGTCGATCCGCCCCGGCCCGGCGCTCATCACAAGCACTCGATCCGCCAGCAGTACGGCTTCCTCGACCGAATGGGTGACGAAAATGGTGGTGACGCCGGTGCGATTCCATATCTGCAACAGCTCGTTCTGAAGCTGCTCGCGAGTCAGCGCGTCGAGCGCGCCGAAGGGCTCGTCCATCAACAGGATGTTGGCATTGTTGGCAAGTACCCGCGCGATCGCGACGCGCTGCTTCATTCCGCCCGACAACTGGTTGGGGTAGCGGTCCGCAAAGCGTTCGAGTCCGACCATCCTGACGAACTCGTCCGTCGTTTTCTCGATCTCCTCGCGCGGCAGTTGGCGCTGCCGCGGTCCAAAGCTGACATTCTCCCGCACCGTCATCCAAGGAAACAGCGCATAATCCTGGAAGACCATGCCACGATCGCTTCCCGGGCCGGTGATGGCCTTGCCGTAGATCGAAACGTCCCCTGTCGTCGGCTCCTCGAACCCGGCGATGATGCGCAGCAATGTCGATTTCCCGCAGCCCGACGCGCCAATCATGCAGACGAATTCGCCTCGCGGAATGGCCAGGTCGACCGGCGCCAGAGCCTCGACCTCGTCGTCGCCGACCGCGAAGCGTTTGGTCACGCCGCGGATCGTGAGGATGTCCGGATGATCAGCGCTACTCACGGTGTTGCGGGCTCCAGCTCAGCAAGCGGTTGGAGATCGCGACGATGATCCTGTCGGTGACGAATCCGCACGCCCCGATGACGATCATTCCGGTGATCACGAGATCGGTGCGCGAAAGGGTGCGACCGTCCATCACCACGGAGCCTAAACCGGTGGGAACGCCTGTCATTTCGCCGACCACGATCAATATCCAGGCAAATCCGTGTGCGATCCGCAATCCGCTGAAAATCGCCGGCGAGGAAGCCGGCAGCACGATCTGCCGGAACATTCCGGTACCGGAGCATCCGAGCATCGATGCCGCCTCGTACAGACGCGGATCGACCGAGCGCACGCCGAACATCGTATTCAGCAAAATCGGATAGAATGCGCCGAGGAAGACCAGGAAAATCGCCGCATTCGGCCCCAATCCAAAAAAGATCATCGAGAGCGGCAGCCAGGCGGTGACCGGAATTGGACGCAGCAGCGAGATCGTCGGATCGAGCAATTGCCGCAGCATCTTGATGCGCCCGATCATCATGCCCAGGGGAATGCCGATCAGCGCGGCGAGAAGAAATCCGCCGTAGACGCGCTGAACCGATTTCCAGATATGGATCAGGATCGTGCCGCTGAAGGCATCATCATATACGCCTCCAAACGAGAAGTCGTACATCATCACCGCCACCTGATACGGGCTCGGAATGAGCCGCGTCCCCGTGATCGCCACGGCGCGGTCCCAGATCAGGATCAGCAGGATGGGAAAGCCGGCGCCGAGGACGAAGGCGCGCAGCGTTTCCAGCCGCTGGCGGTTGCGGCGGCGATTGGCGGCGGCCGGCAGGCTCCGTTCCGCGCCGTCAGCGATGGTGGTGGCGTGGTCGTTCACTTCGATCGGCTACATGAACTGTTCGGTAATGGCCCGGGACATGTCGGGAGCCTGGCGAACCTGCTTCTTCTCGACCATCAGCTCGCTGTAGGCCTTGGCGCGCTTGATGAAATCGTCATCGATCTTCCAGGTCAATTCGACATTCGGGACGGCGATTTCGATCGACTTGCGCTGCTGGCCGAGCTTCTGCATCGCGATTTGAACCATCTCGTCGGGATGCGCCATGGCGTAATCAGTGGCCTTCTTGTGCATCTCCACGATCATCCTGAGCCGTTCAGGGTTCTCCTTGATCATTTTCTCGCTGGCGGACAGGATCATGTTGAGCGAGCCGATCGAGGTCGAATACGGATATTCGATCAGTCTGCCGGTACCATTCGCAAGACTAATTCCGGGGCCGGGTTCGGCGCCGACGTAAGCATCGATATCGCCGCGGGCCAGCGCGCCCGCCATGTCGCTGAACGAAAGTCGGATCGGCTGAATGTCGGAGATCGACATGCCCTCGGCCTTGAGACGCTCAAGGATGACGACTTCCTGCGTCGAGCCAGGGAAGATGGCCACGCGCTTGCCTTTGAGATCCCTGATGGTCTTGATGTCGGATTTGGCGTCGGCGACGATACCCATGCCGCGGTTGGTCGCAGCGGCGACGATCACGACCGGTTCTCCGGCGGCGGCGCCGAGCAGAAACGCGGCAATGCCGTGGATGCAGGTGTCGACGGTGCCGGTCAGCACCGCATTCTTGCCATCTGTCGGACTCTCGAACGGGATGACTTCGACCTTGTAGCCCGGCGGCGCGAATTTCTCGTAGAAATAGGGCGTGATGCCATGAATCAGCTTTAGCGTGCCGACCCGCAGGACCTTGTCGTCAGCCTGTGCCTGCAGCGTAGCGGAGAGAAGCGACAAAACCCCCAAGGAGACGAACAACAGGCGAGCAGACAGCGAATTGGGCGCAGCAGGCATAACGATCCTTTCGCAGGACTATCTTGATGCAACCCGGCAGCCGCACTCTACAGCATGCATCAAATCGAGTGAACTAAATTGACAGTGGCGGGCAAGTTGTCGCACGGCCGGCGGCGTTGTGGAAAGCCGATATCGAGGCTTGCACGGTTGGCGGTACCCAGCGCTTCGCCTTGGCCGCGTCGACGAAGCCCGAGGCGACGATGTTGAAGACCTTCGCCTCGAGCGCATGCGCGCCGGCTCTGATCTCTCGATGGCCGCGCTTCAGGTTGTGCGCGCCTTCTTCCGAAGGCGGGCGGAGTCGGCCAGATCGGCGGACAGGACGAAATGTGCACCTGCTCGCCCTGGGCCATCAAGGCATGGCGCGAAAGCGGGTTGGTGTTTTCGCCGCAAATCAGCATTCCAGCCGTCCGGGTCGCGCCGATGAAAGGCGCATGCCCCTCGCATCTCCGTTGGCCCAGGCCAGTTTTTCATAGAGTGTCGGGACCAGCTTGCGGGGATGATGGAGGACCGATCCGTCGTCGCCCATCAAAAGGTTGGAATGCAGCCGACGCTTGCTTCGCTTCCCTCGGTAGAGCCGAGGGAAGCGAATACGCCTAGGCGATGCGCCGCCATTCGAATGGACCTGATCGCCGCATCGGAAGTCTTCTGGGCTTGCAGCGTCGAAGCCCCCGGCTGCAGGCATCGAAATCCTCATCGCCGTTCAAATCGGGTTGCCCGGCAAGCCAGAAGCAAGGGTAGCGGAAAAATCCCTGAATGAACAAACCCGCGATTGTCGGCCATCTATGGTTGGTCGGCCGTGAAGGCTCCCGGAATCGATTGGCCCGTGCCGTCCGGGTGTCGTGCACCAGGCTTGCTTGGCCGCCGGCGCCCGTTTGGAGGGCGGCGACCCTACGGTAACCTTGCCGGCAAGATCTGCTGGAATTGCACTGATTGCTTCCTAGATAATCACCAATGGCTGTTTTTTGCGCATTTCAGGAGGCCTTGGTGGTCCCGAGAAATATCTTCATCGTGGCCATTGGCGCGGCCTTGCTGGCATGGGGCGGTGTGTCGGCCGCGGCCGAATACCGTCCCGACGAGTTCCTCGACCTCGATCTCTCCAAAGCCGTGCTTTCGCCGAAACCGCTTGGCCCTGCCACGGGCTTCGCGCCGGGTCCGCTTGATGTGACTGTCGACAACGGAAACAGCGGCGCGCAGGCCCGCGCGGAACCGACGGCGGAGCCGAAGATCGTTGTTCACAATGCCCGTGTTGCGCCTGCGCGCGCGGCGCAGCCGCACAATATCGGGCGAACGAAGCTCGCCCCTCATCCCCGCAGCCCGCTCGATGCGCAAGCCTTCGATGCGCGGATTCAGGTCTGGCCCTGCAGGTCGGGCGGCATCTGCAACTGGAAGCGATAGGACAGTCGAGCGATCGGCTCAGCCCGATCATCTCTTTCTAACCCGATCTTGATTTGAAGGCTGCTCTGCGGGCAGACTGGCAAACGACGGAGAGGCTGTCTCATCTGTCGCTTCACCTAACATGCATTTTTGCGGCGTAGCCTTGGCTCTCTGGCGGCCGCTTTGCGCCTTCGGGAGAAACCTATGGAACATCTGCAGACACAGGGCATCAGCCTGCCGCGCCTTGGGCTCGGCACCTACCGCATGCAGGGCGACGCCTGCCGCGCGGCGGTTGAAAGCGCGCTCGCGCTCGGCTATCGCCACATCGACACTGCGGAAATGTACGGCAACGAAGAGGCCATCGGGGCCGCGATCGCCGCGGCGGCGGTCGCACGCAAGGATCTGCACGTCACGACCAAGGTCTGGAACGAGAATCTGGCGCCCGACGCGATCCGCCGGGCGTTCGATGCCAGCCTGAAGAAGCTGAAGCTCGATCACGTCGATCTCTACCTCGTGCACTGGCCGGCCGCGAACATGAACCTGCCGGCGATGTTCGAAACCCTGCTCAGGCTGAAGCAAGAGGGCCGCACCCGCGCCATCGGGGTCGCCAATTTCAACATCGCGCTGTTGAAGACCGTGGTCGAGGAGATCAAGGCCCCGATTGCCTGCAACCAGGTCGAATATCATGTGATGCTCGACCAGACGCCGTTACGCAAATATCTCAGATCGAAGGCGATCCCGCTGGTGGCCTATTGCCCGCTGGCGCAGGGCCGCGCCGCATCCGACGGGACGCTGGCGGCGATCGGCCGCAAGCATGGCGCCAGCGCCGCCCAGGTCGCGCTGAAATGGCTGCTCGACCAGGATGGCGTCGCCGCGATCCCGAAGGCATCGCGCGCCGAAAGCCAGCGCGCCAATCTCGATGCGCTGCAGGTGGGACTGGACGACGAGGACAGACAGGCGATCGCGGCGTTGCCGAAAGACCAGCGCTTCGTGAATCCCGGTTTCGCGCCGGTATGGGATTGATGCGTCTGCGGCTTGCGCAAAACTGCCGCCCGGCGCATCATTGACCGATAAGAAAAGTTTTTGGGGAGAGCGCCAGCATGTCTGCATTGTCACGCCGTCATTTTCTAGCAAGGCTCGGCCGCCGCCGCGTTGTCAGGGCGTTTTGCCACGCCCGCCGCCGCGGCGATGGGGCCGGCCGACAAGTTCGATCTCGTGATCAAGGGCGGCGACGTGCTCGATCCCAGTCAGGGCTTGCGGGGAAAACGCGACATCGGCATCCGCTGGGGCGTGATCGAGGCGATCGAGCCGGAAATTCCCGCCGCCCGGATCGCGAAAATGATCGATGCTTCCGGAAGACTGGTAACGCCGGGCCTGGTTGACCTGCATAGCCACGTCTACCCTTACGGTTCGGCGATCGGAATTCCCGCCGACGAACTGGTGCAATTCCAGGGCACGACCACGGTTGTGTCGGCGGGCGATGCCGGCGTCAACAATCTGGCCGCCCTGCGCCGCTTTATCGTGGCGCAGACGAGAGCGCGCATGTACGCGTTCCTCCATATCGCCAATAATGGACTGTCGGCGTTCCCGGTGGCGGAGCTCTACAATATCGACAATGCGCAGGTCGAAGCCTGCGCCATGGCGCTCGCGGAAAATCCGGATTTCCTGATCGGCGTGAAGGTCCGGATGTCGGAGAATGTGATCTACAAGCACGGGCTGGAGCCGCTCAAGCGCGGCATCCAGGCCTGCGAGATGTGCGGCTGGCCGGCCAAGATGATGGTGCATATCGGCGGCGTCGAGACCGGGCAGTTGATGTCCGACATCCTCAACCTGCTGCGGCCCGGCGACGTTCTGACGCATTCTTATTCCGGCGCGCCGAACAACGCCGGCGCCTTCACCAACATCGTTCAGGACGGCAAGCTGTTGCCGGCGGCGCTGGCCGCCAAGCAGCGTGGCGTGATCTTCGACGTCGGGCACGGCGGCGGCAGTTTTGACTTTACCGTGGCGGAAGTGGCCATTCCCGGCGGCTGCACGCCGGACACCATCTCGTCCGATATCCATGTGTTCTCGGGCAATTCGCCGGGGATGCCCTATTTGCCGAACGTCATGAGCAAGTTCATGGCGATGGGCTTCTCGCTGGAGCAGGTGGTGACGATGGCGACCGCGGCGCCGGCCAAGATCATCAACCGCGCGCCGAAGATCGGCACGCTGCAGATCGGCGCACCCGGCGATGTCGCGATCATGGATCTGGTGGAGGGGCCGGTCACCTTCGTCGACACCCGTAACAACAAGCGCGACGGCAAGGCCCTCCTGAAGCCGGTTCAGACCGTGATCAACGGCGTGCCGTTCGGAAGGCCGTATCAGGCGCCGTTCGCGGTGCGGTAGGCGCATGTCGGCCCGGCCCGGCTTTCACTGGCCGGGCGAGCTCATTTGATCCGCATCTTTTGATCCGCATCAATGCGACGCTCCGGGCTCCTGGCAAGCATGCTGGGAGTCAGGCATTGGTGTGGCTAACCACAAAATGCGATCGCGGGACTCCCTCGACTTTGGCACGCAGGCCCCTTCGCCTGATGGCGGTCGTCGTCCAAATCGCGAAAGCGAATTCCTCGGCCTGCTCGGCGATCGCGTGCGCGAAATGCGTGCCCTGTGCCGTATGTCGCGCCGGGAGCTGGCCCGCCAGTCGGGTATTTCCGAGCGTTATGTCGCGCAGATCGAGGCCGGCAAGGGCAATGTCTCGATCGTGCTCTTGCTCCGGATCGCCTATGCCATCCGCCGCGCGCAGGACGACTGCTGCCTGACAATCGCTCGGCAAGACGTGATAATCCCGAAGTCACTGCGTGTTGTTTGTGACGCCGGTTGAAGAAGTATCTCGGCGGTCACGTCCTCCACATGATGCAGCAGATAGATCAGGAGTCCGTCCCTGTCGTGAACCGGTGAATTGATCGGCTGCCAGTGGCGCTCGACGAAATTGCCGTCGGGATCGCGGATATCGTAGCGCTGCACCGCCATGGCGTGCGCCTGACCGTTCTTCACCACGGTACGCAGCGAGGCGTAGAGATTACTGACGCCGTCGGCGAGCGCGTCATCGGGATTGTCTGGAAAGATATCGAACAAGGACCGGCCGACGACGTCGCTCCGCTTGGTAAAGGTGGCTCGTGCATAGGCGTCGTTGATATCGACGATGTGCAGCCCGGGGGCGGGATCGATCAGCATGTAGGGGTGCGGTGAAGCATCGAACTCGGGCTGAAATTGCTGCCTGATGGATTGCGCGTCGCCATGCCGCCGTCGGCGTGCCTCGAGCGGCGATCCCTCGGCGCCGGACAGCGTCGATTCCAGAAGAGCGAGGTCACGCCTGGCGGAAAGTAGCAAGGCCTCCAGCGTTCGGCGCAATGCGGGGTCCGTCGTCTCATTTAGAAGTTTCTGAAAATGAGCGACATTTTGTTCGCAAATGAACCTTTGCATTCTCCAACTCCTGCAGAAGCTGTCTCCGTCTGCTGCGGCGAACCGACTACTGCAAAGACAAGAACATATTGCCCCAGGGCACCCATTCCAGACAACTCGCAAATTGACGCACAGCTATGCTGCTGGGACGGTCCCGGTCGAAGACAATTCAGGCTCGAAGCTGCCTCTCCACATTCGCGATTCTTGTCGGCACGCCGAATTCGCGGCGGCAGACCTCGGCGAGAATGGCGACCCCCTCGCGGATTTCCTCATGTGAGGGACTGGCAAAACACAGCCGCAGCCGGCTGCCGGCATAGGCCTTGTCGGTCGACCATTCCGGCCCCGGGTTGATGGAGACTCCGGCGGCGAGGGCGGCCTGGTAGAGCTTCAGCGTATCGACATTGTCGGGGAGTTTGACCCACAGGAAAATGCCGCCTCTGGGCGCTTCGAATTCCGCCGCTGTGCCGAATTGCTCATTGAGCGCGTCCGTCAGCGTATCGAGCTTGGCATGCAAGCCGCGCGTCAGCTTCGGCACGTGCGAGGCGAAATGCGGCGCGCAATATTCCGCGAGCACCATCTGCTCGAGCGCGCCGCTTCCGGCGTCGGTTTTCAGCGCCAGCATGCGCGAAAGGATATTCCACGGCGCAACTATGAAACCGACCCGCAACGCCGGCGCAACCGACTTGGAGAACGACCCGATGTGGATGACGTTGCCGGTCTTGCTCATGGCATGGAGCGCGGGCGGGCGACGGCCGTCCCAGATCAGGTCGGCGTAGCAATCGTCCTCGAAGATCGGTACGCCATATTGTTCGGCGAGAGTCGAGGAGCTCGGTGCGCCGCGCCTGCGGCATGATGGTGCCGGTCGGATTCTGCACGGTCGGGATGGTGTAGATGTATTTCGGCGTGACGCCGCGGCGCTTCAGGTCGGCGAGGACATCCGCCAATATGTCCATCCGCATCCCATCGCCATCGAGCGGAATTCCAACGACATTGACGCCGAGCCGCGTCAGCCGGTTCAGTGCACCCTGATAGGTGTCCCGTTCGATGATGATGGTATCGCCGCGAGCGAGCAGGGTTGCGTTGACGAGGTCGAGCGCCTGCAGCGAGCCGGAGACGATCAGAATGTCATCGGCGGCGCACGCGATGCCGGCATCGCGCTTCAGCTTCGCCGTGAGAAATTGGCGCAAGGGAAGGTAGCCCTGGGGACCGCTGGCCAACCCGTAGGTGGCGAGCGTCTTGCCTTCCCGCCTGAGCACGGCATTTACCGCGTCGATCAGGCCCTCGACGGGAACCTGGTCCGGATCGTTGTTGCCCCCGACAAAACTGTATTTGGCCAGCCCCGTCCATTTCGCCGCGGGCGCGGGCAACCCGGCCGGCAGCAATGGCGTGAAGTCAAACGCGGCGGTGGTCATGAGCGCGGTCTCCCTTGTTCTTTGTTGGTTCCGACCTTAAGCAAGTCCGCAGGCTTTGTCGCCACCGTCCGCCAGGTCGCGGAAGCCCTTCTGCCCTGCGTAATGAAGCTGGCGCGGGCTTTCGAGTCCGGCTAATGCTCGCCACGCGCAAAGTGAGACCCTTGAATGGCCGACCCGATCCAGGAAGTTCTGCATGCCTTCGCCAACGGCGAACTCGTCGTCGTCACCGATGACGAAGACCGTGAAGGCGAGGGCGATCTGATTGTCGCGGCATCGCTGTGCACGGCCGAGAAGATGGCGTTTATCATCCGCCACACCTCGGGCATCGTCTGCGCGCCGATCACCAGCGAAGACGCGCGCCGGCTGCGGCTCGATCCCATGGTGGCCCACAACGAGTCCAATCACACCACCGCCTTTACCGTCTCGATCGACTACAAGCCCGATGGCGGCACCGGGATTTCGGCGGACGAACGTGCGTCCTGTTGCCGCGCTTTGGCCAACCCGAATGTCGGCGCCGCCGATTTTGCGCGGCCCGGCCATGTATTTCCGCTGATTGCCCGGGACGGCGGCGTGCTGTTGCGCTCGGGCCATACCGAAGCGGCGGTTGATCTCTGCAAGCTGAGCGGCCTGCCGCCGATCGGTGTCATCAGCGAGTTGATGAACGACGACGGCACGGTCATGAAGGGCGAGCAGGTGGCGCGTTTCGCCAAGACCCACAAGCTCAGGCATGTGACGATCGCCGACATGATCGCCTACCGCCAGGCGCGGGAAAAGCTGATCGAGCGCGTCTCGACCTTCACCGCGGAAAGCCCGATCGGGCCGCTGCAGGGTTATGCCTATCGCTCGCCGTTTGATTCGATTGCGCACGTGGCCTTCGTCTATAACGGCGTGGGTGACGGAAAGAATGTGCTGACGCGGTTTCACAAGCCCAATATCGTCAGGGACATTTTCACCGGGCCGGCGCGCATGCAGGCCGTGCTTGAGCATTTCAGGAAGAATGGCAGCGGCGTGCTGGTCTACCTGCGCGATGGCGCTGCCGGTGTTCCTGTCTCGCCGCTCCCCGAGGAGAAGACCGCGGAAGCCGACCGCAACAGGCAATGGCGTGAAGTCGGCGTTGGCGCGCAGATCCTGCGCGATCTCGGTGTCACCTCGATCCGGAATCTGACTTCCTCGGTGCACGACTACAAGGGACTGTCCGGCTTCGGCATCGAGATCGTGTCCAACGAGCAGCTTGAGGGCTGAGGTTGATGTCATTCCGGCTCGAAGAGCCGGACCCTGAATCTCGAGATCCTGGGTTCGCTCGCTTCATCCGTCCCCGGAATGACGAAACCAACGTAATTGCGCTTCCGCGCATCTCGCTTTAAAATAAACATGATGATACGAAAGGAATTTTCATGAGCGTACGCGCGCAGGCCAAGGACAAGCCGTCCCCGGTAAGTTTCCAGTGGGACGATCCGTTCATGCTCGACGAGCAGCTCACCGAAGACGAGCGCATGATCCGCGACACGGCGCGGGCCTATGCGCAGGACAAGCTGCTGCCGCGCGTCACAAAAGCTTATCTGGAAGAGAAGGTCGATCGCGACATCTTTCATGAGATGGGCGAACTCGGCCTGATCGGCATCACCCTGCCGGAGGAATATGGTTGCGCCAACGCAAGCTACGTCGCCTACGGCCTCGTCGCGCGCGAGATCGAGCGTGTCGATTCCGGCTATCGCTCGATGAATTCGGTGCAGTCGTCGCTGGTCATGCACCCGATCTACGCGTATGGCGACGAGAACCAGCGCAAGAAATATCTGCCGAAGCTCGCCACCGGCGAATGGGTCGGCTGTTTCGGTCTTACCGAGCCGGATGCCGGCTCCGATCCCGGCGGCATGAAGACCCGCGCCGAGAAGACCTCCGACGGCTACCGGCTGACCGGCACCAAGATGTGGATTTCCAACGCTCCGATCGCCGACGTGTTCGTGGTGTGGGCGAAATCGGCGGAACACAACAACCAGATCCGCGGCTTCATTCTCGAGAAAGGCATGAAGGGTCTTTCGGCGCCGAAGATCACCGGCAAGCTGAGCTTGCGGGCTTCCGTCACCGGCGAAATCGTGATGGAAGGCGTTGAGGTGCCGGAGAGCGCGTTGTTACCCAATGTTTCCGGCCTGAAGGGGCCGTTCGGCTGCCTCAACCGGGCGCGCTACGGCATTTCCTGGGGCGCGATGGGGGCCGCGGAAGACTGCATGCACCGTGCGCGGCAATACACGCTGGATCGCAAGCAGTTCAACCGGCCGCTCGCGGCGACGCAGCTCGTTCAGAAAAAGCTTGCGGACATGCAGACCGACATTGCGCTGGGCCTGCAGGCCTCCTTGCGCGTCGGGCGCTTGATGGACGAAGGCAAGATGGCGCCGGAGATGATTTCCATCGTCAAGCGCAACAATTGCGGCAAGGCGCTCGATATCGCGCGCATGGCCCGCGACATGCACGGCGGCAACGGCATCCAGATCGAATATCACGTGATGCGGCATACCGCGAACCTGGAAACCGTGAACACCTATGAAGGTACCCATGATGTCCACGCGCTGATCCTCGGCCGCGCCATCACCGGCATCCAGGCGTTTTCGTGAATTCTGGGTCGTCATTCCGGGGCGCGTCGAAGACGCGAACCCGGAATCTCGAACCGCATCATTCCATCTCATCGAGATTCCGGGTCTGGCCCTTTCGGGCCATCCCGGAATGACGTCAGGGCGAGTCCCCATGGCCGATAACGACGACGTTCCCTTCAACCGCAACTTCCCGCTTCGGCCGGGCGTCGTCGATGAAGTTCGGCCGGGCGTGCGGCGCATTCTCTGCAACAATCCGAGCCCGTTCACCTTCACCGGCACGCTCAGTTACATCGTGGGCCGGGGCAAGGTCGCGATCATCGATCCCGGTCCGGCCGATGAGGCCCACGCCGCGGCGCTGCTCGACGCGGTGCGCGGTGAAACCGTGACGCATATTCTGGTCACCCACACCCACCGCGACCACTCGATGAACACCGCGCCGATCAAGGCGGCAACCGGTGCGACCGTCTATGCCGAGGGACCGCATCGCGCCTCGCGGCCACGCTTCGAGAGCGAGAAGCACAATCCGGAATCGGGTGCCGACCGCGAATTCAGGCCGGACGTCGAGGTCAAGAGCGGCGACGTGATCGAGGGAGCCGGCTGGAAGCTGGAAGCGGTCGCGACCCCCGGCCACACCGCCAACCATCTGGCGTTCGCCTGGCCGGACCGGAAAATGCTTTTCGTCGGCGATCACGTGATGGGCTGGTCGACCTCGATCGTGGCGCCGCCGGACGGATCGATGGTCGACTACATGGCCTCGCTCGAAAGGCTCACGACGCGGACTGAGGATTTGTATTTCTCGGGCCACGGCGCGGAAATCCCGGAAGGTCCGCGCTATGTACGTTTTCTGATCAGGCACCGTCAGGCGCGGGAGGCCTCGATCCTGCACCGGCTGGCCAAGGGCGGGGCGGATATCCCCAGCATCGTGCGCGCGATCTATATCGGCATCGATCCGCGACTGACGGGCGCGGCAGGCTATTCCGTGCTGGCGCATCTGGAGGATCTGGTCGGGCGCGGGATCGTGGTGACCGACGGCGATCCGGTGATCGGCGGGACTTACAGGTTGGCGTCGGCTTAGAGCATGATCCGGAAAAGTGGGCACCGGTTTTCCCTCGCGACAAACGCGAAGCGTTTGCGCGGAGATCATGCTCAAACAAAAAGATGGAGCGGGATGGCGATTCAAAGAAAAGCCATCTCGCTCTAGGAAGTCATTCCGGGCTCGCCTTGCGGGCGCCCCGGAATAACGAGGACGTCACTTCTTCACGACCTTCGGCGGAGCCTTGACCGGCACCTGCGGCTTCTTGACCGGCTTGAGGCTGGCGCTGTCGACCGCATTGTTGATGTCGTCGATCAGCTTGCGGACGCGCGCGGCGTTGCTGCCGAGGTCGCTTTCGAAATAGCGGGACGCCGAGCGAATGTCGACGCGGGAATCCTCGCCATCGGGCGTGACGCGGATCGATACGTCCTCGCGGAACCCCATGATCGGCGTGCGCGCCACCGCCTCGATGCGGCCGATCCGGCGCGGCGGCAGCGGGGCGCGCTCGTCGATGACCAGCCATTTGCGCTTTGTCACAAGTTGCCGCGTGATCTCATAGGCGCGCTGTACCGGAACCTCGAGTTCAATGGTCTCGATATCCGGGTAGGCGATCCGTTGCTGTTCGGCCGAATACAGCCCGGCGTAGACGGCGGTATTGGTGTCGTCGCCGGTGCGCAGCCGCGCCAGCGCCTCGAAACGCGGCGGGTCGATCGGATCGGTGGTGATGTCGTGGATCGGCGGCAGTTTGCGGTATTGCAGGGCGAGATAGGCGGGATAGGCGAGCACGGCCGCGTCGATCAATAGCGCCAGCAGGATGCGGCTGATTCCGCCCGAGCCGTTTTGCCAGATCGCGGCCGCGCCGGCGAGGCCGACCAGGATGGAGAGGCCGGCGAAGGCCAGCGCGCCGAAGAAGGTCGCCAGCGCCGGTTTCACTTCGAGAAAGCCGAAGCGGACGATGATGATCGAGACCAGCACCGCGACCACGGAAAATACCGCGAGATTGCGCGCCCAGGTCGCAAGGCCCGACACGGGCTCCGATTGATAGGGAGCGGAAAACCTGCGGGCCATCGCTTCAATTCTGCCGGGTTGGAAGCTTGCCGGTGCTAAGGGCCAGCTGAAAACTGCTCGTTTGAGACCACGGAGCTGCGCCAAATTCAAGGGACTTTGGGTGTTGGCCTTCTCCTGGCGCAAAGGCGTGGTCGTTCCCCCTGGCCTGCTGGTTCGAAACGCGCCGCGTCGCCGCACTCCTCACCGCGAGGGTCCGGCGAACCTCATTCGAGGGGGCGCAGCGGCCGTCTCGAAACGCTCTACGCCGCCGCGTTCGGGAAACTGTAGGTCTTGAACTGGTCGCGCAGGGCGGTCTTCAGGATCTTCCCCGTCGCGGTGTGCGGAATGGCGTCGACGAACACGATGTCATCCGGCATCCACCATTTGGCAATCTTGCCGTCCATGTATTTCAGGATGTCCTCGCGCGTCGCGTTCTGGCCCTGCTTGAGCTGGACGATCAGGAGCGGACGTTCGTCCCATTTGGGATGGTGCACGCCGATCACCGCGGCTTCGGCGACGGCCGGGTGTCCGACGGCGAGATTTTCCAGATCAATCGACGAAATCCATTCGCCGCCGGATTTGATCACATCCTTGGAGCGGTCGGTGATCCGCATGTAGCCGTGCTGGTCGATCGTGGCGACGTCGCCGGTGTCGAAATAGCCGTCTTCGTCGAGGATATTGGCATCGACGCGGAAATAGGCCTTCGATACCGCCGGGCCCGAGACTTTGAGCCGACCGAACGTCTTGCCGTCCCACGGCAGTTCCTTGCCGGCATCGTCGGTGATCTTCATCTGGACGCCGAAGGGCGGGTAGCCCTGGGTCTGGAGCATGTCGAGCCGGGCCTCGCCGGTGAGCTCGGCGAAGGGAGGTTTCAGCGCCGCGAGGGTACCGATCGGGCTCATCTCGGTCATGCCCCAGGCGTGGCGCGCCGTTACGCCCATGTCGACGAACGCCTTGATCATCGAGCGCGGCATCGCCGAGCCGCCGCACACCACCATTCGCAGGTGAGGCAGCTTCAGATGATTGGCGGCCATATGATTGAGCAGCATCAGCCACACCGTCGGGACACCGGCGGTGTGGGTCACCTTTTCGGTTTCGAGCAGTTCGAAGACAGACGCGCCGTCGAGTTTCGCGCCGGGCAGCACCAGCTTGGTTCCCATCGAGGGTGCGGAGAAGGCGATGCCCCAGCTGTTGGCGTGGAACAGCGGAACCACCGGCAGCATCGTATCGCTGGCGCCTGCGCCAAGCGAATCGCCGGTATTGGCCATCAGGGCATGCAGCACGTTGGAACGGTGCGAATACAGCACGCCCTTGGGATCGCCCGTGGTTCCGGAGGTGTAGCACATCGCGGCCGCGGTATTTTCGTCGAAGGTCTTCCACTGGAAATCACCGTCGACCTCCGCGATCCAGTCTTCATAGGCGACCGCGTTCCTGAGCGTGGTCTGGGGCATATGGGCCTTGTCGGTGAACACGATGTAGCGTTCGACGCTTGGAAGCCTGTCGGCGATCTTCTCCAGGATCGGCACAAAGGTGATATCGGTCATCACCACACGGTCCTCGGCGTGGTTGATGATCCAGGCGATCTGATCGGGAAACAGTCGCGGATTGACGGTATGGCAGATCGCGCCGATGCCCATGATGCCATACCATGCCTCGAGATGGCGCCAGGTGTTCCACGCAATGGTGGCGACGCGGTCGCCGAGCTTGATGCCGTCGCGATCGAGCCGCTGCGAGATCTTCAGGGCGCGGTTGCGGATTTCGGCGTAATTGGTGCGATGGATGGGGCCTTCGACCGAGCGTGTGACGACCTCCTGTGTCCCATGGATTGTCGCCGCATGTTCGAGAATACGGTGACACAGCAGAGGCCAGTCTTGCATCAACCCACGCATACGGAAGTCCCTCCTCAAGGTACGATCGCTTGCCGCGATTTTTCACGGAATTGCCATGAAGTTTAGCGCGGGGAATGCGCGCCGCAAATGGCCTTGTCGCGGGAACGCGCGCCGGGAGGCGGCAATGGTTACCGCTGCCGTGCTGTCACTTGTGCTTTACGGGCCCATCGGAGCGGCCGCGGCGGTGCCGTTGCCAAAGCCCCGCCCCCTGGAGGCGCCGGTGGCCAAGCCCGATGGCCCGGCGGCCGGACGGGAGACGCCGGCCGGGACGGACAAGCCGGCCGCCGGGCCTGTCGTCGCCGGGCCTCAGCCCTCCGCTTGCCGCGTGGCGCTGACCGACGCGATTGCGATCGCCCCCAGCATTCCCGACATTCGTGGCGCCGGCGGCTGCGGTGGAGAAGATCTGGTGCGGCTGGAGGCCGTGGTCCTGCCGGACAAGCGCCGGGTCCCGGTCGAGCCCGCGGCGATTCTCCGCTGCGCCATGGCATCGGCGATCGCCGACTGGATCCGCACCGACATGGCACAGCTGGCGAAAAGCCTCGGCAGCGCGATCTCCAGCCTCGACAATTTTGATTCGTTCGAATGCCGCGGCCGCAACCGCATCGTTGGTGCCCAACTGTCCGAACATGGCCGGGCCAACGCGCTCGACGTCCGCTCCCTCAAGCTTGCCGACGGCCGTTCGATTTCGCTGACCGATCGCACGGTGCCGCGGGGGCTGCGCGAGGGTGTGCTGCGTTCGGCGTGCGCGCGGTTTTCGACCGTGCTCGGCCCCGGCTCGGACTGGTACCACGAAGACCATATCCATCTCGACCTGATGGAACGGCACAACGATTACAGGATCTGCCAGTGGAACGTGTGGGACCCGCTGCCGCAGGTTGCTCCGCTGCTGCCGGCCGAGCGTCCGGAAGATGCGCCGCCGCGCGAGGTCGCGGCCAAATCTGACGCCGCGAAATCCGATTCCGTCGCGCCGAAAACCGGCGGTGCCGAACCGCCAACCGGCGAATCGAAGGCGGACAAGCCGCCAGCAAAAAAGCGCCGGTAAAACCGGCGCTTTTTTTCCGAGAAGCCGATAAACTTGGCTACCGCATCACCGGACCAATATTGGTGGTACCGCCCGACGCTATCTGCGAACCGGAGCCAAACGGCGAGTCGCCATGGTGCGGTGCGAGCACCACGACGATGGCGCCCATCTTCACCCGGTTATACAGGTCGATCACGTCCTCGTTGGTCATCCGAATGCAGCCGGAGGAAATCGACTGGCCGATATATTCCGGCTGGTTGGTGCCGTGAATCCGGAACAGGGTGTCCTTGCCGCCCGAATAGAGATAGAGCGCGCGCGAACCCATCGGATTGTCCGGACCCGGCGCCACGAAAGTGGGAACGCCGAGACGCTCGATCTCGCTCTTGGTCGGATGCCAGGGCGGCCACTCCGCCATGCTGCCGATCTTGGCGACGCCCGACCAGGCCATGGCTTCCTCGCCGACGGTGATGCCGTAGCGGATCGCCTTGCCGTCATTCTGCACGAAATAAAGATAGTGATTGTCGGAATCGACCACGATCGAGCCGGGCGCTTCCTTGCGGTGGTATTCGACGATGGCGCGGCGGAAGCTTTCCGCGGGCTGCACATTCTCGTAACGAATCTTCGACAGCAACTCCTTGTCGCGCGGCTTGAAATTGCTCGTGTTGGTTGCCTCGTAGGTCGTGGCTTCCATACAGCCCGACAGCATAAGACCGGCAGCCAGAACGCCCAGTTTCAATTTCAGCGACGACATTTTTTATGTCCAATCGAAGGGCTCGCGTTTGCGCCGCCAATATTGCGCCGCAAACGCCGCAAATTCATTGTCAACATTATCGCCGAAATCGGCAATAATTCCAGCGCTTAGATGCTTGTCTCGCATGCGGCAGGCAGGTTGTGTCTTTTTTGCCGCAAATCATCAAATCTCGGCTTTTTCCTGGGCAATTGCGCTCCCCCGCTGCCCAATCCCCGCCGCCGCCGCCATCGGGTTGCCGCCCGAGGGGCCTCCGGTCATGAAATGCTTGCCAGAATCTGGTCTGGTCCTGTTGGTTAACTTGCCTGTCCAGCCCGGAGTTCTCCATGTTCTCGGTGTTCGTTCCCTCCGAATCATCCCTGAAAAAGGCCGCTGTCGCCGATCTGGACGCCCTGCCGGAGAGCGCGGTCTGGATCGACCTCGTGAAACCGACCGCTGCCGAGGACAGGGCGGTGGAGCGGCTGGCCGGGATCGCGGTGCCGACCCGGGAGGACATGCAGGAAATCGAGATCTCCAGTCGCCTCTATATTGAAAACGGGGCCCGTTACATGACGGCCACTTTGATGTGCGCTGCGGACACGGAGAACCCGCGCACTACGGCGGTGACCTTCATTCTCGCCAACCATCGCCTGGTGACCGTGCGCTATGACAGTCCGAGGCCGTTCGTCCTGGTGGAAAACAAGCTGGCGCGCTCATGCCCGTCCGGCATCACCGGCGAAATGGTGCTGATGGAGTTGCTCGACGCGGTGATCGACCGCAACGCCGATATTCTGGAGCGCGCCGGCGGCGACATGGACACGATCAGCCACGATATTTTCGAGCCCGAGGGCGCGGCGCGCACCGGCCACGCCAAACGCTATTCCGACATTCTGATCGCGATCGGGCGCAAGGGCGACCTTACCTCGAAAGTGCGGGAGAGCCTTGTCTCGATCGGACGGGTGGTGACCTTCGTCGCGGCCGCGGTCGATGGCGTCAAATGGTCCAAGGACATGCGCGAGCAGCTGAAAACCATGCAGCGCGACGTGACTTCGCTGACCGACCACGCTTCCTATCTCTCCAACAAGATCACCTTCGTGCTGGATGCGATGCTCGGTGTCGTCAATCTCGAGCAGAACAACATCATCAAGCTGTTTTCGGTGATGGCGGTGGTCTTGATGCCGCCGACCCTGATCGCATCGATCTACGGCATGAACTTCAAGGTGATGCCGGAGCTGGAATGGCAGCACGGCTATCCACTGGCGGTGTTGATGATGCTGCTCGCCGCGGTGGGGCCTTACCTGTTCTTCAAATGGAAGAAGTGGTTGTAGGGAACCCGAGAGGCGCTTTGTCGCTTGCGGCGGTAATAATTTGGCAGGATCTCGACAGGTTTCCGCCCGAATTTCTCAGCTAAAATTTGAGCGTTGCACTGAACGTTTGTGCGACGGCTTTCTGCGATAACGCTCGCACATATCGCGAGGACAGCAATGGTTGAGAAACTCATAATGCAAGGCGGCAACGTCGTCGATTTCGCCAGCTACCAGCCGGGCCGTGGAACCGTCGGCAGGGCGCAGGCGATCTCGGCGCGGATCTGTCGGCATTGCGGCGCCGTGCTGTCAGACGGCGAACTGGAAGATGAATGCTCCAGCACCTCCAACGCCGACGCAACCCTGCGCTGGCGGGCCGCGCAAATCCTGCGCGGATTGATTTGACGCCGATCCGGCGCGCTTCCTGCGGGCCCGCGCCCGGCGCGACATCCCGGAAAGTTAGCCGCGGCTAAACGTGCTGGCCTCCATTGATGTGGATCTCTGCGCCGTTGACGTAGGAACTCGTCTCCGTGCAGAGCACGTAGATGATCTTGGCGACTTCATCCGGCGTGCCCAGCCGGCGCAGCGGAATCTGTTGCTCGACGATCTTCTCGGTGCCCGGCGAAAGAATCGAGGTGTCAATCTCGCCGGGCGCGATCGAGTTGACGCGCACGCCGACGCGGCCGAAATCCGACGCCATCTCGCGGGTCAGGGAGGCCAGCGCCGCCTTCGAGGTCGCGTAGGCCGCGCCCGCGAACGGATGCACCCGGGAGCCCGCGATCGAGGTGACGTTGACGACCGACCCCTTCACCTTCTTCAACTCCTCGATCAGGCCGCGCGCCATCATGATCGGCGCGAAGAAATTGACCCTGAACACATGGTTCCAGGTGTCGATGTCGGTATCGATCGAGCCGAGCCGCGCGCCGCCTTCGCCCTTCGGCGAGATCGCGGCGTTGTTGACCAGCGCATGCAGTTCGCCGCCGTCGAGCCGCCGGCGGATTTCGGCGATCGCGCGGGTGGTATCGTCCGGGTCGGCAAGATCGACCTGAATGTGGTCTTCGGGCCCCGCGCCCCACGGACATTGTTCCGGGAAGGGATGGCGCGAGCAGGTGATGACGCGCCAGCCGGCGCTGGAAAAGCGGATCACGGTCGCATGGCCGATGCCACGGCTGGCACCGGTCAGAAGCAGCGTGCGTCGTGGTCCGTTGTTGCTCGAATTCGGCATGGGGTCCTTCAAACCTTCAATCAGGGATAAAGCCGCGTCTTGGACCAGGGTTGATCCGGAGCGTCGCGGCGGAATTCGATGCGGTCGTGCAGGCGGAACGGGCGGTCGTGCCAGAATTCGAACCGCAGCGGCGCGATGCGCCAGCCGCTCCAGCCGGGCGGGCGCGGCACCTCGCCGATAATATGTCTGGCCGCGACCCTGGCGATCGCCTGTTCAAAGGCAAAACGGCTTTCCAGCGGCTGCGACTGGCGGCTGGCCCAGGCGCCGATCTGGGCCTGCTTCGGCCGCGTCGCGAAATAGTCGTCGGCCTCGGCGTCGGTCACCGGCGACACGTTGCCGCGGATGCGCACCTGCCGGCGCAACGATTTCCAGTGAAAAAGTAACGCCGCCTTAGGATTTGCGGCGAGTTCGCGGCCCTTTTGGCTGGCGATATGGCTGTAGAACACGAAACCCGCGGCGTCATAGCCCTTCATCAGCACCATCCGCACGTCAGGCAGGCCGTCGGGGTCGACGGTGGCCAGCGCCATGGCGTTGGGGTCGTTGGGCTCGGTCTTGACGGCTTCGGCAAGCCATTCGCCGAACAGCGCAAACGGCTCCTCGGCCGCGGTAAAATCACCGGATGTTAAGGGTGTCGGGTGTTTGATGGAGGTCGTGTCCGTCATCTGGAGTTCCGAGTTGCGCCCGCCCGCGGCCCCAAGCGCGTTGCAGCCCCGTTACAGGTTCGCCCAATATAGGGCATGGGGACGCTTTGGCCTATCGCGGATCGGACCTGCGCGCGTATTGGCAGTGGTTCTGATCGGCATTGGCGCCAGCGGCTGCAGCCTTTCCCGTACCGACAACAGTTTCGCCAAATTGGGCGGCGATGTCACAGGCTCCACCGGCCCGGCGCGGCCAGGCTCGGCGGCGCCGACCGAAAGCGACCTCGCCTTTGCCCGCAACGCGGCATCCGACGTGCTGACCAGGGGCGACAAGGATGCCAGTCAGCCCTGGGAAAATCCCGAAACCGGCGCGCGGGGCTCGGTGACGCCGCTGGCCCAGGCTTATTCGTCGGAAGGGCGGACCTGCCGGGATTTCCTGGCAAGCTACGTCAACGGCCGTTCGGAAAGCTGGCTGCAGGGCGCCGCTTGTCGGACCGGCCATGGGCGGTGGGAAATTCATACGCTTAGGCCGTGGAAGCTGAGCTGAAGCGCGAACAATAGAAGTGGAATTTCGGCTTTGCCTGACAAACAACTTCAGCGAGCATGCTCTAAATCATTGAAAGGGTGTATGATCCTTTCGGCCAAATCGTTCATGCTCTGGTGGAACGTGATCAGCCCCGTTGCAAAAATGGCACGAAGCCCCCAAATGAAAAGCCAGTGGGCGCTTCGCCCGAACCTGACATTCGATTTCCCTGAAGGAGACCTGACGGATGCGCGACCCCTATGAGGTCTTGGGGGTGCCGCGGGGCGCCAGCGCTGCGGCGATCAAGAGTGCCTATCGTAAGCTCGCCAAGAAACATCACCCCGACAGCAACAAGAACGATCCGAAGGCGGCTTCCCGCTTTTCCGAGATCAATTCGGCCAACGAGATCATCGGCGACGCGGAAAAGCGCAAGCAATTCGACCGCGGCGAGATCGACGCCGAAGGCAAGCCGCGCTTCCAGGGCTTTCCCGGCGGCGGCGATCCGCGTGGGCGCGGGGGGGCCGGCGGCTTCGAAACCCATACCTTCCGCAGCGGTGGCGCGGGGGGCCAAAGCGGTTTTGAGGACATCCTCAACAGTATGTTCGGGGGGGCGGCTGCGCGCGGGCGCGGCACGCGTCCGGGCCCGGGCAGCACATTCGATTTCGATAACGGCGGTATCGCGCTCGATCTCGATCTCAGCGTTGCCATGGCGGTGTCGCTGGAAGAGGCGGTCAAGGGGGCGGAGAAACGTGTCCGCTTGCCGACCGGCAAGGAGCTAAACGTCAGGATTCCCGCCGGCGTGAATTCCGGCCAGCAGATCCGGCTGAAGGGGCAGGGCGAGACCGCGCCCGGCCACCCGCCCGGCGATCTCCTGATTACGGTCAGCTTCGCGCCGCATCCCTTCTTCAAGGTCGAGGGAAGCGATCTGCGCCTCGATTTGCCGATCACGCTGTATGAAGCGGTGCTCGGCGGCAAGGTTCGCGTGCCGACGCCCGGCAGCGCGGTCGAGTTGTCAATCCCGAAGAATACCTCGAGCGGCAGGACCTTTCGCCTGAAAGGCAAAGGTTTGCCGAAACCCGGCGGTACCGGCGACCTGTTCGTCACGACCCGGATTATGCTGCCGGACGGGAACGATGCGGAGCTGGAGGCGTTGATGCACAAGTGGCGCGACGCGCACCCTTACAATCCGCGCAGCGATCTTGCATGACCGCTTGTCCAGCCGGAAAATAGGCGCGGCCTCGACCTGGGGGACCAGCGCGGTACAAAACCCCGGTCGAGGCCGCTTGCGTCGATCGGCGGATCGAACGCGCGACAATTTCTCGTGAGTACCTGGAGCGATATTGAGACGCGTCCATGTTCCAATTCCAGATTCTTGATGTCCGAATTTGGACGCCGCGTCCGGATGCGCATCCAGACGTCCTTCACCCGCCATTTTTCTCGGTTTGGTCGTAGACCTGCCGCGCTACCTGATTCAACCTCTCCTTGTCGGTAGGGCCGCTCAGCACGTAGCCGACGTCATCTTCGGACCAATACATCGCGCCCGAGTTCTCGGCGGCGGTGTAGCGCATCTGCGCGGTTCCGGTTTTCGCGCGCGAGGCGTAAAGCGTGTAGCGTTCGCCCGAGGCGCTTTCATACATCAGGAACGACGCGGGCCCGGCGGGGCCGGGCAACAGCCGTCCTCCGACGAGTTTCAGCCCCGTCGCACCCAATTCCGGCGCGCGGACGTCCCAGCCGCAACGCCTGGTCAGCCATGTCTGCAGATGCTCGCGTTCGCTGCCGGGCACCTCGACCGGGTGGCGAACCTCGACGACATAAAGCCGGTGCGCGTCCAGCGCATCCACGGTCAGATTTTGCAGGGCGGACGGCGCAGCCGCCACGCCCCGCGCCAGCCAGCCGACGCCGCCACCGCCGATGAAGGCAACCAGCGTCGCGGCGATCGCGCCGTACATCCATTTGCGCGGCTGCCGCACCAGCCGCTCGATCTCCAGCCGCTTCGGCACCGCCTCGTCGGCGACCCGGTCATAGCGCGCATGCAGCAACTCCGCCATGTCGCGCCACGAACGCACCCGCGCGGCATCGTCCGGATGCGCCGCGAGCCAGGCCTCGACATCGCCGCGGCGTTCCTCCGGCAACTCATTGTCGACGTAGGCATGCAACTCGTCTTCGGTGACGGGAATCCTTGGGTCGGTCATGGTCGTTGTCTCTTCTCGTTCGAAATCATCCCGGGGGTCTTCCGCGCAGCCCTTGGGCATGGACGGAAGTACGACCGGGTTCTCCTCAAATACTCGCGCTTCAAATACTCAAGCATCGGTGTGGCCATTATTTCACGCGCCGCAATGGCGGGCGTTCGCCTTCAAGACTTGCCCTTACATGGGCGCGCGCCCGCGCCAGGCGCGACATCACGGTGCCGATCGGCACGCCCTGAATGTCGGCGACCTCGCGATAGCTCAACCCCTCCAGCATCACCAGCAGCAGGACCGCGCGCTGCTCCTCCACCAGCGTCGCCAGCGCGCGTGCGATGTCGCGGCTTTCGGCCTCGGTCCCGCTGGCATCGGGATTGTTCTCCGACAACGGCATGAATTGCGGCCGCCGGGCCAGCGATCGCCGCCTGTTCTTGTTGAGGTTGGTCAGGATGGTGTAGAGCCAGCTCCTGACATCACCGCCAACAAACAGCCGCTCCGAGCGTAGCGCCCGCACCAGCGTGTCCTGCACCAGATCGTCGGCGGTGTCGGCATCGCGCGTGAGCGCGCGGGCATACCGGCGCAGCGCCGGAATCATGGCTTCGACACTCTCGCGAAACGCGGTCATCAGGCTCGATCCGAAGTTTTTCCGCAGGCATACATTACCGGCAAATTGAACGTCTCGGATAAGCTAACACCAATATGTAGCGGCTATTCCGCCCGTTAAGCCTGCGCGGCCAACCGCCCGGACCGGAGCGGATTGGGGCTGTACCGGCCGCGGGCGCTGGTGTACCTCCAATTGTGAATAGCGCGATTGGAAACCGGATGACGCAAGGTTCAGGTCTGATGAAGGGCAAGCGGGGAGTGATCCTCGGCGTCGCCAACAACCGCTCGATCGCCTGGGGCATCGCCAGGGCATGCCGTGCGGCGGGTGCGGAAATCGCCCTGACCTGGCAGGGCGACGCGCTGAAAAAACGGGTCGAGCCGCTGGCCGGGGAACTCGACGGTCTCCTGCTCGGCCATTGCGACGTCACCGATCCCGCGACCATCGATGCGGTGTTCGATGTGCTGAAGGAGAAATGGGGCAAAATCGATTTCGTGGTGCACGCGATCGCCTTCTCCGACAAGGACCAGCTCGACGGCCGCTATCTGGAAACCACGGCGGACAATTTTTCCAGGACCATGCTGATCAGCTGCTACTCGCTGACCGCGATCGCCCAGCGCGCCGAAAAGCTTCTGGTCGACGGCGGCTCGATCCTGACGCTGACCTATTACGGCGCCGAGAAATGGATGCCGCATTACAACGTGATGGGGGTCGCGAAAGCGGCGCTTGAGGCGAGCGTGCGCTATCTCGCCGCCGATCTCGGCGAGAAGAACATCCGCGTCAACGCCATCTCGGCCGGCCCGATCAAGACGCTGGCGGCCTCCGGCATCGGCGATTTTCGCTACATCCTGAAATGGAACGAATACAACGCGCCGATGCGCCGCACCGTCACCATCGAGGAAGTCGGCGACAGCGCGCTGTACCTGCTGTCGGATATGTCGCGCGGCGTCACCGGCGAGGTGCATCATGTCGATTCCGGCTACCATGTCGTCGGCATGAAGCGCCCGGACGCGCCGGATATTTCGCTCAGCAATTCCCTGAGCAAGGAATAACCGCAAGCTGCCATGCCGGCGCCGACCATCTACTACATTCGCCACGGCGAAACCGACTGGAATGCGGAAGGCCGGCTCCAGGGCGTGCAGGATATTCCGCTCAATGATCTCGGCCGCCGGCAGGCAGCCGGCGCCGGCGGCATTCTCGCCGGTCTGTTCGCGCGCGACGGGCGCAGCGAGGCGTCGCTCAAATTCACCGCCAGCCCGCTCGGCCGCGCCCGGCAGACGATGGAACTGGTGCGTGATGCCTTGAGGCTGCCGCCCGGTGATTACGCCATCGACGACCGGTTGCGCGAAATCGGCTACGGCCAGTGGGAAGGCTCGACGCTGGCGCAGGCGCAGGCGGAGGACCCCGATCTGTTCGCCAGGCGCCAGGCCGAAAAATGGACTGTGTCAGCGCCGGGCGGCGAAAGCTATGTCGCCGTGCAGGCGCGGATGAGCGACTGGTACAGCCGGCTTGAGGCCGACACCGTCGCGGTCGCCCATGGCGGCACCGCGCGGGCGCTGATGGTGGCGCTCGGCCTGGAGACGCCCGAAAGCGCCGCCGACCTCCTGATCGAGCAGGGCGCGGTCTACGTGTTCGGCGACGGCGGGTTGAGGAAGTATCGTTAAGGGGGCCAAATTTGACCCCCCGAACCGCCCGCGTTACGACATTGGGCGATCCAGCGATTTCCCGAGTCTTTCAAGATGTCCTTCAACAGCTTTGGCCACATGTTCCGGGTCACGACCTTCGGCGAAAGCCATGGGGTCGCGATCGGCTGCGTGGTCGACGGCTGCCCGCCGCTGATCGCGCTGACCGATCAGGACATCCAGCGCGATCTCGATCGCCGCCGACCCGGACAATCCCGTTTCACCACGCAGCGGCAGGAGCCGGATGCGGTGAAGATTCTTTCCGGCGTGATGGCGCACCCGGAGACCGGCGTGCAGGTGACGACGGGCACGCCGATCGCGCTTCTGATCGAGAACACCGACCAGCGCTCGAAGGACTATTCCGATATCAAGGACAAGTTTCGGCCCGGCCACGCCGATTACACCTATGAGGCCAAATACGGCCTGCGCGATTATCGCGGCGGCGGGCGTTCGTCGGCGCGCGAGACCGCCATGCGGGTGGCGGCCGGCGCGATCGCGCGAAAAATTCTGCCCGGCGTCACCGTGCGGGCTGCGCTGGTGCAGATGGGCCCGCACAGGATCGATCGCGCCAAATGGGACTGGGACGAGATCGCGCGCAATCCGTTCTTCTGCCCCGACAAGGACAAGGCCGCCTTCTTCGAGGATTATCTCGACGGCATCCGCAAGAAGGGATCCTCGATCGGCGCGGTGATCGAGGTGGTCGCCGAAGGCGTGCCGGCCGGGCTGGGCGCGCCGATCTACGCCAAGCTCGATGCCGATCTCGCCGCTGCCATGATGAGCATCAACGCGGTGAAGGGCGTCGAGATCGGCTCAGGCTTTGGCGCGGCGGAACTGACCGGCGAGGAAAACGCCGACGAGATGCGGATGGGCAACCAGGGCATCAGCTTCCTGTCCAACCATGCCGGGGGAATTCTCGGCGGCATCTCCACCGGCCAGCCGGTGGTGGCGCGCTTTGCGGTGAAGCCGACGTCGTCGATCCTGTCGCCGCGCCGCACCGTGGATCGCAAGGGCGGCGAAACCGAAATCATGACCAAGGGCCGCCACGACCCCTGCGTCGGCATCCGCGCCGTGCCGGTCGGCGAAGCCATGATGGCGTGCGTGCTGGCGGATCATTTCCTGCGGCATCGCGGGCAGGTGGGCGGGTAGGGGCGAGTGTGGAGTGCGGATTCGCGATAGCGAAATCCCTGTTCACTGACGACAAAGAGATGGGTTGCGCCTTCCGCTAAAGGAGCGCCCACAAGCGCACCGCCACCATCGGGTGCAGAAGGGTGCACCGCCCATGGCAGGCCGCCAACGTTTCACATAGATTGTGGAAGCAAAGGTGGCAGATGGACGAGGCAGATTTCAAAGAAGCCCGCCGGCAAATTATGCAGGCAACACTTGAGCTAGAGGCGAAGGCGCTAAACTATTTGTTAGTCGCCAACGGCGCTGGCCTCGCAGGTTGTCTAGCGGCCTTGAAGGACTATCCGACCATTCCGCAGCTCCACGGAATTGGCATCCTTATTGTAATTTTCGCGAGCGGCCTCGTACTTGGAACGCTCGCTTTCGTCCTTTTTCAAATTGGAAATTTTGACGTGATGCACCGAGTTTTGATTGGAGATGCCGAGCCAACACGGTCTGTCGTCTATATGGGATTCTCGAACCTCTGTATGAAACTGTCCGGGATACTTTTCGTGGTAGCCGTCATCTTTATAGCGGTGAAGCTGGCAAAGCTTTAGCGCGTAGTCTTGCTGCGGGTTACTGCTTCGCCAGATCGACGGTGAAGAAGCTGCCCCCGACTTTTTAGCATCGTGATGGGTATCGTTGCGCTCCACCCATCCTTGCTACGGGCTCTGACCCGTCCGCTCGCTAACGCTCGATAAATTCGATAACTGCTTCGTCGCGTGCGATCGCGTCGATAATGGCCGGCAAGGCCCGCAGTACCAGCTCGATAAGCTTTCGATTGGTTATATTGCCAACCCGGACCCACAGGATCGCTGGGCCATTGCTCCTTGCGGTCCGGCGAAGGGGAAAGTCGCATCCTTGGTGACGAGAACCGCCGAACGGGAAATGGATTCGTCCCAAATCTGCTGGTCGGTTGCGGCCAGTAGCCCGAGGTCCATCACGTGAACCGCCTCACAGCCGGCCTGCCGCAATGCCGCCGCCAGCGAGGGAGGAAGCTGCGCGTCGACCAGAAAGAGCAAAACCTACTCCGCAGCGATAATGGGATGGTCCGCCTGCCGGGCAGCAAAGGCCAGAACCGCATCGATATCGGCGCCTTCAAGATAAGGATACTCTTGAAGAATCGCTTCTCGCGATTGGCCAGCCGACATCAAGCCAAGAATGTCTGCGACCGTCACACGCAATCCGCGAATACATGGACGACCATGCATGCGATCGGCATCGATCGTTATTCTTTGCAAAAGGTCTGACGACAGCAAAACCATACTCTAACAATAGCACCACCGGTGGTGTTTGTCAGCAAGCGTAGCCTCACCCTCGCGCTGCCCGCGGCCTTGACCTTTCCGCAACTTGCGCCGCAAATTCACTTCCATGAACGCCCTCGACCTGCAGAAGCTGACCGAATGGCTGATCGACGGCGCGAGGTCCGCGCCCAATCCGCCGCGGATGATGGCGGAGACCTGCGAGCGTCTGGTTGCGGCCGGGTTGCCGCTCTGGCGCGTCGGGGTGTTCGTGCGCACGCTGCATCCCGAGATCATCGGCCGCAATTTCATCTGGCGTCCGGGAGCCGAGGTCGTCGCCGGCAGCGTGAACTACGACATGCTGGATTCGCCGGAATACCGGAACAGCCCCTTGGCAATCGTGTTCGATCAGGGGCGGGAAGTCAGATCGCTGATCGCGGGCCCCGAGAGCAAGCGCTTCCCGTTTCTCGACGACATGCGGGCGGAGGGTGTCACCGATTATATCGCGCTGCCGATTTTACAGATCGATGGCTCGGTTCACGCCTCGAGCTGGACCACGAAGCAGCCGGGCGGCTTCACCGATGGGCAACTCGACGGTCTGCGGTCGCTGATACCGGCGCTGTCCCGGGTCATCGAAATCACCCGCATGCATCGCACCGCCTCGAACCTGCTCGACATCTATGTCGGCAACCGCGCCGGCGAGAGGATCATGGGCGGGCAGATCCGCCGCGGCCACACCGACACGATGCATGCGGCGATCTGGCTGTCGGATCTGCGCGGCTTCACGGCGCTGTCCGACCGGTTGCCGGCCGAGACCGTCGTGGACATTCTCAATCTCTACTTTGACTGCCAGGTGTCCGCGATCAGGACGCATGGCGGGGAAGTGCTGAAGTTCATGGGCGACGGCTTGCTCGCGGTGTTTCCCATCGATGAGTATGTCGGCGATATCGGCCAGGTCTGTTCCGGCGTGCTGGAAGCCGCCCGCGAATCGCGCGCCAATGTCGAGGCCATGCATTATCCGATCGGCGACACCATCGAGCGCTTTCGTTTCGGCGTCGCCTTGCATGTCGGGAAAATTCTGTACGGCAATATCGGCGGCGGCAACCGGCTCGACTTCACCTGCATCGGCCCCGCGGTCAATCTCGCCGCGCGGCTGGAAAAGATCGCGGGCCGCCTGCGTCGCACCGTCGTGGCGTCGGCGGCATTTGCCCAGGCCTGCGCCGGCGGCTGGACGGATCTCGGCGATTTCCCGATCGCGGGATTCTCGAAGGCCGAGCGGGTTTACGGCCTGGCGGACGAGGCGACCGCGGATTGAACCCGGCAACCGCCGGTCAGTTCTTCGGACACCCCGTCGAACCGGATTTCTGATCTGCACATTTCTGCTTCGGCGGAACGGTGTACGCCGCGACCGGCAAGGGCCCTTGATGCGAATGCAAGGCCGCGCGCCCGACGGGCCTGGCTATCGGCTTGACGTGAACGCCGGGATTGACGCGAACGACCGGATTGACGTGAACCACGGGAGCGACGTGAACCGGGGTGTAGGTGAAGGTGGCGGCCATCGCCGAGGTCGAAAACAGCAACAGAATGGCGATGACGACAGTTCTCATGGTCGTGTTACTCCTCGGGCTCGGTGGTGAATAACAATGGGTAGCCCTTGGCGCGGCCGGCCTCGGTGGCCCGCGTCGCCTTGGTCTCGGCGACGTCCCTGGTGAAGACCGCAACGACGCATACGCCGCGCCGGTGCGCGGTGATCATCACCTTGTGGGCCTGGTCCTCGGTCATGCGAAATTCCGCCTTCAGAACGGTGACGACGAACTCGCGGGGCGTGAAGTCGTCGTTGACGAGGATGACCTTGTGCAGCCGCGGGCGTTCGGTCCTGGTCCTGACCTTGGTCTTCGGCGTGGCGACGGTGTCGATCATTCCGGTCAGTACCTCCTTACGTTTAATTTTTCAAGAATACAACCTCCTTGGCCTGCGGATGAGCCGGCTATTTTCGAGAGCATCATGGCAGCGGCGGAACCGTGCGCAGATAGGCGATGATATCAGCTAAATCGGACTGCTTCAGCCCCGCATAGAAAGCGTAGGCCATCGGCGGCTTGAGCTTCCGCCCGTCGCGGGACACGCCGTGGGTGATGGCGCGGCCGATTTCCTGATCGGTCCAGGCGCCGATGCCGGAAGCCCGATCCGATGTGATGTTGGCGGCGGTGGCTCCCGGCGTTCCCTCCGGCACCCCTGCCGGCGGCGGGAGAACCCTGCCGCCGCGGCCCAGTCCGGTCTTGAAATCGGATGTGCCCTTCGACCATGCCGAGTGGCATTCCATGCAATGGCCGATGGTGACGAGATAGGCGCCGTGCTTCACCGGATCGGCGAACATGGCCTTGCTGAAGCCGGTCTCCGCGTCGGGATAGGCATCGCGGCGCACCGGGGCCTTGTAGACGGGATCGGCGACTTCGTTCCGGACCGGTTTGACCGTGCGCAGGTAGGCGACGATGGCGTCGAGATCCCCGGGGAGTAAAGCCTTGTAGAAATTGGCCGGCATGACTGCCGCCAGCGGCACGCCGGCGAGGCGGCCGTGGTCCGGGCGCATTCCCTCGACCAGCGCGCGCTTGATCTCGGCATCGCTCCAGCTTCCGATTCCGGTCTCGCGGTCGGGCGTGATGTTCGCGGCGGTGACGACGAAACCGGGTGTGTTGAACGTCAGGCCGCCGGAAAATGCCTTCTCCTTGATCATCTGACCATTCGCGTCGCGCGGCGAGTGGCAATTGCCGCAGGCCATGATCGTATTGACCAGATAATTACCGCGTTCGGTCGCGGATTCAGCCATTGCGGTATCAAGAACGCCAAGCAGCCACAGGCAACACACGATGCAGAATCGAAACATGGCTTCCCCCCCAGGATTGATGCGCGCTGTATGGCACGAGAATTCGTTGCCGCAAAATTGGCGGGGATGGTGGCCGGGAAACCACCGCCTTTCGCGGTTGCGGTGACCAGGCGGCTAACCTGAATGTGAACGGCCAATCACCTTCCCGCTTTTCGAGGGCGGCTTTGCGTGTCAACATCACGGCCATTCGACGGGAGGGCAGCTCATGCGCTGGTATGTCTCGATCGGGGCGGTGCTCGTTGCGGGCGCGATCGCAGGCGGCGACGTCGCGGGCATTGCTGCGCCCGTCCCTGCGGATCAACTGAGCCAGCGACTGGCGGACAAGGAAAGCACGCCGTCGGTCGACGTCGAACTCGTGCTTGCGGTCGATGTCTCCTATTCAATGGATATGGATGAGCTGGCGGTCCAGCGTGAGGGATATGCGCAGGCGATCGTTTCGAAGGAATTCCTGCAGGCGCTGAAGACGCTTCCGAACGGCAGGATTGCGGTGACCTATTTCGAATGGGCGGCGTCGAGCGACCAGAAGATCATCATTCCCTGGCGGGTGATCGATGGCCCGGAGACGGCGGATGCGGTTGCCGATGAAATCCTGAAGACGCCGATCCGGCGGGCCTCCCGCACCTCGATCTCGGGCGCGATCTATTTCGCCATGCCGCTGTTCGACGCCAATCCGTATCGGGGCTCGCGGCGTGTCATCGACATATCCGGCGACGGTCCCAACAATAACGGCGCGCCCGTGGTTGGCGCGCGCGACGAGGCGCTCGCCAGGGGGATTACCATCAACGGCCTGCCGATCATGGTGAAGGAGCCGTCCTATTCGACCATGGATATCGAGAACCTCGATCTCTACTACGAGGACTGCGTGATCGGAGGGCCGGGATCCTTCGTGGTGTCGATCAAGGATCGCGACAAGTTCAAGGAGGCGATCCGGACCAAGCTCCTGCTGGAAGTCGCCGGCCGGACGCCCGAACGCCGGATTGTCCCGGTGGCCGAAAAGGAGCCGCGCGTTTCCTGCCTGATCGGCGAGAAGATCTGGCAGGACCGCTGGGGGCGGTGAGGCGTCTGCCAGCGCTCAGCGCACAAACCGCGCCACCAGTTCGGCATGCGGGGTGTGGCGGAACTGGTCGACCGGGGTGACGCCTTCGATGCTGTAGCCGCCATCGATCAAGATCCGCGCATCGCGCGCGAAGGTCGCGACGTTGCAGGACACCGCCACCACCACGGGGACTTTGCTGGCGGCGAGCTGCGTGGCCTGCGCCTGCGCGCCCTGCCGCGGCGGATCGAACACGACGGCATCGAAGTCGCGCAGCTCCTGCGGCACCAGCGGACGCCGGAACAGGTCGCGGGTCTCGGCCTTGACCGGCTTCAGCCCCGGCGTCGATGTCGCGGCCTTCTGCAGCGCGCTCACGCTGCCGGCGTCGCTGTCGAATGCCGAAATCCGTGACTTCGCGGCCAGCCTCAGGGCAAACGGACCCACGCCGCAAAACAGGTCGGCGATGTGTTTGGCGCGCCCGCAATGATCCGACACCAGCGCCGCCAGGGCCTCTTCGCCCGCGACGGTGGCCTGCAGGAACGAGCCCGGCGGCAGGGTCACCTGCGCGGCGCCGATCGAGATGGTCGGAGGCGCGCGCATCAACACCAGTTCGCCATGGCGCGTCAGCCGCGCCAGACGATGTTGTTCGGCGACCCGCGACAGCGTCGTGATCAGGTGAGAGGGCAGCGGCCCCGAGCCGCGCACGTCGACGTCGAGGCCGCTATCGGTGGCGGTGAACTGGATATCGAGCGGCTTGCCGGTTGGTTTCAGCGGCTCGGCGATCGCCCAGGCCGCGTCAAGCGCGCCGCTCAGTCCGGGGTCGAGGATCGGACAGCGATCGATGGGAACGATGTCGTGCGAATTCGCAGCCGAAAATCCCACCTTGAGCACGTCATGGGTGCCCATCCGGGCATGAAGCGTCATCCGCCGCCGGCCGAGACCATGGGCGTCGATCAGGGGCTGCACGTCGCAGGCGATCTTCGCCTGCGCCAGCGTCTCGACGACGAGTTCGCGTTTCCATGCGCGGTAGCGCCCGGTTTCCCAATGCTGGATCGCGCAGCCTCCGCAGATTCCAAAATGCTGGCAGAACGGCGTGATACGTTCAGGGCTCGCGCGCTCGACCGCGAGCAGGCGCCTCCGGTCGGGATGGTGACCCGGCACGGGGGCAACCTCGACCGTCTCGCCGCCAAGCGTGTACGGTACAAACAGGGTCTGTCCGTCGGCATAGCCGACGCCGTCGCCGAGGTGGCCGACATGATCGATGGTGAGGCGCTCAACCACGGCGCGCGCCGATGAAGAATTCGATATTGCCGTCGCCGCCTGTGATCGACGACGGAAATACGCGGATGTCCGTGCACCCGAGCGACGACGCGAACGCCGAGATATCGTCGCAGATTTCCTGGTGGACCGCTGCGCTGCGGATGATTCCGCGCTTGGAATGTTTTCGCGCCGCCTCGAATTGCGGTTTTATCAGTGCCAGCAGGCTCATCGGCGCCGCCGCCAGCGACAGCGCCACCGGCAGCACAGCCTTCAGTGAAATGAAACTGACGTCGATCACGACGATGTCGGGCCGCGCGGGCAGGCGCTTGCCCTCGAACGCGCGGATATCGGTCTCCTCCATGGAAACGATTTTGGGATGGCCGCGCAGCGATGGATGCAATTGCCCGCGCCCGACATCGATCGCGAAAACCATGCTGGCGCCGTTGGCAAGCAGGACCTCGGTGAATCCGCCGGTCGATGCGCCGACGTCGAGGCAGACGTGATCCTCGATCGGGATCGGATATTGCTCGAGCGCGCCCGCGAGCTTGACGCCGCCGCGCGAAACAAAGGGATGCGCCGGCTGCGCCTGCAACACGGCATCGGTGGGAATAGCTCTCGGAGGCCTTGAGGACCGGCTTGTCGTTGGCCGAGACGAGGCCGGCCTCGATCGCGGCCTGCGCCCGCGCCCGGCTTTCGAACAGCCCGCGCTCGACCAGCAACAGGTCCGCGCGCTTGCGGGGAGGGGATCCGCTGCTGCCGGGCCTGGCCAAGTTCAAGCCGATGCCGGGGGGTGCGAAGCGGCGAGCCGCTCGGCCGCCATGCGCACGCAGGTCTCGAACGCGGTCAGGTCGTACCAGATGTCCGTCAGCCTCGAGCGCGGCGTCACCAGCGCGCAGCCATGCAGATCGAGCGCGTGAATCATCATCAGATTATCGGTCAACCCGAAATCCTCCACCGTCAACCCCCGCGCGTCGATCAGGCATCCGTCGCGCGACGTCACCTCGGTGAATTCGCGCACGCGATCGGCATAGGGCGAGGGATCGTTGCTGTATCCCAGGCACAGCTTGCCATGTCCCGCCATGTAGCCGAGCTCATAGACCGTTCCGGCATCCGCGCCCGGTCCGCGAAACGGCGTGAGATTGGCGATGATGGCGTCGGCCTCGGTCATCATGGCTCTGTTGCCGCGAAAAATCTGCAGGGAGGCGTCCTTGGCCGCGATGTCGACGGCGTTGTCCAGCGGATACAGTCCAACCAGTCCGTGACGTTCGCAAAGCTCGACCTTGCGCCGCCCGATTGCAACGGCATCGGGCAGAAAGACGTCGGGGCCGGCCAGGTAGATCTTCATTGTTAGTTCAGGCCAACGGCCTCGTGGTTCGAGACGCGCGGCGTTGCCGCGCTCCTCACCATGAGGGTCTAAGACCTCATCCTGAGGAGCGGCCCTTTGGCCGCGTCTCGAAGGATGAAGCCAGGCAAACTTCCCCGGAGCGCCTGATCGATCAGGCGAGTTTCACCGTCTCGGCCTTGAAGTCCTTGCCGAGGGTTTCGAACACCTTGGCGACGATGCCCTTGGCGTCGAGGCCGGCGCTGGCGTACATCGCGGCGGGCGAGTCGTGGTCGAGGAACACATCCGGCAGCACCATCGAGCGCATCCGCAGGCCGCCGTCGAGCATGCCGTTCTCCGCCAGCGTCTGCATGACATGGGAGCCGAAACCGCCGATCGAGCCTTCCTCGATGGTGAGGAGGATTTCGTGCTCGCGCGCGAGCTTCAGCACCATGTCGACGTCGAGCGGCTTCATGAACCGCGCGTCGGCGATGGTGGTGGACAGCCCAAGCGCGGCCAGTTCGTCGGCCGCCTTCTCGCATTCGGCGAGCCGCGTGCCGAACGACAGCAGCGCGATCTTGGTGCCTTCGCGAATGATGCGGCCCTTGCCGATTTCCAAGGGAACGCCGAATTCGGGCATCTCGACGCCGCGGCCTTCGCCGCGCGGATAGCGCACCGCGCTCGGGCGATCGTTGATGGCGACCTGGGTCGCCACCATGTGCACCAGCTCGGCCTCGTCGGAAGCGGCCATGATGACGAAATTCGGCAGGCAACCGAGATAGGCGTTGTCGAACGAGCCGGCATGGGTCGCGCCGTCGGCGCCGACAAGTCCGGCGCGATCGATCGCGAAGCGCACCGGCAGGCTCTGGATCGCGACGTCGTGCACCACCTGGTCATAGCCGCGCTGCAGGAATGTCGAATAGATCGCGCAGAACGGCTTGTAGCCCTCGCTGGCAAGACCGGCGGCGAATGTCACCGCATGCTGTTCGGCGATGCCGACGTCGAAGGTGCGATCGGGGAAAGCCTTGTTGAAGATGTCGATCCCGGTGCCCGACGGCATCGCCGCGGTGATGCCGACGATCTTGTCGTCCTTCTCGGCTTCCTTGACGAGGCTCTGGCCGAAAACGTTTTGATAGGCCGGTGCGTTCGGCTTGGCTTTCGCCTGCGTGCCGGTCGCCACGTCGAACTTGACCACGGCGTGATACTTGTCGGCGGAGGCCTCCGCCGGGGCGTAGCCCTTGCCCTTTTGCGTCACGACGTGGACCAGGATCGGGCCGGTCTCCATGTCGCGGACGTTCTTGAGAACCGGCAGCAGGTGGTCGAGGTTGTGGCCGTCGATCGGGCCGACGTAATAGAAGCCGAGTTCCTCGAACAGCGTGCCACCGTCCATCATGAAGCCGCGGGAATATTCCTCGACGCGGTTGGCGCGGTTGGCCAGCACCTTCGGCAGACGCTTGTTGATCTGTTTCGCCGCTTCGCGCAGCGTGCGGTAGGTCTTGCCGGAATAGAGCCGCGACAGATAGGCCGACATCGCGCCGACCGGCGGGGCGATCGACATGTCGTTGTCGTTGAGAATGACGATCAGCCGGGAATTCATCGCGCCGGCATTGTTCATGGCTTCATAGGCCATGCCCGCGGACATCGCGCCGTCGCCGATCACGGCGATGACGTTGTTCGTGCCGCCGGAGAGGTCGCGCGCCACCGCCATGCCGAGCCCCGCCGAGATCGAGGTCGAGGAGTGGGCGGCGCCGAACGGATCGTAGTCGCTCTCGGTGCGCTTGGTGAAACCGGAAAGCCCGCCGCCGGTGCGCAGCGTGCGAATGCGGTCGCGCCGGCCGGTCAGGATCTTGTGCGGATAGGCCTGGTGGCCGACGTCCCAGATCAGACGGTCGCGCGGGGTGTCGAAAATGTAGTGCAGGGCGGTCGTCAATTCGACCACGCCGAGACCGGCGCCGAAATGTCCGCCGGTGACCGAGACGGCATCGATGGTCTCCTGACGCAGCTCGTCGGCGACCTGCCGGACCTGTTCCACCTTGAGGCGGCGCAGATCTTCCGGGGTGTGAATCGTATCGAGAAGCGGCGTCTTGCTAAATGTGGTCACAGCGATATTCCAATTTTGCAGGTCGGGATCAACGGCCCGACGCGAGATGGGTTGCGCGGGTTCAGCGCAGCGATAACCCAGAAGCCGGATGCCACCTGAGCGGGCCGAAACCTGAGCTGAAAGCCTGGTTGCACTCCGGATTGTTCAATGCGATTTGCATCACCCTTGGCGGCGTCACCCTTCTCAACCATTTTCTTGAGCTATTTGAAGTACTTACTATTGTCGAAAACCGACGGAAGACAGCCTTCGTCAGCCCATAGCCTTCAAAGCATTACACTAAAGTGACGGCCAAAGCCAACCCGCCCCGGGGGCACGGGTGACGATTGAGAGCGATGGAACCCTTGGGATTCAACCGCACGGCAACCCAAGGGTTCCAATTGGCTTAAATTCCGTCAACGCGGCCGGTGGCGGCCGTTGGGAACCTTTCAGGCGCCGAATCAGGCGCGGAAACGGTCTTTTTACTCCTCATTATTCACCGGAGGAGTCATGCATCCGGGGGGCCGGGGACGGTATTATCGCACGTCGAGCGGCTCGGTACCGGTCGGCTGGCCGTTCGCGTCGGTGGTGATCTTGTCGACGCGGGCCTCCGCCTGCCGCAGCAATTCCTCGCATCGCCGCTTCAGCGCCTCGCCCCGCTCGTAAATGGTGACGGATTCCTCAAGCGGCACCTTGCCGTCCTCGAGCCGCTTCACGATCGATTCAAGCTCTTCGATCGCGCGCTCGAAGCTCAGCTTCTTGACGTCGGCCTGGGTGTTTTCAGCCATATTGCTTTCTCGGGAAACGCTGTATCGCCAGCGGAATCAAAATATTCATGCGAACGTATTGTGGCGGGCATCCGCGCCCATCAATGCGCTGACATGGGCGGCGACCGATTCGCTCAGGCCTTGAAGATCATAGCCGCCCTCGAGCACCGAGACAATTCGCCCTCCCGCGCTGGCCTGCGCGATATCCATCAGCTTGCGCGTGACCCAGCCGAAGTCTTCCGCCTTGAGATTGAGCGAGGCAAGCGGGTCGCGATAATGCGCGTCGAAGCCGGCGGAGACGATGATCAGCTCGGGACTGAATTTCACAAGCTGCGGCAGGATCACGTTCTCGAACGCGGCGCGGAATTTCGCGCCGCCGTCCTCCGCGGCCAGCGGCGCGTTGACGATATTGTCGTGCTCGCCGCGTTCACCGCTGGCGCCGGTGCCGGGAAACAGCGGCATCTGGTGCGTCGAGCAATACATCACGCTTTTGTCGGCCCAGAAAATATCCTGCGTGCCGTTGCCGTGGTGAACGTCGAAGTCGACCACGGCGGCGCGGGCGATGCCGTATTTGCGCTGGGCGTGACGCGCGGCAATGGCGGCGTTGTCGAAGAAGCAAAACCCCATCGGCTTGCTGATCTCGGCGTGGTGGCCCGGCGGGCGGACCGCGACGAACGCGTTGTCGTGGGCGCCGGACATCACGGCATCGGTGGCGGCGACCGCGCCTCCGACCCCGCGCATCACCGCTTCCCAGGTGCCCGGCGACATCGAGGTATCGCCGTCGAGATAGATCAGGCCGCTGGATGGCGCGATATGGCGAAGCTCTCCGACGTAATCCTCGTTATGGCAGAGCGTGACCGAATCCAGGCTGCCTTCCGGAGCCTCGCCGCGCACGAGGCTGTTGAAACGGTCTTCCGCGAGTACCTGGGCGACCGCGCGCAGCCGGTCGGCGCGCTCCGGATGTCCCGGAGGCGTGGCATGGTCGAGACAGGCGGTATGGGTGAGAAGAAGCGTCGTCATGCATGGCCCTGGCGCGTGAGACGCGCTTTTCGAGAAGAGCCCAATGTAGGGGGTTGCCGGCCGTTCGAAAAGAGCCGTGCCGGGGCGAAGGAGCCCGGAATGACGTAGTCCTAATTCAGTCGCGTGATGCGGCCGGCGGCTTGAGGCGCGATAGGGCTGTTGGCCTGAAAATAGGTGTAGAGCGCGTCGACGTCAAACACGCCGAATTGCTGCGCGGTGCCTTCCTTCAACACGGTGAAGCCGTCGCCGCCGACCGACAGGTAATTGTTCACGGTCACGCGATAGCTTTTCGCCGGATCGATGGGCGCCCCGTTCAGCGACAGCGAAGCGGCGATCACGCGGTCGCCATCGGGCTTCGTGCTGTCCCAGGTGTAGCTGAAACCCTTCGAGACCTGAAGAATTCGCGGTCGCCTCGGATCGAGCCATTGCTGCTCGAGCATGTTCTTGATCTGGCTTCCCGTCAGCGACAGCGTGACCAGTTGATTGCGGAACGGCTGGCTGGCGAACACGTCGGCATAGGTCACCGCGCCGTCTTCCTTCCTCGTGATGTCGATGCGGATGCCGCCCGGATTGGTGAATGCGATTCCCGCCCCGCCATCGGCGGCGGCGCTGGTCGCGGCCAGTTGGGCGTCGGCGATGATATCGCCGAGCGTGCTCTCGCCGGCAGCGTTCGGCGCGCGCGACAGCGTTTCGGTGACCGACCCCGCCCGGCGGTTGGCGATCGGGGCGGCGAACTTGTCGTAAGCCTCCAGCAACGCGGTCTGGTCCGGATCCCTGCGCGAGGGCGCCGGTGCGGACGATGAAATTGTCGGCCCTGGCGCTGACGACGTCGCGTGTTCTGGAATCGAGCTTGAGGTCGATTGTGGTGACGAGGGTGCCGTATTTGTCGCCCGAGGTGACGAGCCGCCCGTCGATCTCGCAGACATAGGCCTGATGGGTGTGGCCGCTGACCACGACGTCGACCGCGCGGTCGAATTTTTTCACGATGTCGACGATGGCCCCGGAGATGCCGGGGCATTCATTGTAGTCGCCGGTCGGAAAGCCGCCTTCGTGGATCAGCACGACGATGGCCTCGACGCCACGCGCCTTCAATTCCGGAACCAGCGCATTCACGGTGTCGGCCTCGTCGCGGAATTCAAGACCCGCCGCGCTGACCGGCGAAATGATATCGGGCGTGCCCTTCAAGGTCAGGCCGATAAAGGCGACCGGAATCCCGTCGAATTCCCTGATCTCGTAGGGAGGAAAAAGGGTCTTGCCGGTAGCTCTTCTCGATCGTGGAGGCCGCGAGGTAGCGGAATTTCGCGCCGGGAAACGGATGCGGCCCCTGGCATGTGTCGATCGGGTGGCAGCCGCCGTTCTGCATCCGCTTGAGTTCGTCCTTGCCCTCGTCGAATTCGTGATTGCCGACGGAGGCAATCTCGAGCCCCATCATCGACAGGGATTCGATCGTCGGTTCATCGTGGAACATCGCCGACAGAAAGGGGCTCGCGCCGATCAGGTCTCCGGCCGCGACGAAGATCGTGTTCTTTTGTGCCCTGGCGGAGCTGCTTGACCAGCGTCGCCATGTGCTCGGCGCCGCCGGCCGGCACCGCGATCTTCCTGGTCTTGTCGGCGGGATCGGCGATCCTGATCCCGCCGGGGGGCGGGCGCAGATTGCCGTGGAAATCGTTGATCGCCAGAATTCTCACGTCAACGGAGGGGGCCTGAGCCATGGCGCGCCAGGCAAGGTCGGGCGCAACCATCAGCGTCACGGCGGCAAGCACAAGCGAAAGCGGATGTCTCATGGCTTTATAATAAGAGGTGAGCACAACGATTTCACGAAAGCGCTCAAGTCCTCTTGCGCGAAAAGAACGCCTTGAAGGCGGCCACCGCTTCCGCGGAACGCATCCGTTCGCCAAACAGATGGCTTTCCTGGTCGATCCTGCGGGTGAGATCTTCCGGCGGCAGTCTCAGAAGCTTTCGCGAGAGCGCGACCGCCTCCGCCGGGAGCGAGCAAATCTCGCGCGCCACCTTGCGCGCCTCGACTTCGGTGTGGCCCGGCGCCACCACGGCATTGACGAAGCCGGCGAGGCGGCCCTCCTCGGCGCTGAGCGAGCGTCCCATCACCAGCATCGCGAACGCCCGCTGATGTCCCATGGCGCGGGGCGCCAGCAGGCTGGAGGCGCCTTCCGGAACCAGGCCGAGATGGATGAAGGGCGTCGAGAAGGTGGTCGTCGTGGAGGCGAGAACGTAGTCGCAATGGAACAGCATGGTGGTGCCGATACCGATCGCGATGCCGTCGACCGCGGCGATGATCGGCTTGGTGTTGTGGGCCAGCGAATAAAGGAATTTCACGGCGTTGGAGGCGCGGGGCGCGTCGGCGTTCGACGTGCCATCCCTCAGGAAATCCTCGAGGTCGTTGCCCGCGGTGAATGCGCCGGAGCCCCCGGCGATGACGATGCAACGGATCGCCGGATTGTTCTGCGCGGTGTCGATCGCATCGCTCATGCCGCGATACATTTCTTGCGTGATGGCGTTCTTCTTGTCGGGCCGGCGCAGGGTGATCACCCGGGTGGCGTCTTCGTCGGTAACGATAAGATGTCCGGTCATGCTGCGGCCCTGAAAGCAATCGGATGGCGGGTATTCCGAAAATATCCTACATCATCCCCCACGGCGTCCAAAGCCGCCTGTCGCGGCTTCCGGCCTGAGGCAACGACGCGCGAGGAGTGACCGATGCAGCTGACCGGGATTCACCATCTGACGGCGATATCCGCGAAACCCCGCGAAAATCTTGCCTTTTATACCGGTTTGCTCGGCATGCGGCTGGTCAAGAAGACCGTCAATCAGGACGACGTCAGCGCCTATCATCTGTTCTACGCCGACGGAAAGGCCAATCCCGGCACCGATCTCACCTTCTTCGATTTTCCGGCGGCGCCGGAGCGGCGCGGGACCAACAGCATTTCCGCTACGTCCTTGCGCGTCGCGGGCGAAACGAGCCTCGGCTACTGGCGGGATCGCCTGCGCAAGGCGGGCGGCCACACCGGCGAGGTCGCCGAGGTCGACGGCAGGCTGACGCTGCCGTTCGAAGACGGGGAAGGCCAACGCCTGGTGCTGGTCGATGACGGCGGCGCCGGTCCGGCGTCGCCATGGGAAAAGAGCCCCGTGCCGGCCGAACACCAGATTCGCGGGCTCGGCCCGATCGTGCTCAGCGTGCATGATCTGTCGCGCACCTCGACGGTGCTGACCGGGGTGATGAACATGCGGCAGGTGCGCGAATACAGCGCTGCGGACGCGAAGGCCGCGGTTCAGGTGTTCGCGATGGGCGAGGGCGGTCCGGCCGCCGAGCTGCACGTCGTCGAAAGCAGGAATTCGCCGGTGGCGCGGCAGGGCGCGGGCGGCGTGCATCACGTGGCGTTTCGCACGCCCGATGAGACGCAATATCACGCCTGGACCAAACGCCTGGGCGAGATCGGCATTCCCAACAGCGGCGAGATCGACCGGTTTTATTTCCGCAGCCTCTATTTCCGCGAGCCCAACGGCATCCTGTTCGAGATCGCGACCGACGGCCCCGGCTTTGCCACCGACGAGCCGATCGAAACGCTCGGCGAAAAACTCGCGCTGCCCCCCTTCCTCGAACCCCGCCGCGCCGCGATCGAGGCGGGGCTGAAGCCGATCGGGTGAGAGTTTTGGGGTGCCGATGATCCGCAGTTTGGTTACCTCTCCCTGCTTGTGGGGGGACTATCCTTGACGAAAATCGTTTACGTGCTTGCCGAGCGAAAGGGTAAAACACGCTCCAAACATGTCGCCAATATCAGGGACAAGATGCTTCGCCCTGCGGTCAGAAAATGCCGCAGCACTTTTTGAAATTCCGAAGTCTTTGGTTGGATCAGGTTAGGCCATGCGCGATGATTTGCAACATGCCCAAGCCTCCGTCGATTGGGCGGAATCCAACTTCCCACTCTTGAAGAAGAAGCTTGATGCTTGGCTCCGCGATAATGTGCATGTGGCTATCAGAGAGCTGCCAGCTAACGTTCCCAATGATGTGGTGGTCGTCGCGGAAAAAGAGCCGTTCCCGCTCGCATTCCAGGTCGAGGCTGGCGTCTATCTCAACGCCATTCGAAGCAGCCTTGATATTCTGGCCTGCATTTTGGCAAATCGCCACTGCCAAGCGCTCATTGACAATGCTTACTTTCCGGTCGCGCCCAGCAAGACAATCTTTCTCTCCGGGAAGGGATACAAAGGGGACAAATTCATAAACGCGCTGCCGGCCAAGGAACGAGGAATCATCGAATCGTTGAACCCGTACAGAGGACAGGATGGGAATCATCTCCTTAGTGCGCTTCATGATCTGGATATTGTCCGAAAGCATCAAAGGCTCTTGTCCGCTGAGGTCAGCCCGCGAACGTTTGTGGTCTCTGGTTGGGGGCAAGCCGTCGATGCCTTTATCCCGGTATCCGTTGGATGGGTGCGGACGGGAATAGATGAAACTACAATTGGTTTGCTTTCCAAAAGCGCGGCACAGCAGCCCCAGATTAAGCTCACCCCGCAGGTAAGCCTCTGTGAAACTACTTACCTCCCACGTAGGGAAGTGATTACCGCACTCTACGAATTCACGAGATTTGCGAAGGCGATTATCCGAGACTTTGACTTCTAAAGAAAGCAAGCGTGGCCGGATGAGCAAGCGTAGCCCGGATGAGCAAAGCGAAATCCGGGGTCTTTATTCTGGTCCCGCATTTCGCTGGGCTCATGCGGGCTACTTGCTCATCATCGCCCGTGAAAGAGGTTGTGAATATCCGACCTCATCCTGAGAGTCTGACTGGAAATGCAGCCAGCAAAACAAGGCCTCTAAGACAGTCATTCCGGGGCGATGCGAAGCATCGAACCCGGAATCTCGAGATTCCGGGTCTGGTGCTGCGCACCATCCCGGAATGACGCCCAATACCATGGGCTGCATTTCCGGTCAGACTCTGAGGAGCGCGCCCTTGCGTGCGTCTCGAAGGATGGCCGCGTGTCCATGCGTTGTATAAATCCTGCGAGACGTTTGCTTCGCAAGCTCCTCGGGATGAGGTCAGTCCTTCATGGGCTCGAAAACGGATGATCCACCCATCCACCACGCCAGCAAGCTACCCGCCTGCTCGGCGCGCCGACAAACAAGTTCCCGAAACGCGCCCGCCATCGGCGGCCCCACACTTTCCATCGAATTGCCTTGGTTTGGTCAAACCCGGATGACCCCAATGAAGCGGGGGGCTGAACGCTAGCGTAAATCCGCCGACCGCCCTGATGCGGGTGAGAGAGCACGGAGCCCCCATGAATTCCACGCTGACCCCCAAACCGGGCGACGATCCGCACGATGTTGTCGTGGTCGCGCCCGATGCCGTTCGGGTCGTGCCCGCCGAGCAGGAGATTTCCGATCTCTTGCGCGGCGCGGCCGCGCGCCATCATTCCGACCCGCAGAGCCACGCGGGAACCGGCTCCACTTCCGCCCCGCCGGTCCCTCCGGTCGATACGACGTTTCGTCCCGCCGACGTCAGCGGCATATCGGGTTCAGGCCGCCGGCGATCGGTCGGCAGGCGGGCGGTGCGCGCCTTCGCCGCATTGTTGCTGGCAGCGTGCATCGGCGCGGCAGCCATCGGCTGGCAGGCTTTCGGCTACGCGGGCAAAAAACTGATGGTGAAGTGGACGCCGCAGTTCGTCATGACGTCGCTGCCGCTGGAAAAATGGGGGCTGTCCGCGCAACCGGCCTCGCCTGGGGACGAGGCCGACGCGGCGAATGCAGATTCTCCGCAGGCCGCGCCTGTGGCCCAGTCCGCGGCGGAATCCGCCGCGCCGGCCGCCGTCGCCGCATCTCCCGGACCGGCGCCGTCGCTCCAGTCGATGGCGCGCGATCTCGCCAGCGTGACCCGGGAGGTCGAGCAGCTCAGGGCCGGCATCGCGGAGCTCAAGGCGAACCAGCAGCAGATATCCCGCGACATTGCCAAGGCTGCCGAGAACAAGGCCGCGGAGAACAAGGCTGCCGAGAACAAGGCGGCCGAACAGAATGCGCGGGCCAAGCTGGCATTGGCTCCGCCACGGCCGGCCGTCGCGCGGCCGCGCAAGCCGCCGCCATATCCGCCCGCGCAGGCAGCAATTGCTGCTCCATTGCCGCAAGCCGTTGCCCCCAACGCGCCGCGACAGCCTGAACCTTCGCCGCCGGCCGCGGCTCAATTGCCGCCCGAACCAGGGTTTCCGTCGGCGCTGCGCCCGCCGATGCCGGTGCAGTAACGCATGATCGAGTTGGATCGAGATTTAACGCGAACGGAGCTGCGCTGGCGCTTCCGTCGGGCTGATCCGACTTGCGCCTAAAGGCTAATTTCCTGAACCGGATCATGCTGATGCTACCTGTCCAGTCCCGTTTGAAAAAATAAATCCGTTCCCGCCGGCGCCAAATCACTTCTATATCCCACGCCGTCCCGCACCCATTCGAGGGGCGTTTCGCGATCGTCACGAACGTTGGGTGCGGAATGCGGTGGACGCTTTGGCGCGGCAAGACGAACGCGCGCGAGGCGGACGGCGAAGTCGTGTGGTTCTGATGCCCCGACGCTGGCATCAAGTTGGCGATGATGCTTCGCATCACGCGGACGACGGTGGCAAACAAGCCCGGTCACCGGGAAGAGCACGAAGGAAACCGTTAAAACCATTGCGCGGGGAATGCCGGGTGTTTCCGGTGTGACCGTGGTGACTAACGCGCGTGTTTACTACCACCACGCGCGGCTGCGGGCGCATCGGGCGCCCGGCATTCCCTGCGCCCTCGATTCTCCGAGGGCAACCGACTGTGCATCGCCCGGGCGCCATCCGCGCCGCGGGGAGGTGAAGTCGTGTTCCCAAGGACGCAATTGGCGATCTGAAAATTTGAATCGTTGAGCGCGCACTTTTTATGAATGTCGTCCCGGACAAGCGAGCGTAGCGAGTGCGATCCGGGATCCATAACCACGAAAGCCGGTATGTTGCGCGATGCCGTGGCCGCAGCTCTGTCGACAACCATGAGCGGTGGTTATGGATCCCCGCTTTCGCGGGGACGACAGAAGAGGGAGTTACCCCAACAACACCGCGTCCGCGCCGTTCACGGCTTCGGCGCTATCCATCACGGTGCGCTCCAGCGAGGGCGCCTGCACCGAAATGTTTTCGGCGAAGAATCGCGCCAGCGTGACATGGCGCAAGGAATCGCCCTCGCCGATGGTGCGCGCGGCCAGCGCTTCGGAGGCCAGCATGCATCCGCCGAGCGTCGATCCGAACAGCCTGAGATACGGCGTCGCGCCGGCCAGCGCATCGTTCGGCGCCGAGGTGACGCGCTCCAGCAGCCAGCGGCTGGTGCGCGTCAGCGAGGAAAGCGCGTCGCGCAGCTTTGCCCCGGTGGTGCCGAACGCCGGATCGTTCGAGGCCTCGACCTCCTTGACGATGCCGGCGAGTTCGTCGAGCAGCGCCCAGACAGACTCGCCGCCATTGGCCGCGAGCTTGCGCGTCACGAGGTCGATCGACTGGATGCCGTTGGTGCCTTCATAGATCGCCGTGATGCGCGCATCGCGAAGATGCTGCGCGGCGCCGGTTTCCTCGATGAAGCCCATGCCGCCGTGAACTTGCACGCCGAGCGAGGCCACCTCGTTGCCGATGTCGGTGGAGAACGCTTTCGCGATCGGCGTCAAGAGCGCGCCGCGCGCCGCGGCGAGGCTGCGCGTGCGGGCGTCGGTGGCGCGCACCGAAACGTCGATCGCCACGGCCGTGGCATAGCAAATCGTGCGCGCCGCCGCGGTCAGCGCGCGCATCTGCATCAGCATCCGCTTGACGTCGGGATGCACGATGATGGGGTCCGAACCGTTGCCGGTCTTGCCCACCGCACGGCCCTGGCGGCGCTCCTGCGCATACGCCAGCGCCTGCTGATAGGCGCGGTCGGCGATGCCGACACCCTCGAGGCCGACGCCGAGCCGGGCCTGGTTCATCATCGTGAACATGCAGCGCATGCCCTGGTTTTCCTCGCCGATCAGGTAACCGATCGCGCCGCCGCGATCGCCCATCGTCATGGTGCAGGTGGGGGCCGCATGCATGCCGAGCTTGTGTTCGATGCCGCTGGCGTGGATGTCGTTGCGCGCGCCCAGCGAGCCGTCGGCGTTGACCAGGAATTTCGGAATCAGAAACAGCGAAATGCCCTTGGTGCCGGCGGGCGCATCGGGCAGCCGGGCGAGCACGAAATGCACGATGTTGTCGCTCATGTCGTGATCGCCATAGGTGATGAAGATCTTCGTGCCTGTGATGCGATAGCTGCCGTCGGCGGCGCGTTCGGCGCGGGTGCGCAGCGCGCCGACGTCGGATCCGGCCTGCGGCTCGGTGAGCTGCATGGTGCCGGGCCATTCGCCGGACACCAGTTTTTCGAGATAGATGTTCTTGAGTTCCTCGCTGCCATGCGCGTCGAGCGCCTCGATGGCGCTCAGCGTCAGGAGCGGGCAGAGGCCGAAGGCGATGTTGGATGCGCTCCAGATCTCGGTGCAGACCGCATTGATCGCGAGCGGAAGGCCCTGGCCGCCAAAGGCTTCCGGTCCGGAGACCGCGTTCCATCCCGCCGCCGTCCAGCGCCGGTAGGCGTCTGGCCAGCCGGGGGCGGTGGTGACGTTGCCGCCGTCGAGCTTGATGCCGTGTTCGTCGCCGATCGCGTTGAGCGGCGCCAGCACGTCAGAGGCGAATTTGCCGGCTTCCTCCAGCACGGCGGCGGCGATATCATGATCGAAATCGCCGTAATGACCGGCCTTCACGGCGGCCTGCAGGCCGGCGCCATGATTGAGGGCCAGCAGCATGTCATTGATCGGCGCGCGATAGGTCATCACCGGGTCCTTAGCTTTTGGGTCTCGCTTTGGCTTTCGAGGGGATTGCCGTCATCCCACGAAACCGCAGCTGTCTCAACTCCCCGGCAGGTTAAATCGAGCCGCCACAAGGCCTGGCGGGCGGCGGTTTTCCGGGCCGGGGAAGCCCCGAATCCCGCAAAGGAAATGCCGCCGCCGCCAGACCGCAAAACCGGCCCCGGATTCGGGCTGAATTCGGCTTCTACCCTGTTGAAATGGCTCAACTCCCTCTATAGACCGGCGTGGCCGGAGAATCCGCGGCAGGCTGGTCCCGCCGCGTTCCGGTTATTGGGGCGTCGCCAAGTGGTAAGGCAGTGGATTTTGATTCCACCATGCGGAGGTTCGAATCC